>NZ_CP141266.1:3407800-4684200 GCF_030540775.2 Flavivirga abyssicola | reverse complement strand
TAGTTTACTAGTAGTTATTTGTTAGTTAGTTTAATTAAGAGAGATTGAATGTTCCCCTCTGACCCAATTTACTTGTGGCAAATATGTGAACAAAATTCTTAAAAAAAAAATGATTTACTATTGAATTTTTAGAATTTTTTCCTCATGTTTAAGCTCATGCCGAAACTACGAAAAAAAAATTAATAATCCCTATGAAAATCGACGAAATACAAATAAGAGTGAGATATGGTGAAACTGACCAAATGGGAGTCGTTTATCATGGTAATTACGCATTATACCTTGAAATGGGAAGAGTTGAGTGGTTACGAAAATTAGGAGTTTCTTATAAAATGATGGAAGAAAGTGGGATCATGTTACCAGTTGTTTCTTTGAACATAAACTATAAGAAATCAGCGAGTTATGACGATGTAATTAATGTAAAAACTCAACTAAAGAAAACTCCTACGATTAAGATCGAATTTGATTATGAAATCACTAATAAAAAGGGTGAAATTTTAACAACTGCTAGCACGGTTTTGGTGTTTATAGATATGAAAACTAATAAGCCTACAAAAGCACCACAATATCTTTTGGATCTTTTAGTAGGCTAATTTTTTTTAATACTTATTTCGAATAAGCGATTAAAAGTTTCAAAAATAGATTGTGCGTCCTTTTTTCTGACCGAAATCGTAATCTTACAATCCATTTCTAAAATTTGGTTGCTAATATTTAAGTTTTTCTCTTTAATAATTCGCATCACTTTATTCATGTTTTTATAATCGAATGAAATAAGGTAATTTATATTAATAGTCTTTTCTAATATATTGGAATGTTCTAATGTTATCTGAGCTGTTGTTTTATAGGCGTTAATTAAACCACCTACACCTAGTTTAACACCACCGAAATATCTTACTACAACCACCAAAATATTAGTCACATCAAAAGATTGGATTTGCCCATAAATTGGCATACCGGCGGAATTATTAGGCTCTCCATCATCATTGGCGCGATACGAGAACCTCTCTGTTCCTAATTGATAAGCATAGCACCAATGTCTTGCGGCATGATGTGTCTTTTTTAATGTTTCAATGTGGGCTTTTACATCACTTTCTGTTAAAACAGGAAACGCATAACCGTAAAACTTACTGTTTCTGTCTTTATAAAGTTGTTCTTCCGAAGCTTTGAGAATTGTTCTATAAGTATCTTTTGGCGAATTCATTTTTACAATAATAAGGTATAATTTTTATGTTCATGTGAAACTTTATACATAAAATTCAAAATCATTTAAATAGTGTTTGTGCGAGTTTTATTTTAACAAGAGAAAGTGGGTTTTGTTGTTTTTATAGTTTTCAGATTGAAAATGAACAGAATATGTATTAAAAAGAAATATCTGTACCCGATAAGATAGCAATTTTAGTATCAAATTTGTAAGACATTTAATCCAAGCTCTAACAAAATATAATTATGATGTTAAAACTACCATACCGAAAAATACTTTTTTTACTGCTTATTTTAGGTTGTCACATTGTAAGTGCACAAAATAAAATAAACCATGATAATAATAATTCTCAATACGAGACTTTAATTATTGAAGAGCTTCCTAAGAATTTACCTTCTAGGTTTTCAATACCAATCATTTATTTGGACGAGGTAATGACTCTTGAACTTGAGAAGAGTTTGGTGTATGGCAGAAATACTAGGTTTTTAATAGATGATGGTACTGGTAAGTTGGTAGAAACTGAAAAACCAAAAGAATGTGCATATACAGGAAACCTTAAAGAATATCCAGATATTTATGTGAATGCCGTAATATCTGAAAAAGGATTAATAGCAACTATAGTTAAATCTAAAAGCGAAACGATAGAAATAAGACCTTCATCAGAAAACAAAAGGACTCATGATATTTTTGTTGTTAAAAAAGAAAATTTGCATTTAGGTAAAGGGTGTATGTTGGATATTAATAATGGGGATAGTACGCATTCAATCTCGGAGAATGAAAATTCAAGTCAAAAAACAAAATTACCTGCCAATTTTTCTAAAGGTACAGACAAACCATTATTGTTAAAAGAAACTGGTCTTCTTGCAGCAAGTTTGCCTCCAACTACAGTAATGGATGTGCTTGAATATGAAATTGGTGTAGAAATTGGCTCTAGGTCTTTTTTCTCAAGCACTGCTTATAATGGGAATTTGTCCAAGGCACAAGCTTCTGCACAATCTATAATTGGAAATCTTAATAGACGTTTTCTTCATGGTTCTGGTGTAAAGTTTACACTTGGTACTGTTATAATTAGAACAGATGCTAGTACAGATCCATTAAGGGATTTAGTGACAGGTACAGGGACATCTTCAACTGCTAGTTCTAGTCTTGCAGCATTTAAAGATTATTGGAATAATAACCCAAGTGAGGTGGGGACCACGCACGATTTGGCTGTTTATCATGTAGCGGCAGCGCCTTCGGGTTTGGCATATGTTAATAAAGTAGCTACCTCTTTTAAATATGCAACTATGGGTGGAAATGGCCCAACTAGTTGGGCAGATGGTACGGCTACGCACGAAGTTGGTCATGTTTGGAATTTAAGACATACTAACAGCTCCGGGATATTTTATGAGAATAGACCGAGAGACAATGCAGGGTCTACTACTGCAGGGGGAAGAGATTATGGTATTAGTGTTATGCATGGGTCAGGAAATAACAATGTAGGTAGATTTTCTACAACTGAAGCTCAAATTGTAAGGCAGGTACTTAATCAAAAACGCTCGGCAGGAATTCCAACATCAACACCTGGTGAGGTAAAGCCTTTTGGTGTTTATGATGAATATGAAATGCAATTTGATGCTCCAATTACTATTGATGTAATTTCAAATGATTATGATGTTAATAACGATGTGTTAGATGTTAGGATTTTGGATCAGGTAAGTAATCTGGGTGGAACAATTAGCCTTTCTGCAGGTACAGGTCCTGGAGGAAGAAATGAGCTTATATATACGCAACCAGCATCTGGCCTTAATGGAAGGGATTTTTTCCATTACACTGTTTTTGATACAACTGGACGCACAGATTTTGGTGCTGTTTATATTGATAAAGTGACCTCTCATTTTAATGAGAATAGTAATGAATTTAGTTTCGATTTGGGAACTCGAACATCCTCACTATGGTCTTATCATGATAGGGTACACGGGAATACATCTAATAGTTTGTACGGATGGACAGACACGACTCATATTGATGATAGGGACCGTGGTAGTGCACCTGGTACTAACGATCTTAATAGAGACTTATGTCAATCTACACAGCCAGGAACTTTTGAAACAAAATTACGTAATGGCAAGTGGAAGGTGCTTATTTCATTTGGTGATCGTCTTTATGCACACGATAATATATTTGTTAAAGCAGAAGGTGTCGATCGGTTAGAAAATGTAAATATTACTCCTGGTGTATATTTTAACGAAATATTTGAAGTAGATGTAACTGATGGGAAACTTTCATTAGAGTTTTCAGATCGAGGAGGAAGTGATCCTAATTGGGCAGTTACTAGAATAGTTTTAACCTATTTAGAAGCTTTAAGTGTAGGTGATAATAATCTTGACAATGTTTTTTCTATATACCCTAATCCTGCAAATTCTATTTTAAATATCAAAATAAAAGATAATACAGGTGGGAGTATATCTATAGTAGATGTTTTAGGAAACATGGTATATGAAAAAGAAGAACTCGAAGTCGTTGGGGGAAAAACAGCTATTGATATCGATAATTGGTCTAAAGGGATCTATTTTGTAATATTTAAAAGAGATAACAATAAAACGATTAAGAAAGTTATTGTTGATTAATTAATCCGCATGGAAAAAGATGCACTTTAACGACGGCTTAAGGTGCATCAAAACACGTTTTTTTTACAGTGAATAGATCTATGATGTCATCGGTTTTATGATTGATATTCCAAACATTAAGATCTAATTCTTTTGCCGTGTTAATATTATCAATATTATCATCAATAAAAAGGCATTCTTCTGCATTTAGTTTATTTTCTTTTAGCACAAACTCAAAAATGTCTTGATTGGGTTTCCTTAAACCAATTTCGTGTGATAAATAGAAAACATCAAAATAACTTTTAAATGTTTCGTAAAAAGGAATGTGTTTTTCAATCCAATTTATATGAAGTTCGTTAGTATTGCTTAATAAAATAAGATTGTATTTTGAATCAGATTTAAGTTGCTTTAAAAAATCTAAACGGTGTACAGGGAAATCTTTCAACATAAAATTCCAAATGTCAATTAACGCTTTGGTTGAAAGTTTCGGAAAATTTTCTGTGTAAAATTTAAGAAACTCATCAGTTGAAATAAGGCCTTGTTCATAAAAACTATTAAAAGCCATCATTTCTTCTGAAAAAGCTTCAATTTCATAAGCTTTGAGCGCATGTTGCATATGACCTTCTAGGTCTAAGTTGATAAATACATTTCCGAAATCGAAAATAATAGTTTTAATCATTGTTGTAAACTTTAAGAATGTCGGACATAATTTTTTCTTCCGAAATAAGTTTGCCTGAAAATATTGGTGCTTTTACTCCTTTTTTGAATTCTGTGTCTCCTGTGAAAACCCTAGCTTCATCCCATATACCTTCATCTATAAAAGTCTGTAGTGTTTTTTGTCCGCCTTCAATAATTACAGAAGTAATATCATTATGATGTAAAATGTCACAAATCTGTTGAGCTATATTTTTACTAAAATCGATATTGTTTATTGTAATCGTTTTGGCGTCATTATTAAAAACCGAAAACTCTTTGGATAGTTTTAAGTCTTTATCTAAAACAATCCTAATTGGATGGTTGCCTTTCCAGTCTCTGGTAGTTAAACTTGGGTTGTCTTGCAAAACAGTATTTGTGCCCACTAAGATAGCTTGTTCTTCAGCGCGCCATTTATGGACTAATTGTCTTGAATACTTATTAGTGATCCAAACAGGTTTTTGTTCTTCTCTGTTTTTTGGAGCAATAAAGCCATCCTTGGTTTCTGCCCATTTTAAAATAATATATGGGCGCTTTTTATTATGAAATGTAAAAAAACGGTTATGGTGTTCTTTACAGGCTGTTTCTAAAACTCCAACAGTAACATTACAATGAGCTTCTATGAGTTTTTTAATTCCTTTACCAGCAACTTTTGTGTTATCATCTATGCATCCAATAACCACATTTGGAATTTTATGCTTAATAATAAGATCACTACAAGGTGGTGTTTTTCCGTAATGAGAGCAAGGTTCTAGCGTTACATATATAGTAGCATTTTTTAATAAAGCTTTATCTGTAACAGAATTTATAGCATTAACTTCGGCATGATTACCGCCATAGGGACTTGTATAGCCTTCTCCTATAATTTGGTTGTCATAAACAATAACAGAGCCAACCATAGGATTTGGCCTGGTATAGCCTAAACCGTTTTTAGCAATTTCTATACAGCGTTTTATGTATGTTTCGTTATTAGTCAACTATTTATAGTTTAATCTTCACGTTTTCAGTTTTATCAATATTGTAAGTAAACGAAACTCCTAAAGCTTTGTATACGATATCGCCTTTATATTGTACTTTAATTTTTTGATTAAAAAGGCTGCCAAGTAATCCACCAAGATTTTTATTGCTAAAAATACTATCAGTTGGAATGTTTGCTTTCAAGGGAATTGAAAATTCTTTTTTGGCAGGTACTTTAAAGCTATTAGTAGATACTGTTGCCATTTCATTATCATTAATAAAAACCTTTATTTCGTCAGTTTTTAATTCACCGCCAATATCATTGGGGTTTATAAAAAAAGCATCAGCTGTAAAAGTTATGTGTTTTGAAGTCGATTCTTGAACTTTAATGTTTTCAACATACAAAAACTCTGGTTTTTTGTTAACCGAACAACTTATAAAAGCAAATAATGTTGTTGATAAAATAATGATATTCCTCATCCTATTTTTTTTAGATTTAAGTATCTTCACTTGGATAAAATTATACTTTAAAAGTGAGTAAAGATACTATAGTTATTCGAGAAATTAAGCCTGAAGACAATCAACAGATAGAACAAATTATAAGAAATTGTTTTCACGAGTTTAAAATCCCTTTAGAAGGTACGGCGTATACAGATGAAGAAACTCCGAGAATGTTTGAGTCTTATCAAAATAGTAATGATGTATATTACATAATTGATAATAATGGCGAGGTTTTAGGAGGAGGAGGTATTAAGCCTCTAAAAGATTTTGAAGCTGATGTTTGCGAAATTCAAAAGATGTATTTTTCTCCAAAAGTAAGAGGTAAAGGTTATGGCAAATTAATGTTTGAAAAATGTTTACAATCAGCCAAGGAATTAGGATATAAACAATGTTATATAGAATCTGCACCCCAACTTAAAGCGGCTATTCATATTTATGAAAGCTATGGTTTTAAACATTTGAAAAGCGGTTTAGGTAATACGGGACACTATTCTTGTGGTGTTTGGATGATAAAGGACTTATGAGGCTAAAAAAAATTCAGGACATATTTCATAAAGAATTAGGCGCTATTTATGGTAAAGAAGAGATAGACAGTTTCTTTTTTATATTAATAGAAGCCTATTATTCAGTTACTAGAATGCAATTAGCTTTAGAGCCTGATTATAAAGTTGATGATAACGAGATTATTCTAAACGCTTTACAGTTATTAAAAAAAGAAGAGCCTATACAATATATAGTAGGAGATACAGAATTTTATGGGCTCCCTTTTAAGGTTAACGATAGTGTATTAATTCCAAGACCGGAAACAGAAGAACTTGTAGACTGGGTTTTAAAAGAAGCAGAAAGCAAACAAGAAACGGCAACTAACTATACAATATTAGATATTGGAACTGGGAGCGGCTGTATTGCTGTTTCTTTGGCTAAAAGTTTACCAAATGTGGAGGTTTATGGGTTAGATGTTAGTCATGAGGCGCTTAAAGTAGCAAAACAAAATGCTGACTTAAACCATGTTGCAATTGAGTTTATAGAAGCAAATATTTTAGATACTGAGACTTTTAACGCTGAATTTAAAAATTTAAAATTTGATGCTATCGTGTCTAACCCACCGTATGTGCGAGAGCGAGAAAAGGCATTTATGAAACCCAATGTCGTAAATAATGAACCGCATTTAGCATTATTCGTAAAAGATGAAAACCCTTTGCAATTTTATGAAGCCATTACTCGATTTGCTTTGAGTCATTTAAAAAATGAAGGGTTATTGTTTTTTGAAATTAACGAGTATTTAGGTAATGATATGATACGATTACTTAAAAAGAACAACTTCAATAATATAAGGCTAAAACAAGATATCTTTAAAAAAGATAGAATGATTAAAGCTGTATTTATGGGCTAATAAAACTATTCAGCGTTTTTGTGTTTAAATCATTAATAGATTAGGATGCTATTGCTGCATTATTAGCAAAAATTTAAAAAACTAAAAAAAGCTATTTTAATTGGTAATATTTAGAGTACTTGTACCTAGAGTGTTGAATAAAAAACTGATAAAAAATAACTTTAGTAATAATTTCTTGGAACTCATTTTAGTATATTAGGAGCTTTAAAAAATAATCTATTACTTTTTAATGGGAACTAAGGAATTAATTGAAACTTTAAGAACGGAACTTAGAGAACATAACTACAATTACTATGTACTTGACAACGCAACGATTTCTGATTTTGAATTCGATAAAAAACTTAAAGAACTCCAGGAATTGGAGGCTAAACACCCTGAGTTTTTTGATACTAATTCTCCTACCTTAAGGGTTGGTGGAGAGGTAACTAAGAATTTTGAAACTGTTGTACATGAACATCGTATGTATTCTTTAGACAATTCTTATTCTAAAGAAGATTTGCAGGATTGGGAAACCCGTATTAAAAAATTAATAGATGGTGAGATTCAATATACATGTGAATTAAAATATGACGGAGCGTCTATTAGTTTAACTTATGAAAATGGTAATCTGGCTAAGGCAATAACAAGAGGAGATGGCGTTCAAGGTGATAATGTAACTGCTAATATAAAAACCATTAAATCAATACCGTTGCAGCTTAAAGGAACTGACTATCCCGCAAAATTTGACATAAGAGGCGAAATTGTATTACCTTTTGATGGTTTCAATAAAATGAATGAGGCGCGTATTGAAATAGGAGAAGAGCCTTATAGAAACCCTAGAAACACAGCTTCCGGTAGTTTAAAACTTCAGGATAGTACAGAAGTCGCTAAACGTCCTTTAGAATGCTTCCTTTATAATATAACGGGGTCCAATTTGAATATTAAAACACAATTTGAAAGTTTAGAAAAAGCAAGAGCTTGGGGCTTTAAAGTACCAAGTGCGGCAAAACTTGTTAATTCTATTGACGAAGCTTTGGAGTTTGTCGATTATTGGAATGTAAATCGTCATGATTTGCCCTATGAGACAGATGGTGTTGTTATAAAAGTAAATGGTTTGCAGCAGCAAGAAGAATTAGGCTATACAGCAAAAGCTCCAAGGTGGGCGATGGCTTATAAATTTAAAGCAGAGCAAGTTTCAACAAGATTAAATAGTATTACCTATCAAGTAGGACGTACAGGGGCAATTACGCCAGTTGCTAATTTAGAACCTGTAGAATTAGCAGGAACCACTGTAAAACGGGCATCGTTGCATAATGCGGACCAAATTGAAAAATTAGATATCCGAGTAGGGGATGAAGTTTATGTTGAAAAAGGAGGAGAGATTATCCCAAAAATCCTTGGGGTAGATTTAGCTAAGAGAATTCATGCTTCCCAACCAACAGTATATATTACGCATTGTCCGGAATGTGAAACTGAACTTGTGAGACAGGATGGTGAGGCTCAGCACTATTGCCCTAACTATAACGGCTGTAAACCACAGATTATTGGGCGAATTCAACACTTTATATCGAGGAAAGCTATGGATATTGAAGGACTGGGAGGAGAGACTGTTGCTCTTTTGGTAAATGAAGGTTTGATCTCTGATTATTCAGATTTGTATGAATTAACCAAAGAAGAAGTTATCCCTTTAGAACGTATGGCAGAAAAAAGTGCAGATAATTTGATTCAAGGGATAGCACTTTCTAAAAATATTCCTTTTGAACGTGTTCTGTTTGCTTTAGGGATTCGATATGTAGGAGAAACGGTTGCTAAAAAATTGGCTAAACATTATAAAAGTATTGAAGCGATAGCTAATGCTACAGAAGAGGATTTGGTTAATGTCGATGAAATAGGAGTTAAGATTGCAGAAAGTGTAAGTGTATTTTTTAAATCGGAAGTAAACTTGCATATAATTGATAGGTTAAAGCAGTTTGGAGTTCAATTAGAATTATCTGAAGAACAATTAATTGGGCAAACAAGTATATTGGCTGGAGATGTCATTGTTGTTTCTGGTGTTTTTGAAAATGTCTCGCGAAATGAGCTTAAAAAACTCATCGAAGATAACGGAGGCAAGTTAAGTAGTTCTATTTCTTCTAAAACAAGTTATATCGTAGCAGGGAGTAATATGGGGCCTAGCAAAAAGGAAAAAGCAGACAAGCTTGGTGTACCATTAATTAGCGAGAATGAATTCTTACAAAAAATACAGTAATCCATATAAAAAATCGACGAAATACATTTTTTAATCGATAAAAAGCATATTTTTACTGTTTAATTGTAAAATTTGTCTATATTTGCTGATGAATCAAAAATCGCTATTATGTACAAGTCGAAAGTCTTGGTAGGATGTGTTTTGTTAGTATATGTGTTATTCGCTATTAATGAATTTAATGGAAATGATACACTTTCTTTTAATTTGGATTGTTTAATAACTCCATTAATAGCGCTAATATATGTGATTTTTGTAAGAAGGAAAAATATATTCTTTTTGTTATTTATATTATGCTATTCCATATCAGATTTAATGGGAATAGTAATATTTTATATATCAGATGGTAAAGAGGGTAATTTGAAAGACTTCGATTATTTTGTAGGAAATGTATTATTTATATTTGCGTATGTGTTTTTGATCATAAAAATTAGTAAATCACTAAATTTATTTTATGTGCTTAAAAATTTTAAAATTCATTTAATTGTTTTAACAGTTTTAAATATATATTTAGTATATGTTTTACAAGTCATATTGAGCATTAATATTGGAGACGGCTATTATCTAGAGATGGCATATAATATTGTTATGCTCATATTATTGTCAGTAGCATTATTGAACTATTTTTACAGGGA
The DNA here is from genome assembly GCF_030540775.2 of Flavivirga abyssicola. Taxonomy (GTDB): domain Bacteria; phylum Bacteroidota; class Bacteroidia; order Flavobacteriales; family Flavobacteriaceae; genus Flavivirga; species Flavivirga abyssicola. Next base: position 4,674,011 of record NZ_CP141266.1, on the reverse strand, counting down.
TAATAAGAAGTCTTTATATTTATTTATAGGGGCATTATGTATTGTCTTTTCAGAAGTCATGCAGGTGGCATATTTTTATATTGCACAAAGAAGCCTGCTTAACTTTATTTCTACTACGCTTACACTAGTTGCTTTTTACTTTTTCTATCAACAAGCAAAACTATTAAATGTTTTGAATGAAGAAGAGAAATATATAGTAATGGAATAAAAAACTATCCAGCCTTATTTATAAACGGAATATCGTTTTTATATACGTAAAGAATTACTGCTGAAAGAACAAACGTAACAATAGCAGTAATGAATAAAACACCACCATCATTATTTACTTCAATTCCAAGCTGAGTTAAATGCATGAATATAGCGCCGCCTATCACACCTAAAGTAAGTGTCGCACCTGCCCATATGGTCTTAGGGATAAGTAGAAGTATACCTGCAATAAGTTCTAAAATCCCAATGCCAATTCTACCATAAGGTTCTAGGCCAACGCGATTGAAAATATAGACACTATCCGGATGTGCAGTAAATTTAAAACGCAATGTTTGTATTAAAATAATGGCAACAATTATTCTTAAGACTAGAGGTAAGTGTTTTTTCATTTTGAGTAACATTTATAATTTTAAAATTTAGACGTTTTATTTACAGATACTTATCATTTTTGAATTCAATTTTAATAGATAAACGGTATATTTTTTAATTAATATCGACAAAAAGTATGTTTTTATCGTTAAAATAAAATTATATTTTTATATTTGGAATAACCTACTAACCTCAGAAACCATGAAAAATAGCCTTAACCTTACTTTCGATAGAACGTTTTTTTGTGCTTTATTAGGATTGATTGCAATAAGTTTTTTTGTAACATTTACTCAAGATTCATTATTGTTAAAATCAACAATGGCTTTATTTATACCAGCATTTTTAATATTTTACCTTTTAAAATATAAAACTCTAGGAGTTATTTTTATTTCTTTTTTATTGTTTACGTTTTTGGGAGATCTTTCATTAACTTTTTTTTCAAATGAAATTTATATTAAAGTGTCCAGTATTCTTTATTTTTTAAGCTATTTGTATTTAATTGCCATAGTTATGCCCAAGTTTAAGCTGTCTAAAATAGACAAATTGATAGGGCTTTACTTATTAGGCGTTTTTGTAATAAATGTATTCTTCCTATACACCTTGTATAGTGTGCTAAAAGTTATTATTCCAGATCAAACAGAAGTCCTTTTATTTGGTTTAAAAAGTTTAGCTTTAATTATATTAGCCTTTATCTCTTTTGGAGTGTATTTAAATACACAAACAAAACAATCTATATTATTTTTAGTGGCTGCAATTTTTATAGGGTTTTCAACTATTTTAAATTATGTTAACCTTTATTACTTGTATCATTGGAGTTTTGAATTGCTTTATAGAGGCCTTTATGCTGTAGGACTTTATTTTATTTTTAAATACATGATTGTCGATAATAGGTATAAAGCGACTATTTATAAGCTAAGGGAAAGATATTCTTCAGATAATATTTTAGCTTAAATTAAACTAACGTGAATCTTGTTTAAGAGTTCAAGATGTCACTTCGAGTGTCCCGAACTCGCTTCGGGATGTATCGAGAAGCTTATTTTGTCGAAAATTTATTTGTTTTCGATACGATTTTTTGCAAAAATCACTCTAACTGACATAAATTTTCTTAAACAAGATTCACGTTAAACTATTATGGAAGTTCCGTTTGCTGAAATATTTTTGCTAGAATCAAAATGAAAATCAATTTTACCAAGATTAATACCGTAACACCCAACTTGGTTTACAAGCATATTTTTTTCTTCAATATTTTTAACAATAGTCGGTTTTGATAAAAAAGTGTGTGTATGTCCGCCAATAATTAAATGGATGTCTTTAGTAGCTGCAGCTAATTTCAAATCACTTATTTTATTTGGGTCTTTTTTATAATTATATCCTAAATGGGATAAACAGATTACTAAATCACAATGCTCCTCTGTTTTTAAAATTCTGGACATGTCTTGAGCAGTTTCAATAGGGTCTAGGTATTTGGTTTCTTTGAACATGGATGGATCAACCAGTCCGTTTAGTTCTATTCCAAGTCCAAAAACACCTATTTTTATGTTATCCTTTTGGAATACTTTATATGGTTTAGTATGCGTGTCCATTATAGTATTAGAAAAGTCATAATTAGCTGAAACAAATTGAAATTGTGCATGCTCTAGCTGGGCATATAAACCATCAATACCATTATCGAAATCATGATTGCCTATAGTGGCAGCATCGTATTTTAGTTTACTCATTAATTTAAATTCTAATTCACCACCATAATAATTAAAATAAGGTGTGCCTTGAAAAATATCGCCCGCATCCAATAATAATGTATTCGGATTTTCTTTTCTAATAGATTCAATTAAACTAGCTCTTCTCGCAACTCCTCCTTTGTTGGCATTTCTACCATCTTCAGGTCCAAAAGGATCAATATGACTGTGTACATCGTTAGTATGTAGGATCGTTATTTTTTTAGATTTTGATGCGGTTGTAAAAGATGATAAGCCTAAACTGCCAAGAGTTACTAATGCAGTCCCAGCTGAGGTTTTTTGTATAAAATCTCTACGCTTCATATACTTTTTATTTTATTTGAATGAATCTGTTGTCTATTACTGGCTTAATGGTATCCATCCTTTTAAAATGATCAATTAAAGCATTTCTAACTTTGTAATTTAAGACATACAGGCTATCGTTCGTTTTAAAAAATGTCATATTGTCTCCACCATTGTATAAATAATCATTAGTGGCTACATAATATATTTTATCAGGTTTGATGTTTTTATCTTTTATTTTAACGTTAACTATTTTATCATTTCTGTTTATTGTTAATTTGAGTTTAGATATGGGATGGGGTCTCTTTTTTCTAATCAAATAATTAATCAGGCTGTCTATTTGCTTCTTTTTTAAAGCAACTACAACTATACTGTTTTCAAAAGGCATTAGCTGATAAGCAGTTCTTTTAGTTATATTTCCTTGTGATAAAATAGACCGAATGCCGCCATGATTGAGTAATACCATATCAATGTTTTTCCCGGTTCTTTTTTTAAAAATAGGATTAGCTTCACTATAAACAGCATCAGCCATAAAATTTCCAAGAGCCGTATTAAGTGCTCCATCGTTTTTAGAGTAGGTGTTTGCAGAATAGGCTAAAACACTATCTAAATCCTTTAGAATATTATTTCTATAGGGGGTTATAAAGGCTTCAATTTCAGAATCAGCAATTAGTGTGTCTGTAATTTGAATTTGTTCTCCTTCAATTTTCGCCAATTCAAATTTGGCCTGCTTACAATTAAAAAGACTAAAAAAATATAACAAAAAAATTAAATGTGTTAACCTCATATATAAACAAACATTTTGAGTGTACTTTTGCTACCTTTGCGCAAAAGGATAAAGATAAATGATTTTAAAGGGTTTTAAAGAAAAATCTAATATAAAGCACTTAAACAAATTGTTATCAGAACGACAAGTAATTGTTACAGATAAGAAAATTGAGAGCTTGGGAGTTATTTTAAACATTGATGAAATTGATGACTTTAAACTATTTAGCGTATTTGCCGATTTTTTGAAAATTCGTGATAATAAATTGAAGATCGTAGCTTTTTCTGAAAATGATAAAGATACTTTAACGTCATGGGATGTTTGTTTTAATCCTAAAGATTTTGGCTGGAAGGGCGTCATTAACAATGTAGAATTACAAACATTTTTAGATACTGAATATGATGCATTAGTTAGTTACTATACAAAAGATGTTTTAGAGCTAAAGATGATGACGGCAAAATCTAAAGCACAATTTAAAATAGGCATTGCACAAGAAGATGAGCGTTTAAATGATTTAATTATTAAAACAAAACTGAAAGAATTTGACGTATTTAAAGAAGAAACTATTAAATACCTAACCATATTAAATAAAATTTAAGAATGAATAGTAAGTTTTTAGGAACTGGAGTTGCTTTGGTTACACCTTTTAACTCAGATTTGAGTGTAGACCATAGTGCCTTAGCAAATATTGTTAATTTCAATATCGATAATGGCACCGATTATCTTGTAATTTGTGGTACGACAGGAGAAAGTGTAACACTAAGTAAGCAAGAAAAAAAGGAGGTAATTAAGACTATTTCAGAAACTAATAATAGTCGTTTACCCCTGGTTTTAGGAATTGGAGGAAGTAATACGGCAGCGATCATTGAAGAAATAAAAACAACGGATTTAAGTAATATAGATGCCATTTTATCTGTATCACCATACTATAGTAAGCCAACTCAAGAAGGCATTTATCAACACTTTAAAGCGATCTCAGAGGCTTCGCCAGTAGATATTATTCTGTATAATGTTCCAGGTAGGACATCAAAGAACATGGAAACAGAAACGACAATACGTTTAGCTAATGATTTTAAAAACATTATAGGTGTTAAAGAAGCAGGAAACAATGTTTCTCAATATTTAGAGTTATTAAAGAATAAACCAGAAGATTTCTTAATTATTTCGGGAGATGATGATTTAGCTTTGGGAATTGTTTTGGCAGGTGGAGCTGGTGTGATTTCAGTAATAGGACAAGCATTTCCTAAAGAATTTTCAGAAATGATACGTCTAGGTTTAAAAGATAAAGGAAAAGAAGCTTATAAACTTCATTATAAATTAATGGATGTTATCGGTTATATTTTTGAGGAGAATAATCCAGCAGGGATAAAAGCTGTTTTTGAAGCCTTAAACCTGTGCCAGGATACCGTAAGATTACCAGTGGTTCCAGCATCTAATCAATTAAAAGAAAAGATAAGAACTTTTGTAAATAAGTTTTAGGACTGTTAAATAATACTTAAACCTTATGATTGCTGACTTTTAGCAGTTATTTTAGCTTTGAAATAATATTTTTTAAATCCATATTAATAACTTAATTTTGCATTCTGTTAAAAAATCTATCAAATAAGTCATGATTGAAGTTTCGATATCATTCGAGATATAAATGATGTAAATTAAGATTGATCTTTTAAAACAGAGAAGATAACAAATGAAAAAGCTTTTATACATATTAATAATATTTGCTGTTTTTAACAGTTGTAGTGAATACCAAAAGGCATTAAAAACTGAGAGTATTGCTGACAAGTTTAAAATGGGCGAAGCACTTTATAAAGAAGGTAAGTTTTCAAAAGCGAATAGGCTTTTTGCTCAAATTGTACCAAACTACAGAGGGAAACCACAAGCTGAAAAACTAATGTATTTGTATTCTAATTCATTCTATAATATGAAAGATTACTATGTTGCGGGATATCAGTTTGAGCGTTTTGCATCTAGTTATCCAAAAAGTGAGAAGTTAGAAGAAGCCTCTTTTTTAGGAGCAAAAAGTTATTATATGTTGTCTCCTGTTTATAGTAAGGATCAAAATGAAACAAAAGAAGCCATTGAGAAACTTCAAGAGTTTATAAATTTGTTCCCTGAGTCTGAATTTCTTCCAGAAGCAAATAAATTAGTTAAAGAATTAGATTATAAGCTGGAAAAGAAAGCATATAGTATAGCAAAACAATATAATCGTATATCCGATTATCCGGCATCGATAAGATCTTTTGATAATTTTATTTTTGAGTTTCCCGGATCTACGCTTCGTGAGGAAGCTTTGTTTTATAGACTAGATTCTGCTTTCAAATTGGCAATTAATAGTAGAGAGTATAAAAAGACCATTGACGGGCTAATAGTCCCTTTAAAAAAGAATCGTCTTAATACAGCAAAAGAATATTATACTTCATTTAAAAAACTATATGTTAATTCTAAGCATATAGAAGAGGCCAATGTTATGGCAACGACTTTAGATGAAGAATTAAAAAATTATAGCACTAAAAGTTAAATAACAATGACAATGGATTTAAAAAAAACCAATGCTCCAGTTAATACGGTAACGTACGACAGAAATCAAATTGACGAACCAACAGAGAATATCTACGAGTCAATTTCTATAATAGCAAGACGTGCAGAGCAAATTAACACAGAGATTAAAAAAGAACTTATTGATAAGTTGGAAGAATTTGCAACTTATAACGATAGTCTTGAAGAAATCTTTGAAAATAAAGAGCAAATTGAGGTTTCTAAATTTTACGAAAAATTGCCAAAACCTCATGCATTAGCTGTTCAAGAATGGTTAACAGATAAAGTTTATTTTAGAAATACTGAGGAAGATTCTCAGGAATAATTTTTAAAATGTCAATATTAAGCGGCAAAAATATACTTTTAGGCATTAGTGCTGGTATTGCCGCTTATAAAACTGCTTCACTAGTAAGGTTATTTATTAAAGCAGGTGCTAACGTAAAAGTAGTTATGACACCCGCTTCTAAAGATTTTATAACACCTTTAACCTTATCAACACTTTCAAAACATCCTGTATATTCATCTTTTACAAATGAAGAAGATGATAACGCCATTTGGAATAATCATGTAGACTTAGGTTTATGGGCTGATATTTTTGTAATAGCCCCAGCCACGGCCAATACGCTTTCAAAAATGGCAAATGGCACAAGTGATAATTTTTTGCTAGCAACATACCTGTCGGCAAAATGTACCGTGTATTTTGCTCCAGCAATGGATCTGGACATGTATAAGCATCCCAGTACAATAGCTTCTTTTAATACTTTAAAAGATTATGGGAATATTATGATTCCAGCTACAAGTGGAGAATTAGCAAGTGGTTTAGTTGGAGAGGGTAGAATGGCAGAGCCAGAAGATATCATTACGTTTATTGAAAATGATATTTTAGATAAACTCCCATTAAAAGGAAAAAAAATACTCATAACGGCAGGACCAACCTATGAAGCTATTGACCCAGTTCGTTTTATAGGAAACCATTCTAGCGGGAAAATGGGTTTTGAAATAGCCAAAGCATCAGCAAATTTAGGTGCCGAGGTTATTTTAGTAACAGGTCCCACACATCAAAAAGTGTCACATAGTTTAATACAAACAATTCCAGTTGTTAGTGCACAAGAGATGTATGAATCTGTACATACGTATTTTCAAGATGTAGATATAGCCATACTTTCGGCTGCAGTAGCAGATTTTAAACCAAAAGAAGTGGCTTCTCAAAAAATAAAAAAGAAGTCACCAACGTTAACTTTAGAGTTAGAAAAAACAAAAGATATTTTGGCTTCATTGGGAGCCATTAAGAAAAACCAGTATTTAGTAGGGTTTGCATTGGAAACTAATGATGAGCTTGAGAATGCAAAAGGAAAATTAAAAAGAAAGAATTTAAATTTAATTGTTTTAAATTCGTTAAACGATAAAGGAGCTGGTTTTAAAAGTGATACAAATAAAGTTACTTTGATTGATAATAAAGAAGTTATTACAGAGTTTAAATTAAAATCTAAAGCAGAAGTAGCTAAAGATTTATTAAATAAAATTATAGAACAAATACATGCGTAGTTTTTTAGTTGTTTTAATATTTTGTCTTGGAATTAAAGGATTTTCGCAAGAACTAAATTGTAATGTTGTAGTAAATGCACAACAAACAGGTAACGAGAATTTTCCAATTTTTAAAACGCTGGAAAAGCAACTAAAAGAGTTCATTAATAATACAAAATGGACTAAAAAAACATTTAAAGCACAAGAACGTATAGATTGTAGCATGGTTATAAATGTTAATAGCTATAGTGGCGAATCGTTTCAAGCATCTATCCAAGTACAATCATCCCGCCCGGTTTTTGGGTCCTCTTTTACCACACCTATTTATAATTTCAATGATAAAGACTTTAATTTTAGGTATCTGGAATTTCAAAATCTAATTTTTAACCCCAATCAATTCGAGTCTAATTTAATCTCAGTGTTAGCATATCATGTCTATATGATTTTAGCATTAGATGCAGACTCTTTTTCTAAAAAAGGTGGGGATCCTTATTATACACAAGCACGAGTGATTACAAATTATTCGCAACAGGGTAATTTTAAAGGATGGAAATTAGAAGATGGCTTACAAAGCAGATTCGCTCTTATAGATAATGTGTTATCTCCAACTTTTAAAGAGTATAGAGAAGTGCTATACACTTATCATAGAGACGGTTTGGATATTATGGGAGAGAATGCAAAAGAAGGAAAGGAAAAGATAGCAGCTTCATTACAGTCATTTACAGCTATGAATAGTCGTAGACCAAATTCTTTTATTTTGCGAACTTTTTTTGATGCCAAAGCTGATGAGATTGAACAAATCTTTACTGATGGACCTAATGTAAATATTACCAGTGTTATGGAAACACTTCAAAGAGTAGCACCAATGCATAGTAGTAAGTGGCAAAAGATTAAGTTTTAAGTTATTCCACATTTTAAAAAAGCTTTCATTATATTTATTTCCGAAAATTTAAGAACAAAAAATAGCTTTGTTAACATCACTTTCAATAAAAAATTACGCTTTAATAGATACGCTTCATGTTGATTTTAACGAAGGCTTGTCTATAATTACAGGAGAAACTGGTGCAGGAAAATCCATTCTTCTTGGTGGGTTATCATTGATTTTAGGGAAACGTGCCGATTTAAACAGCCTAAAGGATACGACTCAAAAATGTATTATAGAAGCTGTTTTTAATATTTCTGATTATAAATTAAAATCACTTTTTAAAACCGAAGATTTCGATTATGAATCGCAAACTATTATTCGTAGAGAGATTTTGCCTTCCGGGAAATCAAGGGCATTTGTAAATGATTCACCTGTTAACTTAAGTAGTTTACAAGTGTTGGGAGCGCGTTTAATCGACATTCATTCACAGCATCAAACATTGGAGCTAACTAGTAATGAATTTCAATTTCAAGTCATTGATGCATTAGCAAAACATGAAGATGTTTTACAACATTATAAGGACACATTAAAAACCTACAAAACGCTTCAAAAAGAACTGAAAGAACTTTTAACTTTTCAAGCCGAAGCCATTAAAGAACATGATTATAATTCATTTTTATTAAATGAATTAGTAGAAGCTAATTTAGTTGATGGGGAATTAGAAACCCTGGAAGAAGAATACGAAACCCTCAATAACATTGAAGCGATAAAAGAAAAATTAGATGAAGCTCACCACTTGTTAAGCGATGAAGAAGTAGGCGCTTTATCTACATTGACCGCATTAAAAAATGCATTTCAAAAACTGTCCGGATTTTCGTCTAAGTATGAAGATTTATTTAATAGAATTAATAGCAGTTTAATAGAAATGGATGATATCTTTAGTGATGTTAGTACGTTGCAAGATAATTTAGAAATAGATCCAGATAGATTACAAACGGTTGATTCGAAATTAAAAATGCTACATAATTTGATGCAAAAACATGTGGCTAGTAATATTTCAGAATTAATTAGAATAAAAAATGAGCTTGAAGAGAAAGTATCGGTAACAGAAAACTTAGAAGATACCATTCATAAAAAACAGTTGGAAATAGATTCCAAAACCTCAGAATTAAACACAATTTCTAAAACAATCAATAAAAAGAGAACAGAAGTAATTCCAAAGTTAAAAGAACAATTAGAAAGTATCTTAGCAGGTTTAGGAATGCCAAACGCTCAGTTTAAAATAGAAATGAACCATAGTGATACTTTTTTCGCAAATGGGAAAGATGAATTATCATTTTTATTTTCGGCAAATAAAGGAGGCCATTTTAACGAGCTTAAAAAAGCAGCCTCAGGAGGTGAGTTGTCAAGAATTATGTTGGCTATAAAATCAGTTTTATCAAAATATATTAAGCTACCAACTATTATGTTTGATGAAATTGATACAGGAGTCTCTGGAGAAATATCAAATAAAATGGGAGATATCATGTTGCAGATGAGTAAAACGATGCAAGTATTTTCTATTACGCATTTACCGCAAGTTGCTGCGAAAGGACATTCGCACTTCAAAGTTTATAAAGAAGATGTAAATAATGTAACTCAGACAAATCTTATAAAACTAAAACATGACGAGCGAATTGTAGAAATTGCTCAAATGTTAGGAGGCATGGAAATGTCTTCATCCGCAATCGCACATGCTAAAGAATTGCTGAATTGAAAAAAGTTTGAAGTTTAAAAAATTTAAAGTTTAAAGTTTAGTACTTTTGGGCTTTTAAAATTAATTAAGACAATAATTACCCAATTTTCCCCTTGGGGAAATGTCCGGAGGACAAAGGGGCATAAACTAAAAAGTATGTACAATTTATTAAAAGGAAAAAAGGGAATCATTTTTGGAGCATTAGATGCTAATTCAATTGCTTGGAAAACAGCAGAACGTGTGCATGAAGAAGGAGGGACATTTGTGTTAACAAATGCACCAGTTGCCATGCGTATGGGGGAAATAAATAAATTAGCTGAAAAGACAGGTTCTCAGATTATCCCGGCAGATGCGACTTCTGAAGAGGATTTACAAAATTTAGTTGAAAAATCAACAGAGATACTAGGCGGTAAAATAGATTTTGTACTGCATTCAATAGGTATGTCTATTAATGTTAGAAAAGGAAAACATTATACAGATCAAAATTATGCATGGACCCAAAAAGGAACAGACGTTTCTGCGATGTCTTTTCATAAAGTCATGCAAACATTATACAAAGCAGATGCCATGAATGAATGGGGAAGTATTGTTGCCTTAAGTTATATGGCTGCGCAACGTGTTTTTCCAGACTATAATGATATGGCAGACAACAAGGCTTATTTAGAAAGTATAGCTCGTAGTTTTGGATATTTCTTCGGACGTGACAAAAAAGTGCGTGTAAACACAATTTCTCAATCCCCTACGCCAACAACTGCAGGAAGTGGTGTTAAAGGTTTTGATGGATTTATAGCTTATGCCGATAAAATGTCACCACTAGGTAATGCAACAGCATTAGACTGTGCTAATTATACGGTTTCTTTATTCAGTGATTTAACCAAACGGGTTACGCTTCAAAACCTATTCCATGATGGAGGTTTTAGTAATATGGGAATTAGTGATGCCGTTATGGATACTTTTATGAAGGAAGACTAAAATATTTTAAATATTGAAAACGAGCCACCCTTAAAACGGTGGCTTTTTTGTTACATTTGTTTTATGCAATTACAGTTTTCTTTTATCATTCCTGTTTACAATCGTCCAGACGAAATAGAGGAGCTTTTACAGAGTTTTGAAGGTTTACAAGGCCACATGCCTTTTGAGATAGTTATAGTTGAAGACGGTTCTACAATAGCGTCTAAAGAGGTCGTTAATGCTTATAAGGACAAGTTAGAAATATCTTATTTTTTTAAAGAAAATTCTGGACCAGGAGATTCCAGGAATTTTGGAATGCAAAATGCAAAAGGGAACTATTTTATTATTTTAGATTCCGATTGTATTTTACCAAAAAACTATTTAGTGGAAGTTGTGAAAAGCTTGGAAAAAAACTATGTAGATTGTTTTGGTGGACCAGATGCAGCACATAGCTCATTTACTAACCTTCAAAAGGCTATTAACTTTTCAATGACTTCGTTTATTACAACCGGAGGTATAAGAGGAAATAAAAAAAGTGTGGATACGTTTCAGCCAAGAAGTTTCAATATGGGGCTTTCAAAAGAAGCTTTCATAGCATCAAAAGGCTTTGGAAGAATACATCCAGGAGAAGATCCTGATTTGTCTATTAGACTTTGGAATTTAGGTTTTAAAACCAAACTAATTCCAGAAGCTTTTGTATACCATAAACGTCGTATTTCATGGAGTAAGTTTTATACTCAAGTGCATAAATTTGGTTTGGTACGTCCTATTTTAAACACATGGCATCCATCTACGAAAAAAATGACTTATTGGTTTCCTACAATCTTTTGTATAGGATTTCTAATGTCAGTACTACTCATTTTTTTTAATTTTAAATGGGCCTTAATAGGTTATATGTTGTATTTTGTAGTAGCAGTAGTATTAGCTTTAATAACAACAAGAAGTATAAGCGTTTCTATACTTTCTTTAGTGGCTATAATTATTCAGTTTTTTGGTTATGGCTATGGGTTTTTAAAGTCAACAGTTGTAGTTTCAGTACTTAATAAAAAACCAGAGATTTATTTCCCTAAGTTATTTTTTAAACAGAAATGATAAAAAAGTTAAAGTCAGACATACTCGCTTCAATAAAGAATAAAAGAATAAATGTGTTTATTTTATTTTTATTGTTTGCCTTTATCATTTTAATATTTACCAAACTATCAAAAGAATATACTAATACTATTGCTTTTGATATTGAAAAGGTTAATGTCCCTGAAGAGAATGTGATTTTAAATGACTCCGTTGTATTGAATATTACTTTAAAAACACATGGTTTTAAGTGGCTTCAGTATTATGTTTCTAAGCCAAAGGTTACGATAGATTTTATTAATGATGTTGATAAAAAAGATGGCGTCTTTTTGTGGAATAAATCCAAAGCCTATTTAGACAATACTCAGTTTGATGAGCAGGTAGAATTACTTAATATTTTTCCGAAAAAATTATCTTTTAGATATGGTGTTAATATGGTCAAAAAAGTACCGGTAAAGATAAATGCAACCGTTAATTTCTACCCAGGGTATGATGTAGCAGAAAAGTTAATTTCAGAACCCGATTCTATAGAAATTATAGGTCCCAATATATTAGTGTCTAAAATTCACCATTTAGAAACCGAAGACGTTATTTTTAATGATGTAAAGTCAAATTTATCAGAAACCACGAATTTAAAACTGCCTGAAAACACCTCTGATTTAAAATTTTCTGCTAATAGTATTACCATAAGGGGAGATGTAGAGAAGTTTACAGAAGGGACATTAAAGATACCGGTAAGCATTATTAATGCCCCTAAGGGTATGAAACTAAAATACTTTCCAAAAGAAGTAAACGTTTCATATTATATAAGTTTGAGTCATTTTAATTCGGTCACAAATAAAGACTTTAAGGCTGTTTGTGATTATACAAAAGCAGTTGGTAATCAATCTTTTTTAGTTCCGGAATTAGTGAAATCTCCAAAAACAGCTAAAAACATTAAAATGAATCAACAGCGAATAGAATTTATAATTATAAAATGATTATTGTAGGACTTACAGGAGGAATTGGTAGTGGAAAAACAACAGTGGCTCAACAGTTCAAGAAGTTAGGAGTACCAGTTTATATAGCTGATGTGGAAGCTAAAAACCTGATGCATAAATCTAAAATTATTAAAAGAAAGCTTATTCAATTATTTGGAGATAAGGCTTATATTGATGATGAATTAAATAAACATTTTATTGCCAATATAATCTTTAATGATAAAACCTATTTGCAAAAAATGAATGCCATAGTTCATCCTAGGGTCGCCAGGCATTTTGAAAAATGGTCGTTAAAGCAAGATGCCCCTTATGTTATAAAAGAAGTAGCCATTTTATTTGAAAACGGCGGACATAAAGCATGCGATTACATTATTACAGTTACAGCTCCTAAAGAATTACGGATAAAGCGCCTTTTAATGCGTGATAATACAACCAAAGATAAGATTAAGTCCATTATGAAAAATCAATGGACAGATGCAGAAAAAATTAAATATTCGCAGTACGTTATTGATAACGTAGACCTTGAAATGACTAAAAACCAAGTTGTTGATATACACGAGGACATTCTTAAAAGAATTGAGGAAATCTGAAATTTTAACATTTTTGTTAATGTAAGGTTAAAAGGAGCGTGTTGTAAATGTTAAAATGTTAATTTTGAATGGTGAGCAAAAGAATATTCATCCTATTAATAATACTAATGAGTTTATCACTTATAGGTATTATTTCTATTCAAGCTTATTATATAAACGATTCTGTAGAAAACGAAAAAGAAAGATTCAAGTTTACAGTAAAAGGGGCCCTAAGTTATGTCTCTAATACGATTGAAGATAATGAATCGGAAAAATATTTCTCAAAATATTTAAGCTTAGATAAAGAGAAGAAAGTAGATGAAGAAGCTGTTTCTCAGTTGTTAATTTATCAAAAAAATAACAGCACTAAAGAAATGCTCATTTATAGTAGTAATATTTTTGAAGAAAATTATAAGTTATCTTCATCGCTCCTTGACATTGGTTTAGATATAGATAGTATAGGGCTTAAGAATATAATAAGTAATTCAAAAGCTGAGGTTTATAGTAATTTTGATTTGTCTGAAAAAGATATTTCGCAAAGTCCTATTTCAAAAATTATTAGAAGCGGGAGTATGGATGATGCTCAAAGATTAAGTTTTGAAAAGAGCTTTAAAGAAATTTCCAAGTTAACACCAGTTCATAAACGGGTTACCGAAAAAGAGATTCGAAAGTTGTTATCTGATAAGCTTAGAAAAAATGATGTTGATATAGACTTTGAATTTGCCATTTACGATAATGATTTAGCTACAAAAGTGCGGAGTGATGGTTTTGAAAATGATAAAGAGTCGACTTATAGCGTCCCTATTTTTTATGATGAAAATAATCAAAGCCTGTATAAGCTTTTGGTTAATTTTCCCGATGATAACAAGTTTATTTTATCATCAATTTTAGGAATGATATTACTGTCGATAGTTTTTACATCTATTATAATAATAGCATATTCTAGTGCTTTGTATCAACTCTTAAAACAGCGAAAAATATCTGAAATTAAGACAGATTTTATTAATAACATGACGCATGAGTTTAAAACGCCTATAGCAACTATAAATTTAGCTTTAGACGCTATTAAAAACCCGAAAGTTATAGACGATAAAGATAGAGTTATACGATATCTTTCTATGATAAAGGAAGAAAATAAGCGGATGCATGCTCAAGTTGAAAATGTATTAAGAATATCTAAGTTAGAGAAAAACGAACTTAATATTAGTAAGGATAGAGTGAATTTACATGATATAGTTGAAGACGCTATTACACATGTAGAACTTTTAGTTGAAGATAGGCAAGGCTATATTAAAACATTTTTCGAAGCAGAAAAATCGTCTGTTTTGGCTAATGAAACTCACTTTACCAATGTTATTGTTAACATTCTGGATAATGCGATAAAGTATTCGCCAGATGCACCAAAAATTGAAGTATATACTGAAAATGTAGGTACCAATATTTTACTAAAAGTAAAAGATCACGGTAGTGGTATGAGTAAAGCCGCTGCTAAAAAAGTATTTGAAAAATTTTATAGAGAACATACAGGAAATATTCATAATGTAAAAGGTCACGGTTTAGGTTTAGCATATGTTAAGCGTATTGTAGAAGATCATCAAGGTTATGTATCTGTAGAAAGTGAAAAAGAAAAAGGAAGCACATTTACTATAAAGCTTCCACTAATATCGTAAATTATGGAAGATCAAAAAAAGAGAATTTTATTAGTAGAAGACGACCCTAATTTTGGAACCGTTCTTAAGGATTATTTAATGATGAATGACTATGAGGTAACTCATGCCAAAAATGGTATGGAAGGTTTCGAGAAATTCAAAAAAGATGATTTCGATTTATGTATTCTAGATGTTATGATGCCTTATAAAGATGGCTTTACATTAGCTAAAGAAATAAGAGAGAAAAATACAGATGTTCCAATTATTTTCCTAACAGCTAAAACAATGAAAGAAGATGTGTTAAGAGGCTATAAAGTTGGAGCTGATGATTACTTAAATAAGCCTTTTGATAGTGAAGTACTTTTAATGAAAATTAAAGCTATAATACAACGTAAGGCAACCGAGACTATTTCTGATAGTAAACAATTTGAATTTAAAATAGGAAGTTTTGATCTGAATTCTAAATTACGTTTCTTACGCTTTAATGGCGGTGAACCTGTAAAATTATCACCTAAAGAGAATGAATTATTACGTTTATTAGCATTACATGAAAATGATTTAATGCCACGTGAATTGGCGCTTACTAAAATATGGCGTGATGATAATTATTTTACGTCTCGTAGTATGGATGTTTATATAGCAAAGTTGCGTAAGTATTTAAAACTTGATGAAAAAGTTGAAATACTAAACATACACGGAGAAGGCTTTAGGTTAGTAATAAACACTTAGTAAAATACTCCTGATTATGATATTAAATCCAGCTTTATGCTGGATTTTTTTAGTCTATCTTAAAGCTATCTAAAGCAAAGGCATTTTGGTATAATGCTTCTGTTTGACTAATGGATTCATTCTCAGAAGAATCATAATCAATTAATATTTTCCAAAGATTATTCTCCTTCCTTAAGATAACATGAAATTTACCGTAATATATTTTTTGATTTTCTGTCTTTGGGTTTATAGTAAACTTATAGACACCTCGTTCTGAGGCCATATCATCTTTACAAATACGTTCTAAAAATCTAAAAGAAATAGATTGGCTTAAAACAGGATTACTCCAACGACTCTTATAGCCTTTTAAATAGGCTTCTTTATTTCTAATGGATGTGTAATCCCCACCATTAACTCGAATTAAGTCTTTGCTATGCAAACTTTCGAATAATTCATAATCTAAGGTTTCGAAAGATTTGGAGAAATTACTCCAAATTTGAGAATTGATTTCTTTTAAATCATTAATGTTTTGAGAAACTACCTCATTACTAAATAGTAGTAACAGGCTAATAATACAGGCTGATAATCGGTTCATTTTAGTCTTTTTGAGAGCTAAAAGGTACGAAAAATATTATGTATTAGCTATAAGCCAATTTTTAAACTCATAAAAGTTCTGGGGAGCAACACCATGCCCCACAGGAAATTCGGAATATTGATGCTTTATATTGAGACTCTTTAAAAACGGTGCGGTTTGTCGTGCCCAGTCAACAGGAATAACTTGATCTACACTTCCATGAGAACAATAAAAATTTAAATGCGAGTAATCTTTAGTGTCATCTTGAGGTATTATATCTTTATAAACATAACCACTCAAAGCTATAATATTTTTAACTTTTTCAGGATATGTTAAAGCGACTGCATAGCTTAAAATGCTCCCCTGGCTGAATCCTAAAAGTGAGACCTGCTCTTTGTTTACAGGATATGTTTCAATAACTTCATCAATAAATCTTGCAATTAAATCACGAGATTCTTCAGCTTGTTCACTATCATTCCATTTGCCTTTATCTGCATCAAAGTTAATAGCATACCATGCATTTCCATAAGGCTGCATCGGGTACGGAGCTTTTACTGAAATAATAAAAAGTTCTTCGGGTAATTCGCTAGCAAACGAAAATAAATCGTTTTCATCACTACCATAACCATGCATCATGATTAATAATGGCGCATTTTCGGTTAGTGAAGATTCACGTATTATGTGATGTAATGAGAGTGTATTGTTAATCATTTATTTACCAAGGTTTGCAAATACTTTTTGATATAAATTTCCAACTAATGGTACTTTCTGTGCTTTTCCTGAAATAGCATTAGAAAGTCCGTATACATAGAGAACACTAAAAAAAATATAAACAGAGGCTCTTAACATGAAAATATCAAATTTAGATACTATAGATAAATTTATAATAATCAGGGTAAGCCATAAGCCTAAAGATTGTCTAATATGAAAACTAGCAAAAGGACTTTTCTTGTCTTTTTCATTATTTAAATAATAAGCAATTATAACCCCAAAAATTGTGATATAACTTATTATGGCGTTTTTACGGCCTCTTTCAACATCTTGCTCTGTCATTATTATTTATTGATTTAATGAAATTTTATTATTAGAGATAACACCATAAACTTTACCTTTTAAGGTTTCATTTTCAAAAATGGCGTTTTTAGATTTAGACATGATATCATTTTTAGAAAAGGTATATTTCGCGTCTGGATTAAAAAGGGTTATACTTGCCTTGTTTCCAATCTCTATAGGAGTTTGTTCTAAAGAAAATCGATTTTTACCTTTTGTTAGAAGATCTATAGTTTTCTTAGTCGTAAAAATGGTTTGCAAAGCTCCAAAAGCACTTTCCAGTCCTATGGCCCCATATTCAGCATGATCAAATTCTATCTTTTTTTGCTCAATATCAATAGGCGTATGATCACTTGTTACCATGTCTATGGTACCATCTTTAACGCCTTGTATTAAGGCATCCACATCTTCTTGGGTACGTAGTGGGGGTAACACCTTGAAATGTGTATTAAAATCTGTTAATGCAGCATCAGTAAAGTATAAATTATGTATGGCAACACTAGAGGTCACGTCTAGTTTTTTCTTCTTGGCTTCCCTAATAAGAGCAACAGAAGTTGCAGTAGAGATGGTGGGGATGTGTAATTTTCCGCCTGTATATTCCAATAAAAATAAATCGCGGGCTATTTGTAATTCTTCAGCTAAAGCTGGGTTTCCTTTTAACCCAAGTTTTGTACTTGTTATGTTTTCGTTCATAACACCATGTCCGGAAATTTTGCTTTCCTGAGGAAACGAACATACTAAGCCATCAAAATTACTTGCGTATTGCAAAGCAATTTTCATAAGATTAGGGTTAGAAATAGGCTTTTTGTAATCATAAAAAGCTACTGCTCCTGCAGAATTCATGTCGTAAAGTTCTGCTAAATCTTGTCCCTTGCTACCTACTGTGAGCGACCCAATAGGTAATAGTGTAACAGCATTATTTTGTGATTTTGCATTAACAAAAGTGATATCAGAATTAGAATCTAAAACTGGATTTGTATTGGCATTTAGGGCTACAGCTGTAAAACCGCTAGAGGCAGCCGTTTTAAGTCCATTTTTTATGGTTTCACGCTCTTCAAAACCAGGTTCTCCAAAACATACGCTGCTATCAAACCAACCTTGCGAAATATGCAGATTATCTAATGTAACTTCCTGATAATTGTTTTTGTTTTTAATGCTGTTTGCAACCTTCGAAATCACACCATCTTCAATTAATACATCTTGAGTTGTGTTATGAAACTCGCTTTTAGGATCTATTATAGTAGCCGATTTTATAAGTATGTTCATTTAAAGTATTTTAAGATGCCCATTTCAATAATCAATAATGCTAGTGCAAAAATAACAAACCATTTCCACAAGGCATTAACTTTTGTTTCACTTTTTAGAATGTTAAAGATATCGGTAATTGAATCACTAACCGTTATGTTTTTTGAGGAAGAAAGCGTTCTGTAAGTTAAATTACTTTCATCTCTGTTATAATTGTAACTTATATTTTTAATGCTTTCGTTTTTATTTTTTATGGTATAAATATTAGCTATCGATGGATTTTTAGAAGTATTTATAACCACTTTATTATTAAAATATTGCTGTCTTGGAATGATACTAATACCATTATTAACTAAAGATAGAATATCATCTTGTTGTAATTGTGTGTCGACATCAAAAGTGTTTTCTTGCCCAATAGTATAATACAGTTTAGGTGTTTTTAGGCTCTGTTTTCCGATATTATAAAGCGTTGGAACAATTAATGGTGAATTAATAAAATTTGAATTTTCGCTGTTTAAAGAGGCAGTGAAAACGAATGCATTATTGTTTTGGTATAGAAATGATTTACCATCTTCAAATTGCAAAACAGAAGCATTGTTTGACGACATACTATAAAAGCTTTTTACTTTTGGATATTGAAAATTACTGACTCGTTTTTCAAACACCCCATTGTTATATAACGGATGTGCGTAATTAATGGTTGTTATCCGTTTTTCGTTTGAAAGTAAGTTGCTAAAACTTGAACCGTGATTGATTAATAATTGGTTATAAGATGGTTTGTTTATGTTTTTTGAAGGAATTATAATTAACGATCCGCCTTGTTTAGTGAATTGCTTCAATGTGGCTATTAAAGCATTAGGAATAACATCTAATTCGTTTAAAATTATTAGATGCTGTTGGTCTATAATATTATAATTTAATTGGTTTTCTAAAGTCGCTACATAATTAAATTCGTCATTGGTATAAATGCGTTTTAAGAAAGAATCGTTTATACCATTTATAGAAAGTACATTAGCTTTTGATCCGTTGTTGATATTAAAGTATAGACTATTATCAAACTGCAAATTAACATCATTAATAGATATTTTTCCATTAATCACTTCGTTTACAGGAAGTGAAAATGTGGTTTCAGCATACGTTTCAATAGCAACTGAAGTTTTAGCAATTAAGTTATTATTACTGAATAAAGAAACAGGTAAGTTTTCAATAGTACTTCCGCTATTTTGTATAATGACCTTTAACTCTATGGAAGATGCTGTTTCTTTAGAGATGTAAACACTGTCAATAGTAATGTTATTAGTATTTATAGGTTGTAGTTTTACTAAATGAAGGTTTGTAAGCGAGTCTGTTTTTGGGGTGAAATTAGATGCATCTTGTTGAAAATCAGAAATGAAAACTAAATGCCTTAAAGTGTTTTTTTGTTTACTAAATATCGTGTTGCTTTTTAATAATGCAGCTTCAGCTGTTAGTTTGTTAGATGAATAGCCTAATTGTAGTAAATCATTTTTAATGGCTTTTATTGTGGTGTTCTTATACGTGTTATCGTTGGTCATTAACGATATATTCTCATTTTCAGTCACATTACTAATAATATCTTGAACGGCACGTTTTAAAAGTTCCCCTTGACTTCCTTTTGCTTGTAAACTAAAGGAATTATCTAAATATATAACGGTTTCTTTTTTAGTTTTAAATGTATCGGACTTTGATGTAAAAGGTTGTGCAAATGCCAGAACTATGGCTGCAAGGAGTAATAGCCTAGTACATAGGACTAACCATTTTTTTATTTGAGAACTTTTGCGAGTTTGTAGTGTGGCTTCTTTTAAAAATGCCACATTGGTGAAAGCAACTTTTTGAAATTTTCGTAATTGAAAAAGATGAACAATTATTGGAATAAGCAGTAAAAATAAAGCGTAAAGAAGTTCTGGGTGTTTAAACTGCATTCATTTTTATGATTTCTCAAAACT
Source organism: Flavivirga abyssicola (assembly GCF_030540775.2). Lineage (GTDB taxonomy): Bacteria > Bacteroidota > Bacteroidia > Flavobacteriales > Flavobacteriaceae > Flavivirga > Flavivirga abyssicola. The sequence continues at coordinate 4,653,234 of NZ_CP141266.1, read as the reverse complement.
ACATATTTTTTTTCATTTTTTAATGATTGAATAAGAATGAATATTTTAATAAGCTTCTTAACATTAACAAAAGAAAACATAATCATAAATATTCTTCATACGTAGCGTATCCATATAGTTTTTAATCTCTATTTGTGCGTCTTTATTAGCAACAGTAATGATACTTTGCGGGTTCTTGATGTCTTTTAAAGCATTGAAAGGCTTTAGTATAATACCGTAAATATCTTTTCCTATTTTTTTGGGGTTGTCACAAATCCACTCAAAAGAGATATTTTTTTTAATAAGCGTTTTAGCGACTATTTTTCCCTTGTTACCAGCCCCCCAAACAACAAGCGATTTATCGGGATTGTAATCTAATTCTAAAAAGTAATGTAGTTTTATGTCAATAAAATGATTTTCTGCATAATGAACATGGGTTCTAGATGTTCTGGAACTATAATCTCTCCAGTCATGTATAATAGTGTCACAAGGGATACATTTATAATTGTGTTTATAAAACCGAAATGCTAAATCGTAATCTTCTGGATATCTATCTGGGTTAAAAGCATCACATGCTATTAAATCGTTTCTATGAATCATCCAACAAGGGGAAGGAATGACGCATTCTTTATAAATTTCGGAATAATTATGGCCTGTTTTAGTTAAGTTATTCAACCATACTTCATAATTTTTGTAACCTTCTTTAATGCCTGCTTCCGAAAAATAATTAACCAATCCGGTGGCCACATGTTGCTTTCCGTAGTTTAATAAATTAGTTACTAATACGTTTAATTTGCAAGCATGCATAATATCGTCACTATCCATTCGGGTAATAAATGTTCCCTTACTGTGCTTAAAAGCTAATTTTAGTGCATCAATAATACCAGCGCCTTTATTTTTTAAAAGAATTATTCTGTCCTCTTTTTTTGCAAATTTTTCAGCAATATTAAAACTAGAATCAGAGGAAGAATCATCAACAATAAGTAGTTCCCAATTCGTATAAGTTTGATTCAATATAGAAACCAAACAGGCTTCAATATAGGTTTCTGTATTTTTGAAAGGGATGAGTATACTAACTAAGGGGTTTTGCATTAGGCGAATATAATTTATCTTTTTAACATAACCTTAAGAATAGAGACCGTAACATAGTGGTATTTTGTGCGTCAATAAGAAAACTAAAATTAATTAAATGAATACTAAGACATTTGCTGCATTATTTGCAGGCATTTTACTAGCCAGTTGTAGTTCTACAAAGAATACAAAAAATGATTTAGCAACAAGTTTGCCAATAGCAACATCAATAAATCTAGCGGATATCGATAACGATAAAGCTCCAGTAACTATTAATCCTGGACGTTTTACAGTAGAAACCGTAACATACCGTTTGCCAAAAGTAATACAAGGTACCTATTCGGTAAGCGATTTTGGGAAGTATGTTGATGATTTTAAAGCTATTGATTATGATGGGAATGAGATACCAGTAAATAAAGTAGATACTAATACTTGGTCTATTAGTAACGCCAAGAAATTAGATAAAATCACTTATTTTGTTAATGATACTTATGATATAGAAGTTAAAGGAGGGATAGGGAAAGATACTCCTTTTTCGCCCTCGGGAACAAATATAGAGCCTGATAATTACGTGTTGAATTTACACGGTTTTATAGGGTATTTTGATTCTTTAAAAAACAATCAATATAAATTAGATGTTACAGCTTCTGCAGATTTTGTACGTACTTCTGCATTACAAACTGTAGGTACTAAAACCAGCGAGGACGGGAAAAACATAACAACTAGTTATTTTGCCTCTAGATATTTTGAAATTACAGATAACCCGATGATGTATGGTAATTTAGATGTTGAAGAATTTCAAGTTGGGGATATTAAAATTGTATTAAGTGTATATTCTCCTAATAAAGTGCATTCTGCTAAATCTTTAAAGGAGACTATTTTTAAAATGATGCAAGCTCAAAAAACGTATCTAGGAGATGTTAATACGACGCCACGTTATGATATTTATTTGTATCTATCTGAAGGTAAAGAGGAATCCCCAAAAGGCTTTGGAGCTTTAGAACACCATACGTCTACAGTGGTCGTGATGCCAGAATCTATGCCAAAAGAAGCTTTGGAAGAAAGTATGATAGATGTGGTATCTCACGAGTTTTTTCATATAGTAACGCCTTTGAGTGTACATTCTGAAGATGTGCATTATTTTGATTATAACAATCCAACTTTCTCAAAACACTTATGGATGTATGAAGGGGTAACAGAATATTTTGCAACGTTATTTCAGGTAAACCAAGGACTTGTTGAGGAGGCTGAGTTTTATAATAAAATTATGGGTAAAATTCAACAATCTAAAGCCTTGGATGATACTATGAGTTTTACCATAATGAGCGAGAATATTTTAAAAGATCCTTATAAAGATCAATATTTAAATGTGTATCAAAAGGGCGCATTAATTGGTATGTGTATTGATATATTGATGCGGGAAGAAAGCAATGGGAATAGAGGGATTTTATCTTTAATGAAAGAGCTATCGAATAAATATGGAAAAAACAAACCATTTGAAGACGATAAGCTAATAGACGAAATTGTAGCCATGACTTACCCGTCATTACGAGAGTTTTTCAATACGCATGTTATTGGGGATACACCAATAAACTATAATGCTTTTTTAGAAAAAGCAGGTTTAGAATTTGGAGAAGCTAAAATAAAAGCTAATTACATATTAATGAATGGCGCACCTATAGTAAGTGGAGACCCAGAAAACGGTACCATATTTTTTACAGATATGGTATTAAAAAATAGTTTTTGGGTAGAACAAGGCGTACAAGCCAATGATGTTATTAAATCTGTTGATGGTGAGGCTTTAACATTTCAAAACGCTAACAAGATATTACAAAATGTTTTTATGTGGAAACCAGGAAAAGACATTGAAGTAAAATTAGAAAGAGGAGGTGAAGAAGTTGTCATAAAAACAACAACAACACAATCGTATACTAATGGTAAGGCCATTATAGAAAAAGCCGATGCTACTGATGCTCAAAAGGCATTGAGAAAGGCTTGGTTACGAGGCTAATTACTAGAGCTTGACGCAACATTTTTTGTATAGGTTGATTTTTTCAATAGTTTAAAATGGGGTTGAATGCTCGAAAAGGAGTATTTATAAATATCAGATTGTTATAAGTAATAATAGTAAATACTTATGTCGGATTTGCGTTAAATAGGATTTTAGAATTACGATTTAGGATTAACGATTGGTGAAGATAATTTATCAATCGTTTTTTTATGATGTTTTTAGAGCATTGTGGCACATGTGTATTGCAAAAAGAAACAACAGGGATATCTATCTTACGGTTAAATTTAAAAGACTAGATTGAAAGAATTATTATAGTAATAAAAAACTGCTAAACAAATATTATGTTTAGCAGTTAGTGACTAACTCAATGGATTTTTATTCTACAGTTACTTTTTTTGTAATACTACCATTTGTTGTATTGATTTTAGCTAAATATAAGCCTGAAGATAGATAAGATACATCTATAGTTGTGGTGTTAGATGTTTTTACTTCTTTGCCCAATACATTGTATAAAACAATAGATTCTAATTCTACATCATTTCTTAACGATACATTTAATTGGTTAAAAACCGGATTAGGATAAACCACAATTTCTGAAGTTGTAATTGCTTCATTCTCTAAACTTAAGGTCCCTGCACTAATGTCATAAACTCTAACATTACCGGAATTAGCTCCATTACCGCCATTAAGATAACCACCAATAGCAACTTTATCATTCCCAGACATCGAAACACTCCATCCAAAATTATCTAAAGGAGAAACACTTTCGATATCATCTCCAACCTTTACCCAGTTGCCAGATTGATTTTTGTAAATTCTAACTAGAGAACCTCGGGGCAAACTTAAATTAGATGCGTCTCCAGGAATACCAATGGCTACGGTATCTCCATTAGGTGATAAAGATAACCCAGTTCCATTTCCTAAAGTTCCGAAAACGAGGTCTGACTCAATATCGGCACCTACTTGTTCCCACATATTAGTTCCGCTATTGAAATTATAAATGCGAGCAAGACCAGGAAGATTAGTTATATCTGCGAAAGGTACACCAACACCTACAACGTTTCCATCATCAGATAAGGCTAAACCACCAGAACCTAATTGATCTCTTTCGTTCAAGCCATTTATATCTTGACCAACCTGTAACCATTCATCAAAAAAGAAATCGTATTCAAATACTCTAATTTTACCCGTTAAATTACCATTATCTGCATTAGCTAAAGAGGCTACAGCTATTTTTTCTCCATTGGCTGAAAGAGAATGATTGGAAGTTCTATCTCCAGCTGCGGTTCCTACTAAGGTTTGTCCCCTTTTCACCCAATTGCCACCTACATTTTCATAAACTTTTACATGCCCGGCTTCATTGCCAGCATCACTGTTAAATAAAGCTCCTGCTGATACATAATTACCGTTATGTGATAAACTAACATGATTACCAAAAGCATCGCCATCTCCTGTACCTGTAATATCGCTACCAATTTGTGTCCAAGTTCCGGCAATATTCTCAAAAATGCGAAGTCGTCCTACTGCTTCACCAGTGGGTACCTTATAGTCGGGACTACCAATAGCGACTATCGTACCATCTGCAGAGATAGAAACTGCAAAACCACTACTTTCTAAATCTACATCGCCATCTATATCTTGTCCAACTTGCGTCCATACACCGGCTACGTCTTCATAAACTCTAACACTACCAGCAGCCCCAGCAGAATTTGTATTATTAAATGCACCTATGGCAACAAACTGCCCATTATCGGACATACTTACAGCAAAACCAGATAAATCATTTGCAGCTTCTCCAAAAATATCTGAGCCTATTTGATTTTGAGAGATTAATGTTAAGGGGGAGGAAATTAAAATTAAAGCAAGCACCAATTGGGCTATTAAATTTTTCTTTTGATTTTGTAAAATTGTTTTCATAAGTATCGAATTATTATTTTTTTGACAAAACTAATTCGAAGTCGTTCAAGTTCCTATAAAATGAACCTTGACAAAACTGTAATTACTATCTGTTTTACATTGATACTTTCTGTACTTTTCTTTGAATTACAGGATATTAACAAAAAAACAAGTCAGATTTCTAAAATTCTAGACTAAAGATTTTATACTTTTGAAAAACGGGCCCATGTTAAATTTCTTTGATGAAATCACTTAACTTTTGTTTTTTGTCCACCCTCATTTTTGATCTTATTCTAGATCGATAGGTATCTATACTATAAATGGAAAGGTTTAGTTGAGAAGCAATTTGTTTAGAAGATAAGTTGAGTCGTAAAAACTGTACAATTTCTTGTTCTTTAACAGATAAATGAGGAAAACGCTGATTTAAATTATCTAAAAATTTATTGTTGTTTTCCTGTATTTTAGAGTATAATTCAATTTTTGATTTATTATACTTTATGTCTTCATTAATATTTAAGGAGATTTCAGAAAGCGATTTTTTAAGATTTGGTTCTTTCTTGCCTAAATCAGAGATTTTCTTTTTTATCTTTTCTAAAAGTTTATTTTTTTCTTTTATGTGAATTGAAAAATTTGTGATTTGTCTATTCTTAAAATCCAAACTTTGTTGAAGTTTATCATTTTCAATTTTTTGAATTTTCTTTTCCGAAAGATGCAATTTATTTCTCTTAATAAAAATACTTATAGATAGTATAATCAATAAGATCAGGCATATTAATAAAATGGTATTATAAATAGTTCTTGTCCTATTTTTTTCTGATAAATAGTTTAATTCCCTTTCCTTTTTTTCTAAATCAAACTCCGTTTTTTCTACATTAAACATGGTTTTTAGAAATTCAGAGTTATTAAATTCTTCTATTTTTCGAATACTGTCTTCATTAGCAATATAATCATGTAAAAGTTCATTAGACTTTACATGTTTTCCTATTTTTTTATAGAACTCAGCAAGTGTAAATAGGGTGGCACCCTTGTGGCTAATTCTTTGAAATTCATTAATGGAACTCATGGATTGTTCCAAGATCTCTATGGCTTTAAAAATGTCACCTTTGGACTCAAAGATGTTTGCTCTTTGAAAATTAGCTGCTATTATAAATGGGGTGTTATTCTTTGCAATTGCCAAGGCTTTAGAATTGTAACTTAAGGCTTTGCTGTATTCTTTTTTATCAAGAAAAATGGCGCTATTGCAAAAATTCACATAGTACAACTCTTCAGGTGTTTTCAAGTTGTCAGGTAAGTTTTTAAGTAAAGAATCTGCTTTTTCGTATTGACCAAATTCAATATAAGTGCTTAACATATTTACTTTAGCAATTGTTATAATTCTATTCTGTTTGTCATCAGAGTAAAGTTTTTCAATTTCTTTTAAGTAATCTATAGACTTTTCTATGTCTCCTTGCATTAAGTATACTTCCGAAAAAATATTATACACTACTGCTAAAGATTTCTTTTTTCCTGTTTTTTGGGCATAATTTAGTGCCTTGTTAAGGCGTTTCTGAGATTCCGTAAAACGAGATCGTAAAGTGTAAAGCGAAGATAAGTGTGTTAAATTATAGATTTTAGAAGGTGTTATACTGTCTGTTTTTTCATAAGTAAGTTCAGCTAGAGAATAATATTCTAGAGCCTTTTTTTCATCGTTTGAGTCATAGTAATTTGTGCCCATTTTGTTATAGCAATAGCCCAGATCTAAAATGCCGCCATCTTTTTTTATCAACTCTATCGCCTTTAACAAAAGATTGTTTGATTCTTCAAAATCATTTTTTTTACTATAATTGGCAGCTTTCTCTATTAAAAGCTTAATAGATTCATTATTGGAAACAATTTCACTTTCTTTTAAAGAAAGTTTTTGCGAAGAAAATCTACCGCTCATTGAAGAAAAAACGTCTTTATCCGACTTTTTAAATATATTAGGCTTACCAACTAAGTTGCCAGACATTGTATTGTTTCCAATACCAACAAAAATAGATATGGTTAAAATGTATGTTAATTTGAAAAAAATCATTTTTTTTTAAGAGAATAAATGTGCTGAAATCAATAGCTAAGCAAATACATTGACAACTAAAATACGATTAATCTTGTAATAGTATATTGCTTTGGTAGTAAAATACTATGAGTCTAAATTTTAAAACCCTTCAAAAACGCCTAATCCGAATAAAGCGAAATCATATTTAACAGGATCATTTGCATCTAATTTTCTTAAAGCAGTATCTAATTCAAATAAGGCTTTAGCATCATTTTGTTTACGATGTAATAAGCCTAACTTTCTCGCCACATTACCTGAGTGTACGTCTAAAGGGCAAGATAATTGAGAAGGCGAGAGGGTCTTCCAAATACCAAAATCAACCCCTGTGTTATCATTTCTAACCATCCAACGTAAAAACATGTTAATACGTTTAGCAGCAGAGTTTTTTAAAGGATCACTGATATGCTTTTGAGTCCTTTGTAAATGCTCAATTTCAAAGAATGTTGATTTGAATTTTGAAATAGATGTTTGTAGTGGCTCCGTTTTTACATGTTTTGAAAAAACAGATTCCAATCCGTCATGGTTTTTATAAATATGTTTGAGTGATTTTATAAATTGGATGCAGTCGTTACCATTAAAGGTTCTATGAACAAAAGGCATTAGTTTATCTAAATCAGTTTCTGAATGATTTAAAACAAAATCATAGGGAGAATTGTCTAACAATTCCATCAATCGTTTTGCGTTATTGATGATACTTTTTCTATTTCCCCAAGCAATGGTTGCGGTTAAAAATCCTGAAATCTCTATATCTTCTTTTTTGCTGTATTGATGCGGAATTTGGATAGGATCGCTTTCAATAAACTTTGGATTGTTATATTGAATGACTTTAGCATCTAGAAAGTCTTTAAGGTCTTCTTTATTCAAAATTATTTTTTTTCAAAAGTAAGTATTCTTGTCGAGTACTAATTTGTTTAATTTTTCAATATTGTACGCAACCATATAGAAATAAAACCATCTAGTTAATAAACTTATAATAATGAATAATTTTAGAATTAGTGTTGTAGCAGTCTTCTTAGTTTGTTTAACAGGGTGTAGTAGCAGTGAGCAAAAACTTAATAATCCAACTGACGATAATGCTATCTTCGGTAAATGGAAGTTAGTTGAACAATATATGAGTGTGGGTGGACCTCAATTTAAAGTTGATGTAGAAAATGGGGCAGAGTATTCTTTTTTGAACAACGGTATTTTTGTATCTGATCATTTACTTGATTGTACAGAAGGTAAATTTGAATTTGAGTCTGATACATTGAATTTAATGTATAATTGCGATAAATTTAAAAAATACGAAAAAGGTATTTCTTATAGGGCGAGTTTAGAATCAGATGTATTGACTTTAACCCCAATAACAATAATATGTATGGATGGTTGTAGTTATATTTTCAAAAAAATAACTAATTAATTAAGAAGAAAATAAAAACATTGTTAGTCTTAAACTAATATTCTCCCATCTACCATCGTTAATTTTCTATCGGCCAGATCAGCTAATTCTTTATTATGCGTAACAATGACGAAGGTTTGCCCGAATTCATCACGTAATTTAAAAAATAGACTATGTAGCATTTCGGCAGACTCACTATCTAAATTACCAGAAGGCTCATCTGCAAAAATTAAATCGGGATTATTTATTAATGCTCTAGCAACAGCAACACGTTGTTGTTCACCACCAGATAATTCATTTGGTTTATGATCGTATCGATGAGATAGACCTAAAAAATCTAAAAGCTCCATGGCTTGTTTTTCTGCCTCAGCTTTTTTAGTGCCTTTAATGAAGGCAGGTAAGCATACATTTTCTAAAGCTGTAAATTCTGGAAGTAATTGATGAAATTGAAATATAAAACCAATATGTTCATTTCTAAACTTAGCTAGTTTTTTGTCATTAAGATCACTAATATTGGTATTATTTATGTTTAGTTCAAACTTACCATTAGCAGAAGCTGAGTCCAAAGTACCTAAAATTTGTAATAAGGTCGTTTTTCCAGCTCCAGATGCACCAACAATAGAAACAACTTCACTTTTCTTTATGTTAATATCTACACCCTTTAGTACGTGTAAATCATTATAGTATTTATGAATATTTTTTGCCTGAATCATTTTGAATAATTGGAACGCTGAAAATACTACTTTATAGATTTATTAGCAACGATTTGGCCATTACTTTTATTTTAAAAAGCATTTTTTAGATTATTGTGAACCATAAAATAGATAAAATGAAGAGAAAACGTATGATCAATAGGCTAATTAAATAAGGTGTTAAGGCTTTTAAAGTAGGTGTTTTTTTGAAGTGGTTCTTCTATTAAATAATTGATTTCGATAAAGTGCTATAATTTAGATTCTGGGAGCAAATTGCTGTGAATATTGGAGATATCAACTCCAGATACTGAAGTTAATATTTAATATTTGGTTCAAAATCAATACTGTCTAAATTATAACTAGAATCTGTCGTTAAAATTTTAATTTTATTAATTAAAGTTGAAATTTGCTTAACTTTAAACATTATGTTTTTAAATTCAAAAAGATACTAAACCGCTATGCCATATAAGAAATTTGAAGAGTACAACATGCAAGTGACAGATGATGTTAAGAATAGATATAAAAATATCATTAAAGATTTAGGAGAGGATACTAAGCGCGATGGACTATTAAAGACTCCAGAACGCGCAGCAAAAGCCATGCAGTTTTTAACACAAGGATACCATCAAGATCCTGTCGAGATACTTAAAAGTGCTATGTTTAAGGAGTCTTATAATGAAATGGTTATTGTAAAAGATATTGAGCTGTATTCCCTTTGTGAACACCATATTTTACCTTTTTTTGGAAAAGTTCATATAGCCTATATCCCTAATGGACAAATTGTCGGTTTGAGTAAGTTGCCTAGAGTGGTGGATGTTTTTGCAAGACGTTTACAGGTACAAGAACGTTTAACAGAGCAAATTTTAGATTGTATAAACCATACTTTAAAACCACAAGGAGTTGCTGTGGTTATTGAAGCATCTCATATGTGTATGATGATGCGTGGCGTGCAAAAACAAAACTCTATTACAACAACTTCGGGTTTTAGGGGACAATTTGAGAAAATTGAAACTAGGAATGAGTTTTTAAAATTGATAGGGAAGTAGTTTATAATTAAAGGTTTTGGTATGCTTCTTGCGTATCTTGTTGTATTAATATTACTTAATGAAAAAATACAAAAAATTAGTTCTTAGCATTGTTTTAGATGTTATTGGGTACATTTCTTTCGTAATCCCTGGAATTGGTGAGTTTTCGGATATTATTTGGGCGCCTTTGTCGGGTTATATTATGACTAGATTGTATAAAGGGAACGCTGGTAAAATTGCTGGTGTTATAGCATTTACAGAAGAAGCATTGCCAGGTTTAGATGTCGTACCAACATTTACGCTTATGTGGTTATATACCTATGTTTTTAAAAAGAAAGAGGAAATTATAGAGGTTTAAAAAGCGGTATTTGTATCTTTAATATGGTTCCTTTTTCAGGTTTGGATATAATTTGAAGTTCACCTTTAAGTTTTAATATCCTAGATTCTATATTTACTAACCCAATGCCATCATTTTTTTGAGTTGAATCAAAGCCCATACCGTCATCTATAATCTCAACACGCAAGTTATTAGAGTTTATTGAGAAATTAATGGTGATGTTAGTTGCCTTGGCATGCTTAATCGTATTTTGAATAGCCTCTTGAATAATTCTGTATAGATTGATTTTTATATAATCATTGATATCTTCCCAAAAGATGACGTTATTTTGGTTTATACTATAAACAAAAGCGTTGAGTTTACTTTGATTATGAATGTATTCTTCCAGAATGGTGATGAAATTTTTATCGGCGTCTAATAATGTATTTTTTAATTCATGTGAAAGGTCTCTTATTTCTCTTTCAATAGATTGAATCTCATTAATATAGAAACTATAATTTTTTTTGTTTGGACTGCCTTCATCCATAGACAAAAACTCTAATCCTAATCGGGAACCTGAAAGCTTATTTAAAATACCATCATGTAACTCTTCAGAAATGCGATGCCGTTCCAAAAGGCGTCCTTCTTCAACTTTTGCTTGTTGTCTTAGCATAAGGCTATATATTTCATCATTGGCCTTTTGTTGTTCACTCTCAAAGCGCAACATTTTGTTTTTGGTAATTTGGATTCTTATAATAAAAATAAGTATAAAGATTAAAATGATGATAAGTCCAATAACAACAATTAAAATGTTTTGTGTTCCTAAACGTTTTGTTTCATCAATATAATTATCTGTTTCGTATTGGATTCTGGCGAATTTGTTTCTGGAGGTTCGTTCTACATTAAGAAGGCTATCATTAAGTTTTATATGTTCGTATAGATACTGTTTTCCCACTTCTCCTTCCTCTAATTTAGAAAGTGTTAACAAAGCTCTTGAAACCTCGTAATATTCTTTAATGTTTTTACCAATTTTATAAGATCGTTTAGAAAGCATAAAAGCCGAATCTTTTTTATTAGTAGCATAGTAAAACTCAGCCATATCATTACCGCCAGAAGCTATTTCGTATAAAGCATTTAAACTGTCACAAATTTTATAAGCTTTATTAAATAAAGAATTAATGTGTTTTGTGTTACTATTTTTGGATAAAAATAAATTATAAGCTTTATTATTTAGAATAGCCACATATGATAAAGGATCTTTTTTTAATAGGTTTTTGTCTTCAAGTAATTCTTTATATATAAATAAAGCCTTCTTATAATTTTTTTTTTCTTTATATGCTTCTGCTAAATTGATTTTGATATTTAAATAGTTTTCGAATTTATTTACGTAAATACCAAGTTCATGTTCATCAGATATTTTATTATTAATTGATAAAGCTTTTTGATGATATTCAATAGCTTTATCATAGAGTTTTAGATATTTTGCATTTAAAGCAATTCTATTATATAAGTAAGATATTTTATCAAGGTTTTTATTGTTCTTTGGAAGTAAATTTATCTTATTTATTGCTTCAATTAAATTAGCATTACTATTAACATAATTGTGTTCATTAAATTGTAACTCAGAAATATTATTTAGTATATCAATTTCAGTGTTTACATTTTTTAATTTTCTAGTAATTTTGAGGGCTTTATTGTAATAATAATAAGCACTATCGTTTTGTATTTCTATTATATGATGATAGTAGCCTAGTAGTGAGTAAGTATCTAATATTGAATAAGAGGAATCATTTAATTTATATGCTAGTTTTAAATTTTTATCTAATAATTTTTTTGATCGCTCCAAATTGTTCTTAAGCATATATAAATATGCGAGGTTTGTATTTGATTTGAGAATAATAGAATCTATCTTAGTTTTATATGATAATTCACTTGCAAATTTTGCATACTTAAATTTGGCGTCTAGATTTGATTTTTCGTTCTCAGACAACCTTCGTAACCTTTGAATGCTATCTAACATCACATCAAAACTATTGTTTTGCGCATTTGTGTTAAAAAGACCCAAAAGGCATATTATGTAGAGGCAATATCTATTCAATGTAGTATTAACTAAGAGGAATTATAATCATTAATGCTGTTCCTTTTTTTATTTCAGACTTAATTTTGTATGCTCCTTTAAGTTTTGATATCCTGGATTCTATATTTACTAACCCAATACCTTCATTTTTTTGAGTTGAATCAAAACCCATACCGTCATCTATAATCTCAACACATAAGTTATTAGAGTTTATAGATAAATTAATGGTAATGCTATTCGCCTTTGCATGCTTAATAGTATTTTGAATAGCCTCTTGAATAATTCTGTATAGATTGATTTTTATATAATCATTAATATCTTCCCAAAAAATGACGTTATTTTGGTTTATACTATATGCAAAAGCATTGAGTTTGCTTTGATTATGAATATATTCTTCCAAAATGGTAATAAAATTTTTATCGGCATCTAATAATGTGTTTTTTAATTCATGGGAAAGGTCTCTTATTTCTCTTTCAATAGATTGAATCTCATTAATATAGAAACTGTAATTTTTTTTGTTTGAATTACTCTCATCCATAGACAAAAACTCTAACCCTAATCGAGAACCTGAAAGCTTATTTAAAATACCATCATGTAACTCTTCAGAAATGCGATGGCGTTCCAAAAGGCGTCCTTCTTCAACTTTTGCTTGTTGTCTTAGCATAAGGCTATATATTTCATCATTTGCCTTTTGTTGTTCACTCTCAAAGCGCAACATTTTGTTTTTGGTAATTTGGATTCTTATAATAAAAATGAGTATGAAGATTAAAATGATGATAAGCCCAATAATAACTATTAAAATATTTTGTGTCCCTAAGCGTTTTGTTTCATCAATATAATTATCTGTTTCATATTGTATTCTGGCGAATTTGTTTCTGGAAGCCCGTTCAATATCAAGAAGGCTATCATTAAGTTTTATATGTTCGTATAGATACTGCTTTCCCATTTCTCCTTCCTCTATTTTAGAAAGTGTTAACAAAGCTCTTGAAACCTCGTAATATTCTTTAATGCTTTTACCAATTTTATAAGATCGTTTAGAAAGTATAAGAGCTGAATCCTTTTTATTAATAGCATGGTAAAACTCTGCCATATCATTACCACCAGCTGCTATTTCATATAAAGCATTTAAACTGTCACAAATTTTATAAGCTTTATTAAATAAAGAATTAATGTGTTTTGTGTTACTATTTTTGGATAAAAATAAATTATAAGCTTTATTATTTAGAATAGTCATATATGATAAAGGATCTTTTTTTAACAGGCTTTTGTCTTCAAGTAATTCTTTATATATAAATAAAGCCTTCTTATAATCTTTTTTTTCTTTATATACTTCTGCTAAATTGATTTTGATATCTAAATAGTTTTTGAATTTATTTACGTAAATACCGAGTTCATGTTCGTCAGATATTTTATCATTAAATAATAAAGTCTTCTGATAATACTCAATAGCTTTATCGTACAACTTTAAATGCTTTGCATTAGTAGCAATTTGATTGTACAAATAATATCTTTTATCAAGGTTTTCATCATTTATTGGAAGTGAATTTATTTTGTTTATTGCTTCAATTAAATTGGCATCACTATTAACATAATTGTGCTCATCAGATTGTAATTCAGCAATATTATTCAATATATCGATTTCAATACTTACACTTTTAAATTTTCTGCTAAGCTTGAGAGCTATATCGTAATAATAATAAGCACTATCGTTTTGTGTTCCTAGTAAATGATGATAGTAACCTAGTATTGAACAAGTATTTAATATTGATGAAGAATCATTTAATTTATATGCTAGCTTTAAGTTTTTATCTAACATTTTTTTTGAATGCTCCAGATTGTTCTTAAGCATATATAAATATGCGAGATTTGTATTTGATATGAGAATAGTGGAATCTATCTTAGTTTTATAAGACAGGTCACTTGCCAGTTTTGCATACTTGAATTTAATATCTAGATTTGATTTTTCATTTTTAGAGAACCTTCGTAACCTTTGGATGCTATCTAACATCACATCAAAACTATTGTTTTGAGAATTTGTGTTAAACCAAACAAGAAGACATGCTATAAAAAAACAATATTTATTCAATCTGAATGTGTTTATTAAATAGCATCCAAAGATAAGATTTTTTTTACAAAATATTATATGTGATTCCCAAACTAATATTTCTTCCCATATTAAATATACCTTAGTTGAAAAGGTTTTGCTAAGATTTGATATAATTACCACATTTGCCTTAATGTATTTACATATTATTTATGTTAGCACAATGGGAGTAATAATAAACGCCTCGATTTTATTAAAATCGAGGCGTTTATTATTACTTAACCTTTATTATTTACTTAACAGTAATAGGGAAGATAGCTTGTACATCTGTTTCTCCACCAGCATTAGCTATATCACCATCGCTAACACCGCTGGCACTTTTATTAGGCTCATGACGTAGTGTAATAGTAATCGTTCCCGAACCAGGAGTTGCAGAAGTCGTAAGTGTAAATTCTAACCCTAACGGGTTGCTATCACCATCAAAATCTACATAAGTAAATGTAGCTATACTATTTGTTGCCTGAAAGAAAAACTGATGTTCTTTATCCAACTCTTTAATTTCCTCAGTAACATCCTCAGCTGGAGATTCGGTTTCGTTTAATATCTCCATACTTCCATTATATGTAGTATTGGCAAGTAAATCTTCAGATACTGTAAACACAGGAGGATTAGGTCCGTCTTTACCATCTAAATCGAGGCTTTTAAAAGTTATAGTAGTTCCTCCTCCTTCAGGAACTAAGGTTGCTGTTAACGTTGTTATAACCTCTTCCTGAATAACAACTTCAGGGTTATCATCATCTGAACATCCAGTAAATATAATAGTTGATAATAAGATTAAAAATGTACTTTTTAAATTATTTTTTAATGTATTCATGGTTTATTTTTTTAATAATTAAACTTTACTTGTAACATAATATTTCTCCCTAAATCATCGGCAAAATATCTTAATCGGTTAAGATATTCTCTATAAGAAGTATTAAAAATGTTAGTAATATTTAAACCTATATTCAGGTTTGTTTGTTTTGATAAATTTAGAGTTATATCATTATGAAAATGCAATAAATGATAGGTTGGTGGCGGCGAACTAATATCCAATAAGACCTCACTATCTGTTGTGGGTATATAAACATCAAAGTTGTTATCTGGAAACTCATTTTGTCTTAAAACTAGTTCACTTTGTAATTCAGTATTAAGCTGTAACCATCTTTTATTTGAATAGCCTAGAATATTAACTGTTTTGAATGATGGTATATCAATCAAAGCTTGTTTTTTTGTTAAATCTCTTCCTTTAATAAAGGATGATTTATTATTAAGCAACCAGTGTTCGTTGAACTTATAATTAGCAGTAACATCTAAACCTAATAACGAGGCATTAGTTTGATTATAACTCCAAACAGGAAATGCCCCACGAATGGTTAACTCGGTTCCCGTTGGTTCTATAAAAATATAATCGCTAATTTGATTGTAAAATGCTTCAAGGTTTATTGATAATGCATTTCTGTTATATTTATATGTTCCAGAAATTCTGTTTGATGTTTCTTGCTTCATACGTAGGTCACCCAACTCAATCCTAGCGGCAGAATGATGTAAGCCATCACTAAATAACTCAGAAGGATTTGGCGCTCTATTGGATAATCCATAGTTAAACATAAATGAATCATTATCATTAATTTTATAAGCTATTCCAGCTGAAGCTGATATGTTATGATAATCGAATACAGGATTGGTAAGCAATTGGGACCCTAAATCATCAATAACAATATTACTAAAATCTGCATCATAATTTCGTTCTTCCCAACGACTTGTAATGTAGAATTTTTTAGCGTCTATACGACTAAAATCATAACGAAACCCCAAATTTAAATTGGTTTTGTCGCTTAATCTAAAATCTGAAATTGCAAATGCACCAGCATCATATTTATCGTAATCAGGAATCAAGCGCCTAACACCAGTCTCAGGATTTGCAAAATTGTTTTGATACCCTACATTCAGTCCAAATTTATAAGTTCTATCGCTTTTAGAATCAACTTTTAAATTTGTTCTAATGGTGTGTGTTTTTAAAGTCAAGTCAATTGCGGGTTTATCCCTATCATCCCCAACTCGAATATCATACTCAAAACGTTGATTATTTTGAAAATCATATTGTACCTGTAAACGTCCAAACTTTTTAAACCGTTTGTAAAAATCGGCTTTAATAATTTGATGTGTAACATCTTGTCGTGGTGCTTCGATATTATAACTAAAATCTTCAATCACTAATGGTTGTTGACTATTAATTGCATTTACCAAATCTTCAATGCTCCCAATATGCGATGATTTTAATATTGCTATGTCATTATTCAAATAACTGTAATAGATATTGAAACCTCGTTCAAAGGTTTTATAACCAGATTTAATTGAAAACCCCTTTGAGTTTAACCCAGTATTAGTAAGGTTATAATCTGGCGTTTCAAAATCACCAAAACGTTTCATAGTTGCCTGTGCACCTACATACCAACCTTTTTTGTAGGTTTTTGTTAATGAGGAATTTAAGCTAAAGCCTCTACCATTAGTATGACCACTAATAATTGTTTTTCCGTAAAGCGAATCTTTCAAACTAACATTAGAGGGTTGCAAAACAATAACACCTCCAATAGCATCTCCACCGTAAGCCAGAGCATCGGCTCCTTTAATTACATTAACACTTCCTACAGTGTTTAAATCAATATTTGGAGCGTGTTCAATACCCCACTCTTGATCTTGCAAACGAACACCATTTGTCATCACTATTATTCTACTGCTGTGCAAACCATTAATAACAGGTTTTACAATTGAATTGCCAGTATTTATAGAAGATACACCACTAACTTGTTTTAATGCATCGCCTAAGCTAAAAGCACTAAAACGTTCAATAGCATCCGTTTTTAACAGTGTTTCTTGTGATGTTTTAGTTAATTTAGTGATTGTTTTCCCCTCAACTTTAACTTCGTTGAGTTCTTCTATATGATGTTCTAAATTTATAACATAAAACGAATCTCCACTAATTTGAATTTCTAATCGTTTTGTTTCACAACCCAAATGCGATATTGAGACGATTAATTTTCCATCACAGAGGTTTGCAATAGAAAATTTTCCATCGATATCTGTAGTAGTGTATTTGTCTAGTGTTTCAATGTAAATGGTAGCTGCTATAATAGGCGAACCATCATGAAAATCATGAACTTCTCCATAAAATCTGGAGTCACAGTTTTGACTATGAACTATGTTGATGAAACAACAAGCCACAATCAATATATAATATTTCATTATTATAAATATATTTAGTTTAAAGAAATGTATACTTTAAACTAAAACAGGTGGACCTCGAAGAGAAAAAGATAATTGCCGATGATTATCAAGAAATTTGTATGTTAATATTGGAATTTTAAAATAGGATGAAACGTTTATGATATCATCATATTTAAATAAATGTAAATATTGGTTGCTCAGTTTAAATTTATAAAACTCACAATCTAAATCTATTTCGTGTAAGTGTGTCTTTGCTTCCCCTAAACAAACTTCATGTTCATGGTGTGAGAAAATATGAGCAAACTTAACAACAGTAGGTACTAGTAAAGTAACAACCAGCAAAAGGGTTATTATTCTAAAAACAATATGTTGTTTTATTCGATTCACTAATCTACAAAGCGCTTTAAACCTATTCTACGCAGCATTTTCTTTTCAAAGTTCCAAAAAAACGTGTATTGCCCAAAAACCCATCCAAAGAATACTAGCATAAATTGATACACAACGAATAATAAAAGAATTCGTATGGTCCAATATCCAAAACTTCCAAATGCTTCGGTTGTAATATTTAAATAGTTTAAAATAGGTTTACCTATATAGGAAGCAGTCGATCCAGTAATGGCAAATACCCATAGAATGACAATAATTTGCCAATTATGTTCAATGCCCCAGCGTTCTTTTAACTTTTTCACAAATGCAATTTGATTGCAAAAGTAAATAAAAAGACTTTAAATTCGAGGAATAAATCCTGCTAATCGTTGGTTATAGGTTAATTGGAAATAAATAAAATAGTTAAAGAGCTTATAATTAACTTCATAACCATAATCTATCCCAGGTTGGTAATTAATTTGAAGTTCATATAGATTGGGATCAAAACGCTGTGGTTGAAGTACTCTTTGATTCCATTCTAATACATAAATAAGATTTCTGTTTTCTAGATATTGTTGTGAATAAAAACCTTCTGGCCTAGCTGTGGTTAGTAACCAGGTATTAAAACCAGGTTCTATAATGATAATTTCGTATTCTAACTCTTCATTAGCAATGGTTACCGTATCGCTTACAATGGCCGCCAGTTCTTTTTCAGATTTGTTTTTTTCGGATGTTATTGGTTTTGCTGTATTACAATTAAAAATGAATAGGGATACAGATGAGAATAATAATATGTAAATAACTTTTTTCATAGCCTTTAATGGATTTCTATTTGTTGTTCAAAAGTGCTATATAATTTTATATTATAAAAACTAGAATGAGTTAACTGATCGTCTCATTGAGGAACTAGTTTCTTTTAAGCGCTCTTTGTTTCAAATAAATTTACAAAAACCATACCTTAAAATGTTGTTTTTGAGTTGTTTTAACAAAAAAAAACGCCAAACAGTAATATTTGGCGTTTTATGCTTTATTATGACTCTATGATTTACTTTCCTCCAAAAAGCCCACCTAGCAACCCGCCTAGGCCACCTTTCTTTTTATTGCCACCTAATACCATGCCTGCTACATCGTCAACAACGCTTCCGTCTCCATCAGCATCAAGAATAGATTCAATAAAACTTTGTTCTTGTTTAGGAGAATTACCTCCAAGTAATCCGCCTAATAAACCTTCAATACCACTTGAGTTACTTACATTTTGTTGTCTACTTTGTTTTCCTAAAACACCCATTAGTATAGGCGCAGCTACTTTTAATATTTGAGCAATGGATCCGGCATCCATACCAGATTTTTGGCTTAATGCATTTTCAACATGTTGCTGTTTACCTCCCAATACGTGTCCTAATATTTTTCCTCCATCATTTAATACATTATCATCTACGCCACCACTAAATAAACCACCAAGGTTGTCTAAAATACTTCCGTCGTGTTTACCATTTAAAGCACTAAGCAAACCTTCTGCTCCTTGTGGGGTCGCTGAATTACGTTTCATAGCTTGCATTAAAACAGGCAAAGCCATGGTTAAAACGCTTCCGGTTTTACTTTCGTCTTGTCCAGTTTGACCAGCTACACCACTGATAATTGTTTTTCCAAGATCGCTGTTTAATAAGTCTAAAATTCCTGCCATAATATTTTATTGTTTTATTTAATTGAAAAAGTTGATTAGTGAAATTGATTGGTTAATGTACAAAAAAAGTCCTAACATATAAGTTAGGACTCCATTTTATCTTTTAGGTCACATAGCGACCCAAATTATTTTAGTATACTAATAATTTGTTCTGCTAATTCAGTACCAATTCTATCTTGGGCTTCATTAGTTGCTGCACCAGTATGAGGTGTTAACGATAAAGCAGGATTCATTAATAGTTGCATTTCTGGTTTAGGTTCTTTTTCGAAAACATCTAAAGCCGCTCTTGCAATTTTTCCGCTAGTGATAGCTTCAACTAGGGCAACCTCATCAACAACTCCACCACGAGCTGCATTAACAAGAATAGCACCATCTTTCATGATTTCTAATTCAGGTTTACCAATAACATAATCGTCTTGTGCTGGAACGTGTAACGTTAAGAAATCGGCTTGTTTTAAAACGTCTTCTTTAGAAATCGTTTTAATGTTAAAATTTAGTTTCTGACCATCAAAAAAGTCTAATTCTAAATTAGCTTCATCCATAAAAGGATCAAAAGCAACCACTTTCATACCTGCTCCAATAGCCACCTTTGCAGTTGCTTGACCAATACGACCAAACCCTAAAACCCCTAAAGTTTTTCCTTTTAGCTCAGTACCCTTTGCATAAGCTTTTTTCAAGCCTTTAAAGTTGGAATCACCTTCTAATGGCATGTCTCTATTTGAATTATGTAAAAAACGAGCCAGCCCAAATAGGTGTCCAAATACTAGTTCTGCAACCGAGTGAGAAGATGCTGCTGGAGTATTGATAACACTACGGCCTTGTTCTCTGGCATATTCAACGTCAATATTATCCATACCAACACCACCACGGCCAATGATTTTTAAGTTTGGACAGGCATCAATTAAGTCTTTACGTACTGTTGTAGCACTACGTACTAATAAAACTGTAATGTCCTTTTCGTTGATATAATTAATTAATTGTTCTTGTGCCACGGTTGTCGTTATGACTTCAAAACCACCTTTTTCCAGTGCATCAATACCACTTTGTGAAATACCGTCGTTTGCTAATACTTTCATTTAATATAACTTTTTTCATTTCCGTGAAGACGGAAATCTTTTAATAATTAAGTTTCAATTTATAAGATTCCCACCTTCGTGGGAATGACAAACTATAATTTATGCTTTACTTTCTAATTCACTCATGACTTCAACCAATGCTTTTACACTATCTAAAGGCAATGCATTGTACATAGATGCTCTATAACCACCAACACTTCTATGACCGTTTAAACCATTAATACCAGCTTCTTTAAGCATGGTTTCGAAAGTTTCCTTTAGGTTTTCGTTTTCTAAGGTAAAGGTTGCATTCATGTCAGAGCGATCTTCTTTTGCAGCAAACCCTTTAAATAATGGATTTAAATCAATTTCAGAATACATTAACCGTGCTTTCTTTTCGTTTTCTTTTTCAATGGCAGCAATACCACCAAGGTTTTTTAACCATTCTAAAGTTAACATGGAAGTGTACACTGCAAATACAGGAGGTGTATTAAACATACTGCCTTTACTTAGGTGTACTTTATAATCCATCATTGATGGAATTTTACGAGATACTTTACCAAGAATATCTTCTTTAATTACCACAAGGGTTGTTCCAGCTGGCCCCATATTTTTTTGTGCACCTGCATAGATTAAATCGAATTTAGAAAAATCCAATGTACGGGAAAAAATATCACTACTCATATCACAAACTAATGGAATGTCACATTTTGGAAATGTTTTCATTTGTGTTCCGAAAATAGTATTGTTGGAAGTACAGTGAAAATAATCGTAATCTGTAGGGATTTCGTAACCTTTAGGGATGTAATTGTAATTAGCATCTTTTGAAGAACCTAATTCATATATATCATCATAAATTTTAGCTTCTTTAATGGCTTTAGCTGCCCAAGTACCAGCATTTAAATATCCGGCTCTCTTTTCTAAAAGATTTAGAGCAACCATTAAAAATTGTGTACTGGCACCACCTTGTAAAAATAGAGCTTTGTAACCTTTGCCTTCTAATCCAAGTAATTCTAAAGCTAATGCTCTAGCTTTTTCCATAATATCTACAAAAGCTTTACTTCTGTGTGAGATTTCAATTAAAGATAAACCGCTGTTATCCAAATCAACGACTGCCTCTGAAGCTTTAAGTAATACTTCTTGAGGTAAAATACATGGGCCTGCACTAAAGTTATGTTTCTTCATTTTTCTATCCCTAACCCTTTCTATGTGAAAGGGAATTTTATGGGCGAATTTTTAGTTAATATTTATTTTTAACTCCAACCTTCCTTCCCAATGGGAAAGATTGAGGGTGGGATGAAATTTAAGATGCAAAGTTGCTAATTAATTGGATATTTATCGCTAAAAATTCAATAATTTTTTGATTAAATTGCTAATAAAAATTCAATAGAATCAACACTATCCGCATAATCCCAAAGTTGAGGTTTTTGAGTGGCTCCAAAAGCGATTTCATTTTCTGTAAATCCATTAGAGACAATACATTGAATTTGCTGTGTTTCTATGTTTAATTTTTCTTTCAATTGCTTGGGCGAATCATAGTATTCATAGAAAACTGTTGCGATGGGTGAAGCATAGCTTTCATCTTCTTTTATCATTAAAAAACCATTTTCTAACATATCAAACTCACTCATTAAATATACAGCCTTATTATAATCATAATTGTTAGCATATTTTGCTTTATCAATAATAGGGTGCCAGTGGTACATGGCTTCAAAAAAGGCATCAAAATTATAATTTTTGGGAACAAATAATTTAGATACATTTCTACAGCCTAAACCATAATATCTAAAAATATCTTCAGAAAGCGCCACCAGTTCTTCTTTAGACTCTTGTCCGGTTAAAACGGCTACCGAGTTTCTGTTGTTTCGTATAATAGATGGTTTGTTTTTAAAATAATGCTCAAAATAACGCGCTGTATTATTACTACCAGTGGCTATTACGGCATCAAAACCTTCAATTTTATCTTCGGTAAAGGTCATAATACCTTTAAATTCTGGTTGAACAAATTCTAAATACTTTGCCAAATAAGGGAGTATATGTTTATCGTTTGATGATTGTTTTATTAAAACATGATGACCAGAGATCAGTACTGATAAAAAATCATGAAACCCAACTAATGGAATATTTCCAGCCATAATAATGGCAACTTGTTTAGGTTTAGTGATATTAATCTGATAAGATTCTAACCATTTATTGAGATTTTTTGTTGTTAAAGCTTCTGCCCAATTTTTAATTGAAAACCGAATATTCTCTTGTGTAAACCACCCATTATTTTCTTCAGCCAATTTTAGTTGATGTTTAAAACCTTCGAAGAATGTATCATTGTGTTCAACATTATCGTTTTTTCCAATAACTTCATTAGAAAATTGACTTAAAAAATCTCCTAATTTTACAAAAGCGTTAATTCTTTGTTGTAAATTCATTCTGTATTTGGTTATGAATGGTTTTGGCGTTATTTTTGCGTCTGCAAATTTAAGCAAACTCAAGAGAAAAAAGGCTATGGCTATTATAATAACAGATGAATGTATAAATTGTGGTGCTTGCGAACCTGAGTGCCCAAACACAGCAATATATGAAGGCGCCGATGATTGGCGCTATAAAGATGGTACCAGTTTAGAAGGTACGGTTGTATTAACTAACGGAAACGAAGTAGATGCAGACGAGGCTCAAGAGCCAGTAAGTGATGAGATTTACTATATTGTTCCAGATAAATGTACAGAGTGTAAAGGATTCCATGATGAACCACAATGTGCTGCAGTTTGTCCTGTAGACTGTTGTGTACCTGATGAAGATGTGGTTGAAACAGAAGAAGAGTTGTTAGCTAAACAACGCTTTATGCACCCTGATGGATAGTTTATAATCTATTTAAATTATAAAATGAATCCTGAGCTTTGGCTTGGGATTTTTTTGTTGTAGTCGTATAAAGAATTATTTTAGCTTTAAACTAAATTAATATTATCTTGAAAGCAGCAGCATTTATTCTAGATCATGATTTAGCTCCCTTTGTAAACTGTATTTATACAGATGAAAATTTTGATGTTAACGGACATACTAATATTCCTTTGTATGCCGATGGCTATCCAGGAATTATGTTTCAGCAAACAGAAAATGACTTCTTCCTTCTTCCAAAAAACAAAAAATTATCAGAGCTTTTTCTTTTTGGTCAAACGCTGGCACCAGTTTCTTTGGATGTAATGGGACCTTATAAATTTGTAGTCATTCAATTATATCCTTTTGCTTCTAAATATTTATTGGGTATAGACCCTAAAGTTTTAAATGATGATTGTTATGATCTATTACAAATTGATTATTTAAATGTTGAGAGTTACAGACAGTCACTAGTACAAGCTAACAATTTGGATGAACAAGTGAGTATCATTTCAGATTTAATGCGGGAATTGATTAGAACACATAAAGTTTCTGAAAACGACAATATTGAAAAAGCTATTTCTATAATAATCCAGAATAAAGGCCAAATAAGAATAAAGGATTTATTAGATGAAATTTATATGACCGAACGCACGTTTGAACGTAACTTTATGGCTTATATAGGTTTAACACCTAAACAGTTTTCTAGGATAATTCAGTTTCAAAGTTCCATAAATAAGTTAACACAATCTACTTACAATTCTTTATTAGATATTGGTTATGATAGTGGTTTTTCCGATCAATCTCATTTTATAAGAACTTTCAAAAGTTACACAGGGCTAACACCTTCTTATTATCTTAATCATTTATCTAATCGATGATTTTGTCGGTTTTATTCAATTTTTAGATTTGCTTATCAAATACTTTTGCCTCATAATCTTAAATAGAAAATTATGAAAGTAGTAATATTTGGTTCTACAGGAACTATAGGAAAACATCTTATTGAACAATCTTTAGAAAAAGGACATCAGGTATTGGCCTTTTGTAGGGATGCAGAAAAGTTAAACATATTCTCTAATCCAAATCTAAAAATTAAGGAAGGGGACGTGTTCAATGTAAACGATGTTGAGTCGGCAGTAAAAGGTCAGGACATTGTTATTATAGCACTAGGTTCTGGAAAAGACAGAAAAAGTGTTGTTAGATCTCAAGGTACCAAGAATATAATTGCAGCTATGGAAGATAATGGTGTCAATCGATTAATTTGCCAAAGTACATTAGGCACTTATGAAAGTAATAACAACCTTAATTTCTTTTGGAAATATATTATGTTTGGATGGTATTTAAAACAAATTTTTTTAGATCACGAATTGCAGGAACGTTATGTGAAGAATAGTGATCTGAATTGGACTATCGTAAGACCTGGTGCTTTTACCAATGGAGAAAAAACAGAACTTTACCGACAT
Organism: Flavivirga abyssicola; assembly: GCF_030540775.2. GTDB lineage: Bacteria > Bacteroidota > Bacteroidia > Flavobacteriales > Flavobacteriaceae > Flavivirga > Flavivirga abyssicola. The sequence continues at coordinate 4,627,968 of NZ_CP141266.1, read as the reverse complement.
GGGTTTGGATCTAAAGCAAAATCATTAAAACTTAAAATTTCTAGAGCAGATGTTGCCGATTTTGTCTTAAAACAAATAGGAAACTCACGTTATTTACATAAATCTCCGGGATTATCTTACTAAAAATAAATAGAGTATAGCAAAAATCCTAAGTTTTACACCTAGGATTTTTGTTAAAAAACACATATTAACGCAACTATTGATTAAAAATAGCGTCTATATATTTAGTATTTGTAGTTTAAGAAGCTTAGATAACTACTTATATTAATTTGAACCATTAACGTTTAATTTTATTCACTTTTTGCACACATGACTTTTCTGGAATTTTTTAATGCTACTGTAAACACCGCTATACCATCATACGAAGATTTCCATTTTCCTATTAAAAAAGGGGTTTTTAAAAAAGGGGAGCTTTTTACCGAATACGGACAGGTGGAGGACTCCTTATATTTTATGAACAAGGGCATTGCAGAGATTACCATAAAAAGCTATATGTCTGAAAAAATAATAGACTTCTTTTTTGAAAAAGAGTTTTTTTGTTGTTTTACTTCTTTTCTGAATCAAAAACCCGGAGATGTTCGGGTTGTGGCATTAGTGGATTGTGATGTTGAAGTCATTAAACGTAAAGATTTGATGCAAGCTTATAATGATTCGTTTGATGTAAATAAGTTTGGAAGAATTATGACTGAACATGGTTATATAAGAAAATCTAATAGAGAAAAAGCGCTTTTAACAAAAACAGCCGAAGAGATTTATGTTGAGATGTTTAAAAACAAACCAGATTATATCTCTAATATTCCAGTTAATAAAATAGCTAAATATTTAGGGATTCACCCAGAAAGCTTAAGCAGAATTAGAAAGAAATTACATTCCTAATATGTTTTATTTGGTCTTTTTAATTTCGATAGCATCACAGGTACCTACAAAAGGAACTCCTGTAGTATAAAAAGCATACGTGATCAGCCCAACATAAACATTATTGCCATACGTTGGTGCCGTTCCGGGCAGGTTTCCAGTTCCATTATAAAGGGTCCAATTATCAGACGAGCTATCACCAGTCAAGTTAGGAAGTTGCCAATATACTGTGAGCGTATTGTTTTCACTTCCAACAATGTGTATGTCTGCTCTCCCATTGGGAACTGTGTTAGCACCAATATCATTTACCGAGGAGTCTCCATTTAGCGTGTTTTTGCCTTCAATGGTAAACGCAGTAGACCCTCTATGTCCAACCACTACATGAGACGAATTTATGGAGTTGAAATCTTCTACATGAACCTGAACACCCGCAAAATTATATGGATTGTTTGCCGATGTCGGGGCTATTTGCGAATCGTCTATAGTGCCAATACCAATATTTCTTGCGATAAACTCAAAAGGAAAAGCCACTAATTTAGCATCCAACCGACCTTGATCTTGATTAAAATGTAACGTTTTGTTATTAGTATTGTCTGTAAGAACAGCACGATATCTTCCATCTAATCTTGAAACATCAGGTAATGACGAAGCATTATTAGTTACAAAATCAATTAAGGCTCCAGTGCCATCAAAATCATCTACAATACCAGTTGTCGTGTTGTCTTGGTCGTCTTCCTGATTGTCTTCATTTTGAGAAGGTGTGCCATTTTGTGGTGGTATATCATCCTCTTTTTCAGAACATGAAAAAGCAATGAATAATACAAATAATAGCGTATAGTATTTCATAATAAAGTAGGTTATAATTTGGGTTTTCTAATAAAAATTAGAAAGAATAAGCTAGGCTAATATAGAAAATATTTTATATAATCTCTTTTTTTAAGCCTTGATAATATTATGAAAATCAAATTCCTAACATAGATCAAGGGGGATTTTTGGTTAGTTTTTTTTGGAGTCCATAATTTTATAAAAAACTTAAAGCTATGAATTTAGATACTATCATTTCACCATTACCAACTCCTTTAGAGATTTTACTAGACCCTATTTCATTAACGGTTTATACTATTTTAGGAAGTTTGTTTATTTGGGAATCATTATTCCCCGCGAGGCAATTACCCAAAATAAAATTTTGGAAGCTTCGCGGATTACTATTCTTTACTGTGTTTTTATTACTAACAACATATATTCCATTATTATGGGATGATTTTTTTGTCAAATTTCAATTGGTCGATTTAAGCTATTTAAGCTTGACGACGCAAATTATACTAGGTATATTTTTATTTGAGCTTGTACAGTATGGTTGGCATATTAGTATGCACAAATCTAACTTTTTATTTAGGGTATCCCACCAAGTTCATCACAGCTCAGAACGTTTAGATGTTCCCAGTACATTTGTTTTTAGTATTAATGATATGATTGGTATATCGTTAATAGGGTCTATTAGCTTTGCTGTTATCATGGGATTATCTCCAGAAGCTATTACCGCGGTAATTCTATCCACTACTTTTTTTGGAGTTTTTCAACATGCAAATATTAACACACCAAGATGGATTGGGTATATCATTCAACGTCCTGAAAGTCATACATTACATCATGCTAAAGGGATTCATAAATATAACTATACCGATTTAGCTATTATAGATATGTTGTTTGGGACTTTTAAAAATCCAAAAACACATGAACATGAAACAGGGTATTATTTAGGGGCTTCTCGTAGACTATTGGATATGCTTATGTTTAGAGATGTCACTAATCAAAAAGAATAGAGTCAGATTATTTCACAATAAAAAAAGATGAATGAAAACAATTATAAATATTTTTTCAAAAAAATGGGCTATTGTAATAATGATAGGTTTATTACTATGCTCTTGTTCAAAAGATAACAACCCAGATCCCTCTAATCCAGAGTCTCCAGAAGAAGAGATTTTTTACTTACCAGTAGTGGTTCATATTATACATGATGGTAAACCCGTTGGAGAAGGTGCAAACCTTTCTACTGCACGAATTGAAAGACAAATTGAAATACTAAATGAAGACTTTCGTAGAAAAAAAGGAACAAGAGGATATAATGATCACCCCGACGGAGGAGATACTAAAATAGAATTTGTATTAGCAAAACAAAACCCGGAAGGAAACTCTTTTAACGGTATTAATAGAATAGATTCAACCAAGGTGCTTGTACCCAGTTTGGGGTACAATGTGAATCACTATGCACAATACGCCTATTGGGATCCTAAAAAATATATCAATGTTTGGACAACACCATTACCAGAAGATTCAGAATGTTTTGTATTTGGTTCTGCCACTGGGCCAGAAACAGATTTACCCGGAACGGAGTTCTTTTCATTACCGCAACCTGGTGATGCCGAAGGTATTTTAATTAATTGGCCACATTTTGGAGAATCGGATAGTTCATGTTATGCACGATTTGGTAGAACCTTAACCCATGAAATGGGGCATTATTTAGGAGTATTGCATATTTGGGGAGAAGGAGATTGTAAGAATAATGACTATTGTGATGATACTCCAGCGGTTGATAAACCCGTATATAATACTGCTTTTATAGGATGTGAAGGAGAACCTGCCATGATTAACAATTATATGACCTGGTCTTATGATGAGACCATGAACATGTTTACTAACGATCAGATAGCTCGGATGCATTATGTGTTAGAACATCACGAAGGGCGCCATGCTTTATTATCCAGCCATGCGCTTAAACCTTAGCAGATAAGCATGAAAAACAAATTTCAAAATAATGCCATTCGTGGACCAATAAATGCGTTCTTTTTTAAAATGATTTCCGGGTATATGGATATACTTTTTGGGAATTCAAAACGAAAGCTTTTTAAAAATCATCCGGAGACTGTTGTCGAAATTGGAGCAGGAACAGGAGCGAATATGCGTTATTTAAAAGTTGGAACTAAGCTAATAGCTATAGAGCCCAATATTCATATGCATGCTAATTTAAAAAAGAGTGCAGTTAAATATGGTATCCATTTAGAAATAAAAGAAACCATAGGTGAATCTATCGATTTGCCTGATAATTCATGTGATTTTGTGGTGTCTACCTTAGTACTTTGTACCGTAGATGATCCAGTAACATGTATGAATCAAATTAAGCGCATCTTAAAACCATCTGGTGTTTTTATATTTATTGAACATGTAAGGGCAAGAGATAATTCTATGTTAGCGTTTATCCAAAATTTGATTCATAAACCGTGGCATTGGTTTTTTGAAGGATGCCACACCAATAGAGATACTAAACAATTATTAGAATCTGTTGGTTTTAATAAATTGGAATTAGAAACTTATAATTTATACTCCCCATTTTTTCCTATTATTCCCCAAATTCGTGGACGTGCTGTTAAATGATGATGAATTGTTGGTTTATGTATTGATTATTAAGTGGTAAGGTTGAGTGTCTTGCTTTTACTGTTAACATAAATTGCATAAACAAGTTTGTTTTGTATTTATTTTCTTTCTTTAATTAAAAAAGTGTAGATTTACTTGTCATTAGATATAAAACATATTTAAACGATTGTATATCTAATGGTTATAGACAAAACCAAAACCTAAAAAGCAAAGTATACATATGCACTCTGGCAAAAGACAAGTGAATAAAAAACCACTGAGTTCAAATGGTCAATCAGAGACAAGGTGCAGTGATGAATCTACTATGCAATTTGCGGATAACCGAACAGAAGGGGTTGGACAGATAAAACTTCAAGAGTTAGCAAATAATAGCCCACAAGCAACGCAGCTTAAAGCTTTTCAAGAGTTAGCAAACAATACCCATAAGGCCAAACAATTAATTCAATTACAGGAGAATACAGATAATAATTCTTCTGAACACGCAAAGCCTATTCAAAAGAAAGACAATAAAACAGGCTTGCCCAATAATTTAAAAACAGGCATGGAAAACTTATCTGGGATGTCTTTAGATGATGTAAAGGTACATCGTAATTCAGATAAACCGGCACAACTTCAAGCACATGCTTATGCTCAGGGAACAGATATTCATTTAGGGCCTGGGCAAGAAAAACATCTGCCACATGAAGCTTGGCACGTGGTACAGCAAAAGCAAGGTCGAGTGAGGCCTACTATTCAGATGAAGGGCAAAATAAGTATTAATAATGATACATCTTTAGAAAGAGAGGCGGATATAATGGGAGCGAAGGCAATGAACACTATAGCTATCACTCCGATACACTTAGAAGCAGAAGCGTTAGTTTCAGAAACAAGTACCCCGTTTCAGCATAGTAATCAAGAAGGTGTTATTCAAGGTCAGTTTGTTTTGGTAGACCCAGAGAACAGTCATATTTATGCATGGGAAGATCAAGTAGACCTTGACGCTCCGTCTACTGGAGCATATGTCTATTGTGGTGTTTGGGTTGGGGGTGGAGACAAGGCGCTTTTCACCGACCAATCTAACGTAGAAGATGGAGTTGATCCTGATGAATGGGTATTCTATGACTCACAAAGAAGGGAATATGACTATAGGGATTTTAGAAGTCGCGATTTTTTTTCTTGGGAAAGAGAATTAAGAGTATTAGTTGATGGTGCACATAGTCGTAGTCGTAAGTATGAACCTGAAGGAGATATAGGTAACTTGGATTTTAGGTATGTTCGTTCAGGAGGACATTTTTACAGTACTACCGAATCGCTTTGTGACAAGGTTGAATTAAACTATGATGGTGTTGACGTGCGTCATGTGAGTGAGGTCAAACTCATATTTTGGCAATCCATTTACCTTGGATTAAGTGCTTTGGGTAAGTTTCCTTATGAAGATGAAAGAATAGGTCGGAATTATCTATACGTACCTGGAGAATACTGGGAGCCTAAATCCAATACATCTCATAATACTGAAGTAGGAGGTGTTTTAGGGCCTGCTAATAAGCCCCCTCAACATGCAGAATATAATAAAAAGGCAAGGAGAGCAGCCAGAGGTAATCAGAAAACCACAATGGCGGGATGGAATGCACTTGGTTATGCCATTAATCAGAATGTTGAAAATACAGAACATCCATCCACAGATTGGGAGTGGCTCCATATTCGGGGTAGTAGGATTGGAGGGCCTGATAGAAGAACTAACTTTGTGGCAGGAACTCATGCAGCGAATTCCGAGATGATTCCATGGGAAAGAAAAATATTGGAATTATCTAAACGGAGTGACGACCATCATCCTTTGATAGTAGATTGGTCGGCAACCACTAAAGGCGATTCCCATATAGGAGACAAAATAGCCATTACAGCAAGAATTCCGTACGGATTTGGTGATGGCGAACCCGATCCGCCAGTAATAGAAACAAAAGTCTTTGATGCTACTCTTGCTGCTAAATTTACGAGACTAGATCGAGATTTATCCAATGCTATCGCCTTTGCTCGATCTCCAGCTGTGTTTAGGAAAGAACACGAAGATTAGCTTCATCGTATGTGATCTTTTTTACTATTTTCAAATTCTTGGATGTATTGTTTTAAATAAAAACACAGATAAAGAGACAACTATCTACAAAAAAAATGCGTCTTACTTAATAGTAGTAACATCTATTCGTCAAAACTATCAAATATGGATTCAAGACAGCATATAGAGCAAAAGCAAGCTAATAAATCGATTATCATTACAAAACCCCCAAAATGGCGATTACATATCATGCGAGGGCTATTCTTTTTAAATGTCATCAGTTTGGCATTTGATAATTGGTCCAGAATTCTTTTCCCTAAAGAACAAATGGACACATTAACAGGTGTTACTATAAGCTTCTGGGCAGCCTTTTCTCTGTTAAACATATTAGGGGTTAGGTTTCCTCTAAAACTAATCCCCATATTATTACTACAATTATTATATAAAACAGCCTGGATTATTGGAACATATCTACCAGCTAAAAAAAATGGGTTATTAAATGAAGATTTGGAATCGTTTTTATGGGTTTGTATAGCAGGTATTGTTTTGAACTTATTAATAATTCCATGGAGGTATGTCTACAAATACTACTTAAGAGGTTTTTTTGAATTGAAATAATAAACTGTTTCGTATTTATTTTCTTTCGAAAAAATGTAACTTTGCTCGTCATTATACATGAAAATATTAAAACGATTTTATATCAAGTCGTTACCTGTAATATGATCAAACAAAACGAGAAGACAAAACGGAATTTATGAAAAAACTAACCTTACTTTTATTCGCTATAATTATTATGAGTTGTAGTAGCGATGATGACAATACTAATGAGAACAATTCGGATACTGCGAATTTCAAAATTGAATATACTTCACAGTTATCAGATGCTGATTTGAATTTGGACGTAACTTTTACGTGGAATGATGAAAACGGACAATTACAAAGTGAAACGACAAATATTGTTGATCCTCAGGCCTACTCTGAATTAGCAGATGAAAAAACTACTAAAATCACAAATACTATAGGAGTGATATTCAAAATCAAAAGTGGAAGTAATTTTTTATCGGATACATATGTAAAAGTGACAAATACTAACAATAATACGACTTATGACGTAACTAACTCTAAATCGATTGGTTCAACAGGAGGAGCAATAGACAATAATACTCTGACTGTTATTTTCGATAGAGAAACCAGCACATTTGAGTCTGAATATTCAACAACAAATTAAAAATAAAAAAGTATTAACGTGTAAACGCTCAATAAAGGCTGAATTTTCGATTAGAAGATTCAGCCTTTATTATTAACTTGCTTGCATCAGTGAAAAATACTCTAGCACTTTCCCGTTACTGACACTTACACAAAACGGATAAATACCCCAATCACTCCCCACTCCCAAACCGTTTCATTTCCTGCAAAGGCTCTAAGGTTTGTTCATTTTGCCAAGTCGATGTTTTAAAAGCTTTTAGCAAGGTATAAGGCACTACTTTTTCTTGTTTGATTAAGGTAAAATCTTCTAAAGTTATATTTTTAACATCTGTGAAAAGTATTTCCTCTTTATTGCGGTTATCACCTTCAATGTTAAATTCAAGACTCACTTTGTTTTTCTCGCGGCTATTTTCAATAAGTTTTAAACCTCTGCTCACATAAAAATAAGCACCTTTTATTCGTTTAATATATTTTGGTTGGTATTTGTTTTCACTATTTTTTTCATAGATATAGGTGCCCTCACTAACATTTTCAATAAACTTGACTCCTAGAACGAGTTTTAAGTTTACTTTTTTACCGTGGCGAGAACCATAATATTTATAATCTACTTTGGTAACCGCATAATTTTCGTCCGAGATAAATAGCTTACCCGTAAATTTTGCTTTCCCTCTTCTTGGTTTATAACTTACAATATAAGTGAGCTCGCCATTATTGTAACCTACATCTTCAAATGTGTGATCGTATAGTTTAGGGTTTAAAATATTTTTCAAAAAAGAATCACCTACAAACATGGATTTGCGTAATAACGAACCTGTCGTATTTTTTAGATCAGAGACATTATATTCATTTTTCATCTTGTCTTTAAAATCTTGATTTCTTAATGATAATGAGTCCTCAACTTTAAACCATCCCGATTTAACTTTATAGGTTTTCATGGTATCTATATATTTCAAAGCCATGGTTTGTGCTTTTTCTTGCACAGCCTCAATAGAAAAGTCATTCTTATGATCAAAAAGCTTCGTGGCCTTATTCACAAAGAGTTTACTGCTATCCTTGTCTAAACTGAATAATTCGCCTTTAAAGTCTGAAAAATGAATAATATGACTGGCGATAATATGTTTGGAGAGCGAATCTAAACTTTTATTAGCCTTTTTTATGTTTTTAGATTTTACATGTAATGCTTTTTCAATATCAAAGTCTAAGTTTTTAAAATTAACATAATCGGTACTTCTATAAAATATGTCATATTTGTTAAGGCTAATATCATAATTCTCACTAAGTTTTGCATTTACTCTAGCAATGATAGAATCTACATTGGGGCGTTTATTACTAATATAAACCTCACTAAGTTGATTAATGGCAGTTTCTAAAGGAATTATAAAGTTAAGTGATTCAATATCAGCTATGCTAAGTGTTTTGTTTTGATACCCTAAACAAGAAATCATAACAGTATTGTTTTGAATATCTTCTGAATTTATACTAAAATAGCCTTCTTCGTTAGAAATAACACCACTAAATTTACCTGTTTTAATGGTCGCATAGGGTATAGGGGTTTTAGTTTTCCTATCTATCAGTTTAGCTGTGATATTTTGGGAATGTATGCAGAAGCCAGCCAATAAAAAAGCTACGAGTAAGACTAATTTTTTCATAATCGATAGTTTCATAAGATCAACGAGTAAAATAGAATAATGTTACATCGAGGTATTATTACCTTTACATATATGAATTTATAAAAATAAGTATAAAAAACCGAGTGTATAGTCTACATTTTGCATGTCCCTTTGAAAAGATATGAATGACACAAATTTATACAAATCTAACGTTGCACAAGGCTATACATAAATACGAATCACTAAACCTATGCAGGTTTGAAATCTGTAGATAGACAGATATCGTTATTGAATTTTATAATTTTTATAAAATACTGTTAATTATAATATATCTTTGCACTCGCAAAAAAGAGATTTCCGTCTTTGCGGGAATTAAAAATAAATTTTCAATGAAAGCAGGAATTGTAGGATTGCCTAATGTAGGAAAGTCAACGTTATTTAATTGTTTATCGAATGCCAAAGCGCAAAGTGCAAACTTTCCATTTTGTACTATAGAACCTAATATTGGTGTAGTGAATGTACCAGACCATCGTTTAGAAAAATTAGAAGAGTTGGTAAACCCAGAGCGTGTACAACCTGCAACTGTTGAAATTGTAGATATTGCAGGATTGGTAAAAGGAGCGAGTAAAGGAGAAGGTTTAGGGAATCAGTTTTTGGCAAACATTAGAGAGACCGATGCGATTCTTCATGTATTGCGCTGTTTCAACAATGATAATATTGTGCATGTTGATGGTAGCGTAGATCCGATAAGAGATAAAGAAACTATCGATATGGAACTACAACTTAAAGATTTAGAAACTGTCGATAAAAAACTTGATAAAGTAAAGCGTGCTGCCAAAACAGGAAATAAAGAAGCCCAAAAAGAAGAAGCAGTATTATTAACTATAAAAGCTGGCTTGGAAGCAGGAACATCTGTTCGTGCTTTGGAATTTAGTGAAGAAGATTATGCCGATTTTGTAAAACCATCTCAGTTTATCACAGACAAACCCGTGATGTATGTTTGTAATGTTGATGAAGGCGCAGCAGTTTCTGGAAATGCCTATGTTGAAAAAGTAAGAGAGGCCGTTAAAGATGAAAATGCTGAGGTTTTAGTGTTAGCTGTTGGTACAGAGGCAGATATTAATGAGTTGGATGATTATGAAGAACGTCAAATGTTTTTACAAGATATTGGACTTGAAGAACCGGGTTCTGCGAAACTAATTCGTTCAGCTTACAAGTTGCTAAACCAACAAACTTACTTTACCGCTGGAGTCAAAGAAGTGCGTGCCTGGACAATAGATATAGGAGCCAGTGCACCGCAAGCAGCAGGCGTTATACACACCGATTTTGAAAAAGGCTTTATTCGCGCCGAAGTTATTGGTTACGACGACTATGTATCTTTTGGAAGTGAAGCCAAAGTAAAAGAAGCTGGAAAAATGCGGGTGGAAGGGAAAAATTATACCGTTAAAGATGGAGATGTGATGCATTTCTTGTTTAATGTGTAGGTTTTTGATCTTAGATTGTAGAGGATAGAAAATAGAAGATAGATTCTAGACTCTAGACTCTGGACTAAAAGGAATTATTATTTACTTATTATTAAATATAAATTACTAAGCACCTCAACTGTTTACTGCCACTGAACACTGCAACTGCAAACTCAAATATTAGCGATATATTCTTTTCTCACGAAGGAGCGAAGACGCAAAGGAAATACGGATTGCTGTTTACTGAATACTGCAACTGTTTACTAAACACTGAGACTGCCAACTGAACACTTAATATCACTTCTGAACATCGTAATTCTTCAACATCTAAAATAATTACTAAAAAGCAGGAGGCTACCTTCGTTTCATGCAAACTACAAGAACTTTTGTTTACGGTGTTTTTCTAGGAATTCTCGGAATCGTATTATTTTCCTCAAAAGCAGTTATGGTAAAATTAGCGTATCAATACGAAGTAGATACGATTAGTATTCTATTGCTTAGAATGTTATTTTCATTTCCTTTTTACCTCATTATAGCCTATTTATATAGACATCAAAACAAGGAGGCTACAATAAAGAATAAACATTATGCTTGGGTCGTGTTTTTTGGATTCGTTGGGTATTATTTGGCCAGCTATTTTGATTTTGTGGGACTTACATATATAAAAGCAAGTTTAGAACGTATCATTTTGTTTTTGTATCCCACTATCGTACTACTTCTAAATTGGTTCTTTTTAAAACAACCCATAACTAAAATTCAGGGAGGCGCAATAGCTTTAACCTATTTAGGTATTGTTATTGCGTTTTGGGATGAGGTTGCTATTTCTGGAAATGACACCTATATAGGCGGTTTTTTTATTTTACTTAGCGCTATAACCTATGCCTCATATTTGGTTGGAGGTGGTTGGTTAATTCCTAAATTTGGAGTTGTAACATTCACAGCATATGCCATGATCGTTTCATGTATTTGCGTATTTATTCATTATAGCATTATAAGCAACGTAGACCTGTTTAGTTTTTCATGGGAAGTTTATTTGTTGGGTTTTTTAATAGCCATTTTTGCGACTGTGATTCCGTCATTTTTAGTCTCAGCATCAATTAAAATGATCAGTTCATCGAACTTTGCAATTGTAGCCGGTATCGGACCAATTTCTACCATCGTTCTGGCATCTATTTTCTTAAACGAAGTCCTAACGTTATTACAACTTTTTGGAGCTCTGGCCGTTATAATAGGTATTTTATTAGTGTCTATAAAGAAGTCAAAAACCAAAGCATAAGGTTCTCAACAAAAACAATGTTATATTGTTAATTACTTTGTGTGACGGAGGTTTTATTTTTTACGACGTTGTCTTATATTAGCGTTCTATCATTAAATTTAGCGCAGTTCTATGGCCGAACAATCCAATTATACCGAAGATAATATACGCTCACTCGACTGGAAAGAACATATCCGTATGCGTCCTGGGATGTATATTGGTAAACTTGGGGATGGCTCGTCTCCAGATGATGGAATTTATATCTTATTAAAAGAAGTTTTAGATAACTCTATTGATGAGTATGTCATGGGAGCTGGAAAAACCATTGAAATATCGATTCAGGGCACTAAGGTAACGGTTCGTGATTACGGACGTGGAATTCCTTTAGGAAAAGTTGTTGATGTAGTTTCCAAAATGAATACAGGAGGAAAGTATGATTCTAAAGCTTTCAAAAAATCTGTAGGGCTAAATGGAGTAGGTACCAAAGCAGTCAATGCATTATCGTCATATTTTAGAGTAGAATCTACGCGTGATAATAAGTCAGCTTCCGCGGAATTTGAAAAAGGTAATCTGACAAATAAAGAATCATTAGATACAACGACAAGAAGAAAAGGAACAAAAGTGTCTTTTATTCCAGATGATCTCATTTTTAAAAACTATAAATATAGAAATGAGTACATCGTTAAGATGCTTAAAAACTATGTCTATCTAAATCCAGGGTTGACCATCGTTTTTAATGGTGAAAAGTATTATAGCGAAAACGGATTAAAAGATTTACTAAGTGAAAATATTAATGAATCCGATAGACTATATCCTATTATCCATTTACGAGGTGATGATATTGAAATAGCATTAACCCATAGTAAAACACAATATAGCGAAGAATATCATTCGTTTGTAAACGGACAAAATACAACCCAAGGAGGAACGCACTTAAATGCATTTAGAGAAGCATTAGTAAAAACCGTACGTGAGTTTTATGGTAAAAATTATGATGCATCCGATGTTAGAAAATCTGTAGCCAGTGCTATTGCCATTAAGGTTATGGAGCCTGTTTTTGAAAGTCAGACTAAAACAAAATTAGGTTCTACAGATATGGGAGGTGATTTACCTACGGTTAGAACCTATATAAATGATTTTGTAAAAACACAATTAGATAATTTTCTACATAAAAATCAAGATACGGCAGAAGCCATTCAACGTAAAATATTACAAGCAGAAAGAGAACGAAAGGAACTTTCCGGCATAAGAAAATTAGCAAAAGATCGTGCTAAAAAGGCAAGTCTACATAATAAAAAACTACGTGATTGTAGAGTGCATTTTGGAGATACCAAAAATGAACGTAATTTAGAAACTACACTTTTTATTACCGAGGGGGATTCGGCTTCCGGAAGTATTACAAAATCTCGTGATGTTAATACACAAGCCGTTTTTAGCTTAAAAGGAAAACCGTTAAACTGTTATGGGTTAACCAAGAAAATTGTTTACGAGAATGAAGAATTTAACCTGTTACAAGCTGCTTTAAATATAGAAGAATCCTTAGAGGATTTACGTTATAATAATGTCGTTATTGCAACAGATGCCGATGTCGATGGGATGCATATACGTTTATTATTAATCACATTCTTTCTTCAATTTTTTCCAGAAGTAATCAAAGAAGGGCATTTGTATATATTACAAACCCCTTTATTTCGCGTAAGGAATAAAAAAGAAACCATTTATTGTTATTCAGAAGAAGAACGTATAAATGCTATTGAGAAATTAAAACCAAAACCAGAAATAACCCGATTTAAGGGATTAGGTGAAATTTCGCCAGATGAATTTAAGCATTTCATTGGTGATGACATTCGATTAGATCCTATCATGTTAGATGATAATATGTCTGTTGAAGAACTATTATCATTCTATATGGGCAAAAATACGCCAACACGACAAGAGTTTATTATTGATAACTTAAAAGTTGAAATGGATTTAATAGAAGACACAAAATAGTTATGAAATAAAGCACATATTATTTAATAATACGTAAATTTCTCCTACTAAGAATTGATATAAAGCATGACCGAAGACGAAGACCCTAACGATGATTTAATTAACGAGCAAGAAGAACCTCAGGAAACCATTACCCGAGTAACGGGTATGTATAAAGATTGGTTTCTAGATTACGCATCTTATGTTATTTTAGAGCGTGCTGTACCAGCCATAGAAGATGGTTTTAAACCCGTGCAACGTCGTATTATGCATTCTATGAAAGATTTGGATGATGGACGTTACAACAAAGTAGCAAATATTGTTGGTCATACTATGCAATACCATCCACACGGAGATGCGAGTATTGCAGATGCCATGGTACAAATTGGTCAGAAAGATTTACTTATAGATACCCAGGGAAACTGGGGAAATATATTAACAGGAGATCGCGCGGCAGCATCACGTTATATTGAAGCCCGTATTTCTAAATTTGGATTAGATGTAGTATACAATCCAAAAATTACCGAGTGGCAAGCTAGTTATGATGGCAGACGTAAAGAGCCAGTTAACCTACCGGTTATGTTTCCCTTGCTATTGGCACAAGGGGGCGAAGGGATTGCAGTAGGACTATCAACAAAGATATTACCACATAATTTTATTGAACTTATTGATGCTTCCATTAAGCATTTACAAGGAAAACGATTTACCATAGTACCAGATTTTCCAACAGCGGGAATTGCCGATTTTTCTAATTATAATGATGGACTACGAGGAGGTAAAGTACGTGTACGTGCTAAAATTTCTCAGCTGGATAAAAATACCCTGGTCATTTCAGAAATTCCATATGGAACTACAACGTCATCCCTTATAGACTCTATTTTAAAAGCCAATGATAAAGGAAAAATAAGAGTTAAGAAGATTGAAGATAATACGGCAGCAGAAGTTGAAATTTTAGTGCATTTACCTTCAGGGTTATCACCAGATAAAACAATAGATGCACTCTATGCATTTACGAGCTGTGAATCGTCTATATCGCCTTTAGGGTGTGTAATTGAAGATAACAAACCATTATTTATTGGTGTTTCCGAAATGTTACGCCGTTCTACAGATAATACCGTTCAGCTTCTTAAAAGTGAACTTGAAATTAAATTAAGTGAGTTTGAAGAACAATGGCATTTTGCAAGTTTAGAACGTATTTTTATTGAAAACAGGATTTATCGTGATATTGAAGAGGAAGAAACCTGGGAAGGTGTTATTAGTGCTATTGATAAAGGATTACAACCACATATTAAACATTTAAAACGTGCCGTAACAGAAGAGGACATTACCAGATTAACCGAGATACGAATTAAACGTATATCAAAATTTGATATAGATAAGGCACAACAAAAAATAGAAGCTTTAGAAGAGCAAATAGCAGAAATAAAGCATCATTTAGCTAATCTTATTGATTATGCAATTGCGTATTTTACAAGATTGAAGAAAGATTA
This sequence comes from Flavivirga abyssicola, assembly GCF_030540775.2. Lineage (GTDB taxonomy): Bacteria > Bacteroidota > Bacteroidia > Flavobacteriales > Flavobacteriaceae > Flavivirga > Flavivirga abyssicola. The sequence continues at coordinate 4,612,657 of NZ_CP141266.1, read as the reverse complement.
CGGAGAAGGAAGAGAACGTAAAACAGAGATTCGTGCGTTTGATGATGTAGACGCGACTAAAGTGGTTATAAGGAACACAAAACTTTATGTAAATAGAGCAGAAGGCTTTATTGGAACCTCACTTAGACGTGATGAATATGTGGGTGATTGTAGTGATATAGATGATATTATAGTGTTCACGAAAGCAGGGAAGATGATGATTACCAAGGTAGGCACAAAAACCTTTATAGGTAAAGATATTATACATGTTGCTGTATTTAAGAAAAAGGACAAGCGCACTATTTATAATATGATATATCGTGATGGTAAAAGTGGACCATCATACATTAAGAGATTTGCTGTTACAGGGGTAACAAGAGATAAGGAATATGATTTAACAAATGGAAATAAAGGCTCTACAGTGCTTTATTTTTCTGCAAATCCGAATGGAGAAGCCGAAGTTATTACAATATTATTACGACAAGCGGGAAGTATTAAGAAACTAAAATGGGATATTGATTTTGCAGATATACTCATAAAAGGAAGAGTATCCAAAGGCAATGTCGTTACCAAATATTCTATAAAACGCGTTGAATTAAAAGAAAAGGGGGTTTCCACATTAAAACCTCGTAAAATATGGTTCGATGATACCGTAAGACGTTTAAATGTTGATGGTAGAGGCGACTTAATAGGAGAATTTAGAGGTGAGGATAAACTACTCATCATTAATCAATCTGGGGTCGTAAAAACGGTTACACCAGAAGTAACGATGCATTTTGATGATGATATGATAGTTATGGAAAAATGGATTCCTAAAAAGCCTATATCCGCAATTTATTTTAATGGAGAAAAAGAGATTTACTATGTAAAACGTTTTTTAATTGAAAACGAAGGACGCGAGGAATCATTTATTTCAGAGCACCCTAGTTCGCAATTAGAAATTGTATCTACAGACTGGAAACCTGTTGCAGAAGTAGTCTTTGCTAAAGAACGAGGTAAAGACAGGAAAGATAATTTAGAAGTGAATCTTGAAGAATTTATTTCCATTAAAGGGATCAATGCTTTAGGGAATCAGTTAACAAAAGATAAAGTAAATCAAGTCAATTTATTAGATCCATTACCATATGAGGCTCCGGAAGAAGTGCATGCAGATGACTTAGAGGTTGTTGGAGAAACTGAAATTACTGCAAATACACCTGTGAGTAATGATACACCTTCGAACTCAAATGATGATGTAAAACTATCTGAGGAAGATCCTGATGATGAAGGACAAATAACGTTGTTTTAATTATCAGATTATCAATTTTTGTCATTCAGAGTAAAGTGAAGAATCTCATTGTTATATTAGACGAAATCCTAATTTGACCTGTATAACATTGCGTATATAAAATATTAGTAAAAAGGCGGAAAGGAAAACAAGTCTTTTTCAACTCCGCTTGCATGTTATGTTTTTCTGAATAAATTGTATGAAGTCATGTCGACGTTAGGAGACATCACATCACATTTTTTGATACGAATTATTGGAGTGTTTTATGCGATTTCTCACTAAGTTCGAAATGACCTAGAATGAGAAATTAGGCTTATAGAGTCATCGAGATAATATGTTTTTCTCAATGGCTTTGTTTACCTGCCTATCTGGCAGGAGAATTTTCAGCACGGGTTAGTGGTTCAAGACCTGTCAGGTTTTCAAAACATAAGTGTTCGGAAGAGCTTTAAGAGGTATCAAATATATCAGATTTGCGTGGATCTCCCTCGCAAATCACTACTATTTCTCTTATTATTTCCATATTTAGTTCCTCGGTAAATTCGTATTTAGCTATTTTATAACTCTTTACATTGTTTAGTTTTTTGTAAAGCAATAAAAGTATCCCAACAATCATGGTCATATACATCATGACCTTGATTCCGTTTTCACTTTGGTTGACAAGATGCTTAAAATGCAAGTGCTGCTTTATGAACTTAAAGAACACTTCAATGTCCCAACGTCTTTTATAAATCTCGGTAACATCATCCGCATTTAAATCTTCTATATTAGTCAGGAACAGTAACTCTTCCCTTGTCTGCTTTGAATGTGACCTTATAAGCCTGAAGGGTTTCTTTAAAAGTGATTTGTTCTGATGGTACAAGTATACCCTCTCATCACTAAAGATATTTAGAGTATCGGTCTCAATACTGTTTCCCAACCTATTTTGCTCAATGACCTTTATACTCTTTGTCGGGTTTATTCTTGTGACAAAGAAGATGTCCAACTGGTTGAATTCTTGAAACGTTGTTCTTTTCTTTAAACCTCTATCAAAAACGACTACCTCTGTACCCTTGATATTGGCATTAAGAATCGCCTCACGTAAGGTCAGGTCTTCTGCTAAGTGCTTCTGTTCGTTATAAAAACGAATATTGCTCGGCAGGTTGTTGGTCAGGCCAACAGTGAATTTTATCTGTTTCTTGCCATGCTCACCTTTCTTGTTCTTCAGCCCGTTGACCATCCCTTTTTTTAATAGTTTGGCAGAAAGGGACAGGCTTGTTGAATCAAATTGGCGAATATTGTAGGGCTCCTGTTCTGTATCAAAGTATTGTTCGGAAAGCTCATAAACATGGGCATGTATCCTTTCGAAATACGCTGAGTTTATAACGGAAATACGCTCTGACAAGCTACTGTGCCTAATGGTCTGACCTTTTTCTATTCCAGAATAAAGCTTGAATAGGTTGTTGGAAAATGTTTTCTCCATGAGACGCAAACTGATCTTTTTATCGTCTAAAAGGGACATCAGCAATAATTTGAAAACAACTTCGCCTTGTAACTTTTTTGATTTATAGTTTGTACCCGTCTCCAAGGCCAAAGACGTTAAAAAATCATTGCCTATTAGTTTTAATAAACTGTGAACACTAACTTTTTTTCTCATGTAACCTTGATTTAAGAAACTAATGTATGAAAATATGTCAATGAACTTTGCTCTTCCGAACACTTATGTTTTCAAAACCTGACAGGTCTTTTAGGGATTGACCGAAGCCATCACTTTTAATGGAGGATATTTACTTTTGTTCTAAGTTCTAAACATACTATTCTATAATCGAATTCGTTACCGCAATAGGCGTATCTGCATGCATTGAAATACTTGGAAAAGCGGGATACCAAGACCCGCCAATATTATTTTGTATGATGGAATTGTCTATAATGATATTCCCAGAATGATCATTACTAACAAAGAAAATAGAGGAGCCAAAGGCGTTAACTTCGTTTTCTTCAATGCGAGTACCAAACACTCTTAAAGTCATGGTGTTTCCATCATTGTAAATAGCGCCACCGCTACCACCTCCAGGAGTACCTGCTTGTGCTGGGTTTCCACCATTACCAATGGCTCTATTATGAGAAAAAAGACTATTTATAACTGTCCAGGATACACCTATGCTGCTTATACCACCACCATTAGCTCCAACATTGCCATACCCCTTAGCACCACCAAAAGTAGAGTTTACAACATAGACGGGCTGATCGTTATATTGACTAAAAACCCGAATAGCGGCTCCACCAACATCTGGTCCTTCACTAGCACATATATTATTAAAGAAACGTGAGTTTACTACTTTAAATCGTCCGCCACGAACCCATATAGCACCACCTCCAGTATACTCGGTTTCAGATGTAGAATTTCCATCAGTAAAAGTAATATTCTGTACGGTAAGTCTTGGATGATCTTGATTTTGACAATGGTCTGTGGTCCATACCTGATCCGGATCGCAAGTATTCATATATAAAATACGGGTGTTTCCATTGCCGCTTAAAGTAATTAACCCGCCTCCATCAATAACAACTTCAGGATTCGCATTATTAAATACTTTGGCAGGTTTATCCATTACTATTGTGTGTGGGTTCGGTCCACAATCAAAAATTATTTTACCTCCCTGTGCCACAGCATTTACAACGGCTTCGCAAGTACAGCTTTCTGGAGTACCATTACCAACAACTACATCAGGATTTGAAACATCTTCTAAGCCAGCTTCAGTAGGAATTGATGAATTACCTTTAGGATTACCCGCTGCAGGACCATTTTCTGGATTTTCAAGGGGGTTATGTATGGAATTCGAAGTGTTGTCACTCGCTTTGGAACAATTGGTGAAAATAAAGGCAAGAGTTATAATTAAAATGCTCTTGATGATTTTGTAGGTTAAGTTTTTCATCAGATAAGTAGTTAAAAATATATATACGTTTGCAATGCTATTTTTAGATGCAATTTTGTAGAATGATTACTTTATAATTTATCACTAATTTAATTTGTATTGATAAACAATTATTAAAATAAGGTTATATAGAATTCATGTTAAATAAATAAAAATTCCCTCTCAACACTGGTCGAGAGGGAATTTTCATAAGGTCTTAAAATTAGACTATTTCAGATTATGCTTTTTTAGCTTTAGCTTTTTTTAATTGTTTTTGTATTTTCTTTATAGCAGATTCTATCGATTTTTCCGGTTCTATAATGTTATACAATCCCCAGAATTTTGGGTCGGCAAAACCATAAGTTGCATCGGCTAAAATGGTAGTTGGACGTATCATTTTGTTTCTAGGTTTTTCGATAACAGCATCTTTAATCTTCCAGTCGGTAATAGCCATTTCACTATTCAACGTGTAAACATTATTAAATAATTTCCGCTTCCATTTAACTTTAAAACTTAATGAAATATTGCTATAAGCATAATGCCATTTACCATTTTTAGTTCTGTAATTCACTCTATAAGTAGCCTGCGTTGGGTAAACAATAGCAGATCCAGGTTTTTTGCGTACATACATTTCACTGGTTAGTTTCTTGTTTTCAACATTTAAACTATAAACAGCATTTGTAAGTGCTAAGGTTTTAGCATCAATATAAAGTTTACCATAGTATAGAGGTGTGGCAACTGATGGTTTTTGTTTAAAATTAATGACATAAACTAAATTTTTATTTATTTGAGTCGATGTGTCAAAACTAAAATCATAATAAGGGATATTTTCATTAGTGAAAATATATTCTGGATATTTAATGATATCAGTATACAAATTACTAAAAGGACCGCCTTGTAATTTTACGGCTAGAGTATCAAGTCTTGTGTAATCTGTTTTTTTTCTTGACTTAATAAGCTCTATGGCATCTCTTTTATAGGTGTCATAGGGACGTTTATGTATTTGCACAATAGCTTCAGACAAAGATGCATTTCTTTTTCTCTTCTTTATAGTTTCTCTATAGAAAGCCGTCATTAATGTATTGTTGTTATTATATAGCTCACTTTTCTTCTCAAGTGTGGCTTCTAAAAGTGCTTTGGCATCACTGTATGTGTCAATCTCTATAGCCGTTAATTCTGTAATAGCAGGAGTTAGTGCTATTTTTAATTTGTTTTCTATAGTTGAAATTTTAATTTCTTTTTTCTCATAACCTAAATGAGAAATAATTAAAGTACCATTTAATAAGGTTTCAGGTATTTTTAATAGAAATTTACCGTCGGTGTTAGTCACAGTGCTAATATTAGAATCAGCAATAACGATGTCTGAAAAAACCAAAATATCTTTAGTTTTTTGGTCAATAACTTCTCCTTTAATCTCTTTTGCAAATTGCTTGTCTTGTGCTGTTACAGTAGAAAAGCTAAAAACTAAAAGTAAAATTAAAGCTCTTAATGTTAGGGATATAGCTCTTTTCATGATGTGTTATGATTTAACTAAAAAGATACAAAAAAAAACGCAAATATTTTCATTTTGTTAATTTTTAACACTTTATACATACCGTTAATCGGTAAAATCTCTAGTTTTTTATTGATAATTAAGAAAAATCTGTCTCGTTAGTGTTTTATTTCCCGTTGTTGATTTTCTTTTAAATTGATAGTCATTGGATTATAAATTAACCCATTGTGCATTTTGATAAAAATTTGTCAATTCGAGTGAATTTTACTCATTTTTATGAGTGAAATTAGTATCGAGAATTAAATTTTTGTTTCAAAACCTGTTCTCGATACAAAATTCTTTCAGAATTTCACTCGAACTGACACTTAGTTAGAGTGAATTAATCAAAATGCGCAACGGGTTAAATTAAAACTAAAATAAAATTATAAAGCTTCATTTTCACCCAAATGATTATCGGTAAGTGTTCTCATAAAAGCTATAATTGCTTGTATTTCGTCTTCAGAAAGATCTAAGTTATCAAATGGTAATGTTTGATGTGGTACATTAAAACCTAACCCAGAGCCACCACCTTTGTTATAAAAATCCATGACTTGTTCTAGGGTTTCATAAACACCATTGTGCATATAAGGAGTTGTAAGTTCTATATTTCTTATGGTGGGAGTTTTAAAAGCGCCTTTTCGTTCCTCTGTTTTAAAAAGATTATACCGACCTAAATCATCATCTAATTTTTTGTTTTCTTTTGTTTCTGGAACACCAATAATTTCGAGTTCAGATTCACTAAAGTTAGGAGGCACAGTGCCATTGAATAATGGAGGAAAATGACAGGTAGCACATGAAGCTTTACCCATAAATATGTTAAACCCCCTTTTTTCTACTTCAGTAAGCGTATTTTCTTTTCCATTAATGTTGTTATCAAATTTTGAACTAAATTCATTTAAAGATCTAACATATGAAGCAATGGAGTGTCTGATATTCATATCGGTTGCACCTCTTGCATATAGAGTGTCGAATGCTTTTGCGTAGTTTTTATCATGTTTTACAACCTCGATAATATGTTTTAGATCGGCATTAAATTCGTCATGATTAGTAACAACTCCTACTATTTGCCCTTCTAAACTACCTGATCTATTATCTAAAAAAAAGGATTTTTGTAAACCCGAATATGTAAGAGTTGGTGTGTTTCTTTTTACATGCTTATTAAAAGTTATTTTTTCATCCGTAAAGGCTTTTTCCTTAATATGGCATGTAGCACAAGACATATCATTCTTTATAGAAAACCTTTTATCATTAAATAGTTGTTTCCCCAGATCAATTTTTGTGTTTAAATGTGCAGTATCGCTTTTGTAGTCTGAGAAGTATTCTAAGTTAAAAGTATTTTTGCTGAATAAACTGGTTGTATTGTTTTTTAAAGCTAATTCTAACGGAAATTCTATACTCCAATCTTCTTGAATTGCTTTTAAGAGTTCTAATTGTTTATTCGTATGATTTTTAATATACTCATATCTATCTAAGCTATCAAAATCTGTATTTAGTGTTTTCTGGGAGTTTATTAATTCTGTTTTCCATTTTTGGAGGAGGTCTTTATTTTTAAAATTGTTTTGGTAAATAGTAAAAACGTCATTTAATGTACCCAAAGCATATCCAGATTCGTTTAATGAAGCTCCTAATATTGGAGAATCAAAATTAGATAATCCAGTTGAAGCAATTCTAACTATAGCGTCTCTTACAAGCCATAACACATGATAATCTTTAAAACTTAAATCAATATTATTTTCTATTAATTTAAGTCTACCACTTGTTACTTTTAAGGCTCTGGATAAAGCTAAAGTATCCATGGATTCTGAAAGTAAATTCTCTTCAACGACTTGATATCCTATAGGTTGATTTATTTTTATATCTGTAGGATCTTCTTCTTGAATTCGTAATAAATTTGGGGAGTTTAAAGATTTGTAGTTTTCTTTTTCTATGTATGATAGTATAGGTTCACTCTTTTTAAAGTGCATTCTAGAATTTAGATAATACTTCTTGTTGGTACCATTGTTATTTGTAATATCAATGCTATCTAAGTATTTGTATGCCATAACAAGATGGTTACTATACAGTTTCTCTAGTTTATCTGTTTTTGTAATAGTTTCTTCTGTATTGTTTTTTTCTTTATTAATACAAGAAATACTTAAAAGCAAAAGACATACACTTAAAGTGTATGCCTTAGCTTTGAATATAAAATTCAAATGTATGTTCATGGGATTATCTATCTAAACCTTTAATTATATATAACATAGATCCTTCTTTTCTATTAGCCAAGTCTGGATTAGCTTTTGGATCAGTAAATGAAGTTCCGTCCGCAGGCTCCCAACCGTGATTTTGGGTTATTAATAAGAATGTGTTATCTCCGTTATTAACAACATCAGTGACATCTATCATACCAGTAATTTCCCAGTTTCTACTAATTGTACCATAACCTAAACCAGCAGCTCTGTTTTGGTCACATTCTAAAACAGTTTTTATTGTGCCTGTACTTAAGTTATATTGATATAATTTAGCAAAACCATTAACAGCAGTGTCTAAATATCCGTTTGGATCTTCTTGTATATATGCATAATTCTCGGTTACTAAAATGTTATCAGGAGAATGGAATCCTTCAGCTTTACCACCAACTTTATCTCCATCTAATACACAAGTAATTTTACAAGTTCCAGTTGGGTCGGTATCGTTTAATACAACTTTGTAAATTCTACCTAAAATAGTTCCTTTTCCAACTAAATCTGGTTTGTCTCTACCAGTTACAGCAAAGTAAACTTCTTTTTGGTTTGAAGCAGAACCTCTTCTCCAATCAATATCTTCTAATCTAGAAAAGCCCATAACACCTTTAGCTTTTGCTTCTGCATCTAAAGCTGCAATTTCTCTTTCCGTTAGTTCAACAAATTCAGCATCGTATTCAGTACCTTCAACCATGTCTACCTCAAAATCGATTCCAGAAGTAGTAACTTTTAGTCCATATAATTTACCACCTTCAAGATCACCTCTGTCACCAACGTACATTCCTAATTGACCAGAAGGTACACTGTTATCAGAATGGTCATCTCCAATAAAAGCAACTGTTTTATCGGCGTAAGCATCCTTACCAATAACAACAGCATTTTCAGTAGACCACTGTCCGAAAGCATTTAATAATTTTCCAGTACTAGCATCAGCAGCATCTTTTGCTGGGTCTGTTAAAAATACACCTTTAGATGCGCCTCCCCATTCTCCTCCAGACAAGTATAAAGGACCAAATCCGTGTTCTTCGGGGCTAATTAATGATCCAGAACATTGTGCAGTTTCTGCAGTTGCAGCAGCATTTAAGATATACTCTCCATGGTAAGGTCTTAAATTTTTGTTTAACATAATACGAGCAATAGAATAATCTGCTTCGATATTATTAATTAAAGTAAAGGTCTCATTTCCATTGTTAATTAATCCAGCTCCGTCTGCCATAGAACCGTAAACAAAGTTAGGAGTGTTTGGAATGACATCTTCTGAAGATAAAATTGGTGTGATTTTTAAATTTACAAAACTGCTAGTTACTTTTAATAAGCTTGGAGATTTCGAAGCTGCTAAATAAACAGATACATCACTACCGTCTGCACCATCTTCACCATCCTGTCCATCAGCTCCATCTACGCCGTCAACACCGTCTGCACCATCTTTTCCGTCTTCAAGATCACAACTTGTAACAGAGATACTAGTTGCAGTAAGAGTAATAAACAATAAAAGAAATTTGAGTAATTTTTTCATAATCTAGATATAATATTTCGGGTTAATTAATTTTATGGCAAATTTATGACCCGACTATTCGAAACCTGTTAAGCTATTAATGTTGTTATATCAATTTAGAGTTATTGTTATGTTAATAAAGTTATCCATTTATTAAAATTATTATCATAATGTTAAGAGGTGCTATGAAGTTTTCTTATTCTTACTAAACAGTAGGAAATTAATGATATAGTGTTTTCTGGTGGACAAAAGTGGGACATTATCGGATTTATTTTTTTAATAAGATTGATACTGATACATTCGTTTTAACCAACTTACAGTATTATGCTAATCAACTTTTTTATTGTTTTAACAATATTTATATCATTTACTCTAAAATATTATGCTCAAACTACGAGAAGACCTAGAATGGTTTTTTTGAGTTGTATAGCATTCCAGCCTTCTTATTTGAGTCCTTTATTTCATATAATCTAAGAAAACAAATTCCAAGTATTTAAATAATGCATTTATATATGAAGAAAAAACTACTAAGCCTTCTTATTGTTTTAATCAGTTTATCAGGATACAGTCAGCAACTATATATGGAATATGGTTCTACAATTTCTTCTTTTGATTATGAAAACTCACGGGGTCAACCACTAGACAACCTTTTGTCAAAATCTAAATCATATTTTGGTATGGGGTACAGACATACTCTTAATGCTGCCAAAACATTATTTTTAAATGCAGGTGCTACTTATAATAGTTATGGAGCCATAGGAAGCGAATCTAGTGTAGATAACTACTTTGCCTGGGATGTTAGTTATCTGGGTATAAAAGCAGGTGTTGATGCCAAATTATTTCAATTAAGAAATCTTGCATTCTTCTTGAATGGATCTGTAGCTTCCGAGTTTTTAATACGAGGAAATCAAACCATAAATAATGATGTTTTTAATCTGGTAGGTGAAGAAGAATTTAATAATAACATTCTTTTTTTTAGGGCAGGAGTTGGTATGCAGTATCCTATTTCTAATAATACAGCAATTTATGCAGGGTATTCCTATGGGAAATCCATATTGATTAATAGTGGCGAAAGTGAAGAGAAATTAAAATTGAATGCACACCAGTTTGGTATTGGGTTTATTATTAACCTGCCAACATGTTATTGTGATTTTTAGATAGTTTGTAATATGGACAAATGGTGGACATCCTATTTTAATATTGGTATTTATTATAGTTTAGATAAAAAAGAAATCTGGAGAATTAAAATATGAATATAAAACTAACCAAGAAGTATGTCTTTTTCCTGTTAGCAATTTGTTTTGCATATTCAATAAAAGCACAGCAAAGAGTAGATAACAATTCATATAGAATCATAAGATCCAATTTAGGAGCAGGAGGCACATCAAAAACAATATCTACCTCAAAAGGGCAATACATAGTGAGTCAGAGTATAGGACAATCTAGCGTCATTGGTACGTATTCTAATAATGGGTATTATTTAAGACAAGGTTATCAACAACCGCCCAGTAAAATAAAAGTTGTAAAACAATCTGACACTAATAATTTATTTGCAACAGTACATCCAAATCCTTTTGCACAAGCAGTTACTATATCTTTTACCGAAAGTACAACCAAAACGATTTCTGTTTTAGTTTATGATATAAGTGGCAAACTTATATATTCCAGAGATTTTCCGCCATCAAAAGATATTGATTTAGATCTAAAACATATTTCCAATGGGTCCTATCTTTTAAAAGCAATTTCCAATGGAAAATTGTTTAATGCAAAACTCATAAAAATATAATTATACATAAAAATATTACGCATCAAAACCAACCTAATCATGAAACGTATTTTTACCCTATTCTTATTTCTTTTTTTGGTCATAGAGGCATTTGGACAGACCGATGGGATTACCTATCAGGCAGTGATCGTGGGGCCCGATGTTCTGGAGCTTCCCGGCGTTGATTCCGAGGGGAACTATTTGCCAAGTACCACGGTAGCCATTCGATTTACGATTCTGGATTCGGGCAATGGCGAGGAGTTCCAAGAGGTACAGTTGACCACCACGGACGAGTTTGGTAGGATCAACCTGATCATAGGGGCCGTAGAGCACGATGCCTTTGAAAAGATCAGTTGGGACGGAACGCCTAAGGACCTTAAAGTAGAGATAGACTTTGAGGGGGGCAACAATTTTGAGGACATGAGCAGGGAGATTTTAACGTTCGTTCCGTATGCCTACCACAGGAATATTACGGCAACGGGAACCTTGGATGTGGACGACAACACGACGCTCAACGGTGAGCTATTGGTCGAAGGGCCAACCACGCTCAACAGTACGCTTGACGTAACCAACGGAAACGAGACGAACCTGTCTGGCACTTTGACCGTAGACGGGGCAACCGATCTGAATGCGGGACTGAACGTGAACGGTCAGAGTACGACAAACCTTTCGGGAGCTCTGAATGTAGGAGAGGATATCGTAGCAGTAGAAGGTGGCCCATGGGACGAGAACGCACCGACCAAGTTAAACGGCACACTGGACGTTGTTGGTCTTACCAACACAAACGGCCTGTCGAACAGGGGAAGCTTCCGTTCGGATGTCCTAGAGGGGCTGGTACTGAACATAACCAGTACACCAGATCAGGACAGGCTAATAGACAACGGTACGGGCTTTAGGCAAAGCTCCATATTAAAAGGGAATACTACGATAGGTACGGTGGAATCTGGAACCTATCCGGACAGGATCACGGTGAACGGGGCTGTTGGCATTACGACCGAGGACGATCTGAACATCACGACGAGCCAGCAGGTCAAGATCAATTCCACGGTACACACAGGGGCGATCAGCTACACGGGGCCATTCGAGCACCCGGTCTCTGGCCTGCAGGTAACGACCACGAACGACAACCCAGGACTTGAAAAGGGGAACTACCCGTTACTGGTTGAGGGGAGTACGCAGGGGATAGCAATCCAGGTGATAGGGAGCAGAAGGAACGGCAACAACTTTATTGGTTTTTGGGATGCCGACAATATGTGGGGGCGCATAGAAGGCGAGATCGCAGTAGAGAACAACAATAACAGTGATTATACCTTCGACATCAGGTCTATGGCCTATGATGTTTATGATGCAGAACTGGACTTAGGTTTTGCCATAGCAAGTGAAGTTCTGGCACTAGCACAACTAGCCGCTTCAATTGCAGATTTTAGAGGATGTGTAGGTTTTGGAGCTTGTCTTTCAGGTCCTGGGCCAGCAGATATTGCCTTCTCGTTAGCACAAGTTATTTTTGAAGGTCTTCAAATAGGCTTTTCCGCAGATGCACTTATCAGGGCAAATAACAATGAGGATATCTATGCCACAAACAAGGCAGACACTCAAGGAGTAACTTATGCATCAGGAGCAGGGGATTACGCGGAGTACTTGCTACGGGCAGATATCAACGAAAAGATGTCCTACGGTGACATTGTTGGTGTAAAAGGTGGTAAGATCTCCAAGCATACCAAAGGAGCCGAGCGCATGATGGTTGTGTCATTCAAGCCCATAGTGCTAGGTAACATGCCGCAGCCAGATCAAGAAAATGCCTACGAAAAAGTAGCCTTTATGGGACAGGTTCCCGTTAAGGTTTTTGGCAAGGTTAAAATTGGTGATTATATAGTACCCAGTGGGAATAATGATGGATTGGGAATCGCAATAGACCCTTCTAAAATGACTTCGGAACGTGTAAAGGACATTGTAGGCGTGGCATGGGGTGTAAACGATAATATTTTAGGTTTTAACAAGGTAAATGTAGCAGTAGGATTAAATAAAAATGATAATAATGCCATTGTTGAAAAGCTGGAAGAACGTATGGAAGAGCAAGATGTTGAAATCAATAATATAAAGAAACAAATTGGAGAATATCTTGTTAGACTTTCAAATTTAGAAAATGGCATAGTAACGTCAACAGACCATTCAAATTTAGAAAAAGATTCAGAACACCATGATGAAGCAGAACATCATGAAACAGAAAGTTATGACCAAAGAGAATATGAGATCATAGAAACAGACAAAGGGGAAATTGTTTATTGGCAAATTACAAGAGAAGATTTTGATAAGGCCTTACAAATGGTTGAAGCCAAGTTATTATCCGAAAAAGGGAATTTTGCGAATGATAAATTATGGAAGAAGATTAAGACGGATTCTAAATTTAGAAATAAAACTTTTGAAGAGCTTAAATCTAAACTTGATAAACAAATCCATTATCACAAGTAATGACATTTATATAACATATTGGTTATGAAACGTATTTTTACCCTATTCTTATTTCTTTTTTTGGTCATGGAATCATTAGGACAGACCGATGGGATTACCTATCAGGCAGTGATCGTGGGGCCCGATGTTCTGGAGCTTCCTGGTGTAGATTCCGAGGGGAACTATTTGCCAAGTACCACGGTAGCCATTCGATTTACGATTCTGGATTCGGGCAATGGTGAGGAGTTCCAAGAGGTACAGTTGACCACCACGGACGAGTTTGGTAGGATCAACCTGATTATAGGGGCGGTAGAGCACGATGCCTTTGAGAAGATCAGTTGGGACGGGACGCCCAAGGACCTTAAAGTAGAGATAGACTTTGAAGAGGGCAACAATTTTGAGGATATGAGCAGGGAGATTCTAACGTTCGTTCCCTATGCCTACCACAGGAATATTACAGCAACAGGGACCTTGGATGTGGACGACAACACGACGCTCAACGGCGAGCTATTGGTCGAAGGGCCAACCACGCTCAACAGTACGCTAGACGTAACCAACGGAAACGAGACGAACCTGTCTGGAACTCTGACCGTAGATGGGGCAACCGATCTGAACGCGGGACTGAACGTGAACGGGCAGAGTACGACAAACCTTTCGGGAGCTCTGAACGTAGGAGAGGATATCGTAGCAGTAGAAGGTGGCCCATGGGACGAGAACGCACCGACCAAGTTAAACGGCACACTGGACGTTGTTGGTCTTACCAACACAAACGGCCTGTCGAACAGGGGGAGCTTCCGTTCGGATGTCCTAGAGGGGCTGGTACTGAACATAACCAGTACACCAGATCAAGACAGGCTAATAGACAACGGTACGGGCTTTAGGCAAAGCTCCATATTAAAAGGAAATACTACGATAGGTACGGTGGAATCGGGAACCTATCCGGACAGGATCACGGTGAACGGGAATGTTGGCATTACTACGGAGGACGATCTGAACATCACGACGAGCCAGCAGGTCAAGATCAATTCCACGGTTCACACGGGGGCGATCAGTTACACGGGACCATTCGAGCACCCAGTCTCTGGCCTGCAGGTAACGACCACGAACGACAACCCAGGACTTGAAAAGGGGAACTACCCGTTACTGGTCGAGGGGAGTACCCAGGGGATAGCGATCCAGGTGATAGGAAGTAGAAGGAACGGCAACAATTTTATTGGGTTTTGGGATGCCGACAATATGTGGGGGCGTATAGAAGGAGAGATCGCAGTAGAGAATAACAACAACAGCGATTATACCTTCGATATTAGGTCTATGGCCTACGATGTTTACGATGCAGAACTTCGTTTAGGCTTTGCCATAGCAAGTGAAGCACTGTCTCTGGTACAACTGGCCACGACATATGCAGACTACAGACCTTGTGTTGGTTTTGGAGCTTGTATGTTAGCGCCTGGTCCAGCAGATATTGGTTTTGCAATTTACCAAGTTGTTTCAGATGCCGTACTCATAGGTATTGCTGCAGATGCTCTTATCAGAGCAAATGACAATGAGGATATCTATGCCACAAACAAGTCGGATACCCAAGGTGTCACATACGCATCAGGAGCAGGGGATTATGCGGAGTACCTGCTACGGGCAGATATCAATGAAAAGATGTCCTACGGTGACATTGTTGGTGTAAAAGGGGGTAAGATCTCCAAGCATACCAAAGGAGCCGAGCGCATGATGGTTGTGTCATTCAAGCCCATAGTACTTGGTAATATGCCACAACCAGATCAAGAAGAAGCTTATGAAAAAGTAGCCTTTATGGGACAGGTTCCCGTTAAGGTTTTTGGCAAGGTTAAAATAGGCGATTATATAGTGCCCACTGGCAAAAACGATGGATTGGGAATCGCAATAGACCCTTCTAAAATGACCTCGGAACTTGTAAAGGACATTGTAGGTGTGGCATGGGGTATAAACGAGAATATTTTAGGTTTTAACATGGTAAATGTGGCAGTAGGATTAAATGAAAATGATAATGGCCCTATGGTGAAAAAACTTAAAAAACAAGTAGAACAACGTGATTTGGAGATTTATGATTTAAAAAAACAGCTAAAAGAAATTCATAATATACTTTCAAAACTAGAAGGCCATATAGACTCGCTATCAAAAAACGGAACAGTTAAAAATGGAGATAACGAAAAGTATGACGATAGGAAGTATGAGATTATAGAAACCGACAAAGGCGAGGTTGTTTTTTGGCAAATCACAAGAGATGATTTTGAAGAAGGATTACAAATGGCAGAGCATCAGATGCTTTCAGATGGTGTTGATTTAGAGAACAATTTAATATGGAAAAAGATAAAAAGTGATCCGGATTTTAAAAATAAAACGTTTGAAGCACTTAAAATGAAACTGGAGGAACAAGTCCATTATCATCACCATTAAAAATAAAATTTTTCGATGAATCAATCTCTTAACATTGCTGTATAAAAAAAGGAAAAATGAATAAGCAAGTTTTAATTTCTTTTATCGTAACGCTCTTTGTATTGCCTTTTATAAATGCGCAAACCACACCTATTCCTGATGCTAATTTTGAAAACTATCTAGAAACGCACACTGCTAGTGGGGCTTTAGTCCCTGCAGGTGATCCTGCCAGTATGGGAGACGGTATTGAAAATAATAATCTTGTTTTGACAAGTAGAATTCAAGATGTGGTTACCTTAAGCATTAGTGATTTAAATATAACCGATCTTACTGGTATTGCAGGTTTTGCAAATATAGGCACGCTTATATGTAGCAATAATAAATTAACATCACTTGATATTGCTTCAAACCTTAATTTAAAATCGTTGTTGTGTGGTTTGAATTTATTAACCGATTTGGATATAAGATCTAACAATGCGTTAGAAGTTCTGGACTGTTCAGGGAATCAATTAACAGATTTAACTTTACAAGAAAGCAATGTTGCTTTTAATCCTTTGTTAGAAAGATTGACTTGCTCTAACAACCAATTAAAAAGCCTGGATATTAGTGAAAATGTGAATTTAAAAGCTGTTATAGCAACTCAAAATCAATTTAGCGGCGTATTTGATGTTAGCGCTAATACAAATTTAGAATCTTTGTTTTGTGCATCTAATCAAATAACCTCACTAGATCTGAATACAAATACGGTATTAAAAAACATTGATGTATCTAATAATTTGCTCACAACTCTAGATCTCAGCACCATAAATACATTGGCATGTCCAGCTACACAGCCAAATCCGCCAGTGCTATGTCAGGGAGATGCATCCATTAACGTGTCTCGAAATAAGTTGGTGGATTTAAATATTGCTAATGGATTTAATTCATTAATTAATGCCTTTAATTCTGAAGAAAACCCAGATCTCGCCTGTATTCGAGTAGATCCTGGTTTTACACCGCCCACCACAGGAGGTTTCGCTTGGATAAAAGACGATTGGACCTATTATAACACAGGTGTTTGTGACGATATATACACCTATGTTCCAGATGATAAATTTGAAGAGCGGTTAATAGCTCTAGGACATGATTCTGGGGAACTGGATAATTTGGTGCTAACAGCAACTATTGAACTTTTATCAGATTTAGATGTTAGCGGGAGAGGTATTTCAGACTTAACAGGTATTGAGGATTTTACAAATTTAATTAACTTGAATTGTAGCAATAACGATTTAAAATCCATTGATTTATCAAATAATTTAGAATTAGAAAGTGTCGATTGTTCTAATAATATTTTACCTGCATTGAATTTTAGTGAGAATATTAAATTAGAGTCGCTAATATGTGCTTCGCAAACACCTTATGTTGATGCAGACGATGCTTCTAAAAACTATACCTTCAACAGTTTAAAAGTACATGCAAATACGGCATTAATTGTACTTGATTGTTCTAATAATGACCTAACAGAATTGGATGTAAGCCATAATGTTGATTTAGAAGATTTAGATTGTTCATTTAATAGAATAGAAGCTTTAAATGTGAGTAATAATAGTGCGTTAACACGTTTTTTATGTCATGATAATGCCTTACAAACGTTAAATTTAAAGAACACAAATAACGCTGCATTAAATCCTTTTAATGCTAATAATAACCCTAATTTATCTTGTATTGAGGTTGATAACTTACCCGTTCCTGCACTAGGATGGGATAAAGACCCAAACTCCAATTATAGTGATTTAGGATGCGGTACCTACGTGCCTGATGATAATTTTGAAACATATCTTGAGACGCATAATGCCAGTGGGGGCATGGTTCCACTTGCAGATCCAACCAGTATGGGTAATGGAGTTATAGATAATTTTGTTCCTACAAGCAAAATAAGAGCAGTAACAGGACTGGATGTATCCTCGCAAAGCATTAACGATCTAACAGGAATTCAAGATTTTGAGGATTTATTAAATTTGAATTGTAGCGGAAATGCCTTAACAAGTTTAGATCTATCTAATAATACAAGTTTAACTACCATTGATTGTTCTTCAAATCAAATTGAAAATTTAGACTTTAGCTCAAATATTAATTTAACCTCTTTATTATGCTACGATAATAATCTATTCACTTTGAGTATAAAAAATCTAAATAATGCCAGCTTAGCTACATTTGATACGACTATAAATAATAGTTTGTATTGTATTGAAGTAGATGATGAAACTGCTATTGGTGGAGGATGGTTAAAAGATGATTTAATAGCAGACTATAGTGAGGATTGCGAATTTGGACGATTTACAATTTTATACGACGATAATTTTGAGCAAGCGTTAATAGACTTGGGGTTAGATTCTGGCGCACTTGATGGCCGGGTTTTAACATCAAATATAGAACATCTATTAAGCCTAAATGTAAGTGATAAAAATATTGAAGACCTTAGAGGGATAAAAGACTTTTCGTCACTTAAAGCGTTAGATTGTAGTGGGAATAATTTAAATGAACTCGATGTTAGCGATATGGTTAATTTAGAGTTTTTTAATTGTAATTCAAATCATTTTTTAACTAATAACGTTGCAGCGTTAAATGGGGTGTTAAATATTTCGGGTACAGATAGTTTAATTAAATTGTTTTGTGCTAGCAATAATTTAAGTAGCCTGGACATGGCACTTAGCCCGAACTTAGAAACATTAGATTGTGCAGATAATAATCTGAATACGCTAACAATTTCAAGTAATACACAATTAAAAGTCCTTAATTGTTCTAACAACAACTTAACAGGTTTAAATATTAGTAATAACATTGTTCTAGAAGAAGTAAATTGTAATAGTAATGAAATAGCTAACTTAACGGGTTATAATGCCGATAATACAACCTTGCAAATAATGAGTTGTAATAACAATGCTTTAAAAACCTTGATAGTAAATAGATTTTTAGCATTAACAACTTTAAATTGCCGTTCTAATATGCTAAGCCAGCTTATTATAAATTCAAATACGGCATTAGAGATTTTAGATTTTAGTAACAATTCAATTGGTGATATTGTTTTAACCAGTAATCCTAATTTAATTTCGCTGTTGGCTTCTCAAAATCAATTGACAGAGTTGAATTTGAATGGAAATCCACTTCTTGAACAATTAAATTGTGATAATAATCAGATAGATGAATTATTTGTTAATACAGCGCCTTCAATAAAATACCTTTCTTGTAATAGTAATCAATTGGAGGATTTAAATTTAATGAACAATACGAATTTAATTGAAATTAGTATAAGTTCAAACATGCTATCAGATTTAACGTTATCAAACGACCTTAGTTTATTAAAAACATTCAACTGTAGCAATAATCAATTAATAGGAGGTATAGATTTAAGTACTATGGGAACAGCGGCATGCCCGCCAGCTAATCCGAAAAATTTACAAGATTTTTGCCCAGATACTATTTCAATTAACTTATCGAGTAACCAATTGGACTTTATAAATATTCAGAACGGTATAAATCCCGAAATATCGAATTTTAATGCCAGCAATAATCCAGAATTAGATTGTATTCAGGTTGATGATGTTAGCAACATAGGAGCAAGTTGGTTAAAAGATGCAGCAACGCAATACAGTTTAAATTGTCATTTTGGAGAAACTTATGTACCCGATGATAATTTTGAACAAGCTTTAATGGTATTTGATCCGGGGCCATTAGATGATTACGTATTAACATCAACAATAGAGGGGTTGCAAAATTTAGATATTAGTGGAAATAACATTTCAGATTTAACAGGCATTGAAGATTTTATAGCATTACGAGATTTGAATTGTTCTAATAATGCTTTAAGTTTAATGGATTTGAGTGAAAATATAAATTTAACGCATGTTAATTGTTCAAATAATACATTTTCAGATTTAGATTTTAGTAACAATCTGGCATTAACAACCCTCGATTGTTCTAACGCGACCTTAAGTAATTTAGACTTAACAGCAAACGTTAATCTTACAAACCTTAATATTTCGAATAATACTTTTTCGGAATTTGACCCTAGTGTCATTCCAACACTCGAAGTTTTTAATTGTGATTCTAATGTGATTTTAGATCTTGATTTTCAGTATAATACTGCGTTAACTAATTTGAGTTGTCAGTCCAATATACTGGAGAAATTAAATGTTAAGAATGGTCAAAATTCAAACCTGATTAGCTTTAATTCTCAAAACAACACTAATTTAACCTGTATAGAAACTGATACGGGAGTAGTTCCTAATGGTGTTACATGGCTAAAAGATGCTTCCGCAGAATATGTAATAAATTGTTATTACGGACAAACTTACGTGCCTGATGATAATTTTGAACAGGCCTTAATCTCATTGGGTTACGACTCTGGTGCCTTAGATGATTATGTAGATACAGCAAACATTACCAATAGTTCATTTTTAAATATAAGTCATGAGGATATTTCAGATTTAACAGGAATAGAAGCCTTTATAAGCTTAACAGATTTAAATTTTGAAGGTAATACAGTTACTAGTGTGGATTTGAGTGGAAATGTACTTTTAGAAAATTTAAACGCTTCAAATAATACACTTAATACTTTAGATTTATCCTTTGCACCTAATTTAATAACTGTAGTGGTTTCTAATAACAATTTATCTCAGTTAAATTTAGATTCAAATGTAAATATATTAGACTTGAATGTTTCAGGTAATGTGCTAACATCTATAGATGTTGATCGATTGGTTAGCCTAGAAAAATTCGATTGTTCTTTAAACCAATTAGGGAGCTTAGAGGTTACTTTAAATTCTAATTTAAAAGAACTCTATTGTCAATCTAATAATTTTACACAAGACAAACTAAATATTCAGAATGGTGCCAACCAAAGTCTAGAAAATTTTAATGCAACTAACAATCCAGATTTGAGTTGCATTTTAGTTGATGACCCCCATGCGGTGATATCTAACCCTAGCGGTTTTTACGATAATTGGTTTAAAGATGCTACAGCAAATTATCAGACCATTTGCGACGATGCCGATAATGATGGTGTCGCCAATGCAGACGACTTGTGTCCAGGTACATTATTTGGCGAGTCTGTCGATTTATTTGGTTGTCCAATTTTAAGTTTGCCTAACAATAACTTCACTATTTTAATTACAGGAGAAACATGCTTGAATAACAACAATGGTAAAATCAATATTACAACCATGGAATATTATAATTATACAGCTACTTTAACAAGCGATGATTTTAATAAAGAATACCATTTTACTAATGATATTGACATCCTAAATCTGTTGGCAGGTACCTATAGAATGTGCATTACCATTGAAGAATGGCCAGATTATATAAATTGCTATGATGTTGTGATTAGCCAGCCAGAGCCATTAAGTGTTATAGCTAGTAAAAGTGCCAATGGTAAAAAAGTTGCCCTAGACCTGTCTGGTAGTTCTAGTTATCATATAGATTTTAATGGATTGAAATTTAGTACAACAGATACGACTATGAAGTTAAGTTTGCAAAACGGTGCTAATACTATAAAAATTAGTACCGATTTGGAATGTCAGGGCGTACACGAAGAAAATATATTTGTCTCTGATGAACTGATGGTTTATCCTAATCCGTTTGAAAATGAAGTTAATCTATATTTAGGGTCTAATGAATCTGATATAGTAATTATAAACATGTATTCTTATTTGGGGCAGTTGGTATATTCAAAAACATTAACAAACCCGCAAAGTAATAGTTATACTGTTGATACAGATAGATTAGCAAATGGTTTTTACTCGCTGTCTATTAAAACTAATGAATCCACATCCACATTTAAAATTGTAAAAAAATGAGACCTATACTTTATATATTTTGTTTAGTATTTTTAGTTTTTGGATGTAGCAGAAGTTCTTCCGATGATAACCCTAATGAAGGAGAAGAAAACCCAACGGGCGAAAACCCAGATTCGGGAGTAGATTCCGCAGTAGAGTTGTTCTTTCCGCAAGAAAGTTCGTTATGCAATTTAGGGACCAATTTAACACCAACAGAAAGTACTGTGTTTTTTGAATGGAAAGATAATGCCTCAGACAATTATAAAATAGTCGTAGAAAATTTATCGACAGGAAATATTATTGTACAAGAAACTACTGAAGATATTATTCCAATTGTTATACAGCGCGCAGCTCCCTTTAAGTGGTATGTAGAATCTACTAAAGGTTCTAAAACAGAAAAAAGTGATACGTGGCAATTTTATAATGCAGGACCAGGGGTGCAATCATATGCCCCATTCCCAGCTGTAATTATTACTCCAGAAATGGCACAATCAATAACAACTACAAATAGGGTGATTTTGCAATGGACTGGAAGTGATGTTGATAATGATATTGTTGGTTATGACGTTTATTTCGGAACTGAAGCTATACCAAGTGCTATTGCTAGCGATGTAAATGCAAATGAATTAACCGTAGATGTATCATCAAACACCATTTATTATTGGAAAGTTATTACTAAAGATTCCTTAGGGAATACTTCAGATTCTGGAATATATCAGTTTCGAGTACAATAAAAAAGTCTTAACTTAATTTTTGGATTTCAAAAAATAGAATAGCTGTATATTTACATAATTTTTTACTTATATATGCAGCAAAAAAGTATTCCTTTTCATAAAACAGGCTATTTTTCATCATTGATTTGTGATTATTTAGCAGAGAAAGAAAATTTAAGTCAGTTTTACAATCGTTTTCCAAGTGTTGAAAATTTCAAAAGCCAAATAGAAGAGAAACGCGGGGCTTTTAAAGTGCAGTCGAGAACTGTTTTGACTCATGCTATTCAAAATCAATACAATAACTTAGAAACTTCAGAACAAACACTTCAGAATATTGAAAGTTTATTATTAGAAAACACTTTTACAATTACCACAGGGCATCAGCTTAATTTGTTTACAGGACCCTTATACTTTTTATATAAAATAGTTTCTGCAATTAATCTTTCTAAGGAATTAAAGGAAACCTATCCTGAATATAATTTTGTGCCCGTTTATTGGATGGCGACAGAGGATCATGATTTTGATGAGATTAATTATTTCAATTTTAAAGGCAGGAAAGTACAATGGAATAGAGCGTCGGAAGGTGCAGTAGGAGAATTATCGCTAGAAGGCTTAGAAGACGTATTTAATTTATATTCAAAAGCATTAGGAATTAGTAAAAATGCGGATTATTTAAGAGATTTATTTAACAACGCTTACTTAAAGCATACTAATTTGGCAGATGCCACACGTTATTTGGCTAATGCGCTATTTAAAGATTATGGTTTAGTTATAATTGATGCTAATGATACTGATCTAAAAAAACAATTCGCTCCTTATATAGAAGATGAATTGTTGAATCAGACAGCTTTTAAATCTGTTTCAGGAACAAACAAAACCCTTTCTAAAGCATACAGTATTCAAGTGAATCCGAGGGAGATTAATGTATTCTATTTAAAAGAAAATTTACGAGAACGGATCGTTTTTGAAGATGATGTTTATAAAGTATTGAATACAGAAATTAATTGGAACAAGAACGACATGCAAAAGGAACTTTTGGAGCATCCAGAACGATTTTCTCCAAATGTGATTATGCGTCCATTATACCAAGAAGTGATATTACCTAATCTATGCTACATAGGCGGAGGTGGTGAGTTGGCTTATTGGTTTCAATTAAAACAATTCTTTAACACTGTTGATGTTCCATTTCCTATATTGTTATTGCGTAACTCGGTTTTAATACAGACAAAACAACAAGCAGATAAACTAAAAAAGCTAAATGTTTCCAATGAAGATCTCTTTTTAAAACGAGATGCTTTTATCAATAAAAAAGTAAGGCAGATATCGAATATAGATATTGACTTTTCGCCTCAGAAAACACATTTAGAAGCACAATTTAAAGAACTATTCGCCTTGGCAGAGCAAACAGACAAGTCTTTTATTGGCGCAGTAAAAGCACAAGAAGTGAAACAGTTAAAAGGCTTGGAGCATTTAGAAAAAAGATTACTTAAAGCTCAAAAGAAAACCTTGGCAGATCAAGTGTCCAGAATAACCGGGTTGCAAGAACAATTGTTCCCTAGTCAAAGTTTACAAGAACGAAATACTAATTTCTCTGAGTTTTATTTAGAATATGGTCAGGAACTCATTCCTAATCTTATAAAAAATCTAGAGCCTTTAAAAGATGAATTCTTAATACTAAATCTTTAATAGATGCACAAAATTGATATTGAATTGGTTGAAATGACTATGGATGTCATGAAATATGCCATTGATAGACTTTCTGCAACGCAAAGTAAAATAGGGAAACCAAAAAGTGAAGCCAAACTTAAAGAGCTGGTAGGGGAAACGATTACTGATAAAGGCGTTGGGGGTGAGTATGCTTTTAATTTGTGGAAAAAATATTTAATGAAAGCGACAGTGCCTATAGATCATCCAAGGCATTTAGCATTTGTACCTGCATCACCAACTAGAGCATCCATTATGTTCGATTTGGTAACCTCTGCTTCTAGCATTCATGGGGCTTATTGGATGGAAGGTGCAGGTGGTATTTTCTGTGAAAATGAAGCTATGACATGGATTGTATCTTTAACAGGCTTGCCAAATGGTGCATTTGGTGTTTTTACGAGTGGGGGTACGGCAGCAAATCTTTCCGCTATGGTTACCGCCAGAGAATATTGGAGAAAAAATGATGCTTTTAAAGGAGAAAAAGGACTTATTATTACTTCTATAGGAGCGCATTCTTCCATAAAAGCTATGGCAAAGGTTATAGATGTGGATGTGTTATTGGTAGATACGGAAGATAGATTGCATGGAGAAGAATTACAGCATACTATTAAAGGTATGACCAAACAACAACGTAAGCGGTTATTTTCTGTGGTAGCAACAGGTGGGACAACCAATGCTGGTATTATTGATGATTTAGAAGGTATCGCCAATATTTGCGAAAAAGAGAATTTATGGTTTCATGTGGATGCGGCTTATGGTGGAGGAGCCTTAGCGGCTGACTCTGTTAGACATTTGTTCAACGGTATTGAAAAGGCAGATAGTATTACCATAGATCCACATAAATGGATGTTTTCTCCTTATGATTGCGGTGCTGTTATTTATAAAAACCCGGAATTAGCTAAGGAAGCACATTCACAAGAAGGATCGTATCTCGATATTTTTAAAGATGAAGGGGCTGATGGTTTTAATCCAACCGATTACCAAATACAATTAACGCGTCGCGTAAGAGGGTTGCCTTTATGGTTTTCGTTGGCTACTCATGGAACAGACCGATATAAAGAAGCCGTAGAGCGAGGTATCGAACTGGCCCAAATAGCAGGTAGGATGATTACTGAAAATCCTCATGTAGAACTCGTTCGAAAACCAAGCTTATCGTGTGTATTATATAGAAGAATAGGATGGAAGCCAGAAGATTACACGAATTGGACTTATGAAAATCATCGAAAAGGTTTTGCATTAGTAACGCCAACTAAATGGAAAAAAGGGGATACTTATGAAACTGTTTCAAGATTCTGCTTTATTAACCCTGACACTACAGAAAAGGATATAAAGATGATCTTGGATTCTATGTTATAGAAAAATTGTAAAAGAGTAAGTTTGGTAGACTAAAGACCTGTCAGGTTTTGAAAACATAAGTGTTCGGAAGAGCAAAGTTCATTGACATATTTTCATACATTAGTTTCTTAAATCAAGGTTACATGAGAAAAAAAGTTAGTGTTCACAGTTTATTAAAACTAATAGGCAATGATTTTTTAACGTCTTTGGCCTTGGAGACGGGTACAAACTATAAATCAAAAAAGTTACAAGGCGAAGTTGTTTTCAAATTATTGCTGATGTCCCTTTTAGACGATAAAAAGATCAGTTTGCGTCTCATGGAGAAAACATTTTCCAACAACCTATTCAAGCTTTATTCTGGAATAGAAAAAGGTCAGACCATTAGGCACAGTAGCTTGTCAGAGCGTATTTCCGTTATAAACTCAGAGTATTTCGAAAGGATACATGCCCATGTTTATGAGCTTTCCGAACAATACTTTGATACAGAACAGGAGCCCTACAATATTCGCCAATTTGATTCAACAAGCCTGTCCCTTTCTGCCAAACTATTAAAAAAAGGGATGGTCAACGGGCTGAAGAACAAGAAAGGTGAGCATGGCAAGAAACAGATAAAATTCACTGTTGGCCTGACCAACAACCTGCCGAGCAATATTCGTTTTTATAACGAACAGAAGCACTTAGCAGAAGACCTGACCTTACGTGAAGCGATTCTTAATGCCAATATCAAGGGTACAGAGGTAGTCGTTTTTGATAGAGGTTTAAAGAAAAGAACAACGTTTCAAGAATTCAACCAGTTGGACATCTTCTTTGTCACAAGAATAAACCCGACAAAGAGTATAAAGGTCATTGAGCAAAATAGGTTGGGAAACAGTATTGAGACCGATACTCTAAATATCTTTAGTGATGAGAGGGTATACTTGTACCATCAGAACAAATCACTTTTAAAGAAACCCTTCAGGCTTATAAGGTCACATTCAAAGCAGACAAGGGAAGAGTTACTGTTCCTGACTAATATAGAAGATTTAAATGCGGATGATGTTACCGAGATTTATAAAAGACGTTGGGACATTGAAGTGTTCTTTAAGTTCATAAAGCAGCACTTGCATTTTAAGCATCTTGTCAACCAAAGTGAAAACGGAATCAAGGTCATGATGTATATGACCATGATTGTTGGGATACTTTTATTGCTTTACAAAAAACTAAACAATGTAAAGAGTTATAAAATAGCTAAATACGAATTTACCGAGGAACTAAATATGGAAATAATAAGAGAAATAGTAGTGATTTGCGAGGGAGATCCACGCAAATCTGATATATTTGATACCTCTTAAAGCTCTTCCGAACACTTATGTTTTGAAAACCTGACAGGTCTAACAATTAAAAATTTAAAACCCTTTTAAGGGTTGGCCATAGCCATTACTTTTAGTGGTAGATATTTACTGGTGACTAAATTTTTAAAATCAAGTCCTGTAAAGAATCTTCAGTAGAAATGTTTAATTTTTTTCTAAGCCTATAACGTGCTTTTTTAATACCTTCTTGAGAAATATTAAGAATATTGGCAATTTCTTTTGAGGACAAATTCATTTTTAATAAAGACATTAAACGTAATTCGTTTGGCGTTAGTTCGGGGAATTTTTGCTTCACGTTAACGTTGAAATCCTTATGCACTTCTTGAAAGTATCTGCTAAAATTTTCCCAGTTGTTATCGTCTTTCAAATCAAAATTTATAGTTCTAATTAGTTGATTATAGCCTTTTAGACCACTTTCCGAAGCTTTAAACGATTTGGCTTGTTGTTTTAAGCCTTCTAAGACTTCGTTCTTTTTGGCAAGGTGCAAGGCGTGTGTTGTTAGTTCTTTCTTTTTAAACTCTAATTCAAGGTCTAATTTTTCTTTCTCAATTTTGCTATGTTTCAGCTTTTGCCGTACTGCATAAAATCCAATTAGCGACAACAAAAAACCAATGCCAAATAAAATTTTGTAAAGGTTATTTATTTCACCTTTCTGTTTTAAAAGATCTATTTCATTTTTTTGAAGTGTAATTTGCTGCTCTTTTTTTTCGGTTTCATGAATAGTGCGTAATTCTTCAATTTGTTTTGATTTGGTAATATTAAAAACAGAGTCGTTTATAGTGGCGAAATATTCATGATCGGATAGTGCCTTTTTAAGATCATTTACATATTTATTGGCTTTGTACCTTAAATAATAAGCGTCGCTTAAATTTTCTTTTGATCCAGTTTTTGACGAAATCATAATGGATTCATCTAGATTTTTAAAAGCTTCATTAAACCTTTTCGTTTCAATGGCAACTTGGGCAATATGGTTAAGGTCTTTGGCTATGGCATTTTTATAATCTAATGTTCTATGAATGTCTAAGCCTTGATTTAAAAGATCAATAGCTTTGCTATATTGTTTTAATCGGGCATATGTATTTCCTAAGTTAACAAGCGAGCTTCCTTCAATTTCTTTGTTTTTTATGTCGGTAGCCAATTTAAGGGCCGTTTCATAATATTGTTTTGCTAAGTCCAATTTTTGAAGTTTGACATAGGTGTCTCCTATATCATTGACTGCATAACTCTGGTATTGTAAATCTTTATAATCTTTATAAATGGAATAAGAATTTGTGCTATAATCTAAAGCTTTGTCATAATTTCCTAATGAATATTCAATATTGCCAAGTTGTAATAAAGCATCCCCTTTTCTTAACTTATCTTTTTTTTGTTCGAAGAAATTTAATGCCTTTAAAGTTTCGGTTAACGCTATATGATAGTTTCCAAGTTCTTTATGTATACCACCTATAAGTTCGTATTCCGAACCAATAAGATTAAAGAAATTATGATTTGTACCTTCTATACTATCTCTTTTTTTATAAATATTAATGTTTTCATAGGCATAGCTTAAAGCTTTATCAAAATTCCCTAAATTTTGTTCAAACGATGCCATGGAATGGTTAACAAATAGTATCCCTTTCGTTGAATTCATTTGTTTAAATCCATTTAAAGATTTTGCATAATAATGCCTGGCAGAATCCAATACTCCACGATCCTTGTAGTAATCTGCAAAATGCAAATAACCCGATGCGATGCCTTTTTGGTAATTTAATTTTTTAGACAATTCATAACTTCTTTTTGCATATTCAAAAGAGAGTTTAGAGTCCTTAAACATAAGTTCCTCATAAATAGTTCCTAGTATGGCAGCTTTAGTCTCATTTTCTGGTAATGTTTTAGATAATTTAATAAGACTATCAATTTTCTTATCGTTTTGAGATATTAAAAAACAAGGAATAAGTACAAGGGACAGGTAAAGTACGAGGCGCTTCATTTTTTAGGTTAGATTGTATTTTTTGATAAAAATATATATTAAATAATTGAAAATCAAATAAATAGTTACGATGATGCTTTTTTGGTATTGAAAGAAGTGTTTTTTATTACAAAGCCGGAGGGAAATGTGTAGAATCTTTATACAGTTATTCACAATAATTTGTTTAAAATTTAATTTAAAAAACTATCATTCCTAATTCGTCATTCTAAAATCAATTATTACTTTTGCGCATGCAACATGACAAGGTACTAATTTTAGACTTCGGATCGCAATACACACAGCTTATTGCCCGTCGAGTTAGGGAACTCAACATTTACTCCGAAATACACCCATTCAATAAAATTCCAACAAATTTAGAAAGCTATAAAGCTATTATACTTTCTGGTAGCCCCTACTCAGTAAGAGGAGAAGAAGCATTACATCCAGATTTATCTCAAATACGTGGCAAGAAACCACTTTTAGGAGTATGCTATGGTGCACAATACTTAGCACACTTTTCAGGTGGTAAAGTAGCCCCTTCAAGTACGAGAGAATACGGTAGAGCTAATTTATCATTCATAAAACCTGAAGAAAATTTTTTCGAAAATGTTAGTTCAGGGAGTCAGGTTTGGATGAGTCATAGTGACACGATTAAAGAGTTACCAACAGGTAGTGTTTTAATAGCAAGTACACATGATGTTGAAAATGCAGCCTATAGAATTGAAGGCGAGCAAACGTATGCGATTCAATTTCACCCAGAAGTATATCACTCAACAGACGGAAAACAAATATTAGAAAACTTTTTAGTAGAAATAGCTGGTCTTAATCAGGATTGGACACCAGATTCTTTTGTTGAAGAAACTGTTGAAGCCATTCAAGAGAAGGTTGGAGATGGTAAAGTTGTACTTGGACTTTCTGGAGGTGTAGATTCTACAGTAGCGGCCGTTTTACTTAACAAAGCCATAGGTAAAAACCTGTATTGTATTTTTGTAAACAACGGGTTGCTTCGTAAAAACGAATTCCAAAATGTTTTAAAACAATATGAAGGGATGGGGCTTAACGTAAAAGGTGTTGATGCCTCACAACGTTTTCTGGATGCTTTAGCAGGAATTGAAGACCCTGAGAAAAAACGTAAAGCCATAGGGAATGCATTTATAGAAGTCTTTGATGATGAAGCTCATAAACTGGAGGATGTAAAATGGCTAGCGCAAGGTACTATTTACCCAGATGTTATTGAAAGTGTGTCTGCAACAGGAGGGCCTTCGGCGACTATAAAGAGTCATCATAATGTAGGCGGTTTACCAGATTTTATGAAACTTAAAATCGTAGAACCACTAAGGGCTATTTTTAAAGATGAAGTAAGACGGGTAGGAGCTACTCTAGGGATTGATCCAGAGCTTTTAGGTCGTCATCCATTTCCTGGGCCGGGATTAGGGATTCGTATTCTAGGAGACATAACCGCAGAAAAAGTGCGTATTTTACAAGAAGTGGATGCTATTTTTATAAATGGTTTAAAAGAATGGAACTTATATGATAACGTTTGGCAAGCAGGTGCGATGTTGCTTCCGGTTAATAGCGTAGGTGTTATGGGAGATGAGCGTACATATGAAAAATGTGTAGCACTCAGAGCTGTAGAAAGTACAGATGGGATGACTGCCGATTGGGTGAATTTACCTTACGAGTTTTTACAAAAAACATCAAATGATATAATAAATAAGGTAAAAGGCGTTAATAGAGTAGTTTATGATATTAGTTCTAAGCCACCAGCTACCATAGAGTGGGAATAAAATCCCATGAAGTTATTTTTATATTTTGGATAGTCTGAATAATTCGAAATAGTATCATTAAGTTGGATGTTATATTATTTATAGACTATATTTAGTTTTTGAAATCATCTTGGTTATTATAACTAATCGTATATAAATCTAGGTGAGTTCAAAAAAAGTATTGTCAGGTTGAAATTATATGCCCTTTCCTTTTTTGGCATACTATGTGTATTCTAAAAACGAAAGGATGGTTTTACTCTGATTAAAATCGCGGGACTGACCCCTTTAACGCAATTTAAAAATAGATTACATGAATAAATCCCTTTTCGTTTTATGCCTATTGCTATTATTTAGTTTTGGTACGGTTCAAGCTCAAAATTATAGTACTCATAAGGTTAAACAAGGAGAAACAGTCGAGAGTATTGCAAAGAAATACTTGGTAACACCATCAGATATTTATGGTTTAAATCCTGATGCTCAAAAAGAGTTAAGAGTTAATTCGGTTTTAATTATTCCAAAATCTAAAGTTCTCCCGCCTAAAGTAACTGTAGTTAAAGAATTAGAAGGCTATAAAAAGCATAGAACCAAAAAAAGACAAACGCTTTATAGTTTATCACAAAAGTATAATGTAACTGTAGAGGAGATTAAAAAACACAATAAATTTTTATACGCAGAACCTTTAAGAAAAGGAGATAAACTTCAAATTCCAATATTTAAAGTAACAGAAGTTGAAGAAGAAAATAAACTTACCAAAACATATACCGTACTTCCCAAAGAAGGAAAATGGCGTATTGCTTATAAATTTGGAATAACAGTTAAGGAACTTGAAGAACTTAATCCCGAAATGGGCGACGTTTTACAAGAAGGTCAGGTATTAAATGTACCAAATATAGGAGATGGAGAAGAGAACGAAGTAGATGAAAAATATAGTTATTATAAAGTTTTACCTAAAGAGGGGTTTTATAGACTAAAACTTAAATTAGGTTTAGAGCAAGAAGCATTAGAAACTTTGAACCCTATTTTAAAAGATGGCGGATTAAAGGCAGGCATGGTGTTAAAAATACCATATTCTAGCTTGCCAGAAAGTGTTACAGGGGAAAATACCATTAAGGTTAATTTAGTAGATAGTATAACCGATTTTAATGCAAAGCACATAGCTGTTATGCTGCCTTTTAGGTTGAACCACGTAGATTTTGATTCTGCATCAGACATTAAAAAAAGTATTGAAAAAGATCCTTATTTAGACGCTTCGCTAGATTTTCACTCAGGGGTTTTAATGGCTATAGATTCTTTAAAAAAATTAGGAGTTTCTCTTAAAGTAGATGTATACGATACTAAATATGAACTAGGTGAAGTAAAGCATATCATGGATCGCAATAACTTTGAAAATGTTGATGCAGTTATTGGTCCGCTAACTCCTAATAATTTTGAAGAGGTAGCCTCAGGGTTGAAAAAATATAATACACCTGTTATTTCTCCAATAGGAACAAACTTAAAATTATACAATAACGTATTTCAATCAAGGCCATCTAATGATCTGTTAAAAAAGCGGGTCATAAATTTTGTAAAAGCAGATACTTTAGCCAGTAATATTATTGTGATCTCAGATACTAAAAATAAATCTGTTTCAGATGATATTAAACGCGAGTTTAATTTTGCAAAGCAAATACTTTCTAGAAAAGATAAAGAGGGAGTCGATAAGTACTATGTGAATAAAGGGGATATTCAAGATGAATTAAAACCAGGAAAAAATATCGTGTTTTTAGAAACTCAAGATGCTGGATTCGTTTCGAATGTAACGAGTATTTTGGCGGCTTTAATTCAAGAAGAGAATATTCAAGAACAGCAAGAGGCTATAGAAATTGTGCTAGTTACGACTAATATTAATTCTGCTTTTAAAGATGATGAAGTGGATAATACACATTTGTCTGAGTTACAATTTCATTTTGCTACTATGTCTAGAGCGTATAATGAAAATAGTAATAATGCCTTTGTGAAAAGATATAATCAAATTTATAATATCACGCCAAATAATAGAGCTGTAAAAGGTTTCGATTTAACCATGGATGTTGTCTTGCGTTTAGTGTCTTCAGAAGATATGTATATGTCTGTTAATGAGGCGCCTCTTACCGAATATGTTGAAAATAAATTCGCTTATAAGAAGAAGCTTTTTGGAGGGTATTTTAACAATACCGTGTATTTAGTTAAATATGATGATTTAGCAATTGTGGAAGTAAAGCAAGTAATAAGTCAAGAACAGTTAAAAAAAGAGCAAGAACTAGAGGAGAGTAAGAAGTAAACAATAAGCCAATATGCAAGACGTTTTGTATATGTTATAGCGAAGAAGGAACGACTGTGGCAACCTACTAAATGATTGATGTAAATAAACTTGCAATAAAAAATTAAATTTTACTAAATCTTGTGACTAAAGTTTTCTTTATTTTATGTTGTTTACTTTGCGTACAACAGGACGAGCCAGTTATATCTTGGAACGAATCGTATAAATTATCTTGGTCCGATTTTAAAGACAAGCCAGATAAAAGTACCAGTGCAGTGGCTATAACAGCATCGGGCATAACCTTTGGTTTTTCGGTTAGCACAACAGATGATCAAGTTGTAGGCTTTACTTCAGAAGTACACACTCATTTTTACCCAGAAAAATCATGGTATAAAAAAGAAATAGCAGATAGCCATGTTTTAGATCATGAACAACTGCATTTTGATATTACCGAATTATACGCACGTAAATTTAGATACCGAATAGATCAGATTAAAATATCGAATAGTGTTAGAAATCAATTGAAAACACTTCATAATACTATTAATAAAGAACTTTCACAGATGCAAAATAGATATGATTCTGAAACCAATTATTCCAGAAATATCGAAGTTCAAACCCAATGGAAATTATATATTGCTGACGAATTAAAAAAGTTATCTAAATATAAATCGGTAGATTAAATATATGCTCCCAGATAAACAGTTCCTTATAGATTTAGCACACACCAAAATGCCTTTTGGTAAATATAAAGATCGTTATTTAATCGATTTGCCAGAATACTATTTGGTATGGTATCATAATAAAGGCTTTCCAAAAGGAAAACTGGGGGATATGCTTACCCAAGTTTATGATCTAAAAATGAATGGCTTAGAAGATTTAATTCGAAATATTAAGAGGCAGTTTCCTAAGTGAATTTTAATTTTTGTTAAGAATCGTTTTTATCATTATAGTAATGGTTATTAGTCCAGTTTGTCTTTTTACTAGTATTTTATATTCGGATAAAATAAAATAGATTTTTTCTTACAAATTCAAGGGTGTTATAAAGAAACATGCCTTTTCTTCTCCAAATCATTGTTAAAAACTCCCATTAAATAACCCAAAACTAATTCTGAAATAACTATTTTAATTTTGTAAATTTGCCTGCGTTTATAAGCGCAACATGACACAAACCACAAAATACATATTTGTAACCGGAGGGGTTACATCGTCTTTAGGAAAAGGCATCATAGCAGCATCTCTTGCTAAATTATTACAAGCTCAAGGATATCGTGTTACGATTCAAAAATTAGATCCCTATATAAATGTAGACCCAGGAACATTAAACCCATATGAACATGGTGAATGTTATGTGACTGAAGATGGAGCAGAAACCGATTTGGATTTAGGGCATTATGAGCGTTTTTTAAATGTACCTACTAGTCAGGCCAATAATGTTACAACAGGTAAAATTTATCAAAGTGTGATTCAAAAAGAACGCCGAGGCGAGTTTTTGGGAAAGACAGTACAGGTTGTTCCTCATATTACAAATGAAATAAAACGCCGTGTACAAATTTTAGGGAAGTCTGGCGATTATGATATCGTTATTACAGAAATTGGAGGCACGGTTGGTGATATTGAATCGTTACCCTATATAGAAGCCGTTCGTCAACTTCGTTGGGATTTAGGAGAAAATAACGCAACAGTTATTCATTTAACATTAGTCCCATTTTTATCGGCTGCAGGAGAATTAAAAACAAAACCAACGCAGCATAGTGTTAAAACACTTATGGAAAGTGGTGTACAAGCAGACATATTGGTTTGTAGAACAGAACATAATTTACCAAAAGATTTACGTCGTAAACTCGCTTTATTCTGTAATGTTAGAGAAGAAGCTGTCATACAATCTATAGATGCATCAACTATATACGATGTACCTAATTTAATGCTAGAAGAAGGTTTAGATAAGGTTGTTTTAAAGCAATTAAACTTAGAAAGTTCTACGCCAGATATTACCAAATGGAATAATTTTGTACACCGACATAAAAATCCAAAAACCGATGTTACTATCGGGTTAATTGGAAAATATGTAGAATTACAAGATTCTTATAAATCTATTTTAGAAGCTTTTATTCATGCAGGAGCGGAAAATGAAGTTAAAGTGAACATAGAATCAATTCATTCAGAATATTTGAATGACGATAATATAAAGCTAAAACTTGGTCATTTAGATGGGGTATTAGTTGCTCCTGGTTTTGGTGAACGCGGTATAGAAGGAAAAATTACAGCAGTAAAGTTTGTTAGAGAAAATAACATTCCATTTTTAGGAATTTGTTTAGGTATGCAAATGGCTGTTATTGAATTTGCGCGACATGTCTTAGGCCTTGCTGATGCCAATTCAACAGAAATGGAAGCTACGACAGCGAATCCAGTAATTGATTTGATGGAAGAGCAAAAAACGGTCATTGATAAAGGAGGCACTATGCGTTTAGGAGCTTGGTCTTGTGAGTTGAAAAAGGGGAGTATAGTTCATGATATCTATAAAAGTGATATTATAAAAGAACGACATAGACATCGCTATGAGTTTAATAGTACTTATAGAGAGGAGCTAGAGGCTGCTGGAATGTGTGCAACAGGTTTAAATCCAGATACAGATTTAGTTGAGATTATAGAAATAACTGAACATCCTTGGTTTGTAGGTGTGCAATATCACCCAGAATACAAAAGTACAGTTGCTAATCCACATCCACTATTTGTGGCTTTTGTAAAAGCAGCTTTAAATCATAAAAAAGATCAAAAAGGTGTCAGTATGGCACAAAATTAAAATTGGATAGCTATTTGATAATCTATTTATCATTCCCATGAAAATGGAAATCTCATTAAATTTAAACGCGTATAATTGTCATATTAAATAAAGCGAAATATCTAACTAAGAGATTTTTATATTGCATTTAGAATGACACAAATTAAAATATGGAAGAAAAGAAATTAGATATTAATTCGATTATAGGGTTCCTACTTATTTTCGGAATATTAATGTATATGCTTTGGCAAAACCAGCCAACACCAGAAGAGCTAGAAGCTCAAGAAAAAGCAAAACAAGAACAAATTGAAACTGAGAAAAAAGCTTCAGAACAAAATCAGACGAAAGTAACTACTGCAGAAGATTATACCTCTGGTGCAGTTTCAGATTCACTTCAATTAATCAATCTAAAAAATAAACTTGGAGCTTTAGCATATTCAGAAACTTTGGTTTCGGATAAAAAAGAAACATATGTTGAAACTGATTTATTTGAATTAAAGTTTAATAATAGAGGAGGCTATTTATCTGAGGTTAAATTAAAAGAGTTTGTCGATTTCAATAAAGAACCTATTTATATTGTAAAAGATAATAATGCTTCTTTCAACATTAATTTTGGAACTATAGAAAGTAGAATTGTAAACACAAAGGATAGATATTTTACGCCTACTGTCACTAAAAATGGAGACAATACTATAGTTTCAATGAAGCTTAAGGTCTCAGAAACTAAGTTTTTAGAATATCGCTACGAGTTGAAAAAAGACGATTACATGATCGACTTTACTATTCGTTCTCAAGGATTAAGTGATATTATTAATAGCTCACAAGCTGTTAGTTTAGATTGGAATCTTAAAACCTATCGTCATGCAAAAAGTATTTCTTATGAAAATAGATATACTGAGGTTGTTTTTGAATATGAAGATGGAAAAGATGACTATTTAGGACAACAAGAACAAACAGATGATACAGCGGAAGATGTTAGTTATGTAGCATTTAAGCAGCACTTCTTCACATCTATTTTATTAGCAGATGCCCCTTTTAAAACGGGAACTTTTGAATCTAGAAATCTAGTTCAGGATGAAGAAATAGATACCGTTTATACCAAAGCATTTGTCGCTAAACTACCTTTAGAATTATCAGGTGGCGAGATTAATAAAACAATGGATTGGTATTATGGACCAAGTGATTTTAAAATATTAAATGCATACGATAGAAATTTAGATGAAGTTGTGCCTCTTGGTTGGGGTATTTTCGGATGGATAAATAAATATGTTTTCATTCCTTTGTTTGCTTTCTTAGGAGGGTTTTTACCTTATGGAATTGCCATTATTGTCATGACGATATTAATCAAGTTATTAATGTCCTTTGTGCAATACAAGCAGTTTTTATCGCAAGCAAAAATGAAGATTCTAAAACCGGAATTGGATGCAATTCGCGAGAAGTATAAAGACAATAAAATGAAAGCGCAACAAGAAACTATGGCGTTGCAAAATAAAGCAGGAGCAAGTCCATTAAGTGGATGTTTGCCAGCCTTAGTACAGTTGCCTGTGTTTTATGCACTGTTTCAATTTTTCCCGTCTGCATTCGATTTAAGACAAAAAAGCTTTTTATGGGTAGAGGATTTATCATCGTATGACACCGTAGCAAACCTTCCATTTAATATTCCATTTTATGGAGATCACGTAAGCTTATTTCCTTTGTTGGCATCTATTGCTATTTTCTTTTATATGCGTTTAACAACGGGACAACAAGTAAATACGCAACCACAACAGGAAGGCATGCCAGATATGGGCAAAATGATGAAGTATATGATGTACTTCTCTCCAATAATGATGTTGTTTTTCTTTAATAACTATGCGTCTGGGTTAAGTTTGTATTACTTTATTTCTAACCTAATTAGTATCGGAATTATTTTAGTGATTAAAAATTACATTCTTGATGAGGATAAAATTCATGCTCAGATTCAAGAGAATAAAAAGAAGCCTAAAAAGCAAAGTAAATTCCAGGCACGTATGCAGGATATGATGGAGCAGGCTGAAAAACAGAAACAAGCACAAAAAAAAGGTAAAAGATAAATACCTTCTCTTGAATAAAAGAAAGGTATCTTTGAATTTTTATTAAAAGTCTTAATATTAAAATGAGCTGTCAATTTTTTGGCAGCTTTTTTGTTATACAATTTGAA
Source organism: Flavivirga abyssicola (assembly GCF_030540775.2). Lineage (GTDB taxonomy): Bacteria > Bacteroidota > Bacteroidia > Flavobacteriales > Flavobacteriaceae > Flavivirga > Flavivirga abyssicola. Next base: position 4,574,786 of record NZ_CP141266.1, on the reverse strand, counting down.
AATAATATTTTCGTTTACAATAGTGTTGTTTAGCAAAATAAAAATTAAAAAAAATGATAACTTTTAAAATGAAAAAAGTAATAGCATCTCTAATTATTTTATTTGTTTTTAATTTTGGTTTCTCTCAAAATATTAATCAATTTGATGAAAATGGTAAACGTCATGGCATTTGGAAAAAGACATTTAAAAATACAAATGTTCTTAGGTACGAAGGCGAGTTTTTACATGGCAAAGAAATAGGTGTTTTTAAGTTTTATAAGAACATTAGAAAAAAACCAGTTTTAACAGCTACCAGAACTTTCAATGAAAATGATAATAAAACCTATGTTAAGTTTTTTGCAACGCGGGGAAAAGTCATTAGCGAAGGTACAATGGATGGTAAGCTATACATAGGCGAATGGAAGTATTATCAAAAGAACTCTGATAAGCTACTTACTTTAGAACATTATAACGATAAAGGAAATTTAGATGGTGAGCGTTTTGTGTATTATCCCAATGGGCAAATAGCTGAAAAGCAAAGTTATGTTGACGGAAATTTACATGGTGTTTCAACATGGTATGCTTCTAATAATGTGGTTTTAAAGACTTACATTTATGTAAATGGTGAATTACATGGTGAATCGAAATTTTATAATTCAAAAGGTGAGTTAATAACTGAAGGGCGGTACAAACTAGGAAAAAAACATGGGGTTTGGAAATACTATGAAAATGGTAAGTTAAAAAATCAAAAAAACTTTTCACCAGAAGGGAAGTACAAGAAAAAATGATGCGTATAAAACGGATTGTCCGTAATTAATCATAAAGTACAAAACCCGTTCATATAAAAAAGGCTCCTGGTTTATTAGGAGCCTCTCTTTTTCATAGACAATTTTAATCCAGGATTAACTTGTCTACAATCACAAACCAAACTAATTTGTTAAATCAGGAATAGCCACTTTATTAATAACATGTATAACGCCATTTCCAGCTTGTACATCAACAGCTATTATGCCTATGTCAGAAGCTCCAGAGCCATCAGTTAAATCTGCTATATTACTACCAGTGCCTGGTAATGTAATTGTAAGGTTATCACCTTCTAAGCTTGGTGCTGAAGTATTTCCAGGATTATTCAAATCTCCAGAAGTTACATTCGTCCCCCCTATAACGTGATGTAGTAATACCTGTGTTAATACAGATTCTTCAGGAACAGTAATGGCGGCAAAAGCATCGTTTGTTGGAGCAAATACAGTAAAAGGAGGGTCTATGCTATCACCATTTCCATCAGCCGTTCTGCTTAATATCCCAGCGAAATCTGTTGCAGGGGTTAATGTAGTCAAAGCATCTACTAGAGTTGAAAAAAGAGGGTCTGCAGTTGCAAATGTTACCACTGTAGGTATGCCTATTACTTCATTAATAGCATGAATAATACCATTTGAACATACAACATCAGCAGTTGTAACACTAGATATACCATTAAACTTAACACCATCAGAAGCATCAAAGTATAGACTTAAATTATTCATTCCAGGACCCGTAGCGAGTGTATTTGTATAGCCTGAACCACTATCAACTAAATTAGTAGAAGTTACCACGCCGCTAACAACATGATTTAATAAAATATTAGCTAAAGTGTCTGTAGGTACATCTGCAAGTGCTGTACCATCTAAGAAATCAGTAAAAGCATTATTATCCGGAGCCAATACTGTAAAAGGTCCAGTGCCATTTAACACATCTACTAATCCACCATCAGCAGCACCTAAAGCAGCTACCAGACTTGTGAAACTTGAATTTGCAGAAGCATGAGTTACAACAGTAGGCAATCCAATAACAGCATCCACAATATGTATAATACCATTTGTAGCATCAATATTTGGTGTGTCTACACTTGATACGCCATTTAATATTACACCAGAGGAGGTATCAACAAACATACTTAAGTTTAAATTGGTATCGGCTTGAGTAGCAGATGTACTTATATAACCTGTAGATAAATCTGTAGAAGCAAATTCGCCAGCTATAACATGATTTAGGAGTACCTGAGTTAATACATCAACAGGAACATCTTCTAAGGATGCAAAATTATTTGCAGCCAAAAATGCTGTAAAAGCATTATTTGTTGGAGCAAACACAGTATATTCTTGCGTTCCATTTAGTGTGTTAACTAAATTGGCACGTTGTAAAGCAGCAACTAGACTATTTAGGCTTGGTGTTGCTTGAGCTAATTCTACAATAGTTTCTGGAATAAATTCAGGAACATTATTATCATCATCATTACTACATGATCCTATTAGCATCAAAACAATGAATAAAAATGATAACTTTTTTAAAGCATTTAATCGTTTCATAATTTCTTATAGTTTTATTTTGTTTAACAAAAATATAAAATAATTAAACAAAAAACCAAATTTTGTTTAATATTTTTTAAAATAAAGTAAACAAAATAAATTCTGTAACAGTTTATGATCTAGTATTTTCGCTATCATTTTCTTTAAATATGCGTATATTTGCTGCCTAATTTTAGAAAAATGAAAAGAGTCATTATTGGACTTTCAGGAGGTGTAGATTCTAGTGTTGCTGCTTATTTATTAAAGGAGCAGGGGTACGAGGTCATTGGTTTGTTTATGAAAAACTGGCATGATGATTCCGTAACTATATCGAATGAGTGCCCTTGGTTAGATGATAGTAATGATGCTATGCTAGTTGCCGAAAAATTAGGAATACCATTTCAAACAGTCGATTTAAGTGAACAATATAAAGAGCGGATAGTAGATTATATGTTCAACGAATACGAAAATGGTAGAACACCAAACCCAGATGTGCTTTGTAATAGAGAGATTAAGTTTGATGTTTTTATGAAAATAGCCTTAGAACTTGGAGCGGATTATGTAGCAACAGGCCATTATTGTAGAAAAGGAACCATTCAAAAAGAAGACAAGGAAATCTATCAGTTACTTGCTGGTATAGATGATAATAAAGATCAATCGTATTTTTTATGTCAATTATCTCAAGATCAATTAGCAAAATCTTTGTTCCCAATAGGAGAATTAACTAAACCAGAGGTGCGTGAGATAGCGACCAAACTGGATTTAGTAACAGCCGAAAAGAAAGATTCTCAAGGATTATGTTTTATTGGGAAAGTAAAATTACCGGATTTTCTTCAACAACAATTAAAGCCAAAAGAAGGTGTTATAGTTGAAATACCTAAAGAACAAGAGGTTTTTAGTCATGTTGATCCAGAATTTAATTCGGAAGAGGAGAAATTAAAGTACCTATCTCGCAAGATCGATTATAAAGTTGATCATGGTAAGATAGTAGGTAAACACCAGGGCGCTCATTATTTTACTAAAGGTCAGCGAAAAGGATTAGCAGTAGGAGGGACTGTAGAGCCTTTGTTTGTAATAGACACAGATGTTAATGAGAATGTTATTTATACAGGTCAAGGAAAAGAGCACCCCGGATTATTTAAAAAGGCATTATTTGTAACCAATGAAGAATTACATTGGGTTCGGGAGGATTTAGAATTGAATTCAGGTGAAACAATGGACGTTATGGCCAGAATTCGTTATAGACAATCATTACAAAAAGCCATGTTACATAAAGTAGAAAGTGGTTTATATGTTGAATTTGAAGAATTTCAATCTGCAATTACAGAAGGGCAATTTGTAGCGTGGTATTCAGGAGATGAGTTAGTAGGTTCGGGAGTAATTTCTTAAATTGCAATAGCTTAAAATGATTAGCTATGAAAAAACACCTACTACTTCTGATGCTATTAAGTTATCAGTTTAATACGTTTGCGCAAGAAGATGCTTGGGTGTATTTAAAAGATAAACAAAATATTTCAGCTTCAATTGCTAACCCTATTTCTATACTAACTCAGAAAGCTATTGATAGAAAAAATGCACATCATGTTGTAATTGATGCAAAAGACGTTCCTGTTAATGAGAACTATATAACTCAACTAAAAGGAGCAACTGGCATCTCAGTTATGGCAAAATCTAAATGGTTTAACGCAGTACATGTTAGGGGAAGTAAAACAGATATTGATAATTTATCTACCACATTTTCTTTTATTGATTATGTAGATTTTGCAAATAAAAGTTTAAATACTCTTAAATCTGTCCAGCAAAAAAACAAATCTAAATTAGAAAAGTCTTTTACAACCTTTACATATGGTAATGCAGCTAATCAAATAGAAATGTTTAATGGAAATGAATTGCATTTAGCAGGATATACAGGTGCTGGAATGACGGTAGCCATTATAGACGCTGGTTTCCCTAACGTAAATACGATGTCATCATTTCAAAGGTTAAGACATGCAGGGAATATTTTAGACGATTACGATTTTGTTAATAGAGATTCCGATGTTTATACTAATACGACTAGCAATCATGGCACTTTAGTATTAAGTACTATGGCTGGATATGTTGAAAATGAATATGTAGGAACAGCTCCAGATGCATCTTATTATTTATTTGTTACAGAAGATGCGTTAAGTGAAAACCCAGTAGAAGAAAGCTATTGGGTTGAAGCTGTAGAACGAGCAGATAGTTTGGGAGTAGATGTTATAAACACCTCGCTGGGCTATACTACTTATGATAATCCGAACTATAGTTATACAACAGCTAATATGGACGGTAATACGGCTTTTATTACTAAAGGTGCTAATATCGCTTTTGAAAAAGGGATGTTGTTGGTCAATTCTGCTGGAAATTCAGGAAACAGTAGTTGGGGAATTGTAGGAGCTCCTGCTGATGCTGCTGGTGTTTTTAGTATAGGAGCAGTACAAGCTAATGGTACATATGCCTCATTTAGTTCAAAAGGAAACAGCACACAACCTACCCAAAAGCCAGATGTAGTAGCTCAAGGTCAAGCGAGTTATGTTATAACCGAAAACGATATTATAGCAACAGCTAATGGAACGTCATTTAGTTCACCCATTATAGCCGGAGGAATTGTATGTTTGTGGCAGGCACTATCTAATAAAACCAATATAGAAATTATGCAGTTAGTTCGAGAATCTGCATCGCAATATCATTCCCCCGATTTTATGTTGGGGTATGGAATTCCCAATTTACAAACAGCTCTTAGTTCAGCTTTAAATACAACGAATGATCATGATGATGAAAACCAGATTTTGAAATTACTTCCTAATCCAACAAAAGGACTCATTCGTTTTAATTTTCCTTTGGATCAAAGTGAATTATCTGTTACTATTTTTAATGTTTTAGGAAAAAAAATACTAGAAACTATTATTACCAAAGATAATAATCAGGTAGATATATCTTCATTTTCAAATGGAGTTCATATAGCTAGAATTCAATCTAAAAACATATCAAAAACGATAAAACTTATAAAATATTAAATGACCAATAGCATCACTCAATTATTCAATATTAAATACCCAATTATTCAAGCGGGTATGATTTGGAATAGTGGTTGGCGATTAGCTTCGGCAGCAAGTAACTCAGGTATTTTAGGACTCATTGGGGCAGGATCTATGTATCCAGATGTCTTAAGAGAGCATATTCAAAAATGTAAAAAATCTACAGATAAACCTTTTGGAGTTAATGTTCCCATGTTGTATCCTAACATTGAAGACATCATGGACATTATTGTTGAAGAAGGTGTAAAAATAGTGTTTACTTCAGCTGGAAATCCCAAAACTTGGACATCCTGGTTGCAAGAACGTGGTATTATCGTAGTGCATGTGGTTAGTAGTGTAAAATTCGCATTAAAAGCACAAGAAGCTGGTGTTGATGCTGTAGTTGCTGAAGGTTTTGAAGCTGGAGGACACAATGGTAGAGATGAAACAACGACGCTAACACTCATACCTATGGTTAAAGAGCAGATTCATATTCCAATAATTGCAGCTGGAGGTATTGCTACAGGAAAAGCGATGTTAGCCACCATGATTTTAGGGGCGGATGGCGTACAAGTGGGCAGTCGGTTTGTAGCAAGCGAAGAGAGTTCTGCTCATGAGGCCTTTAAAAAAGTAGTTGTTAATGCTAAAGAAGGTGACACCCAATTAACATTAAAGGAATTAGCACCTGTACGCTTAATTAAAAATAAATTTTATAACGACATACAAACCCTGTACAAAAAGGGACCAACCATTGAAGAGCTGAAAACATTATTAGGTCGTGCAAGAGCAAAAAAGGGTATGTTTGAAGGTGAATTAGAGGAAGGTGAATTAGAAATTGGACAAATAGCAGGCTTGATTCATGATATTAAGCCAGTATCTAACATTGTACAAGATATGCTAAAAGAGTTTGAAGTCGCTAAGAAGATGGTATCTGATTTATAAACCCTCATTTCTTTGGTAATTCACTTATAGGGATTTTATATAATCGACTTAATCCGTTATCATATCTATTAAACGCTTTTAATAACGTATTAATTGACAGAGGGTTTTCAAAATCTGTTTGGGTATTATCTTGTTTACTGGTAAAGTATAGCGTATTTGTTCTATTATCAACAAATGGACAATAATCCATTTTTTTGGTATTTATGGTTTCTCCTAAATTTTTAGCTTCAGACCATTCATTATTATTGTGATAACTTATATATAGATCACCACTACCATAGCCACCTTCCTTATTATAACAGCCATAAATTAAATAGGATTCGTCTGGAGCAATAAAAGCATTGTATTCATATCCCACTGTATTTATAGTATCTGGTAACATTTTTGGTTTCGTATATATACCATTAGAGAAAGTGCTCATGTATATATCATCTTTGCGTTTTAGTTTTGGGTTATCTCTCGTAAAATAAAAATTACCATTATTAGCTATAGAAGGATAAAACTCACCATGTTCCGTATTAATAGGACTTCCCATATTTATTGGTTGTGACCAATTACTGTTAAGTGTTGTGCGCTCCGAGTACCATATATCAAAATCTTTAGGCTTATTTGAAGACTTGCTTAAAGGTCTTGTAGAAACAAAATAAATTTTTAAACCATCATTAGAGAAAAATGGTTCTAAATCAAAATATTGACCAGAAAAAGAAGCTACTTGTGGTGTAGTCCATGTATTGCCCTCTTTTTTTATTGTTATAATCGCAGATAGGTTTCCCATAATACTTTGCGCAGAAAACATCATTTCTTTTCCGTTTGGAGAAATAGCAATATCTCGAACATTAGGAAACTGTTTTAGAATGTCTGGTATAAATGGCTTAACAGATTGTTGAGAAAACCCTGAAATTGTATTAAAAATAAAGATTAATAAGATTATAGGTCTCATAAGAACAATATTTGCTACAAGATACTAAAAGGGGGTATTTGGAACTCTAAAAGGAATGTTAATGTTAACTTTATATTAAATAGTTATAGACATCATAACAAATATTTAAAGCTGTAAATAATCTGATGCTCTCATTATAAGAGGTTTAAATATTAATTAGAAAATACTTAGCATATTATGCAATAAAAAATCTTTAGATGCTAAAGTTTAATCCTTCTATTTGGTCTAAAGCTTGATACGTAATTAGCTTAACTTTTAAAATATTTATAATGAAGAAATTATTTTTTATTGCAGCAATTATTATTTACGGGGCAGCATTTGGTCAAGAATCAAGTAAAAAGCTTGTTATTGAAAAAGGAACCTTTAATATTGGAGGAAAGGCTTCTTTTAGTTTTAGCAATTATGAAAATGAAGATGACATACCAAAAGATAAATATAGTGAATTTGGAATTACACCTAATTTTGGATATGCATTAAAAAACAATTTAATAATTGGATTAGGTGTTGGGTATTCTTATGGTGAATCTGAAAATTATAGAATTAATAATTCAATTGTTCATAGATATGATGCTACTTTCAATAGATTTAGCATATTTCCTTATATTAAAAAATATTTTCCTTTAGGGAATAAACTAACATTGTTTTTGCAAGGTGAAGTCAATTATTCAGAAAACAAAACTAAAAGAAGCAATTCTGAATTCTTAAATAATAATGATGACTCTAGAAACACTTTTTTTGCAGGTTTTCGCCCAGGAATTACTTATTTTCTTAGTAAAAAACTTGCTCTTGAAGCCAATTTAGGTTCTTTAGGGTATAATAAAGCGAAACACAATTACGGTAGTAATAATTCTAATAAATCTGAGTCATTTAATTTTAATTTAAATTCTTCAAATTTACAATTTGGTGTCTCCTATTTTTTCTAAATAAATTTTAAAAATAATTAAATAAAATAAAAAGGAGGAATATATGATTCCTCCTTAAAATAAACGCTGAAACTTATAAGCTTATACTTCGTTCTCCCTTTAAAATAAAAAGCTAAATGTTTCTTATAGTGTTGTTTATTATTTAGTTTGCTTTTTTAAAGCGATGCGAATGTATGAAATTACTAACATTTAGTAGTTGAAAATTTATAAACATTTGTAAAGAGTTATCAACATTTGTTAATTTTTAATAAAAACCAAAAGAAGGTTGCAAAATTGATAAAAATATAAGGCTAAAGATTACTTTTGCCTAATGCAATTAAAAGACTATACCAAAGAATTTAAATACAATTGGAAATTAGCCTTTCCTGTTATGTTGGGTATGTTAGGGCATACGCTAGTTAGCTTTGTAGATAATATCATGGTTGGACAATTAGGCACAGCAGAACTAGCGGCAGTGTCCTTAGGTAATAGTTTTATGTTTATTGCCATGTCTTTAGGAATTGGTTTTTCAACAGCTATAACTCCTTTAGTTGCAGAAGCAGATACAGCAAAAGATTTTATAAAAGGGAAATCATCTTTTAAACATGGTTTGTTTTTATGTACCGTTTTAGGAATATTACTATTCTTAATGGTGTTTTTCGCAAAACCACTTATGCATTTAATGAAACAACCAGCAGAGGTTGTAGAGTTGGCCATTCCGTACTTGGATTTAGTTGCTTTTTCTTTAATTCCTTTAGTTATTTTTCAAGGATTTAAACAGTTTGGTGACGGGATGTCTATGACCAAATATCCGATGTACTCAACATTATTAGGTAATATTATAAATATAATTTTAAATTACTTGTTGATTTTTGGAAAGTTTGGATTTCCAGAATTAGGTATAGTAGGAGCTGCTTATGGTACTTTAGCGTCGCGTTTAATCATGGTTTGGCACCTATGGTTTCTATTAAAGGGAAAAGAGAAATCAAAAGCCTTTGTAACGAATATTAAGTTTTTCGTTCTAGACAAGTTAATGCTTAAAAAAATTATCAATTTAGGTGCGCCAAGTGCCATGCAAATGTTTTTTGAAGTAGCCATTTTTACAGCAGCTATATGGTTAAGTGGATTATTAGGAAAGAACCCTCAAGCTGCAAACCAAATAGCACTTAATTTATCATCTATGACATTTATGATAGCCATGGGATTAAGCGTGGCCTCTATGATTCGTGTTGGCAATCAAAAAGGGTTAAAAGGATATTATGAGTTAAGACGTATTGCATTTTCTTTATTTTTAATGGGAACTATGTTTGCTGTAAGTTTTGCGTTGATATTCTTTTTATTTCACAATCAATTGCCAAAGTTGTATGTAGATTTTAATGATGCCAAGAACTTAATCGATAATACCGAAGTAGTAAGTATTGCATCTAAATTACTCATAGCTGCTGCTATATTTCAAATAAGTGATAGTATACAAGTCTTAGTTTTAGGAGCTTTACGCGGATTGCAAGATGTTAAAATACCAACTATTATTACATTTATATCGTATTGGTTAGTTGGATTTCCTGTGAGTTGGTTTTTAGGCAAAGAAGATGCCTATGGCAGTTTTGGTATTTGGTTAGGGTTACTTGCAGGTTTATCTACTGCTGCTATATTATTGTATATTCGATTTAATTATTTAACTAAAAAGTTAATTAAAGTTGAAAACATGTAAGTAAGCTAAAGTATTTAAATTTATAGGGTTATTTTACAAACAAAGAGCTTATTATAAAAATAAAAAGACTTTTTTGCTATTTTCACTCCAGTATCTAATAAATTTTAACTTTGCATCAGATAATTTAAGTGTGCTTTGAGCATTTATAACTTATAATTTAATATGACACTTCCAAAATTTATACTTGGCGATAATACAGAATACCCTAATGCTATTTTTGTCATTCATACAGAATTTCCTAGATTCATCATAAACCTTGAAGATGATGAAGTAGAATGGTTTGAAGACTTTGATGTTGAAGATCAAAAAGAGCTTGAAAACGAAACCGAAAACGCCATAAAATTAGCTACAGCGTTTTACGATAATGAAGTAGCAAAATATGAAGATTAGTAAATAGCGATGATTGAAAAACTTTTAGAATACGATACTGAATTATTTTTGTTCTTAAACAATCAAGGTTCTGAGCCTTGGGATAACCTATGGTTAATAATAACAAATAAGCTTACGTTTATCCCACTGTACGCTATCTTGCTCTTTTTACTTTATAAAAAATATGGATTAAAATCATTACTTGTTTTTGTTGTGGTTGTGGCTTTAATGATCACTTTTACAGATCAAATTACTAATGTTTTTAAGCGAGGTTTTCAACGTCCAAGACCTTGTGGCGAAGCTAATTTAATTGATCAAATGCGTTTTATAGCTGTACGATGTGGAAAATATGGTTTCTTTTCCGGGCATTCATCAAACTCCATGGCAGCAGCTATTTTTGCAGGTTTAATGCTAAAGCAGTATTATAAGTACCTTATTTTTATTTTGTTGTTTTGGAGCTTAATAGTGGCTTATAGTAGAATTTATGTTGGTGTTCATTACCCATTAGATATTGTATGTGGATTAGCATTTGGTGCCATTTCAGGATTTCTATTTTATAAATTAGCGAAGTATCTTTTAAAACGATTTGTACCTTCATAGTTATTTATATGTCTTCCTATTTACAAACATAGGATGACTTAGAGTATGGTAGAAACGAAAATGGATTGATAATAAATAATTAATCAGAAATATATCAAAATTACGTTAACCCTAATAAATAATCAGCCGCAGCAAATGGTGTTGTTTTGTTGGCCTCTATAAGCTGCATTTGATTTTCTAATTCTTTCTTAACTTCTTGACGATTAAAAAACACTGATTTTAATTGCTCTTCAATAGTTTGAATCAGCCAAAATTTATTTTGCTCATGTCTTTTTTCTTGAAAGTAATTGTTTTTAGAAGTAATGATTACATAATCTAAAATCAATTCCCAGATAGTATCTATGCCTTCATTCTCAAGTGCACTGCAAATAGTTACTTTAGGTTGCCAATCAGAAAGTTTTTCGGGGTAGAGATGAAGTGCTCTATTAAATTCTACTTTAGCAAGCTTGGCGCGTTTTAAATTATCTCCATCTGCTTTGTTAATAGCAATCACATCTGCCATTTCTATAATACCTCGTTTTATACCTTGCAATTCATCACCAGCACCGGCTAATTTTAGTAATAAAAAGAAATCTACCATGCTATGTACAGTGGTCTCACTTTGACCAACACCAACGGTTTCAATAATAATAACATCAAATCCAGCAGCTTCACATAAAATAATGGCCTCTCTGGTTTTTCTGGCAACACCTCCCAGTGAATCCCCAGAAGCCGATGGACGTATAAAAACATTAGTATCTTTCACTAAATCTTCCATTCTGGTCTTATCGCCTAGAATACTCCCTTTTGTTAGCGAACTACTGGGATCTATTGCCAGTACAGCAACACGTTTTCCTTTTGAAGTAATATGTTTTCCAAGAACTTCGATAAAAGTACTTTTTCCAACTCCTGGAACCCCAGTAATGCCTATACGAATGGATTTATTAGCATGTGGTAAACATGCTTTTATTATTTTATTTGCTTTTTTTAAATGTGTCGGATTTTTGCTTTCTACCAAAGTGATGGCCCTGCTTAAAGCCGTAATATCCTTATTTAAAATTGAGGATACTAGAGTATCTGTATTAATTTCAGCCCTACGTTTCTCCTTAATAGTTTTGATACTGGATTGATTGGTGATTTCAGAAATCGAAACACCTTTTTTTTCTCTAAGTGCAGATTTTTTTTCTTTTGACACGAATAAACAAATGTTTGTCTAATTTACTATTTTATTTGAGAAAATTGATTAGAACCACTGATTACTGCTACCGACGACTAAATACTTATTTAAGAGGTACAGCAACTTTTACGTCATCCCACGCCATAGTTAAGAATAAATTATCTGTAGAATTATCAAAAGCTATAGTAAATTGTTCTACAGTAGACGATAATTTCTGTACAGGAACTTCAATATTTAAAACATCAAAGTTAGCATCCCGCATAGGTCTCATATCAGAATCGACACCCCAAGGGTATTGTTTAGAATTAAATATAACAGTCCAAACGGTATCTTTTGGTACCGTCCAAAGCGTATATTTACCCATAGGTAAAGGCCTGCCTTGTACCTCAAGGGCTTGGTTGGTTTTAAAAGTGGTAGCTTCATTAGCACCCGTACGCCAAACTTTATTAAAAGGAACTAAAGCACCAAAAATAGCTCTATTCTTTTTTGAAGGTCTATTATAAAACACTTCAAGTTTTAAATCATTAAGTTTAAATTCTACAGTATCTTTAGGACTTAGACGTTGTGAAAAAATATTTTCAACAAAAAAAGAATATAGAAATAGTCCTAATGCTATTATGGATAAAAGGACTAATATACGCTTTAAGAATGTGTTCATATGCTGGGTTTAAAAGGGTATAAAGATACTTCAAAAAGAAGTAATTCTTAACAATGTTAACACAGATTTTAGAGTTTTTTTATTGATGAAGTGGTTTAATTTTTTGTTTGAAGACAAAAACAATTAACTTTTGTCCTTTTAGGGCTTTTTTGAAGTTTATAGCTGTGCTATAGAGTAATTAAAAGAAAAAAACACACATTAAATAATTTTTTTTGCAACACTAGACTTTTTTAGTCGTCTTTAAAACGAACTAACTCATAACCAAAAGTAAATTAGCATGTTTCAAGTTGACATTATTGAACAATGTAAACAAAACAATCGCAAAGCACAATTACAGTTATACAACCAGTACTGTGATGGTATGTATATTGTTGCAAAACGATTTTTAAAAGATGCTGCCGAAGCTGAAGATGTAGTACAGGAAGCTTTTATCAAAGCTTTTACTAAACTACATCAATATAAAGCAGAGGTGACTTTTGGAGCCTGGTTAAAACGTATTGTTGTTAATAAAAGTATTGACTTCTTAAAATCTAAAAAGCAACAGCTTGTTGAATTAGAAGAGGTGCACCTGAAAGTAGCTGATACTGCATATGATGACAAATGGTTAGTAGACGATGCAATTACATTAAGCGATGTAAAAATTGCAATTGATAAATTGCCCGATAAGTATCAATATGTTGTGATGCTTTATTTAATAGAAGGGTATGATCACCAAGAAATTTCAGAGATTCTAAATATTTCTGAAGTTGCTTCAAGAACGCAATTATCAAGAGGAAAAAGTAAATTACAAGAACTGTTAATACTTAAAAAAAATGGCACGAGATATTAGAGAGTTGTTTAAGGATGACAAAATAGTGCATGAAAAGATGCCTGAAAATCATCAAGAAAGATTTCTTGAAAAGTTAGAGGAGGAAATGCCAGTAGCGAGCAAATCCAAGTTTAATTGGATGCGTATGGCTGCCAGTGTCGTATTGTTAATTGGTTTAGGCTTTGGAGCTTTTAAGTTTTTACAACCAAAAGAAGAGAAGCCAATTGAGGTCGTAGCAACAGAAACTGATGAAACAAAAACCTTGGGAGATGTATCTCCTGGACTTAAAAAAGTTGAAGATTATTATTTAGCGAGTATCAATTTAGAATTATCTAAAATGAAATATACTTCCGAAACTAAAGATCTTTTTGATGGGTATTTGTTGCAATTAGATGAGCTTGATAAAGAGTATAAACGCTTATCTGAGGAGTTAACAGAGTCAGGACCTAGCGAATTAACAGTGAATGCATTAATTGATAATTTAAAGTTTCGTTTAAATCTTTTGTATCGTTTAAAAGATCAATTAAAAGAATTAAATACTTCGAGTGATATTACTGAAGAAGTAGAACAATCAATCTAAAAATCAAAAAATGAACAATACAATCATAAAAATTAAATTACTTGCCTTAAGCTTACTCATTACAGGAGGGCTTATGGCACAACAAAAATTAGAAAAAGTATCGCAATCTATTAAAGTAAATAAAGATATTACTATCGATTTAAACACCAGCCATTGCAATTTAGTCATTGATACATGGAATAAAGATGTTATCGAAATCGAAGCTTATATAGAAGGTGATGATTTAAGTAAAGAAGCCTTAGAAAATGCTTTAAAAAATTGGGAGGTAGATGTTGATGCTTCTAGTGGGTTAGTTAAAATTGAAACAAAAGGTACTGGAGGTAACTCTTGGGTATATAATTCAAGTCATAACGATAATGAGGCAGTACATGCTCTATTAGAAGAATTAAAGTTTGAATTGGCAGATTTACCAGAAGTGTTAATTGATGGGGTTGACTTTGTAATGCCAGAAGTACCGGAACTTCCTGAAATGCCACAGCTTCCCGTAATGCCACAGTTGCCAGAGCTACCTAAGTTACCAGAAGGCGTCAATGAGATTCAATTTGATTACAAGGCCTATAAAAAGGATGGCGAAAAGTATTTGGAAGAATATACTCAAAAATTCGAATCGAAATTTGGTAAGGATTATGCAGAAAAAATGGAAGCATGGGGTGAGAAATTTGGAAAAGAATGGGAAGAGAAGTATGGAAAAGAAATGAAAGAGTGGGGCGAGAAATTTGGAAAAGAATGGGAAGAAAAATACGGGAAACAAATGGAAGAATGGGGAGAGCGTTTTGCTGAAAAAATGGAAAGACAAGCTGCCCATATTGAAGCTCGGGCCAAACATATGGAAAAGAGGCAAGAGCACATAGAGAAGAGAAAAGAACATATGGAAAAGCGTGCACAAAAGCGGGAAAAGTTAGTTGAAAATAGAAAAGTTTTAATTGAAAGATTAGTTAATAAAGAATCTAGTTCTAAAATTAAAAAGACTATTAAAATTAAAATGCCTAAAAAAGCTAAGTTAAAGGTTAATGTTAGACATGGTGAGATAGAGTTTGCTGCTAATGTTGATGATTTAAAAGCAGAGTTATCACATACAAAATTCACAGCATATAGTATTAACGGAAGTTCGACTTCCGTTAATGCTTCATATTCACCTGTATATGTAACCCATTGGAACTTAGGAGAATTAAATCTCCGTTATACTAAAGATGTTGAATTAGATCATGTAAAACAAATGGTTTTAAATTCAAATTCATCTAATACCACTATAAAGCATTTGTTAGGAAGTGCCATCATTGACGGTAATATAGGTGATTTAAAAATTTTAAATATAGGAGATACTTTTTCTAACTTGAACATCATTATTCAGAATAGTAACGCAGTGATATCGCTCCCTAAAGTAAATTATAATTTACAGTATAAAGGAAATCGTTCACGTGTAAGCCATCCAAAAGAAAAACTTAACCACAATATTTCTAACTTTTCTACAGGCAGTTTAGCAAGTGGAAAAAGCATTCTTGTAAATGCAAAGTATAGCAGTGTGACTATGCAGTAGGTTCGCTTTAGTGTTTAATGATATGAAATACTCATCATTTTTCACCACAGATTATCCTCCAGAAACTAAATTTTCTTCGAGTAATGAATCCTAATTTTTTATACAACTGTATTGGGCCAAGGTTCGTTTGATCTACGTGTAAAAAAGGAACTTTATCTTTCTTCAAAATACCTTCTACGGTATGTGTGATGAGTTGTTTTGCATATCCTTTACCAGTATAATCAGGATGCGTTATTACAGCGCTAATTTCAATAAAATCATTAGTTTGCATCCGCTCTCCAGTTACAGCAACAAGTTTTTTATCCTTATAAATACCATAGTATCGTCCTAAGGTATTCGTTTTCGATTTAAAATATTCCGGATATACTAGCTTAACTAAATGAATTAAATCATCATAATGTGATTCGGTTAACTCTACAATAGCCTCTGTAATAGGATAATTTATTTTGTTGTATATAATCATTTGTAAACCTATATATTCTACAGGTTCTTTAAAATGTAATGGCATTTTAGGCTTATCGCCAACAATAAAAAAATCTGTGATTAATTTGGCGTGTTTTTCTATGGCTAGGCTTGTATCTTCATTGTTTATAAACGCTCCAAAAGGGCCATAATCTGGCTGAAAAAATTTCACATTACCATAATCTATTGCATAATCGTAATGGCAATCTGTTAAAGAGAACCAAACGGGGTTATCTAAAGGGGTTTCGGGTATAGCCATTGTCAAGAAGTATTTTGATTTATACGATTTATAATAACTTCTTCTGATGTGGTAAAATCAAACCAGAATGTATCCTCGTTCTTTTTAAACCAAGTAAGTTGACGTTTTGCAAAGCGCCGTGTATTCTTTTTAATTTCAGAAATAGCAAAATCAAGTGTCCACTCGTCATCTATATATTTAAATAATTCTTTATAACCAACCGTATTTAAGGCGTTTAAATCTTTATAAGGCACTAGGTTTTTAACTTCTCCCAGTAAACCTTCTTGCATCATAATATCTACCCGTTTGTTAATACGGTCGTATATGAGCTCTCTTTCGGCAGTGAGTCCAATGGTAATGGTTTTAAAGCGACGTTTTATTTTTCCTTTCTTTAAAAATGAGGAGTAAGGTTTACCTGTGCCAATACAAATTTCCAGAGCACGAATAACACGATGCGGATTATCAATTGCAATCGCATTATAAGCTACAGAGTCTAGCTGTTCCAAGCGTTCTTGTAAATGAGGCAATCCTTTCGTTTCTAAATCACTATTGAGGGTCTCACGGATACTGTTATCAACTTCAGGAAAATCATCCAAGCCTTTATTAACGGCATCAACATATAGTCCGGAGCCACCAACCATAATAACAATATCACGGGTTTTAAAAAGTGTATTTAAAAGACTAATAGCATCTTTTTCAAAAGCACCAACATTGTAACGGTCTTCAATAGATTTGTGATGTATAAAATGATGTTTAGCAGCAGCTAATTCCTCAGGTGTTGGAGCTGCTGTACCGATTTGCATGTCTTTGAAAAACTGACGGGAATCGGCAGATAGTATTTCCGTATTAAAATGATTAGCCAATTTAATACTCAAAGCGGTTTTGCCAATAGCAGTAGGACCAACTATGGAAATAAGTGTCTTAGTCATTATGTAAATTGTGTCCACATTTATAGCAGAACTGCGCACCATCTTTGTGTTTTTCTGCCGTACAGTTTACACAAGAAAGTGAGTTTAAATGAACTTTTTGATTTTCTGATTTTTTCTTTGATTTTTTCTGGGTACTATATTCTGCAGATACAATACCTGTTGGTACCGCAATAATACCATAACCTAATATCATGACCAAAGAGGCAATAAATTGCCCAAGAGGGGTTTGTGGTGCAATATCTCCAAAACCTACAGTAGTTAAGGTTACAATACACCAGTAAACACTCTTAGGAATATTTGTAAACCCATTTTCTTCGCCTTCAATTAAATACATAATAGTACCTAAAATAATGGCGATTATAAGTACTGCGAATAAAAACACGGATATTTTAGCCCGACTTGCTTTTAAGGCATTGACCAGATTATTTGAAGCCCCTAAATAACGTGCCAGTTTTAATATTCTAAAAACTCTAAGTAACCGTAACGCTCTTAATGCAGCAAGCGCATGCACCCCTCCAAAGATTAATGATATGTATTTAGGTATGGTAGATAATAAATCAATAATACCATAAAAACTTGTTATGTATTTAAAAGGCTTTTTTACGGTTATAATACGAGCTATATACTCTACACTAAATAAAATGGTAATAATCCATTCTGAAATATTAAGAAAGTTATGATACTTAATATCAATGCTATTTACACTTTCAAGCATTACTAAAATAATACTGGCTATAATAGTAATTAGTAAAACAACGTCGAATAGTTTGCCCGCAGGAGTCTCAGCTTCATAAATAATATCGTGAAGTTTTGTTTTCCAGTACTGTTTTTTGGGTGTATCCATGTATTCAAAAGTAAGAAAGATAGATTACTTTTTCTTTAAAAGTATCAGTGAATTCATTTGAATATCTACAATTTTACTCATATACTCTTTTAAAGCAGGGTAATATTCTGGTTCGTAAACAGCCTTGTTAAAAGTTATGTTTAATGTCATAAAAATAGAATTGCCAAAAGCTTTAGTCGAGAAAACAACTCTACCTAAATTATTTGGTAAGGCAATATTCTTTACTTCTGGATATTCGGTAACAGCATATTTTGTGTCATCGAAATTAAATTTAAAGGAATAAAAATAGGCATCTTTATAACCAAAATCAATAGGGTATGTTCTTTCCTGGAGTTTAAATGGGTTTTCGTTAAAAAACTTAACAAAAAACGGATTTAAATAAATATTGTCTCCAGTATCTTCATAATTATACTCAATGTGATAGGTTTCTTTAAAGTCTGGACTTGTTATGCCACTACTAGAAACCACAAAATCTGAAATATCCAAATAAGGAAACTTGTTTTCTAATTCTTGTAGATAAGCATCTTCATTTTTATAATATGATTTTTTATAATTTAAGGCGTGGTATCCCGTTCGTTTTGACTTTATGTTTCCAGAAATAATGTCGTTTTCATCGAGATGCAATTCTACATTATAATAAACTTTTGAAACTTGGTTTGGTTTTATGTCTACCCATTCACTACCATTTTTAAAATCCATGAGTCTGCCATAACCATTTAAGCATCTAAAAGGGATATCACCAAAACATAAGTAATTATCTGTGGCATCTAAATAATAGATTTTATCATTTATGGTAGCTTGAACAATTAAATAGTTAAAATCTGAAATGATAGGAAAAACTTTTGTTGCAAAACCATTTTCTCTGGTTGATATTAATACAGGTTTTACATTAATGCTAGCCTCTTTTAATAAATTATGAAGCAAAATATTTATTGATGATACATTTCCGGATTTGTTTTTAATTAAATCTTTAATGGAAACATCTTTAAATATCTCATAGTCTCCATTCCATGTGTAGGTTTCTTGAATGTATTTATAAATAGCGTTAGCCTTTTTTAGTAAATCATTTTCATTAATAATTTCTGGAGTCAGGAAATCTTCTAAATCTATAGATTTTGATAATTGTCTCCCTATATCTTTATCTGTTTTAAATTCTCTGTCAACAGTTTTCCATGTTTTTGTATAATCATTTACTCTGCCATCAAAACCTCTAAAGGTCTGTAATTCATACTCTATTCTTGCTAAATAATTACTTTTAGAGGTCATATAATCTTCTTCTATAAAAGCTGGGATATCTTTCATAGCATAAACACTATTGGCACAATTTGCACTACCGCCTCTGGAATTTTGAAGGCAATCCTTTTCTACTTCTGATGTATTTGTTGTTAGTTTTTTACCACCTACTAACTTAATGTTATAATACCAGTTACCAGGAATACTGGTTCTGTATTCGCTGTATAAAGTTGGTACATCGCTTTGAAAATTCCATCCTTTGTAATTGAACATAAAAGGAGAGATAAGCGTATAGCTATAGGTTATTACAGATCCTTCTTTAATATTGGGGAGTGTAAATTTAACAAAGGTGTGGTTTTCGTCGTGTTTCTCTCTAAAAGTATCCTTTTTAAGTAATGACGTTTTAATGACTTTTCCATCTACTAGATTATAAGTGGTCGCAACAATTTTTTCTACTTCTTGTTCGCTGTTCTCGTTATTATATAAATGAATAGAAACGTTAGCTTTATTAAAACCTTCTTTATTTAATATCTTTATTTTTTGTTTTATCTCGGTTCTTAAGTCATAATCAGACCTATCCACAAAGCTATTTCCATGTTTATATATTATTAGTGCATTAGCTGTAGAATCTTTTTCAAAAGTATTGGTTTTTAGATCTCCTAAAGTTACTCTGTAAGAATCGGAATGAAAATTTGATTGAGAAAAAAGAGTTAAATTAGAGAGAAGTAAAAAGGATAAGAAGATGGTTTGCTTCATACTAATCAAATATAATTTGTTTTACTTTTTTATTTTTACGAAGGTAGTTTTGAATAATATGCTGTGTGTCGCGATTATTATTCATAGGGGTGATAATAGATTCTAAAACCTCAATATTATTGATTTGATAGTTAAGATTAAAAAAGCCCAATCCTTTAAATACACCATTTTCAATGAGTATGGCACTGTGTTCATCAATATCACGCCCTTTATCAATAATAACCATGTTTTTGTTGGAGAAACTGTTTTTAGACAATAATAACTCTACTCTTTTATTATAAGTTTCTGTAGGTTCTTTTTGAATGCAAGCCCCTTCGCATGTTTTTATATCATAGTTAAAACAGCTTGTTTTTGTTTTATATATACCTGTTAGCTTTTGACATAATTTGTACTCCTCAATAGCTTTATTGATAAAACTCTTACCACTTTGTTTATTACTAAAAGTCGTGATTGGTTTTTTACGTCCGTCTGCAACATCGATTTTTAAATTTATATAATCGTTTTCATCCTTAAAACTATATAAGGCATGTGTAAAGCTGGTTCGGCGCAATGCTCTGTTAAATATAGGTTTAACACGTTTTATTTCTTCACTTTCTTTTAAGAGTGCAACTAGTTCACTACCTGTCGCTTCATAAGTAACAGCGGTAACTTGAGCTTGTATTTTTTTTGATTTTTGGTTTGTACTTGTAAAATGCTGATTGATACGTTTTTTTATATTGTTACTTTTTCCAATATATATAATATCTCCATTAGCTTTATGAATGTAGTAAACACCAGTAATATCAGGTAAATCTTTAATAATATCTATATGTCTTGGTTCTAACTGATGTTTTGGATTTAATCGTATAGATTCCTGAATAATGCTTTTAGTACTGTCTTTATCCAAGAGCATTTTAAATAGCTTTACTGTTGCCAAAGCATCGCCAGAAGCACGATGTCTGTCTGTTACAGGAATACCAAGAGACCTAACTAATTTACCTAGACTATAAGAAGGTTGGTCGGGAATTAAATTTTTTGAGAGCTCTACAGTGCAAAGTGATTTTCTTTCAAAATCGAATCCTAGGCGGCTAAATTCTGTTTTTAAAATTCGATAATCAAATTGAGCGTTGTGCGCTACCAAAATACAATCGTCTGTGATTTCTACAATACGTTTGGCAACTTCATAAAATTTAGGTGCATGGCGCAGCATATTGCTGTTTATACCAGTTAGATTTACTACAAAGGGTTGTATCTCACGTTCTGGGTTTACCAGACTTATAAATTGATCGACTACTTCATGACCATCATATTTATAGATCGCAATTTCTGTAATGCCTTCTTCATTATACTTACCTCCGGTAGTTTCTATGTCTAATATTGCGTAAATTGTATACTGCTATTTATTTGTTGTTAAGCTGTCATTCTGAACCAGATGAAGCATCTTTTTTAAGATATTTCGACTCTGCTCAATATGACATTAAATTGAATAATTTCGTTCACCAAATATACTACTTCCAACTCTAACCATTGTACTACCACAATTAATTGCTAATTGATAGTCTCCACTCATACCCATACTTATGGTCTTTAATTGATAATTGTCGGTACTTGTTAGTTTTAAATTTTCAAAAGTATCTTTTAAATAGTTAAATTCTTTTTTTACCTGATTTTCATCATTAGTAAATGTTGCCATTCCCATAAGCCCTACGACCTTAATGTTTTTTAATTTTGAAAACAGGTCTGATTTTATAATTTCTGAAGCTTCATTTGGTGTCATTCCAAATTTAGAATCCTCTGAAGCAATCTTTATTTGAAGCAAACAATCTATCACTCTATCATGCTTTAAAGCTTGTTTATTTATTTCTTTTAAAAGTTTGAAATTATCTACACCATGAATTAAGTGCACAAATGATGCCATATATTTCACCTTATTACTTTGAACGTGGCCAATCATATGCCATTCAATATCTTTGGGCATGGTTTCATGTTTTTCTACCATTTCCTGAATCTTGTTTTCTCCAAAAATACGTTGCCCAGCATGATAAGCTTCCATTAGATCGCTTACAGGTTTCGTTTTTGAAACAGCAACAAGTGTTACATGTTCTGGCAATGATGTTTTTATGTTTTGAAGGTTTTGTGTTATACTCATTATTAAATAAAATTAATCCCAAATAAGGGGTCTTTCAATATTAATAGTTCTTAAGTAGCTTAACATTTGCCCTGTATGTACGGATTCATGATAGGCGATGCGGTTTAAGTAATCTCCAAGTATCTTACTTTGTCCAACTTCATTACGTTCAATTCTAATTTGTGCTAAATCTAACGAATCGAAATTTTTAATCATATTAATAAAATCGTTTCGGTACGTTTCTGCAAACTGAAGCTCATCGTTTATACTTTTGTATGGCAGACCTTCCCAAGGGGATTTATAACCCCCCAAGTTACCTCTATGCTTTATAATCATATGAAATAAATGCTCTCCTTCCAGTACATGTCTTATCATCTCTATTATTGTAAAGGCTTGATTGTCTGGTTTCCAATGTAAATGTTCTTCTGGAATACCTTGCCAAAGTTTTATGCTTCGTCTTCTAATTTCAGAAAAATTTAGCAGGATAATTTCAGTTGCATTCATTAAAAATTGTTTGATAAGAAGGTAAGTAAATTTATACTAATATTTTAAAATTCATAAATAGTAACACCACTTCGTAATTTAGGCTCTATAAAAGTGCTTTTAGGCGGCATGGTTAAACCAGCATCAGCAATGGCTTTCATTTCTTTAACAGTAATGGGGACTAAGCCAAAACCTACTTTAAACTCACCATGATCTACTTTATTTTTAATATTAACTAAATCATTCTTACCATGTGAGTAATCAATACGGGTATCGTTACGTACATCTTTAATACCCAAAATAGGTTCTAAAATGGTTTTGTATAAAATATGAGTATCTAAAGCTTCTAAAGCGTTACTAAATTTATAATTACTTTTTCTTAAATATAAGGAATAAAATTCCCCATCAAGATACATGCTAAAGTGATGTTTGCCATTTGGTTTATATAATTCACTGCCTTTATTTTCAATACGATACATCCTATCGAGTTGAATTAAAAATGTTTCTTTGGATAACCCATTTAAATCTTTAACTAGTCTATTAAATTCATGAATTCTTAAATCAGATTCAGGAATTAAATAACTCATAAAATAATTATAGGGTTCGTTACCTGTGTGTGTGTTGTTTTCAGATTTTAGATCTTGAGAAAGTAGATATGAAGAAGCAGATCTATGGTGACCATCTGCTATGTATATGGTGTTAATTTTTTCAAATTCATTTCGAATGCGATCAACTAATTCAGGTTCGTCAAGATTCCATAAATAATGAGTATCTCTATACGTCGTTGTAAATTCAAATTCTGCTCTATTTTTTTGAACATCTGAAATAATACTGGAAATAAGGGTGTTGTCTGGGTAGGTTAAAAGTACGGGTTCTGCATTAAAACCTACTGTTTTTAAATAATCTTTAAATACATTTTCTCTATATTCAATAGTATCTTCATGTTTTTTGATGATGTCTTTTTCATAATCCTCGGAACTTGCAGCAGCAACAATTCCTGAAAAAACATGGCCTTCTCTATTTACAATTTTATAGACATAATAGTTAGGTTTTTTATCTTGAATAAAAATAGCATCTTCTTTAAATTCCAAATAGCGATTTCTAACCAAGTCATATCTTTCTTTTCCAGAAATATCCTTATGATATTTATAGCCTGGGTTTATAATATGCAAAAAAGAAAACGGATTGTAACCCATTCTCGATTCACGTTCTGCTAACGTATATGTTTGGTATGAACGGGCGGCAACCAGACTGACTTTGTCTCGGGTTGGTCTGACTGCTTTAAATGGTAGTATTTTTGCCATGTTTTTTAGTGTTCAGTAATCAGTGTTCAGTGATCAGTGTTCAGTAAACAGTAAACAGTGATCACTATTTAGGTTTTATTTACAACCGAACTTTCCAGGGTTTTGAATCATATAGTTGATTAGTTTTCCTACCTCATTGCAATCACTCATGAGGTCATTAAAGGTTTCTTTGGAAATGTATTCGCAATGTAATGAAAACTCTAACCACGTTTGAGTTTCTGAGTTTTCTGCGTCACTATCAGTTAATTTACTTATAAAGTGTTTAGGATATAATCTTTTTCGATATGCTTCCGAAATATTGACGGATACACTTCTTGAAGACCTTCTAATTTGATCTGTAAGAGAATAAGTTTCTTCTTTAGGAAAGTGTTTTGATAAATGAAAAATTTTCATTGCTAAATCAAATGATTTTCTATAAGCCAATAAATCTTGAAACTTCATTACCTGAAATTAATTTAATAATTATTGATTACTGTCAGCTAACTACTGCCAACTGAACACTGAACACTGTTTACTGAACACTGAATATCGATCACTATTTCAAAAACTGCTTAGCCACATGTTCCGCTTTTCTGCTTTCAGAATAATCATAAAAGCCTTCTCCGGATTTAACACCTAATTTACCTGCTCTAACCATATTTACTAATAATGGGCAAGGTGCGTATTTTGGGTTTTTAAATCCATCGTACATCACATGAAGTATAGATAGACAAACATCTAAGCCTATAAAATCTGCTAATTGCAAAGGTCCCATAGGGTGTGCCATACCTAATTTCATAACGGTATCAATTTCATTCACACCGGCAACACCATTATAAAGTGTTTCTATAGATTCGTTAATCATGGGCATTAAAATACGATTTGCTACAAAACCAGGGTAGTCGTTAACTTCAACAGGAACTTTACCTAAAGTCTTAGACATAGCCATGATATTTTTAGTGACCTCGTCACTCGTGTTATAACCACGAATAATTTCAACTAATTTCATAATAGGCACAGGGTTCATAAAATGCATGCCAATAACCTTATCTGGTCTGGATGTTACTGCGGCTATTTGTGTAATTGATATGGAAGATGTATTGGTAGCCAGAATGGTATTGTTTGAGCAAACATCGTCTAATTGCTTGAATATTTTAAGCTTTAAGCCTACATTTTCAGTAGCAGCTTCAACAACTAAATCTGCAGAAGAAACCCCTTCAGAAATACCTGTAAACGTGGTAATATTTGCTAACGTTTTAGTCTTATCTGCTTCAGAAATTTTTTCTTTCGCGACCATTCTATCCAAATTTTTGGTAATGGTAGCCATCCCTTTTTCTAGTGAAGTTTCGCTTATATCGATAAGTTTTACCGTAAAGCCACTTTGTGCAAAAGTGTGAGCGATGCCATTACCCATAGTACCGGCTCCTATAACTGCAATGTTTTTCATGTAAATATTTTTAAAAACAATTTATTATTTGAGTTGCTACTCTTAGTGCTTCTGTACCGTCGTGAAGCGTTACAATAGGGGAAGTGTTATTATTTATAGCGTCGGCAAATGTCTCTAATTCATCTAGAATGGCATTGTTTTCTGATATCTCTGGATTATCAAAATAAATTTGCTTTTTTACGCCTTCGGCATTTTGAAGTATCATATCAAAATCTCCAGGTTGTTCGGGTGCATCTTTCATTTTAACAACTTCACATTTCTTCTCTAAGAAATCTACAGAAATATAAGCATCTTTTTGGAAGAAACGTGCTTTACGCATTTTCTTTAAAGATATCCTACTAGCGGTTAGGTTGGCGACACAGCCGTTTTCAAATTCAATTCGGGCATTTGCAATATCTGGTGTATCACTAATTACCGAAACACCACTAGCTGTAACATTTTTCACTTTAGAACTTACAAGACTTAAAATAATATCAATATCATGAATCATCAAATCCAATACGACTGGCACATCGGTTCCCCTTGGGTTAAATTCTGCCAAACGATGAGATTCAATAAACATAGGTGATTTAATATCATCTTTTACGGCCATAAAAGCAGGATTAAAGCGCTCCACATGCCCTACTTGTCCTCTAAGATTATGCTCAGACAGTAACTCTCTAATATGTTCTGCTTCTTCTACGGTGTTGGTAATCGGTTTTTCAATGAATATATGCCTGCCTTTTGCAATGGCTTGTTTTGCACAATCGTAATGCGAAAGTGTTGGTGTGACTATATCTACCACATCAACAGCATCAATAAGTGCTTCTATGGAATTAAAAAATTTATAACCAAACTCGGTTTCTACTTTATGACCGTTTGTTGCATCAGCATCATAAAAACCTACGAGATTATATTTTTTTGATTGATTAAGGAGTCTTAAATGAATTTTTCCTAAGTGTCCTGCACCTAGTACACCAACGTTGAGCATAGTTTTTACATTTTCAACAAAAATAAGATATTTAGAACATGAATTTGATTATTTACAGCTTATTTTTTGCTTATTTGATGTCTAAAATAAATTTTACATATTTTGTTTTCATCTTGAAAATGTTTAACTAATTTTAGCATTAATAAACCAACCCAACATTGAAAGATACTTTTAAACACAAAGGCTTACGCCAACAATTGGTTAATGTTTTAAAGGCCAAAGGAATAACAGATGCAAATGTTTTAAACGCTATAGGTAAAATACCAAGGCATTTGTTTATGGATTCTGGTTTTTTAGATCATGCCTACCAAGATAAAGCGTTTCCTATTGCAGCAGATCAAACTATTTCGCAACCTTATACCGTAGCATTTCAAAGTGAATTGTTACAAGTTAAGAAAGGCGATAAGATTTTAGAAATTGGTACAGGAAGCGGGTATCAAACGGCAGTTTTGTGTGAATTAGGTGCTAAGGTTTTTAGTATTGAACGCCAGCAAGAGTTATTTAAAAAGACGAGCAAGTTTTTACCGAAATTAGGATATCGTGCAAAGAAACTTATTTTTGGTGATGGTTATAAAGGGTTAGTTGATGAAGCACCTTTCGAGGGTATTATTGTTACTGCGGGCGCGCCCTTTGTCCCAAAACCTTTGTTAAGTCAATTAAAAATAGGAGGTAGGCTGGTTATTCCTGTAGGTGATAATGTGCAAATTATGACAATGTTTACCAGAAAAGGACAAAAAGAATTTTCGCAAGAAGAATTTGGTGAGTTTCGTTTTGTGCCTTTGTTAGAGGATAAAAATTAATTGAGAAAAAGGTGAAGCTGTCAAAAAAATGGCATTCAGAGCTAAGCGAAGAATCTCTTGAAATTTTTATGCTTTTAACGTGAGTTCGATTTAAAATAAACATATCTTTAACGATAAGCCCACTAATAATGCTACTTGTCGCCTTGAGCGCAGTCGAAAGGTCATTGAATTCTACAAATTTGAATGGGTTTCGACTGCGCTCAACCTGACACTTGAGGTTAAGTCTTTGATTATCAAAATAATAACTATATCGTTACATCGAACTCACGTTAATTTATAAGATTCTTCGCTGCGCTCTGAATGACAAAGACGATGTTATTTTAAATTTATTTCCATTTACTCTCCAAAAGCCCCATTAAACCCATCAACCCCACCAACAACAGGTAAGATCAAATTAGTACCATCCAAATCAACAGTCAGCTCAGTTCCAGCTTTTGGGTGTAAAGTAAATTCTTTATCACTAGAAAAAATCATCAAACCTATTTGTTGCCCTGCTTTAATAATTTGATCATCTGGCATTAAATTAAAAGACACTTCGTAAAATTTTCCAGGTTTTAAAGGTTTACTTTCGGTTAATGATTTATGATTTTGAGGATCTGCCCAGCCACGTGTAATGATATTTTCAGTAATTGCTGCACCTTGTTGCTCATTCCAGGGAAGAGATACTAACCAAACAGATAAATTAGCTGCAGGTTTGCTACTCGCTAATTTCACGGTTACTTTAGGCACTCCAGAAATATGAACATCTTTAGTTAATTTAGGAGTTGCATAAAGTAAACGATGCTTAGAATTTTCTGCTGTTGCCAGATCTTTACCAGAAAATGAATAATCATCAACCAAGGTTTCACGTCCTTGATTTTTCACTTTAGAGGTACTCAATCCACCAGCTCTGGGAACACCAGCTGTTAGATAAAGTTTCACATTGGATGCTTCTGGATTTGGGTAATCTTTATAAGCTGTAGGTTCAGACATGTCGTCATCTTCACGAACAATCCAGGCTTTCGCATCATTTTCAATACCATTTTCAACACCATGTAAATAACGAGTAAACCAGCGATTCATCAATTTAATAGGAGGTGGGCCACCATGCCCGTTTTGATGATAAAATATTTGAGTTGGAAGTCCCATTTTTTTTGCTTTAGCATATAAGCCATAGCTGTGTTCTGTCATTACGTTCCAATCATTAAAACCATGAGACATCAATAAAGCAGCCTTCATATTCTGGGCATTATCCATTAAATTACGTGTTTCCCAGAAATCATTATAATCCCCAGTAATTCTATCTATACCGTTTTTCATTTCGGTATCTCTAATAGTTTTATTATTGTACGGGCGATTAGCTTCTGCACCGCTATGGATAAAATCATAAAGCACATCAACATCCTCTCCCAAATACCCACCAGGAGATCTTACTAAGCCATTAGACCTATAATAGTTGTAAAAAGAGGTTACAGGTGCAATAGGGATTATAGCTTCTAAACCATCAACACCCGTTGTAGCTGCTGCCACTGGTAGTGTGCCGTTATATGATGTTCCTGTCATACCTACTTTTCCAGTAGACCAATAGGCTATAACAGGTACATTTCCATCAATAGTTTTATAACCTTTTATACGTCCGCAAAGCCAATCAATAACTGCTTTTGGGGCTAAAGATTCATTTTTGCCCCCAACTGTTGGAGCCCCTTGTGAAAGCCCAGTTCCAGGAGAAGAAGAGTGTACCACAATATAACCTCTAGGAACCCATTTTTGTATGTGGGAATTAGATATGATTGGACGTTTACCTACTCGGGTTACTTCGGCATGAATGCGTTCTTTTGCTGTGTCCCCAAGCTCGTGGTTTACATTCCAAAAAAGCCCGTCAATATTTGGTGCAACACCTGCAAAATACGGACTGGAAATATAAATAACAGGAAGTTTTAATTCTTCGCTTTCGGTTTGTTCTGGTCTGGTAACAGCAACATGCATACGGTCCAATTTACCATCACCATCAGTATCAAAAGTTGTTTCTACCCATAAATCATGTCTAATCCATTTACTAGGATCGTTAAATGCTTCTACTATTTGTGCTTCACCATCTTTAAAAATAGGTGTTGTTTTTGTGTCTTGTCCTAAACTTGAAAATACGCCGGTAATAAATAAGGCGTATGTTAATAGTATAGACTTTAGTCTTACAGAGGAATTCATGTTTTTTAGTTGTAATTTATTCGTTAGGAAGATAATTTTCAGGAATTTTATTTTCATTGGTTTCCTGAGTCCAGAAAATATTGATAACCCACCAACGTTTGCCATCATTTAAAAGCTGAATACTATTGATGCCTCTCATAAATGGCTTTTTATCGTCTTTGCTATAAAAAGCTTCATAGGTACTAAACACCTGGGTAATATTACCAAAAGTACTGACTTCTCTGTGTATTTCTTTTTCAAAAAAACCATGTTCAACAAGCCATTTTCCCGAACTTTTAACATAATCATCAGGAGACATATAGCGTACTTTAATTTCACCTTCTTTATTCTTTCCGGAGGGGATTAATTTTGCATTAGGTTTAAATAAAAATTTAAATAGCTCCCAATCCCTCTTAACACCTCTTTCTCCCGAAATAACAGCATATAATGTTTTTATAGTACTATCAAGTGTTTTTACTTTTTCAGAATAGTCTTTTGCTTCTTCTTTTTTTTCTTGTGATGCTCCAGATAATGTTACAATACACAATAGTATAATGGATATCGTTTTTTTCATCTTAAAATATGGTAAAACTTATTTGCTTAACAAAGTAAAGCATTTGTTGGTCTTTAATCGTTAATGCTTTCTTAAATTTAAGCATCTTTTATCGAAGAATGTATTAAAGCTGGCATCGCTTATTTCAGTAAAATTCAGGAAATTATTTGAAGTTTTTCTTAATTCTATCCAAATCACGTTTATTGTCCCGATCCTTAATGGTTTCTCTTTTATCATACAGTTTTTTACCTTTCGCTAAAGCAATGTCCATTTTAGCGTATCCTTTTTCGTTTATAAATAATCGTAAAGGAATAATAGTGAGTCCTGTATTTTGAACTTCTTTTAGTAATTTTTTTAGCTCTCGTTTGTTTAGCAATAGTTTTCTTTCTGCTTTAGGACGATGATTGTAATAATTACCAAAAGCATATTCTTCAATAGTCATATTGATAACAAAAAGCTCTCCTTGCTCATTAAACTCACAAAAACTTTCAGCTATGGAAGCTCGGCTACTACGTATGGATTTAATTTCTGTTCCAGTTAGCACGATTCCCGCAGTATACTTGTCTAATATTTCATACTGAAAGCGTGCTTTTTTGTTTTGTATGTTAATGTTTTTTTGCATGGAGCACAAAACTACATAATTTTATGAAGTTATTTATGTGTGAAACTATCGAAAAATTGAATAAGTCGTTAAAGAATTATTAATTGATTATACTTTTAAGTAAATACAATTACTTTAGCAAGAGGAATTCAATTTAGTATATGAGAAAGGCCGTTTTATTACTTTTCGTTTTTTTTGTTTTGGTCTCTTGTAGGAGTCTCAAAAATCATAATGAACAAATTACGAAATTGCATGATGTTATTGATTTACACGAAGATATAGATAAAGTATATAGTCAATTAAAAAAACATCATCCTAAATTATATCAATACACCTCCAAAGAAGTTTTGGATTTTAAGTTTGATAGCTTGAAACGCACCATTATTACACCAATTAACTCTAGGGAATTCTATAAAAAGTTAGCACCAGTAGTATCTCAGGTAAAGCAAGGTCATATTTCTTTAAGTTCCGCAAATAAGTGGTACACAAAGAAAGAACGTAAGCAATTGCTTAAGAATAAATTTGAGTTTTATGCTTTGGATTTTGAATATTTAGAAAACAAGCTATGGGTTAAAAATACCAGAGGAAAAGATTCTACAATGGTAGGTAGTGAAGTGGTTAAAATTGAAGAGGATTTGGTTTCCGATTTAATAGGTGTATATAAAACACGTTTTTCTTCAGATGGTTATAATACTACATTGCATAATAGATACGTAGGACGGCATTTTTCTAATTTTTATTATAAGGATAAAGGGTTTGTAGATAGTTTAAGAGTTACTTTTAAAAACAAAGACTCCTTATTTATTAAGACGTTTAGAAGATTAAAAAAGAAAGAAAAGTCTAAAAAGCAAGACTCCACAAAAACTAAAAAGCGTGTAAAATTAACTTCTGAAGAGAAAAAAGCAAATCGATTGGCTTCTAAAAAGAAGCGGAAGTTTAATAGGAAACATGGTTTTATAAAAAAGAATAAAGAATATACACGAAATTTCGGCTTTGTAAAAAAAGCTAAAGGTGTGGCTTATATGAAGCTAAGAAGTTTTACCAATGGAAATTATAAAAAATTCTATAAGGAAAGTTTTGCAAAATTAGATTCGGCAAAAACAAAATATTTAATCTTGGATTTAAGAGATAATGGAGGAGGGAGAATCGCCGAAATTGATTATCTGTATTCGTATTTAACCAAAGATAAATATAAATTTATAGAAGATAGCGAGGTAAATAGCCGAGTCCCATTTTTGAAATTTTTAATGAGTAATACGACTCCAAATAGTTTAAAAATATTGTCAGGTATTGTATCTCCAATAATCGTAGTTCAGAATTTAATAAGAACAAGAAAACGAGATGGTAAGCTGTATTACAGGTTTAGGCAAACAAAGGTTAGAGCCCCTAGGCCTTTACATTTTACCGGACACATTTATGTATTGATTAATGGAAATTCATTTTCGGCTTCCTCTTTAATCTCAACGCATTTAAAAGCAACCAAGAGAGCTACTTTTGTAGGGGAAGAAACGGGAGGCGCCTATAATGGTACAGTTGCGGGCATTTATAAAATATATGAATTGCCAAATACCAAACTAAAGATAAGGATGGGGATGATGCAAGTAGAAGCGCCACAAAAACAAAATCCAGACGGTTATGGTGTTAAACCAGATATTGAAATTTTACCAACAGTTAACGATAGAAACTTGAAAAAAGATTCAGAATTAGAATGGGTATTAAATGATATTAAGGAGAAGGGATGATTTTATGGGATTCATAAGAATGATTGTTTAATATAAAAAGGTGTTAAACACTCTCGTTTATTAAATTATTCTTCATAGTTTTATTAAAAAATCAACCAAATTATGAATCGCCATCAATTTATTAAGTCAGTTGGAATAACTTCTTTAATCATTCCAATATTACCATTGCTTTCTTTTAGTAAACCACAACAAGAACCTCAATTAAACAAAGCATTGGTTGAAGAATTTGTAAGGGTTTCACATGGTAAGTTTGATATGGTTAAAGAGCTACTTGAAGAGCATCCAACACTTCTTAATGCAGCTCATGATTGGGGGGCAGGTGATTTTGAAACAGGGTTGGGAGCCGCAAGCCATGTAGGGAATAAAGACATTGTGCAATACTTTTTAGACAAAGGCGCTCAGGCTAATATTTTTACAGCAGCACTATTTGGTAAAATGGATATTTTAAAATCTATGATTGAATTTTCCCCTAGCTTGATTAACGCAAAAGGCCCTCATGGTTTTACTTTACTACACCATGCCAAAAAAGGTGGGGACGAGGCTTTAGAAGTTAAAGAGTACTTAATTTCTTTAGGGTTAAAAGAAACAAGAATCCCACTTTATTAAACACGTTTTTTTATTGTCTACCCATAAAACATTCGTATTTTTGTTTTTAATTTTTTAATAAAAACATCAAATATATTTTATGAATTCATACGATGTAGCCGTAATTGGTTCAGGGCCTGGAGGATATGTAGCAGCGATCCGTTGTGCACAATTAGGAATGAAAACTGCCATTATAGAAAAGTATTCTACGCTTGGAGGTACTTGTTTAAATGTGGGTTGTATACCAAGTAAAGCACTTTTAGATTCTTCACATCATTATGAAGATGCTGTAAAGCATTTTGAAGAACACGGTATAGAAATACCAGGAGATATTAAGGTGAATTTAGAAAAAATGATTGCTCGTAAGCAGGCTGTGGTTGATCAGACTACTGGTGGTATTGATTTCTTAATGAAGAAAAACAATATTGATGTTTATCAAGGTTTAGGAAGTTTTAAAGACGCGACCCATATTACAATCTCTGGAGAAGAAATTACAGAAATAGAAGCAAAAAATACAATTATTGCGACTGGAAGTAAACCTTCAAGTTTACCATTTATAAATATTGACAAAGAGCGTGTTATAACATCAACAGAAGCTTTAAAACTCAAAGAAATACCAAAGCATTTAATTGTTATTGGTGGTGGTGTTATAGGTTTAGAACTTGGTCAGGTTTATAAAAGGTTAGGGGCTGAAGTTTCTGTTGTAGAATACATGGATCGTATTATTCCAACGATGGATGCGGGACTCTCCAAAGAACTTAATAAAGTTTTAAAGAAACAGAAATTCAAAATTAATGCTTCTCACAAAGTAAAATCTGTAGAGCGTGTTGGTGATGACGTTATTGTGAAAGCAGATAATAAAAAAGGGGAAGAAGTAGAATTTAAAGGAGATTATTGTTTAGTTTCTGTGGGACGTCGTCCTTATACAGATGGCTTAAACGCAGAAGCTGCTGGTGTAAAACTAAATGATAGAGGACAAGTTGAAGTAAATGACCATTTACAAACAAGTGCCTCTAATATTTATGCGATTGGAGATGTTGTAAAAGGAGCCATGTTAGCACATAAAGCTGAAGAAGAAGGTGTTTTTGTAGCAGAAACTATAGCTGGACAAAAACCACATATAGATTATAATTTAATCCCAGGAGTTGTGTATACATGGCCAGAGGTTGCTACTGTTGGAAAAACAGAAGAACAACTTAAAGAAGCTGGTGTAGACTATAAAAAAGGACAATTCCCAATGCGTGCTTTAGGTAGAAGTAGAGCGAGTATGGATTTAGATGGATTTGTAAAAATTCTTGCAGATAAAACAACAGATGAAATTTTAGGCGTGCATATGGTAGGTGCGCGAGCTGCAGATATGATTGCAGAAGCTGTTGTGGCTATGGAATATAGAGCATCTGCAGAAGATGTATCACGTATGTCTCATGCACATCCTACATTTACAGAAGCTATTAAAGAAGCAGCTTTGGCGGCTACCGATGATAGAGCTTTGCATATATAGTATTAAAGTATTATAATAATAAAAGAAAAGCGAACTTATTGAGTTCGCTTTTTTTATGGCCATTTTTGGAATCAATTCATTAAGCGTCGCTTAATTTTATTTTAATCAGATATTTATTAATCTTTCCTTGTAGGCACGCACCTTTATTTTTGTTTCCCTGGTAAGCTTGCCCTTTTATTTTTCAAATCCGTCACATCTTTATGGAAGATTTATGAAATAGTTCGTCTTTACAGAAGAGGTTCTATTTTATAAAAGTAAGCCATGGACAACAATGGCACGATTACAAAGTGTTACAAACATCGAAAAGAGTTAGAATGTCTAAACCGGCAGATTTAAAATTCCAGATATGTTTAAATCATAAGATTTCTATAAAAAAATTAAAAAAAGATCTATACATGCAACCTTTTGCTTTTTTGAATGTCAATAGGTAAGACGTGAGGAAATATTGAAATATATAACAATCAAAAAACGAGTAATCAATCAAAAAACAATGAAAAATATTCACAAAAATCAATCAATAAAATCCTTAAACCCTCTTTTAGGTTTTGGTTGGAATACAAAAACATCATCAAAAAGGAAAGCATCAGATATTAAATACAAAAAGAATGCGTTTAAAAACGAATTAAAAATCACTTAATCATTAATCATATCAATCATTAATCAAAAACGAATGAAAAATCTATTAGTATTATTTATGTTGTTTTCCGCAGTTTTATCGGCTCAGGAAAATTATACTGTCAGTGGTATAATTAAAGAGGCAAAAAATGGAGAAACTGCTTTTGGAGCATCAGTATTTTTAAAAGGAACCAGTATAGGGTCCATTAGTAATGAGTATGGATTCTTTTCCATTACTGCTCCAAAAGGCACTTATACTTTAATTGTTTCTTACATGGGATTCGAAAATATGCGTCAAGAAATAACTTTGGATCAGAACCAAAAAGTAAATTTTGAAATGCATGAAGAATCAACTCAATTAGATGAAGTTGTCGTCGTTGCAGAAGAAAGCGAACGGGTAAGTCTTAAGAAACCAGAAATGAGTGTTTCTAAATTGAATATAAAAACAGTAAAGCAAATGCCGGTGGTTTTTGGAGAAGTAGATGTTGTAAAATCGTTACAAATGCTCCCTGGGGTTACTAAAAATGGTGAAGGCAGTAGCGGATTTCATGTAAGAGGTGGTGCTGTAGATCAAAACCTGGTATTATTAGATGAAGCGATTATATACAATACCTCGCATATGCTAGGTTTCTTTTCTGTATTTAATGCAGATGCCATTAAGGATATTAAATTGTACAAAGGCGGAATACCTGCTCGTTTTGGAGGTAGAACATCGTCAGTATTAGACGTACGTCAAAAAGATGGAAATAGTAAAAACTTTGCGCTTACGGGTGGGATTGGTTTAATTTCCAGTAGGTTAGCTGTTGAAGGCCCTGTGTTTAATGACAAAGGCTCTTTTTTAGTGGCAGGAAGAAGTTCTTATATTAACGTGTTTTTAGCGGCTGCAGACGAAAAGAATAGAGTTGGGTTTTACGATTTAAACCTTAAAACAAATTATAAATTAAACGATAAAAACAAGCTATATCTGTCTGGGTATTTTGGTAGGGATTCTTTTAAGTTTGGTAAAAGTTTTTCTAGCAGTTATGGTAATGCTTCAGGTAATTTAAGATGGAATCATATTTTTAATGATCGTTTATTTTCTAACTTATCTTTAATTTACAGTAAGTATGATTACGATTTGGAAATTACTACCGAAGAATTTGATTGGGTGTCTTCAATTAATAATTATAATGTAAAGTATGATCTTAAATATTATGCTAATGATAAGTTTAAATTAGATTTTGGAGTCAGTGGAATTTATTATGATTTTGATCCTGGCCAAGTGCGTCCAACTTCGGAAACATCAGCTATAAACCCTTTATCACTAGATAGAAAAAAAGCATTTGAAAGTGGTTTATATGTTAATGCTGAGCATAAGCTAACGGATAAATTAACCGTGCAATATGGATTAAGATATAGTGCTTTTAGTCGTTTAGGAGGTCAGTCAATGACAGACTATGCTAACAATCAACCTGTCGTTTATAATAGTCTGTTGGGAATTTATGAGCGTGGTACAGCAATAGGAGAGACCGCTTATGATAAAGGAGAAAGCATTAAAAACTTTGGAAATATAGAACCTAGAGCGTCTTTAGCATATCAATTAAACGAATCATCTTCTGTAAAAGCAGGATATTCAAGATCTGCTCAATACATTCATTTATTATCAAATACAACTTCGGTAACACCTTTGGATGTGTGGACTACCAGTGGAAAGTTTATTAAACCTCAATTATCTGATCAATATGCAATTGGGTATTTTAGAAACTTTAATGATAAAAAGTATTCGCTAGAAGTTGAAGGGTATTATAAAACAACAGATAATAGAATAGATTACATTGATGGATCTGATTTAATAGGTACTAACAATATAGAAACAGAGATTTTAAACGGAGAAGCCAGAGCTTATGGTTTGGAGCTTTTATTACGTAAAAATGAAGGCAGGTTTACAGGATGGATTTCATATACTTTATCGAAAGCAGAGCAAAGAACTTTGGGAGGAAATGCCGGGGGTCCAGGAATAAATAATGGTGATTGGTATAATTCAGCTTTTGATAGAACCCATGATTTTTCAATTACTGGAGCTTACGAGTTAAATGACAAATGGACATTTAGTAGTAATATGGTTTTTCAAACAGGAAGGCCAGTAACGTACCCTAATGGGCAATATCAATATGAAGGACAATCTATAGCTAGTTTTGCTGCTAGAAACTCCGATCGATTACCTGCTTATCACAGATTGGATATTTCAGCAACCTACAAGCCTAACAGAAAACCTGGTAATCGATGGAAAGGAGAATGGGTGTTCGGTATTTATAATGCCTATGGTCGAAAAAATGCAGCTTCAATTTCTTTTACTCAAAATGAAGATTTGGGTATTAATGAGGCAACCAGAACGTCTATTTTTGGCATGATGCCAGCTATAACTTATAACTTTAAATTTTAACAAAATGAATACATATCTTAAATTAACCATACTTTTTTTAGTGATGTCATTAGCATCATGTGAAGATGTCATAGACGTAGAGGTACAAACTGCCCCTAGCAGATTAGTTATTGAAGCCTCTCTTGATTGGGAAAAAGGAACTACAGGAAGCGATCAAACTATAAAGTTAAGTGAATCAACACCTTATTTTGATACAACCACTAATACAAGTGTTGCGAATGCTTCTGTTAAAGTTACTAATGATGATGATGGCACTGAATTTATTTTCACACATCAAGGTAATGGCGAATATGTAATTACCAATTTTGAGCCTATAGTTAACCAATCTTATACCTTAGAAGTTATTTATAATGGTGAAACTTATACCGCAAATGAAACATTAACATCGGTTGTAGATATTGACCATATTACACAGTCAATAGAAGGTGGTTTTGATGATGAAGAATTAGAAGTGAATGTGTTTTTTACAGATCCGGAGGCAGAAGAAAATTATTATTTATTTAAGTTTCAAAGGCGTGGAGACTTATTACCAGTACTGGAAGATGGCGATGATGAGTTTTCTAATGGTAGGGAAATCTCTTGGTGGCATGAAGAAGAAGAAGATGAGGACACAGATGAAATTGAGGCTTTCAGACCTGGAGATATCATAGATATTTCATTTTTTGGTATTTCTGAAGCATACTCGAATTATGTAGGAATTCTTATCGAGCAATCTGAGGGTACAGGGCTTTTTAGTACAACCCCAGTGCCTTTAAGAGGGAACTGTATTAATACAACAACTCCAGATAATTATGCTTTTGGATATTTTAGATTAACACAGGTTGTAAAAACCAGTTATACGTTTCAGTAGGTATTGCTTTAAGATAAAACAAAAAAAGGTCTAAAAAGCTAAATTATGTGTCATTGCGAAGGCGGGACGACTGCGGCAATCTTTTTAAATTAAACAGATTCTCACGTCGCACTTGTAGTGCTCCTCAGAATGACACATAATTTTAGATTGGTGGTTTTTTATTTTAATTGTTATTTAGTTGCCATGTCCTTCAGAATGAGGAACGACTGAAGAATCTTTTAAATGATGCTATTGATAAATAAGCATCTATAATAGAGAGATTCTTCGCTTCGCTCTGGATGACATTAATTATCACAATTCAAAATCTGCATGTTTCCAACTTTCTTTAAAAAGAGCCTCATAATGTTCAGTCTTTTCTTTATCATTTAAAGCTTCATAGGCGGTTTTTATACCATGATAGGCCCATCCGTTTTTTGGTAAACGATCAAGATCTTCAAGATATAATTCAATGGCGAGCCTCTTTTGCCCGTTAAGTGTATAAATACGCCCTAAGTGGTGACGAATTGAGAAAAACCAATCTGGTGGCTCGTTATAATTTAACGCATCTTCCATTGTAACGGCCTCTTTTAAAAGAACAATGCTAGCTTTTAGATCACCTTCTTGAGCCAAAATTTCAGCTTTTAAAACTTTTTCAGCTATTTTGACTAATTCGTAAACCGAGTTAATATCCCAAACCGTAACCTCTCTTAAAGTTTTGTCTTTTGCTAAGGTCTCAAGTTCTAATAATTCAGTTTTAGCCTTTTCTAAATCTCCTTTTCCTAAATATGCCATACCTTCTGCATAATGCCTAATGGCTTTTGGATATTTTAAATCGTAGGTTTCCAGTTTCATATTTAAAACAGTATCCCATTTTTTAAATTTTGCAGCGACATAATATGGAATGGTATAATAATGTTGCAAAGTACCCCAGCCAGGTTGTTTCATGATTTCCGGATGCACATGTTCTGATACTTTATTAGCACCAATCATGGCCCAATGGCTATTGCCTTCTAAGGTTGCGGTAGCTGCCATAAAATGATAATTATGAGGGTAATAGGCTAGTGGATATGCACCTTGAGCATGACAAGTAGTAACATAAGCACTATCGGCCTCTACAGCTGCAATGTTAGATAAAGTGCCTTTATGGTATTCTCCGGTTCTTATATAGGTATGAGAAGGCATATGTAATAAATGTCCAGAACCGGGAACCAATCTGTCATCAAAAGCTTTTGCAGATATATTGGAACGTTCTGGTGTTCGCGAAGCTTCAACAGCATGAATATAAAAATGATGCGCTCCAGGGTGTTTAGGATTTTGAGCAATGAGCTTTTCTAAAAGGGCTACAATCTCTACAGTCCACGGCTTCTCTGTACCATCTTTTTCATTTAAATCCCAGGGATGTAAATTCATAAGTGATTCTGCATATAAAGCGCTAATTTCTGTATCCTCTGGGTATTGGTTATATAATGCTTGCATAGCCTCAGAATATTTAGTGTCTAAAGCCGTTCTGTCTTCGGGAGGCTCTGGTGCATAACGTAATGCCATGGCATTGATAAATTGCATTTCTTTTTCAGTAGCATTTTTAGATAATGTTTTTGCTTTCTGTATAGCCTCGTAAGCACGTTCGTAATTATCGTCTTCCATGCCAGCATTATAGTTTGGTCCCAATACATAAGCATATCCCCAAAATGCCATTGCGCAATCTGGATCTAATTTTGTAGCATAATAGAAAGAACGAGCTGCTTCAGCATGGTTGAAACCATACGCTAATGTCATGCCTTGATTAAAATAACGTTGAACCAAAGCATTTTGAGTAGTAATAGGATAATTTACAGCATCATAGCCTTCTAAGAGAGGTGCTATGTTGTCTTTTTTATACCATTCAGCATCAGTAACTTGTGGCACACAAGCATATTTTGATGAAGCTGTGGTTTTGGCTATAAATTCTTTGGGTTGTTTAGGTGTTTTTTTGCATGAAAAAAATAAACTCAGGGCTACGAGCAATAATATAATCCTTTTCATTTTGTAAAGTTTTATTTTTTAGTAAATTGATGTTTTACAAATTACTAAACTTTTTAAATGTTTATAATATAAAACTTACTTATTTTTGTTTTTCTATGAATGAAAAAAATAGAGTATTACTTTTTTAAGAAGTAATCCGTCCCGAAATATGAATAACTAAAATGGCCATACGCTACACTTGAAAACCCTCGAAAACATTAATAATTTATCTGATGAAGATCTGGTAAAAGCAATTGTAAAAGACAATAATACATTGCTTTTCGAGATTTTATACGATAGGTATGCCAGGTTGGTATATAATAAATGTTTTGGTTTTGCGAAGGATGAAGATGAGGCTCAAGATTTAACCCAGGACATCTTTTTAAAACTTTTTGTTAAGTTAGGGAGCTTTAAAGAGAAATCTAAGTTTTCAACATGGCTATATGCTTTTACATATAATCATTGTGTAAATTATGTAACCAGAAATACCGCTAAAAAATTAGAAAAACAGTCTGTAGACTATAAAGATATTGAAAACCTTTCTGAAGAAGAAGATGATTATAGTTTTCTGGATATGAAAGTGGATAAGCTAAAAGAAGCTTTGGAACTAATTTCTCCTAACGAGAAAATGATTTTATTACTAAAATACCAGGATTTCCTTTCTATTAAAGAGATTGAAAGTGTTTTAGAAATTGGGGAAAGTGCCGTGAAAATGAGAATTAAACGCGCTAAAGATAAGTTGATAACAGTGTATAACGATAATATCTTAAATAATGGAAAATAATCCGTTTAAAGACATAAACAAGCCACTTAAGCATGTTCCAAAGGAACTTAAGTCTAAGGTTATGAGAGATATTGCCATGGCTAAATTGCTCATGGATCTTGCTGCGCTATTTTCTTATAATATTGGTGATTTAATTGAATCGGTTATGAAACAAAGAAAAGATAAAAAATAAGCCAAAACAGAATATAACATTAACAAAATAAAATATGGAAGAAGCAACAAAAGCTAAAGATGTGGCCATGGAATCTTTAAGGAAGATGTGGCTTGAAATAACAGACATATTTCCCAACATAATAGGAACCATTATAGTCTTATTTATAGGTTGGTTGGTGACTAAACTCGTTATTAAAATTATCAAGAAAGCTTTAAAATTGGCTAAGACCAACAAACTAGATGCTGCTATTAATGACATTGAGATTGTTGAAGGGAAAAAATTGAATTTTGATACCGTAAAAGTGATATCAAATTTTGTAAAATGGGTCATGTATATCATGCTATTAATTATGGCATCAGATATTATGAATTTAACCATGATTTCTGAGCAAATAAGTAACCTGTTAGGGTATTTACCTCAATTATTTTCTGCATTAGTCATATTCACGGTCGGATTAATTTTAGCAAATGTTATCAAAAAAGGGTTAAAAACTTTTTTTGAATCTATGGACTTATCTGGAGCTAAAGTTATAAGCCAAGTTGTATTTTTTATAATCCTCATATTTACTTCTATAACAGCATTAAATCAGGCTGGTGTTAATACCGAAATTATTACGAGTAACTTAACCATGATTTTAGCGGCTTTTCTGTTAGCATTTGCTTTAGCGTTCGGATTTGGAGCACAAAAGGTTGTTGGAGACGTTTTAAAAGCGTTTTATACCAGAAAAATATACGAAATTGGACAGGTCATCGAATTTAATGATATAAAAGGAGAGGTTGAAACAATAGATAGCATATCTATTACGTTAAAAACTAAGGAAGGAAAATTAGTCATTCCTATTAAAGATATCGTAGAGAGCCAAGTAAAAATTAAGGATTAACTTTAGTTAGGGTTAAAGTTTTGGTTGGTTACTTATCCTGATTTTTAGCAACTTTCTATAGCTCCCCTTTTCATTAGTTTGAAAAGGGGCATCTTTTTTAAAACCTTTCTAAAATTTGTAAGACTTCCTTTTTATAACTTCTGCTAATTGGTAGTGACTTATTATTAATAACTATTTCTTCATTTGTAAAAGAAACAATGTTATTTATAGAGATAATATAAGATCTGTGGATTCTAATAAATTTTTTAGCAGGTAATTTCGCTTCTATAGCACTAATGGTTTCTCTAGTTACAATAGTATTATCTGCTAAATGAATTTTAATATAATCACTGTAACTTTCAATAAAAATAATAGCCTCAAAATCTATTTTTATCATACGTCTATCAGACCGAACAAACATAAAATCATTAGAATCTACATTTTGGATTGTTTCATGTTTTGCTTCGCTGTATATTTCAAAATAATTATTAATAGCTTTTAGTAAGCGATTAAAAGAAATTGGTTTTAATAAGTAATCGACTGCTTGCAACTCAAAGCCTTCTACAGCATAATCCCGATAGGCGGTTGTGAAAATAATTTTAATGTCTTTGTTAATTGATTTTGCAAAGGAGATCCCGGATATTTCTGGCATGTTAATATCTAAAAAAATCAAATCGATATGGTTATTTCTTATATAACTAAAGGCTTCAATAGCATTACCACAGCTGGCAATGGTTTTAATATCGGGCATTTTTTTTAGATGGGTTTCTATAACCTCTCTGGCTATGAGTTCATCATCGATAATAAGGCACGATATGTTTTTGTTTTGTAACAATTATTCTGTGGTATTGGTATTTAAAATTAAATTCACTTTAAAAAGATCACTATCCTTAGTAATATGTAATGTATAATGATCTTTATATAGTAAATCCAATCGCTTTTGTATATTTTCCAACCCAATGCCATTTTTATAAGT
The DNA here is from genome assembly GCF_030540775.2 of Flavivirga abyssicola. GTDB lineage: Bacteria > Bacteroidota > Bacteroidia > Flavobacteriales > Flavobacteriaceae > Flavivirga > Flavivirga abyssicola. The sequence goes on along the minus strand of NZ_CP141266.1, from coordinate 4,531,905 downwards.
TTCAGGTTGTGTGCTTGTATTTTCAATATTAAAATAGATGTTTTTATCTCTACAAGTTAACGTTATTTTAATGGTTAACAAACCATTTTTAATAGTACCATGTTTAAAACTGTTTTCTATAAAAGGCAATAATAGCATGGGAGCTATCATAATATTTTCGGAGATCTGTTCCGTTAAAAAAATAACATCCAACGTATTATTAAACCGCATTTTTTCTAACTCTATATAATCTTTAATATGATCAATGTCGTCAGTTAGTAAAACAAAAGGTTTGTCTACTTTATAAAGTAAATAATCTAATAAGTTAGAGAGTTTTAAGATCATTTCTGGTGCTTCATCCGCTTTTTTTAAAGCAAAACCATACATGGTATTTAATGTGTTGAATAAAAAATGAGGATGAATCTGCATCTTTAAATAATTAAGCTGCTGTTCTTTTAGTTTAAGTTGCGTTTCTAAAATTTTATTTTCTAGTTTATTAGCTTGTTCAATGTGTTTTAAATTAAGTTTTAACATTTTAAACCCGCTTACTACAATAACGACCAAGTATACCGCAGTGGCAACAAAAAATAAATTTCTACTAATTGGTGCCATGTTTGCATATCGAAAATGGGATAAATAGATTAATCCATAAAATACCGAGATAACTATGAGGTAAGAAGAGATTATAACGGTGTATAAGCTATATAGACCAAATAGAAAGTATTTTTTTGTTATAAGATAACTAGGTATGAGTTCGTAAATAAAAACATAAGTAGTAGCAATAGTTATAGGCATTAAAAACAGTGAAAACGATAATACATAGCTAAAATCAACGCTATCAAAACCAAAAAAATAGGTGTAGAACAAAAGGACACCACACCAAAATATAACATGGAGTAATAACTGACCTATTTTGTTAAAAAAGAATTGTCTTGTTAGCATTTGCTTAAATAATATTACAATAATACCATATTTCTATAGCTAATTTGTTTTTTGTAGACGGATAACCAATTTAACAATAGTTTTAACAAGATGCTATTTTAATTGCTAAATCAGTCATCCATCGCATTTTAATTAATCGGTTATAAAAGCATTATAAATTTGTGTCATGTTTAATTAAAACCATTAGTTATGATAATATTATCAATTCTTTTAACAAAACTAGTAATGGAAAGCCATTGCTTATATCCTATAGTTTTTAATGTAGGAGTATAATTGAAGATATAATAAAAAACTCAAGGTCTACTTGCATGTTTAAAATTTCTAATTCATATTAAAATTGTATAGCAAATGAAAAAACTACTATTAATACTACTATTAGTAACAACAACAGGTTTCTCTCAAAGTACTAATTATAAACAATTGGATTCCTTTCTAGAGTTATTATATCAAAATAATAAAGTTATGGGAAGTTTATCTATTCTGCAAAAAGGAGAATCCGTTTATAATAAATCTGTGGGCTTTCAGTACATCGATCAGAACGACAGTAAATTAGCAACAGTAGCTAATAAATATAGAATAGGTTCTATTACAAAAACATTTACCGCAACATTAATTTTCCAGTTGGTAGATGAGGGAAAAATCAAATTAGGGGATAAGCTATCTGTTTATTTTCCGAAGGTTGCAAATGCATCAAACATCACTATTGCCAATTTATTAAATCATAGCAGTGGCTTATTTAATATCACTAATGATGAGGACTTCCAAACTTGGATGCTAGAGCCAACAACCCAAGCAGATATGTTGTCGAGAATTCTAAAATATGATGTTATTTTCCAACCAGGAGTAAAGCATGAGTACAGTAATACTAATTATGTGTTGCTAGGATATATTTTGGAAAAAATAGAGAACAAATCGTATAAAGCAATTTTAGAAGAAAGAATTGTAGATAAACTTGATTTAGATAACACGTATTATGGTAGTAACATAGATATAACAGATAAAGAATGTTTGTCTTATTATTTTGAGAATGAAGCATGGCATGAAGATAATCAAACCCATATGAGTGTTCCTGGAGGCGCAGGGAGTATCGTATCTAATCCTTCAGATTTAGTTGTTTTTATAGATGCGTTATTTAATAATAAATTAATGACCAAAGAAAGTTTCGCTTTAATGACTAGAATTGAGAATGAATGTGGTAGTGGCATTTTTAGCATGAAAAAGAACGGAATAACATTTTTTGGACATAATGGCGGGATCGATTCCTTTCTGTCTATGTTAATATATATACCAAAATTAGAAATTGCAATAGCTTTAAATACTAATGCACTGGATTTTGATCCGATGTCTATCATATTTAATGCCGTGAATGCAGTAACGGGTAAAGATATAATAATACCCAATTTTGACACTATTGAGTTAACAGAAGAAGAGATAAAGCAATACGCAGGGGTTTATGAGAGTAAGGAGCTTCCTTTCAAACTGGTATTCGAGGCTCATGGAAAAACATTAATAGGTGGAACGGAGTGTTCTAATTTACTAGAGCTATCAGCCAGACCAAAAATAGAGTTTACTACACTAAATAATTCGGGGGTTGTTTTAGACTTCGATATTAAAAATAAAATAGTCATACTTAAAAACTCGGGACATGCGCCCAAAACATTCATTAAAAAACAATAAATTTATAAATTATGAGAATATTATATATATTACAAGGAAGAAGTTTTTTTTCAGAACTAGTTAAGAGATTTTACGAAGGCGGACCATTATTCATGTCGTTGATATTGATATGTCTTTTAGTAGCCATATTCTTTTTAATTAGAGGATTTCTATATTTAAATAAGGATGGAGAAGTCTCTAAAAAAATGTCTGCTCTGGCATCCGATGCAAGCTTATTAGGATTGGTGTTGGGATTTTTAGGATCCATGATAGGTCTTATTACTGCCTTCGATATTGTAGAAGCTACGGATATAATATCTACGCCCAGATTAGCAGGAGGACTAAAGGTTTCTTTTTTAACTACGGTGTTTGGTAGTATTACTTTTGTTTTAATAAGAATAGGTCTTATTATATTAAAAACATTTCAGAAGAGTTGATTAAAAGTTTTACTTAGCGTTTATATGATTAATTAATCCCTTTTCATTAATTTGAAAAGGGATTTTTGTATTATTTATTATGTGTAAATTTCTGAAAACTTGATTTTTAAAAGAATCGGGGAAAACGGTTTAAAAAAGATCGATCTGAATAAAGAAGAAGCAAAGAAAATGGAGCAAGAAATTTTGAGTGATTCACAATTGTATAAAAACTTAAAATAGCTAGATTAAAATACTATAAACCTAATGGTTTTGCTTGCTTCGGTTAAGTTAACAATAACCAGATAAGATACACAATATTTCCTTGGATTTTGTCATTCCTGCCTTTCGTCTTCGCTCAAGATAAACTACAGCAGGAATCCACTTAACGAAGCCTTATACTTAAAGCAAATCTAAAAATATAAATATTGAAAACGAAAGCAACTGTAAACTGCCACTGAAACTGAACACTAAAAAACTACTTTCTCTTATTACGTTTATTGTAATTTTTATCACCTTTGGTTTTAGGCTTTTTGTATTTCTTAGCTATTTTAAATTTATAGGAACCGCCTAAATTCTCCTTTTGGTTTTTAGCTTTCTTTTCATGGAATGCTGGACCTGGAGCATCTTCATCTTTTCGTTTCGTAGGGTTGTTGCGCTCTTTTATTTGTGGACGCTCCTCTTCAATTAATTCAGTAGAAATTTCAACAATAGGAGGGATTTCCAAAAGAGGGATCTTCATATTCATTAAAGACTCAATATTCTCAATAGGCTCTTGTTCGGTTTCAGTAGAAAAAGCAATCGATTTCCCTTTGCGCTCAGCACGACCTGTCCTACCAATACGATGCATGTAATTTTCTGGATATAAAGGTGTATCGAAATTGATAACATGAGATACGTTGTCAATATCCAATCCACGCGCCATTACATCAGTTGCGATTAAAATGCGATTCTCGCCATTTCTAAATTGTTCAATACTTCGTAACCTGTAGTTTTGTGTTTTATTAGAATGAATGACGCATAACTCCTCATGGAATATTTCATCTAGTTTTTCAAACAAACGGTCAGCCATACGTTTATAAGCCACAAAAATTAAAACCTTATTAAAAGTTTCGGTGTCATTTAGTAAATGTGTTAATAAATTGACTTTGGTATAAAAATTTGGAACATTATAACGTGTTTGCGAAATGTTTTCAAGCGGTGTACCTGAAACAGCAATAGAAACACGCTTAGGACTTTTAAAGAAATCACTAATTAAATCATCAACATCTAACGTCATAGTTGCCGAAAACATAATGTTTTGTCTACGTTCTGGCAGGATATCAAAAATATTGATTAACTGATGCCTAAACCCTAAATCGAGCATCACATCAACTTCATCAATCACTAATTTCTGTATAGATTTAAGCTGTAAAACCCGGCTTAAAGCCAGATCATATAACCTTCCGGGAGTCGCTACCAGAATATCAATACCTTCAGTTACAGCTTGCTTTTGTGTATTAATATTGGTGCCCCCATAGACTCCTAAAATACGATTGTTAATGTATTTAGAAAGCTTTTCTATTTCATCTACTACCTGCACAACCAATTCACGTGTAGGAACCAAAACTAAAACCCGTGGGTTTTCTTGAGTAGAGTATTTTAAATTTTTAATAATAGGTAACATATAGGCAAAGGTTTTACCAGTACCTGTTTGTGCAATACCTACCATATCTTTACCAGAACTAACAACATTAAATGCTTGTTCCTGTATAGGCGTAGGGGTTGTAAAACCCAAATCATCTAAAGCGTTATAAAGTGGGGTATTTAAATTTAAATCTTGAAAACTCAAAATGATGCTATTTAGCCAGCAAAGTTAAGCTTAATATATTTATAAATGACTGTTGTGTATTTCAATACTATAAGAGGCTGTAAATGTTTTTTGCGGCATTAAAGTTAGCATACCTTCTTTATCTTTTAGATGCTGATTGGTATTTTCGTTATCAGCAATACCAAGCCACGGTTCAATGCAAACATAGTCACCATTAGGTTTTGCCCAAACCCCCAAATAAGGAAAATCTTCATAACTAACCGTAAGAATGGAACTATGTGATTTACTTTTTAAAGTAACACTTTTAGATTTTAAATCTTTAAAAATAAGCGCGTCTTCATTAAATAAATCATGCTTCAATGCTAATGTGTTTGACTTGTTAAAAACAGGTTTTGTTTTATCCGAAATAAGCCCATTTTCCATATTTATTAAATGAGTTTTAGAGTTTTCTGTGTGTTCAAATTCTAAATAGTAATCATTATAAGCCTCATTGTTATATACAGGACACTTAAAAGCAGGGTGACCACCTAGAGAAAAATACATGGTCTTATCGTCAAGGTTGTTTATAGTATGCGTAATAGTAAGTATATTATCTATGAGCTGATAAGTAATAAAAAATTCAAATTTAAAAGGATATATTTTTAAAGAGTCCTTATCATAATTCAATTTAAAAGTTAAAGCATCCTGATCTTGTTCTTGTAACACAAGTTTATCATTGTTTCTTACAAGACCATGTTTTGGGAGTTTATAAATGTTATTTTCAAAAAAATAAGCCCCGTCTTTTAAAGCTCCAATTATTGGGAATAGATTAGGGGCGTAACTTCCCCAAATCTTTGGATTAGCATCCCACATAAAATCTATGTCTTTTTTTACCGAAGTAATTTTACATAATTCTGCTCCTGTTTTTTTGACTGCTATTTTTAATTTTTCGTTTTCTAAAGTATACATGAAAATATATTCAAATTGTTTACTTTGCAAAACTTATAATTTTTTAAGGATTCTAACTAACTTTACACATTAAATTTTATTATTGAGGACAACACAAATTCACAGTTTAGATAATCCCAACCAATTTAAAAATCAATTATTGATTTGGAGTCAGCAATTTGATGACGTTATTTGGTTAGACTCTAATAACTACAAACAAAACCATTCTAACTTTGATGCAGTATTGGCAGTAGATGCTTTTACAAGTATTCAAACGAATTTTGAAGGAAGTTTTGAGATGCTTAAGGAATACCAAACCAATGTTAACGATTGGGTTTTTGGATATTTAACATATGATTTAAAAAATGATGTTGAAGACTTAAGTTCCAATAACTTTGATAGTTTAGAATTCCCTGATCTGTACTTTTTTCAGCCTAAAAAATTATTTTTATTTAAAGAAGATCAAGTTGAAATACAGTATTTAAAATGTGTTGATGATGAATTTGAGGATGATTTAAAAGAAATTCAAAGTAAGAAGACATGTCACCCTGAACCCTTTGACTGCACTCAAGATGAACTAAGTCAAAGGGTGTCAAACGATATTAAAATAAAACTCCGAATACATAAAGACGAATATTTTGAAAAAGTAAATAATATGCTTGCTCATATTCATAGAGGTGATATTTATGAAGCTAATTTTTGTCAGGAGTTTTATGCCGAAAATACCAGTATTAATCCACTGGATACGTATTTAAAGCTTAATAATATATCTAAACCCCCTTTTGCAACATTCTTAAAGTTTGGAGACAAATATTTATTGTCTGCATCCCCAGAGCGTTATTTAAAAAAAGATAAAGAAACTATTATTTCGCAGCCCATAAAAGGAACGGCAAAGCGTTCGGAGAATACATTAGAAGATGAAGCACTAAAAGAAGCTTTGTCTAAAGATACAAAAGAACGTAGTGAAAATATTATGATTGTTGATTTGGTGCGTAACGATCTTTCAAAAACAGCTATAAAAGGGAGTGTAGAGGTTGAGGAATTAACCAAGGTTTATACGTTTGATCAAGTACACCAGATGATTTCTACGGTCACTTCTAAGATTAAAGAAACAACACATGCTGTCGATGTTATTAAGAGTACATTTCCTATGGGGAGTATGACAGGAGCTCCAAAAATTTCTGCCATGCGAATTATTGAAAAATTAGAAGAAACCAAACGTGGACTATATTCTGGATCAGTTGGGTATTTTTCACCTACAAGTGATTTCGATTTTAATGTCGTTATTAGAAGTATTCTCTATAACGAAACAAAAAAGTATGTGTCATACTCTGTAGGAGGCGCCATAACAGCCAAAAGTGATCCGCTAAAAGAATACGAAGAATGTTTGGTAAAAGCAAAAGCTATGCGAACAGTTTTGGAAAATTAGTATTCAGTAAACAGTATTCAGTAGCAGTTAACAGTACTAATACTATCTTTGCGTCTTTGCGTTTTAGCGAGATAAAACTAACGACACAATTTTCAATATTCAGTGACAGTTCGCAGCATTAAAAAAGAAGAGTTTTGTCAGTAGGCAATGTTATTATAAAGAGTATTTGGTAAAAACAAAGGTCATGCGAACCGTTTTGGAAAACTAGTATTTAGTATCCAGTATTCAGTGTTCAGTGACAGTCTCAGTATTTTCTTTGCGTCTTTGCGTTTTAGCGAGAAAAAACTAACGACACAATTTTCAATATTCAGTGACAGTTCGCAGCATTAAAAAAGAAGAGTCTTGTCAGTAGGCAACGTTATTATAAAGAATATTTGGTAAAAACAAAGGCCATGCGAACAGTTTTGGAAAATTAGTATTCAGTAAAACAGTATCCAGTATTCAGTAGCAGTTATCAGTACTAGTACTATCTTTGCGCCTTTGTGCCGCGAGAGTAAGATCATACTTTGTGTGTCTCTGAGTTATCTCAGCGAATCTCAGCGTAACAACAATTAAAAATATTAACTTTGAAACGTGTTAGAACCATTCAAAAAACATATAAATAACAAACTACCTTTCCTAAAAGAAAGCAAACTTCTCATTGCTATTTCTGGAGGTATAGACAGTATCGTTTTAACGCATTTATGCCATAAATTAGACCTAAACATAGCTTTAGCACATTGTAATTTTAATTTAAGAGGAAAAGAAAGTGATGCTGACGAAAGTTTCGTGCTACAATTAGCAGAAGACTTAGGTTTAGAAGCTTTTATTGAAAGTTTTGATACTAAAGGTTATTCTAAAGACAGTAAATTATCAACTCAGATGGCCGCTCGAAAACTGCGTTATGATTGGTTTGAAGAACTAGCGTCACAACTACAATTCGATTATATTTTAACAGCCCATCATGCTGATGATAATCTAGAAACCTTTTTGATTAATCTGTCCAGAGGTACAGGGCTAGAAGGATTAACAGGCATCCCAGAAGTAAATGATAATATTGTTAGACCGCTATTGCCATTTTCTAGAGAAGTTATTGAAACATATGCAAAAGCGAACGATTTTGAATGGCGAGAAGATAGCAGTAACGCATCCTCTAAATATTTAAGAAATAAATTGAGACATGACATTGTTCCCGTTTTAAAAGAGATCAACCCTCAATTATTGCAGAATTTCCAAACGACACTTAAAAACTTAAATGATACAGCAGATATTGTAGAAGCAAGTATTGAAGACTTATTAAATAGAGCTATAACAACTATTGAAAACAATCAAATAGTATTCAAGGTTGAAGAATTTAAAAAATTAAGCAATCCAAAAGCGTATTTGTTTGAGGTATTTAAAGACTATGGATTTACAGAATGGAATGATATTGCCGATTTGTTAAATGCTCAATCCGGAAAGCAGATACTATCCCCAACACACCGTTTAATAAAAGATAGAGACCATCTTTTACTAAGTGAAATTAATTTAGAAACAGACGAAGAATTTATTGTAATTTCAGAAACAGACAAGCAAGTAAAGACAGGCATGGGTATTTTGTTTTTTGATAAAACGGATACTATTTTAGTAAAAAACAATCATACTATTTACGTAGATAAAACATTACTTAAATATCCGCTAACAGTAAGAACATGGAAAGAAGGCGACCTGTTTTACCCTATAGGAATGTCTGGTAAGAAGAAATTGAGTAAGTATTTTAAAGACGAAAAATTATCACTACTAGATAAAGAAAACATAAAGCTACTATGCTCTGGAGAAGATATTGTTTGGGTAATAGGCAAACGTGCAGATAATCGTTTTAAAGTAAATGAAAAAACAAAAAATATTCTAAAAGTAGAATTAAAATAACATAGTCATGCTGAGCGCAGTCGAAGCACCTAATTAACTGATAATTTGAAACTACAAGGACAAATAGTCGATATACAAAACAGACGTATCTATAAAGGAGAAGTAACCTTTAAAGAAGGGAAGATTATTTCTATTCAGGAAAAAGAGCATAATGTAAATCACTATATACTACCAGGGTTTATAGATGCACACATCCACATAGAAAGTTCTATGTTAGTACCTAGTGAATTTGCAAGATTAGCTGTAAAACATGGCACAGTTGCAACCGTTTCAGATCCTCATGAAATAGCTAATGTATTGGGCGTTGAAGGCGTAGAATTTATGATTGATAATGGAAAGAAGGTGCCTTTTAAATTCAATTTTGGAGCACCATCTTGTGTGCCGGCAACTCATTTTGAATCTGCGGGAGCTGTTATAAATTCTGATGATATTAAAGAACTGCTTAAAAATCCAGACATCAAATATCTGGCAGAAATGATGAATTACCCAGGTGTGTTGTTTGACGACGACGAGGTGTTAAAAAAAATAGCATGGGCAAAACACTATAATAAACCTGTAGATGGACATGCCCCTGGATTAAGAGGGGATGATGTTACAAAATATATTAATGCTGGAATCTCTACAGATCACGAATGTTTTACTTACGAAGAAGCTTTGGAAAAGCTTGAAAAAGGCATGAAAATTCTAATTAGAGAAGGAAGTGCCGCCAAAAACTTCGAAGCTTTAATAGATTTACTTCCAGAACATTTTGAAAATATGATGTTTTGTAGTGATGATAAACATCCAGACGATCTATTATTACATCATATTAATGATTTATGTGCCATAGCAGTAGCAAAAGGAATGGATGTTTTTAAAGTATTAAAAGTAGCCTGTGTTAACCCCGTAAAACATTACAATTTAGATGTTGGTTTATTACAAGAAGGTGAGCTTGCAGATTTTATTGTTGTTGAAGATTTAATCCATTTTATAACCATTCAAACCTATATAAACGGTGAGTTGGTTTTCGATAAAGGTACATCTTTAATACAACCGGTAGCGTTTAAAAATCTTAATAACTTTAATTGTAATAAAAAGAAAGTATCAGATTTTAGAGTTGAATCGTCTGCAAAACAAATTCGTGTCATAGAAGCTTTAGAAGATCAATTAGTAACAAATGAACTTATTGCTAACACTTCAGTTTTAAATGGAAATTTGGTTTCTAATACTGAAAACGACATCCTTAAAATGGCCGTTGTTAATAGATATCAAAATCAAAAACCAGCCATTGCTTTTATTAAAAATTTCGGATTAAAAGAAGGCGCCATTGCCTCTTCAGTAGGCCACGATTCTCACAATATTATTGTAGTAGGTGTTAGTGATGAAGCCATATGCAAAGCCGTTAACTTACTTATTGAAGGTACAGGAGGTATCTGTGCGGTTTCTAATTCAGATGAAAAGACAGTCCCACTCCCTGTCGCTGGTATTATGAGTGATAAAGATGGTGAAACTATAGGAAGACAATATGCGGCATTAGATACTATGGCAAAGGATTTAGGAAGTAAACTTTATGCACCGTATATGACATTATCATTTATGGCTTTACTAGTCATCCCTTCATTAAAACTAAGTGATAAGGGGCTGTTCAATGGCACCGATTTTAAATTTACTTCCCTGGAAGTTTGATTTTTAAATTCTAAACTCTAAACTCCGAATAGTGAACAGTAAGCAGTGGCAGTTTTTTCGAAATTCAATTTATGTTATAAAATTATTAATAAAATGTTGTAAATGATACGTAAATCCATAGATGAAAAAGCACCTTTTACTGAATACTGAATACTGAATACTGAATACTGAATACTGAATACTGAATACTGAATACTGAATACTGAACCCTAAAACATGCCAGTAATAGACTCAAAGTATAAACCGTCTTTCTTTTTTAGAAATGGATTCATTTCAACCGTGTATTCTGGGCTTGTAAGACGTGTTAAAGATGTAAAGCAAGAACGGGAACGTATGATATTGTTTGATGGCGATTTTATTGATTTAGATTGGAGTTTTTCGAAAGAAAAAACAAAGAAGCTAGTTGTTTTATTGCATGGGCTAGAAGGAAATGGACAACGACCATATATGACTGGTTCAGCAAAACTATTTAATAATAATGGTATAGATGCCGTTTGCGTGAATTTTAGAGGATGTAGTGGAGAAGATAATTTAAAATACCGTAGTTATCACTCTGGAGCAACCGAAGATTTAGAAGCTATTATAGAGCATATTATTTCAGAAAAAGACTATTCAGAAATTTATTTAAAAGGGATTAGTCTGGGAGCCAACATGATTTTAAAATATTTAGGAGAAAGAGAGGTGTTGCCTAACCAAATAAAAGCAGCGGTTACAGCTTCAGTCCCCTGTTATTTGTATGGTTCAGCAAAAACGTTACATACTTTTAAAAATGTGTTGTATCACAATCGATTTCTAAAATATTTAGTAAATCGTTTGAAAATCAAACAACAACGTTTTAAAGAAGATTTAAGTCTTAAAGACTTAGCATCTATAAAAACATTATTCGACTTTGATAATGTCTATACATCCAAAGCACATGGTTTTAAAGACGCTTTAGACTATTATGAAAAATGTAGCTGCTTACAATTTCTTCCAAATATTAAGATACCAACTTTAATCATTAATGCTTTAAACGATTCATTTTTATCTCCAGAATGTTATCCAATAAAAGAAGCAAAAAACAATCCAAATCTTTATTTAGAGATGCCTCAACATGGCGGACATGTGGGGTTTGTAGATAAAAAGAATGTTTACTATAACGAAAAACGAGCTTTAGAGTTTGTTAAAGACACTTTTAATTAATCTAAGTATTCTCAAGATCGATTTCTACGATACAACAAAAGTCTTATAACTATAATCGTCTAGTCATATGACTTGGCTTATACTGAGCAAAGTCTAGATCTAATTGAGAAGCATATTAATTATGAATGGGCATTAAATATAAAACTCCGAAGAATTTTTAATATCCTTTAAAACAAACGTACTATTCAACACACCTATATTTTCAATTTTGGAAAGTTTATACTTCACGAAGTTGTGATAATCTTCCAAGCCTTTTGTGTTTATTTTTAATATAAAATCTACTTGACCAGCCATGTGATAGCATTCCTGAACTTCATGTAGATTTTGAATCTGTTCTTCAAACTTTTCAATAAAGGCTTCACTATGATAACGCATAGATACTTGACATATAGTCGTTACAGATCGTTCCAGTAGCTTCTTGTCCAGAATAGCCACATACTTTTTTATAAAACCTTGATTTTCAAGTCTACGGATGCGTTCGTAAACAGGAGAAGGTGTCAAATTTAAAATTTTAGCAATCTCTTTGGCTGTTTTTTTAGAATCCTTTTGTAAAATTCTAAGAATGGTAATGTCCGTTTGATCCAAATTTTCCATAAAACGTCAAATAAAAATTATTGCAAAAAGCAATTATTTAATTGTTAAAAAGTAAATATAGCTTTTTTAAATTCATATAATAGTAATAATTACTTAGTTTATGTGTATTTTATGTTTTAAAAGCTGTAATATGTAATTTTGTTAGCAAATAATACTATTATGGATACAGCAATTTTAGTTATAGGGGCTAACGGTCAAGTTGGAAAAGTACTAACGAAAGCCTTACAGGACAAATACGGAAAAGAAAGAATTATTGCTTCAGATATAAGAAAAAGTGAAGATACAAATGGTATATTTGAAGTTATTGATGCTACAGATATAGATAGAATTAAAGAGGTTGTAGTACAATATAAAGTGACTCAAATTTATCACTTAGCAGCCATTTTATCAGCTAAAGGAGAAGAAAACCCGTTAGGAACATGGAATATCAATGTGAAAACCTGGTTAAACGTACTGGAAGTTGCTAGGATCTATAATATAGAGAAGGTGTTTTATCCTAGCTCAATAGCAGTGTTTGGAAATAGCGCACCAAGAAATAACACACCAAATAATACATATTTAGACCCAACAACAGTATATGGTATAAGTAAAGTAGATGGGGAAAATTGGGCACAATATTACCATACTAAATATGGTTTAGACGTTAGGTCTATTCGTTATCCAGGTATCATTGGGTATCAATCATTACCAGGTGGAGGTACTACAGATTATGCCGTAGATATTTATCATAAAGCTGTTTTAAATGAACGTTTTACTTGTTTTTTAAGGGAAGATACAGTGCTACCTATGATTTTTATTGATGATGCAGTTAGAGCTACTATAGAGATTATGGAAGCACCAGTAGAAAATATTAAAATGAGAACGTCCTACAATATAGAAGGAATAAGTTTTTCACCAAAAGAAATTGCATCGGAAATCCGTGAATTATACCCTGATTTTAAAATCGATTATAAACCAGATTTTAGACAAGATATTGCGGAAGAATGGCCAAAATCTATCGATGATTCTGAAGCTAAAATGGATTGGGGATGGCAACCTAAATACGATTTGTATTCTATTACAGAAACCATGATTAGAGAGCTAAAAGCTCAATACGAAATGACAATTTAAGTTAAAAATAATATCAAAACAGAAAACTATGTACTCTAACATAAAGCATGATTTGCAGAATGAAATTGAAGAAATCAAAGCTGCAGGATTATATAAATCAGAAAGAATCATAACAACCCCTCAAGGGTCGGAAATAAGCACAACAATATCATCGGGAGTATTAAATTTTTGTGCAAATAACTATTTAGGTTTATCATCACATCCAGAAGTTATTGATGCAGGTAAAAAAGCCATTGATTCTCATGGGTATGGTATGTCTTCTGTGCGTTTTATTTGTGGCACGCAAGATATTCATAAAGAATTAGAGCAAAAAACAGCATCGTTTTTAGGTATGGAAGATTGTATTTTATATGCTGCTGCCTTTGATGCTAATGGTGGGGTGTTCGAGCCCATTTTAAACGCAGAAGATGCTATTATTTCTGATGCTTTAAACCATGCTTCTATAATTGATGGTATTCGTTTATGTAAAGCAAAACGATTCAGGTATGCACATAATAATATGACCGATCTGGAAACACAATTAATTCAAGCCGAAGGATCACGTAGAAAGTTAATCGTTACAGATGGTTCTTTTTCTATGGATGGAACCATAGCTCAACTTGATAAAATTTGTGATTTAGCAGATAAGTATGACGCTTTGGTTATGATTGATGAATGTCACTCAACAGGATTTATTGGTAAAACGGGTAGAGGTACACATGAGTACAGAAATGTTATGGGACGTGTAGATATTATAACAGGAACCTATGGTAAGGCTTTAGGAGGTGCTTCTGGCGGATTCACAGCAGCAAGAAAGGAAATTGTCGATCTGTTAAGACAGCGTTCCAGACCTTATTTGTTTTCTAATACTGTAGCACCTTCCATCGTTGGTGCTTCTATTAGAGTGCTAGACATTATAAGCGCTTCGACTCAACTTCGAGATAAATTAGAAGAAAACACCCAATATTTTAGAAAAGAGATGACAGCAGCAGGATTTGATATTGTTCCAGGAGATCATCCTATAGTGCCTGTTATGCTATACGAAGCAACATTAGCGCAGGAGTTCGCTTCAAAACTATTGGAAGAAGGGATTTATGTCATCGGTTTTTTCTATCCAGTAGTACCAAAAGGAAAAGCAAGAATACGTGTGCAGTTATCAGCAGGGCATGAGCGCCATCATTTGGATAAAGCTATTAAAGCCTTTACTAAAATAGGTAAGGAGCTTGATGTGATTTAAATGTTAGGGGTTTTGATTTTTTAGTCCAGAAATTGTACTTAATGTGATTGGAATTAGTCAGTGATTATAATGACTGTTTTCTATGTTTTGAGTTAAATTACTATATTTAGACAATATTTTAATTTAACCCAAACTGCTGCATATGATTATTTTTGGAACTAGAGGTGTGCGTTCAACCAAAGCAACAGGAACTTTTAATTGTCCTCAATGTGAAGACAATAGAGGGTACCGACACAGAAAAGTAACTCAATTTTTCACCTTATATTTTATTCCACTAATTCCTTTAGGAAGTAAAGGCGAGTATGTAGAGTGCGACCATTGTAAAGGCACTTTTATCACTAAAGTGATAGATAATACAGCATCTACAGATAGAGAAGCGTTTATGGCTATGTATGAGCAAGCCATACGTCATGTTATGGTGAAAATTATGTTGGCAGATGGTGTTATTGATAATAATGAAAAGGTAATGGTACTAAGTATCATTAATAAATATGGGCATAATGATATGTCTTCTTTTCAATTAGATGATTACATTAAAGAAGTACAAGCAGATTCTAGTGATATTTCAACCTATTTAAAAAATGTTGGACCATCTTTAAACGAGCATGGTAAAGAACTATTAATAAAATGCGCTTTAGATGTGGCCTATTCTGATGGGCATTTTGATGATTCAGAAAAAGCAATGATTCTTGAAATGGGGGTCATCATGGAAATGTCTTCAGCTCATATCAAAGGTATAATGGCAGAATTTGTTGAACAACTCAACTAAAATTCGAAATTATTAAGTACTTCAAACTCTAACCACCATCAACTTATCTTATGAAAAATTCTTTCAGAGAACGTTTAAACTATAAAGCTGAACGTTTTTTAAGTAAAGGAGGCGCATCCATATTCAAAAGTCTTTTAATTTTATTCATTGTTGTTTTTGTAGTTCTAACAGGCATACGATTACTACTCATAAACCTATTTCCAAGTTTAGATTATACAGGCAACGTTTTTAGAGATATTTGGGTGACGTTTTTAGAAATGACAGATCCTGGAAATATGAATCAGGATAATGAAGCACCAACCTATCTCAAGATTTTAACAGTGCTTTCTGGGTTAACAGGCGTTATTTTATTGTCTATGCTTATAGGTTTTATAACGACGGCATTAGATACCATGCTTTATGATTTTAGAAAAGGAAGAGGTAAGGTTATAGAAAATAACCATACCATAATTTTAGGTTGGAACGAACGCGTTGTCGATGTTATTAGAGAGCTTATCTTAGCTAATGAGAGTGAAGACAAAGCATCAGTTGTTATCTTATCAAGGGAAGATAAAGAGGTAATGGATAACCTGATTACTAAACGTCTTCCAGATACACTAACTACAGAGGTTATTACGACACAAGGTGATTATGCAAATATTAATGAATTAAAGCGTGTAAATTTAGAGTCTGCACGTTCTATAATTATATTGGCTAATTGTTCAGAAAGTGCTACCATGAGTAAAAAAGTAGCTAGTGATGTACAATCTGTTAAATCTATATTAGCAATTACGGCTTGTCAAGATGGCAAAAATGAATTACCAATAATTGCTGAAATTTTTACCAAAGAAAAACGAGACATTATCAGCTTTTTTGAAGACGATAATATCATTGCCATAGACAGTTGGGATATTATGGGGAAACTCCTTATTCAAACATCTTTAACAAGTGGTTTGGATACGGTTTATAAAGAAATTTTATCGTTTGATGGTTGTGAAATCTATTTTTATGAAGATGATTGGAATAATACCAATTTTTATGAGTTGAGCTATCACATGGAAGATGGGATTCCTTTAGGAATCTATTCAGAAGAAAACGGATTGATTTTACGCCCCCCAACAGATACTGTACTTAAAAATGGAGGTACCGTTGTTATTTTAGCAGAAGACGATTCTACAATAGCTTTCGATAATAAACAATATTTCTTTCCAGATACTTCCAAGAAAATTATAGATAAGCGTTTAGAACAAAAAAAGAAGCGTATTCTTATTTTAGGTTGGCACAAGGTTGCTGAAGTCTTTATAGAAGAGGCCACAGATTACTTATTAGAAGGCTCAGATTTTGATATTATGTTCGATGCACCTACCGAAGAATTAAAGGGTATTATTGAAGGTGTAACAGCAGAATATGGAGATTTTAATATAAAACTGCACGATTCTAATCCGTTAGATTTAGAAAAACTACAAGCTATAAATCCAGAAAGTTACGATACTGTTGTTATTTTATCGCAAAGTATGGAAGAGCAATCTGCAGATAAAATAGATTCAGATACACTTATTATCCTATTATTATTAAGGAAATTACTGAATGAAGATAATGGATTGCAAATCATCACACAGGTTTTAAATTCTGAAAATCAAGAAATTATAACACAAACTAATGTGGATGATTTTATTATTAGTAATAAGCTAATCACTATGATTTTAGCGCAATTGAGCGAGGAAACATTAATGAAGAGTTTTTATGATGATATTTTCTCAGAAGATGGTAGTGAGATATATGTAAAACCGGCAACTTTATACTTTGATACTTTCCCACAAACTATAACATTTGCAGATGCTATTTTCTGTGCACACCAACGAGATGAAATTTGTTTAGGAATTAGAAAAGGAGATTTAAGTAAATCTTTAGATGCTAATTTTGGTATTAAGCTTAATCCAGACAAAGATATGGCTATCGAGCTTGAAGAAAACGATTTCCTAATTGTTTTAAGTGAGGACGAACTTTAGTAATTGTTATTCCTGCGAAGGCAGGAATCCACTTAAAAAGAAATACCTTTAAATTTATAGGATTTCTGGTCTCTTAGTAATGATAATATTTATCATATCATTTTGAACGTTTTTGGTAATCATCAATGTTTTGTTAAAAAACTAAAACCATACAATCGAAGAAAACCAATGAGATATCATAGACAACAACTGGGATATTTCATTAATAACTGGAATATCATAACTCACGCCTTTGCCAATTGAATAAGCCACAAACAGCACATATAATAATAGTAATAACTTCGCATGAAGTTTTTTAATACCATGTTTAGCAAAAACAAAAATCAGAAAAACTATTATTGTTGAAATTAAAAGTAATACACGTAATTGTCCAACATTCTCTATAGTCTCACTACTCATTTCAATAGGACCATAAATAAGTGTGAATAAAAATAGAGGAAGACCAAGTGCAAAACAAACGTCAAAAATATTACTACCCAAAGCATTGGCAACAGCATCATCATAATTACCTTTCATGGCATCCTTGTATGAAATAATAGTATCCGGAACACTGGTCGCAGCAGAGGCGAGTACCACAGAAACAAAATAAATAGGCATGCCAATGGCAGTTCCAAACTGTTCACAAGCTTCAACAAGCCAAAAACAAGCCATACCAATAAAAAAAACAGAAAGTATCAACAAACCAAAGGCTTTCACTTTATTGATTTTAGAATCTCCTAAAACGACAGTAGATAAATCACCTTTAAAAAAAGCAACAGCCCTGTTACCACCATCGGCAGTATCTTCATAGTCATTTTCTATATCGCCAGCCCCTTGACTTATTAGCATATAGGCTACATAAATAAAATATAGAACCATTAAAATAAGTCCGTGGATCCAGTTTAAGGACGGTCCGGTAATTACAAAAATTAAAGCTAATTCAGCAATGATAAGTGATATCCCATCACGTAATATAACTTTCCTTGAGATTTCAATTTTAGGAGAAATGCCTTTTCCTATAACTGCCAAAATAACAACAGCAGGAATAATCATAGCATTAAAAACAGCACTTCCTGCTGTGGTACCAATACCACCAGAAAAACCATCTTTATCTTTTAAAACAAATAAGAAAAAAAGCGTTGTAAATAATTCAGGTAAACTGCTTCCAATAGCATTGATGGTAGCTCCTTTTATACCTTCTTTCATATTTCGACCTAGATAATTAGAAGCCATTTCAAAACCATCGCAAGCTCTCCAAATAATGATGCATGTAATTAAAATAAGTCCCAAAGAAGAAATAATAGTCATAAGTAGTATTTGTATTCGGCAAATCTAAAAAAATTAAAAATAGAAAATAAGGGCTTATTTCTTAATGTTTTGTTTTACAGAGCTTAAAAAATAAAAATGAATTTTAGAGTGAACTCATCTTGACTTTTTGTTTTTAACCGAAAATGAGATAAAATTTGTTCAGATGAGGCTTTTTTTGCAAGGCATAGCAGTGCTAAGCATAAAAAAAGTAACAAAATATGGGCGAGTTTTAGCCATTTTTTAGGAAATAGAAAAAGTCAAGATGAGTTCAGTATCTTAAAACAATGTTAAAACAAATTTTGGAGTTAAAAAGATTTCTATTTTTTGTACATTTAGGGAATACACTTAATTTAATATGTCATTTATGCCGACCTTCAATTTAAAAATTAATAATAAAAAGCATACTGTAGAAGCAGATGCAGATACACCTTTACTATGGGTTTTAAGAGATAAGATAGATTTAGTAGGAACTAAATTTGGTTGTGGAATAGGTCAATGTGGTGCTTGTACCGTTCATGTAGATGGTAATGCCATGCGCAGTTGTTTACTTCTAGTATCACAAGCTGAAGGGTTAAATATTACAACCATAGAAGGACTGTCAGAACAAGGAGACCATCCGGTACAACAAGCATGGAAAGAAATAGATGTACCACAATGTGGCTATTGTCAATCTGGACAAATAATGACAGCTTCAGCATTTTTAAGTAAAAACCCGAATCCTAATGAATCGGAAATTAGAAATGCAATGCATGGTAATATTTGTAGATGCGCATCCTATAATAGTATTGAAGAAGCTATAAAAGTAGCCTCAAAAAAATTAAGTTAACTAACCTGTAAATAACAAAAAATGACACCTTCAAAACAAATAGCATTCAGTAGAAGATCGTTCTTAAAAACATCGGCATTGGCTGGTGGTGGTATGTTAATAGGTTTTAACTTATTTAATGCCTGTAAACCAGAAGCAAAAGTTCCTATAGATTTAAGTCAATTAAATTATAATGATTTTAATGCCTATATAAAAATTTCAAAAGAAGGCAAGGTTACTATTTTTTCTCCCAATCCAGAAATCGGACAAGGCGTTAAAACCTCTATGCCTATGATTATTGCAGAAGAATTGGATGTCGCTTGGGAAGATGTTTATGTAGTACAAGCACCTTTAGATACAGAGAATTACACAAGGCAGGTTGCTGGAGGTAGTCAATCTATAAGACTGAGTTGGCAAGCATTAAGACAAACAGGAGCCACTGCAAAACAAATGTTGGTAAATGCCGCAGCAGCAAATTGGGGTATCGATGCTTCAGAATGCTCAGTAGCTAAAGGGATTATTACAAATGCGAAAGGAGAAAAGTTAGGTTATGGTGATGTTGTTCTAGAGGCTTCGACCTTAGAAGTCCCTGAGGATGTCACATTAAAAGACCCTAAAGATTTTACAATCATTGGTAAAGGCGCTGGTAATGTAGATATTGATAAAATAGTTACAGGAAAACCTTTATTTGGACTAGATTATAAAGAAGAAGGCATGCTTTATGCTTCGGTTTTAAGACCGCCTGCTTTTGGACAAGTGCTTGAATCTTTTGATGATACTGCTGCGCGTGCACTCTCAGGAGTTGTAGACGTTATTGTTATTGGCGAAAAAGCTAGAGCGTATTTAGAGGGTAGCAAAAAGACAAGTTGGACAGCACAATTAAGTAAAAGTGATAAGATGGTTGTGCTTGCAAAAACGACCTGGGATGCCATAAAAGGAAAAAGAGCAATTAAAGCCATTTGGAAAAATGATTCTGAACTTGAAAGTACAGAGTCTCATGATAAACTACTATTGGATTTATTAGAAGGTGAAACGTTTAAAACAAGACGAAAAGACGGTAATGTAAAAAAAGCATTTGCAAACGCTGATAAAGTTTTAGAACGTATTTATGAATCCCCGTTTTTACCACATAATTGTATGGAACCTATGAACTTTTTTGCAAATATAACTTCAGAAAAAGTCCATTTGGTTGGTCCGATTCAAACTCCGGCGGAAGCAGCTAAAGTAGTATCAGACTTATTAGACAGAAAACTTGAAGATATCCATATAGATATGACAAGAATGGGAGGTGGTTTTGGTAGACGACTTTATGGCGATTTTGTATATGAAGTAGCCGAAATATCAAACGCCATTAATAAACCAGTAAAAATGGTGTCTACAAGAGAAGATGATATGACTACAGGGGTTTACAGACCAGCAAGTAAATATAAAATTTCGGCGTCGATCAAAGATGGAAAATTAACAGGATATCATTTAAAAGAAGCATGCATTAATGGTAATATGTATGGGTTGATTCCAAATTTCTTTCCGGCAGCTGCATTAGAGAACTACCAGGTTGATACCGCTAATTATAAAAGTAATATAACAACAGGAGCTTGGAGAGCGCCTTATACGAACTTTTTAGCAAGCGCAGAACAAAGCTTTTTTGATGAATTAGCTGAGGTTTTAGAAGTAGATCGTGTTCAATTGCATTTGGATCTATTAGAAAATGCTAAAAAGAACCCAGAACCTAATATAGAGTATAGTCCGGAACGCTTACAAGGCGTTATAAAAAAGGTCGTAGATAAGTCTAATTGGGGGAAAACCGAAGCAGGCGTTTATCAAGGGTTTTCTGTATATTATTGTCATAATACTCATGTGGCAGAAGTTGCAGATATTATCATGGATAATGGTACCCCAATAGTTAAAAAAGTAACCTGCGCTGTAGATTGTGGTATTGTTGTAAATCCGCTAGGAGCAATGAACCAGATAAAAGGTGGTGTTATTGATGGTATTGGACATGCTATGTATTCCGATTTTGGATTTAATAACGGCGTGCCTCAGTCTAATAATTTTAGTACATATCAACTCATTCGTATGGCACAAACCCCAAAAGTGGATGTGCATTTTATTGAAAATGATATAGACCCTACAGGTTTAGGAGAGCCTACCTTACCACCCGTTGGAGCAGCAGTTGCTAATGCTATATACAAAGCTACAGGGAAAAGATTAACCAAGCAGCCGTATATGAGTAATTTGGATTTGGAAAAAGTAGTCGGGTAATCTTCATCTATGACACATGAATTTAAAGACATCGTTAATCAGGCTGAAATAGCTAGAGAAAAAGGCATTAAATCGGTTTTAGCATCAGTCGTAGCTCTTAATGGCTCTTCCTATAGAAAACCAGGGGTGCGGATGCTTATTTTAGAAGATGGTAAAATGATTGGTGCCGTTAGTGGAGGCTGTGTAGAAAAGGAGATCTTGTTACAATCTGAATCTGTTTTTAAGACAGGACAATCTAAAATAATAACCTATGATGGTAGATATAGGTTAGGATGTGAAGGCGTTTTATATATTTTAATAGAAGTATTTGAACCAGATAACTCTTTTAAAGAAGTCTTTTTTAATGCTCTGGAAGAAAGAGAATCATTCGAAATTTGGTCATATTATAATAAAACAGAAGCGTTCGTTTCAGGAATAGGTTCTTGGGTAAAAATTAAAGGGGCGTTTTTTCCATTACAAAGCCATGCTAAAAAACTAAAAACAAATCATTCATTATCAATTTTTAAACAACATATGCCACCGTGTTTTAAGCTTGTTATTATTGGCGCAGAGCATGACGCGGTACAATTATGCAAATATGCTACTTTAACAGGCTGGGAGGTTGCTGTTGTTTCAGGACCATCAGAATCTAAATCAATTGCTAATTTTCCGGGAGCAATTAGCTTTCAGGCAGTTTCAGCAGAACATATGGAAACTACATCTATCGATGACCAGACAGCTATTGTATTAATGACCCACAATTTTGCTAATGATCTAAGGTATTTAGTGCAATTAAAAAATACAAACCCTGTGTATATTGGTTTATTGGGACCATTAAAACGAAGAGAAGATTTACTGTCTCAACTTATAGAATATTGTCCAGATATAGAAGATGATTTTCTAGATAGCATTCATGGTCCGGCAGGCATTAATATTGGTTCTGAAACCCCTCAGGAGATAGCAGTCTCAATTGTAGCAGAAATATTGTCTGTAGCTAGAAAACAAGACCCGATATCATTAAGTAAAAAAAAGGGTAAGATTCATTCTTAAATAGTTTTAATTAGTGAACTCATCTTGACTTTTTGTTTTTAACCGAAAATGAGATAAAATTTGTTCAGATGAGATGTTTTTTGCAAGGCATAGCAGTGCTAAGCATAAAAAAAGTAACAAAATATGGGCGAATTTTAGCCATTTTTTAGGAAATAGAAAAAGTCAAGATGAGTTCAGTGCCTAAACATACTTTAAATATCCCTATAGTCATTTTAGCGGCAGGAGCTTCAAAACGTATGGGAACTATAAAGCAATTATTATCGTGGGGAGAACACACACTTTTAGGGCATGCCATCCAAACAGCATTAAAAACAAATACAAAGGATATTTATGTTGTATTGGGAGCAAACTATCGTACTATTAAAAAAGAAATAGATAAGTTTCCTGTAACTATTATTAAAAACGATGCATGGGAATTGGGCTTGGGGAAATCTATAGCCTGTGCAGTTGATCATATTCTACAAGCAGAATCACATGTTGAAGGGATTCTTATTTGTTTGGCAGATCAGCCTTTTGTTGATACTGATTTTTTAAATACGTTGATTCAAAATTTTGTTCCAAATAAAAATAAAATTGTAGCAACTTCTTATAAAAATGGGTTTTCTGGTGTTCCGGTAATTTTTGATAAGGCATATGCATCCGAATTGTCTAAATTAATTGACGATAACGGAGCTAAATCACTTCTTAGGAAATATACCGCTTTAGTTGACACTTTTAAGCTTAAATTAGATAATATCGATATAGATAATAAAGAAGATTATGACCATCTATATAAAGTGAATTTTAAAAATTGATTTGTTTTTTTAAGTCCATTATATTTATGATCGATTAAATTCAAAATATAGTATCAAAGCATGAGCACATCTCCAGTAGATAAAGCAAATACACCAGAAGAATTCACAAATTTAAAAACCACAGAGCCAGCAAAAAACACTGGAGGTTTTAAAGCATTAAAATCAGCAATGATGCATGCTTCAAAATATATGAAACCATCTGAGGCTATTAAAATTTCAACTAAAATAAATCAAAAAGGAGGATTTGATTGTCCAGGTTGTGCATGGCCAGATCCGGACGATGACCGCTCATCATTAGGTGAGTATTGTGAAAATGGTATGAAAGCGATGTCTGAGGAGAGACAAAAGAAAACGATAGGTTATGAGTTTTTTGCAAATCATTCTGTTGAGGCACTTGCTAATTTATCCGATTTTGAAATTGGTAAATCGGGACGTCTTTCAGAACCCATGTTTTTGGCAGAAGGCGCTACTCATTACCAGCCCATATCTTGGAAAGCTGCTTTTGAAAAAGTAGGCAATCATTTAAATGCATTGAGTAATCCAGATGAAGCCGTTTTTTACACTTCAGGAAGAACAACAAATGAAGCCGCCTTTTTATACCAATTATTTGTTCGTGAGTTTGGAACTGCAAATCTCCCAGACTGTTCCAATATGTGCCATGAAGTTAGTGGTAGTGCCCTTTCTGAAACCTTAGGGATAGGAAAAGGTTCTGTAACCTTAGATGATTTGTATAAAGCAGAACTAGTTATGGTAATTGGTCAGAACCCAGGAACTAACCACCCCAGAATGCTTACGGCTTTAGAAAAATGTAAAAAGAATGGCGGAAAAATTATAGCAATTAATCCTTTACCGGAAGCTGGACTTATTAAATTCACGAATCCACAAAGTCCTATAAAACTATTAACGGGCGGTACTAAACTCGCTGATGTATTTGTGCCTATCACTATTAATGGAGATGTTGCTTTTGTTAAGGCTTTATTGCTTAAATTATTAGAAAAAGAAACATTAGAATGCAACGTATTTGATAAAGATTTTATCAATGAACATACACATGGTTACGATGCCTTTATTTCAGATTTAAAGCAATTTGATTTTGATGATTGTTTGGCTTTGTCTGGAGTGTCCAGATCGACTTTCAATGATGTTTTCGATTTAGTTTTAAACAAAAAAAAGATTATTATTTGTTGGGCCATGGGACTGACTCAGCATGAAAATGCAGTAGATAATATTCGTGAATTAGTGAATTTATTATTGGTAAAAGGTAGTATTGGAAAAGAAGGCGCGGGTACTTGCCCTGTTCGTGGCCATTCTAATGTACAAGGCGATAGAACGGTAGGAATTTGGGAAGCTGCACCACAAGCGTTTTTAGATAAGATAGAAAATAAATATGGCTTTAAACCAACTACAAAACACGGGTATTCGGTAATAGATGCTATAAAAGCCATGAATGAAAAAAAAGTCAAAGTATTCTTTGGTTTAGGAGGCAATTTTATATCTGCAGTTCCAGATACTAATTATTCTGCTCAAGGATTAGCTAATTGTAATTTAACAGTTCATGTAAGTACAAAATTAAACCGTTCACATTTAGTTACAGGTAAAGAAGCCTTAATATTACCTTGTTTGGGCCGTGCCGAAAAGGACTATCAAAAAACAGGAATTCAGACCCAAAGCGTGGAAAATTCCATGGGTATTGTGTCGTCTACCAAAGGTATTTTAGAGCCTTGCTCAGAGACCTTATTAAGCGAAGTGGCAGTGGTTTGTAATATTGCACATGCTACATTAAAAGAACGTTCTAAAATCAATTGGCTTCAATATAAAGATGATTATAATTTAGTTCGTGATGATATTCAAGAAGTAGTAGATGGTTTTCAGGATTACAACAAAAGACTTAAACAACCATCAGGTTTTTATTTACCCAATGGAGCAAGAAAAAGAAAATTTAAAACAGCTACAGGTAAGGCGAATTTTTCTTTAAATAAGTTGCCTAAGTGGAAGCTTAAAGATTCAGAATTAATTATGATGACTATACGTAGTCATGATCAGTTTAATACTACTATTTATGGTTTAGATGACCGTTATCGAGGTGTTTTTAATGAAAGACGAATTATTTTCATGAATCGAGAAGATATGAAAAATAGAAACCTTGAAGAGCATCAAGTAGTAAACCTGACTTCAGAATTCAATGGTAAAATTAGAAAAGCTAATAATTTTAAAGTTGTTGGTTACGATATTCCTAAAAATTGCTGCGCTACTTATTTTCCAGAAGCTAATGTATTGGTGCCCATAGATAGTTATGCGCATACAGCCAAAACACCGGCATCTAAAAGTATAATAATAACAGTTGCTGCTAATAAATAGTATGTGTAATTCTAATACCTGTTTTTTGCCTTATAAGTAATTATCCAGCTCTGAATTTGAGAAATCTTTAATAATTTGAAATTAACCTACAATTCACTTCGTTTATGTATTAAAAATTAAGTATAATTACTTAGTTTTGTGATTTAAATACGTAAATATGAAAAAAGTCATTGTAATCGGTAATGGTATGGTAGGCTATAAATTTTGTGAAAAATTTGTAGCTCAGGAAAACTCAAAAGATTTTAAAATTACAATTTTTGGAGAAGAACCTAGGCCTGCATATGATCGTGTTCATTTAAGTGAGTTTTTTGACAACCAGGATGCTAAAGCCCTGGAAATGGCTCCTAGAGAATGGTATGAGGAACAAGGTATAGAATTGATTACTAATGAGCGTATCACGGATATTCACCGTTCATCAAAGAAAATTACCACTGCAAAAGATGTAAATTATAAATACGACTATCTGGTATTAGCTACTGGATCTGTTCCTTTTGTGCCAAACATTAAAGGCATTGAGAAAAAAGGTGTTTTTGTTTATAGAACCATTGAAGATTTAGAGGCCATGCTTGCTTATGCAGATGCCATTCAAAAAGGCAAAACAGAGACTGTAAAAGCCGCAGTTCTTGGTGGTGGACTTTTAGGGTTGGAAGCAGCAAAAGCGGTTATGGATATGGGACTAGAGCCACATGTAGTGGAATTTGCGCCTAAATTAATGCCAAGACAATTAGATAGACGATCTAGTAAAGTATTACAAGAGAAGATTGAGTCCATAGGAATCAATGTACACCTTTCTAAAGCTACAAATAAGATTTTAGGAGAAGATGCCATTACAGGTATGGAGTTTGGTGAGTACGATAAGATAGATGTTGAAATGTTGGTGATTTCAGCAGGAATCAGACCTCGTGATGAACTTGGTAAAACCTGCGATCTAGCAATGGGAACTCGAGGCGGTATTGTGGTAAATAACAAAATGCAAACGTCAGACCCAGAAATATATGCTATTGGCGAGGTAGCACTTTACAATAATATGATTTATGGTTTAGTAGCCCCAGGTTATGATATGGCTGAGGTTGCCGTAAATCAAATTTTGGGGAATACCGATATTACCATGGTTGAGGATATTGATATGTCAACTAAATTGAAATTAATCGGTGTCGATGTAGCGAGTTATGGAGAACCGTTTATGCCAGTTGAAAAGGGATATTCTATCGTTTTTGAAAACAAAACAAAAAATCTATATAAGCGTATTAATGTTAGTCACGATGGTAAAAAATTATTAGGAGGTATTTTGGTTGGAGATGCGTCTGACTATAATATGTTACACCAGATTTATTTGAATGGTTTGCCAATTCCAGAGGACGCAGAAGAATTGATCGTTGGTGCCAGAGGAGAAGGCGAAGGAGGATTTGGTAGTGTGATGGATATTCCAGATGCTGCACAAGTGTGTTCTTGTGAGAGTGTTACCAAAGGAGATATTTGTTGCTCTATTATAGAAGGCGATTGTAATAATTTAGGGGATGTGATAGCTAAAACAAAAGCGACAACAGGTTGTGGAGGTTGTAATCCAATGGTAGTCGATTTAGTTAATGAGTCTCTTAAATCGTTAGGAAAAGAAGTTAAAGAAACCATTTGTGAACATTTTGATTTTAACAGACAGGAACTTTACGATTTAATAAAAATAAACAAAGTAAAAGATTATCAGGAGACTTTAAACCTATTTGGAGAAGGTCATGGTTGTGAGACTTGCAAACCATTAGTGGCTTCTATATTTGCTAGTATTAATATGGAAACGCCTAACCGACAAGTGGGTATTCAAGATACAAACGACAGGTTTTTAGCTAACATTCAACGAAACGGAACATATTCTGTGGTGCCAAGAATAGCGGGTGGAGAAATTACACCAGATAAGCTAATTGTTATAGGGCAGGTCGCTAAAAAATATGATTTATATACCAAAGTAACAGGAGGACAGCGTATCGATTTATTCGGTGCACAATTACATGAATTGCCTCTTATATGGAAAGAACTTATAGACGCTGGTTTTGAAAGTGGACATGCCTATGGTAAATCACTACGTACCGTTAAAAGTTGTGTAGGCTCTACATGGTGTCGTTACGGTATGCATGAAAGTGTTACCTATGCTATAGAAATTGAAAATCGTTATAGAGGCTTGCGTTCACCACACAAATTAAAAGGTGGAGTATCAGGATGTATTCGTGAATGTGCTGAAGCAAGAGGAAAAGATTTTGGATTAATTGCTGTAGAGGGTGGTTGGAATTTATATGTTTGTGGAAATGGTGGAGCCACACCAAAACATGCCGTACTATTTGCAGAGCAATTAGATGATGCAACAGCTATTAAATACCTGGATAGATTCTTAATGTTTTACATACGTACTGCTGGTCCTTTAGTAAGAACAGCTCCTTGGTTAGATAAACTGGAAGGTGGTATTGAGTATTTAAAGCAAGTGGTTATTGAAGATTCTTTAGGAATTGCTGAAGAATTAGAATTAGAAATGCAAGGTTTGGTAGATAAGTATGAATGTGAGTGGAAACAAGCCATTGAAAATCCAGAAATGATGAAACGTTTTAAACATTTTGTCAATTCTGATGATACAGATGATAACTTGGTGTTTGTACCAATGCGCGATCAAAAAATGCCTAAAGCTTGGAGTTGAATTTAGGGGTTTGAAGTTAGAAGCAAGAAGTTTGAAGTTTGAAGTTGGAAGTTGGAAGTTGGAAGTGGATACTGAAAACTAGTTGCGTTAGGGATTGAAGAGGAAATCCTTTTTTGTGGCTCCTGAACATTATTGAAAACAAACATATAGTATTTGAAATTAGCAGGTGAAATTTTTTGAAGGGTTAAATACAAAAAAGATTGTAACGGAAAGCCCGACCTTTTGCGATCCTGCAAGGTTTTGTTTTAACCTGGCAGGTATGAGTAAAAGGTAACGCCAAAATAAAATATATTGATTTAAAATTTAAAAATATGCAAGATATACTTAATCAATACGAAACAGTAGCAGAAGCCGATGTAAAAGAGTGGTTTAATGTAGGAGTTGTGTCCGATTTTCCAGAAAATAGTGGTGCCTGTATTAAATATAAAACAAAGCAAATAGCGGTTTATAATTTTACAAGAACATCGAAATGGTACGCTACACAGAACCTATGTCCACATAAAATGGAAATGGTGCTATCATTAGGTATGATAGGGGATAAAGATGATATTCCTAAAGTCGTTTGTCCTATGCATAAAAAGAATTTTTCTTTAGAGGATGGCTCCAATCTTGCAGGAGAAGATTTAAAAATAGCAACCTATCCTGTTAAAATTGAAGACGGAAATGTGTATATTGGCTTTTCTGATTAATGAACTAATCTTAATTTTTAGTTTTAAACCGAAAAGTTTGGCTTTTGTGCTGTAATAATGTTATTTTTTTTCAGCATAGCCTTAGCTACGGTGAAAAAAATAGCGAAATTAGAGCGCGAAATGTGAATTTTGCAGGAAAAAGTAAAAACTGAGAATAGTTCAAACACATTTAAAGAAATGAAGCCCACAAGATTTGAAACAAGTATAGCACTAATAGATAAAAAAAATGCTGAAGACATAAATACATATCACGTTTCTGGTATAGATTATCCCAAGGAATTATTGTATTCGCAGCGCATGTCTCGAAAATTACTTCAGTTTAATCCAAATGCTTCAAGAGCCCTTCAAATAGCAGCGCGTGCACAGCATATTTGTCGTTGGAAAATAGCGAGAGACGAATATCCTATGGATAGAGTAGGCTATTTAAAGTGGCGTGAAACACTTAAAAAAATGCATGCAGAGTTAACTGCAGAGATTCTAAACCAGGTAGGGTACGACAAGGTGTTTATTGATAGAGTTTCTTTGTTGATAAACAAGAAGTTAATCAAAAAGAATGAAGAATCTCAAGCCTTAGAAGATACTATTTGTCTAGTCTTTTTAGATTATTATTTCGAAGAGTTTGCTGCAAAGCACGATGATAAAAAGATTATAGACATTCTTAAAAAAACCTGGGTAAAAATGTCAGATAAAGGACATGAAGCTGCCCTACAAATTAAGTTTTCAGACAAAAGTTTGGCCTTAATAAAGCAGGCGATTGATTAATACCTTATAGTATGACTAAAAGCGGTAATTCTTTAGATCAACGTACGTTTGATAAACTAAGCCGTTTGTATATTATTGCATTAAGTACGGTAGCACTTTCAGTTATTATTAGTCAAATTCTTATTAGAAAGCATTTAAATGCTCAACAAAGTGATTCTACGGTAATTAATGTTGCAGGGAGACAGCGTATGTTGAGTCAGAAATTGACAAAAGAAGCTTTTTTACTTTCTATAGTAAGCAATCAAGAAAAGAGAGTTAAGTTAAAAAATGAGTTTAAACAGACCCTTCAACTTTGGGAGTCGTCTCATTATGCGCTTCAAAAAGGAAATGATAGTCTTGGATTACCAGGAAATAATAGCGCTGTTATTGTAAGTATGTTTAAAGATATTAATCCGTCTTTTAACGCCATAAGGAAAGCTTCTTCTTTAATTACAAAAAGCATTGAAAATAACCCATTAACTTCAAATTCAGAGTTTGAAGATGAATTAAAGATTATTCAAGAAAACGAACAGGTATTTTTACTGCAAATGGATCAAATTGTAAATCAATTTGATTTAGAGGCAGAAGAGAAAGTTGCCTGGTTACGTAATTTAGAAATGGTTTTGATGGCAATAACCTTATTGCTTTTATTAGCAGAATTGCTCTTTATATTCTGGCCAGCTGCTAAAACCGTAAAAAATAATCTTTCCGAATTATTAGAAGCAGAGAAGAAAGCTAAAAAAATGGCTTTTGATGCAGATGTTTTAAGTCAAGCAAAGGAAAAATCGGTAAAAGAATTAAGAGCATTGAGTCGTGCTATGGATGAAACTTTACTGTTTGCACGGATTTCCCCTGATGGTATTGTCACACATATGGGGAATAAGTTTTCTCGTTTGTTTAAATTTAGTAAGTTTAATACCAATGTCCTTTTTTCTGAAGTATTATCTATTCATGAAAATGAACAAGTCATTATAGATGATATTGTTTCTAAACATAAAAAAACAGGTTGGCAAGGTGAAGTTAAAGCCACTACCAAAGAAAATATTGAGGTGTGGTTAGAAATGTCTATCATTCCTTTTAGTCCTACCGATGATAAATCGGAATTATTAATTATAGCATCAGAAATAACTTCAAAAAAAGCAGGGCAAATAGAAATCGAGAGATTGACAAAAGCGAGCTTTGAGGAGAAGATGAGTCAGCAAAAAACCATTTCCAGTAAAATTATAGAAAATCAGGAAAAAGAGCAAAATCGTATTGCTAAAGATGTTCATGACGGTATCGGGCAAATGCTTACGGGGTTAAAGTATAACCTAGAGAGTATTGACATTAGCGATATAGATAAAACGGCTATAAAAATTGAGCACTTAAAAGAACTGACTTCTAAAATTATAAAAGGAGTAAGAACTGCTACATTTAATTTAACACCACCGGAATTAGCAGATTATGGTATTGTACCTGCAATAACTAAGCTAACACAGGAGCTGTCCAAGCTTACAGGGAAGCATATTGTGCTTTATAATAAGACGGATTTTGCAGAAAGACTGGATTCATTATCAGAGATTAACATCTATCGAATTGTACAGGAAGCGATAAATAATGCCATAAAATATGCCGATTCTACACATATCGCAGTATCATTGTCGCATAGTAAAGAAATACTTAGTATTGTTGTTGATGACGATGGTAAAGGTTTTAACCCTGATAAAGTTAAAAATATAAAAAATGGCGAAGGCGGTATGGGTATGACTTTTATGAAAGAACGTATTAAGTATATTAATGGCCGATTATTCCTTAATTCAGAAATAGGTAAAGGCACTAGAGTTACCTTGAATATTCCGTTAGTATAGTTATAGATTGTGTTTTATAGTCATGTCGACGATAGGAGACATCACATAATATTTTAAATAAAAAAGCGATCCCCTTTATGTGATTTCTCACTTCGTTCGAAATGACTAAGTGTATTAATTAGGCTCGATAGTCATGTCGACGATAGGAGACATCACATAGTATTTTAAATAAAAAAGTAATCATCTTTATGCGATTTCTCACTTCGTTCGAAATGACTAAGTGCGATTAATTAGGCTTGATAGTCATGTCGACATCAGGAGACATCACATAATATTTTAAATAAAAAAGTGATCAGCTTTATGTGATTTCTCACTTTGTTCGAAATGACTAAGTACATAAAATAGACTTGATAGTCATGTCGACATTAGGGGACATCACATAATATATAAATGTTAAAAATATCATATTCAAGCAATTAAAATATTTGATTATTCAAATTTTCCCATTTAGGATTAAAATCAGATACTAACTTATTTTTCTTTTCTCTCCTCCATTTTTTCAATTCTTTTTCTCTGGCAATACCAATTTTGGGATAATCAAAAGTTTTATAATAAACAAGATAAACACAACCATACTTGCCAGCAAAGGACTTTTTAGCATTTTGACTATCAAAATAATGTTGAGACAATCTGTTTTGAATATTATTGGTAAATCCGATATATAAAGTCGTTCGATATTTATTAGTTGTTATGTAAACGAAGTATTTGTGTAACATGAATTAAATATAATACTTTTAATTAAAAAGTAGGATTTGTCATACGATTTAATTTGAAATATTAAAAGCATCTCATAGTCATGTCGAACGAGTAGGAGACATCGCATAGTATTTTAAATAAAAAAGTAATCCTCTTTATGCGATTTCTCACAGTCGTTCGAAATGACTAAGTGTATTAATTAGGCTTGATAGTCAATGTCGACAATAGGAGACATTACATAGTATTTTTAAATAAGAAAAATGATCCCTTTTATGTGATTTCTCACTTCGTTCGAAATGACTAAGTGTGTTAATTAGGCTCGATAGTCATGTCGACATTAGGAAACATCACATAGTATTTTAAATAAAAAAGTAATCATCTTTATGTGATTTCTCACTTCGTTCGAAATGACTAAGTGTGTTAATTAGGCTCGATAGTCATGTCGACATTAGGAGACATCACATAGTATTTTAAATAAAAAAAGTGATCCTCTTTATGTAATTTCTCACAGTTGTTCGAAATGACTAAGTGTATTAATTAGGACTTGGTAGTCATGTCGACATTAGGAGACATCACATAGTATTTTAAATAAAAAAAGTGATCCTCTTTATGTAATTTCTCACAGTTGTTCGAAATGACTAAGTGTATTAATTAGGACTTGGTAGTCATGTCGACATTAGGAGACATCACATAGTATTTTAAATAAAAAAAATGATCCTCTTTATATGATTTCTCACTGTCGTTCGAAATGACTCAGAATGTAGAATTATCATTTTAGTTAATTGATAAACAAATCTTAATTTAGGCAATCACATAATAAGACTTGAGCTATGATGCCCTACATTTTCTCTATAATCCACATCAAAATACGTAGTTTTACTTAAAATTCTTATTTTTGTACTTATAATTCAAGTTTATAGATATGATTAACATCATTTTAGCAGACGATCACGAGTTAGTAAGAGATGGTATTAAGGCTCTTTTAGAAGACCAACAAGGCATCGAGGTTATAGATGAAGCTGCAGATGGTCGAGAAGCTTTAGAGGTTTTAGAACGCACCAATCCGGATTTGCTAATTGTAGACATAAGAATGCCTGAGCTTAATGGTATTGAAGTCGTAACAGAAGTAACAAAGACATATAAGAATGTAAAAACTTTAGTACTCTCTATGCATGACTCCGAAGAATATGTTGTTAAAGCGATTCAGGCTGGAGCAGATGGCTACTTATTAAAAGGAGCAAGCAAAGATGAATTCTTAAAGGCTATAAATAAAGTAGCTTCAGGCGGTAAATATTTTACAGGAGATGTATCTGCTATCATTATGAATAATTTTGTAAACGGAAATGTAACAAGTACTTCAAAGAAAGACCCAGTCGCAGACCCGTTTCATCTTACCAAAAGAGAAAAACAAATACTTAGTTTGGTTTTACAACTTAAAAACAATAAAGTAATTGCTGAAGAACTTCAGATAAGTAAGCGAACAGCCGAAGTACATCGTTTTAATCTCATGAAAAAATTAGATGTAAAAAACATTATGGAATTAAACAATAAAGCCAAAGAGTATCAGTTAATTTAAACTAACATGAGTTCGACATAAAATTTATAAAAAATAGACAAAAGTTCAATAAAATAAAGCCTGTCACCTTGAGCGCAGTCGAAAGGTTTTAATTAGGTTTCGACTTTAGTTTATACTGAGTACTTCGACTGCGCTCAGTATAAACTATAGCCGAAGTACTCAATCTGACATTTGAATATAATTAACTGATTTTCATTTAAATAAAACTAAGGTTGTATCGAATTCACGTTAAACTAATTAAATTCGTTACAAAAACCATTAAAAGCGTTACCAAAACAGTGTGTCTGTCATTTTAGAGATAAAAGTCTTAATGAACTTAAAATAAGATTTTAGTAACGATTACCATTGTACCCCTTGTTACTTTCCGCTCGTGAATGTTTGCAAGAATATATCCTTCATTATTACAAAAGGTAGTTTGTCTTCTTGAGAATTGTATGCACCTCCCGTAAAAATAGCAACCATATCTAATTCCGGAAGAACCATAATGTATTGTCCTCCGTTTCCTGTTGCTGTTTTAGAAGCAAATATTTTTCCGTTTGCTTTAAACGGAATATTCCACCATAAATAACCGTAATCAATTCCTGTAATTTTTGTTTTTGGAGTAGTTGATTTCTCAATCCATTTTTCGGATACAACTTGTTTTCCATTCCACTTTCCCTTATTAAGAATTAGTTGTCCAATTTTTGCCATATCTCGAGAAGTCATATATAACCTCTTGCCAGAAGGAATAATCTCTTTTTTGGAAGTATGACCCCAATTTACATTGTTTATCCCTAATGGGTTGAATAAATATTTTTCGGCAAATTTGTCGATCGTTATTCCCGAAGTTTGACTAATAATTTCAGTAGCTAAAATTTGTCCTATAGTACAATAATTTGAAACTGTACCGGGCTTATTAATCATTGGCAGATTTAAAAAATATTGTAACCAATCATTTTTTTTATATATTTTATCTTCTTGCCCTTTTGATTTTTTATCCCAATCATTGCAATCCAATCCAGTAGACATTGTTAATAAGTGTTCGATTGTAATTTCCTTTTTTCTTTCATCCAGATTTTTGGTCGGAACAAGGCTATTGAGGTATTTTGATATTGGGTCGTTTACATTTTTAACAAATCCTTTGTCGACTGCAATTCCCATTAAGATAGATGTTATGCTTTTAGTTGCAGAACGAAGATCATGTTGATTGTTTACTGAATTTTCACCAAAGTATTCTTCAATAATAATTTGGTCGTTTTTAACTAATAAAACACTATGAATTTTATTCTCTTTTATTTGTAGTTGATTGAATAATTTAATGATAAGTGTTGAATCAATATTTTGTGACTGCAAATCATTTGTTTTCCATCCGTCTTCAAGTTTTTTCGGCTTGGAATAGATATAAGTATTTTGAGCAGAGCAAAATGAGCTTACTAGTAAGATGAAAATTGTAAATATTGTTGGGTTTTTCATAATAAGGGGTAAAGGTCGTTGTAAGGAAGGCACGAGTTTGATAATGGCGGATTTTTCAAAAGAAAATCAGAATCTAGCAAAAGTACACTAACCTACACATTATTTTTTACGGTTTTAGCTGACGTTTTTTTCTTTATAATTCCGTTCAAACTCTCCGAATATTTTATTTAAATCAGTTCGTTCAGATTCAGTTATTTCATATTCTAAATCGTCTAAAACTTCTTTGATTACATAATATTCATCAAGGTTTTTGATTTTTCCTTTTTCGAGCACTTTTTTTGGCACATTTCTGATTTGGGAAGTCAAAATATTTATT
The DNA here is from genome assembly GCF_030540775.2 of Flavivirga abyssicola. Classification (GTDB taxonomy): domain Bacteria; phylum Bacteroidota; class Bacteroidia; order Flavobacteriales; family Flavobacteriaceae; genus Flavivirga; species Flavivirga abyssicola. The sequence goes on along the minus strand of NZ_CP141266.1, from coordinate 4,495,809 downwards.
GATGGGAAATTTTTAGAAATTAAACTGCTATTCAGTTCTGTTTTTATGTCTGTTGGTACATCTTTAAGTACAGTTAGAGAATCTCTTAAACCTTCTCTCAAACCTCTTCTAGCTAATGAATCACTTTCCTTTTCCCAATTCTGTAATACATTTATAGGCGAAAAATCCGCATTCGGATCCATTTTTGCATATTTAGCTTCAAATTCCCATATGACTTTGAAAACTCCTTTATAAAATTCGTAATTCGATTTATTAATTTTCATCGTTTTTCAAATGGCTGCCAACAATTAAATATAGATAATTGTCCATTTCCATATTATAAGACCAATATAGTAAATCTTTTATGCAGGCGTTAATAAGGTGAGTTATATTGAAGTTCTTTTTTTAGTAACCCTAAAAAAGTCCCCTTAATTTCTTCCTTTTTTACCAAATCCTCAAAATCCACTTTCAATAATTATCAATCTGATATTTATTCAAAATTACGTATTTGAATATTTTAAAATTACGTATAAATACTTAATTTTGTACGTATAAAAATACTTAATTATGAATACGCCTAAACAAACTAAGTCTACAAATTTAAATTTATTGAATTTTAAAAATGTATCCATACGTACATTTTGGATTACATCAATATCCTTTTTCATGTGCTTCTTTGCATGGTTTGGTATCGTTCCTTTTATGCCGGATGTTGTTAAAGATTTGGGCTTAACCCCAGACCAAAAATGGAATTCCATCATTTTAGCAGTTTCAGGAACCGTATTTGCTCGTTTACTTATTGGTAAATTATGTGATAAATACGGACCAAGAAAATGCTATACCTGGTTGCTAATTTTAGGAGCCATTCCTGTTATTCTGTGTGGATTGGTACAAACACCGCTTCAATTTTTAATATGTAGACTATTTATTGGTTTTATAGGCGCATCATTTGTTATTACGCAAGTACATACCTCTTTAATGTTTGCACCTAATATTGTTGGTACAGCGAATGCGACATCAGCAGGTTGGGGTAATTTAGGAGGAGGCGCTAACCGTTTGGGAATGCCTTTAATTGCAGCAGCAGTAGTAAGTTTTGGAGTAGCAGATGCTGAAGCTTGGAGATATTCTATGGTTATTGCGGGTATTATTTGTTTTTTAATGGGTATTGTGTATCATTTCTTCACACAAGATACACCCGAAGGAAATATTAGCGATTTAAGAGCTGCAGGTAAAACCATAGAAACTAAAAAGGATCAAGTTAAATTTTTAACTGTACTGAAAGATTATAGAATTTGGATACTCTTTGTAGTATATGCAGCTAGTTTTGGTATTGAACTTACGGTTTATGGTACTATGGATGATTATCTTCAGAATACCTTTCAATTAGAAAGACTTACGGCAGGTAATATTGTTTTGTCATTTGCTTTAATGAACATATTTGCCCGTACTTTAGGCGGATTTTTTGGTGACAAATTTGGAAAACTAAAAGGTTTGAGAGGGCGTGTATTATTCTTATCATTTATATTAACACTTCAAGGTATTATGCTGGTTACATTCTCATCAACAACAAGTATTACTATTGGGATTGTGTTTTTAATTTTATTTAGTTTATCAGTTCAAATGGCCGAGGGTGCTACATTTTCGGTGGTACCATTTATAAATAAAAAAGCAATAGGTGCAGTTTCAGGTATTGTAGGTGCAGGTGGAAATGTAGGCGCATTTCTTGCGGCATTATTGCTTAAATCTAAATCTGCTGTAGCAGAAAAAGCAGCCATAGCAGCCAATCAAGGGTTGGGAGAAGATGTTATAAATAGTGCGCAAGCCGCAGCATCATCAGCGGCAGTTTCTCAAGGCTATTTGGTAATTGGTTGTATTGTTGTAATTACAGGAGCAGTAGCTCTAGCAATTAAGTTTTCTAAAGAAGACGAAAAAATAGCAGATACAGAATTAAAACAATCACTAGGAAAATTAGCACCTGTAAATAGCTAATTTATGGCTGCGATTTTTATCATTTTATGAATATCAGTATCAATTTTTATGGTATTCAGAATAATTAAAACACAAGTTGCATCGCGTTATTTTATTTTTTTAATTAGTATTAAAATGTTACGGTAAATGGTTACGAATCAAGTGAAAACTACCTGCTCTTATTGTGGTGTCGGATGTGGTATTATAGTAAAAAAAGACATTAATAATAAGGTATTTGTCGAAGGAGATAAGGATCATCCGGTTAATAAAGGTATGCTTTGTTCAAAAGGTATGAATTTACACTATGTGGTAAATGATACATCGGATAGGATTTTATACCCTGAAATGAGATGGAGTAGGTCACACCCACGCGAGCGAGTAAGTTGGGATGATGCATTAGATAGAGCCAGTAGCGTTTTTAAATCGATTATAAAAAAATACGGACCCGACAGCGTTGGGTTTTATGTATCAGGGCAAAGTCTTACCGAAGAATATTATATTGCCAATAAATTAACAAAAGGGTTTTTAGGAACCAATAATATAGATACCAACTCACGTTTATGTATGAGTTCTGCTGTGGTTGGTTATAAAAAAACATTTGGAGAAGATAGCGTTCCTATTTCTTATGAAGATATAGAATTAGCAGATTGTTTTTTGATTACAGGAGCAAATCCAGCGTGGTGTCATCCTATTCTTTTTAGACGAATTGAAAAGCGTAAAGAAGAAAATCCAGACGTTCAGATTATTGTTATTGACCCTCGTAAAACAGACTCCGCTAATTTTGCAGATTTACATCTTCAATTAATTCCAGGAACCGATGTTATTCTTTACAATGCTATAGGTAGACGTTTATTTGAACGTGGTTTAATTGATGAAAAGTTTATTAAGAATCATACCGAAGGATTGGCGCCTTACAAGGACTTAATCTTTTCAACATCCGTAAAACAAGCATCAAAACTTTGTGGTGTACCAGAAAAAGATATTAAAAAAGCAGCAGATATTATAGGGCTTTCTAAAGGTTTTATAAGCATGTGGGCCATGGGGCTTAATCAAAGTGTTGTGGGAACCGATAAGAATGTATCACTATTAAACTTATCATTAATAACGGGGCAGATAGGTAAACCTGGTTCTGGACCATTTTCACTTACTGGACAACCCAATGCTATGGGCGGACGTGAAGTAGGAGGTATGGCTAATTTATTAGCAGTTCATAAAGATTTGATGAACGAAGAGCACAGACGAGAAGTGGCTCAGTTTTGGGGCGTTGATAAAATATCTGATAAGCCTGGTTACACAGCTACCGAGATGTTTGAAGCGTTGGAAAGTGGTAAACTAAAAGCTGTTTGGATTGCTTGTACCAATCCTTTGGTAAGTTTGCCCAACATCCACCAAATTGAGAGGGCCATGAAAAAAGCTAAGTTTGTGGTTGTTCAGGATATTTCACATAAATCTGATACTGTAGACTATGCCGATTTAGTATTACCCGCTGCAGGATGGTTAGAAAAAGAGGGAACGATGACGAATTCCGAAAGACGTATCTCGTATTTACCAAAAGAAATAGATCCCCCCGGAGAAGCAAGACCAGATGTCGAAATTTTTTGTGATTTTGCGCAGCGGATGGGGTTTAGAGGTTTTAATTATAGTAATACTAGCGAAATTTACGATGAGTATGCATCAATGACCAAAGGAACAAATATTGATGTATCGTTTTTAAACTACGATAGATTAAAAAACGAAGGCACTTTTCAGTGGCCAGTCCCAGAGTATAGACATCAAGGTACACCTAGACTTTTTGAAAATAAAAAGTTCTATACGCCTTCACAAAAGGCTCAATTTAATTTACCGAGTACTATTAAAAATACGTCGGTTCAACCTAGTGAGGACTTTCCATTAATTTTAACTACTGGGCGTGTTAGGGATCAATGGCACACGATGACCAAAACTGGGAAAGTGTCCAGGTTAAAAACACATTACCCAACTCCCGTTTTAGAAATTAATCCGGTTGATGCCTATTTATGCAAATTAAAAGATGGGGGTATTGCAGAAATTAAAAGTGAAAATGGAGTGGTTAGAGTACGTGCTAAAATAACCGATACCATTAAAAAAGGTGTTGTGTTTTTACCAATGCATTGGGGAAAACAGCTTCAAAGTGATTTAAATAGAACAAATAATTTAACAAATACACATATAGATCCCGTATCGAAAGAACCAGATTTTAAGTTTACTTGTGTTTCAGTTTCAAAATATAAAAAACCGGTTGAAAAAATTATCATTGTAGGCGCTGGTGCTGCGGCGTTCAGATTTGTACAAAATTATCGTGAATCTAATGAAGTCGATGAAATTCATGTATTTTCAAAAGAGCCTAACTTATTTTATAACAGAGTGTTATTGCCTGAGTATGTAACTGAAGAATTAACATGGGAACAACTCCTTAAAATAAAAAAAATAGAGTTAAATAAACTGAATATTCAGGTACATCCAGAAACTTATATTACAAACATAGATAAAGAAAATAAGGTTGTAACAGACAGTCATAACGAGAAACATACGTTTGATAAATTGATTTTAGCAACGGGTAGTCGTGCCTTTATTCCGAAAGATGTTCAAATAGATTTACCTGGGCGTTTTACAATGCGAAACAAAATTGATGCAGATAAGTTTAAAGGGTATTTAGACGCTACAAATTTACCCCCAGAAGAACAACATGTTGTTATTGTGGGAGGTGGATTGCTAGGTTTGGAGTTAGCAGCGGCGATGAAACATAAGAATGTGAAAATTACTATCGTTCAGCGTGCTTCTCGTTTAATGGAACGACAATTAGACAAGGTATCCAGTAAGCTATTGGCATTAGATGTTCAGGAACGTGGCATTCAGATTTATTTTGATAATGAAGTAAGCACCGTGTTTGATGATGAAGATACAGGCGAATTAAATATTACCTTAAAAAGTGGAAAACTCATTACAGCCAATGCCATAGTTTATGCTATAGGTACAATTCCTAACGTTGAAATAGCCAGAGAAAATGGTATAGATTGTAGTAGAGGCGTAAAAGTGAATCAGCATTTACAGTCCTCACATCCCGACATATTTGCTATAGGAGAAATCGCAGAGTTTAACAATCAGTTATTCGGAATTACATCGGCAGCAGAAGAACAAGCTGCTATATTGGCAAATTTCATTGCGGGAGACATTAGCTGTTCTTATAATGGTTCAGTATTAATGAATATTCTAAAGTTTAACGATTTAAACCTTTGTAGTATTGGAGACATTATTGTTCCTGATAATGATGATAGTTACGAAGAAATCATATTCACCGATATTAAAAAACGCTATTACAAAAAGTGTATTGTTAAAGATGATTTACTTGTCGGAGCAGTTTTAATGGGCGATAAAAATGAATTTGCCGAGTTTAAAACCATGATTGAAAGTAAAATTGAAATGGCCGATAAACGAAATACACTACTTCGTGGTTCGTCAAATGATACACCCGTATTAGGAAAACTAGTATGTTCCTGCAGTCAAGTTGGAGCAGGTAATATTGAAGAAGCCATAGCAAAAGGATGTACTAATTTTACGGAATTATGTAATAAAACTGGTGCAGGTCTAGGCTGTGGAAGTTGCAAAACCGAAGTTAGAGAGATCCTTCATAACTCAAAAGTATTAGCATGATGAAAGAGCCGTATAGATTAAGAATTAATGGAGGGGTCGTATCTCCTGGCGAACTAAAATATATTTGTGAAGCTGCAGAAGGTTTGGGGTTGGATGCTATTTCTTTCGGTTCTCGTCAGGATATTATTTTTCCTGAAGAAATAGATGAAAGTAAGTTTGATAAATTTGATAAAATTCAATTTATCAAACCAAAAAGAGATGGTATAGAGAATATTGTATCCTCTTATGTGTCGGCAGATATATTACCAAGCACCTCATGGCTTACTAGTGACAGGTATTTGTATGTTATAGAGCAGTTCAAGCATAAATTGAGTTTAAGAGTCAATGTCATCGATCCGAAGCAACGTTTAGTGCCGTTATATACAGGAAACATAAACTTTATAGCGTCAGAGCATGAAGACTATTGGTATTTGTATGTAAGGCTTCCAGGTTGGGGGAAAACACAAATGTATCCTGCACTCATCTACAGTTGGGATATGGATAAGATCGAACTAGCCATTGAAACTATTTTACAAGAAGAACCAGAAACTATTGAAACACTTTTTGAATTAGTAAGCGATGCAGTCGATACTAATAATAGAACCGTAGATAAACCTTTAGAAGTCCCTTTCTATCCATTTCCATATTATGAAGGGATGAATCGAATTGGTACAGACAGTTATTGGCTGGGATTATATTGGAGGAATAACAGATATGATTTAGCTTTTTTAAAAGCCATGTGCGACTTATGTTCTGAAAATAAGATTGGTAAAATTTCAATTACACCTTGGAAATCTTTTATTGTTAAAGGAATTCCATCAAAGTCCAAACTACAATGGGAAAAGCTTTTAGGTAAATTTGGTATCAATGTACGCCATTCAATGTTAGAGATGAATTGGCACGTCCCAGTCAATAATAAAGACGCTTTAAGTTTAAAAAAATACCTCGTTACTAATTTTGATCAAAACGATATTAGTACATACGGATTAACATTTGGCATTACAAGCCATGAGAGTGATACTTATAATTTCACGTCTATTGTTATCGAGAAAAATAAGCAACCAGAGGCTATTGGAGATTTTAAAATTAGAGATACTTACAATTTGTTATACGCGAAGAAATTCGATCCGAATACACACGAATACATCATGCATGTTCAAGATGTCGATAAGGTAGAATTACCAGGGCTTTTAATGGAATTAAGTCAGTTGTATTTTGAACAACTAGGAACAGAGCAAGAAGAAGAGAAAACGGTTGAAATTGCTTCAGAGACATTTGAAGAAGAAGTATATCAATGCAAAGATTGTTTAACTGTTTATAATGAGGCTTATGGAGATATGACTCAAAATATAGCTAAAAAAACAAGCTTTGACAGTTTACCAGATACATATGAGTGTTCCCTTTGTGAAGCACCAAAGAGTCATTTTGAAAAGAAAGTGCTAGTAAAGTAAGAGTCAGGGTTTAGAAATAGAAAAACTTTATATTCTGGGTTTATCCATACCTCGGTCGTACATCACAATACTTCCAGCTACAGATACATTCAAACTCAATTGCGATTTAAATTTAACCAGGAAATGACTTTTTTCAATAGCTTGATTAGATAACCCATGATCTTCTGCACCTAGTAAATAAACACAACGTCTAGGATGGTGAAAGGTTTCCAAATCTTCGGCTTTATCAGTTAATTCTACGCCAACTATTCGGGCACCCTTTGGTAAGTTATTAAAAAAATCATCAAAATTTTCATAATGAAAATAGGGCATAGATTTCACGGCATTGTGCGTATCACAAGCTTGTTTAGCGTATCTATTACCGATGGTAAAAATAAAACTTGCTCCAAGATTTTGAGCCGATCTCCAAAGCACACCAAGGTTTTCGGGTGTTTTTCCGTTTTGGATGCCTATACCAAAGAATTCGTTTTCGAAGTTATTTATCATAATTTCAAAAGTAAGTATTCTCAAGTGTTACCAAAAATTTACTAACCCAAATTATAGCAACTAATTTTATATAATTAACAGCTATAACAAATATGCTAACAACACATAAGCTATTTTTCATGAGTCTTCTTTAATGCTGCTGGCTAGAGTCCTTCCTAACCATTTTTATCTTCAGTTATAATTATTATTTGTGTTGATTTATAGTTTTCGTAAGTAAGAATTTTTTGTAGGTTTATTTTTATAAAAAATACATTTCATCGAATAAATTTGATTTTAATAGGTGTTGTTTGTTATATTCGTAGTACTAACCTACATAAGAATAGTTATGAAACAGTTTTACTTTGTGATAAAACGACCATACTTTTTATCATTTTTATTTATTCAATTTTCTTTAATATTTGTGTATTCTCAATCAGTTACTGTGAGTGATAATACCCCAGGTGAAAGTCCAACTTATACCTTTACCTATGTCACAGCAGAAGCCATTGGAGCAGGAAGTAATACATCAAATATATTCTATATGACACTACCAAATGGATTTCCATCAATTACCAACATTATAGATTATCCAACGTTATTGGATTCTAACATTATATTAAAGGTAAATGGAAATGAAAAGGCTATTGATGAGACTACCTTTGGACCTATAGGAGGATCCTGGTCTAATGGAATTCAAATGTCCACTTTAGCTGGATCTCCAGGATTAACAATACCAGCAGGATCTACCATTGAAATTATAGTTACAGGTATCATTATAAACCCTTCAGTAGGAGATTATACAATTACTTGGAGAACGGCTTCGTCAAATGGAACGGCAACAGAATGGTATTCAGCTGCTGTGAAGCCTGATGTTTTACCTGCAATGTATGCTGAATCGGGTTCAAAAGTTAAAAGCACTAACTTATATGGGAAACGTATTTTAGAAAAAGAAATTGATAATAATGATGTTTCTCAATTAGTTTTGTCAGATTTTAAAATTGCTACTTATATATTGCAAGTAGAGGGAAGTCAGAATAGTATAGCTTATAAAAAATTAGTTAGAAAATAGTGAAAAAGAAGAGTTCTAAAACTTAAACCTAAAAGCTAAAATATCAATTTATTTTAGCTTTTTTTATTGAACTCATCTTGACTTTTTGTTTTTAACCGAAAATGAGATAAAATTTGTTCAGATGAGGCCTTTTTTGCAAGGCATAGCAGTGCTAAGCATAAAAAAAGTTCATTGTGAAATATTGTTGTGAATTTTTAGGTAACAATAATTTAAGCTGCTTCATATATAAAAACCATTCGTCGACACTTAATTTCCATTGAACGACACTTAAATTCAATTTAACGAAGTCTACTATAGAGTTTATCACTTTGCTTTATTTTTACTACCGAATTAAATTTTTTACGATGAAAAATAATTTAAAAGTTCTACTTATAGAAGACGACATGATTGAAATTATGAAGCTAAATAGGGTTATTTCATCTCTAGGCCTTAAGCATAATATCGTAGAAGCTCATAATGGGGAAGAAGCTTTAAAAATTTTAGAAAAAAAATACGAATTACCTCACATAATTTTATTAGATTTAAACATGCCAAAAATTAATGGTTTGGAGTTTTTGTCCATTTTAAAAAAAGATGAAAAGTTAAGACATATTCCTGCCATAATATTAACAACTTCAAATAACCAAAAAGATTTGTTAGAATGTTATAAATTAGGCATAGCTGGTTACGTTTTAAAACCTTTAAAATATGAGGATTATGTTACTAAAATAGAAAACTTACTGGCGTATTGGAGTATTAATGAATTAATAGAAATTAAGTAAAACTATATAGCAACAAATTTCAAGGATACTTGTCATAAAAAAGGAATGTTCAAAATTTTAGAGGAGAACATTACAGATTTATGGACTCTCAATTTTTAACTAACTAATTGTCTTAATTATAAAATTTAATATATGAAAGGTATTGTATTTACAGAGTTTTTAGATCTTGTTGAGGAAAAATTTGGATTAGAAATGGTCGATACCATTATATCCCAATCTGAGTTAGAGTCCGAAGGTATTTATACAGCAGTAGGAACTTATAAATTCTCAGAAATGCTTCAATTACTTCAGCATTTAAGTGCCCATACAAATATAGAAATAGACGATTTGTTGTTAGTTTATGCAGAACATTTTTTTGATGTTTTAAAGCAAAGCTATCCAGGGCTTTTAGCCACTTATAAAGATCCCATAAATATGTTGGCATCTATTGAAAATCATATTCATGTAGAAGTCAGAAAAATTTATCCAGATGCAGAATTGCCTACTTTCGAAGTTGTTGAAAAAACAGATAATTCACTTGTCATGGTATATAAATCAAGCAGAGCGATGCACCATTTTGGGTTGGGATTAATGAATAAAACATTCGAGCACTTTGATGCTACTGCTACCATAGAGTTAGAAAAAATAAAAGAAGACGGAACAGAGGTTAAGTTTTTAATTAATAAAAATTAATGAGTCAAGATCAAATTGACATGTTAAAACGTGCACTCGCACGCGAAAAAGCAGCCAGAAAACAGGCAGAAAAAATCCTTGAAGATAAAGCAGCCGAATTATACGAGGCCAAACAAAAATTAGAAAAATCTTATTCGGAGCTAGAAGCATTACTGGATAAAACAGATTCTCAGTTGCAAGGTGTTTTTGAGAATATCGTTGATGCCTATGTTATTATAGATCTTCAAGGGTATATTCTAAAAATGAATGATGCTGCCGTAGATATGTTGGGGTTTGATGATGCTAAGGAAAATTTCAACCTTATAAAAATGGCAGCACCAGCAGAGACTAAACGTGTTACAGATTCATTTAAGTCTTTATTAAAAAATGGTGCCATTACAGATTTTTTTCTAAATATTATTACCAGAAAAAAAGAATCCAAATTGGTTCATATTAATGCTAGTGTTATTTACGATAAAGGTATTCCTGTAGCAGCACAAGGCATTGTTAGAGACATAACCATAGCCAAACAAAATGAGGAACAATTAATTGAATCTGAAAATAGATTATCAACGCTCATTCTCAATTTAGATAGTGGTGTTTTACTTGAAGATGAAAACAGGAAAATAGTGCTCACTAACAAGAAGTTTTGTGAGTTGTTTGGTATTCCTATATCTCCAGAATTAATGGTAGGGCAGGATTGTTCAAATGCAGCAGAGCATAGCAAAACCCTGTTTGTAGATGCAGAAAAATTCATATCAAAAATCAATGAAACCCTAAAAAACAAAAAGACTGTTTTAGGAGATGAACTTAAAATGCTAGATGGGAAAATTTTGGAGCGCGATTATATCCCTATTTTTAAAAACAATGTATATAAAGGGCATTTATGGAGTTATAGGGATGTTACTTTAAAACGAAATTATCACCAAAGCTTAGAAGCTCAAAGACAAAAATATAGCAATATTATTGCCAACATGAACTTAGGTTTGGTTGAAGCTGATAATGATGGTAAAATACTAATGATTAACCAGAGTTTTTCTGAAATGTCAGGGTATTTAGAAAAAGAACTCATAGGAAGAACGGGTAAGGAACTATTCTTAACTGAAGAAAACGCTGAAGTTATAGAAACTAAAGACGTAAAGCGCGATAAAGGAGAGTCACACTCGTATGAAATAAAGGTTAAAAATAAATCAAAAGAAGATAGGCATTGGTTAATAAGTGGTGCTCCCAACTATAATTTAAATGGGGAATTGGTAGGGTCTATAGGTGTTCATTTAGATATCACTGAGATAAAAAAATTGGAACTCCAGAAAGAAAAATTGTTAGTAAAGCTGGAAAAAAGTAATGATGAGTTACAAGAATATGCGCACATAGTGTCTCATGATTTAAAGTCACCATTACGTAGTATAGATGCTTTAGTGAATTGGATAAAAGAAGATAACAAAGGTAAGTTGGATGCTGTGAGTATTCAGAATTTCGAACTTATAGAAACAACATTAGAAAAGATGGAACAGCTTATTTCTGATATTTTGCTGTATTCCAGTATTAGTTCTGAGGCTTCCGAAAAAGAACCCGTAGATTTAAATGACGTAGTTAATGAACTAAAAACAATACTGTTTGTGCCAGAACACATTTCTATAAATGTACTTAACAAATTACCTATAGTAAAAGGCGATAAAACAAAGCTTAAGCAGCTATTTCAAAACTTAATAAGCAATGGCGTCAAGTTTAATGATAAAGAAGAAGGTATTATTGAAATAGATGTATTAGAACAAAAATCGTTTTATCAATTTTCAATAAAAGATAATGGAGTCGGTATTGAAAAGGAATATCATCATAAGATTTTTAAAATATTTCACTCTCTTAATACAAGTAAAGAATCAACAGGTATAGGGCTCTCTATAGTCAAAAAAATAGTTGACTTATATAAAGGCGAAATCTGGATTGATTCTGAAGTAGGAAATGGTACGACGTTTTATTTTACACTTAAAAAGTAATGAGGGAACTGCCTAATTTGTCATACATAGATACGCTTTCAGGCGGGGATGAGGCTTTTAAAGCCAAGTTGATAACTATTATTAAAAATGAGTTTCCGAGCGAAAAAGATATTTACATAAAGAATATTGAGGCTAAAAACTTTAAAGAATCAGCAGAAAATGTACACAAAATTAAACATAAAATTAGTATTTTAGGACTTGAAAAAAGTTATAAGATAGCTGACGATTTTGAAAATAATTTAAAAGAAGGCAGTATGGTAGGTAAACAAGATTTCGATACCATTTTAAAACTTATTACAGACTTTTTAAAGACACTATAATCACTTTTTATGAATTGTATTATTATTGATGACGAAGCTACTGCTAGAGCTATTATCTCTCAGCTTTGTATAAATATCCCAAGATTAAATATTCTCGAAGAATTTCCCAATGCGATTCAAGCCATTAAATATCTAAATCAAAATCATGTAGATCTTATCTTTTTAGATATACATATGCCAGATTTTACAGGATTTGATTTTATTCAAACGTTAAAAAATCCACCTAAAATAATTCTAACAACTTCAGACACTAACTTTGCAATCGAAGCTTTTGAATACGATTGTATTGTAGATTACTTGGTAAAACCCATAGCTTTGCCACGTTTTGAAAAAGCGATTCAAAAAGCAGAAGCAACCAATTCGGAACCTGTAAAAAGTAGAGAGTCAGTAGATGCTGTAGAAACAGCTTCAGGTAATGATTTATATATAAATATAGACAGACGTTTAATAAAACTAGATATTCCTAGTATCTATCTCATAGAGGCAAAAGGCGATTATATCAACGTGAAAACGGAAGATAAAAATTACACGGTGCATTCTACTTTAAAAAAGATTGAAGAGAAGTTGCCAGATTCACTATTCCTCAAAGTACACCGTTCGTACATCATTAATATTAAAAAAATCATAGACATTGAAGATAATAGCGTACTGATTAAAAAAGATGTGATTCCAGTAAGTCGTTCTAATAGACCAGAACTGATGAAGCGTTTAAATTTATTGTAAACTTTAAAATCATTCGTAGTCATTTCTGTAAAGCGTGAAGCATGAACGACAAGAAATTGCATCGAGTAATTAAGATATCATAATCAAGTGTTATGTGATGTCTCACTAAGGTTCGACATGACAACAAATATAAATTTAACTTCGAGGTCTTTTCAACAGAGTGAAATATGAGCCTTTCGACTTTGTTCCTTTAGACGGTATTAATACTCAATTATAATGTGATGTCTCAATCGTATCTCATTTCGATATGACTTCAAGGTGTAATTTCACATTCTGAGTCATTTCGACGACAGGAGAAACCCCATAATCTTAACAAAATAAAATTCATAATTATTAACGTCAAGTTCGACGTAAATAAACACTCAAAAGAACCATGTTAATTGTTTTAAATACAGGTGTTTGTCATGTCGATAGGGCGAAGTATGAGCTTTTCGACTTCAAGATAAATTTTCGAGACATCTCATCACGATGAGATTCCCTGCCTTCCAGCAGCTATGGTGTACCCACAAATATTGACTAGACAGGCATATAAATAATATTAAAGAAAAGCTGCATCGTGATGATATGTTGATAGTATCTACCAGATAGTAGCCCCAATACCTTCAGAAGAGAGGCACATAAAAACCCCTTTTGAACACGTTCCTTCTTAAATAGAGGGTTATAAAAAAGAGTCTAAGGTACTCGTTAAGAAATGACCATTAGGCAAGCCCCGACCCTTCGTAAGAATAAAGGACAAAAGCTTCGAATCCCAGGAGCATAGCGTTGGATGGTGTATTGGCGCGACGTCGAAGTTTTGTGCTTGGTTCTTCTCGAGCGTAAGCTAAGAGAAGAAATTCCTATCGAAGGGGCGTCTTTTCTTTTGTTACTTTTCTTTGGACGCGCAAAGAAAAGTAAATAATGAATCTTTTTTTATGATGCGATCAGCTATCCCAATTACTCATCAAACAGTCTAAACCCCGCATAACAACCATTCGTCTACACTTAATTTTCATCCACCGAAAATTAAAATTTAAACACTTATAGTCATATAGCTTTGTAGTATTAAATACAACTATCATGAAAAAAATATTACTACTACTTGTGCTTATTTACACGAATGTATATACACAAGACATTCCGTTTAATTGTGATTATAATGCTTACTTATTTCAATATAATGATGTATATGCTATAGACTTGGCTTCTGGTAGTTCATATGCAGTGGCAACCGATGTAACAGAAGGAACTATTAACGCAGCCGCATACAATCCTGCAGATGGATTTATATGGGGGTCATTAAGCTATCCTTCAAAATCTATTGTTAGAATAGGTAAAGATTTTTCGACGCTTACTTTTTATGTAGATGAATTGCCAACAAACGGCAGATATGTTGGAGATGTTAGTGCTGAAGGCATTTATTATTTAAAAGCAGGAGGGACACCATATTATGTTATAGATTTAAATCCTGAATCTGATAACTACGGAAGTTATATAGCAACTAAGAATTTATCAAAAAGCATAAGCATTCACGACTGGGCATTTAATGCCGTGGATGGTAAATTATATACCGTAGAAAAGAAAACGAATATATTATATCGTATAAATGCTGAAAGCGGCACCGTGGAAAATTTAGGCGAAGTCCCAATCTTATCTGGTTTAAATTACACGTATGGTGCCGTTTATTTTGATGCCTCTGGTCGTTTTTATGTATCAGCGAATCAAACAGGAACTATTTATGTGATACAAAATGTGCAAGACTTAGATGGTACGAATACTATGAATTCTAATCTGTTTGCTTTTGGACCTTCAAGTTCTCAAAATGATGGAGCACGTTGTCCAACAGCTCCAGTACCTCAAGAAGATTGTACCAATGGTATTGATGATGACGGTGACGGTTTAATAGATTGTGAAGATCCTTCATGTTCTGGTTATGCAGCTTGTCCTGTAATGGAAGCACCAACGTCTAGTGGTAATTCTGGAGGATTGGAAAGTAACAACAGATTATCTGAACAGATTAATAAGCGAAACTTCGATAGAGTTAAGAACAATTATAAGTTTGATAAAGCGTCAGCGAAGCGATTTACAAAATCGGCAAAGTATGGTAAAAAAACAGCTAAAAAAGGATTGCAATTATCAGATTTTGTGCCGTTGGAAATTTTAAATGAAGACCATGTTATAGAATCGTCGCCTACAGATTTGTTAAACATCACAAATGCTACCGATATATATTCAGTAGATTATATGAAGGCAGATGAAGCAGTAGCATCGATACTTGTCCTTAAAACCGATAAAGGGGTTTATGAACACACGAAATACATTTGCGATAGATTGTTAGGCGCTGAGTTAATTTCGGTATCAACTATAGAGATTCAAGAACAAAAATTTATAAAAGCATTGATTAGAAATATTGATGGTTCTTTGGAATTTGTATTGAGTTTATCAGCAAAACCTATAAATGAAGGTCGCGATTTTGGAATTGAAAGCCATTGGAATTTGGATAAATACGAAGACAATGTACCATTTTATAATTTCCAAATCTGGTCTAATTCTCTAGATGATCTATTACGCCTTGGTGAAGAAGTGGTAAGGTTATTAGGCGTTCAAAAACCAGTAACGAGTTATAATAACTCAACATCACCAACAGTGTTTGTTAGAAAAGGAAAATATCACCATGGAAGGTTAGAACTACAAATTGTAAATACGAATAGAAGTGAAGCTGTTAAATTTGATGGTGGTTTAAGAGCTACCGAAACAAATACGTTAGAATACGTATCGTCAACCTTAGATTTAGATGGAAACTACATTACAAACATAGAAGTAGATGCAGGTAATCTTTTTGATATAGGTTTTAGAATAGGAGATGGCATACAAACACCAGATGATTTATTTATGTCCGATGGTCCTTGGGGATACGATAATGCCGCACCAAGTACCGTAGTAAATACATATCATGTTGAACCTAATGAAGAGGAATTTAATGATGATGAATATCCTATAGAACGTAATATAGAATTGGTAGCTAACACTAGTGAATATATTGCTGTATATAGAGCTTTAACGCCAAAGTTTAATCCTATCGATTTATCAGCTTATAATAGCTTTCAGTTTAAAGCTAAAGGTACAGGAACATTGATCGTAAGATTGGTTAAGGAAGGTATTAGTAACTGGGAGAAGCAATATAAAGCAAGAATACCATTAACTAATAGCTTACAAGATTATAGTATACCTTTTTCTGACTTTAAATCTATTAATGGTAATAATTTCGAAACTAATGATATCACGTCTATAGTATTTACCATGTTAGCAGAAACTGGTGAAGTAGAAACTAAAGAAATGACTTTACAGCAATTACATTTTTCGACTAGTAATACGCTTTCGGTAGAAGCATTTACTAACGATGAACTAAGCAAAACGTTTGCGTCTCCAAACCCTATGGTGTCTAGTACAACGATACATTTTACAAGTCAGGATTCAGGAAAAGTTGAGCTGCTAGTTTATAATCAATTAGGAAGTTTGGTGAAAAAGATGATGCATGAAGCTGTTAGAGGTGAAAATAAAGTGAAACTAGAAAGAACAGGTTTAGGTTCGGGGGTGTATTTCTGTAATATAAAAAGCAAAGCAACAACTTATAAAACAATAAAATTACTTATAGAATAATTAATAGCTACTCTAGTTTTATTTTTTTGAAAAGGCAAAAGGCGTAAGTTTTTTGTCTTTTTTATGTTTAAAATGTAAATAAATTAAAGGAAATAACTTATTATATTAGTGGTTTATATAATGGATATATAGTTACAAGTAATTATATACCGATGTTGCCATTAATGCTGAAAAACGGACTAACTAAATGATAAACAAATTTTTAAATGCTAAACATTGGCAATTATTCACTTTAATGTTCGGAATTCCGATGTTATTGCAAATAGTTACTATGATATTTATGTTTACTGATGTTGACTCAAACGGAAATCTTGACCAAACTGGGGTGCTGAACACTTTCAAATTGTTTCCAATCATAATGTTCCTTTATACAGGACTTCTTTTTGGTTGGTTTTGGTCAATTGGAATTGGATTACAGAAATTTATTCCAACCGACATAAAAATGAAAATGAAAAAGTTTAAGATATTCTTCTTTATTCCTCTGATTTATATTCTTTTTCTTTTAGTAATAATTGGAACTACATTTTATGGGTTTTCATCTGGAAATAACGCTGTTGGCGGAATTGTTGGTAAAATGTTGTTTTTCATTATTCCAATGCATCTGTTTTCAATGTTCTGTATGTTTTATTTACTGTATTTCGTATCGAAAACTATCAAGACAACTGAATTAAAACGGACAGTTGCTTTTAGCGATTTCATAGGAGAATTTTTCATGATTTGGTTCTTTCCAATTGGAATTTGGTTTATACAACCAAGATTAAATAAAATAATATCTGAAAAAAGCACTAATGGTAACGATGCTAAAAATAATGCTTAAGTTTATTCCTAAATCTAAAGGTTAGTACTTTAAAAAAATGCATCATTTGAGAAATCTAATTAAAATACTTCTTTCTTTCCTTTTTATAGTCAATTTGTATATCTCATTTGACCATATAATTAGTCAAGATTCTCTTGCGAATGACTATAACATTGAATTGCTACTAACACAAAATCAGTATGAATATGATTCTATTGATTTTAATCAATTAAAGCAATCTTTTTCACCTTATGCACCTGTAACATCTTATAAGAAAAATCAAAAATTTGACTATCAAATTAATAATCAGAATTCCTTAGAGCAACTAACATTCAATACTCAAAAACATACTGTTTTAAGCTTTAAACCTATTCTCTTACAAATCGTTATTAACGAAATTTTAATCCAAAAATCTCATTGTATTTAATATAATCGATTTTAAATCGTCAATATTAAATAGCTCAATTCCTATCACTATAATATTGGAATTGAAAATAATTAATCGTATAAAATTAATTCACAATGAGAATAAAAAAATTCTTGCGTTTTTTAATGCTTTTGATTTTTATCATAATAGCCTCTATAGTGCCATTTCCAATAAAATTTTACAAAAAAGATAATTTACCTTCTTACGAAATTGAACAAATTGATAAAAAAGATGATGATGAAAATACCGAAAATGATTATCAAGCGTTTTCTTGAGATTAATCACAAAACGTACTACAACACCGTGTCCTATAAAATTTGCTAGTTTTGGCTAAACGAATGTTAGTTGCTGATTTTTCGAAGGAAAACCCTCTCATACAAACACGTAACTTTCCATATACATAAATGTTACCTACATTTTGAAGCAACCTTTCGTGAATTTCAACATCTAATTAAAAAATGTAATCGATTATGAAAAATATATTAATCATCTTTTTATCAATTTTAGTTTGGAGCTGTATTTCTGATGATGATAACTCAAAAATGACTGATGTTGAATCTACTTTAATTGCTAAAGATAATCTTTACGGAAATGGAGCGGAAGGAATTATTGAACAGAATTTAATTATATCTGATCAATCTAATTGGAATGATTTAATAACTCAAATGAATTCAGTAAATAATATTTCTGATAATTTTTCCGAAACTGAAATAGATTTTTATGAATACAAGATTATCGCAGTATTTGACGAAATAAAAGGAAACGGAGGTCATAGCTTGGAATTAAATATAGTGTCGAATTCCGAAAATATAATTGTAAACATTACCTATTTTGCTCCTAAAGGAAATGCTACAACTGTAATAACCCAACCTTTTCATATTGTGAAAATTCCAAATTCTGATTTACCAATAATATTTGAATAAAAATATGCTACAACTATGGCTTCTATGAAAAGTACTAACCAAGTCCTTCAAAGTTAATATTTATTCCCTAAAAACAGGCTTGTCAAACACATACCACTTAAAACGTACCCCAATTTCAGTAAAAGTAAAACCAGCAGCAGTAGCAGAAGCAATATTACTTCGAGTGCCATAAACATTTAATAAAGCACGGTCACAAAACTTATAACCTAACTTTCCCTGTACACGATATGTGCTTTGTTTTGCATTGCTTTCAATAAATTGATAGCCTGTAGCAGCAGTTAACTCATAAAACCATTCCTTGGGTTTGGTAATCACTTCATCTTTAATCAAATTTATAAAGATCTCTGTAGCATTAAATCTTTCCGGACTAAAATAAATAGCTGGAACTGGGTTCTTAAAAGTAATATACTGATAGTTTAAGCCTGCTTTTAATGATGGTTTGCTAAGTATATTATAGTATAACGAGGTAAACAGTAAATTCCTGGTGTTATCATCGTTTTGTGAAGTATAATAGTATTGCGTAAACCAACCTAAATTAAAGTTCGTACTAATATTGTAGTTTGCGTAAAAGTGGTTCATAACAATTTCACGATCTAATAAATCTGCGTTAAAATTTTGAAGCTCTCGTTTATAACCAATATCTAACACCTGCAATTTAAAAGGTTTGATATTAAACGACACATCGCTAAGTAATTGGGTATAATCATCCGTATCAGCTTTAGCAGAAGTGATACCAGCAGTGCCTTTAAAAGTGATGTTCGGTAATAACTGATAAGCTAATCCTAACGAAAAATTATTTGAGGTCGCTTTATTATCGGTTACAGTATTACTGGTTGTTCTATATCCATAATTAGCAAGCCACTTAAATTTTGTAGATGTAGGGAATTCAAGACGTGCTTGGAATGCATAAGCTTCGTTATCTCCATTATCAAAAGTATAGGATCCTTTCGTTTCTATAAAAGGGGTAAAACGGGTATTTAAATCTTTAATAAAATTAGTGGCATCTTTTTGTTTGCTATAAAATTGTAAGGTGTTGTTTGCAGATTTATATGCCTCATTATAAAAACCCAAAGCTTTTAATGTATTAGCTTTTCCTAAGTTGCCATCAAAAGACGTGCTATCGTTTTTTAAAATATGGTTGTAATCAATTAAACTCTTTTTAAAATCACTTTTATAGATATTCAATGTAGCCTGTAAGGCTAAAACCCAATTATCATTAGGTTTTGTTTTTATCAATTCGTCTATTAAAGTTTGAGCTTTTTTATACTTTTTATTCCAAATTAGGGCTTGTATATAACGTTCCTGTGTTTGCTGTACGAGTACGGCATTACTTAAACTAGCTAAGGTACTATAAGCCTCTTTACTGATTCTTAAAGCTGTTTTCTCCTTGCCTTTTAAGTGTTTTACTAAGGCAAGACCGTTTAGAGCTATTGTTTTATTAGTTTCATTGTTACCAATAGTATTATAGGTGGTTTCAGCTTTATCAAATGCTTCAGCTATTAAATAAAGATTAGCTAAGTTGATTAAGGTTTCCTTATCATTTTTAAAAAGAGATAAATTCTTTTTTAAAAGACGTTCTGCTTCAATGTATTTCTGTTGCTGTTGATTTTTATAAGCATAACCTAAGTAAATATATTTTTTAGAGGTTTGGGCATTTTGATTCCCTGGGGATACGTCTAAAGCTTTATTAACATATACTAATGCTTGATCATAGATTTTAAGATTGGATAAGGTATTGGCATACCCTAAAAGTGCTGGGAAACTTTGATCGTTTTCTTTAATAAGACTTTCATAGTAGTTTTTTGCAGTATGATAGTTTTTATTCCACAGTAGCGATTCTGCATAATTCAGTTTGATTTCAAAATCATTTGGATAGTCTTTTAACATGTCTGTAAATATAGAAACAGCTTCCTTAGAACTTCCATTTAACCCAACAGCACGTCCATAGCATAATTTTGCGGTTTTATTTTGCGGATAATCTTTTAAAACAGTTTTGAAATAGGCTTCGGCGGCTTTATACTTACCAGTTTCTAAGTAGGTGAACCCTTCTTGCATGTTTTGAGAAACCCCAAGAGCACCAATAAACAGGGATACTAAGACTAAATAGGACTTAAACTTCATGAGCGATTTTTAATACATGCAAGGTAAGCAATAGATTTTAATCATTCATCTACAGCAACCTGCCACTCACCGATATTGACCATAAAATTTAAAGGTTTGATAGCATCTTTGTATCAGAAGTTAAAAGAATAATAACTAAAAAATAAAAATTATGGCACTTAAAATTACAGATCAAAACGGAACATTTTTAGTAGAAGGAACTATTAACACGACTACAGCTCTAAATTTTCAAAATCATTTAGAGGCTATTTTAAATACTTATGAAACTCTAACTATAGATATAGAAAATGTCACAGAAATTGATGCTAGTGGTATGCAAGCTTTAAGAGCGCTTTACAACAATGCTTTAATTTATAACAGACCATTTTATATTGTTGGTACTGGATGTAAAGAAGTCTATGATGATTTCATATTTACCTATGCAGCATAATTGATTCTTAGTATAAACTCAAATCTAAATATTATGAACTTCAAAATTATAAATAACAGAGGCGTTTTTGAAATCCATGGTGATTTTATTAACGAGCATACCAATCAGGTAGCCACTTACTTTAATAATCTATTGGATACGTATTATGAGGTTGTTATATGCCTAAATCAGGTGAAACGTATGGATGATACGGCTTTAAATGTCATGCAATTTATAGCAGCTAAAGCCAAAAGAAGAAGCAAAACACTTTTTGTTTTAGGAAAAGAGAATAAAAGAATTAACAAACAATTTAAGACCTCTAATCTAAATAATATTTTTAAAAATGATTACGATAGTAAATAATTTAAGGAAAAGAATTTCTCCGGAGCAGCTATTTATGATAAGTGTTCTGGCTGTAAATGGCGGGAATTATTTGTATAACCTAATTCTTGGTCGTTTGTTAGGGCCAGCACAGTTTGCAGATGCAGCAGTATTAATAACCTTCTTGTTGGTATTGTCTTTTGTTGCGATGACGTTTCAGTTAGTCACTGCAAAGTTTTCTGTACTTTTTGAAAATCAATTATTTAAAAGTATTGTTTCAAAAATCTATAAAAATGCATTAATTGTCGGCATTGTAATGGGGGCTTTAATTGTCGGTTTTGCAACACAATTGCAAGAACTGTTTAACACATCCTCATCTAGTATGTTCGTAATTTTTGGTTGTGGAGTACCCTTATACTTTTTAATGAGTGTAAACAGAGGTGCTTTTCAAGGAAAAAAAGCATTTAAAGCATTATCTATGACGTATCAATCAGAAATGTTGAGTCGTTTGTTCTTCACCTTGGCATTGATCTTTTTGTTTAACATACAATCTTCAGTCGTTATAGCGATAGGTATTTTAATTTCATTCGGGTTTGGCTTAATACCTTTTAAGTTCAAGTCAATCGATCTTAAATCGAAATCATTGATATCAGTTGTCCAAGCGAAACAAATAAAGCAGTTTTTCATATTAACAGCGTTTTATGAATTAACACAAATCATAATAAACAATAGTGATATTCTTTTAGTAAAGCATTATTTTGAATCTTATGAAGCAGGTTTATATGCTTCTTTAGCTTTAATAGGGCGTATGGTATACTTTATAGCCTGGATGTTTGTCATGTTGTTGTTACCAACAGTGGTACAACTTAAAAAGGAGGGTAAGGAAACAGCATCCATATTGTTTAAATATGTTGGGTATATAGCAGCTATTTCGATAACAATTGTTTTAGCATGTTTAAGTTTTCCCGAAACCATCATAAAACTATTATTTGGTGAGAGTTATATTGCTATGGCACCACTTTTATGGAAATATGCTATTGCAACAAGTATGTTTGCTATTTCTAACATATTTGCATATTACTATTTGTCTTTAGATAAATATGTACCAGTCGTTATATCTGGTGTGTTTGGAATGCTTCAAATGGTATTAGTGATCTTTTTTCACGATAGTTTAGAGCAAGTTGTGTATATGCAGATTATTGCTATGGTTTTATTGCTGATTATTCAACTTATATTTTTCAAACTAGATCAGAGAAGAATTTAATCTGTATTTGTCATTCTGAGAAGCACCATAAGTATGACGTGAGAATCTGTCAAATTTAAAACGAAATTACCTTTTATTTATTCTTTCGATAATGCGATTTCTCGTCGCTCATGCTTCGTTCAGTCGAAATGACACAGAACGTTGAATTATCCTTTTAAGTCATGTCGAACGCAGTGAGACATCACACAGCAATCAATGGCTTTACTATACTTCTCTAATCTGTCTCTATATTAATAACTAAATTTAACTATTGTTAAATAAAAAATATAATTATAAGTAAATTATGAATGCTTTAGTTGAAAACTATAAATAGAGAATCTATTCTATTTATATAGAAGCTTCTTAGTTTGCTTACTCATTATTGCCACTAGTAAATACAGTAGTCAATGTCATTAAGTTAAGATTGAAATGTCAGGAGCGCAGTCGAAGACATTTAAACCTCTTGCTTTCAATAGCGTTTCGACTGCGCTCAACGTGACAAAATAAAATCCTTATAACTTAATGACATTGTTTTATTACTGATTATTTAGCTTATGTTCTTCAAATTAGATCGTAATTGAGATTGTCATTCCTGCCTTTACTTCGATTGCTCTCAGTATAAACTTTGGAATGAGAGTCTAATCTAAAGCAAATTACCATTCGTCTACAGTAAACGCTAACCCATCTACAATCGCCCCTTTTTAGACTTTTAAATCCTCAAATTTACACCATAACAAAGGAATAAAATTATTAGAAACATTAAAAAAATAAACTTATGAAACTAGCAATCGTAACAGCGTATCCGCCAAGTAAAGTCACTTTAAATGAATATGCGTATCATTTAGTAAAACATTTTAGACAAAGAGAAAACATTACTGAAATTGTTTTATTAACCGATAAAACAGAAGGTAAAAAAGATTTACAATTTGTAGAAGCAGGTTGTAAAGTCAGCGTAAAAGAATGTTGGTCATTTAATAGTTATACAAATATTATAAAAGTAACACAGGCTATAAACCAAACACAACCAGATGCCGTATTATTCAATTTACAGTTTATGAAGTTTGGTGATAAAAAAGTAGCAGCAGCATTAGGTTTAATGTTGCCATTAGTTTGCAAGCTTAAAAAAATCCCTACAATAGCTTTATTACATAATATTTTAGAAGAAGTCGATTTAGGGAGTGCTGGTTTTACATCGAATAAAATCATGCAAAAATTATATGGATTTATAGGATCTACCTTAACCAAGTTAATTCTTCAAGCTGATGTGGTTGCCGTTACCATGCAAAAATACGTTGATACTTTAGAGGCTAAGTACAAAGCTAAAAATGTAAAACTGATACCTCATGGTACATTTGAAATTCTTGAAGAGCCAAGTTTTAATGTACCGCTACAACCTTTTAAAGTGATGACTTTTGGGAAATTTGGAACGTATAAAAAGGTAGAAAACTTAATTGAAGCTGTAGAAGAGATTAAGACATATTCAAATTTAAATTTAGAAGTTGTTATAGCTGGAACTGATAATCCAAATACACCAGGGTATTTAGAGTCTGTAAAAAAGGCTTATAGCCATGTAGAAGGGGTAACCTTTACGGGTTATGTTGAAGAACAGGAAGTACCAAAATTGTTCAAAGAGAGTGCGCTTGTGGTATTTCCTTATACATCTACAACAGGAAGCTCTGGTGTTTTACATCAAGCGGGAAGCTATGGTAAAGCGGTAGTGATGCCAGATCTAGGAGACTTAGCCCTTTTGGTAAAAGATGAAGGGTATAGAGGAGAGTTTTTCGAGCCAACAAGTGTGAGCAGTTTAGCATTGGCAGTACAAAAAATTCTTGAAAATAATGCTTATAGAGTAGAACTAGAACGCGCCAATTATAAGGCTGCTACGGCATACCCTATGTCCAGAATAACGAACATGTACTTAAATACATTTAAATCCATAATTTTAAAAAAGCAAGAAGACGTACTACAAAAGCAAGAAGTTATTGCTTAGAAATAAATTTAAAAGCATTCTTTTTTGTCCCATTTTCATCAATAAAACCAAAACGTTTTTGAGCATTTTTACACCAAGGAAGTCTACCAACGACTTCCTTTGGTATGTTTGTAAAGTCGTATAAAGTCCAAGACATAAAAGGGATGTTATTTTCAGAAAAGATGGTTTGAGCTTCTTTATGATATTCCCCTGCTGCTCCATAGTATGTGCTACCGCTAGTATTTACTAGTGGCGTACTGAGTAAGTTTTAAGTGTAAGAAGGAAAAAGAGAAAGCTTTTACAGAGAAGTAATAGCTTTTCTAAATTATTTTTTATTGGACGAGACAAGACTTGCCGCCACTAGTAAATACTAGCGGTAGCAGAGGTTTAGCTTTTGTTTTTATAAATAAATATAATAAGTTGAAAAGTAAAAACTAAACACAACACCGAAAAGTAAATACGGTCTTGGTACTTAACCCAAAGTTTAGAGCTTTCAGCCAAGTCCGTCAGTCCATTTATTTTGATAATATTCTTCAGTTTACGGGTAATATCAAGGATGGTTAATATACTTATAAGCTTCTTTTTCAACCCCATTTTCATTTATAAAACCAAAACGTTTTTGATTATTTTTACGCCAGGGAAGTCTACCCACAACTTCTTTTGGTATATCTGTAAAGTCATATAAAGTCCAGGACATAAAAGGGATGCTATTTTCAGAAAAGATGGTTTGGGAGTCCTTATGATATTCCGCTTGGTCTGTTTCCGAATTTCCAAATGGATTCCATAAACCATTATAAGACGATATACCAAATTCAGTAATAGCAATAGGTTTGTCTGTTATTTCTGTTTTTAAGTTGTTAAAGGTGGTTTCTAAATCGTCTAACGCTTCATAATAGTGAAAAGATACAAAATCAACCTTGTCTTTTAAAAGTGTTGCACTTTCTGCATTAGACCAGCCAATGGTTACGGGATGTTCCGAATCTAATGACTTTACCAAGTTTATCATATGGTCCAACCACGCCATAACGTTTGTTTTGTTACGAGATTCGAAATCTAAATTGGGTTCATTTTTAATATCCCAGGCAAACAGAGCGTTGTGGTCTTTTAATTTGGATATGATGGTTTCTGCGTGACGATGATTTAAAGTCCAGTCTAAAACAGCATAATCCCCATAAAAATCAAAAAGCGTGACCATAACTTTTATGTGTTCCGTTTCAGCAAGATCCATGACTTGTACTAGCTTTTTAAGCTTTTCAGAATCGACATTCGCTTTACCAAAAGCGGCATAAGGCACAAAAATACGAATGCTGTTTAAGCCTGCTTCTTTAATACGTTTAAGGTCTTTAGAAATAATGTTTGCATCAAATTGCTCACCAAACATGTTCCAGGGAGAGGCTTGCGGGTAATAATTGATACCTTTAATATCTATACTTTTATTTGAAACGATTTTGTGATTAGGTTTAAAGTTGGCACTCGTTTCTTTTACCATATGTCGAATACGCCAAAACCCATCTTCCAGGAGTAAAATGATTTTATAGGAGGATACATCAGTCGTTTCTAAGAGTAAAGTCTCATTTTTATAAATACGTTTGTATTCAACCACATTTTTATCAGTAATAACGACTAATTGACCATCTTCACTAAAAAACTCTAATTTTGGTTGGTGTTGTAATGTGGTGCTTTGAATAGTCACGCCAGCCTCAAGATTTTCATCGATAATGGCGTAGATGTTTTTACGTGCATTTTCCGTGTAATAATTGTCGATACCCTTTTTTGTATTGGTTTGGTACGCCAAATGTTTTATATACCAGGCATCTAAATAATTAGTTTCAATACGCGCTAAGGTTTGTTCGTCCATAGACCTGCCTTCATTTTCAAGCGCTTCCCAGATGATTTTTGGGAGATATTGATCGATTTTTTTAACATGAGTATGCAACATATTACTTCTATCTGCACCCGTATTCAGATAGCTATATAAGGCACTAAAACCATAAATGATAAAACCAATAACCAATACATAAGAAAGTACCAGAATACTACGTAATATGTTTCTGTTAATGTTCATTATAGCTTTATGTTTTCAAATGATTTTTCAATACGAGCTGTCTCTATGATGATTTTAAAGGTGTCATTTATATCGCTTGGTACAGGTATAATATCTTCGTTTAATTTGAATGTTACAAACCCTTCAAAAGAACTTTTTAAAAGTGTTTTAATTTTTGTGTCGTTTTGGTAAAAATGTAGTTTTACTTGCAAGCCATCAGGGATCATTTGTTTCATAAAACTTTGCAAGGGACCAATAGTAATGGTTCTGGAATCATCTGAAAAGGCGACCTCAAAATCTGTGATTACTTGTTTAAAATTAAGTGATATGTTATCGCTTTCTGCCATACCTTCTATAAATGCCTTCACCGACCAGGTATCTTCATGGTCTGGATGGATCATTTTAGCGGTGGCAATACCATTAATTGTCGTGCCAGATGTTTTAAGAATGTTATTGTCTTTGTTTGTAATAAAGAAATCTACATAAGTACCATCGCTAACGATGTTATCGTATTTGTCCTCAATTATAGAGGTTGTAAATGTTGTAATTTGATTGCCGTCGGCATAGTTATGATGTTGTTGATACGAGATCTTAAAATTAGCAGGAATAGCAGGTAAAACATTAACAGTGTATTCTTTAGAATGGGTGCCTAAGGCATCCGAACTAATAAGCATGCGACCAGATTTAGTCTCAGAATACAGGTTTTTATAGGCTATTAAATAATTAGTATAAATAGCATTATTATATTCTGAAGTTAAAAATTGATGCTTTACGTTAACCTGAGTACTGTCTTGCAATGGATTATCAAGAGGATCTGTTGGAATAACGACTAGCATCGAATAATCGGTTCCACCAGCTTCAATACTTGGTGGTCCCAGATAAGTTTCCATTTTACTAACCTTTTGTTTAGGAGTGATATTAAATTTTCCAGATAGGTTAGTACCGTTAGTCAATAGTTTCCAATTCACTAACCCCGTTTTGTTTGCTATACTTTTAGGTATTTCAAACGCTAATATTTTGTTCTTATTAGTGCCCTGAATTAAAACGGAACCATAACTATTGGTACAATATAATAAAGGATTAGTTTCACCATCACCAGAAAATTTTAATAAGATGCTATGTCCAGCTTCAAATTCAGTGTCATGGGTTAAAAGTTTGAAAGTATTCTTTATTTCAGATTGCCCTACAAGCGAAAAAGACCCTATAAACATCAAAACAATGGCTAGTATGTATGTGAGTTTATGCATCATTAATTTGGATTTCCTATATAGGTGTTAACTTCAATTTTCACATAACTATAATGAGAATGTGATATGGGTTGCAAAACAGATTGTGTTTGATCTTCAATTCTATTCGGCACCACTTTATTTGAAATAGCTTCATTAGGTAAGCCATTTACAAAACAGTTCGTCATATCACTATTAATAAGTTTTATAGTATTATTTTGAAGTAGTTTGTATTCAAAAGGTTGCTGTCTTTGTTGTCTGATGCCTTCTTCAAGAAATAAATGATCTACCCAGATCATGGTTTTATTAGTATCGTAATACGAAATAATTAGTTGTGGAATGGTGACTTCTTCTAATCCAGAATTAAACAAATTCCCTTTAATAGATTCTGAAGTGATATTTAAGGCACTTATAGTGGTTGCTTTATATAAATCGGAACCAGATACATTACCAGCAACTTGTAAATTGAATTTTGTGGGTTGCTCATCAAATTCCACAGGCGTAAATTCATCTGGATTAAAAGTTTTAGGAATAGAATCTTGTGTTTTAGACCAAGCAATCCCTTCAAAATTAATTCTAAAAGCACTCACTTCTTTAGGCATTAATTTATGTTTGACCTGATGTTTGGCGTTATAAGTGGCTAGTTCTTTATTGTCATCATTATAAAGTGTTCCCTTTAGGACAACGTCTGCGGGAACATTATCAATATTTTGAATGGCTCCAATAATGGCATAATGATTGTCCTGTTTTACCAATTTAGCCGAAAGAATTTCTAAAACAGGTTGTTTTAAAACATCCTCGTGGTGGGTTTGCTCGGTGGTGATGCGTCGTCTACCTTGATTAAAGTAACGCGTTGAGTTATCTGAATATAACTGATCTGGAGGCAAGTCCAGATTGATATCTTCGGGTTGAAGAAACCATTTACCATCCTTTTTAACAAGCGATTTATAATCTACTTTATTAATTTTTTCTAAAGGTGTAATCCAATCGGTTATCACTTTCACACTAGCTAAACTATCCGTTTTACTCGTTACAATAGTCTTAAGGGCATCTAATTTTGCATACGAACTTAATAACCCATCAGTTACCGATATTTCAAGCATATATTGGGCTATGGGTAAATGACTTTCGGGATTAATTAAACGATGCGCTTTTTCAAAAGCTTTAAAATCCAAGGCATCGTAATAGGCCATGATCACATGTTCTGGAGAACGATGTGAATCATTCTTGATATAGAATAAGTAAATACCATAATTAACAAATATGGCAAGAATAATAGACCAAATATGAGTGACTTTTAAAACGCCTTTTGAAAAGCTTGTGTAGTTGTTTTTAAAATTTAAATATGCTGGAGTTATTTTTTCTTTGGTTTTTAAAGCGCGTATCCATAACATTTGAATATTCAGTATAAAAGCAATAAGAACCGTTAAAAAAGGCATAACACCCCAAAGGATTTTTTGCCATAGTGCAACATCGTCTTTTGGTAATATGGAAGGCATAGGAGGGACATTAAGTTTTTCCCAAACCATAATACCATTTTCTAATTGTCGTAAGCGCTGCCAGCCACAGAAATATAAAATAGGGTCGTAAAATTTATCATTAGAAAAAATATACTTTAAATGATATTTTTCTGGTGTCGTTAAAAACTGCTGTAAAGAACCAATACCTTCAACCCCTTTAAATTTTGAATTTTCTAAGCGCTCAATAGGGCGTGTGGTAAGTTCGGGTAATCGTCTTGCTGAGTGGTAATTGCCATCTACGGACAAGGCTTTGGTTTGCGCGGATAACCATGCCATTTGATCACCAAAACCTAAGGTCATATAACGCCAATGATCATGCTGATCTTGATTGAGGAAATTAACAATAGGAAGCATCTTTATTTTCTGCGGTTGTGAAGGTCTGAAGTAGCCCAAACTCATCGTGAAAATCGTCATAAATAAAAATAAACCAGCAAGAATACCCCCTATAATTCTATGATATATAGCACCAAATGTATTTTGAATGCGTGTTTTTAGATCTCCCTCAACAAAACGATAGGCAAATTCACCGAAAAGGGGCAAAGACATAATAGAGGCCCAAAGCGTGAACCTATCTAAAGTTAATATATTAAAAGCAGTATCTCCCAAGATCATTTTAGGAATTGGGGTTGTACCTCCTGTTCCTAAAACAGTTAAAAGGGTTATAGATAGTCCAAAAAACAAATAACGTTTGCTATAATATCTATAAAATATATAGGGTAAGAGAATAAGTAAAATGCCCCAGGGGATTAAAAAGAAAACCAATCCAGAAGACGTAACCTCAAGAAAATTATCTCTGGAACCATGTGGTATAGGAACTTGCGTAATGGGGTTGTTTTTAGAATTAATCCAATAGGGAAGAATGCATCCCACAATAATGACTAGTGAAAGTAATCCAAAGCCAACAATACGTTTAAAAAGCTTAAAAAAGCTTCTTAGGAACACCTTAAATCTGACTTCTTTCATGGTATTAACCTGCTCTCTAGACGCATCCATAATCACCATACCAATTAAGGGAAATATAAAGAAGATCATTCCGAAAATAGGGGTAACATGATGCGAGGTCACTGTTACAGCTATTAGAGATAAACTGGTGAGTAAGTAACGGTATTTACCTGTCTTTAACCATAAATAAATTTCTGGTAAAGCATGCATTAAAACCGAGATTCCTATAATACTTGGTAATTGTCCAAACACATGTAGGGTTTCTACAAACGACGATGATAATACGGCTAAAATAGCTGCATAACCTGCTGCAGTTCTACTGGAAGTCATTAACAGTGAAAACCGATAGACACCCGTTATAAATAAAACAATGCTGATAAGGGCAACAGTAAATAATCCAAATTTTAAACCACCTATTAATGATAATGCAGCGATGCCTTGATGCACTAGCGGCGGATAACTCATAACCGTAAAGCCTGTATACCACTTGTAGTTCCAGGGTTCAAACCAACTGCTCGAATAATGCTCAGCAAAAAACAAATGAATTAAGGCATCGTAAGTACCCTCTAAAGTAAAAAAGATAGAGGTCCCATGAAATGCTATACCTATAAGTAAAGCAGCAATTAAGTATTTATTTGACGTTTTTGGTGGCAATGCTTATAATTTTTTTGATAATATAAAGGTATATAAAGTGTTTTCGGTTAGCTTTATTGGTCGTCTACACTTAATTACCATTCGTCTACACAAAATGTCTTATTAGGCTAAAATAGACTTTTTCTTACACCAATCATAATACTTTTGGAGTGTAAATAATCACAAAAACATCTATTTATGAAAATTTTAGCTATTGATGATCAGCAACTCGTGTTGCTACCATTGCAAAAAAGATTAAACGAATTAGGATACGACGTTAGAATTGAAACTGATGCTAATAAAGGCATATCTCAGTATGATAGTTTTAACCCTGATTTAGTCATTGTTGATATTAATATGCCTACAGTTTCAGGATTGGAAATTGTAAAGTATATCAGAAACTCTAAACGAAAAGATACACCAGTAATGGTTCTTTCTGGAAATACAGAAGATAAAGTTATTACTGCTGGTTTTGATTTGGGTATTAACGACTACATGAAAAAACCTTTAAGTTTAAACGAAATATGTGCACGAATCAAGCGCTTAATAGGACAGCCAACGGTTACATTTAGTAATACAAACAATAGCCATGTGGTGATTCAACAACGCTGTGTAGGCGTGGTGATACCATGTTACAATGAAGAAGATCGTTTGTTAAGTGCTGAATTTACCAATTTTATTGATAAGAATACAGGGTATCATTTGTGCTTTGTAAATGATGGGAGTACCGATAATACCTTAGAAGTACTAAATAATTTGAGAAAAGGACGAGAAGATTACATTACTGTTTACAACTGCGAAAAAAATGGCGGTAAGGCAGAAGCTGTAAGATTGGGAATGTTGCATATGGTCGAAAAAGCAGATTTAGATTTTATAGGCTTCTTAGATGCAGATTTATCTACAGACTTAAAAGATTTTGATGAACTGGTATCTACTATTGAAAACTCAGACTTTAAAATAGTTAGCGGATCTAGAATAAGCAGAATGGGGGCTAATATTACTAAGGAATCTGCTAGAAAAATTATAAGTATGACGATTAATTTCATCATCCGAAAAATTCTAGGAATGAACTTTAAGGACACACAATGTGGTGCAAAAATCTTCCGTAAAGATGTGATACAACTAGCATTTGACAAAAAATTTGTTACCCAATGGATTTTTGATGTTGAAATATTTAAAAGAATGTCTATTCATTTTGGTATTGAAAAAGCTAAAAGTTATATCTGTGAAAAACCTTTAAAACGTTGGATTCACGCTGATGGATCAAAACTTTCAATGAAGGATTCTATTAAAATTGTAGCCCAGTTAGGGCAAATAGCCTGGGTATACAGATCTAAAAATAAAATAGTTGATAGTAATCAAGTTGAACTTTCATTGGTTCATAAGAATTAATACAGTTTATTTTGATTTTGTTTTTGTGATGAAAAAGGCTGTCTAAAACTGACAAGATTAATCACTTTTTAGACGGTCTCTTTTAGTTTTAATCAATACGTTGATACCTATCATTAAACTTAAGTCGTTTTTTAGCGTTTCCTTTTTTAATTTGAATGGTATAAAGCGCTTTCAGGTCTTTATTATTGAGATAATTAAGAGTATATATATTTTTCTCAAAAGCCCATTCCGGGTATATTTTTGATATTTTAACCCGCAATTCATAAGGCAATTTTATGTTTTTATAGGTTTCTTTTGACGCTATAATAGTGCCGTCAGTATTATAAGTCACAACCGCTTTTCCTTGGTTTTTATTAAATACTATGCGGTAAGTCGCTCTTTCCGATTTATCGAAAATAGCATCGTTTTTTAAGTTGAAATTTAAAACCTCTTGTTGCAAATCAGTAACAATTTTTGAAGTGCTATAAATGGCAACAGTTCTAAAATAGGCATTGCCGTAATGTGCTGTTTTTCTTTTAAACTTATGTGTCGTTTCAGCGTCACTCTTACTTAAAAAAGCAAGGTCATTTTGTTGTGCATTGCTAGTTGCATATATAAATAGTGCCACTAGCGTTAAAAATAGATGTTTCATAATATATTGTTTTTTAATTTTTTATTATTGTTGTCCAATACTAGAGTCAAGACCGCTGCGCTGATAGAACATAGAATCAAGATTTTGTTTTTAACTAACTGATAATCCATTTTACAGCAAATTCATCATTTTCAGAAAGTTTATAAATCTCTACTTGCTGTAAAAACAAGGGTACCTATTAAAAAAATATTGTGACCTATACCCAGTCTATCATTCGGACTGTTTTACAAATTTTTATTGGACACTATTAATTTTTTATGTGTAGTAAACTTTATCTATGTTTTCTGTTGGTCGATTAATTGGTTTTTTTACTGAAGGTTTTGCCCCTGTATACCAACCAAATCCCATGGGTAAAAAGAGTTGGTTCCTTCTTAATTTGGTATCTGTTTTCATGATGTTACTTTATTCTTTTTGGAAACGGAATCAACATGCGTGTTTTAGATTGATACGCTTTATATGCTTTTCCAAATTCCTTTTTGAGGTCACGTTCTTCAAGCAAGGTGCCTATTACAAAATAGGCGGTTAAACCCATTGCAAAAACCAAGTGTGTTACTGTCATATTCGGCGTTGCCCATAACCCAAGGATACCACCAAAATATAAAGGATGACGTACATATTTGTAAAACGAAACCACCTTAAAATTAAGGGTTGTATAAGGTTTGTTTCTGAGCTCTAAATAGGTTTGGCGCAATCCGAACAAATCAAAATGATTGATTAAAAACGTACTGATAAACAGAATTGCCCAACCAGAAAAAAACATAATATAAGCCAGATAATACAGAATGCTACCAGATTGTAATTTCCATACAGAACCGCCCATAGGTGCCCATTCTAAAACTAAAAGCACGAGTAACAATCCTGAAATCAGTACAAACGTGCTACGTTCTACAGGTTTTGGGAAATACTTGGCAAATGCCGTTTTAAACGACTGTCTGGCCATTACGCTGTGTTGCACGCCAAAGAGTGCTACTAAACCAAAGTTTTTAAGTAAGGCTAAGTGAAAAGGTAGGGTAGCGGTTTGATCTATAGATATTTCTGGAACTAAATCACTTACTGATATAATCCATAATAATAAAGATGCAAACCCGATAAGGTAAGCGATAATTGAATACAAGAACATTAATACTTTTTTCATGACATATTGATTTTAAATGATATGCCAAAAGTATTCTGAAACGGAGGTTTAGAATGTTCTTAAAAGTCCAACTTTCTTTCTAAAAAGTTCAAATCAAAAAAATGTGGACTAAGTAGCTAAATGGAGGTTTCGGTATTGATTTGGAGGGTAGCTAAACTTTTGTTTAAAACTACTATTAAAGTGAGATGTGTTTTTAAAACCACTTTCATAACACACCTCATTGATATTCAATTCTGAATTTTGCAACAAGGTTTTTGCATAGTCTAAGCGTGTGTTAGTTAACCATTTACCAGGTGTTTCATTAAAGTGTGCTTTAAAATCTCTTTTGAAGGTAGATAGGCTTCTTCCGCAAAGACGTGCATATTCTTCCAATTGCAAATCATAATGGAAATTTTTCATCATAATATCCTGAATGCTGGTTTTTTCAACTTGTCTTAATGTATTAAAGAAACTAATCAAATCTTGATTGGCAGGATTGAGTGCGATGTTAAAAAGTAGTTCGTTAAATTTTATTTCAACTAATTCTCTAGGAATTTCACCACCCATATCAAAATAGTTAAAAACAGATAGAAATAGCGAGTTTAACGAGTTGGTAACATGTATGGGGAATATTTGATCGTAATATTCTTTTGGACTTGCAGATTTTATAACCGATGCATTATTCGTTATGAAGTGTCTTATAAAGTCTTCAGTAATAAAAAATAGAATGGTACAATAATCTTCCTCGAAATATTGCTTTGTATTGTAAATACCTTTTCTAATAAAAAGAGAATCTCCAGAATGTAATGGATATGTTTTGTTAACGGAAGTCCAATCCTTTTTACCGCTTATCACATATGTTATAAAAGGTGTATCGGTCCATAATTTGAATTTTTCAACTTCAATAGGACATTTGTATTCTACAAATAAATAGTCGTCACCAATTAATTTATTATTTTTTGGGTCGTTTTTAAAGTATTTGAAAACGTCGAGGGTCATACACAAATTTAATAAATAATTTGATTAGTTGTCTTGCTAGGCTTTTTGACAGTTGTTTTCGATGAATTATTGCTTTACATTTGAAATCTTTTTATTCAATTTCAGGGCTAATATGCAATAGATGAAAACCATTTTTTTAACACTCATATGGTTTGTTTGTTTTTTTTCCTTTTCTCAAGACTATGAGAATGGAAGTGTTGATTTTGGTTTGGGTGGCGCAATTAGTGTTGGATTGCAGGAAGAAGTAGGTTTTGATATTAGATTTCAGTACCAATCCTCAACACAAAAAAGTACTTATATAGCTGAGTATAATCGATTTTTTATAAAAGAATTCGAAAATACAGAAGTTTATAATGAGTTTGGTATTACCTATAATGTGCGTTTAATGCATTGGGAAGCATTAAGTATAACTGGGGGAGTTGGTTATGTTGGAAATGACTATAGAATATTAAGTAGAGCAGAAGACACCTCTTCATTGTTTTTCTCCACAGGTAATTTTAATCATGCCGCAGCACTTAAATTTAGAGGATTATATCATATAAATCCGATACAGGTGTTTGTAGAGTTTAACCTAAAGAGCTTTGGGAAACGATATGATACTGTTATTTTTGGACTTACATATTCTCTAGGGGTTTAGTTTTGATGTAATACCCCTTACCCGCCTATAGCAGTCATGCTTCTATTATTGCTATGTAGCTTGGGTTCTTGCAGCTTTTTCAAAGTATCCATACCACCACGAACTTTAAGCTTTGCTTGTACTGCTTTTTGGATGATTGGTTCAATAGGATTTCCAGACCTTAGCGTTGTTAGTAAATCGGATTCTGTTGAAGAAAATAAACAGTTTTTTAATTGTCCATTGGCTGTTAATCTAAGTCTGTTACATGAATCACAAAACGGATTCGTCACAGAACTAATAATAGCAAAACTACCTTTATAGCCTTTTATTTTATAATTTTTAGAAGTATCGTTTGGAGCATCTTGAAGGCGTACAATGTTTTCTTCAGGAAAAGAAGCATTAACATCGTTCATCACTTGGGCATAGGAAACCATTTTACTCATATCCCATTTATTGCCATCAAAAGGCATGAATTCGATAAAACGGACAGAAACAGGTAAATCTTTAGTGAAGTTTATAAAATCTATAATTTCATTATCATTAAACCCTTTCATTAAAACAGCATTCACTTTAACTGTAAAGCCTTCTTTGACCAACAATAAAATATTGTTATAAACCTTTTTAAACTCATGCCTTCTGGTAATGTGCTTAAATTTGCCCTCATCTAAGGAATCTAAACTAACATTAATTTTATTAACACCATTGGCCTTTAAAACATCGATAAATTTATCAATAATAACTGCATTAGATGTTATGGATAACTCTACGGGAAGCGTTGCTAATTTCTCTAAAATAGCAGG
Organism: Flavivirga abyssicola; assembly: GCF_030540775.2. Lineage (GTDB taxonomy): Bacteria > Bacteroidota > Bacteroidia > Flavobacteriales > Flavobacteriaceae > Flavivirga > Flavivirga abyssicola. The sequence goes on along the minus strand of NZ_CP141266.1, from coordinate 4,459,015 downwards.
AATGTCTTTTCTTATTAAAGGCTCACCTCCAGTTAATCTGATTTTAGTCACCCCATGGTCTACAAAAGTTTTAGCTATATCATAGATTTCTTCATAAGTCATTAGATGACTTTTAGGAGATAATTTCACACCTTCTTCTGGCATACAGTAGGTACAGCGTAAGTTGCATCGCTCTATTAAAGAAATGCGCAAATAGGCATGGTCTCTACCGTATGAATCTTGTAAAATATTTTTATTCTGACTTCTATTCATTTTATGATATTGTTCAGAGACCAGTCAGGTTTTTAAAACCTGACTGGTCTTAATCCTTAATCGTGCCTTGCCCCTTTTAATATTCTAAAAATATGCAGCACCGATGGAAATATAGCATCCATGGACTCTTTAGCACCATTGGTTGAGCCTGGTAATGCCAATACCAAGGTGTTATCCATGGTTCCTGCAACACTTCTGGACAACATTGAAAATGGTGTTCTATCTTGTCCGTAGTTGCGAATAGCTTCCTCAATACCCGGAATTCTTCTATCTAAAAGCGGTAAAAGTGCTTCAGGAGTAATGTCTCTAACAGAAAGCCCTGTACCGCCAGTATAAATGATTAAATCAATACCTTGTTCTTGATAGCTTTTTGCTTTCTCTTGAATAATTTCTTTTTCATCTGGTATAATAATGTAATCTTCGATTTTTACATCACTTTCTTCTAATTTCTTTATGATGGCTTTTCCTGCTTTATCTTCTTTATGTCCTGCTGAAATCGTATCAGAGCATACAATCACGGCAGCTTTTAAATCTTTTCTAAAACGATCTCTAAAATCAGATTTCCCACCTTTTTTATTTAGTAGTTTTATGTCGTGAATTTCAATGCCTTTATCAATAGGTTTTAGCATATCGTACATGTTTAAAGCAACAACGCTGGCACCATGCATGGCTTCAACTTCAACGCCTGTTTTATAAATGGTTTTTACTGTGAATAAAACAGTGATTTCAAGATCATTGATTTCATATTCAACACCAGTAAATTCAATAGGTAAGGGGTGACAGTCAGGAAGAATATCAGGAGTTCTTTTTACGCCTAATAATCCTGCTGCTTTACTCATGGCAAAAACGTTGCCTTTTGGAACCGTATCATTTTGAATAGCTGTAATGGTTTCGGGTTTGCTAACCTTTACTATGGCTTGTGCTATAGCGGTTCTTAATGTGGTACTTTTATGTGTGATATCTACCATTGTGGTGTGTGTTGTATAGTTGTGTGTTGTTTATTTGTTTTCGACTTAACGACAAACTGCTAAACAAAAAACAGTTTACGAGTTTACTTTCCATTGGTGACTTTCATCTTCAAAAATTTCCTTTCCAAATACAGGAACATCTGCTTTTATAGCTTCAACAATAAACTCTAAAGCTTCAAAAACCACTTTACGCCTTGGAGAAGACACAAAAACGAATAAACAGATTTCTCCAGCTTTAACAGTTCCTAAACTGTGATAGATATGCATACAGGTTAATTCGAATTTCTCGAATGCAGCTTCTCTGATGTCATGGAATTTGGCATTCGCCATGTCTTCATAAGCCGTATATTCTATTGCTGAAACTGTTTTGTTATCGATAACGTCGGCTCGTACTTGACCTAAGAAAATATTATGAGCGCCTATGCTTGTTTTTGTTTGATGTTTTGCAATGGAATTTCCTATGAATTCTGAAGAAATTGCCCCTTGCCTAAATACGTTTTTTATTTTTTTATCTGCCATTGTTTTTTTATGTTTTGTAGACCTGTCAGGTTTTTAAAACCTGACAGGTCTGATTATTTTAATCGGTTAACCTGCTAGCTTTTTGACAAAATTCATCTATCTCTAAAGCCCCTTCAATAACGCTGTAACAATTATTAATTTCAAATGCTTTTAGCATGGAAACGGCCTTTTTACTTCTGATTCCAGATTGACAAAAGATGACTTTTTTCTTTTCTGGATTGATTTTCTCTAATTGAGACTCTAATACACTCAAAGGGATGCATGTAACATCTAAACTTTCAATTTTTGGTGTTTCATGAGTTTCACGAACATCAATAATTTGAATCTCTTTCAGGTTAATAGCTTCTGTTATTGAAATAGTATCGATTTCTATGTCACAAACTTCTTCAATATCTTGAGTATGGAAGCTGTTTTTTTTACTTAAAACAGTCTCAATTTCTGATGTGGATCTGTTTATTTTTAATGTGATGGTTTGGTTATTTAACGCATTGTAACAAAGTAGTTTTCCAGAAAGTGGTTGACCCAGACCTAAAATGATCTTTAAAACTTCATTAGCCTGCATCGTTCCTATAATGCCAGGTAACACACCTAAAACACCTATTTCAGAGCAATTAGGAACAGTACCTTTTTCTGGAGGCGTAGGAAATAAGCAGCGATAGCTTGGTCCGCTGTTATAATTGAAGACCGAAACCTGACCTTCAAACTTGTAAATAGACCCAAAAACTAATGGTTTGTTGGTTATAACAGACGCGTCGTTGACTAGGTAACGGGTTGCAAAATTATCGGATCCATCAACAATGATATCGTATTGATTAAATAATTCGATCGCATTTTTATGTGTCAATTTTTCGGGATAGGAGATTATAGAAATGCTATTGTTTAAATCTTCTAAACGTTTTTTTGCTGCTACTGCTTTATTTTCGCCTAATGACGATGTGCCAAATAACACCTGACGTTGTAAATTTGATAGTTCTACCACATCAAAATCTACAATACCGAGTGTTCCTATACCTGCAGCGGTAAGATATTGTAAAATGGGACAACCTAAGCCACCAGCACCAATGACTAATACTTTAGCCTTAGAAATTTTGTCTTGGCCTTCTTGACCGATTTCTGATAATATAATATGTCTGCTGTATCTGTTCATTCCCAAATTCCTGCGAAGGCAGGAATCTCATCCTACCATTTCTAATTACTTTAATATTTCATTTTCTGTCATGTCGATAGAGGTACGATTGAGACATCCCATAACAGTGAATTGTTTCATTAATTATGATGTCTCCCTCTAGATCGAAATGACTACCCACCTGCGAAAGGTGGTAATAAAGCTATTTCTTTTCCTGATAATTCTGTTTCTAAAGACACCAATTCCTGATTTTGAGCAATTTGAAAATCTTTATTTTTTAGAGCATTATATTTTGAATAGATATGCTCTAAAAGCTCAGAAATCAAGACTCCTGAGAACTCTAAAGACTCTTCTTCTTTCTGAGTAATCTCTGCTATTTGACCAAAATATTTAATCTTTATGAGCATCTTCTAATTGTTTTAATTCTTCTTTTGTATTCACGTTCATTGTAGTTTTATAATCTGTATAGTCCAGTGAAATATTTTTAACACGGCATTGACTAACCGCTATACGTAAACGTCTTTCATCTTTTTTCAATAAATTACTAAAAATACGACTACACTGTTTTTTATAAAGCGCTATTAATGGCATCGTTTTACCATTACTTTCTATCTGAATGATATCAGTGTCATGCTCTGCATTAGTTGTTAATTTTTCCAGTATTTCAGTTTTAATTAATGGAATGTCGCAGCTCAAAACTAAATTATAATCCGTTTTAGATGCTTCAAGGCCTGAGCAGATTCCTGATACGGGTCCAGCATCTTTTAAGGTGTCTGTTACTCTTTTGTAGCCTAAAGCATCGTAATCTGGATGATCAGAAACAATGATGATTTCAGATACCAGAGGTTTTAAAGCATCAATGCTATACTGAATAAAAGGTCTCTCGTTTAATACTAAAAACCCTTTGTCTGTTCCCATCCTAGAGCTTTTACCTCCAGCTAAAATGATACCTGTTATGTCTTTTCTGTCTATCATTTTATGTGAAAAATAATTTAACACAAGCAATCAGTAATACAAAAGCTAAGATATATTGTAAGTTCTGATTGTTTATTTTTTTACTACCATAATACCCTCCTAAAATGCCGCCAATTAACGCAATGATGACTAACAAAAAAGATGCTTTTTCTAAGGTAACACCAATACTAAACTGGCCAATTAAACCAGAAGCAGAATTCACCCAAATAAATAAAGCCGAAACAGCTGCGGCCTCTTTCATTTTACCCCAATGTAACAACAAAATAATGGGTGTTAATATGATACCACCACCAATACCTATAAGCCCTGAGAAGAAACCAATAATACCTCCAACTAACAAACCTTGCCATAATTTTACGTCTTTAATGGCTGTACTTTCTTTTCCGAAAACGTTCAACATTTTTAATATGGCAAAAATCAATAAAACAGCTAGTATCTTTTTGTATAATGACGCATCTATTTCAATCATACCCCCAATAAAAGCCATTGGTATAGAAGTTATTGCAAATGATATAAATAACTTTTTGTTAAAGAAGCCTTCCTTATAATAATAGTAAAATGAAATACCAGCTACAAAAAGATTTAACAATAGGGCAGTAGGTTTCATACTTTCTGGAGCAAATGAAAACAAAGCCATAAGTGCCAAATACCCACTAGCACCACCATGACCAACGCTGGAATACAGAAACGATACTACTGGGAGTATGATTAAAAATATGTATATGTTTTCTGTTTGTAGCATTTTTTTAGTATTCAGTGTTCAGTGCCCAGTGTTCAGTGTTTGGAATTTGTTATATAATCTACAGAGTTTCAATTTTATATTTGTTTTTGATAATTTATTGCTTGCCTACTGATGACTGATCACTGAATACTGATCACTATCACCTACAGCGCTTCTATTTTCTCCAATTGCTTATCCAAAAAGGCCCAACAATTCTTATTGATTTCATCAAAAGCATTAATTAACGACTGACCATATTCAGTTAATTCGGCGCCACCGCCACCTTTACCACCAATACTATTAATCGTTACGGGCTTTTTAGCTGATTTATTTACCGAGTCTAAAAGTTGCCATGCTTTCTTATAGGATATATTTAAGGATTTAGCAGCTTTTGAAAGCGATCCAGTTTCATGTATGGCTTTTAGTAAATGTACACGCCCTTCACCGAGAAGTACATTATTCTCAGATTCAATCCAGATTCTACTTTTAATCTTATATCCCATAATCTTAGTTTAAACTGGTAATAAAATAACTTCTAATTCATCATTTATATTAATGCGGGAAACATCTTCAGGAACAAAAACCAAAGCATTTGAAAGCGCAAATGTTTGCAGCATGGATGAGTTTTGTCCTTCTAATATTTCAACGTGATCATTGTTATATATAGCCTTTAGAAACTGGGGTCTATCACCTTTTTTATCAAATTTAGAAATAGACTTGGCCTTAACTCTAGGTAATTCGACAGTACCTTTATTCATCATTTTTTGCAGTGCGATATACACATAAGCATAGAAGCAAGAGAGTGCAGCTGCTGGGTTCCCTGGTAAAGCAAATATGGCAGTATCCTCTTTTTTTCCAAAAAATAAAGGTTTACCTGGTTTTTGTTTTACTTTATAGAATACCTCTTTGACTTGTAATTCTTTAAGAGCCTTACCAACAAAATCATAATCACCAACTGATATCCCTCCTGTCGCAATAACCAGATCATTATTGTTGATAACAGCTTCAAGCTTATTTTTAGTTTGTATATAATGGTCTTCTATCTTATGAATAGTCACATCATAAAATTTAAGATTATACAACGCATTTAAAAGCATTTTTGAGTTGCTTTCATATATTTTTCCATATGTTAATGGGGCACCAGCTTCAACAAGCTCATTGCCTGTAGTAATTAGGGCTATAGACGGTTTTTGGAAAACCTGAGCCTCAGTGATTCCTAAAGACGTTAAATAACCTATGGCAGCAGGTGTTAATTTGGTTTCTTTTTTTAAAGCTAATTCCCCGGTTTTAACTTGTTCTCCCATAGGGCGAATATTATGACCTTCCAATACATCGCTTTCTACAGTTATTTTTGAACCATCAACAACAACTTTTTCCTGCATCATAACGGCATTGGCAGTTTCTGGAACTGGAGCTCCAGTAAATATTCTAACAGCCTCACCAGGTTTTAAAACAGGCTGATGATGATCACCAGCTTTTACTTCATCTACCAAATTATATGACAAGTCATTATGTAAATACAAAGCATAACCATCCATGGCAGATTGCCTAAAAGGAGGCATGTTTACAGGTGAAACAATATCTTTAGACAAGTGATAACCTCCGCATCTTTCTAGCGGTTTAGTTTCTTCTTTAAAAAGAGGGGTAATATTGTTTTTAACAGCGTTTATAGCCTCATGTATTGTTATCATGTCATAAATATCGTTATGTCTCAGCAAATATAACGATTTTGATTTTTAATATGACATGACAATTGTCAGTTATTTATGTTATATTTATTGTGACCTCACAACCTGATATTTAGCAGTTCAAAAACTGCCAAAAAACAGGTTATTTAGATTTAGTTTAAATTACTTCGTAGTCTCCTTTCTATGATATTTATCAGTTTTTATCTTTTTCATTTAAGATAATTTTATCCTGTTTTAAAAATAAACGCATTTTTTATGCCTATAAAAAGTTATTTAGCACACCCGGAAGAAGGTCAAAAAGAAGCACTCATAGCGGCTTTGTCCAAAATTGACCATTGTGATGTTATTCCATCAGAGAACAAAGATCTACTAATTGTAGTGACCGATACAGAAAATAAAACTGACGACGAAAAAGTAAAAGAGTCCATTGAAGCTATTGAGAGTTTAAAACTTCTGGCAATGGTTTCTGGCTTTAATACACCCAAAAACAACTAAATATGCAAAACTCTTTAACTAACAGAAGAAATTTTTTAAAAAAGATGGCAGCGGCTGCAGCAATGACTGCGGCAGCATCGATGTTCCCTGGAATTATATTTGCTTCAGAACAAAATGCTAATCTACCTAAAGGAGGTAATCTAGATTGGAAAAAAGGACCTTGTCGTTTTTGCGGTGTAGGATGCGGTATCCTGGTAGGAGTGGATCAAGGAAAAGCAGTAGCGGTAAAAGGTGATCCTAATTGTGAAGTAAACAAAGGATTACTTTGTGTAAAAGGCTACCATCAAATTATGTGTACGCAGGCTAAAGATAGGCTAACGCATGCTTTGGTTAAGAAGAATGGGAGGTATATCCAAACACCTATTAATGAAGCTTTAGACATTGTTGCTAATAAAATGAAGGAAACCATTGAAAAGCATGGTAAAGATTCAGTAGCAATGTATACGTCGGGACAATCAACAATTCCTGAAGGTTATGTCGCTTCAAAATTGATGAAGGGGGCTATTGGAACTAATAATTTAGACTGTAATGCGCGACTATGTATGGCAAGTGCTGTAGCTGGATTTTTAACCACTTTTGGAGCTGATGAGCCTATGGGCTGTTATGAAGATATAGACCATGCAGATTATTTCATTACCTGGGGTAATAATATGGCAGAAATGCATCCTGTATTATTCTCAAGAATGTTAGAACAAAAAAACAGGAGGGGTGCTAAAATTATAGATTTTGCCACAAGAACGACACGTTCAAGTACAGCATCCAATAAATCGATTTTATTTGAACCACAAACAGATTTAGCTGTTGCAAATGCCATTTGTTACGAGATTATTAATAATGGTTGGATGAATAAATCGTTTGTAGAAAACCATGTGAACTTTAGTAAAGGCTTAACAAACATGGGATATGGTGTTGAAGATAAATTTAATTTTAAAGACAAGCCTACCAAAATTGATTTTGAAGCCTATAAAAAATTCTTGGAAGATTATAAGCCTGAGAAAGTAGCAAAATATTCAAAAGTATCTGTAAAAGACATTAAATATTTGGCTGCTATTTATGGAGATCCTAATAAAAAGGTAGTGTCTTATTGGTGTATGGGGATGAACCAACATACCAGAGGAACCTGGATGAATAACTTAGTGTATAACATTCACTTATTAACTGGTAAAATTTCACAACCAGGAAACGGACCATTTTCTTTAACAGGTCAGCCATCAGCTTGCGGTACAGCCAGAGAAGTGGGGACGTTTACACATAAATTACCAAAAGGTGTAGTAACGAATGAAAAACACAGACGTTTAGCAGCTAAAATATGGAAGGTGCCTTATGAAAGAATTCCAGCAAAACCTACCTATCATGCTACGGAAATGTTTAGAGCTGTAGACCGAGGTGATATTAAATTTATCTGGACACAAGTTACTAACCCTTTAGTGTCGTTACCAAAGACAAGTCGTTACCGTCCAGGTATGGAAAAAGACTCTTGTTTTGTCGTCGTTTCAGATGTATTTCCAACACCGACATCTGATGTTGCAGACGTTATTTTACCAGCGTCCTGGCATATAGAAAAAAGTGGATTATACGGCAACTCAGAGCGTAGAACACAACATTGGGATAAAATGGTAGAAGGACCAGGAGAAACGACTCCAGATGCTTGGATGACTATTGAAATAGCAAAACGAATGGGCTATGGTGATTTGTTTCCATATAGTGAAGAAAACCACGTAGAAGAAATATATAACGAATACAAACAGTTTCATGAAGGTGCCAAACACGGCATGGCACCTTTAGAGGTTCTCAAAAAAGAATCTGGAGCTATTTGGCCTTATGTAGATGGAAAATCTACGCAATGGCGTTTTAACGCAAAATATGACCCAGCCTGTAGCAATGATAAAGATTTTCATTTTTATGGAAAACCAGACGGTAAAGCTGTTATTTGGCAACGACCTTATGAGCCAGCAGCAGAATCCCCAGATACAGAATATCCATTTTGGTTAAATACGGGACGTGTTATAGAACATTGGCACACAGGCTCTATGACTCGCAGAATTCCAGTATTACATAAAGCAATGCCAGAGGCCTATATAGAGTTTCACCCAGAAGATGCTAAAATATTGGGGATCAGAAATGGTGAAAAAGTAAAAGTAAGCTCGCGAAGAGGATCATGTATATTACCAGCTTCTATAAATGAAAGAGGCCTACCTACTAAAGGACAGGTTTTTGTGCCTTTCTTTGATGAAAACATGTTGATTAATGATGTTACGCTAGATGCTTTTTGTCCTATTTCTAAAGAGCCAGACTATAAAAAATGCGCTGTTAAAGTTGAAAAAGCATAGCAATGAAAAAAAGACTAGGTATCATATCGTTATTTGTAATTCTCTTTATAACATTTATTACTATTTGGAATTACAGCTATGAAATAGGGCTTGAAGAAGCTTATATTCCAATTGAAGACAATAGTAGTGTTTATGCAATTCCATCAGAATCAGGTGTTTTTAAACGTTCTGAGCACGCCATGGATTATGAGAATATGCCTGTAGATAAGAATCATCAAAGGTCATTAATCACTTACTATAAAAACAGAGCGTATCATGGAGCACCTCCTAGTATTCCACATGCAGTGGACGAACAACAAAACATGGGAGGCCAAAGTTGTTTGAAATGCCATGAAAATGGTGGATTTACTGAAAAATTTCAAGCTTATGCTCCTGTAACACCACATCCAGAATTGGTAAACTGTAAGCAATGCCATGTGGAGCAAAATACACAGACCTTATTTAAAAGTGGAAACTATGCACATGTTATGGCTCCAAAAGTAGGCGTTAACAATGCTTTATTAGGAAGCCCTCCAATGATTCCACATCAAATTCAATTAAGAGAGAATTGCTTATCCTGCCATGCAGGCCCAAGTGCACCTAAAGAAATTAGAGTCTCACATCCAGAGCGTGTTAACTGTAGACAATGTCACGTACCTAGTACTAAAGAGATGACCGAGGTAGGAACTTTTAAAAGAGCTGGTCATGAAGAATAATATAAATATGATGAATAAAATAGTTTGTTTTTCTGTTTTCTTATTGGCATTTTTTTCTTGTAAACACCATGAAAATGAATACCATAGTATAACTGATAAGATAGAAGCTGAAAGCAAAGATTATCACGGAACTTCAATCTCGTCTGAAGCATACATAGGTGAGATACAAACCATAGAAATCACAGAAGGCGATCACACGTTTTTAATTCCCGAAAGAAAAAGTCAAATTAAGTCTTATGCCTGTACCGAGTGCCATTCTAAACCTTTGTCACAAATGAAGAGTAAAGACATTCAAAAGGCACATTGGGATATTAAAATGGATCATGCTAATGAGAATACAATGAATTGTGTGACTTGTCATAATCCAGATAATATAGATGATTTAAGAAGTCTTACAGGACATACTATTGATTTTAATACGAGTTATAACCTGTGTAATCAATGCCATACCAAACAATTTGAAGATTGGAAAGGAGGTGCACATGGTAAACGTATAGGAGGATGGGCACCGCCGAGAGCCTCTATGACTTGTGTGAATTGTCACGATCCGCACAAGCCTCATTTTGAGTCAAGATGGCCAGCACGATTTAATACCCAAAAGGTAAAAGAAAGAGAATAACTAACACCATTTATGGAATTAATAATATTTAGGTATGAGTAGTAATAATAACAAAAAATGGTTTTCATTAAATATTGGCAGGAAGGAAAAAACGTCTTCTGGTTCCTGTAGTTGTGGAAAGTCTTCCGGAGGTTGTGGTGGTAGTTCTAATGCACACCACATGACAAATGAAGCATTTACTGAGGCTGCTATAAATGCGTCTATAGGAGAAGAAAGAACCAAAGATGGATTTGAGCAGGTTTTTGATGTGAAAATGGACAGACGAAGCGCTTTTAAAAAGCTAACAGCCAGCTTGTTAATTGGAGCGGGAGCAGTGAGCACATCTTGTAGTGTAATTAGCGGCGATGAAAGCAAAGAAAAAGCACAAATAGATTGGGAAGAGCAATTTAAAGGAAACTATAAATTGATGACCGACAAAGAAAAAGAAGCGACTGTGGATAGGTTGGTACGTTCGTATCAATTAAGAACAGGAAAAAATATAAGCATGTCATCTAAAAATGCAGAAGAAGATGTGTTGTTTGGTTATGCCTTTAATATTTCTAAATGTCAGGGGTACATGGATTGTGTAAATGCATGTGTAGAGGAGAATAATCAAGACCGAAACTCCCAAATGCAATATATAAGAATCCATGAAATGAAAGATGGTAAGGGTTTCAATTTTAATGAGGCTGACGATAATTACTATCACGAAGTGCCTGCGCAAGGACATTTTTACATGGGAACACAGTGTTTTCATTGTGATAATCCACCATGTGTAGAAGTATGCCCCGTGCAAGCCACCTGGCGAGAAGATGATGGATTGGTGGTTGTCGATTATGATTGGTGTGTTGGTTGTAGATATTGTATGGCTGCTTGCCCTTATGACGGTAGACGATTTAACTGGAGTAAGCCCGAAGTACCAGAATCAGAAATTAATCATAATCAGCATTATTTAGGAAATCGTATGCGTAAAAAAGGCGTTATGGAAAAATGTACATTCTGTGTACAACGATCCAGAGCCGGTAAAAACCCTGCATGTGTTGAAGCCTGTCCTACAGGAGCTAGAATTTTTGGAAATCTGTTAGATCCAGATAGTACAATTAGATGGGTTTTGGAGAATAAAAAAGTATTTAGATTAAAGGAAGATTTAGGTACAGAACCTAAGTTCTGGTATTTTATGGACTAACACCGTTTAGTGTTAGACCTGTTAATAAGCAGGAATTACAAAATAGTACGTCATTGCGAAACATTTGGAAAATGTTGTGGCAATCTGTTTAAATAAGAGAAAGATTACCACGTCGCAGGCTCCTCGTAATGACAGATTAAAAAATATAATGAAAAGTTCAATAGGTTATTAACCAATTGCATAAAAAATAAATAAAACAGATGAAACGATTAAAAGTTTTTGGAAGTTTAGTTAAGGACAGTTTAGACACGATAACACATGGTTCAAAAAAGTATCATTTATGGATGGCACTCTTAACTTTTGTCATGTTGGCTGGGATGTATTGTTATTCCATTCAATTAGAGCACGGGCTTAGTGTTACCGGTATGACAGATAGAGTGAGTTGGGGCTTATATATTTCTAATTTTACTTTTTTAGTTGGTGTGGCGGCCGCAGCAGTTATGCTTGTTATGCCCACCTACGTTTTAAAAGATATCGATTTTAAACAAGCAGTGCTTATTGGTGAGGGCTTAGCAGTGGCGGCACTTATTATGTGTTTAGCTTTTGTAATAGCAGATATGGGAGGGCCTTCAGTGTTATGGCATATGATTCCAGGGATTGGCGTGTTTAACTTTCCAAACTCCATGTTAACATGGGATGTATTGGTACTTAATGGCTATTTGTTTTTAAATATTACCATTCCATTTTATATTTTATTTAGACATTATCAAGGCAAAGAAGCTAAACGCAGTGTATATATCCCAGGAGCTATTTTATCTGTTTTTTGGGCTGTTGCGATTCACTTAGTTACTGCATTTTTATATCAAGGGTTACAAGCACGTCCGTTTTGGAATAATGCCCTATTAGGCCCTCGGTTTTTGGCATCAGCATTTGCAGCAGGACCTGCATTAATTATTTTGGTTTTAGCTATTATTAGAAACTTTACGGAATTTAAAATTCAAGATAAGACCATTAAAAAGATTGCAATGGTTGTTACTGTAGCTGCTCAAATAAATTTAATCATGCTTATCTCAGAATTATTTAAAGAGTTTTATGCGCCAACACATCATAGTGAAAGTGCCTATTATCTTTTCTTTGGATTAGATGGTAAGGATGCTTTATTACCATGGATTTGGACGGCCATACCTTTAAATGTATTAGCCACGGTCTTATTAACGTTCCATAAGCTTAGAAACAATTTTAAAGTGCTCTTCTTTTGTTGCTTCATATTATTTGTTGCTATTTGGATTGAAAAAGGATTCGGACTTATTGTTCCTGGATTTATTCCTGGACCTTACGGAAAAATAGCTGAGTATATGCCTACAGGTATTGAAATAGGAGTCACATTAGGTATTTGGGCGCTAGGAGCTTTTGTATTTACAATCCTTGCTAAAACAGCAATAGGGATAGAATTAGGGAAATTAAAGTATAAAAAGAAATAAAAGAAGAAAATGTAAATGGGTATGTTATATTTCTGTAGTTTTAAGATGAAAATATCTTTAAATATGATATATGTCAGTTTATTTACTCTTAAAATATAAGAGATTTGTTCCTAAGTTTAAATGTACTTGTAATACTTGAAAAATTACTTAAGGTATCTTTATAATGGCTAGTGAAATGGCTCTTATAGATGCTCTAACCAAGATAGAAATTAAATAAAGTGAATCTTAAAAAAAACATATTACCAGATAAAAAATCGAGATGGAGAACTGTCGCGGTTTTTTTAATTGCTGTTATTACTGGGCTGGGGCTTTTTATGGCTAAAGAAGCAGAAGTGGTTTCTTATATGTCAGACAATCCACTTGCCTGTGTTAACTGCCATGTTATGACACCCGTTTATAATAGTTGGATGCATAGTTCACATCGAGAATGGGCAAACTGTAACGATTGTCACGTACCTCATAACAATGTATTTAATAAATATTATTTTAAAGCAAAAGACGGCTTGTTTCACGCTTCCGTATTTACTTTAAGGGCAGAACCAGAAGTTATGTTTATGCGGGAAGAATCTCAGGAAGTTGTACAAAATAATTGTATTCGTTGTCATGTACAGCAAGTCACACAAACTAAGTATGACGGTTGGATAGACGATCATGCAAAAAACAGAACAGAGCGGAAATGTTGGAGTTGTCATCAAGAAGTACCGCATGGCACTGTACACGGAATATCCACTATAAAGAATAACATTGCACCTATTCCAACAGATACAGAGGAAACTGTTATCCCGGATTGGTTAGAAAAACAAATAGAAGACAAATAATTATAACAAAAATGAAAAACAAAGTATTATTTATCGTTACAGCAATAGTAGTATTTCTACTAGGCTTGTTAGCATCTAGTATTGTTAACAGAAAGAATGAGGCTAAATATAAATACGTTCCGCAAGTTGAAATAAGTGAAAACGAACCACGAAATGAAGAATGGGGAAAAAATTACCCAGCCGAATATCAATCGTTTTTACAAACAGCAGAAACTGATTTCGCATCACAGCAAGGTGGTTCAGCCATGAGAGATGTGCTACATGAAGATTCACGCTTAGTTGTACTTTGGGCTGGATATGGGTTTGCAAAAGATTATAATCAGGGAAGAGGACACCAGTATGCTATTGAAGATTTACGTAATTCTTTAAGAACAGGAGGCCCTAAAGGAAAAGGTGACGGTCCTATGCCTGCGACATGTTGGACTTGTAAAAGTCCAGATGTACCACGTTTAATGAACGAAAATGGTATCGCTGAGTTTTACTCAGGAAAATGGGCAGATAAAGGCGCTGAAGTTGTTAACCCTATTGGTTGTGCAGATTGTCACGATTCAAAAACGATGAAGCTAACCATTTCCAGACCAGCCTTAGTAGAAGCTTTTGAAGAAATGGGTAAGGATATCAACCAGGCAACCCATCAGGAAATGCGTTCTTTAGTTTGTGCGCAATGTCATGTTGAATACTATTTTGATAAGAAAAATCCAGGTAACGAAGGTGTCCCTTATTTAAAATTCCCATGGAAAAATGGGATGTCTGTTGAAGCTATGGAAAAATATTATGACGATATTAATTTTAAAGATTGGACACATAAGTTAAGCCGTGCACCTATGCTTAAAGCGCAACATCCTGGTTACGAAACATATTTAACGGGTGTTCATGCCGATAGAGGCGTATCTTGTGCAGATTGTCATATGCCTTACAAGAGTGAAGGGGGACAGAAATTCACGGATCATCATATCCAATCACCTTTAAACAATGTTGCTAATGCATGTCAAGTGTGTCATAGAGAAGATGCCGATAAGCTAAAGGAAAATGTTTACGAACGTCAGCGTAAAGCAGCAGAAAACAGATTAAAATTAGAAGATTTCATCGTTAAGGCACATATAGAAGCTAAAAAAGCCTGGGACTTAGGAGCCACAGAAGAACAAATGAAGGACATCTTAATGGATATTCGTCATGCACAATGGCGCTGGGATTATTCTGCAGCAGCACATGGCGCATCATTTCACTCGCCAGTTGAAACAGCAAGAGTTATGGGAAGTGCGTTTACCGTTATTCAAGAAGGGCGTTTAAAATTAGCTCGTTTGTTATCTGAATTAGGACATAATGAACCTGTTGAGATGCCGGATATTTCTACTAAAGAAAAAGCACAAGAATATATAGGTTTAGATGTTGAAAAAATGAAACAAGATAAAGAAGCATTTAAACAAAATCTGGTTCCGAAATGGTTAGAAGAAGCAAAAGCCCGTGAAGCAGGTTACGATACTAAAAAAGTATCAATGAATAAATAGAGGTACACAAACCTTGTTGTTATAATTAATTAAAAAAGATAACATTTGAGGGGTAAAACCACAAATGTTATCTTTCTTCTTTTAAGAGAGAAACCCTCATGCAAAAATTATATAAATTTTTTTCATCTTCTAGTTTAGCATTATTACTACTTTTAGTTTTTGCAATTGCTATGGCTGCTGCTACTTTTGTAGAAAACGATTTTGGTACGGCGACCGCATGGGTTGCTATTTATGATGCTTGGTGGTTTGAAGTCGTTTTGTTAGGATTAGCCATTTCTTTTTTTGCTAATATTTTTAAATATAAGTTATTCCAAAAAGAAAAATGGGCTACTTTATTGTTTCATGTCGCATTTATTGTCATAATATTAGGAGCAGCCATTACAAGATACGCCTCTTATGGAGGCATCATGAGGATTAGAGAAGGAGCGTCCTCTAATATTGTTATTTCAGATACTAATTTTTTAACAGCTACCATAACCGATGGTACGAATACTAAAGCGATAAAAGAAAAACTATCATTTTCGCCTATAAACGATAATGACTTTACTTTAAAAACAAGTTTTAATGATAAGCCGATAAGCATTTCATACAACAATTTTATTGCCGATGCTATTCCCGAAGTCGTCCATGATGAAACTTTAGGTGAACCACTTTTAGAAATGGTTGTAACGGTTGGCAACGGGAGAAATACAATATATCTTAAGAAAGGAGAAATTGAAAAAATTGGAAAACATCAACATGAAATAGGGTTTAATTCCAATAAAGAAGGTATTATTAATATTGTAGAAAAGGATGGAGCATTTAGTATTAAAACACCACACGATTTAGACTTTTTTATCATGTCATCACAACAGGCAGGAAAGGTTTCTAAAGATAACTTACAAGCTATTACTTTAAGAACGTTGTATAGAGATGGCGATATTTCTTTTGTACCATTAGTCTACTATGAAAAGGGGAAATTTCAATTAAAAAGCGTTTCAGAGAAGCCTAAGGATAATGATAAAACGAAAGATGATGCTTTAATTGTAAATGTGTCTGTTGATGGTAAAGAACAACCTGTAAATATCTTATACAGAGAGGGTTTTTTACCAACACATCATGATTTAGAAATTAATGATATAAGAGTTATTCTTTCCTATGGAGCGGCCGCTATTCAAACCCCTTTTTCAATTCAATTAGATGATTTTCAGTTAGAAAGGTATCCAGGATCTTCAAGTCCTTCTGCTTACGCCAGTGAAGTCACTATTTTAGATAACGATACAAAGACACCCTTTAGAATTTTTATGAATAATGTGTTGGATTATCAAGGTTATCGCTTTTTTCAGGCAAGTTATGATACCGATGAAAAAGGAACAGTACTTTCTGTAAACCATGATAGAATAGGAACTTTTGTTACGTATTTAGGGTATTTGTTAATGATGATTGGTATGTTTTTTACGCTTTTTGGAAAAACATCACGTTTTAAATTCATCAATAAAAAACTAAAACAGTTAAAGAAAAAGTCTGTTACTACAGCATGTCTGCTTCTTTTTGGTTTGACCAGTATATTTGCGCAAATACCAACAGACTCACTAATGACTGTTGTTGAAAAAGCTATTGAAAGTCAGGAAATAGATAAAGGTCATGCCAATTTTTTTGGAAGACTCTTGGTTCAGGATTTAGATGGACGTATAAAACCAATAAATACCTTAGCATCCGAGTTTCTAAGAAAAATTTCCAGAAAGTCTAAATTTACATATCCGCTGGCCGGTAAAAAAATAGTACTTGATGCCAATCAGACCTTTTTAGCCATGCACATGTTGCCACAAATATGGCAACGCGTACCCATTATAAAGGCAGATTTTAAGAAAACAGGAACCTTATTTGATAGTACCCCTAAAGGAAAAAATAACTTAATAGCATTCACCAATTTATTAGATGAAAAAGGAGATTATCTTTTAACGAATCAAGTTGAAGACGCTAATAAAAAGAAACCATCAGAACGTAATGAATTTGATAAGGAAGTTTTAAAAATAGATGAGCGTTTTAATATTCTTTACAATGTTTTTATAGGCAATTACCTGAAAATTTTCCCAAATAAAAACGATTCTAATAATACCTGGTTTAGCTATACACACCATTTTAAAGATTTTCCTGAGGAAGATGCTCAATTTGCCCAAACAATTGTGCCGTCGTATTTTAAAGATATTACGACTAGAAACTATGAAGGTGCCCATGAAAAACTCATGTATATTAAAAAATACCAAGACGTTTTAGGAGCTGAGGTTATACCAACACCAGAGCGCATTGAAGCAGAGTTATGGTATAATAAGGCTAATATCAATTTTTGGTTGTTTCAAGTGTTTTTTACGCTAGGCTTTATCTTGCTAATTTTGGCCATAGTTAGAATGTTTTCCCAGAAAAAATGGGTAGAAGTTTTAAATAATACATTTATTGTTTTAACATTAATTTCCTTTTTATGTTTTACGGGAAATATTCTTTTACGTTGGTATGTTGCGCAGCATGCACCCTGGAGTAACGGTTATGAAATGTTAATTTTTGTAGCATGGGTATTAGTATTATGCGGATTATTTACATTTAGGAAATCTGATTTTTCACTACCTCTATCCACTTTGTTTTCTGGGGCTTTATTATTTGTAAGCTATCTAGATTGGTTAAGTCCGGAAATCACCAATTTAATGCCTGTATTAAAGTCGTATTGGCTAAAAATTCATGTGGCTACCATAGTAAGTAGTTATGCACCTTTAGCGCTATCGGCCATTCTTGGTCTTATGGCTTTATTATTATTGATTTTTAAAACACCGAAGACAAAAACCATCATAGACATTAAAATTAAAGAGCTTACTTATATAAATGAAATAGCCATGACAATTGGTTTATTCGTATTGGCTGTAGGTACTTTTTTAGGAGGTATCTGGGCGAATGAATCCTGGGGACGTTATTGGGCGTGGGATCCTAAAGAAACCTGGGCGTTAATAAGTATTATTGTATATGCTATTGTTTTACATTTACGTTTTATTCCGAAATTAAATAATATGTATGTGCTTAACGTCGCCAGTATGTTTGCTTTTTGGTCTATTATAATGACATCTTTTGGAGTTAATTATTATTTATCTGGTTTGCATAGTTATGCAGCGGGTGATCCTCTGCCTATTCCAGTGTTTGTTTATGTACTGGCTGTTTTTATGATAGTTGTTGCTGTTGTAGCTGCTTTTAGGAATAAAGCTAAGCAGGAAGTTTCTGAAAAATAATGAATTAGTAACTAACAACAGTTTTCTTTTTACTTTTTCGTCAATATGCAGTTTTTGTCATTCCTGCGGAGGCAGGAATCCACAAATTTATAAAATGATTCATGTATGAACCATACACTAACATTATTTTACTTTAACAAATAAACTATCATAATACTTAAGATTTGTATGGCTAGTGGTTAAAATAAGATATCATTTATTTAATAGAATAAAGTAATAATTTAATATTTTCAATATTTAAGTGGATTCCTACACCTATAGTAATGACAAACTTATAACTATCAAATAATTAGGAGTGGTTACATTAAAAGTTGAATAAAAATCAAGCTTTTTATTTTACGAATTTGCCATAAATCAATATTCAAAATTACCATGTTGTGAATTTGAATATTGATTTTTAGTTTTCTCTTAAAAGTGAATGCGGTATTTATAATTATACGTATTAATACTTATATTCGTGATATCACATAATACTTAAATGAGTACTTAAAGAGAATGCAGTCAACGTTTAAAAGCATAAAAGAGGTAAAACAGAGAGCAAATCCGTTGTCTGGTTTAGCGTGCAATTTATGTGATAATACGAACTGTTTAATCAAAAAGAACCTGTCTACTTTAGAAAGCTCTAATTTCACGAATAAAAAGAACAATATCAAGTGTAAAAAAGGGCAGCAGTTCATCATTGAAGGCGCTCCCGTAAATGGCTTATTTTTTATTTTAAAAGGTACTGTAAAAGTCTTTCGAACAGGTATTAATGGAAGAGAACAAATCGTAAGGTTTGCCAAAGAAGGAGAAATTATCGGTCATCGTGGTTTTGGAACTGAAGAATACTATTCTATAGGTGCTATTGCATTGCAAGACACAGTTTTGTGTTATTTTTCAAAGAACGATTTACAAGAAGCGTTACTCGAAAACCCTAAGTTCACTTACGATATGATGCTATTTTATGCAGATGAGCTTAATAGAAGTGAAAATAAAGTAAAATCCATTTCGCAAATGACTGTTCGAGAACGTGTTATTGATACCTTGTTATATATCCACCGAAAATTTGGCCATTTAAAAGGCTTTTTAAACTTACCTTTAAGCCGGAGAGAGTATGCCGACTATGCTGGAACTACAGAAGAACAGGTTATTCGTGCATTTTCTGCACTTAAAAAGGAAAAGCTTATTATAGCAAAAGGAAAGAAGATTGGTATAAGCAATATTCCACTACTTAAAAAAGAGATTAGCGAGCATAATTACTTCTTGGACAGCTAGTTTTCTAAATATTTTTTACTTCTTGTCGTTTGGGTATAGCTTTTTAATAGACGCGAATTACACTAATTTATAGCTTTGTATACTTTTAGTGAATTGATAGTCAGTATTTTAAAGTGTGTTTTTTTAAAACTAGTCATTCTGAAGACTATCGAAGACAAAATATATTTTGTTTGAAGATATGAAGTGGAGGTTTCGAGGAGCCTGCCGGTCGGCAGTGAATTTCATCATGATGAGATGTCTCGTCGCTCATGCTTCGCTCTGTCGACATGACAAACACTTATATTTCAGGTAATTGATCTGATTTTTTTGAGTGCTATTCAAGTCAAACAGACGTTAATCAGTGAAATTCGTGTCCAACTTCCTAATACGTATTGATATTTAGATATACACAGTAGCTCTAAAACCGCTCCCTTTCTCCATTCTTAAATAATTAACTGCGTTTTGACAGCTTTTCACATGCGGTAAAAGACCATTTACAACTGTATTATTTCATAATTAATTAAGAAACTACTATTTATTTTTGCCTTAAATAAGTACTAATACTTAATTTTTATAAACACAAACCAAATACATAAGATTTATGGAATCAACAACCATCACTCTAGTTCAAGAATCATTTGAAAAAGTAAGACCCATAGCCCCAACTGCTGCAAAAATATTTTACGAAAAACTTTTTGATTTAGATCCACAACTAAAACCATTATTTCCGAGTGATGAAGATGCTATGAAAACACAAGGAAACAAATTGATGAGCATGCTTGGTGCAGCTGTAGCTGGCTTGAGTAACTTGGATGCATTAATTCCTATTTTAAAAGATTTAGGAAAAAGACATACAGAATATAAAGTAGAAGCTTTTCATTACACTACCGTAGGTGAAGCATTATTAGGAACTCTTGAAGTTGGTTTGGGAGACGATTTTACTCCTGAAGTAAAAGATGCATGGGCAAGTGTATATGGTACAATGTCTAAAGTCATGATTGAAGCTGCTTATTAATAACTAAAAAAAATCAGAAATATGAAGATTATTTACAAAACCATATTACCATTAACATGTATCATTTTAGTTTCATGTGGTGGAGTTCCAGAAGAAAAATCAGAAACAACAAGTATAGAAAATGCCTTTTCTGTAGAAGACGTATTAGAAATGGTAGCTAAAGAGAATGATGTTACAAGAACACTCTATACAAAAGCCATAGTAGGTAAAGGTAAAAAACAAGGAATGAAGTTTGACGAAGACTGGAGAAAGGACGATGTAGAAGCAGGACCATTACCAGCATTATTTTTAAGAGGTGTAGCCACGAGTATTAGAAAGAACCCCGTGCCTTTAGGCTTGTATTTGGGATCTGATTTTCCGGTAAATGCAGCCAATAAATTTGAAGGAAAGCAGGCGGATTTATTTAAACAAATTAAAAAGGATCAAAAACCACAATTTTTCTATGACGAAGAGCAAAAACTGCATACTGCAATGTTTGCAGATTTAGCCAGTGCAGGAGCTTGTGTAAGTTGTCATAATGAACATCCTCAGACAACAAAATCAGATTGGAAATTAGGAGATGTTATGGGAGCTACGACATGGCAATACCCAAAAGATTCATTAACATACAAAGAAACTATAGCGGTTTTAAACTCTTATGCTAAGGGGACTGTAGATATATACATGGAATATTTGGATGAAATTAAAGCCTTTAAGGAAAGTGAAAAGCCGGAAATAGGCAAAAAATGGCCAGCAGAAGGAAATTATTTGCCAACAGCCGAAGTTTTTCTTGATAGTGTTAAAAAGTTAGCATCTTATGAGACTATGAAACATCTTGTAGCAGCGAAATAAGTGAAGTTTAGTTTTGATTATTCAATTGCAACTCTGCTCATTCCTTATGCTTCATAATTGTGATGAGCAAGTTGCTATTGTTTACCCTGAAATCATAGATAAAATTTATGTTAATTAATAACAAATCCTCTTTAATCGGATTAATTTTCTTAAGTGCTTTCTTTTTACAGTTTTTTTTGAAATTAGAATGGAATGGGTTGCTTGAACTCCAGCAACAAGAAATGTATAAGCGCTGGTCTGGTCTGGTTTTGGCTTTGTTTATAATCTTTCAATGGGTACTTACATTAACTCGGATTATTAAAAAGCTTAGAAAATATGCTATGTCTATGCAGACAATACATAAGTGGTTAGGAGCCATTAGTCCCTTAGTCTTTTATATACATAGTATGTCTTTAGGGTACGGGTATCTGTTATTGCTGTCTTATATATTCTTTTCGAACACATTATTGGGATATTTTAATCTCGATGTTATAAAAAATAATAACGATCTGTTATTTAAAGGCTGGATGATTGCTCATGTAGCGTTATCCATAATAGTCACGATTATGATGGTATTTCATATAGCCATTGTATTTTATTATAAATAGATACCGTATGAAACTACTAATAAAAGATATAATTAGAGAAACCGATGATGCTATCAGTTTGTGTTTCAAGAATGGAAACTTTTTCAAAAAATTAAAGTATAAGCCAGGACAATTTTTAACCATTCATGTTCCTATTGATACGGTTGTGCATAAACGAGCTTATTCATTTAGTAGTAATCCGTACACCGATAAAGATTTAAAAATTACTATAAAACGTGTCGAGAAAGGACTGGTTTCAAACTTTGTTCATGATAATCTTCATGTAGGAGATAAGTTAGTTGTTGATAACCCTGCAGGTTCTTTTTATGTAGAACCAGCCAGTAAACAAAAAAAGCAATATATATTATTTGCAGGAGGTAGTGGAATTACCCCCATGTTTTCTATTATAAAATCAGTTTTAACAGAAGAAAAGGATTCCAATATATTATTGATTTACGCAAATCAAAGCATGGAGTCTATTATTTTTCATGATGAAATAAAAGCATTAGAAAACAAGTACCCTAATAATTTTTCTATAGAGCATATTATTTCTTCAAATAAGGAAGATAATAACAACTACTATGCAGGTTTAGTAACACATAAATTATTAAATAAAATATTTTCTAAACATTTATTGGCTTATGATGATCATACCTATATGATTTGTGGTCCTTTTGGTTATATGGAGAAAATAAAAGAGCTCTTAAAAGATAATGGTGTTACCAGAGAAAAAATTATGATCGAAGTTTTTAAAGCTCCAGTAGTAAAAGTTTCTGGTAAAGATCTTTTGAGTGATGTGACTTTAAAAGTTGAAGGAGAAGCCCATCAGATACAAGTAAGGGGGGACAAATCCATATTAGAGCAAGCTATGTCAGAAAGTATTGTTATTCCATATTCATGTAGAGCAGGCATGTGCTCTTCTTGTAGAGCAAAATGTATTTCGGGAGAAGTTATGATGACTGAAGGACATTTGCTGCCAGATAGCGATGTGGAAAACGGAGACATTCTCACTTGTATTAGTTATCCTGTAAGTGAGAAAGTTGTAATTGAAATATAATTTAAAAATACCAGTTAGTGCATGTTTAAGGTAAGTCCATTACGAAAAAGACAATTTTTAGGAGGGGTTATAGGTGTTATTATGGGAACTTCCATATTTTATATCTTAACTTTAAATAGCACTGAAGCATACATATCAATTGGCCCGATGAATACAGGACATCAAGAACTTTCCTGTTTTTCATGCCACGCAGATGCTAAAGGAAATTTACTGCAACAAGTACAGTCTAATATATCGCATACTTTTGGGGCAAGAGATAAAAGTGTAGATTTTGGAACTAAAGATGTTACTGTAGATAACTGCCTGCAATGTCATGACAGGGCCAATGATAGACATCCAACCCATCGATTTTCCGAACCAAGATTTAAAAAAGCGGTAAAACATATTGATGCGACCACTTGCATTACTTGCCATACAGAGCATCAAGAGGAACGCGTATCTGTAGCTTCAATTAATTACTGCATTAATTGCCACCAGGATTTAGAGGTAGAAAACGACCCATTAGACATATCTCATAAAAACCTAATTGCAAAAGAAGAATGGTTTACCTGTATACAATGTCATGATTTTCATGGTAACCACAAATATGATGTTCCTGAAAAACTATCAGATACCATTCCTATGAAATCTATTCAAAACTATTTTGAAGGTGGGGCAGACCCTTATGGAACAAATAAAAAATACACGGCTTTATCCCAAGAGGCTTGGTTAAAGACTTTAGATAAATAAAGTCATAAATATTCTCCTTTTAACGCGTGAGTCGAAAGGCTCAACCTGACACAAAGAATATCATTTATTGATTTTTAATAGAATAGTTTCATTATTAAGCTAAACTTCGTTCGTTTATTATTTTCTGTATGTTTTCCTGTTAGAGACAAATAAATAGTGCTAATGTTTAGCCTTTATTTTTATTAAAAATACAAATACCGTTACTTTTTTATACCAATTACGTAGAACGTTTAGTATCTCTTTTTAATATTTAATTATTTTAAAATCAGACTTTTATAATGGTTTTATGTTTTTTTGCAGGTTTGACTATGTGAAAAAAGATGATTGCATATGTGTATTTGCATAAGCTATAAGTGTTAGTACTTATATATTTGTCTTAAATAAGTATAAATACTTAGTTAATTTAAAACTAAAAATTATGAAATCTATAATTAAAAAGTCATCTTGGATTCTACCAGTAGTAGTTTTGCTATGCTCTTGCGGTAGTAAGGAAAAAAAGCAAACTTTAGCTGAAAACGTAACAGCTGAAGCTTCAAAAACAAAAACCCTTGAAATTGAAAAGCCACAATTAACATTTGGTTTTATAAAATTAACAGATATGGCGCCTTTGGCCATTGCTAAAGAAAAAGGATTCTTTGAAGATGAAGGGCTATTTGTTTCTGTGGAAGCACAATCTAACTGGAAAAATGTATTAGACCGTGTTATTGATGGGCAGTTAGACGGTTCTCATATGTTAGCTGGACAACCTATTGCAGCTGCTGCAGGTTTTGGTAGACAAGCAAAATTAGTAACACCTTTCTCAATGGATCTTAATGGTAATGGTATTACCGTTTCAAACGATGTGTGGTCTAAAATGAAGCCAAACGTACCAAAAGATACAGATGGAAAACCAATACATCCTATTAAAGCAGATGCTTTAAAACCAGTAATTCAAGATTATAAAAACTCAGGAAAAGCCTTTAAAATGGGGATGGTATTTCCGGTTTCTACACATAACTACGAAATTAGATATTGGCTGGCAGCAGCAGGCATTCATCCAGGTATGTATACTGCTGAAAACGTACAAGGACAAATAGATGCAGAAGTTTTATTGTCTGTAACACCACCACCACAAATGCCAGCAACACTAGAAGCAGGTACTATTTATGGATACTGTGTTGGAGAACCATGGAATCAACAAGCTGTATTTAAGGGTATTGGAGTACCAGTAACTACAAATTATGACATTTGGAAAAACAACCCAGAGAAAGTATTTGTAATGACTAAGAAATTTATTGATGAAAATCCAAATACGGCTATTGCTGTAACAAAAGCACTAATAAGAGCAGGAAAATGGTTAGATGAGCCAGGAAATAGAGCAGAGGCTGTTAAAATATTATCTATGTCTCAATATGTTGGTGCAGATGAAGCTGTATTAGCAAACTCTATGACAGGAACGTTTGAGTTTGAAAAAGGAGATAAACGTGAGATGCCGGATTTCAATGTATTCTACAAGTACAATGCAACCTATCCGTTTTATTCTGATGGTATCTGGTTTTTAACTCAAATGAGAAGATGGGGGCAAATACCTGAAGCTAAACCAGCCGAGTGGTATGCAGAAACTATTAAAGATGTGTACAGACCGGATATTTGGAAACAAGCTGCCGAACTATTAGTTGAAGAAGGACATATTCCAGCTGCGGATATCCCAAATACAGATGGTTATAAACCTGCTACAACAGATTTTATAGACGGAACAACGTATGATGCTAAAGATCCGATTTCATATATCAATAGTTTCGCTATAGGAAACAAGGATAAAGCAGTACAGTAAGAGGAAATTTAAAAATTACAAGTCTTTGTCGTTTCGACTGCGTTCAAGATAAACTTTCGAGAAATCACAAAAATTATGAGATTCCTCTTTGCATTCGGAATGACAAAGAAAGTCATAGAAACTCACGTTAAGGTAATCAAAACACTAAACAAGAAGCAATTATGAAGCAAAGCATAACATTAGGAAAAGTAACCAAATTTATGGGGTTAGGTTTTTTAAGCACTTTAAAAGACCTGTTTACTGGGAAGCTGGAAAAGGAAGGTTATATGAACTTCTTACGTAAAGTAGCCGTACCACTTGCTTCCATACTTTTATTTATTGGACTATGGCATGTAGGCGCTAAGTCGCTATACAATAGAGAAGCAAATTTTAAAATTGAAAAAGCACTTACAGATCAAGGGCTTGCAGCTGCAGAGGCAATGCGAGAGTGTATTGCTTCTGGTGATATAAGTTGTCAACCTAATACCTTACCATCACCTGGTCAGGTTTGGGACTCTTATAAATCATTATTGAGAGATCATAATATAATTAGTGCAGATAAAGCAGCATTTATAGAAAAGACAGCCACTTTAAATGCTAAGCGAATTGCAGAAGGAAAAGCTCCGATAACCTATACAGGTAGACCGTCTTTTATAGACCAAATTATTATGAGTTTAAAAACGGTATTTGCGGGATTTCTATTAGCGTTAATAATAGCTATTCCAATAGGGATTCTTATAGGATTAAGCCCAACTTTGAAAAGCGCTTTTAACTGGTTTATTCAAATTTTTAAACCTGTATCTCCGGTTGTATGGTATCTATTGGTATTTATGATCGTTAAAACTATTTTAATAGATTCCAATGGAGATAGCTCATTCATCATTTCATTTATAAGTGTAGGATTATGTTCTATGTGGGCCACTTTGGTAAATACAGCTATGGGTGTATCATCAGTAGATAAAGATTATATAAATGTCGCCAAAGTATTGAAGTTAGGGCCTTTTCAAAAGGTATTTAAAGTGATTTTACCATCATCATTACCTTTAATATTTACAGGTTTAAAAATTACATTATCTGTAGCCTGGATGGTTTTAATTGCGATTGAATTGTTGGCACAAAGCCCAGGTTTAGGACTCTTTGTTTGGGAAGAATTTCAAAATGGTGCCAATGACTCAAATTCTAAAATTATAGTAGCTATGTTTGTTATAGGAATCATAGGTTTTTTATTAGACCGAATTATGCTTACTATTCAAAATGCGGTATCATTTAATAAAAATGAGGCAATTTAATCGATAAAGGGACCGTGCGTTAGGGATTGAAGTGGCATCCTTTTTTATGTCAATTCGAGTGTTTTGTGAAGTATGAACAAAATGTATCGAGAATAAATAAAAAAGATATAACGGAAAGCCCGACCCTTGTGGTAACGCCAAAAACACACAAAGAAAAATGGCATATTTAGAATTAAACAATGTATATAAGACTTACGGGCAAGCAGACGATGCTACCGAGGTGCTTTCAAATATTAATTTATCGATTGAAGAAGGGGAATTTGTAGCCATAGTTGGTTTTACTGGAAGCGGTAAAACCACTTTGGTAAACCTTATAAACGGGTTGCTGGAACCAACAAAAGGCGAGGTGTTGTTTAAAGGAGAACCCGTTTCTGGCACTAGCCATGAGCGCGGGGTTATTTTTCAAAACTACTCATTATTACCGTGGTTAACAGTAGGTCAGAATATTTATATGGCGGTTAAAGAGGCATTTCCAAAAACAAGCAAACTAGAGTTAAACAAACTGGTTGCAGAATATGTTGAAATGGTGAGTTTAACACCTGCAATTAACAAACGTCCGAAAGAGTTATCTGGAGGAATGCGCCAGCGTGTTGCCGTTGCTAGAGCTTTAGCAATGAAACCGGAAATGATCATTATGGATGAGCCTCTTGGGGCGTTAGATGCTTTAACCAGAGGTAACCTTCAGGATGAGATATTACATATTTGGGGAAAAGATAAACGTACCGCTTTATTGATTACTAATGATGTAGATGAAGGTATCTATATGGCAGATCGTATTATTCCTTTAAAACCAGGGCCTAATGCCACTTTGGGACCTGAATTTAAAATCGATATTGAGCGTCCTCGTGATAAAACGGAGATGAACGATAATGCCAATTTTAAGGAAACCAGAAATGCTATTATAGAATACTTAATGGATATTGGAGACGAAAGAAAATCGCAGGCTAAAGAAGAATTTGTACTTCCGGATTTAGTCCCGAAAGATTTTGTTAATCAATTTAAATAAAAGAATCAGATGAACGCTACAATAGAAAATAAAAAGACAGGGGATATTACTGATAATGGACTTTTTCCTTCATCTCAAGTTATGTTGGATTTACAAAAACTAAAAAAGGTATATCCAACCCCTAAAGGTGATTATGTGGTTCTTGAAAACTTGAATCTTCAAATAAAAAAAGAGGAATTTGTTACTATTATAGGGCATTCGGGTTGTGGAAAAACGACTATGCTTTCTATGATTGCCGGACTTAATGAGATTTCCGGAGGTCATATTTCGGTATTGGGAAAACATATAAAAGGACCAGGGCCAGATAGAGGTGTGATTTTTCAATCGCCTAGTCTAATGCCTTGGATGACTTCACTTCAAAATGTATTATTGGGAGTAAATCAAGTTTTTCCGCATGCTACTAAATCCCAGCGAAATGATATTGCTAAATACTATCTGCAAAAAGTAGGATTGGAGGATGCTTTTAATAAAAAGGCTTCAGAACTATCCCAAGGGATGCAACAGCGTGTGGGGATTGCCAGAGCTTTTGCCATAAAACCTAAAGTGTTATTGCTAGATGAACCTTTTGGAATGTTGGATTCTTTAACGAGAGGGGAACTTCAGGATATTCTAATTGAAATCTGGAATAAAGAAAAGATTACGGCGGTTATGATTACCCATGATGTTGATGAAGCTATTTTTTTAGCAGATCGCGTTGTGATGATGACGAGCGGACCTAAAGCCAAAATAGGTGATATTTTAAATATTGATTTTGAAAGACCAAGAACCCGTAAAGCCGTTTTAGAACACGATGATTATTATAAATATAGAAAACACTTAATAGATTTTTTAGAGCATTAATGAATGCTGTAACTAAAAACTATAACATTATAAAAATTTGGTTATATGAGATTTGTCATAAATAAGATGTTTTTGTCTTTTTACATTTGACAAGCTATAATTAAACAATAAAATTAACTCAAAGAATACAAACAACTTAAAATTAAAAAAAATGAAAAAACAATATGTAATATTGGGGCTATTACTAGCAGGGTGCTTAAATTTTGTACAAGCACAATTTACTTTAGATGGCGAATTTCGTCCACGTACAGAATATCGTAACGGCTTTGGAAGCCTTATAGCCGACGATGCCGATGCTGGTTATGGTATTTCAACCCGTATACGTTTAAATGCAGGATATGCTGTAGATGCTTATAAGTTTTATGTGAGCTTTCAAGATATTTTGGTTTGGGGAGAAAACAGACAGATTTTACCTTACGACCAGAATAATTCATTTGCTGTTTTTCAAGCTTGGGCAGAAATTAATTTTGGATCTGGATGGTCAACTAAATTAGGACGTCAAGTATTGTCTTATGATGATCAGAGAATTCTTGGGGGATTAGACTGGGCACAACAAGGGCGTAACCATGATGCGGCGTTGATAAAATATAAAAAGGACAAATTCTTAATAGATGTTGCATTTGCGTTTAACCAGGATTACTCTAACCCAACAGGTTTTCAGTCTGTTGGAACCGCATATAATACTACAGGTTTCTTTTCATACAAAACCATGCAGTATGCTTATTTAAAGCAAGCTTGGGAAAACTTTTCAGGGAGCTTGTTATTAATGAATAATGGTTTCCAGGAATTTGATACGAATGATAATCCAGATGGTGTGAGTAACTTACAAACGTTAGGTACTCATTTAAACTATAATGTGGGTAGCTTTGGTTTAGCAGCTAATGCATTTTTACAAACCGGTAAAAGACAAAATGAAATAGACGTAAAAGGCGCGTATCTTTTAGGCTTAGATTTAACATACAAAGCGTCTGATAAAGTTAAATTAGGAGCAGGTTTAGAAATTATTAGCGGAAATGATGCAGATCCAGGAGAGACAGGTGCATTTTTCCCATTATATGGAACCAATCATAAATTTAATGGGTTCATGGATTATTTCTACGTAGGGAATCATGGAAATTCAGTTGGTTTATTCGATATTCACGCAAGTGCAAACTTTACATTAAGTGACACATCAAGCCTTATGGTTAAAGCTTTAAACTTTAGTGGAGAGCAAGAATTACCTAGCGGAGAGAAATCATTAGGAACAGAAATTGATTTGGTTTTCAAAAAGAAATTTAAAGGTTATGCGCTAGTGGCTGGATATTCACATATGTTTCCTTCAGATGGAATGTATGAACTAAAAGGAATTACAGAAGATGCTGCATCCGATACCCAAAATTGGGCTTGGGCTATGTTGGTATTAAAGCCTAAATTTTTAAATGGTACAAAATAATAATTTAAGTGACTAATTAATATTTATGAGCCCTCTTAAAAGAGGGCTCTTTTTGTATAAGATAATTATTATATTTAACATTCATTAATATATAAATATGAATAGCTTTTATACTCGAATTTCTGCAAAAGTACCATCAAACTATACAAACCCTACTTCATCATTTAAAAAACACGTTTGGCTATCCGTTTTTGGATTATTATTCTTTATAGGGTTGTATTTAACATTGATGATTTGGTTTGGCAAACTTTCATACGATTTGTTTCTAGATGCCCTTAATTTTGATGGTCATTTCTTGAATTATTTATTAGCTACAGGGTTTGGCTTTCTATCATTTTTTATGTTGAAATCACTTTTCTTTTTAAATAAAAGAGAAGAAAACCCTATACATATATATATCACAGAAAAAGAAGAGCCTATTTTATTCGATTATTTATATAAACTTGCGGATGAAGCTGGAGCACCAAGACCACATAAAGTATTTTTAACCGATAGGGTAAATGCAAGTGTTTCGTATGATATTTCACTAATAAACTTATTATTACCGTCTAAAAAAAATCTAGAGATAGGTTTAGGATTAGTAAATGTACTTAGTTTAGGAGAGTTTAAAGCGGTTTTGGCGCATGAGTTTGGGCATTTTGCACAACGGTCCATGTTATTAGGACGTTATGTTTATATCGCACAGCAAATAGCGGCTAGAATAATTGGTAAACGTGATATGTTTGATTCTTTTCTAGCTGGTTTATCTCGATCTGATTTAAGAATCGCCTGGGTAGGTTGGATACTCTCTATACTTGTGTGGGCTATTAGGGCATTAATTGACGCTTGTTTCATCATTGTTGTTGTTGCAGAACGAGCTTTGTCTCGTGAAATGGAGTTTCAAGCTGATTTAGTAGCCGTATCATTAACAGGAAGTGACGCACTAATTCATGCATTATATAAATTACAAATTGCTGATGAAGCTTATGCCAATACTTTGGATTGTTTAAATGAAGAATTAGCTGATAAACGGGCAATAAAAGATATGTATGTATTACAAAATAACTACATCCAGCAGATGTCTAAAGTTTTAGATGATTCTAATTATGGAAAATCTCCAATACTTCCTGAGGAATCTCGAGAAACGCATCGAATATTTACTTCAAAAAAGTACAACCCTCCAAAAATGTGGTCTACGCACCCAGCAGATATAGATCGTGAAAACAATGCAAAAAAGGTATATATATACGAACCAATAGATGCTAAATCATCTTGGGATCTATTTTCTAATCCACAAACATATAAGGAAGAAATGACCCAAAGGTTAATTAAAACAGCTAAAGTAGAAACAACTCTTATAGATAATGATGAAGCTTTAGAAGCGCAAAATAAAGCGCATTTTAATTGGACATTTTTAGATTCAAAATACCATTCTACATTTTTTGGAAGATTTGCATTTTTAAATTTTAAATCAGTAGAAGAATTATTTGAAGCAACTGTAGACAGTAATTTAATAGAGAAAGGATTAAACCAAATTTATCCAAAAAGTATAAATGAAGAAATTAAGAATTTACGGGAAGTTGAAGAAGAAATAGAAGCACTTTTGATAAGCGAAAATGAATCCTTGACTCTCGAAAAACGTCGCGTTTGGCATCGTGGAAACCAGGTTAAGCGTAAAGATATACCAGAAATAGTAAAATCTCTTGAGGAGGAAGTTAGAATCATAAAAAGCAAACTTAAAGAGCATGATGCATTGTGTAGAACACTTCACTTTAAAGCTTCTGAGAAAATAGATAAAAACCAAGGAGCCTATTTGAAAAGCCTCACTGGTTTGGTGCACTATAGCGAGCACAGTATCTCTAATATAAATGATGTGGCTAAAAAATTTAATAATGTGCTAAGTATTGCTTTGGCTGACGGTAAGGTGTCTTCATCTGAATTAGTAGATATTCTAAATGTTTCTAATGATTATTATAAAGTTTTAAAGAGCATTTATAAAGATTCTGAAACTTTGATTTTAAATTCCATACTACTTGAAAATATGAAAGTAGAAAGTTACCGTTCTACTTTTGAGGAATTTAAACTACCATTTCCTGACAAAGCAAATATAAACGATTGGGTAAATGTAGTGAGTGGTTGGGCATCTGTAGCATTAAAAGCTCTACATAAGTTACGGAATGAATCTTTGGAATTACTTTTAGTTACAGAAGAAAAAATTAAAGACGCTTATTTAAGTAATAAGTACTTTACAGATGTACCCAAAAGAATTGATTTGCCTGAGACTTACGCTACTTTGGTACCTGGTAGTGAGCGCAAAATTCAAAGAAAGCTTGAGTTTTGGGACCGTTTTATAACTGGAGATGGTTTAGTTGCTTCGGTAGCAAAATTTGGAATAGCTGGGGGTATTTTACTAGCGGCTATGTTTTTTGGTAGTTATTCTCAAAAATTACCTTTATACATCTATAATGGTTTACAAACAGATGTTACCATAAATGTAGATAATACCAATATTAGTTTGAAACCTAATACAAGCGAAGAAATTAAGTTGAATTATGGTGTGGCATACCAAATTAATACAACAACTTATAAGGGGCTACCAATAGAAAAAGTAAGTTTTGAGTTTACGGAACATTCTGCATTTGCGTATAATATTGCTAATGCAGCAGTCTTTATTGAATATCCTATTTTTTATGGTTATGAAAATAGAACTCCTAGTGGTGTTAATGATAGAGTGATTTTAGGAGGAAATAAATTATTTCCTGTAAATGCAGATTATATTCTGGAGGAACCACCTAACGAAATTTCATTACCATCTGGGAGTAGAGGAGAGCGTAAGGAGGCAGTTATGGCTTATAGTAGCGAATCTCCAGATGATTTAGTGTCTATTATTGAGAGTAAAGATGATTTAGAAAAAATGGTAGAGTCTCACATTAAATGGGATAATTCGGATAGTCGACATATTTTAAGTTGGATGTATTATTTACATGAAATCAATGATGGTATTAAAGTAATTGAATCTCGTTTAGATAGAAATCCAAACGAACTGTTAAGTTTAAGAGGTATTCAAGACTTTTCAGATTCTTTATCACGTAAAAGTATTTGTGAAAAACACACAAATTTATTGTTAGAAAGCCCTGATAATGCTGATTATTATTATTTAGCGACCAGATGTATCGAGCAAGAGGCACTTAAAGATGAAAGGTTTGTTTTAGGGCATAAAAAATGGAAAAACCATAGTTGGCTTGCTTTTGCTGCAGGATATGTTTTTATGGAGAGAAATGACTTTGAGAAGGCCTATAACGCTTTTGAAACTGTAACGAAAAATAATTTAACATTGTCGGAAATAATAGCTGATGATGCTGAACGGATTAGAAGAATAATCAATCTTGAAGAAGGTAAAAACTACAAAACTATTGTAAATAATACAGATATCGCTTTTTATAATAGTATTGAAAATGGGGATATAGAGGGTGAAAAAATGAATCCAAATTATGTGTATTATTTGATAAATGAAGGCCAGTTGGAAGAAGCCTATGAATTATCTCAGAAGTTTGAAAATATAAAAAATTATGTACAATACTTCATAGCTAGTTCAAATGGAGCAACCAAAGAAATGAAAGAGGCAATTAATAATAACACAGAGCAAATAGGGCTTAATTTAAACTCTGTATGGTCGGCTTTAGGGTTGGCTGTAAAAGAACATAAGGATTATAAAAAGTACATGACAACATTTACAGCCTTAAATCTAAAAGATGGTTTTGTAGAGAAGTTAATCAATCTTATAAAAACTAAAAATTATAATGCTGTAGATAAACACATTCAAAGTTTAGGTTTCAAGTGGAAAGCACAAGTATACGTTATGGCTAATATTATTTTAGACGGTAACATTCCCGTAAAGTGGAAACATATTAGTGAAGCAGGTTTATTTGCTAATGAGAAACCGTTTTTTAAATAACTGTCTGTGTCTTAATAGTAATAATAAATATCACCAACTTTAAAAGTTACAGAATGTGATAAATTTAATGTTTTATAAGATATTACAATTTATAAATCCCATTTTTAATAGCATATAAAACTAGACCTATTCTATTTTTAACATTCAATTTTTGAAACAGATTATCTCTATAACCATCTATTGTCTTTGGGCTTAAAAACATTTTTTCGGCTATTTCTTTATAAGTCATTTCAGAGCAGGTGTGTATTATAAATTCTATTTCTCTATCTTTTAATTGAACTTTACCCGAATCGTCATCATTTAAAGAGTTTATTAAAATGTTAGATACATCTTTTGTATGGTAATACCCATTTTTTATGGTTTCTATTAGAGCTAATTCTAAAACATCTTTTTCAACATCTTTTAATAAATACCCCTTTGCACCAGCTTTTAACATTTTTATTATAGTGACATCGTTTTCTTCAACAGAAAGTGCTATAACTTTAATTTCTGGATATTCATTTTTTATAATCTCTGTAGTCTCTATACCATTTAATATGGGCATATTAACATCCATAAGTATAATATCTGGAATGTTTTTAGGTGTTTTAAGTTTTGTAAGGAGTTCTTTGCCATTTTTACAGGTGTATAGCACGCTAAAGTCTTTAAAAGAATCTACCAGACTCGCTATGGCCTGAGACAATAGAATATGATCTTCAACTATTACTATGGTATGAGTTTTCATTATTAAGGTGGTATGTAATCGTTAATTCTGTTCCTTTATTGGGTTCCGATATAAATGTGGCATTTGCATTTACTAATTTAGCTCTATTTTTTATGTTAGTTAGTCC
This sequence comes from Flavivirga abyssicola, assembly GCF_030540775.2. Classification (GTDB taxonomy): domain Bacteria; phylum Bacteroidota; class Bacteroidia; order Flavobacteriales; family Flavobacteriaceae; genus Flavivirga; species Flavivirga abyssicola. The sequence continues at coordinate 4,423,910 of NZ_CP141266.1, read as the reverse complement.
TATTCCAGAATGTTTTTGTTTGTTTAAATCAAACCCTAAACCATTATCTTTTGCCGTAATAGTTAGCATGTCTGTTTGATAGTCTAATAAAATATCTAAATGAGTAGCTTTGGCGTGCTTTATAGTATTTGAAAAAAATTCTTGTAAAATTCTAAAGAATACAATTTCAATTTTACTATCTATTTTTATTTGTTCTCCTTTTATAGTGAGTTGAGATTTTATAAAATTAAGTCTATTAAACCTGTCAATTTCATCAGATATCGCTTGTTCTAAAGACATGTTTTTTAGAGCTTCTGGGTTAATTATTTTGGATAAAACTCTTAACTCTTTAATACATTTATCTAGCGTCCCTTTTACCTCATTAATAGAGGAATCGTTTTGCAACTGTATTTTAGCTAAAGTTAATAACTGACCAATGTTGTCATGTAATTCCCAACTAATATTTCTAAATGTTTCTTCCCTAATTTCAATTTGAGCCTTAGATATTTCCTGTTCAAAATGTTTTTTGGCAAACTCATTTTTTAAGAGTAATGCATTTTTTCTTTTTTGAAAAAGAACAAAGAGGGAAATCATTGTAATTATTAAAAGAAATAATATAACAGATGAGATAATTAAAAATGATTGTATTTCTTTTTCGTCCATATAAAACCTATTATGTAACAACCGTATAATACCATGTTTAGAAAAAGTAAAATAATGCCAAATACAGAATTAAAAGCCCAAACATTAAAATATTTGGACAATAATATAAATGGTATGATACCTATGTTAAACAATACTAACGCTATAGTTATCCAGAAGCTTAATTTATGTTTTATTATTAAGGTGTAATCTGAGTTAAATAATTGATGCAAGTGAAACCCTGCAAAGATCAATACAAAAGTGGCACCAATTATAAAACTATATTTATGAAGTTCTACATTTATACCATTTAAAACGTACAAAATTAGGAATATAGTGCTTATTACTATTATGATTTTCTTATATAATTTTTCTGTTAAAATAGAATAGTACCACCAGTAGTAAAATAAAAAACTTATTCCTGTATATCCATAATAGAGCCATGTGTTATCAAGTTTTAATAAACCTGCTAAAGGCCCTAATATGGTATCTACAAAAAAAGTTACCCATAAAAAGTGTAAAAAATAAGCTTCAGATGAATTTACATATTTCTTATAATGAATTGAAGCAATAATGGCAGCAGCAAATTCAAGTGCGCTAACAGAATACGACAAAATATATGGGTATAAATCACTCATTTACATGCCTACTTTAGTTTACATGTTTTGGAGGTTTTCCTGCATGTCCATAATTATATGCTGGAATTTCATGAATATTATCATTTATAACAAAAGTTGAACTTATAGGAGAAAAACTAGCTTTATTAGATTTAATTTTATTACCTGTAGGAACTAAAAAGACAGTTGAGTAACCTGGGTCATGAAATCTCTTTTCTTTTGGGTAGGCTCCATTATAAATACGGATACCTAATCTTGTGTAACCCAATGAGTCTGCTTCTTGTTCTACATATGCAATGTATTTTTTTAATTCTTCCAGATCAAACCAGAATTCGCGAGTATCTTCTATTCCAAGGTACTTATTAATAATAGCACCTCGAGTATTTTCATATTCTTCCTCTAGTTCTTGAGCATACTCGTAATCTATAATTTGTTTTGGAGGTTTAATTTTTTGCGGCTTAGATTTTTCTTCACATGATTGAAAAGATAATACCATGATTGTTAAAAAAAGAGCTAATTTTTGAATTGATTTTGTATTCATTTTAGTTTTTATTAAATGGTTTATTCCAAAAATACATATTAATATTTGAATTTTTATGTTCTGTAGAATTCTATACTTAAAAATAAATTAGTTAACTATTTGAAAAACAGTATTTTGTGTATGTTCAAAAGGCTGTTTTAAGGGGTTTCATGTGTCAAAAAAGGGGAAAAACACCCATTAAATTAAATAAAACACTTAATATATTTTGGAATGATCCCCTTATTGTTTTTCAGGACTTTCACTCTTGAATTAGAATGACTATAAAAATATCTTTGAATCAAATATTCAAAACTAAAACCTAGTTAAAATAATATTGAGAAATCTAAGTCAAACCACGTTAAAAAACTATTTAAGATGGAAGATGTTGATTGTATGTTAACTATTAAAAGTACTATTGATGGTATATGGGTTAATAATAACAAAGACACAAAAAATGCAACTAAAGTTATTATATCTAACAATGGAAAACATGTTCAGATATTTGATAAATACAATCGAAAATATTACGATAAAGGAACTCATGTTCTGATTCCAGAATGTTATACTGCAAATATGTATTGGACTATTTTTAATAGTAGTATTGTGAAATCTACATTTATTTTTACTATTGATAATAATGACATGGAAATAAGATATGAGCAGGATTATAAATCTACATCTGAAACAAAAAGGTTTGTTGAAAATTTCACAAAACTTAATCCATCTATTATAGAACCAATCGTTATACCAATGCCTTTAGAAACTAAAATGTCGTTAGCTATCGAAGCTAATGATACAGCTATACAAATACTTGATAATGCACCTATTTTGCTTTGCGACGATTTATATACAGATGATGATATTGAAAACCCATATGAAAATGCGAATACAAAAATGGAGATATCCACTATTAAAGACCTCAGATCAGGATTTTTTTACTACTTACCTACTAACAATAATTTGCAATTTGATAAAGATAAAAGCTATGGTTTATTTAAAAGGGGATTAAACGTATCAATATTTTTTAAGAATTTTTTAAATAGAATACGTAACACGGTTTCTATGCGTAGATTAATATCGCTAACCGATATGATTACCTGATTCACTAATGCGGTGAAAATCAAAGTTGCCTCTCTGGTACTAAAGGTAAGGTTTACGAAAGAAACAAAATACTTGGTATATATTCTATTAAGGAATGGTTGTAGATCTATTATGTCAAGTATTTAATAAAACCCTGAAATATTTTCAGGGTTTTTGTTTATGATTCAAAAAGAATCATCTAAGCTATGCATCTGCTTTAAAAGAAAATAGTTTAACCGAACCTCAGTTAGTCATTACTTCCAATTTAAAGTCTGCGAAAAAAAGTATTTAAAGAACAGATAGTAAGCAAATAGTTTATACCATCACACTTGATGTGGTGGTGTTTTATACGTTCCTTTTTAGAATATAAAATAAGAGCATTTCGAGTGTGTTTTATTTTCTTACATTTGAAAAAAATAATCAATATGCTAAAGAAAGTTTTTGGAAGCGCTGTTTTTGGAGTAGAAGCCACAACAATTACAGTTGAAGTTAATGTAGATTCTGGTATTGGATATCATTTAGTTGGATTGCCAGACAATGCTATTAAGGAAAGCAATTATCGAATTGCAGCAGCACTTCAAAATAATGGATATAAAATACCTGGAAAAAAGATAACCATTAATATGGCACCTGCCGATTTAAGAAAGGAGGGAAGTGCATACGATCTCACTTTAGCCATCGGTATTCTGGCAGCATCCAAGCAAATTCAAGCTGAAGATTTAGAAAATTATCTGATCATGGGGGAGCTTTCCCTTGATGGAAGTTTACAGCCTATAAAGGGAGCTTTACCTATTGCCGTAAAAGCAAGAGAAGAAGGTTACAAAGGGTTTATTCTACCAAAACAAAATTCCAGAGAAGCGGCTATAGTTGATGGACTAGAAGTTTATGGTATTGACAATATTAAACAAGTCATTAATTATTTTGATAAAGGCGATTCGCTTGAGCAAACCATTATCAATACCCGTGAAGAATTCTACAAAAGTTTAGAGTTTCCGGAATTCGATTTTTCCGATGTCAAAGGTCAAGAAGGTATTAAAAGGTGTATGGAAATTGCAGCAGCAGGAGGTCATAATATTATTTTAATTGGTCCGCCAGGAGCAGGGAAAACAATGTTAGCAAAGCGTTTGCCAAGTATTTTGCCACCTATGACTTTGTATGAAGCTTTAGAAACGACTAAAATTCACTCTGTTGTTGGTAGGATAAAAGATTCTGGATTGATGGCACAACGACCATTTAGGAGCCCACATCACACCATTAGCGATGTTGCTTTAGTCGGAGGTGGCGCATTTCCACAACCAGGAGAAATCTCATTGTCTCATAATGGGGTGTTGTTTTTAGACGAATTACCAGAATTTAAACGAGGCGTCTTAGAAGTGTTACGACAACCTTTGGAAGATAGGGAAGTAACTATTTCGCGCGCAAAATTTACCGTTACCTATCCAAGTAGTTTTATGTTGGTAGCGAGTATGAATCCAAGTCCGGGAGGCTATTTTAATGATCCCAATGCACCCGTAACGTCTAGTCCAGCAGAAATGCAACGGTATTTGAGCAAAATTTCTGGGCCGTTATTGGATAGAATCGATATTCATATAGAAGTGACTCCTGTACCTTTTGAAAAGCTGTCTGATGACAGGAAAGGAGAAACCTCAATAGACATTAGAAAACGCGTCACAAAAGCCAGAGAAATTCAAACGATTCGTTTTAAGGAATCTGATGTTGTACATTACAATGCACAAATGAATACGAAACAAATCAGGAAATATTGTTTGCTGGATGAAGCTTCCAAACAACTTTTGAAAACGGCCATGGAGCGTTTAAACCTCTCTGCTCGTGCCTATGATAGAATTTTAAAAGTAAGCAGGACTATTGCTGATTTGGAAGGTGTTGAGGTAGTAAATGGTTCACATATTAGTGAAGCCATTCAGTATAGAAGTTTGGATCGTGAGGGATGGTTGGGATAATGAATTCCTGCGACATGTGCTGAACTTGTTTCAGTAAGGCAGGAGTCTGTTATTTATTTTATGATTAATGTGAAATTTTTTAGGGTGAAATAGGGAGCTTACTCATAAACGTCACTAGTTTTTAAAACTAGCGGTAGCCTGTACTAGGGGACAGCGGAGTGTATTTTCCAGAAGATGGTGAAACGGAAAGTGATCCTTATATAATAGAAGTTAAAGAAAACTAAAATATTTAAAATGAAAAAAGCATTATTAATACTATTACTTATAAATTTATCTGTTAGCTGCAAAAAATCTTTGCCACCTGAACTTCAACATGAGCGTGAATGGGTTAATATAGGAATGGAAGAGTTTATACGTAAAGAAGAGAAATCTGAAGATTATAGAAAATCCACTAGAATTCAGGTTGACTTAGATATGTTAAGAAAAAATACTTTAAGATATAAAGAAATGTTAGAGTCTAAAGGTTATGGAGGCCAATTTAATTCTGATGCTCTAGCTTTTATAGATGAAAAAATTACTAAATATGTAAATAATGGTAAATCTATTTATAAAGAAACTTCAACAAGACATACTTGTAATATATGTGGTAAAAGATTTGTTGGTAGAGGTTATACAGAGGTGAGTACTGGCTTATGGCAACTAACTAAAGAACCTCTTCAATCTTTTATATGTAGTAGAGGGTGTGGAGCAGTACATACGGAAAGACAAATAAAACGTATTGGTTTTTAAAATAAAAACACTATATTTATAATCTTCCTAACAATCTTTTAATAGCCCATATTGAAATTAATTTTCAGATATGGGTTTTTTGTTTCATAACACAATAAAATTAAACATAAATATAAAAATTATTGTATGTAATAATTTAATCAAGGATTATAAAACGAAAGTTTAAACAACAATATAATTTATGAAAAAGATAATACCAAAATACTTTGAAAATATGATTCTTACTTTTTTAAATGGTGTTGAGAATCTAGATGAAATAGAATATTATATTTCAAATGAAAGAGCAAAACAAATTCTCAATCAAAGAAATTGTCTTAAAAATAAAAAATTTGTTTCTCTATCAGAAATTTCTATTTCTGAAAATGACTTAGATTTTCTTTCATCTATAGAGGTGTTTAAGCCTTCAAAATCCTGTAAAGAAGTGAACGCTTATTTGTCACAATTCAAAGATGAACAAGTAATAGGTGTAACCCCCATTTTTATATCATATAATAAAAATCAATTATAATACCATGTCTATTTTAAGTGTAAACGGAAATTCAAAAAAATTTAGTGAAATTAATTTAGGTCGTAGTCCAAGTTTAGAATTGCATATCAGATTTTCTAATCAAATAAAAGATGAAACTGGTGGTGGCATAGTGTTAGGTTTTGCTTGGTATATTACAGAATTAGAAACAAACGAAGTGCTAGTTGTAAGAACTGGGGAACAGTTAAAAAGGTTTACTGGGAGGTTTAACTTAGTGGCCAAAAGTAGCATAGAACAATCAAGACTAGGTTTTTTTAAATTGGGAAATGTGTATATGGTTAAAGGGTCTGTAGTTATTGCTAGTGCCTTTTCTATGGAATCAGTTTCAAAGTACCTTACTAGTCCTAGAATGGGGATCTCAGAGCCTACCTATTTTTCAGTTGTTGCATAATATAGATTTTAAATAACTAATGTTTTAATCAACTTAGTCATTGGATTATTTTTTACCCTCATCAATAATATAGTATTACAGATGTAGACCTTGTAGGAGGTGGCGCATTTCCACAGCCAGGAGAAATCTCATTGTCTCATAATGGGGTGTTGTTTTTAGACGAATTGCCAGAATTTAAACGAGGTGTCTTAAGAGGTGTTACGACTACCTTTGGAAGACAGAGAGGTGACTATTTCGCGTACAAAATTTACCGTTACCTATCCAAGTAGTTTTAGTTGGTAGTAAGTTGAACCTAAGTCCTGGAGGTTATTCAGTATCCGGAGTTTGGGTCGAGAGGGGTAGTTGTGGTAATATATACATTTTATATAGGAGCTATTTAGAGAATAAGCTCCTATATAAAAATTTATTAAAAAAAGTAAGAAAAACAGCCACCCACTTTCATTTTTTGTTGTGTTAACTCATAATTGAGATAAACCTTACAAAACAAAAAATCTAAATTGGTAATTCATTCGTATTTAAATTATAAGCTTTACAAGCAGAGAAAAAAAACTTATCAACAAGTTAAAAAATAATGGGGATAGACTAAGATACAGAATAGAAACTGCTTTGCTACAAGGTTGAAAATATTTCAGAAGGGGCTTTCTGCTTAATATAATCGCTAAAAGCAGTTTCTATTCTGTATTCGAGTTATTTAAAAAGGATAATATTATCTAATTAAAAGATATTAACAGTTCTTAATCTAAAGAATTCAATGCTTAAATTTACAGCATGAAAAAATATACTTACCTGCTTTTTATAATTCTAATATTTAATTGTAATACTTCAAAAGAAGAAAGAGAAAAGGAAAAAGATCATCTTATTTTAGCACTTAATTCAACACCGAATAATGCAGCAATAAATGGTATTCCCAAGCTTAATTTAAAAGCTGCTAAAACCTTAGCAGAATTACCTTTGCATTGCATGAATACAGAATATCCTAATAAGTTATCACAAACTTTAGGAGGGGATGAAGATTTAAAAACGCCAAGTGTATTGCATCCTGCTTTTTATGGCTGTTTTGATTGGCATTCAGCAGTTCATGGACATTGGAGCTTAGTAAGTTTACTGAAATCTTTTCCAGAAATAGATACAACGGGAGCTATCAAGCAGAAATTACTAAAAAATATATCCAAAGAGAATATAGTAATGGAGGTCGCTTATTTTTTAGGCAAGCATAATAAATCTTATGAACGTACTTATGGTTGGGCTTGGTTGCTAAAACTAGCAGAAGAGTTACACACATGGAAGGAGCCTGAAGCAAGAGAATTAGAAAATAATTTACGCCCGTTAACTGATTTAATAGTTGGAAAATATATAGAGTTTCTCCCTAAACTAAATTATCCAATCCGGGTTGGAGAACATCCAAACACGGCTTTCGGACTTAGTTTTGCATGGGACTATGCAAATACCGTTAATAATAATGAATTAAAAGAGGTCATAGAACAACGTGCTAAAGATTTTTATTTAAAAGATGCAGGTTGTCCGATAACATGGGAACCTGGTGGTTATGACTTTTTATCTCCCTGTTTAGAAGAAGCTGCTTTGATGAAACGGGTATTAACTACGGCTGAATTTAAAGTATGGCTTAATCTGTTTTTACCTCAATTAAGAGATAAGTATTTTGATTTAGAAATAGGAGAAGTGTCCGATAGAAAAGATGGTAAACTGGTACATTTAGATGGAGTTAATTTTTCGCGGGCATGGAACTTAAATAAAATCGCTGAGGGTTTACCAGAATATGCGCATCTTAAGACAATTGCAAATAACCATATAAATCATTCCTTGCCTAACATAGTAGGAGATAGTTATGAAGGTGGTCATTGGTTAGGTAGTTTTGCTATATATGCGCTGACTTCAGTTCAGAACTAATTCAATTATTATCTAAGGAATTCTTTGAGGCTTAACCTTTTAAAATTCTATTTTTGTTAAAGATTGTTTAATTATAAGTATATAAGCTAAAAAATCATTTAGCTTTGGCGGATAACAAAACAATCACCAAAAAATGAAGCAATTTTTCAATTCAGTATTAGCATTTGGTTTTCTTTTTACTAATTGTATCTTTTCTCAAAACCCTTTAGTTAATTTACCTTCAATAAGTCCAAATGGACAGACAATTGCCTTTAATTATCAGGGTGATATTTGGACTTGCAACATAAATGGACAAAACGCAAAACGACTCACCATTCATGAAGCAAATGACACGAATCCTATTTGGAGTTTTGATGGAAAATCAATAGCATTTACAAGCAATAGGTATGGCAATAACGATGTTTATATTATAGCATCAGTAGGAGGGATTCCGAAGCGAATAACCTACCATTCTGCAAATGATAATATCACAGACTATACTAAAAATGGTGATATTCTTTTTTCTACGCGCAGAAATTTTGCTCAAGTTGAAAGAGAAAACGAAACGCATATTGTTAATGAAAAAGGAGGTACACCATATAGGTATATGAGTGCTTTAGGGAGTCAAGCAACATTATCGCCTAATGGAAAGTTTATTGCTTTTGTAAAAGGTAGTTGCAGAATACAACGAGAGGCTTACAAAGGTCCTGCAAATAATAATATTTGGTTATATGATATAGAAAAAGACACCTATAAACAGCTAACTACTTTTGAAGGACAAGATTTTTATCCACAATGGGGTAATGATACGACTATTTATTTTCAATCTGCTAGGAGTGGAAAGTATAATGTACATAAACTAGATCTTAATAGTGCAGGAGAAAAACAAGGAAATATTATTTCAGTAACATCATTTAAAGATATGGGGATTTTTTCATTTCACATAAGTAGAAATGGAAAGGATTTGGTTGTGAATAAAGGTGATAATGTATATTTAGTAAATACTGTTTCAAAAAAACAAAAGGAAATAAAGATAAATATTTCGTCAGACTATAGATTAGATCCTATAGAACATAAAACATATAGTAGGAATATTAAGGATATAGCTTTGTCTCCTAATGGAGATTATAGTGCTTTAGTAATTCGAGGGGAAATTTTTATAAGAGAAAATAAAAAGGAAAAATCTAGAACAGTTAATGTTTCAAAGTCATCTTATAGAGATAGAATGCCTGTATGGCTAAATGATAGTACACTCGTTTTTGTATCCGATAGAGATGGTCAAAATGATCTATATTTAGTGAAATCTGACGATCAAAAAGAATCTAATCTATTCAAAACCTTAAAGCATAAAGTAGTGCGATTGTCTAAAACGAGTGAGCATGAGTATAACCCGGTACTTTCACCTAACGGAGCATTGCTTGTTTTTAATAGAGGTAGAGGGAAATTAGTAGTTTCAGATATTGATACCAATGGAAAGTTATCAAAAGAAACCATTTTGCTAGATGGTTGGAATAATGCCAGAAATGTGAGTTGGTCTCCAGACTCAAAATGGTTAGCATATAGTTTAAATGACTTAGATTTTAATGCAGATATATACATTCATAAAGCAGACAATAGCAAAAAACCAGTAAATATTTCGATGCATCCTAAACAAGATAGAGGACCTATTTGGAGTTCAGACGGAAAAAAACTAATGTTTTCATCAAATAGAAATAATAGCGATTATGATGTTTGGTTTACTTGGTTGAATAAGAAAGATTGGGAAAAAACAACACGGGATTGGGAGGAAGACTCAGACGATACTTCAAATAAAAAAGGCAAAAAAAATAAAAAAGGTAAAGAAAATGATGTTGTAGAAGATGTTATTATAGATTTTCAAGACATTCATGAGCGTCAGGTTCAAGTAACCTCATTTGTAGGAGGAGAGTTTGGAAGGGCTTTTTCAGAAGACGGTAAAACGATTTATTATACAACAGGAAATGGAAATAGAGGAGATGCCAGGGTCGAATCTGATTTATTCAAGATTTCATGGGAAGGCAAAGACAAAAAAGCGATTACAACAAAAAACAGCAGACCGTCTCATATTACAATGAATAAAAAGTTTTCTAAGTTGTTTATGACAAAAGGATCTGGAAGTCTTAGTAGTATAAACTTATCTAATTCTAAAACTGAGAGTCTTCCTATATCTGCTAAGTTAGATATTGATTATAATGTAGAGTCCAATCAAATTTTTGAGGAAGCTTGGAATGCTATCAATGATGGATTTTATGACCCTAATTTTCATGGACAAAACTGGGTAAGCCTTAAGAAAACGTATAAACCTTTAGCAATGAAAGCGTCTACTCGAAACGATTTCCAAAATATGTTTAATTGGATGCTAGGTCAGGTGAATGCTAGTCATATGGGCTTTATAAGTGGAGAACAAAGAGAGAATTTGCAAAGAGAAAAGACAGGTTTGTTAGGTTTGGAATTGTTACCAGATACAAATGGAAACACAAAGGTTGTATCTGTGGTAAACAATATGCCAGGAGATAGAAGTATAAGTAAACTTTATAGTGGTGATATTATTACAGCTATTAATGGCACTAAACTTAATAAAAACTTGAATATTTATAGTTTGTTAGAAGGGACTTCAAACGAGAAAATTTATCTGGAAATTAAAAGAGGAGCTACAGTTAAAGAGGTTGTTATTAGACCAAAAGATAATAATCGTACTGAGAATTATAACGCTTGGGTAAAAGAGCGTAAGCAGTTAACAGATCAATATTCCAATGGGAAATTAGGATACATTCATATACAAGGTATGAATTGGCAAAGTTTTGAACGTTTTGAGAGAGAATTGACTGCTGCTGGACTAGGAAAAGAAGGTGTTGTAATTGACGTGCGTTTTAATGGTGGTGGTTGGACAACCGATTATTTAATGGCAGTACTTAATGTAAAACAACATGCGTATACTGTGCCTAGAGGTGCAGCAAAAGATTTAGAAAAAGAACATAAAAAATTCAAAAATCATTACCCTTTTAGTGAGCGTTTACCACTAGCATCTTGGACAAAACCATCCATAGCACTCTGTAATCAATCGAGTTATTCTAATGCCGAAATATTTTCCCATGCTTATAAGTCACTAAACATAGGAACTTTGGTTGGAGAGCCAACGTTTGGAGCCGTTATCTCAACTGGAAGTACCTCTCTAATTGATGGTTCTAGAGTTAGAATGCCTTATAGAGGTTGGTATGTAAAAGAATCACAGTCTAATATGGAATTGGGACCAGCAGTACCGGATGTTTTAGTGTTTAATAATCCAGATGATAAGTCTAAAAAAGTAGATACACAACTTAAAAAAGCTGTAGAAGTTTTACTGAACCAAATAAAATAACGTGAGTTCGATATAACTTTAGTTTTATTTAAATGAAAATTAATTATATTCAAATGTCAGGTTGAGTACTTCGGCTACGCTCAGTATAAACTAAAGTCGAAACCTAATTAAAACAACTGAATTTTTAAAACCTTTCGACTGCGCTCAAGGTGACAAGTTTTATTTTATTGAAACTTTTGTCTATTTTTTATAAATTTTATGTGAACTCACGTTAAAATAAGATTTCTTATTTTTGAATAATTTGAAAAATATTTTTAAAAATATAGGGCCAGGTCCATTGGTAGCAGCTGCATTTATAGGGCCGGGCACTGTAACAGTTTGCACACTTGCAGGCGTTAATTTTGGGTATTCATTATTATGGGCTATGTTATTGTCTGTAATAGCAACCGTGATTCTTCAAGAAATGTCTGCACGCTTGGGCATTATTTCCCAGAAAGGTTTATCACAGATTATTCGAACTGAGGTTAAGAATCCTATTTTAAAAGGACTAGCTATAATATTAATTCTATCGGCTATAGTAATAGGTAATGCTGCTTATGAAGCAGGTAATATCAGTGGCGGTGTTTTAGGGCTACAAACTATTGTAGGGAATCCGAATATCGAAATTGGTGGTTTTTCTATGAATGTTTTAAGTGTGGTTATTGGGTTAATTGCATTTATTTTGTTGTATCTAGGTAGTTATAAGCTTCTGGAAAAAGTATTGGTTGGGCTAGTAATAATAATGAGTTTAGCTTTTTTAATAACTGCCGTTATAACGAAACCCAACATATTAGATATTTTCAAGGGGCTTTTCATTCCAAAATTTTCAAACGATAGTATATTAACAGTAATTGGATTAATTGGAACGACCGTAGTTCCTTATAATTTGTTTTTGCATGCAGCTTTAGTTAAAGAAAAGTGGCATAAAACTAGCGATTTAAAGTATGTACGAAGGGATACTGTTGTAGCAATTGTTTTAGGAGGTTTGGTGTCTATGTGCATTATTATATCTGCAGCTGCTATTCAGTCTCAGGACATTAGTAGTGCTTCTGATTTGGCAAAAGGACTGGAACCTTTGTTTGGAAGTTTTTCAAAATACTTTTTGGCTATGGGGTTATTTGCTGCTGGGATTACAAGTGCTATTACTGCTCCTTTAGCGGCAGCCTATGTTGCGAGTGGATGTTTAGGCTGGAGTTCTAATTTGAAATCTAAAAAATTTAGGGGAGTATGGATGTTTATTTTATTATTAGGTGTTTTGTTGTCATCGTTAGCAATAAAGCCTATTGATATTATTAAATTTGCACAAGTGGCTAATGGTATTTTACTACCTGTTATTGCAGGTTTTTTGATTTGGATTATGAATAAATCGGCCATTTTAGGAGTCTATAAAAATAATATTAAACAGAATATCTTTGGGTTTATAATTCTAGGAATTAGTATCTTGTTATCTGTAGCAACACTTAGCAAAGTTTTTCATTTAAATATTTTTTAGTGATACCTGGTGTTATTGATATTAATGTAGATATGGGCGAGGGAATTGGTAATGAGGCAGAACTCATGCCGTTTATTTCTTCGTGCAATATAGCATGTGGAGGACATGCAGGTGATGCAGATACCATGCGCAATGTTATTAACTTAGCTAAAAAACATCGTGTAAAGATTGGCGCACATCCATCCTTTCCTGATAAAGTAAACTTTGGTCGCATCCATATGGAAATGTCCTGTGCAGCTTTATTTAAAAGTGTTAAAGGACAGGTTGATGATTTAATGTCTATTCTTAGAGAAGAACATGGAACTTTGCATCATATAAAGCCACATGGAGCCTTGTATAATATGGCTATGGTTGATGAAAAAGTGGCGAATGTGATTATAGAAGTCATGAAAACCATCATGTTACCAATTAAACTTTACGTACCCTATAAGTCGGTTATTGAAAAAATAGCTATAGCACAAAATATCCCAATTACTTATGAAGCCTTTGCAGATAGAAATTATAATGATGATTTAACATTGGTTTCAAGAAAGGAAATAACTGCATCCATACATAATGAAGATTATTTGTTTGAGCATATTTTTCATATGATTTCAAAACAAAAGGTAAAGACTATCACAGGTAAAACCGTTGAAATAAAAGCACAGACATTTTGTGTTCATGGTGACAACCCAAATGCGGTTAATTTGATTAAGAATTTAGAAGGTCGTTTAAAAACCCATGGTATTCAAATAAGGTGAGTTATGAACTGACATATAAACCTTTTGGAGAACGGTCTGTTTTAATTGAATGGCCACTAGGTATTGATGAAAATATCCTATCTGACATTATTGTTTTTAAAGAAAAAATTAAAACTAAAAATATTAAAGGTATAGTTGAATTAAGATCATCATACAATTCATTATTAGTAATATATGATTTTGTTATTGATACATTTGAAGATGTTGTTTTCATCCTTAATCAGTTATATCTTCGAAAAAAACAAGATATTAATTTTTCTCCAAAACAATGGAAAATACCTGTGTGTTATGAAGACACTTTTGCTATTGATTTAAAAGAAATGGCTACCGAAAAAGGTATCTCTCAAGAGTCCATTATCAAGATGCATTCCAGCAGAGTGTACACGGTTTATTTTATTGGTTTTTTGCCAGGGTTTATGTACCTGGGAGGGTTAAATGAAAAATTGTACACGCCAAGAAAATCTACACCCAGATTAAAGGTATTAAAAGGAACTGTAGCAATAGGAGGTGGGCAAACTGGAATATATCCTAGCGAAAGTCCTGGTGGTTGGAATATTATTGGTAATTCACCTGTAGAATTTTTTAATCCTCAGAAGGAATTACCATGTTTTGCAAATGCGGGAGATAAAATTGTTTTTAAGCCAATATCACTTAAAGAATATAAGGATATTAAAACACTAGTAGATGCTGGTGTTTATCAATTAGAAAGTGAGGTCATTGATGATTAGGGTTTTAAAAACAGGCTTATATTCCTCTATTCAAGATTTAGGTCGTCATGGCTATCAGGATTATGGGGTACCATATTCTGGAGTTATGGATGTTTATTCGGCATCTATAGCAAATATACTATTAGGAAACGATGTGCATGCAGCAGTCATTGAAATAACAATGACAGGCCCTATATTAGAGTTCAATTGCGAAACAAGTATTTGTATCTCTGGAGCAGACATATCTCCAAAAATAAATGGAACCTCAATAAAATTAAATAAGCCAATTTTAGTAAAAAGTGGTGATGTTGTGTCTTTTGGTAAGCTTGTTTCTGGGTTCAGGTCTTATTTAGCTGTTTTGGGTGGTTTTAAGACTGAAAATGTTATGAATAGTTACAGTATGTACCAAGGCATAACAAAGCAATCTACGTTATTTAAAAACGATGAGCTGCTAATTGATACATCATTAAAAGGTCTAGGTATGAAGCATGCTGCAATTAAAGTTATAAAGGGGCATACTACTAATCAGATTGAAGTTTTTAAAGGACCGGAATTTTATAAACTCACAAAAGCTCAGCAAGATATATTAGTAACACAAGGATTTACAATCTCTAAGGAAAACAATAGAATGGCATACCAATTAAACGAGCCGTTAGCGAATAATTTAGAGTCTATAATTACATCATCGGTACTGCCAGGAACTGTGCAATTAACACCTTCAGGAAAGCTTATTATTCTAATGAGAGATTGTCAAACTACTGGAGGGTACCCAAGAGTTTTGCAATTAAAGGAAGCTTCTATTAATATTTTAGCACAAAAATTTACAGGAAATACGATATATTTTAATCTTATGTAGTCATTAAATATTAAGATTAAAGATCTTAATTAACGTGAGTTCGATACATCTTTAGCTTTATTTAAATGAAAATCAGTTAATTATATTCAAATGTCAGGTTGAGTACTTCGGCTATAGTTTATACTGAGTACTTCGACTGCGCTCAGTATAAACTAAAGTCGAAACCTAATTAAAACAACTGAATTTTTAAAACCTTTCGACTGCGCTCAAGGAGACAAGCTTTATTTTATTGAGCTTTTGTCTATTTTTTTATAAATTTTATGACGAACTCACGTTAGTTATTTATACCATGAGATTCATCTAAACCAGCTACAATCTTCATTTTTTCCATAGATGCTCACATGAGGTTATGCTAGTTCCAATGCGATTTCTATCATTTCTTTAAACGTGGTTTCGCGTTCTTTACTGGTAGTCCTTTCTTTAGTCACTAAAGAGTCAGAAATGGTTAGAATAGTTAAGGCGTTAACATGATGTTTTGCAGCAACAGTATATAAACCAGCAGTTTCCATTTCTACACATAATACTCCAAATTCAGACCATTTTTTATAAGAATCGAAATCATCTTCATAAAATTCATCAGAAGTGAAAACATTTCCGGCTTTTAATGGAATACTTTTTTTCCTAGCGGTTTCTACTGCCTTCTGAAACAAATCAAAGCTCGCAGTTGGGGCATAGTCTGCACCACCAAATCGCAATTTATTAATACCAGAGCTAGAAGAAGCCGCCATAGCCAAAACAATATCTCTAATTTTCACATGTTTTTGGTATGATCCGGCACTGCCAACACGGATTAAATTTTTAACGCCATATTCTGTAATAAGTTCATGCGCATAAATAGTAGTAGAAGGTACGCCCATACCTGTTCCCATTACGGAAATACGTTTACCGTTATAAGTTCCGGTATAGCCATACATATTTCTTATTTTGTTGAAACACACAGGGTTTTCAAAAAAAGTTTCAGCAATCCACTTAGCTCTTAAAGGATCCCCTGGAAGTAAAATGGTTTCTGCAATGTCTCCTTTTTTTGCTTCTATGTGTAAACTCATTTTAATAGTTTGAATTAGAGGAAGTACCTTTTAGGATACTAATTCCAGATGAAGTCCCTAGACGATCAACTCCTAAATTGATATATTCTATAGCTGTTTTATAATCTTTTATGCCACCAGAGGCCTTTACTTTAGTATAGTTTACACAAGCATTTTTCATAAGTTTTACATCATTTAATGTAGCTCCGCTAGGTCCAAACCCTGTAGACGTTTTTATAAAATCAGCACCTGCTTTTATGGCAAGCTCACTAGCTTTAATTATTTCTAATTCTTGAAGGTAACATGTTTCTAAAATAACTTTTAAGGTGTGGTTAGGCATACATTTTTTTACAGCTACAATATCTTTTAAAACACCATCAAAGTTTTTACTTTTTAATAAACCAATATTAATAACCATATCAATTTCATCTGCCCCATCTTTTAAGGCCAAGGTGGCTTCAGTAACTTTGGCTTTAGTACTCATAGCACCCAAAGGAAAACCAACAACGCTACAAATTTTAACATTGCTGTTTAGTAATTCTTCTTTAGCTAAGGAAACATAACAACTATTTACGCAAACAGAAAAAAATTGGTGCTGAATCGCCTCTTCACATAATTTAATGATGTCTTTTACTGTCGCTGTTGCTTTTAGAAGTGTGTGATCTATGTATTTATTTATAGGTTTCATATAAGTAGGTTAAAGTTAGTGCTTTTTTAATAAAAATTAAATAAAATTAAGATAGGTGTTTTATGTATTTACGAGTCGTAGTCCTAATTAGTTTTTAAGATTTATTAGCGTTTTATTTTTTACGATTTGTTTAATAAAAAAAGGCTTTTAAAAACGTATTATTTTTAAAAGCCTTTTTTATTCACTATACTACAAATTACATTTACGCAGTCTGTTTTATCTTAAAATCTGATGAAACATTAATTCTACTAACACCTATATCAATATATTTTTTAGCGGTTTCAACATCCTTAATGTCTCCTGATGCACATATTTTAATACGATCCTTAACGGTCTTTTTTATAATCTTAACTACAGTTAATGTAGCACCACCTTTTGAAAACCCACTGGATGTTTTGATATAATCTACATTGGCATCCAGAGAAATTTCACAAGCTTTTATAATTTCATTTTTATTTAATTCAGAAACTTCAACAATAACTTTTAAAGGCTTTTTCCCTATAGCAAGTTTAACATCGCTGATATCTTTAAAAACGGACACATAATTTTTACTTTTAAGAAATCCAAGATTAATAACCATGTCAATTTCATCAGCTCCATCATGAATAGCTTGTTTTGCTTCATAAACTTTGGATGCAGTAGCCATAGACCCAAGAGGAAACCCGATAACTGAACAAATTTTAACATTTGTTTTTTCTAGTAATTGTTTTGCTAAAGAAACGTAGGAACTACTAACACATACAGAATAAAAACCATATCTTTTTGCTACATGGCATAAATCTATAATGTTTCGTTCTGTTGAAGTAGGGTTTAAAAGTGTATAATCAATATACTTGTAAATATCCATCTCTATAAGTAGGTTTTAGAAGTTTATTAAGGGGATAAACTTGAATTATTTTTTTGTTTTTATGTGAAATTTAGGGCTCACGCAAAAACAAATTTACGTATTTATAATGATATAAAATTTACATAAAAGCATATTTTTATTAACAATAACCATACCATAAGCTAACATATTTGTTTATTTATTACTGTACTCAAGCTTAATTTTAAGTTTCTTTAACAAGATTGGATTTCATTTGAATAAGACGTTCTTCAAAAGTAAAAGCGTTCACGGGGTTGTTAACATTTTCAAAAAGTTGCATTAAATCCTCAGTATGTATTTCTCGTTTTTGTTTTAACAAGTTAAAATGCACAAAACCAGACCAAATGATAGCTTTTAAATGACTTTTGTCTCCATCATACATACGCATTTCTACATGTAATTCACTGTCTGTAAAGTGTATTAATTGTGATTCAAAAGTAACGGTTTCCATTAAAAATGCTGGTTTTAAATAAGCAATTTGATTGCTGCTTGAAACCCAGCTTTTTCCATGTTGTTTTGCCATCTTATAAATGTCGATGTCATAATGTTTCATAAGTACATCTTCTCGGTGATTCATGAAATAATTTGTGTAACTTCCGTTATTTAAATGATTAAATGGGTCGCAGTCTTGAAATCTAATTTTTGTTTTGCTCTCTAAAACGTTTAAAAGTTCGCTCATAATTACTATTATTTATTATACCAATCGGTATATTTTAAGTTAAAAAAATATTATATTTTAAGCTCTTTATCTATCATTCTGTCTATTAAGTCCATAGTGTCTTGAATATAAAAATCATCATCCATGGTATAAGTCATAAATATAGCTCCTTGTATCATGGTGTCTAGTCGTCTAGCAAAATATAGGGCATTTATTTCTGATGAAATTTCTCCAGCTTCTATACCTTCCTCAATTATTGTTGTTACTTGATCTTGAATGCGTTCTATAACTTGTCTAACTTTTTGAAGTAAAAGACTGTTCTGATTATTAGCGTCAACACCAATATTTATAACAGGACAACCACCAAGTTTTTTACTATAGTCATAGTAATTTCTATAAAAATCAGTTATAAGATATAACTTTTTAATAGGAGAATCACTGTTGGACAAATGTTCACCAATTCGTTTAAGCATATTTTTTACGGTAAACACAAAAGAGGCAATGGCTAAATCTTCCTTGTTTTTAAAATTGCCGTAAATAGCACCTTTAGTTAGACCTGTGGCTTTGGTGACATCACTTAAACTAGTTGCAGCATAACCATTTTTATTAAAAATAGGAGCAACTATTTCCAATATATATTGTGATGTGAGTTCTGCTTTTGTTGTCATGATTTGTCAAATATAATAAAAATATACCATTTGGTATATTTTTATATGGTATTTTTTGTTATCTGTGAGGTTATGTAATCATCTTTGTTATAATAAGATTCCTAGATACCATGAAAAAAAGACAAGCAACCATTTTTAATTTAGCTATTATTATGAATATTATATATCCTAGATGTTGCTAAATTAAAAAGGTTGCTTACCGTTAAACGAAAAAACAATAAAATGTTTTTACTACTAATTATATAGGGTTAACTATTCATATTCAGCTTGTAGTTTTTGATTTCTAAAAACCAGTTCATCATCGAAAGCATCTAATAAAATAATGCTATCTGTAGTCACTCTTCCCGATAATATTTCTTTACTCAAAGCATTTAAAACTTCTTTTTGAATAACCCGTTTTACAGGTCTTGCACCATATTCCGGATTATATCCTTTTTCAGCTAAGTAAGTTACCGCTTCTGGTGTTGCATCAAAAGTAATATCTTGCTGCCCTATCATTTTTGTAAGTGCTTTTAATTGCAATTCAACAATGGCTGTTATGTCTTCTTTACTAAGAGGAGCAAACATGATGATGTCATCAATTCTATTTAAAAACTCAGGACGTACACTTTGTTTTAATAAACCTAAGACATCTATTTTTGCCGATTCCATTGCAGAATTAATATCTTTAGTTGCTTCAAAACGTTCTTGTATTAAATGACTTCCTATGTTTGAGGTCATTATAATAATTGTGTTTTTAAAATCTGCTATGCGCCCTTTGTTATCAGTTAAATGTCCCTCATCTAATACTTGTAGTAAAATATTAAAAGTATCAGGATGTGCTTTTTCAATTTCATCTAAAAGAACTACAGAGTAAGGTTTGCGTCTTACAGCTTCGGTTAATTGTCCGCCTTCATCATATCCAACATATCCTGGAGGCGCACCGACTAATCTGCTTACAGCATGTCGTTCTTGATATTCGCTCATATCGATACGGGTCATCGCATTTTCATCATCAAAAAGATAATCAGCCAAGGTTTTCGCTAATTCAGTTTTACCAACACCGGTTGTTCCAAGAAAAAGGAACGTACCAATTGGTTTTTTCGAATTTTGTAAACCTGCTCGACTTCTTCTAACGGCATCACTAACTGCAATTATGGCTTCTTCTTGTCCTACGACACGTTTATGTAGTTCGGTTTCAAGCTTAAGCAATTTTTCACGTTCGCTTTGAATCATTTTTGTTACCGGAATTCCAGTCCATTTGGCAACAACTTCTGCTATATCATCATAAGTTACTTCTTCTTTTATTAATGAATTTTCAGATTGTGCCTGTAATTGTTTTTGAAACACTTCAAGTTGTTCTTGGGCGTCTTTAATTTTCCCGTAACGTAATTCAGCTACTTTTCCGTAGTCTCCATCACGTTCTGCGCGTTCTGCTTCTAACTTATAATTTTCAATATCCTGTTTTGTATTTTGGATATTATCAACAACTTCCTTCTCGCTTTTCCATTTGGCATAGATTTCGTTTCTGGATTCTTTTAAATTAGCCAGATCCGATCGAAGCGATTTTAACTTAGATTCGTCTTTCTCGCGTTTAATAGCTTCAATTTCAATTTCTAACTGCATGATCTTTCTATCTAAAACATCAAGTTCTTCAGGCTTGGAATTAATTTCCATACGTAATTTAGAAGCGGCTTCATCCATTAAATCTATGGCTTTATCCGGCAGAAAACGATTGGTTATATATCGTTCTGATAATTCAACAGCACCAATAATGGCTTCGTCTTTTATACGAACTTTATGGTGTGTTTCGTATTTTTCTTTAATTCCACGTAATATTGAAATGGCGCTTTCTGTATCTGGTTCATCTACTATTACTTTTTGAAAACGACGCTCTAAAGCTTTGTCTTTTTCAAAATATTTCTGATACTCGTCTAATGTTGTTGCACCAATAGCACGAAGTTCACCTCTGGCTAAAGCAGGTTTTAGAATATTTGCTGCATCCATGGCTCCTTGTCCGCCACCAGCACCTACCAAGGTGTGAATCTCATCTATAAACAACACAATATCACCATCACTGGTAGTAACTTCTTTAATAACAGCTTTTAAACGTTCTTCAAACTCTCCTTTATATTTTGCGCCTGCAATGAGGGCGCCCATATCTAAAGCAAAAATCTGCTTGTCTTTTAGGTTTTCAGGAATATCACCATCAATAATTCTATGGGCCAGACCTTCTGCTATAGCTGTTTTACCTGTTCCAGGCTCTCCAACGAGGATTGGATTGTTTTTGGTTCTACGTGATAAAATTTGAAGAATACGTCGTATTTCCTCATCACGACCAATAACAGGGTCTAACTTTCCGTCTTTTGCTAATTGGTTTAGGTTTTTTGCATACTTATTTAATGAGTTGTATGTATCTTCTTGACTTTGCGAGGTTACATGTTCTCCTTTACGTAATTCTTCAATAGCAGCTTTAAGCCCTTTTTCATTAACGCCTTGGTCTTTTAACATTTGAGCTATCTTGCTATTCGATTTAAAAATAGCTAGAATAAGATGTTCAATAGAAACAAAGTCATCTTTCATCTTTTTTGCAATAATTGATGCTTCGTTAAGGCTTTTGCCTGCTTCTCTAGACAGCATTAATTCACTACCAGTAACTTTGGAAAAACTTTCTATTTGTTTGTCTAAAGCTTGTTGAAGTATTGAGATATTTACATTCAGCTTCTTTAAAATGAATGGTAATACGTTTTCGTCAACTTCAAAAACACCTTTAAAAAGATGTTCATTTTCAATTTGTTGATGTGAGAAGCCTTGTGCAATTTGTTGGGCTTGCTGAATGGCTTCCTGAGATTTTATTGTATAATTATTTAAGTTCATTTGTATGTATTTTGTCATTCCCGTGAAAA
Source organism: Flavivirga abyssicola (assembly GCF_030540775.2). Classification (GTDB taxonomy): domain Bacteria; phylum Bacteroidota; class Bacteroidia; order Flavobacteriales; family Flavobacteriaceae; genus Flavivirga; species Flavivirga abyssicola. The sequence continues at coordinate 4,401,639 of NZ_CP141266.1, read as the reverse complement.
CGGAAATCTGTTCATCAATTTTATTTAATTACTTTTACAACATCTTTAAGTCAATAACCTTACCAACACATTTTAAAAGACAAAATGTCGTGTAAAACCACTGTTGAAGTGACTTTTAGTCAGTTTGTAAGATTCCGATATTGGTTTCGACTTAGTGCATAATAAAGTTAGTTTAAGTGTTTCTGTAAAAATGTTTCTAGATTTTTAAAAGATATTATGATACAATTCATAAATACTAAATCACTTAAAGTAACATAACTTTTAAAATATAAATACATGGGGTTATTAAATAAAATATTAGGAGGTAAAAGTGAAGCAAAAGAAGAGAAGGTGATCCCTTGGATTCCTTTAAATCAAATACCTCAATTGGATTTTATAGAAAAAAAATCTGCTATTAAAACACAGGTTATTTTTAAACACTCTACACGTTGCGGTATTAGCAGTATGGTTATGAGACAATTTGTTAGCGGATATGATTTAACCGAAAAAGACTTAGACCTGTATTATTTAGATTTACTAAATTATCGTGATCTTTCTAATGAAGTTGGTTATAAATTCCAGGTTATGCATGAATCGCCTCAAATAATAGTTATTAAAAACGGTGTCGTCCTTGCGCATGCCTCTCATGGTGCCATAAACGAAATTGATTTAAGTAGATTTGTATAAATAATTTACAGAATTAGTTCATGGTTTTTCTATTGATCTTCCAATAGGAAAATTTCAACTTCATTTATTGTTAGGTATAAAACATTGAAGCGATTTTATATCAAGCTTTGTGTAATTATGTATATCTCCTTTAGAAAGCATGCATGTATTGGTTGCTTTCCAAAATAAATTGCTTTTTGGGTTTTTAATTATTCAATTTGTTACTTCTGCTATTTGGGGATTAGAGTTTATGTATGGTTAGTTATAACTAGGTTGTAAAATCGTTGTCTTGTAATACGTTAGTAAAAATTAAATGCTATTTTTACAAAAACCATACTACTTATATAATGAACAGATTCGTTTTATTTTTCATAATAGTTTTATTAGTGTCATGTAAAGATGAAAACACTAAAAAAAATCAAGCCGCTACTGTATTAAATTTTTCTAAACTTCTAGATGGTTACAATGAAGAAGGGTATGAATTAGATCCTATGAAAGCTACAAATGCAGGAGATAATAGGTTTAATACTAAATTTCCGGATTTTTTATCTGATGAATATAAGTCTAAAAAGAAGGCTTATTACATGAAATATAAAATAGCACTAGCAGAAATTGATGAATCTCTTTTAACTGAAACAGAGAAAATGAGTAAAGCTGTTTTAGAATGGGATTGTTATATTAATCTGGAAGCTATAGCATTTAAGAAGGATTTGATGCCAATAGATCAAATGTGGTCTAAAAATTTAGATTTTAACCAATTGGCGGGAGGAACAAATGCGCAACCGTTTAAAACTGTTAAAGATTATAAAGATTGGTTAATTCGCGTAGAAGCTTATTTGGTATGGTTAAATTCGGCGAAATTAAAAATGAAAGAAGGGATAAAAACAGGTTATGTTTTGCCAAAGTCTTTGATAATAAAAGTAATTCCACAGTTTGAGTCTTTATCTGAAGGTCGTGTTGAAGATCATTTATATTTTTCTCCTATTAAGAATATACCGGAAGTTTTTACTGATGAAGAACGAAAAGAGCTTACTAAAATTTATACCGATGTGATTGCTAATAAAATTATACCGGTTCACAAGCAAATGGTAGAATTTTTAACTGGCGATTATTTGAAAAATGGAAGAACTTCAAGCGGTATTAATGACACGCCTCTGGGCGACGCTTATTATGCCCATCAAGTAAAGAAGCATACAACAACGAATATGACAGCTAATGAAATCCATGAGTTAGGTTTACGTGAAGTTGCCAGAATTCGTTCAGAAATGGAAGCTGTTAAAGAGGACGTTGGATTTGAAGGAGATTTAAAAGCTTTCTTTAATCATGTAAGAACGAGTAAAGAGTTAATGCCGTTTACTGAGCGTTCTCAAGTAATTGCTTTTTATGATAGCATTCACAAAGTTATGCAACCTCAAATTGATAAGTTATTTGGAAATCAACCAAAAACAGGATTTGAAGTTAGAAGAACGGAGCCTTTTAGAGAAAAATCTGCTGCTGCAAATTATAATGCGGGTTCTCTTGATGGAACGAGACCAGGTATTTTTTATACACCAATTCCTGATGTAGAGAAATATAATGTTTTCGATAAAGAAGACCTGTTTTTGCATGAAGCCATTCCTGGTCATCATTTTCAGATATCTTTAGCACAGGAAAATACTGAATTGCCAGATTTTAGAAAAACATTATGGTACAGTGCTTATGGCGAAGGATGGGCGTTATACACAGAATCTATGGGAAAAGAATTAGGTTTATATAAAGATCCTTATCAGTATTTTGGAATGTTAAGCGCAGAGATTCACAGAGCAATTAGGTTGGTTGTTGATACTGGGATTCATTCAAAAGGATGGACAAGAGAACAGGCTATTGCATATTCTTTAGAGAATGAAGCCGAACCAGAAGAAAATATTATTAGCGAGATAGAGCGTTATATGGCAAACCCTGGCCAAGCGTTATCCTATAAGATAGGTCAGCTGAAAATTAGAGAATTACGCTCTAAGTCTAAGGAAAAACTAGGAGATAAATTTGATATTCGTGAATTTCATAATGAAATATTAGAAACAGGATGTATTCCATTACAGTTACTAGAGGATAAGATTGATGCTTGGATAGAATCACAAATTGAAGAATAAAAATAGCTAAGAATCAAATTTAGAATGGCAAAAAATGAAAAATGTGTTGTTTATAAAAATATGGATTTGTATTATTTTTATAACAGTTGCAATTGGTTGTAAAAAAAAATGAAATAGGGAATAAGGATATAGAGAATGAAAAAATAGCTTTATTAAATAGAGTTGAAGCTTTTAATACAGCCTTTAAAGTATGTAACATTGCGAAATTAGAATCGATGCTTACTGAAAATTACAGACATACTAATGGTATTTCAAAACCAATAGATAAAAGGGCCTGGGTAAATTATTTGAGAACTAGAAAAGCGCAGATTGAAAAAGGTGAACTTGTTGTTAATACCTATGAAATGAAGGACACCGAAGTTGAGCTATATAATAATCATACGGCGATACTAACAGCAAAAATAGTGGTCTCTTCAAAGAAGCAAGGCGAAATTCAAAACAACGAATATAGAGTGACAAATATTTGGATAAAAGATGATGGAATCTGGAAACGGGCAGGATTCCATGATGGTAAAATTCAATAATTGTAGACGCTTTAAATAGAAAACTAAGAGCCTAAAAAGTAATATTTTTTGTCATTCAGAGCAACGCGAAGAATCTTATTTTATTCACAATCAGATACATGTATTTTAAAGAGATTTTTCACAGCTTCCCTGATACCTTCTAAACAAAATATATTTTGTTTCTCGGTAATATTCAGAATGACACTTTTTAGACCTTTTAGTTAAACTTTAACTCTATAAGAGCTAATAATGTTTTTTAGTTTTAGCTTTAGGTCTTCTCCAGTATCATAGACCATTTGTTCATTACTTGGGAAGGGGACTCTTCTATTATTTAATATTCTTCTGTCTTCTGAGTTTAAGGCTCTCTTATCGCCTCGTATTCTGGCAAAGAGGTTTTCGAAAATAAACTCACTGTCAATAGTGAAAGTATCTAACAGTTGCTTAGTTTTTATATCCAAATAGAGGACATCAGCAATAACTTGTGTTGATTTTATTTGAGTAAATTCATTATAGCGCGCTTTTACCTTAACTATTTTATCAATCTTAATATCGTTACCCAAACTATCTTTTACAACGTTACCTTTGCTATCCAATTCATATTTCCAGCCGTCTACGATTTCTTTTTCTCTTATATACTCACGTTCTTTAATATGCTCTGGTGAAATATTAATTTGTTTTAAATGTAACTGCATGGCGTAATCATATGCAATTTCCTTATTGGGTTGTGCATGATATACAGTCCAGAATTGATTTAATCCATAAGTGTCAAAGTTTAATAAATCCTCTTCTAAACGTTGCGGAATAATTTGATTGGTACTATTTTCAATTGTTACACTTACATACGCCGTTCCACGTTCATGAGCCTCTTTCATTAAATCCCTTGTCAGTTCATAATTAGGATTAATAGATTCAACATAATTTAAAACGTTATAAGCTTCTCTAATTTGTGCTTTATCTTCTAATTCTAATAAATCCAATCCCTTTTCATATAAATAATTGGAAACAGTTTCGCGAGATTGTACGATGTCATTACTATAATCGCTGAAATTAAAAGAAACATTTCTGCCATTTATATTTAATGGCAAAATAGGTTTGATAGCTTCCTGACGCGCATTTAAGTCCATATAAAGCTCATAAATTTCTCTATAAAGTTCAGGGTTCTTATCCTTTTTTAAATGCTCTATACTGTTTAAGTCACGTTCTGCGGCTTTGTGATAAGCGTCTTGTAACATTAAAACGTAATCGAATTTACGTTTTTTGTTTTTATTTGTTCTAAGCTTATTTAAGGCAGTCGTAATGGCTTGATCATAGTTGCCTGAATTTACTGCAGCTTCTACTTGTTTTTTTCCGCCACAAGACATAAGTACAAAAAGACTTATTGTAAAAAGTAGTAGTTTTTTCATAGATTGGATCTTATTGGTTACTTAGGGCACTAACCCAATAGTTGTGCCAAAATACTAAAAAATCAGATAAAATACCAATAAATACGTTTAAATGAATTTGAATTATTTATATTGTAAGTTTTTTTATTATGAATTGTATTAAAAAAAATAAAATTTATACAAAAAAGCTTCTCGATACTAAATTCTTCCAGAATTTAACTCGAAGTGACATCTTGAGCTCTTGCACAAGATTTACGTTAAATAACGTGAGTTCGATGTAATATTTTTTGTAACATTTTGATTTTTAGTTGTTTAATGTGTTGTCTGGTCGAGTACTTCGGCTATAGTTTATACTGAGCGCAGTCGAAGTACTCAGTATAAACTAAAGTCGAGACCTATTGAAATTTGTAGTCATTTAAGAACCTCTCGGACTGCGCTCGAGGAGACATTTTCCTGAATATTAGTCGGTTGTAAGTAATAATTGTGATTACTTATTTAATTTTTTTAGGATTAAAAACTGGAAGTAATTTCGTAGAAACTTCACCAAAACCAATGCGTGTTCCATCTTTTTCACAAAATCCTCTCATAATAACAGTATCATGGTCATTAATAAACTTACGTTCCGAACCATCATTCATTTTAAGTGGTTTTTCACCTCGCCATGAAAGTTCCAGCATGGAGCCATAAGAACCTGGGGTAGGACCAGAAATAGTACCACTTCCCATCATATCTCCAGAATTTACAGGGCAACCATTAACAGTATGATGTGTTAATTGTTGTGCCATATTCCAGTACATATGTTTAAAGTTTGATTTACTTACTACGGTCTCTTTAGCACCTTGAGGCTGAATGGATACCTCTAAATTAATATCGAAGCTTTTCTTTCCTTTATATTTAAGGTAGTCTAATTGTGGTTTTATAGCTTTAGGCCCTTCAACTCTGTAAGGCTCTAAGGCATCAAGTGTTACAATCCATGGAGAGATTGAAGAAGCAAAGTTTTTCGCTAAAAATGGTCCTAATGGAACATATTCCCATTTTTGAATGTCTCTAGCACTCCAATCGTTAAATAATACGAGTCCAAAAATATATTCTTCAGCTTCCTCTATAGGAATAGGTTCTCCCAAATCATTAGCGTCAGTTGTTATAAACGCCATTTCTAATTCAAAATCGACTAATTTACTTGGGCCAAAAACAGGTGCTTTTGCATCTGCGGGCAATGTTTGTCCTTGAGGTCTGTGAACTGGAATTCCAGAAGGAATAATGGAAGAACTTCTACCATGATACCCAACAGGAATATGTAGCCAGTTTGGTAATAAGGCATTATCAGGATCTCTAAACATGGTGCCTACATTTGTAGCATGCTCTTTACTTGAATAGAAATCTGTATAATCTCCTATATGTACAGGTAATTGCATTTCAATTTCATCTAAACGAAATAATACAATCTCTTTATGTTTCTTGTTGTTTTTAAGCGTCGTGTTTTCTGAATCGAAAATATCTGCAATTCTGTTGCGTACCGAACGCCATGTTTTTCTACCATCTGCAATAAAATCATTTAAAGTATCTTGAAGAAAAATATCTTCTGTTAAAGGAATCCCTTTAAAATACCCTAATTGATGTAAGGCACCCAGATCTATAGCGGTATCACCAATACGAGTTCCTATAGTAATAATATCGTCTCGAGTTAAGAAAACCCCGAAAGGAATATTCTGAATTGGAAAATCTGAATTTTTATCTACGTGTAACCACGACTTTCTATCTGGATTGTTAGCTGATAATGGCATAACTTAAAATATATTTATAGTTTATTAAATTCGTATCAAACCTACACATTTTTTTTATTTTAAATGAAAAAATGAATGAAAATATAGATTTAGCATAACCGTTAATAAAATGGTTAAAAACTTCTCAGTAAATAAACCTTTTTTGATGTTATTAACTATTCTATTTCCTATTTTTGTCGAAATATTTAACAATAATTTAATTTTATGCAACGCGACGAACAAATTTTTGAACTTATTCAAGCAGAAAAAGAACGCCAATTACACGGTATTGAGCTTATTGCGTCAGAGAACTTTGTAAGCGACCAGGTCATGGAAGCTGCGGGCTCTGTATTAACTAATAAATATGCTGAAGGGTACCCTGGGAAAAGGTATTATGGCGGTTGTGAAGTTGTTGATGAAGTTGAACAGATTGCTATTGATAGAGCGAAGGCATTATTTGGGGCTGCATATGTAAACGTGCAACCACATTCTGGAAGTCAGGCTAATACAGCAGTGTATCATGCATGTTTAAAACCTGGTGATAAAATTTTAGGTTTCGATTTATCACACGGAGGACATTTAACTCATGGATCTCCAGTAAATTTTTCTGGTAAACTTTATAATCCTGTATTTTATGGTGTAGAGCAGGAGACAGGTATATTAAATTATGATAAAATTCAGGAGGTAGCTACTAAAGAGCAGCCAAAATTAATTATTGCTGGTGCATCTGCATACTCTCGCGATATTGATTTTAAACGTTTTAGAACTATAGCTGATAGTGTTGGCGCTATTTTAATGGCAGATATATCACATCCTGCAGGATTGATAGCTAAGGGGATTTTAAATGATCCGTTACCACATTGTCATATTGTTACAACCACCACCCATAAGACTTTAAGAGGTCCTAGAGGAGGTATTATAATGATGGGGCAAGATTTTGATAATCCATTTGGAATTACTTTAAAAAATGGAAACTTACGTAAAATGTCATCATTATTGGATTCTGCTGTTTTTCCTGGAAATCAAGGCGGTCCTTTAGAACATGTTATTGCTGCCAAAGCTATTGCTTTTGGAGAAGCGTTAACGGATGATTTTTTAAACTACCAATTGCAAGTAAAAAGTAATGCTGCAGCTATGGCTGATGCTTTGGTTGCTAAAGGCTATAATATTATTTCTGGTGGAACCGATAATCACTGTATGTTGATTGATTTGCGTAACAAAAACCTTTCTGGTAAAGATGCTGAGCAGGCTCTGGTTAAAGCAGATATTACGGTAAATAAAAATATGGTGCCTTTTGATGATAAGTCACCGTTTGTTACATCTGGAATTCGTTTAGGTGTTTCAGCTGTTACAACCCGTGGTTTAAAAGAAGCCGACATGTTGGCCATTGTAGAATTAATAGATGAAGTGATCACTAATTTTGAAGATGAATCAGTTTTAGAGGCTATAAAAGATAAAGTTAATACAATGATGAAGGATAAACCTTTGTTTGTTTAAACTTTTTATATGGTGTTAATTAAAAATCCTGCTTTATGCAGGATTTTTTGTTTTTGATATGTAAATTAAGTGTTATCAAATATTTTTAGATGTTTGTTTAACGCGTTTGCGTATGGTTAGTTGCGTTGGCTGGAACTAAGTTAGCAAAAGAAAACAAACCAGAAGAAAATCCGTAGGATTTTCCGAGTACAAACAGAACCAGCAATTGACACGTTGTTGTGGCCAGTTTAACTCCTAAATTTCTTACTTTTCTCTTTTTGTACATTCTCAATCAGATAAAGAAATGCTTGTTGTACTATCTCAGAGGTAGTCATTTTTTGTTTTTGATTATGCCATAATAAGTTTTTGCTGTAATCCATATCTAATGAATAGATAGTTTCTTTTACGACTTTTGGTTCACGTCCAGGAAAATAATGACCTCTTTCAAGATGTATAACACCATTCCAGTATCTAACTACTAATTCTGAATCCATAACTGTATTTGAAAAGGGCAAATTCCAATAAAAACTGACTGAATATTTTAAAACACTAATAACATAGGAGTCTCTATTATTTAATTGATGATTGAAAGGTAATGCTGTACTTGTTCTGTATAGTTTTATTTTCTCATTCAACATTAATTTTAATTTTTCAATCTCATCTTTAAAAAGAGAAGCACCTTGGAATGATTCCATAATTGAATCAATCTCATTATTTAATTTTTCTTCATTTGATACAGCAATTGCAATGTCAATTATTGGATCAATTTTTTTGTCTTTAAAATCAGGTATTTCTCCAAGTTCTGGCTTCTCTATTAATGGTTTGTCATAAATTATTTGAGACAATTCATAAAGTTTATTTATGTACTTACTGTCATCAACCATTTCATGATAAATTTTTGATTTTAGAAATTTAGGAGTCGAGGTAGCTAAACTACCTTCTCTAAGGATTGGTATAAATTTAACCGTGGATATTGGTGATTGAAAAATTTCTTGAGAGATCATTGAAGTTTCATATCCAACTCCCTTACTTCTGTTTTCAGCTTTTAACTTGTAGTTTGGTGTTAGTATTACTAAAACTTTATCTGCTTTTTCAATTGAACTTTCCATAAAATAAGTCAAATCTTTCCCAGCACTTAATTCAAATTGATCTAGTATTATATCTACACCAAATTTTTTCATTAACTCTTTCGATAAATTTAAAACCCATTCTTGATGTTCTTGATTATCCCATGAGTATGAGACAAATACTCTTTTCCTGTTATTTTCATTCATAGGTTTAAAAATTGGCTACAATGCAAAGATAAAGTTACGTTTCAATGAACTTTATTGACTGTTAAACGAAGTTAGTTGAATTTTTTTACAAAATCAAGTCTGTTCATAACTAGCCTGGTAAAAAGACTAATAAGGCATTTAAAATTAGTTTTCCTCAGGAAAAGTTATATGCTGATAGGCCCCTAAATCAGGAGATGTTGTTCTATTTACATTTAAAATATCTAAAGGCACTTGAGTAGCAAAAACAGGGAGTCCTTGATTATTGCCTGCGGATTCGTTACCTATGATCAATTTGTTTAGTGATGGGTCAAGAAAATCGGGGGTTTCATTGAAAATATTTCCTTCATAATGACTCGTATCATTTAAATCATAGTTAGGCCCAGTAAAGTTATTATTCCTATCTTCAAAACGAATTAAGCAATTGGTGAATTTAAAATTAAATACAACAGCATTATCTTCGATTTCATCAAGTAGAATTTCCGGATTATTATTTCCGTAAATGATACAATTATTAAAGTTGGCTTCTGCTAAATTGGCTATTGTAGCATTGTTGTCTTCATCTAAAACAAAATTATTAAGCAAAACAGAAGGGAATTGCCTAGATCCGTTATTCCAATAGTTTGCAATTGTACTGTGCGTAAAATTATATCTGCCCCCTAATGTACCAGCAAAAGATGATTGTCCCGTATTATTAATAATGATGTTTTCTCCAGAAATAGAGGTATTTCTTCCTAGAATACCAAAATTACTAGAATTGTAAATTTGCGAATTGGATATAGTAAGCACCTCTGAAATAGCATTAGGGCTACCATCACATAGAATACCAACGGATGCGTTTTTAATGGTGGCATAGTTTATTGAATTATTAATGCTACCATCTAATAACCAAATGGTCCCCCATTGTCCAGGAACATCTGATAAATTAGGCTCTAAGCGATCTCCTTCAAAGATAACTTCATTTTCTAATAAATCCTGATTGTTACTATGCAAACCATTAACTTGTAATGAGGCATTATTAGACACGATGATTCCCGAGTTATTATGAAAATGTAGTCTAGCTCCAGCATTAATGGTTAGAGTTTCTCCATTTGGTACGGTTGCAAAACCATAAATAACATAGGGTTTTTCATTTGTAAAAGTAAGTTCTGTTGGTAATAATTCGCGTCCTTGCAATTCGGTTTCAACCGTTTCGCCACCTATATCAAGTATTAATGTTTCTATAACTTTAGTTGTATTATCTCGATTAGGGTAAATAAAGACTGCATCTTGCACTAAGGTAACAAGTTCTACTTTTTGAAGATTGGCATCGGCATCAAATTCAATTTGATCGGTATATAGAAAGTTTCCGTTTGGATTTGGGAAATTATTAATATCTATGGTTGATTCTACAAAGATAAATAGGCTGTCTTTGGCTAATATTTGTACATCTTCAAAAATTTTACCAGCAAGACCATCTACATTTAGTCTGTAGTTAGAGTTTTCACCTAATGCTAATCTTAGAGAGGGTATAGAAATATCTTCGTTACTTCTATTGTATACTTTTAAGTTATAGGTGCTAGAGCCAATATTAGTAAAAATGGTATCTAGATACACCGTGTCTTTTGAAAATTCAAGATTACCAGTACTAGGGGAAAATTCAAAATCTTTACGGCAAGAACTCCAGAATATTAAAAAAAATACAGTAAGGCTAAAATATAAGTAGCGTTTCATTGTTAAATAAAGATGATTTAGAATACCAATTATTGGCTAAAATATAACTTTTGAAAACAGAAATTAGTATGTAACCCAATAAATTATTAAAATAAAAACCTGATGCGTAGCATCAGGTTTTTAAATATTATTTGCTATTAAAAATAATCGTTAAATCAGTTCACGTATCATTCTTGCTGCAATTTCAGCAGTGATATCACGTTGCGGAGAACCAAACATTTCATAGCCTACCATAAATTTCTTAACCGTAGCACTTCTTAATAATGGCGGATAAAAACTCATGTGCCAATGCCAGTGCTTATTTTCCTCTCCATCCGTTGGAGCTTGATGTATACCACTAGAGTAGGGGAACGATGTATTAAATAATTTATCGTATGCTTTTGTTAACACAGAAATAGCTTCGGCATATTGTAATGCTTCAGCCTCATTTAATTCTAAAATAGTAGCTTGTTGTTTTTTAGGCACAATCATGGTTTCAAATGGCCATACAGCCCAAAAGGGTATTAAAACTACAAAACTATCATTTTCAAAAATAATACGTTCTTGCTTTTCTAATTCTTGTGCTAGATAATCACCTAAAAGGCTGGAGTTATTTTTGGTATAATAGGCTAGTTGCTGCGTATTTTTTTTGTCAACTTCATTAGGAAGTGTAGATTGACTCCAGATTTGTCCATGCGGATGTGGATTGCTACACCCCATTACGGCTCCTTTGTTTTCAAATATTTGGACGTAATTAATGTTTGGGTTTTCAGACAGTTCTTTGAATTCTTTTTGCCATGCGAAAACCACTTTTTGAATGTCTTTAACATCCATGTCTGCTAAACTTTTTGAGTGATCTGGACTAAAACAAATCACTTTGCATATACCTGTTTCGCTTTCGGCGACTAGCAAACCATCTTCTACAGAAAAAGATTTAGAATCTTTTTGTAAGGCAGCAAAATCGTTAGTAAACACAAATACGTCTTGATATTTTGGATTGATTTCTCCGTTAATTCTGGTATTCCCTGCACATAGATAACAGGTTTCATCGTACGCAGGTCTAGCGTCATTTGATACGGCTTCATTTTGTCCTTGCCATGGTCGTTTTGCCCGATGTGGTGATACTAAAACCCATTCGCCTGTAAGTATATTTAACCGCTTATGCGAATAGTCTTGTAAATCTGTATTCTTCATTTTAAATAAATTGTAATTGGTTATTTTACTAAGTGTGTGCCTTCAGATAATTTTATAAAGTAAACAGAACACGCTTTGTCAAATTCATTTTTGTAAGCTATAGATGCGGCTTCTCCAAAAGCTTTAGCTTCACTTTTTGAAACTAAATTAATGGTACAACCACCAAAACCACCACCCATCATTCTAGCTCCTAAAACATGTTCGTTGGCTTTTGCCTGGTCTACTAAGAAATCTAATTCATCACAGCTTACTTTATATTGATGTTGTAAACCATTATGTGATTGAAATATTAAAGCACCTAGTGTTTCTAAGTCATTAGTTTCAATAGCTTTTGAGGCTTTTATAGCTCTATTGTTTTCTTGAATAACATAAAGTGCTTTTTGATAATTTTCTGGTAACACTTTGTCTTTAATAGTTTCTAAATCGGTTTCAGTAGCATCTCTTAATGCTTTAATTCCGAGTAATTCGGCAATACTTTCACAAGCAGAACGTCTGTCGTTATAGGCACTATCAGATAAACTATGCTTTACATTAGTATTAATTAGCATCAGTTGATGGTCCTTAAAGTCTATTTCATAAGGTTTAGATTCTACAGTTCTACAATCTAAAAGTAATGCATTGTCCTTGATGCCAAACATACTGGCATATTGATCCATAATGCCGCATTTTACACCAACATAATTATGTTCTGCTTTTTGAGATATTAAAATCATTTCGTGTTTGGTTAACCCTAAATCAAACAATTCATTTAAACCAAATACTACACTGTTTTCTAATGCTGCAGAAGATGACATACCTGCACCCCCCGGAATATCGCCTTTAAAAACAATATTAAAATTACCTACGGCTTTGTTTTTATTTTGAATTTCGGCAACAACTCCAAAAATATAATTCTCCCAACTACCTTCAGCAGATGGCTTTAATTTATCTAATTCAAACTCGATACGACTGTCTTTGTCTAAGGCATAGGCTGTAGATATATTTGCATCACTCTTTTGCATAGCTGCCGCAATTCCTTTATCTACCGCAGCAGGAAATACAAAGCCATCATTGTAATCTGTATGCTCACCAATAATATTAATTCGACCTGGAGAGAAAATAAGAATAGGTTCGGTTTTAAATGTATTGATGAATGTTTTTTTTACATCATTAATTAGTATTGTACTCATTTTAGTATTAGTTAAGTTGTTATTTTATTTTTAAGCTCCAATTAATATTGTAAGTGTCATTTGGATCTAAAACCTCTAACCCAATATGGTTATTAAAACTGTCTGAAACTCCAGTAGTAGGCTCAATAGCTATTGTATTTAACTTAGGAGGGGTATAAGCTTGGAGGAAATTATTTTCTGCCGAAGATTCTATAATTAATTTATATTCAGGAGTATTAAATATTACCTTATTTGAATCTAAAACCCAGCAATCATCCAGTTGTTTATCCTCAATAGCAAATATATCTTTTAATTCGAAATTTTCAACACCAGTAGTGATGTTTCTTTCTCCCAAAACTATTTTTTTACTGCTGTTAAACTCTAATGAACTATTAAATAAATCATCACTTAAAAAATAGGGATGCCATCCTAAAGTAAACGGAAACGCCTTTGAATCTGTGTTTTTTACAGAAACATTTAAACTTAAGTCGTTTGAAGTGAAAATATATTTTAATTGTATTGTATATGTGTAAGGAAACCCAATAGATAATTCGGTTTCGTTGTATTCTAGTAAAATAGATGCTGAGTCATGACTCGTTTCTTGATCTACAATAGAAAAAGTTTTATTGTAAACCAATCCATGTAAAGCATTGTTTTCTTCTTGTTGGTTTATCTCAAATTCAAAATTTTTATCATTAAAGGTATATGCACCATCTTTAATCCTATTTGCAAAAGGAAATAAAATAGAAGACGCATATGTGTTAGCATAAGTTAATGGAGACAAATCTTTTATAATAGCTATTCCATTTAATGTCAATTCTTGTAAACTGGCTCCAGAATCAAGATAAATTTTTCCATACACTCCGTTTTCAAGATTTTCAATCTCTAGAATGTTTGATGCTGTGTTGTGACTGATTTTATACACTATTTTTATTTTTAATTATAATGAGTTTCTGATAATTAAACTGTTGGGGTTTTCTACTTTAACTAATTCTTTGTTAAGGATCATTTCAGCTAAACGCTGCCCCATTTTATTGAAATCTGTAGAAATGGTTGTAATACCCCCTTCTACAATTTCTTTAAGTAAGGTATCATTGTACGAGATAACGCCTATATCTTTAGCCAATAATAGATTACTACTCTTCATTTTTTTTATAATTCGAAGCAAGCTTTTATCATCCGGCATTACGTATAGTTCTCCCTTGTTTAAGGCTCTGTTTTTTAATGAATTTATAACCTCAAAAGACATCTTGTTTTTTTTACAAAATCGGTTAAAACCTTTCAACATGCCTTGAGGTTGCTTGTCTTTGGAAAAAATTAGAATTATTTTTTTGTATTTCTTAATGAGATGTAATGCTTTAGTAAGATTGTTAAAAATGACTTTTTCAAAGTTCTGATAAATAGCAGAGTATTCTAATAAATCATCATGTACTTGATCTAAAATATAGACCTTATCTTTTGCTAGCTTCTTTATATCCTCATTTGTATTTGTCAAGTTTGCAGGCATTATAACATAATAATTATAGTCGCCAACATTGTCATTAATTAATTTACTAAAAACGTTTTTGTTGAAATGATGGAAAAAAATATCTACTTGAATATTGCCGCCCAAATTTTCTAAAAAAGAATTATATAAATCCTCTTTAAAAGAATTTAGTTCATCAAACAGTAAAAATATTTTTTGTGTAACGTTAACGTTTTCACTAGCTACATAATATCCCTTTCCGACTATGGATTGAATAATACCTCTGCTTTTCAGCTCGTTAAAAGCCATTAAAACAGTATCTCTTGAAAGGTTATGTTGCTCTTTAACAGTATTAATAGAGGGAATTTGATCTCCTTTTTGTAAAGCACCAGAAAGGATAGCATCTTCAATCGAGTTGATTATTTGCCTATATTTTGGAACCCCTATTTTTTGCTTGATTTTTATCATAAACTAATACAAATATATCATTATTTTTTTTAAAAACCCTACTAGACCCTACTAGTTTGGTTTTTTTCTATTAAACGTAGTATGTTTCAAAATTTAATTTTTATATTTGAGTCTTAAATTAAATAACTAAAATAATTTTTAAACTATGACAGCAGGATTCGAAATGTGGGACTATATAGTCTTTATTGCTTACGCCATTTTAATTTTGGGAGTAGGATTGTGGGTATCTCGCGATAAGGACGGCCATCAAAAAAATGCCGAAGATTACTTTTTAGCTAGTAAATCTTTACCCTGGTGGGCCATTGGTACATCATTAATTGCAGCAAATATTTCAGCAGAACAATTTATTGGTATGTCTGGATCTGGATTTGCACTAGGTATAGCTATTGCCTCTTATGAGTGGATGGCGGCCTTAACTTTAATTATTGTAGGTAAGTATTTCTTACCCATTTTTATTGAGAAAGGACTTTATACTATCCCGGAGTTTGTTGAAAAACGATTCTCGACCAACTTAAAAACAATTCTAGCTGTGTTCTGGTTGGCGCTTTATATTTTTGTTAATCTAGCGTCTGTATTATATTTAGGTGGATTAGCTATTGAGACTATCATGGGTGTAGATATGATGTACGCCATTATTGGTTTAGCTTTATTTGCTGCTGCTTATTCTTTATATGGAGGATTATCTGCTGTTGCCTGGACCGATGTTATACAAGTTGTCTTTTTGGTGCTAGGAGGTTTAATCACTACTTATTTAGCATTAAATACGGTTTCTGGTGGAGAAGGTGTTTTTGCAGGGTTTTCTAAAGTTGTAGAGGCAGCTCCAGAAAAATTCCATATGATTCTTGAAGAAACAAATGAAAACTATGTAAATCTGCCTGGTATATGGGTATTAATAGGAGGTTTATGGGTAGCCAACTTATACTACTGGGGTTTCAATCAATATATAATACAAAGAACTTTAGCGGCTAAATCTTTAAAAGAGTCTCAAAAAGGGATCTTATTGGCTGCGTTCTTAAAACTAGTTATTCCATTGGTTGTAGTTGTTCCTGGTATTGCGGCTTACGTTATGGTTAACGACCCTTCTATTATGTCTAATTTAGGTGAAGCGGGTATGTTAAACGTGCCTACAACGGATCAAGCTGATAAAGCGTATCCTTGGTTATTACAGTTTTTACCAACTGGGCTTAAAGGTGTAGCTTTTGCCGCTTTAGCTGCTGCTATAGTGTCTTCTTTAGCTTCTATGCTAAATTCAACATCTACCATATTCACTATGGATATTTACAAACAGTATATTAATAAAAATGCAGACGATAAAACAACCGTAAATGTAGGACGTATTTCTGCGGCAGTTGCTTTAATTATCGCTGTAATAGTAGCTCCGCTTTTAGGAGGTATCGATCAAGCATTCCAATTCATTCAGGAATACACAGGTATTGTAAGTCCAGGTATATTAGCCGTATTTATTTTAGGTTTATTCTGGAAAAAGACCACGAACAATGCTGCAATTTGGGGCGCTATTTTGTCTATTCCAATTGCATTGGCACTTAAATTTTTACCTATTCCAGCATTTGAACCATGGATGCATCAAATGGGAATTACGACAGTATTGTCAATGTTAGTTATAGTAATTATGAGTAATATGCAGAATAAAGGAGCTGATGATCCTAAAGGAATCCCTCTTACTAAAGAGTTATTTAAAACCACACCATTATTTAATATTGGTTCGTTTGCAATTATGATTATTCTAACAGTTTTATATGGATTGTTTTGGTAATTAAATAAATATTATATCTATTAAAAAGCACCATGAAAATGGTGCTTTTTAATTATATCTTAGTTCAGAAATAATAATAATCAATGAATGATTAAGGCTAGAGATAAGGTTTTTAAAGTATTATGAATTATTGATTAAATTTATGAAGATTTCTTTTGGTTAGATATGTAGTTAATTTTATATTTGCACACCAGAAAACAAAAATGTTTTCTTTTAGGGCTCTTAGCTCAGCTGGATAGAGCACCTCCCTTCTAAGGAGGCGGTCGAAGGTTCGAATCCTTCAGGGCTCACTGAACGGGACAAATTCTTAATATTAAGATTGTCCCGTTTCTTTTTTTTAGGTTGCTGCTAGCGGGTTACCTATATGGAAAGTTGCGTGTTTGTGTGCGAGGATTTTCCGAAGGAAAATCAGAAGCTAGCAAACAAAGCAACTCACATTGGTTAAGCACAAAATAGCAATTTTTCATAGGATGATGCATTGTTGTACAACGTTTTTTCTGTTTAAAATCGGTATCCAATTCTCAAATGTAAATTTGCTGCGGCTTCACTTTCGTTTTCGAGGAATCCAGCTTGTTTGGCAAAAATATATCTATATCCAATTCCAATTCCTGCTTCGTAATTAAAATGTTTTCCGATGTTTCTTCGTATTCCCCAAGTCGGAATTATTGAAATGTCACTTATTATACTTACATTCTCCGTATTTGAAATTACAAACCAGTCAGGATGATAGCTTGTTTTCAGTGATACAAAATTTCCGCTGTTTCCGTCAATCCTGCGTGATTTTTTAACTCGTTTATTCAGATTGTAATAAAGTCTAGGTTCAAAGGTAATTACAGGTGTCATTAAAAATCCAGTTCCATCGTAGAAATCTCCACCCCAAATTCCGCTATCAAATCCAATTTCAGTCCGTAAAACTATAGAATTAGACAATTTTGTTTCGTTATGAGTCCAAATTCCTAAAAATCCAGTTTGTATTCCAAAAGTTGATTTTTCTACACTTGCGTTTTGTGATTTTGCGATTAAAGTTATTCCGCAGAAAGTTAAGGTTAATAAAATTCTTTTCATTTTAAGCCGTCTGTTTTAAGATTAAAATATTGTAGGAATTTATCAAGAATTATGCCGTTGTGAGGAAAATGTAGTACAACGGTCTCCTTTACTTTGAATTATTAAATTAATAGAAGAAAAGAGGAGAACTAAAACGGTCTTCAGGCTAATGCCTTATTAGACGTACTAGTCCTCTTTTCTTTTTAAATGTTACATAGAACCAATTGGAATACTAGGTTGTCAGAACCCGTTAAAGGAAATAGTTTATGTAGCATAATTTTAATATCTAAATATAAAAGTATGAAAAATTATGAAGAAGCAGTAGGTATTGACGTATCAAAGAAGACAATAGATGCAAGTTGTCATTTAGCACAACGACACCGTGTTTTTACTAATGATGTTAAAGGTTACCAATCTATGTTGAATTGGACAATAAAACAAACCAAAGACTTTTCTGTTTTTTATTGTTTTGAGAATACAGGTAATTATTCTTTAAAGCTAGCCAGTTATTTAAGTTTAAAAGGTGTTGCTTATGTTGAAGAGAGCCCTATTAAGATAAAGCGTTCCTCTGGTCTGGTCAGAGAGAAAACAGATAAGATTGATTCAGGTATTATAGCTAGGTACGCTTGGGTTTATCGAGAAGAGCTGATTCCGAGCGAATTAAAAAGCATTACTTGTCAAGAGTTAGGTCGGCTTATTGGATTGCGAGATCAATTAATTAGAAGTAGAGCCGGTTTGTTAGGGACTTTAAAAGAAATAGAACAACTTTTGAGCAGTCCCTCTACAGGTATCAGTTGTATTGTTTTAAGGAGAAGTATAGAGAATTTAAGTAAACAAATTAAAAGTATAGAATCTAGAATGGATTTATTATTGAGAGAAGATAACTCACAAGCACCTACAAATTATTGCTTTCTTTACGAGGAATAGGTTTTGTTGTTGCTTGTCAGTTATTGTATCATACAGAGAACTTTAAACGCTTTGAAAGCTGGAGAAAATTTTCAAGTTATTGAGGCCTTGCTCCCTACGAGTATCAATCGGGAACAAGTATTCATAGGCGCAAAAAGTGTCATTATTTAGGAGATAGAAAGATGAAAAGCTTGTTAAGTATGGCAAGTATATCAGCCATACAACACGATCCAGTATTAAGAATGTATTACAAGCGAAAAGTTGCAGAGGGAAAACCCAAAATGATAGCTTTGAACAATGTTAGGAATAAATTATTGGCAAGGGTATTTTCTGTTGTAAAAAGAGGAACACCCTATGTGGTTCTTCACCAACATGTGGCTTGAAATAATTGTTTTTTAATTAGGATTTTATCTTGGAATACGTATATGAAAAGTAGGGCAGTTGATAAGCACTTACTTTCGGATTTACACTTAGCCATATTTTTCATTTTATTTTTATCTTTTTACTAAAATACAAATTAAAAATATGGCGGACTTTGCAATCAAGTAAAAATCTTTGTTTTAGCACTTTCCGCCCTATTTTTTATATACATTGTTAGCCACTGGCTTTATTCCGCAAACTTGCTAGCGTTGGCTTATTCCACATCTTTAATTAATTCGTCTCCACTTATATTTCTCACTTTTATTCTCAAAGGTTTTTCAGTTGTCGTAATTTTTCCATTCCAGAAGTCTTTTGACTTTTCTCCTTTTGTGATTACATAACCCAACTTGTCAATTTTAATTTCAGTTGAGCTAAACCATTTTCCTTCTTTATTATTACAGTCTAAAGAAATCAATTCTATCAATTCTAAACCTTCTTCACTAATTTCTATAGGATTAAACTTTTTTCCGTTTTTTAGAGATTGTAGATTTCCTTTTTCGTTAAATGCTCCAATTTTCTGTAATAATCTGTCACTTACAAATTTTTCAATTTCTATAGTGTATTCAGAATCGACATTATTTAACGAAAACTCAACTTCATCATTTACAACTGTTTCGTGTAATAGATTTTTTAAATCTTTTAATTCAATTTCTACTGTTGTCGCATTGTTGTCTTTTATAAATTTCAGCAATTCTTTTTCATCATCAATATCTATGTAATACACAATTATTTTTTTAACTGTAATATTTAGATTCTGTATTTCTTGATTGATAATTCTATTGATTGTTGGTATATCTAATACTTTCTGTTTACTATCAATTAAATCTGGTGCATAAACTGGAATTACACCTAATTTACTATCGTTTATTGCTCCAAACCAAAATTTTGAAACTCCTTCTACCTTTTTTTGCAAACCTGTAATTAATGTACCTAGTTTATCCATTGTTTGTTGTGGGTTTCTAAACAAACTTACACCATCTTTTACTTCTAATATTTTGAAATCTGCTTTTTCAGCAATTAATCTGTCTCTTACTGTTTGGATGCTATTAATACCAACATCACAATGTATAAACTTTCTACCTAGTTCATTCGCAACTTTTGCTGTTACACCACTACCACCAAAAAAATCTGCAACAACCATTTCTTTGTTAGAACTTGCTTTTATGATTCTTTCTAAAAGAGATTCAGGTTTTTGGGTTGCGTACTTTCCAGCACTTACTTCATCAGTGTTTCCTTTTGAAACGTTTGCAGATATTTCCCACCAATCACGTGGAATACCATTAAAAATATTAAACCCTTTTGATTCATCTGTCGTGTCAATAATAGTACTTTTACTTCCAGCAAAATGTTTGTTACTAACAAAACCATTTTCATCTGCGTAAGGTTTCCAACGTTTTATTGTGCTTTCACTTGATGGAAAGTCTTTTTTATCAGGATGAATTTCACTAAATTCACTATTACTATAAAAGAAAATATTATCGTGGTCTTTTCCATATGATTTGGGTGAAGAGCGTAGAGATGTTTTGTAACACCAAATTATTTCATTTCTAAAGTTATCTTCTCCAAAAACTTCATCCATTAATATTTTTACGTAATGACCTATTGAAGGGTCTAAATGCACATAGATTGAAGCATTTTCAGACATAATGCTTTTAATGGCTTGTAAGTTCTCATACATCCAATTTAGATAATCTTCTTTTTTCCAAATATCTCCATACATTGTTTCTTCAAAAGCTTTTAGTTCTTCCATTTCTAATTCTGCTTCTGCTTTGGCAACCTTTTCGGCAAGTTTTGGATTTTTGCGTATGTGTACTTTTTTAGCATAATCTGCACCACTTGCAAAAGGTGGGTCAATATATACCAAATCCACTTTTATGTTCTGTTCTTTTAAGTAGGCACAAGCAGAAATACACTCGCCTCTTAAAACTATGTTTTCAGATTCTTTGCCAACTTGCTCAACAGTTTCCACTTCATAATAAGGCATTCCTCTTTTTATGCGGTTGTAAACCTCATTATTTTCTCTGTAACGTAATAATCTTTGAGTACGTGTTATATTATCTAAAACAGCTTGTCCTTCAACTGTATTTGGCGTGTATGGTATATATTTTACTGGCATATCCTGTTTTTATTCGTTAAAAAATGAATTGATTTTACTATTTAGTTTTCCAACATTAGTATTTAAGCTATCACTATCTTCTAAGTAAATAAAATCAAATTTTTGATAACCAAATTTTTCATTGTTTTGCTCTAAAAAGTCGGTTTCTACAAAGTTTTTCTTTTTAATAAAACTTTGGTTGTTTGCAAAACCTTCTCCTTTTGTTTCTATAATTAATGCTTTGTGTATCTTATTTTCTTTGGTTCTGTTTAGAATTAAAAAATCGGTTGTATATTTACCAATGTTTTGCCAATTTTTTCCTTTTTTAGCAAAGCAATTAATTACAAATTCTGTTAAACCTCTTTCCCCATTAAAGTAGATTTCTAAATTCTTTTCTTTAAAATCTCTTAACTGTAATGTTTTATTTAAAACGTCAGATTCAAAGGAACTATCAAAATTATAAGGCAATAAATGAAATGATTTATCTTTTTGCTCAATAATTGGGTGAATGGTTTCGGAAGCTACTTTTGCTATTTCTTCAAATTTTCCCTCTTGTGTTAATTGCAGTATTCTATCTTGCTTTTGTTTGTCAAATTCTTCCTTAGATAGTGGTTTTTTATCAAAAGAAAGTATTTGATTGCTAATGTCTTTATTTGGAAATATATTCTTATTTTGCTCAACTCCTTTTAGGTTGTCTACAATTAAGAGATTAGCTTCTTTTGATATAATTTCTTGTTTTGTTTTCAAACTTTTTTTAATGCTAAAAGCAACACGTATTTTTGAATTGATTTTAAATAAATCAAATTGTTCGTTAAAAAATTGTTGTTCATTTTTTATAAAAGTGATTTTTTCAAAAATTGCTTTTAGTTCTTCGTCAAAAGAATGAAGTTCGACACTTGTAGTAGTTTCAAAGCTATCTTTTGAAATATTAAATATCCAAGTGTTGTAATTGGCTAAACTGTTTCCCGTATTCTCTAAAAACTCTAGTTCTCCAGACTCTAAATGCTCTAAACCTGTTGTTGTTATTAGTGCAGTAGATTTATATTCTTCAATTGTTTTGTGTAGTTCTATTAGTTTTTCTTTGGTGTTCGCTTTTTCTTCTTCCTCAATAGATTGATAAGAAACTTTAAGTTGGTAGTAATCTACTTTAGGAATTTTTAAGAAATCCATTCTAGAAACACGTTCCACCATTTCAACTTTTGTGTTTCGTTTAATGTTGTTAAGTTCTTCAATTGAAGTATGTTGTTCTTTTTGTAATTGTTTGTTTAGAATTTGCGCATTCTCTTTGTTTAGCCAGACTAAAGCAGATTCGTCATTTCCTTTGATAACTTGTCTTAAACATCTACAAGTAGTTTGTATTATCGTGTTTTTAGAAGTGCTTTTACTTTTTTGAGGAAGAATAACAGAAGTCAAACTTTTACAATCCCAACCTTCTTTACCAATTGCAACTAATAAAATGTATTTCTTTTTAGATAAAGAAGTGTCTAAAGATTTAAATTGTAATTCATTTTCTTTTGGTAAAGAATATGTTTTGTTACCTCCGTGAAAACGCAAAATTTCATCTGCGTTTATATTTAGTTCGCTCTGTAAATATGGATAAATTTCATTTTCAAGCATTTCAATGGAACTACAATAAATAGCAACTTTGGCAATTGTTCCATTCTCGTAAATAGTATTTCCATAAGTAGTATTAAAGTCTTCCATTCCTTTTTTTACAATTTGAAAATGGTCTAAGTTTTCGCCAATTTTAACTGTTGGTGTTTTTAAGAATTTCTCAATTGCTGTAGTAAGTGGGTAATAATAAACTGTATTTGTTATTTCCGAAATTTTTAAAACTTCATCCTCTGATAATTGAATTTTTTCAGCAGAAGAAAGGTAAGGTGTACCAGAAAAGCCAAGAACTGTAGTAATATTTCCTTTTTCATTCCAACCATTTACAACTTGTCTTAATTTTATGTCAGAACTTGCTGCGTGGTGAACTTCATCAATTAGTAAAGATAGGTTAGGAATATTACCAATTAAGTTTCTTAATTCATTTGCCTTTTTATCTTCATCATCTTCAAAAAGCGATTTTTGACCTGTTGTGTCAACTCTATTTAAAATAACTTTCTCTGCGTTTACAACAAAAACTTGTCCAAAAGGATTAGGTAAACATTGGTTTACTTTTTGAGCATTTGGATTTCGTGCTTTGTTACTTTTTTTAGCAGATTTTTGTTCGTCTAAAACGTCAAAAACAAGTTGTTTTTTTAAGTTGGTAGCTGAAGGTTCTGGAATAACCCAAGAAGGGTCAAAGTTTTCTATTGTTCTTAAACTTGGTCCAATAGAAGTTTTAAGACCTGACGGAATTAAAACTAAAAAGTTATGAGCAAAGTTTTTGTTTTCAGGCTCGTTACTTGCAAAGTATAAATCAATATATATAAATGCAGCCATTAAATAAGTTTTACCTGAACCCATTGGTAAACTCAATAAATAATCTGTATAGCTTACATTGTAAAAAATGTTTTTTATGATTTTGTCATATTCTACTTTATCACAATTATCTACAATCATTTTTTCAAGATTCGGAAGTAGTATTGTATTTCCTGTTTTTTGTCTTGAAAAGTCATACAAAGCAAATGCATTTATATTGTTTTCTAAATATGTACGTGCTTTGTTGTTTATATTTAAAGTTGAAAGGTCAGTTCCATTTGTGAAAAAACCTTCTGAAAACAATTGCCAAAGTGGTTTGTTTTGACCTTCTATTTTAAGAAATAAATAGGTTTCAATTGCTTCAATTTGAGTATCTCTAAGCTCTCCCTTTTCTTTTATGTATGACAGCAAACCGTTAATGCTACAATCTTTTGATTGTAACCATTGATTTGTTTTGTTTCTTATAATATTATTTAACATCCTTGTTGGTTGAGCTTTGTATTAAATCTTTTACATCTACATCTAAAATTTTGGCTATTTCATTTAGTAATTCTAAACTTGGTTGTCTTCTATTTTGAACGTAGCCATTAACCATATTATAGCTTTTGCCTATTTTTTCAGCAAGCCATATTTGCTTAATTCCTTTTTCGTCTAAAACCTCTTTTATTCGGTTCATTTTAGATTTTATTAATTCGTTCGCTAAGTTATAAAAGTTAATAAATTATATCATAATATGATATTAAAAATTATCGACTTTATTATTCAAATCATTATTGTGTGGAGGGAAAAGGCAAGCTCTTTTTATTTTTGAGGCACGAAAAAATAAAATGTGCTTGAATGTGAGGTTGGCTTTTCAGAGCTTGTGTCTAACAATAGTATAAAGAACATATGTTCTTTATACATCCAAATATAGGATATATATATTATATTCTTAAATATCTAGAGGGTTCTTTATTTTCTTAAAAGTAGTCATGGCAACATGGGTGTAAATCTCTGTTGTTTTAGTAGAGTTGTGACCTAACAAAACTTGGATTTGTCTTAAATCAACGCCGTCTTCTAAAAGGTGGGTTGAAAAACTATGTCTTAACATATGGGGCGTCACAGTAATTTGTATTCCAGTTTTTTTTGAGGTATTTGTTACTATTTAGCCAACACTTTGTCCAGAATATTGTTTTCCATATAACCCCTCAATGATATATTTTTCTGGTTTCCATTGTTTATAGTAGTCTCGTAAATCTTCTAATAATGTATAAGAAAGTATAGTATAACGATCCTTTTTACCATTAGCCACTTCAATATGTATTAGCATGCTATAAACCATCAAAAGAATCCTTCTTTTTTAGAGAGGATCATTTTTTTTAATGGATTTTGTTAATCCGTCTAAAGCAAAAACAGCCAAAGCAAATCCACCAATAATCATACAGGCTTCAGTTGTAAATTCGAGCTTGCCACATTCGTTGAAGTAGCCAATTAATCCTATTTTAAGGCACAAAGATAGAGTGAAACCAAAGCCTAAAGATTTTATAATATCTTCAACAGCATAGGTCTTTCTTTTAAGAAGTTTTCGTGCTATAAAGTATATGGAAACACATAACAGGCCTAAAAATAAGCCTAGTTTTATATGGTCTATATTTTGTAAGAGAGAATCGATAGCAGTTACATTATTTTGTAATAACACAACAAAAAATGTTTTCCGGGTAGTATCGATCTTAATTTATTTTGTGAAAACCTGACTTCGATGTAATTATAGATACAATGCTTCTAAAACAAACTACTTGCCAGTAAAATAACAACAAATGCTAATATTAAGCTATTGGGAGATGCAGATAAGGCAAAAAGAATACCTATAATAGCTACTAGCCGATAAGCAAAGGCGCTAAGACTTTTTTCTTTTTCGCTTCTAAAAACAAGTTTCATTCGTAAATTTCATTAATTATCACTTCCAATTTTAGTTAGTTATTTAGTCTGCTTATACTGTGCTGGTATTCAATTTTATTACAAGTATTCTGTGGTGTAGGGTGGTACAATATATTCAAAATCGACGAAATACATAATTTTGCAGTAAAAATCTGATTTTATTATACTTATGAGTAAATATTAATTTATTTATGTATTTATAGTTATATGTGTGTTGTGGGTTTCCCGTACTTATTGATGTGGTAAATGTAAGTTAATACATATATTTTTTTTTAAAATAACTTAAAAATGATTATCATATTAGTTAATTTATAACTAAGAATTTGTGTAAAATATCGTGTAGAGATTACTGAATAAATTATTTTATGAAAGTGATAATAAACGTAGGACAAAATAAAAGGTCTTTTTTAACAATATCATGTTAATCGTGACAAATATGTCCAGAAATTATAATTTCATAATAGTTGACTTAAAAACAGTAAAGATCAACTAGACAGATTATCTTTTAGTTTTATTAGGTAGTATTCCTAGAACTTCTGTAGCTCTAAATAAAAACTCTTTTTTAAATCGTTTATAAGCCATTAAGTCATAAAAGTTGTCCTCAAAGGCTTTTGTAATGAATTCTATCTCCTTTTGTTTTAATTTTTCATAGCCAGGAGCTGGTTCGCTTGTATTGTCCTTATGAGGCCTTAAAGTGTCATAATTGAGTCCATTTAAATATTCTATGGAATATTCAGGAAATGCGCTATTTATTTTAGTAGCCATATTAGAAGTGAGTTTTTTTGTATCACCTCTTAATAACTTATATATAGAGCTTTTTCCAACATTTATTTTGTTTCCAAATTCTTCAGGAGAGAGCTGTAATTCATGTATTAATTTTTCTATTTTTTCTGATAACATCATGTTGAAAGTGTAAAAAAAGTATCATTTTTATTTTAAAGTGTCAAAAAAGTGTCGTATATTTGTACACTTGTAATTGTGATACTACAACAAATATATGTTGTAAAACCTTATTAAACAACAAATGAAAATAAATTACAAGTAAAGTAGTACTTCATGAAAGATTTGACAACACAGGAAAACAGTATAGTTCATTTGGTATCTAACATGTTTCTTGAAAAGGGTATATCAGCTCTACTACAATTAACATCCGTGATATACGGTGCAGATTATCTGCTAAAAAAATTTACAGACATGATCTCGGTTGAAAACATCTAAAAATATTAAAAAAGCATTATGAGGGATATTAATGAAATAGACAATATTAAACGACTTTTTAGTCAAATAGATAAATCTGATAAAGAGGATTTTTTTGAAAAAGTAGCAGAGGAGTTTGACATGGTAAAATCTAGTGTTAGGTCTGGTTGGTTTTCTCGTTTTGAAATCCCAATGAAGTATAATGTACGCAAGCATTTAATTGTATATATGCAAAATTATATATCACGTAAGGCTAAGAAAAGTAATAAAGGTGGTATATAAATATGGATGACTAAATAACAATCCACTGTAATGAATATATAAAAAAGCTTCACTGGACATCGTGAGGCTTTTAGTTTTAAATACTTTTTGTGATATCACATCTGGCTACCTAAGCTCGAAATTTTTGCATTTTGATACGTAATTTATAAATTGAAATCCCGTCTATATTTTTTTATTAAGATTTTTTCATGATATTGTGTAATTATCGAAGCTATAGAAAAACGAGCTGCTGACTTAGCTGCAACCTTAGTTAAAAGAATATTTGGATAAGACTAAGCAGCTAATATTAAAAAAATTAAATAGAAAGAGTGATTCCTACTATGAAAAATATAATTTATTTTTTTGTTTATTATATATTACTTCTGCCATTATCTATTATATCGCAAGAGTCCCATCAGGAATTTCATTTTGTTAATATAAAAGACGGCATTCCTAAAGCCGGGGTTTCAAATATTATTCAAGATCATTATGGCTTTATTTGGATTGGAACTAGTGGCACTGGGTTATACAAGTTTGATGGTATAGATTACACCGTTTATAAGCATAGATTAAGAGATACAACGTCATTAAGTAGTAGTAGAATAGAATGCACTTATTTAGATAGTAAAAACAGACTATGGGTAGGTACAGAAAATGGGTTGAATCTTTATGATAGAGCATTAGATCAGTTTAAAAGAATCTCATTAGAGATCAATAATGTTAACCGTGAATTAATTCTGTCTTTGGAAGAAGATTCATCAAATAATTTATTAATTGGGACGTATGGTTTAGGCTTATTCAAGCTGGATATGACTACATTCAGTGTTGAAAAAGTATTGAATTCAACTTACGAAAACGGATCAGATATATACATTAATAGTATACAACATTCTAGACAAGGTAAAACGTTTTTAGGTACAAATTTTGGGCTCAAAGAAGTTGATTTTGTTAACAATAAACTTATTCATACCAGATTGTTTTCTAAAGATAATAAATCCATTGACGATAACATAGAAACACTATTTATAGATTCTAAAAATAACCTATGGATTGGTTTTCAGATTAATAAAGGGGTTTATAAATGTACTTTAAGTAATGATGCAAATAATAGTATTATTGAGGTTAAAGAATTTAAGCTTTCTACTAAGAAAATAATGGATATAGTAGAATTATCAGATAATACTCTGATAGTTGGAACCGAAAATGACGGACTTTTTCATATTAAAGAAAATGGAAACATGATTAAAAACTATGTTTCGAGTAAGGTAGAAGAGAACAGTATTTTGCATAATTCGATCTGGTCATTATTTGTAGACAATAACAAGCGTATTTGGATAGGTTATTTTAATAGTGGTGTAGCTATTAGTGATAAACTCTATGATAAATTTTTAAACATTAAAAGCTTACCTACTAATGACAACTCGTTAAGAGTAAGTTCTGTTATGGGTATGGTTGAAGACAGCTCTAAAAACATCTGGATTGCAACCGACGGAGGCGGGATTGATATTTACAATCCAAAAAACGCCGAAATCACACATGTAAATAGTCAGGACAAATCGATCTATTCTGGGTTGACATCAGATTACATTAAAACATTATTTGTTGATTCTCATGAAAATATTTGGGTAGGCAGTTGGGACAGTGGTGTTTTTATTTTAAAGAAAGGAGAAAAAAAATTTACTAATTATAGTATAGAAAACACGGCAGGGGCACTACGATCTAATACCATTATAAGTTTGTCTGAAGACTCCAATGGTATCATTTGGATTGGCACATTTGCTGAAGGACTCCATTCGTATGATCCGATTACTAAAAAAATAAAAAAACATAGCTCAAATGGTTTTATAAAAAACGGTTTTTCCGAAAAGGATATTAGAAAGGTTTTGGTCGATTCAGAAGATGTTATCTGGTTGGGAACAACAAATGGTCTGTTTAAAGTCGAAAATCAAAAAAATGGGACATTAAATGTTACAGTATTAAGTAATAAAATGACCCAGGAATATAAGAATTCTGCTGATGCTAACCATATTCTTTCAATTTATGAAGATTCCAATAACAACATATGGATTGGTACAAGAGGAGCAGGAGTTTGTAAATATGATAAAGTGAAAGATGAATTTATTTGGTATAATAAGTTTACAGGTTTTAATGAAGAAAATGTTTCGGCAATAACAGAAGATGGTAATAATAATTTATGGATAAGTGGAAATTCTGGGCTAACAAAAATTGATTTAAAGGATTTTAGTTTTACTAACTACACTATTAATGATGGCTTATTATCAAATGATTTTAATTTTGGTTCCGTATTAAAAGGATCAGATGGATTACTATATTTTGGAAACTTTAAGGGTGTAGATTATTTTAACCCAAAGCAAATCAAAATTAATAATAGCCCCCCATCCTTATACCTTACAAATTTCAAACTGTTTAATGAAAAGGTTATTCCACAAGATAAAGAAGGGCCGCTTAATAAGGTTATTTCGGAAACAGATAGTATTAGCTTAACACATAAACAGTCTGTATTTACCATTGAATATTCTGGAATTAATTATACCCGACCAGAAAAGAATAATTATGCGTATTATCTGGAAGGGTATGAAGCAACTTGGAATTATGTTGGGCAAAAAAGAAATGCTACCTATACTAATTTAGATGCTGGTAATTATACGTTTAAGTTAAAAGCAGCTAATAATGATGGTGTCTGGAATGAAAATCCACTAGAATTAAAAATTACAGTACTACCGCCTTGGTGGCAAACAAATTGGGCGATTTTTTCTTACTTGTTATTATTTCTTTTAGGTATTTATATGCTAAATCAGTTAACGCAAAGTAGAATTAAGGAAAAAGAATTAATCAGAAATGAACGTTTACAGCAAGTTCAAAATGATGAATTAAACAAAAAGAAGATTCAGTTTTTTACAAATATTTCACATGAATTTAGAACCCCTCTTACACTAATTTTAAATCCTCTCAAGGATATTATTAATAACGCTGATCTTAATTTGCCACAAAAAGTTAAAAATAAGCACGCAATTATTTATAAGAATACAGATAGGCTTTATAGGCTTATTAATGAGTTAATGGATTTAAGGAAGCTCGAGTTAAAAAAAATGAATGTGAGGGCAGAAAAGATAAACCTAATAGAATTCTCAGAAAATATTGTTGATTATTTTCAAGAAGAAGCCTTTAGAAAAAACATTCTATTAAGTGTAGATGCAGATATGCCCTTTGTAACGGTTTGGGCAGACACAAAAATGCTTGAAAAAATAATTTTTAATTTATTGTCCAATGCTATTAAAATTACCCCAGATGGCGGCGCTATTACAGTAGAGCTTCTATCAACAGACCAGTTACATATTTTACCGCTAATTGATGAGGAAAAACCTGTAAAAACAGTTGGAATAATAATTTCTGATACAGGCCCTGGATTGAAAGAAGATCAAGTATCAAAAATATTTGAACGTTTTTATCAAGTAGAAGGCCAGAATAAAACTTATTTCGGTGGCACAGGAATAGGATTGGAAGTGGTTCAAAATTTTGTAAAGTTGCATAAAGGTGTCATTGAAGTTAAAAGCAAAATTAATGAAGGCACAACGTTTAAGATATTATTGGCATCTGGCAATGATCATTTTTATGAAAATGAGATTGTATTAAACAAAAAGGCATTGCACGAGAAGAAAGAAGATTTCTTAACAGTACCAACAGTTGAGATTAGTGAACAATCAGATGAAAGTATTCAAGTTCAAAAGACAAATACTGTACTTATTGTTGAAGATAATGTAGAATTGAGAGATTACTTGAAATTAGAATTAGGTGATCAATATAAAGTATTATTGGCAAGTAATGGTAAATCGGGCGTTAAAATTGCCAGAGAATCCTTTCCAGATGTTATAATCACTGATGTTATTATGCCAGAAATGAGTGGCTTTGAATTTTGTAAAACTATTAAAACACATGCTTCAACAAGTCATATCCCTTTATTAATGCTTACTGCAAAAGCAACTATAGAAAATAGAATTGAAGGTATAGAAAATGGTGCAGATGCCTATATGGTTAAACCTTTTGATCTTAAGCTTCTTAAGCTTCGTTTAACCCAGTTAATTAAAAGCAGACAACTTATTTTTGATAAATACTTTAGTGCGATTAGTGGGGCAGAAGACAATGTTAATACGAGTTCAATCGATAAAGAATTCATACAAAAGTTGCTAAGCTATATTAATGATAATATAAGCGATTCGAATTTAGGTGTGGAGGAACTAGCAGACCATTTAAACTTAAGCAGAAGCCAACTTTACAGAAAAGTTAAAGCGTTAACAGGTCAAACTGTTAATGAGTTTGTAAGAAGGATAAGACTTGAAAGATCAAAACTAATTCTTGAAAAAGGCAATTCTAATATAAGCGAAACATGTTACAGTGTTGGGTTTGCATCCCCGTCGTATTTTTCAAAATGTTTTAAAGCCCATTTCGGAGTTTTACCAACAGAGATAAAATAGCCCTCTAAATCAAATAAACTTTCTTAATTAACGTGAATTTTGTTTAAGAGTTCAAGATGTCACTTCGAGTGTTCCGAACTTGCTTCGGGATGTATCGAGAAGCTCTTTTTGTCGAAAATTTATTTGCCTGCCTAAAGGTCGGCAGACAGGTTTTCGATACGATTTTTTGCAAAAATCTAACTGACATAACTTTTCTTTATCCAAGATTCACGTTAATTATTAAAAAGACTTAGTCATTTAAGCACTTATTAGAATCCCTTTTCCTATTCACTTCTTGGATTCTATTGATTTGTAAACATATAAATTCACTACTACTAGGATAGTGTATACGCACAAATGTTGCATGATATATTACAAATGTTGCATAAGCTTTTAATACGCATCAAAAGCTACAAATCTTTCATTTAATGCATTTTATGTGATGAATAGAATCTTAATGAAATGTTAAGTTTGGATTAATATTAATAAGGTATGAGTCAGAAAAAAATTAACAAAAAGCTAGTGTTCGAAATCTTATTGATTGGAGTTTTAATGTTTTTGTTGGTTATGGTGTTTGTAAATATTTGAGAAACTTAATATATGCAATTGAGAGTTAAAATAATATTATTAAGGTTTGTTTTCCTTGGATTGTTAGGTGCAATTGTAATTACAGGGTGTTCAAAAAAAATAGTCGGTCTTGAACAGTTTGAAGTTAAAAGAGGAACAAATGTAGCACATTGGTTGTCGCAAAGTGACCGAAGAGGAATACAACGTGAACAATTCTTTACAATAACCGATGTTAAAAAAATTGCCAGTATGGGGTTTGATCATATTCGGTTACCCATTGATGAAGAACAAATGTGGGATGAAAACGGGAATCGACATGAAGATGCATTTCAGCTATTGGATAACGGTATTACCTGGTGTATCGAAAATAACCTTAAAGTTATTGTTGATCTACATATTTTAAGATCTCATCATTTTAACGCAAAAGAAAAACCTTTATGGACAGATCCGACAGAACAAGAGAAGTTTTTTGACCTGTGGAGAGACCTTTCAAAATCATTAAAGAAATTTCCAAATAGTTTAGTAGCCTACGAACTAATGAATGAAGCTGTTGCAGACAATCATGAATCTTGGAACAGTCTGCTTGCAAGAGCTATAACTGCTATTCGCGAATTAGAAAAAGAACGCACGATAATTGTTGGGTCTAATAGATGGCAAGGTGTAGAAACTTTTGATGCATTACGCGTTCCAGCTAACGATAAAAACATCCTTTTAAGCTTTCATTTCTACAAGCCTTTTCTTTTGAGTCATTATGCAGCAAGATGGACAAGCTTAAGAGATTATAAAGGTCCCGTTCATTATCCAGGTGTCATTTTAAGTGAAGCTGAGTTTGAAACACTTCCAGAAGATATTAAAAAAGAAGTCGAGGAGTGGGTAGGTGCCAAATTTAATAAAGAGGTCTTACTAGGGATGTGGCAAAAACCTATACAGAAAGCCAAGAGTTTGGGCTTACCGCTTTACTGTGGAGAATTCGGTGTTATTTCTAATGCCCCAAAAGAAGAGAGTCTTATTTGGTATCGGGATATGATTCAACTTTTTGAAGAAACAGGCATTGGGTATGCTAATTGGAATTATAAAAGTGACAATTTCGGATTGCTTTACAATGATGCTACAGAAAACAAGCCTCTAATATCTGTTGTAATAGGTAGTAATTAAAATATGAAATACGTCCATAAGCTTGGGATATTTCATCAGAAACACAAATAATTAATAATAGAGAAGCAATTAACTGTATTGATATGTTAAATAACATTTTACAAATCAGTCATCAACCTCAAATAGAGGCTATGTTTATGAAACACTACAAAGAATGGTGTTTGCTTTCATATAGTTATATGGAAGATATGTCTGAGGCAGAGGACATGGTTCAGGATGTTTTTGTGAAAATTTTAAATAGAAAAAAGAATACTGAGATTTTAGACCTAAAAAGTTATATCAGTATGGCAGTTCGTAATACGAGTTTGAAAAAAATACAACGCACCAAAAAAACAGAACAGATAAAAGATTATAATTTGTTTGCGCTATCACCGTCTCATGAAGAATATTTAATTGATTTTGAAAACAAAGCAAAAATAAGTGATGCATTGAGGATATTGCCCGAACAGAGTAAGCGAGTTTTTGAGTTGTGTGTGTTAGAAGGTGCTAAATATCAAAATGCAGCCGATGTATTAGGAATATCGATAAATACAGTAAAATTCCATTTAAAGAAAGCATATAAAATATTGCGTTTTACATTACGAAAAACATATTTTTAGCACTTCTTTTTTGTAATTTTTATTTTTTTAAGTTCATTTTTGCGGATTTTTTATTTCACGCTACCCGTTTTCTGTTTTTATGGGTCTTAATTATAAATAGTCTTTATAGCGTCATTAATGGACATAATAAAACTGATAATAGGAAAACTGGATTATAATTTAACTAGGGAGGAAGAGGTGTGTTTTAAAAACTGGGTAGACGAATCATTAATAAATACATACATGTTTGATCGTCTTGAAGCTCTAAAAGAAAGAGGTAAAGACCTTTCGGAAATAATGAATTTAGATGTAGAATTTGCCTGGAAGCAAGTGAAGCAAAAACTAGAATAAAAAAACGATATACTTACTAAATTAACTTAAAACCAAAATATGCCTAAATGAAATAAAAAACTACACTCCGATTTTATAAAGTAAAAAATCGAGAAGTACAGGAATACTTCTCGATGATAAAATAATCAACTAAATGATTAGCTAATTATTAATAACATTTCAAAGATATGAAAAACTATAAGAGTTTTGGGCTATCGTGGCTCAATTCAATTAAAATTAAATTAAAGATGAAGGTAAATTTACTTTTATTAGTAATTTCATTTTTTTCGGTTCAGGATAATGCGTATTCAAACAATACAAATATTAATCTGGATTCGAATAACATGAAAATTGAAGAGGTTTTTGATGAAACAGATCGACTCAAAAACGTTAATACTGATATTCAGAAATCAGTTTCAGGAATTATAACAGATGCAAATGGAGCAGCCTTACCGGGAGCAAATATTATTGTAAAAGGAACGTCAAATGGTAGTCAAACAGACTTTGATGGTAAATATTCAATCTCAAATGTAGCTGATAATGATATATTAGTAGTAAGTTATATAGGCTTTGTTTCTCAAGAAGTAGCAGTTAATGGCCGGACTACAGTAAATATAACCTTGGTAGAAGACACTCAATCTCTAAATGAGATCGTTGTTGTTGCCTATGGTACAGCGACTAAAAAGGATCTAACAGGTGCAGTATCCGTAATTAGTTCTGAGGAGCTTACCTCGTTCCCAACAGCTACTGTAGATCAGGCACTTCAAGGTAAAACTGCTGGTGTACAAATTACTTCAAACTCTGGAGCTCCAGGAGCTTCAGCAACTGTAAATATACGAGGAGTAGGTTCATTTGGAAGTACTACACCTCTTTATGTGGTAGATGGTTTTCCTACTAATGATATATCATTTGTAAATCCAAGTACTATTGAATCCATTTCAGTACTTAAAGATGCATCGGCAACAGCATTATATGGTGTGCGAGCAAGTAATGGAGTTGTTATAATTCAAACTAAACAGGGAACTAAAGGAAAAGTTGCGGTAGAATTAAGCTCTTTTTTGGCCTTTCGTTCTAAACCAAAGTCTATCGATGTACTTGATGCAAATCAATTTTCTTCATTAGCCTTAGGGCTTAGTGGAAGTTCTGATGTGGATGTTGCTGGAAACGCAATACCGTATTCAGGGTGGAGTAATCCAGGTGATCTGAGAACCATCAACTGGCAAGATGAAGTATTTAGTAAAGGAACTATAAAAAGTACTACTTTAAGTGTTAGAGGTGGGGGTGAAAATTCTAGATATGCAGTTACAGCTGGTATTTTTGATGATGAAGGAACACTTATTGGATCAGAATACAAGCGTTACGATTTGGGGTTAAATGGTTCTTTTGATATAACAGATAAGCTACGTTTTAAAGCTAATGCCAAATACATTTCTTCACAAAACTTTCAACCTCTTGGAACTGGTCGAGGTGCTTTATTAAACTTATATGCTTCAGTTCCTCATTTGGCACCAACTGGAGAAGCTAATCAAATAGGAGGAACTAACCCTACTAACTTGCCTGTAGATGCCAATGGTAATTTTGGGGCATTCCCTGATGTAACAGGAGAAGCGTTTCGTGATGGTAGAAACTGGGTAGCTAGAGCTTTGGAAAATGACCAAGATAATGTGTCAAATACTGTGTTGGCTAATATGAGTGCCGAATGGGATATTTACAAAGGATTATCTACAAGGTTAAATTTAGGTGCTCGAAGTGATAATTTTGCAGGTTGGAATTTTAGCCCAGAATATTATCGTAGTTCTGGTAATGTAGACCTTAGAAACCGTGCGACATATAAGTACACGCAAGATACATCTAACCAATGGTTAGCAGAATATATACTACAGTACAAGAAAACATTTGCTGAAAAACATAGTATAGATGTTTTAGGAGGTATTTCAGTACAAAGAACATTTAGAAAGTTTAGCGAAGTAGAAGGAAGCGGTTTTCTGGATAATAGGATTCGTGATATAGCTCAAGCAGCAGAGATAACAGATGCAGCAGGGTTCTCTACTAGGCAAACTTTGGCAAGTACTTTTGCCAGGTTTAATTATAGTTTTGACAGTAAATATTATTTTACCGGAACTATAAGAAGAGACGGTGTTGGTGATACCTTTGGTGCAGATAATTTATGGGGAGTCTTCCCTTCATTTGCAGTTGGATGGAATATTGACGAAGAGAATTTCATGCAAGACAGTGCTTTTGATATTTTAAAGTTAAGAGCTAGTTGGGGAGAAACAGGAAACTTTCAAGGTATTCAGCCATACCGATTTAGCACAACATTTAATAATGGTACTCCCAATAATGATTCTAGTTATAGTTTTGCAGGAAACAATGCGGCAGGTTTAGCTCCTGTTGGCGCATCTAATCCAAACTTAACATGGGAAGCACAAGTGCAAACAAATATTGGTTTAGAAGGTGAGCTTCTAAATAATAGATTATACTTTACAGCAGACTATTTTAATAGAACATCAGAGGATTTTTTACTTTTTATTAATAGTCCTTCACAATCTGGTTTTCCAATTGTACCTGTAAATGGCGGAACAATAGTAAATAAAGGATTTGAACTTTTAGTAGGATACCGAAAAAATGATGGAGACTTTAACTTTGATATCAATGGAAATATTTCTTTCATAGATAATGAAATAACTGAGCTAAATGTTCCTAATGGTGAAGTTACATTTTCTAACCAATTTTTAAATGACTTTTTTACAGGAGGATTTTGGTATGATATTACAAAATCTCAATTAGGTGGAGAAGCAGGGTCTTTTTATGGTTTTGTGGCTGATGGTCTTTTTCAAAACCAAGCAGAAATCGATGCTTTGAATACAGCTTCACCAGATGGTACGTATCAATCAACTAGAACATCTCCCGGTGATCGTAGATTTGTAGATTTAAACAACGATGGAGAGATAACAGATCAAGATAGAACAGTCATTGGGAGTCCGGTTCCAGATTTCTTTGGAAGTTTAAACTTGAACTTTTCCTATAAGAATTTTGATTTGGGGCTTAATTTTTATGGGTCTTACGGTAGTGAGATATTCAACCTTGTAAAGCGTGAACTGGAAAGTGCTTCAGGTTATGGTAATAGTGCGTCGTATTCAAATGTTAGTACAGAATATTTTAATAATATATGGAGTGGCGAGGGCTCAACAAATGCATACGCTAGAGCGCTTATAGACGATGGTGATATACAAAATAATAGAGCTTCTAGTTATTTTGTTGAAGATGGTTCTTATCTCAGATTAAGAAACTTAAATATTGGCTATACATTACCATCTAAAATTGTTGAAAAATTAAGATTAGATACGTTTAGAATATATACGAGTATTCAAAATGTATTTACAATAACTAATTATTCAGGATCTGATCCAGAGATAGGCCAAAATGCTGACATCAATGGAAATAGCAATGTCACTACAAGAGGTATCGATGCTGGGGCATATCCAGTTTCAAGTACTGTAACTTTAGGATTTAATTTAAAATTTTAAAAAAATTGATTATGAAATTTAGAAATATTAAAGGAATTGTAACCATAGGAGCGCTTTTATTAGTGTTATTATATGGTTGTTCAGATAGTTTCTTACAAGATCCAAATACTAAAGATTTAACGGAAGCATTTGTTTATGGATCTGATGCAACTGCAATAGCAGCAGTAACCGGTGTGTATGATGGGCTTCAAAATGACTCTCAAGGAGATCCTGGGTTGCCTAATGAATATAATGTAAAAGGTATTTTTGCCTACGCAAATTATCCTGCTTTAGATTGGCAGCCACAAGCACGACGTGCTGATTCAGATTACTTCAATTTTGATGTTAATCCAGATGGCGAAGTTCCTGTAAAAATTTGGCCTAATAATTACAGGGCAATTGGTAGAGCCAATAATGCATTAGTAGGTCTTCAATCGGGTATAGATGGAGGAAGTATAAGTGCAGATTTAGGTAACCGTTTAATTGGAGAAGTACTAGTTATTAGAGCCATCTCTTACCAATACCTTGCTGCAGTTTATGGAGATGTTCCTATAATGTTGAGCATAGCCGATGATCCATTTAAAGGAAGAGACCCTCAAGATATGGTGTTTCAGCAAATAGTAACCGATATGAATGATGCTGTTAACAGGCTTCCTTGGTCACATGATACCGATAAAGGAAGAGTCACAAAAGGAACTGCATATGCCGTATTAGGAAATGCTCATATGTGGTTAAAACAGTATTCTGAGGCTATTACGGCTTTTGAAGCTATAGAAGCAGGAGGAGTCACTTCATTAGAACCTGATTACTTCGATATTCATGCGTTAGACAATCCTAATGGAGTAGAATCTTTATTTGAATTGCAATGGGCTGCTAACGGTGATTTAGGTTGGAATAGAAATGATGAAGTAAATATTTTACAGCTATTTGCTATGCCTACCGATATTACAGGTGGTGGAGGTTTTGCTGGAATCCCCACAAAAGAATTGTACGATTCTTTCGAACCGGGCGATTTAAGAAGACAAGCTACGGTAATAGCCCCTGGAGAGGAGCATCCAGATCCATTAATAGATATAAACATGTATGATGGTGTAAATATTAATACAGCTGGAACTGTAGCAGAACCATGGACAGGTGGAGACCCAGCAGGCAGATCAGGTTATTGGGGCGTTAAGAGCTGGAGAGATCCAAATATTGATGGATGGGGTAGAGAACAACTTTTTGGTGGTCAAGGGCATATCTGGATACGCTATGGCGAAGTGCTTTTAAGTTTAGCAGAATCTGCTTTAAGAGAAGGCCAAACAGCTAAAGCACAAACAGCTTTTGATAGAGTAAGAGATAGAGCTTGGGGAGGAACAGCGCCTGCTAAAACCGTTTCTATAGCTAATATATTGCAGGAATACAGACATGAATTAGGAGGAGAATTCTCTTTATGGGCAGTAATTAGAAGATCAGGTGAAGCCGCTATGTTTATTCAAGATTCATATGGTTTAACGCTTCCTCAAGGTCGCGACTTAATGCCCGTACCAAATACAGAAATATCTGTTAATTCTAATTTGTTACCTCAAAATACCGGATATTAATTTGATGAAAATTAATAAAACCTGAGTTTGTTTAGTTTTTGATGAGGCTTTGAATATATTTCAAAGCCTCTTTTTCCTATATTTATAATATGAGAATACTATATGCCAGTTTAGTGTTATTAATGTTTTTGCAATCTTGTAAAAAACATGATGTAAAACAGTTTAGTCTGTTATTAGCAGACGAGACAGGTATTGAATTTTCTAATGATTTAATTGAGACCGATAGTTTAAACTATTTCACTTACCCGTATATGTATATGGGTGGAGGCGTTTCAGCTGGTGATATCAATAATGATGGATTGGTAGACTTGTTTTTTACTGCAAACATGAAATCTAATACATTATATCTCAATAAAGGAGATTTTGTATTTGAAGATATAACCGAAAAAGCCAAAATTAAGGGTGATGATAGATGGTTTACAGGCACTACTATGGTAGATATTAACAATGATGGGTATCTGGATATTTATGTGAGTGTTTCTGGCAAAGGG
Organism: Flavivirga abyssicola; assembly: GCF_030540775.2. Classification (GTDB taxonomy): domain Bacteria; phylum Bacteroidota; class Bacteroidia; order Flavobacteriales; family Flavobacteriaceae; genus Flavivirga; species Flavivirga abyssicola. Next base: position 4,361,798 of record NZ_CP141266.1, on the reverse strand, counting down.
GATAAGAGGAATAATTTATTATATATCAATAACGGTGATTTAACGTTTACAGAACAAGCCAAAAAATATGGTATAGACCATAAAGGACATACCACCCAAAGTACTTTCTTTGATTACGATAATGATGGTGATTTAGATCTATACCTAGCCAATTATCCACCAACACCATTTAAAAGTCCTGTTGCATTTTATAAGTACAAAGTGCATAATCCAAAAATAGAAGAGTCCGATATTTTATTCAAAAATAATGGAGATGGTACATTTACAGATGTTACTGTTGACGCAGGAGTTTTAAACTTTGGATTATCATTAAGTGCTACCATCGCCGATTTTAATAATGATGGATGGAAAGATATTTATGTGTCAAACGATTTTGACGCTCCAGATTTTATGTATCTAAATAACAAGAATGGGACGTTTAAAGAAATAGCTAAAAATGCCGTAAATCATACGGCACAATATGGGATGGGGTCAGATATTGCTGATTATAATAATGATAATCTACATGATATAGCTCAAGTAGATATGACACCAGAAGATAATAGACGATCTAAAGCTAATATGTCTAGCATGAATCCAGTAGGGTTTACAAAAATGATAAATGCAGGCTTACATTATCAGTATATGCAGAATTGTTTACAATTAAACAGAGGAAATGACACTAATGGAAATCCTGTTTTTAGCGAAGTGTCAAGAATAGCAGGTATCGCAACTACAGATTGGAGTTGGTCAATCTTATTTTCAGATTTAGATAATGATGGATGGAAAGACATTACAATTTCAAATGGAACAAGAAGAGATATAAATAATAGAGATTATTTTCTTAGTTTAAAATCCAGAAATCATTTTGGAGGAGTAAAATTATCAGCAGAAGAGATTAAGCAAATTCCATCAGAAAAAATATCGAATTATATTTTTAAAAATACTAAAAACCATACATTTAAGAATATGGTTAAAGAATGGGGATGGGAAGAAAAAACATTTTCTAATGGTGTCGCTTATGCCGATTTAGATAATGATGGCGATTTAGATTTTATAATAAATAATATAGATCATAAAGCTAGTGTTTATAGAAACAATAATTTAAATAATAATAATTTTTTACAAGTTACCTTCAAAGGATCAAAAAATAATAAAAATGGTATCGGAGCCAAAGTATATGTCACTTCAAGTGATTTACAACAATTTGGTGAACTTACATTGAGTAGAGGTTTCCAATCATCTGTAGCGCCTAGACTTCATTTTGGTCTAGGAAAAACCGAAACGGTTTCCAATATTAAAGTTGTATGGCCAGATGGGTTAGTTTCAGAACTAAGAGATGTAAAGGCAAACCAGAATTTAGTAATTGATTATACGTCAGCAAAAAAAATAAATCAGCATAAAAAAGTAAATACAACTATATTTAAAACATTAGACTTAGATACACTTCAGGTAGATTTTAAGCATACCGAAAATAAGTATAATGATTATTATGTAGAACCACTTTTGCCCCACCAAACATCCATGTTAGGCTCTGGAGTGGCAGTAGCAGATGTTAATGGTGATGGATTAGATGACTTTTATATAGGAGGTGCTAGTAAACAAGCAGGAGCATTGTATATCCAAAATGCAAACGGAAAGTTTGAAAAAACAAATAACGATGTTTGGGAATTAGATAAAAATAAGGAAGATATGAGCGCCTTGTTTTTTGATGCAGATGCAGATGGTGATAATGATTTATATGTAGTAAGTGGAGGGAACGAAAAGTATGGAGATCTGTTGAATTTTCAAGATCGTTTATACATAAATGATGGTAAAGGTCATTTTTCAAAAGATGTACATCGTCTCCCTTTAATAGAAACTAGCGGATCTAGAGTAACCGCAGGAGATTATGATAATGATGGTGATATGGATTTATTTGTTGGAGGTAGGTTGGTAGCTGGTAAATACCCATGGCCAACTAAAAGCTATATTTTAAACAATGATAAAGGTGTTTTTAAAGATGTAACCAAAATATTAGCTCCTGATTTTAATACACTAGGCATGATTACTGATGCTAGTTGGACAGATTTTGATGGTAATGGTACTTTAGATCTTATTATTGTTGGAGAATGGACACCAATTTTATTTTATAGTAATACAGATGGTACATTTAAAAATGTTACAGATAAAACAGGTTTAAAAAACACCAGTGGTTGGTGGTCTAGTATCACGCAAGATGATTTTGATAATGACGGAGATATGGACTATGTGGTTGGCAATCTGGGCTTAAATTATAAATATAAAGCTACCGCTGAAGAACCTTTTGAAGTATTTGCAGATGATTTTGACGGCAACAATAGAAAGGATATTGTGTTGAGTTATTATAACTTTGGCAAGTTATTTCCTGTGCGAGGTAAATCGTGCTCAACTCAGCAAATCCCTTCATTAAGTAAAAAGTTTAATAAATATGATGTATTTGCAGAAGCAGACGTCACAGAAGTTTACGGTAAAGAACAATTAGAAAAAGCAGAAATACATTATAAAGCAAAGACTTTTGCAAGCAGCTATATTGAAAATTTAGGACATGGTAATTTTAAACTGATCAAATTACCTAACGAAGCTCAGTTTTCTTCAGTAAACAAAATTATTACGGACGATATAGATAACGATGGGTTTAAAGATATTGTGATTGCTGGAAATTTATACACTTCAGAGATAGAGACTCCTAGAAATGACTCTAGTATAGGTAATTATTTAAAAGGGGATGGCAATGGTAATTTTTTATCTGTGCCAAGTGCAGAATGTGGTTTGTCTATTAGAGGAGATGTAAAAGATTTGATTTCAATTAATATTAATGGTCACAAACATATCATTGCAGCCAAAAATAACGATTACCCTCAATTTATTAAAATAAATTGACGTTTTATGAAAAAACAAACGCAGAACACAAAAATCAAAAAGAATGTTGCTTTTTTATAACACGCCTCATTTTACTTCTTTTAGTATTTAAACTTCACGGGATACATTAAGAGTTATAAAGATTTTGAGCTTATTTTGTTTATTATCAAATATTTAAAGATGTTATATGGCTTAATATTTAGCCAGTAGTTGTTCTGAAAATCTTTTATTCATTTTCTGAAATTATAATTGTCATTTTAATGCTACCCGTTTTTCTTTCCTATGGGTCTTTATAATAGAGAGCTTAAGTAAATATAAGTATCAAATTAGTTTAGTTTTTGTGTTGACTGCCCCTGATTTAAATAAGGGGCATTTCAACACTTTAGAAACAGTTAAGATGTTAAAATTACCTATACCATTTATTTTTTTTGTTTTTCTAAGCTGTATAAGTGCAAAGGCACAAAAAGTCACCTTAAAGGAGAAGGCTTATAACATGGAAGAATTGACCATTGATTCTTTATTGACAAAGTATGTTTTTTCGTCTTCAAATGGATTAAAAATGCCTTATCGTTTGTTTAGCCCCAAAAATGAGGCCAAAACAAAAATTCCTTTAGTGGTTTTTTTACACGGAAGGGGTGACCGGGGAGTTGATAATGATTCAAAGATATACCATGAAGCAGGGATAATTACGAATTCAAATTCATTATTAGAAACCACAATGCAATCTCAATACCCCTGTCATATTTTAATTCCGCAGTGTTCAGATAAAACAGAAAATGAAGAATGGGCAAAATGGATTGGGAATTCACCAGAAACACCTTTTAAAGGTTTAGGAACAGATGGTACTTATAAAATGAGTCCTGAGCCTTCCGAATCTGGAGCAGCTGCATTAGAATTAATAGAGCAAACAATAAAAGATAAAAATATTGATACAGATAGAGTTTATATCATAGGGCTGTCAATGGGTGGTTTTGGAACTTGGGAATTCACAGCCAGAAAACCACATTTATTTGCAGGAGCCATACCTATGGCTGGCTATTCTGATCCAGATCAACTGGAAAAAATAAAGCATATCTCATTCTGGATATTTCATGGGGATATCGATAAGTGGAACCCAGTAACAGGATCAAGGACAATGTTTAAGCTATTGTCTAATAGTAATGCAGATGTAAAGTATACAGAGTACAGAAATACAGGTCACGGAGAATCATTCAAAAAAGCGTTCAATGAAACAGAACTGATTCCTTGGCTTTTTTCCAAAAAAAGAAAAATGAATTCATCTCAAAAAAAATTATGATAAAGCAATTTTATAGAAAACCTCTTTTTTTAGTTTTTATATTATTTATGACTAGTACAGTAAAAGCACAGAAGAATCAAATGATAGAAAAAAAGATTGATAGTATAATTTCCTTATTGACTTTGGAAGAAAAAGTAGCGATGTGTCATGCACAATCTAAATTTAGTACACCGGGAGTAGCACGTCTTGGAATTCCCGAGGTATGGATGTCTGATGGGCCTCATGGTGTAAGAGCAGAAATAAATTGGGATAACTGGGGGTATGCAGAATGGACTAATGATTCCATTACAGCCTTTCCAGCACTAACCTGTTTAGCATCGACTTTTAATCCAAAGCTTGCCAAAGAATATGGTTTCAGTATTGGAGAGGAAGCACGATACAGAAAAAAAGATGTGCTTTTAGGTCCAGGAGTTAATATATACAGAACCCCATACAATGGTAGAAACTTTGAGTATATGGGCGAAGATCCGTATTTAGCTTCAAAGCTTGTAGTGCCTTATATAAAAGGAGTTCAAGAAAATGGCGTTGCCGCATGTGTAAAACATTTTGTTTTAAATAATCAGGAGCATTTGCGAGATAAAATCAATGTTGAAGTAAGCGATAGAGCCTTATACGAAATTTATTTACCAGCCTTTAAAGCAGCAGTAAAAGAAGGCAACACTTGGGCAATTATGGGGGCTTACAATAAATTTAGAGGTAAGTACACTACACATAACCCAACACTTCATAAAATACTAAAAACAGATTGGGAGTTTGATGGTGTTGTAATAAGCGATTGGAGTTCGGCACATTCCACAAAAGAAGCTGCTTTGTACGGTTTAGATATGGAAATGGGTACAGGAACAGATGGTTTGGGAACAACCACTTTAAATCACTATAGCAACTATTATTTGGCAACACCTTTCTTGAAAGCAATTAAAAAGGGAGAAATAGAAGAATCTGTAGTTGACAATAAAGTGAGACGCATTCTAAGGTTGATGTTAAGAACAAACATGAGTGACAATAGGCCTTTTGGAAGAATGAACAATGTAGAACACCATAATGTAGCTAGAAATGTAGCTACAGAAGGTATTGTGCTACTTAAAAATAAAGATAATTTTTTCCCGATTGAAGATGAAAAAGGACTAACAATAGCTGTTATTGGAGAAAATGCAACACGATCAATGACTGCGGGTGGTGGTTCTTCAGAATTAAAACCACAATTTGAAATATCCCCTCTTGAAGGATTAAAAGCACGTTATAAAAACGCAAAAATTGTTCATGCCATGGGGTTTGCTTCAGGGCCCTCAATATATGACGAAGTTTTGCCTTCGCCGTATGATGCAGATTCCTTAAAAATTGAAGCTATTAAAGTTGCCAAAAAAGCAGATATAGTGTTGTTCGTTGGCGGTTTAAATAAAAGCCACCTTCAAGATTGTGAAGGGGAAGATAGAAAACAATTTGAATTACCTTTTGGACAAGATGAATTACTAAATGAAATTACGGCAGTTAATAAAAATGTTGGTGTAGTGCTATTAACAGGGAATGCTGTAGAAATGTCCTGGTTAGATAAAATTAATGGGCTAATACAAGGATGGTATCTGGGAAGTATGGCAGGAGATGCGTTAGCAGATGTTATTAGTGGAGATGTTAATCCTTCAGGGAAACTACCATTCTCGTTTCCTACAAAATTAAAAGATAATGCAGCCCATCATTTTGGAGAACTGTCTTACCCAGGAGACGGTACTAATCAATATTACAAAGAAGATATTTTAGTAGGATATCGTTGGCATGATACAAAAAAGATTAAACCTCTATTTGCCTTTGGTGAAGGGATGTCTTATACCTCATTCGAGTTATCCGATTTTAAATTAAACAAAAAAACATATTCAAAAGGAGAGCAAGTAGTTATCTCCGGAGCGGTTTCAAATACAGGAAATACAGATGGAGCAGAAGTCATTCAGGTTTATGTTGGAAAGCCAAAATCTAAAGTAAAAAGAGCCCTTAAAGAACTAAAAGGATTTAAGAAAATGGTATTAAAAAAGAGTACCTCGCAGTCTGTCGAGATATCCATTTATGTAAATGATTTGGCATTTTATGATGAGAATATTTCAGATTGGAATTTAGAAAAAGGGAATTATATAGCATATATAGGAAATGCATCTAATAATATTTCCAAGACAATAAAATTTGAAGTTGAATAATAAAAGAATTTAAGAAAGAAGAAGAAAGGGAATAACGACGTTTCGAGATCTTAAATAATTAAATGCATTTTAATGAAATATTACTTAGTAATTATAGCACTCACCTTAATTGGTTGTTCAGAAAATAAAGTTTCTACAACAAAGAATAATGTTGAAGAGAAATTTATAGACAGTGTATTGGCAACCATGTCTATAGATGATAAAATAGGACAAACCAATTTAAGAGGAACGTCCAGTAGGTCAAAAACACTATCAGACGAACTAAAAGAAGATGTAAGACAAGGTAAAGTCGGAGCATTGTTAAATGTCATGAATGTTGAATTTGTAGACGAACTCCAAAAAATAGCAGTGGAGGAAAGTCCGAATAAAATCCCCTTGATTTTTGGGAGAGATGTCGTTCATGGATTTAAAACGATATTTCCAATACCTATTGGTTTAGCGTCTTCATGGGATACGAATATAGTAAAATCATCCTCTCGAATAGCAGCTATAGAAGCCAGTTCAGTTGGAATTCGTTGGACGTTTGCACCAATGTTGGATATTGCCAGAGATAGCCGTTGGGGAAGAATAGCAGAATCTCCGGGAGAAGACCCTTATCTAGCTTCAATTTATGGAAAAGCCTATGTTGAAGGGTTTCAAGGTGATTCTTTAAACAACCCAACAAGCATAGCTGCATGTGCTAAGCATTACATTGGTTACGGAGCAGTTATAGGAGGGAGAGATTACAATACCACAATAATTCCCGAACCATTGCTGCGTAATGTGTATTTACCACCTTTTCAATCAGCTTTAGATGCAGGAGCAGCAACAGTTATGACATCGTTTAATGAGATAAATGGTATCCCGGCGACAGGGAATGAATTTCTATTAAAAAACGTTTTAAGAGATGAATTAAATTTTGATGGATTTGTTGTTAGTGATTGGGATTCTGTTATAGAAATGATCGCTCACGGTTATGCAAAAGATGAAAAGCAAGCAGGCGAATTGGCAGCAAATGCAGGTATGGATATGGAAATGACTAGTAGAGCTTATGAGTATCACTTAAAAGATTTGATAAAAGAAGGAAAAGTTACAGAATCTCAGTTAAATGCGTTTGTAAAAAACATATTAAGAATAAAATTGAGACTAGGGCTTTTTGAAACACCATATCGAGATAAAAATAATGAAGCAAGTTTTTATAAAAAAGGACACTTAGAAGAAGCCAAAGAAGCAGCAATTAAAAGTTCGGTATTACTGAAAAATAAGAATATATTGCCTTTGTCTGGTGATACAAAAGTAGCATTAATAGGGCCTTTGGCTAATGCACCATTAGATCAAATGGGAACCTGGACATTCGATGGTGAAAAAGAACATACTATAACACCTTTAAAAGCCTTTAAAGACGCAAAAGTTAATGTTACGTATGTAACAGCATTAACCCATAGCAGAGACAGATCTAAAGCACAATTTAAAAAAGCTATTAATGGTGTAAAAGATTCTGATGTTATTGTGTTTGTTGCAGGAGAAGAAGCTATTCTATCAGGTGAGGCTCATAGTAGAGCTTCTCTAGACTTACCAGGTGTACAAGAAGATTTAATAAAAGAATTATCCAAAACAGGCAAGCCTATTGTTTTGGTGATTATGGCAGGTCGGCCTATTACCATTACGAATATTATAGATAACGTTGATGCAGTATTAATGTCTTGGCATCCTGGTACCATGGGAGGTGCTGCATTGCAAGAGATTATTTTTGGATTTAGAGAACCAGAAGGAAGACTACCCGTGTCTTGGCCAAAAGTTGCAGGTCAATTACCATATTTTTATAATCATAAAAACACGGGAAGGCCAGCCAATAAAAAAGACTATGTGGCTATGTATGATATTCCTATTGGTGCTTGGCAGAGCTCCTTAGGAAATGATTCTCATTATTTAGATATTGGGTATACACCACACTTTCCTTTTGGCTTTGGCTTGGGGTATACAGAGTTTCAATATGATAATTTACAAATATCTAAGGATACAATTGGTTTCAACGAAGAATTACTCGTCAAAGTTTCTATTACAAATGTTGGAGAGAAGAAAGGTAAAGAGATTGTCCAGTTTTATACGCAAGATATAGTGGGTAGTATTACGAGACCTGTTAGAGAATTAAAAGGGTTCGAACATGTAAGTTTAAATGCGGGTGAAACTAAAGAAGTAATTTTTAAAGTGTCGGCAGCACAGTTAGAATTTACAAATCATAAACAAATTCGTGATGCAGAAGAAGGTGATTTTAATATTTGGGTAGGGGCTGATGCTGAATCTGGTTTAAAACATACCTTCTATCTTAAAAAGTAGTGTGTATGATTATTGTGCTATTAGGTGTCAGTGGGTGTGGTAAAACTACAGTAGGAAAAAAATTATCTCAAAAAATTGGGATTCCTTTTTTTGATGGTGACGATTTTCATCCAAAATCTAACATTGATAAAATGACAAAGGGTATGTCTTTAAATGATGATGATAGATACCCTTGGTTACTTTCATTAGCAAGTAATATTGAAACATGGTCTGAAGAAAATGGAGCTATATTAGCTTGCTCTGCATTAAAGGAAAAGTATAGAGCCGTGCTGTCTTCAAGATATAATGATATTATATGGGTTCATTTATCAGGTAGTTATGATTTAATTAAAGGCAGAATTGAAAAAAGAGGTGGACATTTTATGAATGCAGATTTGTTGACTTCTCAATTTAAGGATTTAGAAATGCCTGAATATGGAATTCATATTGACATTTCCGAATCGCCAGAAAAAATTACAAAAAATATCATTTCAAAATTGGAAAATCTAAATCAATCGTTTTTTGGAGTTATAGGACTGGGTGTTATGGGCAGTAGTTTAAGCTTAAACATTGCAGAAAAGGGGTACGCACTATCTGTATATAATAGAATAGCTCCGGGAGAAGAACATATGGTTTCAGACTTTTTGAACAAAGCTGATGAGGTTATGCAAATTAAGGGCTTTACGGAATTAGAGGCATTCGTCAATTCTTTAGAACGTCCCAGAAAAATACTCATCATGATTAAGGCCGGTAAAGCCATTGATGCAGTTATCGAAGCAATAATACCTATTTTATCTGAAGGTGATATTTTAATTGATGGTGGTAATTCACATTACCTAGATACGAATAAAAGATATGAATATTTAATAAGTAAGCAGCTTCATTTTATAGGTTGTGGCGTTTCGGGAGGAGAAGAAGGAGCAAGAAAGGGACCTTCTATTATGCCTGGAGGTGCTAAAGAAAGTTACCAGATTATAAAACCAGTTTTAGAAGCCATTGCAGCTAAAGATAAAAAGGGTAACGCCTGTTGCACTTATGTAGGGCCGCAAGGCGCTGGCCATTTTGTTAAAATGGTTCACAACGGCATTGAATATGCCGAGATGCAATTGTTAGCAGAAATTTATGCCCTATTATCCATAACCAATAATAATGAAGAAATTGCTACTATTTTATCACAGTGGAATACGACAGATTTATCTAGTTACTTATTAGAAATTACAATTAATATTCTAAAAACTAAGGAAAATGGAAAGTATGTGCTGGATACTATTTTAGACAAGGCCGGTAATAAGGGGACTGGTTCCTGGTCTACAAAAGCTGGTTTCGATTTGGGTACAGTAAATACCATGATGTCTTCTGCTGTTTTTGCCCGTTATATATCTTCTTTTAAAGAAAAAAGAAAACAGCTATCTAAGTTTATTAAGAGTGATTTAAAAACTACAGATGTACTTGATGTTAACAGTTTAGAAAAGGCATATCGATTTGCAAGAATTATAAATCACCATCAAGGTTTTGAACTGATTCGATTGGCTTCTAAAACATTCAATTGGCAGTTAAACATATCAGAAATTGCTCGTATCTGGACCAACGGTTGCATCATCCGCTCTGAATTCATGGAAACATCAGTGGATGTATTTAAAGATTATGAAAGTTATTTGGATACAACAGATTTATTAGAGGTATTGATTTCAGCAGAAAACCATATAACAAAAAGTATAACCTACAGTTTATCACATAGAGTACCATTTGATACATTCTGGTCTGCTTATAATCATTGGATAGCAATCACCACCGAAAACTTACCAGCAAACTTAATTCAAGCACAACGCGATTATTTTGGAGCACATACGTATCAAAAAATAGATGCACCTAAAGGTCAATTTTTTCACACTAATTGGTATTAATTATGATAGATTTTTCTCTTTTAACATCAGTAATATTAGGAGTTGTATTATTAATAGTACTGATTTTACGTTTTAAAATACAGGCATTTTTATCCTTACTAATTGCAAGTATTTTCGTGGGAGTTTTATCAGGAATGGAACCCTTAACAATTATAAAAACCATGCAAGAAGGTATGGGAAACACATTGGGTTTTGTTGCACTAGTTGTTGGTTTGGGAGGTATATTTGGTGCTATTCTGGAACATTCCGGAGGTGCAGAATCATTAGCCGCGTCATTATTGGCTAAGTTTGGAGTAGAACGATCTCCCTGGGCATTAATGCTCGCTGGATTTATTGTAGCTATTCCAGTATTTTTTGAAGTAGCCTTTATTATTTTAGTACCTATGGTATACGCCCTTCAAAAAAAGACAGGTAAACCTATATTACTTTATGGAATTCCGTTACTGGCAGGATTAGCTATAACACATACATTTATTCCACCTACACCAGGTCCAGTAGCTGTTGCAGATATTTTAAAAGCAGATTTGGGATGGGTCATATTTTTTGGATTAATTGCAGGAATTCCAACAGCAATTCTATGCGGTCCTATTTTTGGAAAATTTATTTCAAAAAGAGTTCAAGTATCCCAGATTGAAATAACTACTGAGACCAAAGAACTAGAAAATCTTCCTTCAGTTGGTATCATTATTAGTATAATCGCTATTCCTATTTTACTAATAGTTGTAAACACTATACTAAACAGTCCGTTAGTAGGAGAACATATAATACCTAAAAAAATACTGGAATGGATGGGGATGATTGGACACCCATTTTCGGCATTAATTATAGCCAATTTGATTGCCTGGTATCTATTAGGAATTCGAAGAGGCTTTACAAAAGATCAATTGTTAGATATCAGTACAAAGTCCATGGCACCAGCAGGTATGATAATTTTAATAACAGGAGCAGGTGGGGTGTTCAAACAAATGCTGGTAAACACAGGCGCAGGAGAAATGCTAGCTAATTATTTTGCAAATGAAGGCGTTAGTATATTATTATTTGCATTTTTATCTGCCGTTGTAATTCGTATTTTACAAGGGTCTGCAACCGTAGCAATGATTACCGCAGCTGGTCTCACTGCACCGCTTTTAATGGAATCTGTTTCAGATCCACAAAAAGCATTACTAGTAATAGCTGTAGCTTCCGGAGCAAGTATTATGTCTCATGTAAATGATAGTGGATTTTGGTTGGTTGGTAAATATCTGGGATTATCTGAAAAGCAAACGTTTCAAAGTTGGACAGCCATGACCACATTATTGGCAATTACAGGCTTTGCTTGTGCGTCAATTTTATCGCTGTTTTTTTGATAATCGGTTATCTAGAATTAGGCTTAATATAATTTTCCTTTGGTATTTTATCTGTTTTAATGATCTTGTTGGCATTAAAAATAGATAAAAACTACTACACCTCGACTTTTTTCAAATTAGGTCGTATTTCTTCGTTATTAGTTTAACAGGTTATTATATTTACACGTTCTACAATTTACTATATGAAATTTTTCTCTCTACTTGTTTGCCTTATACTATCTAGCCATATTTTTTCGCAAGAAGTATCTATTCCTACAACTTTTTTCGAGGATGGTAGTATGTATAAAACGCCTAATGAGTTTTCACAACCTTTAGCTGAGTTTAAAGAAAATGAAAGATGTATAGTTACAGCTTATTTAGGTAAGGACATATATAAAATAATATATAAAGAATGGGTTGGTTATGTGAATTCTGATTTTTTAGAGATTAATGAGGAAATGATGGATTTATATTATGCTAACGAACAAAAGGAACTGGAAAAGGCTATTAAGGAAGAAGAAAATAGAAAGAAAAGAATAGAAGAAATAGTTAATAAAGAGAAAAGAGAAAAAAGGAAACAAGATTCTATTATCAAAGCTCAAGAAGCAGCCAAACGTGAGCAAGAGTTATTAGCACAGGCAAAAAGACAGGAAGCTGAATTAAAAGAAAAGCAAAGGGTTCAGGATTCCATTAATAAGGCTCAAGAAGCAGCCAAGCGTCAGCAAGAATTATTGGCAGAAGCGAAAAGGCAGGAAGCCGAATTAAAAGAAAAGCAAAGGGTTCAGGATTCCATTAACAAGGCTCAAGAAGCAGCTAGGCGTGAGCAAGAGTTATTAGCACAAGCCAAAAGACAAGAAGCCGAGTTAAAAGAAAAACAAAGGATTCAGGATTCCATTAACAAGGCTCAAGAAGCAGCTAGGCGTGAGCAAGAATTATTGGCAGAGGCGAAAAAGCAAGAAGCTGAATTAAAAGAAAAACAGAGAGTTCAGGATTCCATTAATAAGGTTAAAGAAGCAGCTAGGCGTGAGCAAGAATTATTGGCAGAGGCGAAAAGGCAAGAAGCCGAATTAAAAGAAAAACAAAGGATTCAAGATTCCATAAACAAAGCTAAAGAAGCAGCCAAGCGTCAACAAGAGTTATTGGCAGAGGCGAAAAGGCGGGAAGCCGAGTTAAAAGCAAAACAGAGAGTTCAGGATTCCATTAATAAGGTTAAAGAAGCAGCTAGGCGTGAGCAAGAATTATTGGCAGAGGCGAAAAGGCAAGAAGCCGAATTAAAAGAAAAACAAAGGATTCAAGATTCCATAAACAAAGCTAAAGAAGCAGCCAAGCGTCAACAAGAGTTATTGGCAGAGGCGAAAAGGCGGGAAGCCGAGTTAAAAGCAAAACAGAGAGTTCTAGATTCCATTAACAAAGCTCAAGAAGCCGCCAAACGAGAGCAAGAGTTATTGGCAGAGGCCAAAAGGCAAGAGGCTGAATTAAAAGAAAAACAAAGGGTTCAGGATTCCATTAATAAGGTTAAAGAAGCCGCCAAGCTTGAGCAAGAGTTATTGGCAGAGACCAAAAGGCAAGAAGCCGAATTAAAAGAAAAGCAAAGGGTTCAAGATTCCATTAACAAAGCTAAAGAAGCAGCTAAGCGTCAGCAAGAGTTATTGGCACAGGCCAAAAGACAGGAAGCCGAATTAAAAGAAAAGCAAAGGGTTCAGGATTCCATTAACAAGGCTCAAGAAGCAGCCAAGCGTGAGCAAGAGCTATTGGCCCAAGCTAGAAGAAGGGAAGCTGAATTGATTGAAAGACAGAGGGTTCAAGATTCTATTATTAGAAAGGTCAAGGAAGATTCCAAACACCAACAAGAGTTATTGATACAAGCCAAAAAACGAGAAGCAGAATTAAAAGAAAAAATAAGGATTCAAGACTCTATTCTTAAAGCTAAGGAAGACATTAGTGGACAGCAAGATTCAGTGGCAACAGAAATAGATGAAAGTGCTAATTCAGAAAGAGCTAAGTTTAGAAATACATGTCATTATGCTATAAATACGTATGATGAGTTTTACAAAAAAAATCATATCCGAACAGACCCTTATTCAATAAGCGATGATTTAACCGTAGAATTATATAAATATGGTCAACAAGTAAATATATTTTTTAACTCTAAAAAAGATTTAGGTTGCGTTAGTTATTTTACCAGTAATCGGTCATCTGTAAAAGTTAAACTTGAAAATAATCAGACAATAACCTTTTATCATACCTGGAATATGGAATGTGGTACATTTTTGTTTAAAGGAAACCTTTCTAAATCACAAATTACACAATTAAAAAAGTCTCCAATTAAATCAATATTATTAAAAGGAACAGAAGGAACTCATAATATTACAGATATAGATTATAAAGAGTTTTTTAGTGATAAGTTGAAATGTATTGAGTAAGTGTTAGCTTTCGGATAGTTCTTTTGAAACTACTTGAATAATAATTTCATAAGCTTTCTTTCCTTCATCGTTCAATTCAATTCCAAAATTGTCTAACGATTCCCATTTAGAACTAGTTGTATTGGATCTTTTAATCCCTTTTTTCATTCTATTTAAATTAATCCCTTCTATCTTTTTTAAATTCAATTCATGATCTAAATCCGATAAATTTAAACTAACATAGTCTTCCAAGAACTTTTTAATAGAAACCTTAGGTTTGTTATAACCGTATGAAGCTTTAGCCAAGCCATTAGATTCTAATTCATAAAATGGATTAATACTTTCTGTTAAATTAAACAAAGAGTCTCCACGACGGCTGAGCACTATATGCCTTCCCCCCGTTCCTATTTTTAGAAGTGTTTTAATGCCTTCGTTAGATAATGATGGAATAATTTTAGCTAATTCAGGGTTTCCACTAATTTCTGCAATATTTTGTACTTCTATGGAAATACCCCCAACAGTTACTTTTGATGACTTTTTTATCATTTCGGGCAGGTAATTTACAATAGCATTAAACTCAGTTTTATAGGAAAGAAAAAACACAAGAATAATAAAAGGCCAGATTAAACTTTTAATTAATGAAACAATATGTTCGAAATTTGATTTGTTTTCTTTCATAACTTATGTCTAAAATTCATATGTTGTTGTTTCACTTATTTAAAACATTTTGGAAAATCATATGATTTACTAATATGTATATAAGTGATTATATATAAAATATTTATGCGCTTAAATATACATAAATACCTACAGGATAAAAAGTAAGGTCTTTTTATTTAGAAACTATTAATACAATTCTGTTATCATTCACATCAGTAGTAAAGAATAAGTAAATGTTGCCACCATCTTTAATATTGAACTTTTTTCGAATCTGTTGAACTGTTTCAGGGAAATTACGAGTAGTAATGTTGGCTTTGGAAATCCCTAGCTTTTTCAATTCTTTTTTATTGTACGGAATAAAGCTTTCTATCTTAAAAATTCTACCAGGAAAATCAATTAGAGAATCACTTGTGTATAAATGCGAATGCTTATGAAGTTTGTATACATTAAGCTGATTACTTATAGCATGAAAAGCTCCCGCCTTTAAAATAGCACTATTTGGTTCATATAAATAGGAGAGTGGTGGATGGTATTTTGATTCTGAAGTTTTTTCAGTTTCTATTGAAAATTTAAAGAACGTTTTCGATTCTTTTTTAATATTTACAGTATGGATACTTATATCGCCTTTAAAACCATTTTCTAATACCCAGAGCAACTCTTTTACCTCATTATTTACAGCAACAATATGAATTGTTTTTACATACTTTAATTCATTAATACCAACAGATAAATCTAGTAAAGGAGATGTTTTAATCATAACGTTTTTTGAATGATTAAATAACAAATCGATATGCTCTGGAACGTTAGGGAGACAATCATTTAAAAAGAAGACCTTTCCCTTACTATCATGTCTTCTGGAAGGATCAATATAAATCCAATTAAATTGCTTTTTCGAAGTTTTTAAATAGTTGATACCATCTGTATTTTTGGTTTCAATATTATTGACTTCTAGTTGTTTGTAGTTATGACTTACAATGTTTGATAAGCTTTCATTGATTTCGCAATGCATCACTGTTTTAAATACCTTTGAAAAATAATAACAATCTATTCCAAAGCCGCCTGTTAAATCTATAACGTCATCGCCATTAATCAAACTAGCTTTATGTTGAGCCGTTATTTCAGAAGATGTTTGTTCAATATTTAACTTATTTGGATAATATATATTTTTACAATGAAACCATGTTGGCAACTTTTTTTCACAGCGCTTTTTTGCCTCAATTTGTTCTATAAGATCTTTGATTTCAACATTGGGAAACGACGCGCCTTTGAGTAGTAATGACGCTACATCAGAATTTAAATGCTTATGTATAAATTCTTGAATTTCAGTATTTAAAATGAAGGTGTTCAAAAAATAATATTATAAATCTTTTGTGAGTTTCTTTACGATTTTGTTTTCAGATAAAAACTCTTTTAAGATTACTTTTATTGCTGTGTATGCAGGAACAGCGATAATTAATCCAATAACACCGAATAAGATCCCAGTAGTTAAAATCACCAAAAATATTTCCAGCGGATGTGATTTTACGCTTTTTGAAAATATAACTGGCTGACTGCCAAAATTATCAACTAACTGCCCAATGGCAAATACAATAAATACCCAAAATGTTTTGGGTAGAATAACTTCACTAAAGCTTTCTCCAAGATTGCTCGTCATTGTTAATGTTATCATTAATAAAGCGCCAACTAAAGGTCCAACATAAGGAATTAGGTTTAATAAGGCACATAGAAACGCTATAACGATAGGGTTTTCAACACCAATAATAAGTAAGCCAATGGTGTAGATAATAAACAGGATTAATATTTGGAAAATGAGTCCTACAAAGTACCTAGAAAGTAAATCTTTAATTTTGGTTGATGAGTTTTTCCATCGAGATTCCTTGTTATCTGGTATAAAAGTGAGAAGACCATTTTCAAATAATCGACTATCCTTTAGAAAGAAAAACGATATAAAAAGCACAGAAAAGAGTCCTATACTAAAACTGCCTAAGCCACTTACAACAGAGTTTAAGAAATCAGGAATCAGTGAATAATCTATTTTAGCTAACAAATTAGACTCCTTAATGGATTGTTCTAAATCTATTTGATGTAAATCGAAATAATTAATAATTTCTACATATAAGTTCTCTATATTAACCTGTAGCTCATCAATGTTTAACAGCGATAAATTTTGTCCCTGCTTTATAACCAAAGGAATAAATAAGCCTACTAATCCTAAAAATAATCCTAAAAGAACTACCATGGTAACTATTACAGCAATGGTGTTTTTGAATTTTAATCGACGTTCTAAAAATAATACGATTGGTCTTCCTATTAATGAAATCACCGCTGCAATCGCTATATAACCAATGACAGCCTGTATTTGATATAAAAAGTAAAGTACTAAGGCAATACCTAAAATAATAGCTATAGCTTTTAAAATACCGTTAGAAATTGTGTTAGAAGTCAATTGATTTAGTTTAGAATAGTAAATCTAGTCATTTCGAACCAAAGAGAGAAATCGCATACACTAATTTTACTTAGTTGCCCACTTTATATCTGGTATGATTTATAATAATTGCTTCGTTATTTCATATAAAACAATATTAGTAGCTTGTACCACATTCATACTGCTATTTTGCCCAAACATATCTATGTGAATAACAGCGTCAGACATATTTAAAATAGTATCAGATACTCCAAAATTTTCATCGCCAATAACCAAAGCAATAGGTTTTTTAGCAGAAAATTTGAAATTATGAATAGGTTTGCTAGTATCTGTAATTTCTAATGAAATAATTTGAAAGCCCTTATTTTTTAAAGATTCAATGACTTCTGAAGCAGATTGAGCCATGTCATAATCAACAGATTTTTCGGTAGCCCTTGACGTTTTTGTCATTTTTCTTCCAAGTGGAATATGATCTCCACAGAGGATAAATTTTTCAACTCCAAAAGCATCAGAAATTCTAAACAGACTACCAATATTAGGTGCATTAGTAACATTGTCACAAACCAAAGTAATGGGGAAGGAGCGCTTTGAAAAGTTTATGTTGTAATGGGTTAGTTGCATTTTTGAGTATCCAGTGTTCAGTATTCAGTGTCGAGTATCAGTATTCAGTATCAGTGTTTCTTTGCGCCTTTGCGTCTTTGCGAGAAAAATTTTTAAGCATTCAGAAAATTTATTCGTTATAGTTTAATAAAACCCACATTATAATTGAAAGAACCAGTAAAAACATTAAAACCTTAAAGACTATTATTAATACTTTTTTTAAAGTGATTTCTTCGTTAATATTAGTGTGAAAAATAAATTCAATAAGAACTACAACAAGATCTTTCATCAAAAACAGAGCTTAATTTTCAAAAGCATATGTAACAATATTAGCCCCCATTTTAAGCGCTTTTTCTCTAACATCGGCAGGATCATTATGTACTTCCGTATCTTCCCAGCCATCACCTAAATCGCTTTCATAAGTAAATAACACGACCAATCGATCATCCTGAAAAATACCAAAAGCCTGTGGACGTTTTCCATCATGCTCATGAATTTTAGGTAAGCCCTGTGAAAACTTATAAGGCGTATTAAATATTTTATGACTCGTAGAAAGTTCAATTAAATCTTTATCGGGAAATACCTTTTTAAGCTCTTTAGTTATAAAAGGTTCCATGCCGTAATTGTCGTCTATGTGCAAAAAACCGCCAGATATGAGGTAGTTTCTTAGATTTTCCGCATCCGTTTCGCTAAAAAAAACATTACCGTGCCCAGTCATATGTAATAAGGGGTATTGAAAAATATCGGTACTGCCAACTTCAACGGTTTGTGGTTTAGGCGTTATTTTAGTGTTTATGTTTTGGTTACAGAAAGCTATCAAATTAGGTAATGCTGTAGGATTACCATACCAATCGCCGCCACCCTTATATTTTAAAATAGCTAAATCTTGAGCCATGCAGTTACCAGTCATTAAAGACATACTAATGACGATAATTTTTGTAAGATTTTTGATTTTCACCCAACTAAGTATCATAAAGTCAAAAATAAAAAGAATTGCTATGCAAAAGATACTTTTAACCATAATAATATCATCATTTTTATTTCAACCGGAAAAAAAAGAGACATTTAATCCTGTTGTAGTTTTAGAGTTGTTTACCTCACAAGGATGTTCTAGCTGTCCGCCGGCTGATAATTTATTAAATGAAGTTAAGACTAAATATTCTGATGATGAGGTAATAGCCTTGTCTTACCATGTAGATTATTGGAATTACATTGGCTGGAGAGACCCTTTTAGTAAGAAAGTGTTTAGCGATAAACAACGCAAATACGGGCATAAGTTTAATAGCAGTTCCATTTATACACCACAGATTGTCGTAAATGGAAAAGAACATTTTGTAGGTTCCAATAAAGGTATTATGAAGTCGAAACTCAATACCTACTTAAGTAAAAGTGCTGTAAATATGGTAGAACTTAGTAATATTAAAAAAGATAATGCTGCTATTTCTTTAAATTATAAAATAGAAGGAGTTATTAATAAAAAAACATTGCGAGTGGCGTTGGTCATTAATGAGCGAATCACTTCAATCAAGCGCGGTGAAAATAAGAATAGAACACTTAAAAACTCCAATATTGTCGTAGAAGAAATGTTCTTAAATTTAGATTCGAAAGAAGGCAAATTAAGCCTTCCTATTCCAGATATAGTAAATCAGAATGATGATTTATCGATAGTAGCATTTGTCCAGACTGAAAATTTGGATATTACTGGAGGGAGTCAACAAAAATTATAATTCGTTAATAAAAGCCACCGAATGACAAGCAACAATGGCAGCTGTTTCTGTACGTAATCGGCTGTCTCCAAGAGTAACAGGAGAGAAGTTTTTTTGAAGCGCTTGTTCGATTTCTTTAATGCTAAAATCACCTTCGGGGCCAATTAAAATAGTTATGTCCCGTTTTGGTCTTAGTTCTTGTTTTAAGGACTTTTTATCGGTTTCTTCGCAATGTGCAATAAACAAATCACCTTTAAAATCCTGTTTTATAAAAGTTTTGAAAGGCATAGCATCATTTAATATGGGCAAATAACAATTTAGGGACTGTTTCATTGCTGATTGTAAAATACGTTCAAAACGTTCTGGTTTAATGACTTTGCGTTCACTATGATCACAAAAAATAGGTGTAATACTATCGATGCCTATTTCAGTAGCTTTTTCTAAAAACCATTCATAACGATCGTTCATTTTTGTTGGTGCTACTGCTAAATGTAAGCGATAATCTCTTTTTAACTGTTGAGATTTAGATACAATAGTAGCGATACATTTATTGGTATTTGGTATGGTAACTTCAGCTGTAAACAACCACCCGTGCCCGTTTGTAATGTGCAATATGTCTCCAACATGCTTTCGTAAGACCTTAACAATATGCTTACTTTCTTCTTTAGGAAAAGAAAACTGCGTAGTACTATCTGTAATCTCTGGATTGTAAAATAATTGCATAAAGCGAAGATAAAAAGGATTTACGATTTACGATTGCGGATTTTTGATTTTTTGAGCTACTTATGTAGCAAACTATATTAATTTCTCGCAAAGGCGCAAAGACGCAAAGACGCAAAGAAAAAATCGAGAACAACAATACCAAATACTGCCAACTGCAACTGAATACTGCCAACTATATTTTAAGTCTAGCTGAAGCTGTAACACCTTGTTCGGCAAAATCACCTTCTAAGTATTTTAAATAACCAACAATAGCTATCATAGCAGCATTATCTGTGGTAAACTCAAATTTAGGAACGTAAGTAGTCCAACCAAATTTTTGTTCCCCATCTTTTAAAGCTTGACGGATACCAGAATTTGCAGAAACTCCACCACCAATAGCAATTTGTTTAATGCCTGTTTGTTTTGTAGCAAGTTTTAATTTATCAATTAGAATACCAATGATGGTATATTGAATAGAAGCACAAATATCGTTTAGGTTTTCTTCAATAAAATTAGGGTTTGCCTTTACTTCTCGCTGAATAAAATAAAGAATTGCTGTTTTTAAGCCAGAAAAGCTAAAGTTTAAGCCATCAACTTTTGGTTTTGTAAATTGATAGGCTTTTGGGTTGCCTTTTTGTGCACGCTTATCAATTTCTGGTCCTGCTGGATATCCTAAACCAAGAATTTTTCCACTTTTATCATAAGCTTCTCCCACGGCATCATCAATAGTTTCACCAATAACAGTCATGTCAAAATAGTTTTTCACTTCAACAATCTGGGTGTGTCCGCCAGAAATCGTCATTGCAATAAAAGGAAATGATGGTTTTTCAAAACCTTCTTCATCTATAAAATGCGCCAGAATGTGTGCTTGCATATGGTTAACATCTATTAGTGGGATATTTAAACCATAAGCTAAAGATTTGGCAAAGGAGGTTCCTACTAATAAAGACCCCATTAAACCTGGGCCACGAGTAAATGCAATAGCGTGTAGTTGATCTTTAGATATACCAGCTTTTTTCAATGCTTGGTGTACTACAGGAACAATATTTTGTTGGTGTGCTCTGGATGCTAATTCAGGCACCACACCACCAAACTCTTCGTGTATTTTTTGACTTGCCACAACATTGCTTAAAATTTTCCCGTTGTGTATTATAGCTGCAGCTGTATCATCGCATGATGACTCAATTCCCAGAATGTAAATATTTTGTGAGGACATTAGTAAATATTAGGCACAATAATTGTTAATTTTGAAACAAAATAAAAATCTAACCTATAGTTTTTATTCGTAAGTGCAAAAATAGGATATTCTTAATTTAAATTATAATTAAAAAAAGTATCAAAAAACTCTTTAAAATAGTATTAAAAATAGTGGGCATTATTTTGCTGCTTTTCATCATTTTGGTGCTTGTGCTTTCTATACCCGCAATTCAAACCAGTTTGGGGAATTATGCTACGAAAAGAATCAACAATGATTTTGGTACGAATATAAACATCGATAAGATTGGTTTACAGTTTAATGGCGATGTTGAACTAAAAAATATTTACATAGAAGATTATAAGAAAGATACGCTTATAAACATCACCGAATTAAATACGTCTATTTTAAATTATGGGAATTTATCTAATGGTAAATTAGAATTCGGAGATATAGACATTATAGGTTTGGTTTTTAATATTAAAACCTATGAAGGTTCAAGAGATACCAATCTAGATATTTTTGTTGCTAAGCTAGAAGGAGACAACCCAACAAAAGGAGATGGAAGTTTTCTACTATCCTCTAGCGATGTTTCTATTTATAACGGTATTTTTAATCTATCTGATGAAAATAGAGAAACCACAAATGTGCTTCATTTTAATAACCTAAACATTAATGCAACCAATTTTTTAATTAAAGGAAGTGATGTAAGTGCTAGAATTAATACGTTGTCTCTTATTGATAGCCGAGGCTTGGTTATGGAAAATTTAATGACAGATTTTGCATATACATTAAAAGATATGACGTTTGCAAATCTTCAAATAAAAACACCTAAGTCTGTTTTAAATGGAGATTTAAAGTTTTCTTATGATAGAAAAGATCTGCAATTCTTTACAGATAAAGTTTTGGTTTCTGCAAGTTTTAAAGACTCTAATGTTCAATTAGATGAACTTAATACATTCTACAATGAATTTGGCGCCAATCAATCTGCCAAGTTTAGTGTCAATTTATCAGGTACTTTAAACGACCTGCAAACAACAAATTTAAAATTGAATACCAGTAGGAATACTAGGGTTTATGGAGACATCAATTTCAAAAATTTGTTTAATAAAGAAAATGACAATTTTTATATGAACGGGTATTTTCGAAACCTTTCTTCTACATATAGAGATTTAAAAGGGCTATTGCCAAACGTTCTAGGAGACGCCATACCCTCGTCGTTTAATAGACTTGGCATGTTTATTATAGTAGGAAACTCTCAAGTAACAAGTTCTACGGTTATTGCAGATATAGAAATAGTGACCGAATTAGGTTTTGTTGACTCTAATTTAGAAATAACAAAAATTAATGACATCGATAACGCTTCCTATAAAGGAAATATCATTTTTGAAGAATTTGATTTTGGTACATTTCTTAATGATCCGGCAGTTGGAAATGCGTCTCTAAATTTTGATGTAAACGGTAAAGGGTTTATCGCAGAGAATGTTAATACACAGGTAAAAGGAGATGTTTTTGATGTTGATTATAACAATTACAACTATAAAGGGGTAAAGGTTGCTGGAAATGTTAGAAACAAAATTTTTGATGGAAACCTGACAGTAAACGATAAAAACTTAAAAATGAGTTTTGCCGGACTTGTGGATTTTTCTGAAGTTATTAAGAAGTATGATTTTGAGGCTAATGTTGATTATGCGAATTTAAAAGCACTAAACTTTGTGAAAAAAGATAGTCTTTCCATATTTAGAAGTCGTGTAAGAATGAATATGAATGCCAGTAATTATGATGATGCATATGGGAAAATCTCGTTTAGGAATACATCTTATAAAAATCAGAATGATAATTATTACTTTAATAAGTTAGATGTACTTTCTCGATTTGAAGGAGCCACGAGATTTATAGAATTTAATTCACCAGACATTATTGAAGGTGATTTAAAAGGGCGTTTTGTATTTAAAGATTTAAGGAAGCTATTCGAAAATTCATTAGGACATATTTACACCAATTATGAACCGCATGAAGTGGCAACAAATCAAAGTATCGATTTTAATTTCAAAATTTATAATAAGATTATTGAAGTCGTGTATCCAGAAATCGAACTTGGTAAAAACACCTTTATACGTGGTAGGGTTGAAAGCGACGAAAAAAACTTTAAACTTACGTTTAAATCTCCAAAAATCAGATTGCTGGATAATTTTGCTAGTCATATTGAATTGCAAGTTGATAATAGTAATCCGCTTTTCAATACCTATATAGAAGTAGATAGTTTAAAAACAAAGCATTATAATGTTTCTAAATTCAATTTAATTAATGTAACCGTTAATGATACTTTGTTTATGCGTTCTGAGTTTAAAGGAGGTAAACGAAATAATGATAGCTATAATTTAAGTTTTTATCATACTATTAATGAAGAAAAAGAATCCGTTATAGGCTTTAAAAAATCTGATGTCACCATTAAAAACAATAAGTGGTTTATTAATGAGAATAAAGATAGATTTAATAAAATAGCATTCAATAAAGGCTTTACTAAGTTCGATATTGATAGACTCAGAATTAACCATAATAATGAAGAGATTAAACTTTCCGGTATTCTAAGAGATTCTACAGAAAAAGATTTGAAGCTAAGCTTTAAAAATGTTGATTTAGCTAAAATAACTCCAGATATAGATAGTTTGTCATTAGCAGGTAATGTAAATGGAAAATTAGATATACTTCAAAAAAATGGCAATTATTTACCAAACTCTTCTGTTATCATTGATGACTTTAAGGTTAATGATTTTCTATTAGGTTCTTTTGATGCAGCCATTACAGGTAACAAAACACTTACGAATTATAAGTTGGATGTTACAATTAAAAATGATACTTCAAGATCATTTAGTGCAAAAGGTGACATAAGTGTTTTAGGAGACGATGCAAAAATAGACGCAGATTTAAACTTTGACGACTTTAATTTAGTGCCTTTAAATCCATTATTGGATGGTGTTTTAACTAATATACGAGGAAAAGTTTCTGGAGATGTAAACGTAATAGGTAGGCTTAAGCATCCAGATATTAATGGAGATCTAACCTTAAACGATGCAGGGCTTGGTATTCCATATCTTAACGTAGATTATGATTTTAAGCGTAATGCGTCAGTGACTTTAAAAAATCAGAGTTTCATTTTTAATAAGATTCAAATAAGAGATACTAAATTTAATTCAAAAGGAGAACTTAACGGTTCGTTAAATCATGTAAATTTTTCTAAGTGGAGTTTAGGTTTAAACCTCAAAACACCCCGATTGTTGGTGCTAGATACTAAAGAAACAGAAGATGCTCTGTATTACGGTACTGGTTTTGTAGGAGGTAGAGCAAGTATTGTTGGACCTACAGAAGAATTAGTTATAGATGTAGTAGGAGCAACCAAACGCGGAACAGTATTTAAAATACCACTTAGTGATGCTGAGTCTTTTGGAGATAATTCTTTTATTCATTTTATAACAAAAGATGAAAAAGAGGCTAGAAAAAAAGGAGAAGAAGTTGTTTTTAATGAAATTAAAGGATTGGAGTTAGATTTCGATTTAGACCTTACAGAAGAAGCCGAAGTAGAGATTATTATTGATAAAAACACAGGACATTCATTAAAAGGGCGCGGTAGAGGTGGTTTATTAGTCGAAATTAATACGAATGGTAA
The DNA here is from genome assembly GCF_030540775.2 of Flavivirga abyssicola. Classification (GTDB taxonomy): domain Bacteria; phylum Bacteroidota; class Bacteroidia; order Flavobacteriales; family Flavobacteriaceae; genus Flavivirga; species Flavivirga abyssicola. Next base: position 4,336,578 of record NZ_CP141266.1, on the reverse strand, counting down.
ATTTAATATGTGGGGGGATTTCTCTGTATTTGAAGGCGTATATAATTTTGCTTATGGCGGATTAATTCAAAAAGAATTTATTGTACAACCTGGTGGAACGTTGGCATGGAATGGCGATCCATTAAACGCTATAATGGATATGAATGCTATTTACAAAACACAAGCTAACCCTTCGCCACTATTAGATAATCCAATTAATAGAAGCATTCCTGTTGAATTAAATATTAGCTTAAAAGGTAATTTAGAAAAACCAGATCCGGATTTTAGTTTTGAATTTCCTAATGTAAACTCAACAATTAAATCAGAGCTTCAATATCGATTAGAATCTGCAGACGATAAACAAAACCAAGCCCTGTATTTAATATCCACAGGGTCATTCTCCAGAGGATTAAATGAATTGAATTTCTCAGGAACCATAGCAGAGCGACTTAATGGTATTATTAGTGGTATTTTTGGAAATGGTGATAGTAAACTTAATCTGGGCGTCAATTATGAAGCTGGTCAAAACCGACCAGATTATCAAACAGATAATAGAGTTGTTGCCACCATACAAACACAAATTAGTGACCGTGTACTTATAAATGGAAAAGTAGGAGTCCCTGTTGGTGGGGCAGGAGCTACCGAAACTGTTATTGCTGGAGATGTAGAAATTGATTTTCTTTTAAATGAAGAAGGTACCCTAACAGCGAAAGTATTTAATAGAGAAAATAGTATTAGAAATTTTGGTGAAGACATAGGATACACACAAGGAATAGGACTTTCATATAGTGTCGATTTTGATACCTTTAAAGAATTACTTCAAAAGTTCTTTAAAAAACCTGAAAAAGAAGAGAAAATCCCAGAAGAAAAAACTCAAGAAATAGATGCTAATGCATTACCGGATTTTATTACAGTAAAACCCTCTACTCAAAAATAAATTACTGTTTTTTTGCTTTATTTATAACTGTTTTCGTAGCAAATCGTATTTTTTTATTAACTAAAACGTTATAGTTTGGTAACTGCAATTAAAATAAGATAAATGCTTATAGATATGTGCGTTTTGTTTATTAATTTTACACGTAAATAATAATTTTTGATGGGAAAAGCAATAAAAAAACTAGCCGTTTTGACTTCTGGAGGAGATTCTCCGGGAATGAATGCAGCTATTCGTTCAGTAGTAAGAACATGTGCTTACCATGAGATAGAATGTGTAGGTGTTTATCGTGGTTACGAAGGATTGATTGAAGGTGATTTTAAGCCTATGGATGCTCGTAGCGTAAAAGGCATTATAAATAAAGGAGGAACGATATTAAAATCTGCACGATCTAAAGAATTTAGAACAGAAGAAGGACGAAAAACAGCATACAAGCAATTAATCGATGCTCATATTGATGGTTTAGTTGTTGTTGGGGGTGATGGTTCTTTTACGGGAGCTCTTATTTTTAATCAGGAATTTGGTTTTCCAGTAATGGGAATTCCTGGTACGATAGATAATGATATTTATGGAACTTCTCATACTTTAGGATTCGATACAGCCTTAAATACAGTAGTCGATGCTATAGATAAGATTCGTGATACAGCGAGTTCTCATAACAGACTATTCTTTATTGAAGTTATGGGGCGCGATGTAGGGCATATAGCTTTAAACGTAGGTATAGCAGGTGGTGCTGAAGAAATCTTGATCCCAGAAGAAGACTTAGGATTAGATAGATTAGTAGAATCATTGAATAAAAGCAGAACATCGGGTAAGACTTCAAGTATTGTTATCGTTGCAGAGGGCGATAAAATTGGTAAGAACATATTCGAATTAAAAGACTATGTCGACGAAAACATGGAAGGTTACGATGTGCGTGTTTCCGTTTTAGGTCATATGCAGCGTGGAGGCGCACCATCATGTTTCGACCGTGTTTTGGCCAGTAGAATGGGAGTAAAGGCGGTAGAGTCTTTATTAGAAGGAGAAACTAATTACATGGTAGGCTTGTTAGATAATAAAGTAGAATTAACACCATTAGAAAAAGCCATAAAAGGAAAGTCAAAAATTAACTTAGAATTATTGCGTGTATCAGACATTATGAGCACTTAACATTTATAAATAAGATTATGTCAAAATTAAAATTAGGAATTAACGGATTTGGAAGAATTGGAAGAATTGCTTTCAGAGTAGCAGCTTCTAGACCAGATATTGAAGTAGTTGGAATAAACGATTTACTAGATGTTGACCATTTAGCATATTTATTAAAATACGATTCTGTTCACGGACAGTTTGATGGAACTATAGAAACAAATAATGGTAACTTAGTAGTAAACGGTAATGAAATTAGAATTACTGCAGAGCGTAACCCAGAAGATTTAAAATGGGATGCCGTTGGAGCAGAGGTTGTTTTAGATTGTACAGGTATCTTTACTAATCTAGAAGGCGCTCAAAAACATATTACAGCTGGCGCTAAAAAAGTAGCTATTTCAGCACCATCTGCTGATGCACCAATGTTTGTAATGGGCGTTAATCATAACGAAATTACAGCAGATCATACTATTGTATCTAATGCATCTTGTACAACTAACTGTTTAGCACCTTTAGCAAAAGTAATTAACGATAAATTTGGTATCGCAGAAGGCTTAATGACTACAGTTCATGCTGCTACTGCAACACAATTTACAGTTGATGGACCTTCAAGAAAAGATTACAGATTAGGTAGAGCATCTTTAAACAATATAGTACCAGCATCTACAGGAGCTGCAAAAGCAGTAGGAAAGGTAATTCCAGAATTAAATGGAAAATTAACAGGTATGGCTTTTAGAGTACCTACTGTTGATGTATCTGTAGTAGATTTAACATGTCGTTTAGAAAAGAAAGCATCTTTTGATGAAGTTAAGACAGCTTTAAAAGAAGCTTCAGAAAACGAATTAAGTGGTATTTTAGGATATACAGAAGAAGGTGTTGTATCTCAAGATTTCGTATCAGAACCAAAAACAAGTACATTCGATGCAAACGCAAGTATGGCATTAAATGATAACTTTATTAAATTGGTATCTTGGTATGATAATGAGTATGGTTATTCAACTAAATTAGTTGACTTAGCTCAACATATTGGTTCAATATAAATTATTAATTTAGTCCACAGAATCGCCTTATTATTAATAAAGTGATTCTGTGGACTTTTTTTATTTAAAAACTTATGATTTTAATTGTTGATAGTGGTTCTACAAAATCTGATTGGATAGCAGTAGACGGTAATGGAAATCAATTACTAGAAAAGATACGCACCAAAGGGCTAAACCCTGCTATTTTGGAAGAGAAGAAACTTAAAAAGATAATTAAATCAAATAGTTTATTAAAAAAACATAAGAATAATGTCACTCATATTTTCTTTTACGGAGCTGGTTGCGGTACAGAAAAGCCTGTTGAACTTTTAAAAGGCGTGTTACAAAATATATTTGTTAATGCCCATATAGAAGTTAATGAAGATACTATGGCTGCGGTTTATTCTACAATTAACCACGATAAGGAAGCTGCAGTAGTTTGTATTTTGGGAACAGGATCGAATTGTAGTTACTATAATGGTGAGCAATTAGAGCAACGTGTTACCTCTTTAGGCTATTCTGTTATGGATGATGCCTCAGGTAATTATTATGGCCGTCAACTTATTAGAGATTATTACTTTAATCATATGCCAGAAGATGTTAAAATTGCTTTTGGTAGCAAATTTAACATGGAGTCTGATTATATTAAGTATAATCTATATAAGCAGCCTAACCCTAATGCATATTTAGCCAACTTTGCTGAATTTATGTTTTTACACAAAGATTCAGAATATACAATAAACCTTATAAAGAAAGGCATACGATTATTTGCTACTAATATGATTATGCAATATAAGGAAGAACTAAAAACAGTACCCGTTCATTTTGCAGGGTCTATAGCGTACTTTTCTCAAGATGAAATAAAAGAAGTAGCCCAAGAGATGGGATTCACCGTTGGTAATTTTGAAAGAAGGCCTATAGAAGGTTTAGTATCTTTTCATACTAAGAATTTATAAACTTTATTGTTTTTTGCACAACCTTTTTAATGATATATCATCTTAGATAAAAAATCATTAAATGCAGATGCCTAAAAGAATATTTTTCTCTTATTACTGAGTATCCATTGTTTTTATTGTGAAATGATGAATTTCCTTTACATGTAAAGCTTAATTGGGAAGTAGATAGTACCTGTAGCTTCTTAATATGTGTCATAATTAAAGATATTATGAAGCTTATAAAATTAACTTTGTTATTTTAATAAGATGTCTAATACTTATTAATATTAGTCTACAAAAAGAAGCACTTATAAAGTTTAGAGAAATAAAAAAATAAAGGAATTATAAAGTTTGATATAATTTGAATAAGTTTGTTAAAACTTACTAACAAATGAGCTTTTTCTCACAGTTTTTTAAATCCATAAAAAAAAGAAGGATATTATCTTTCTTTATTTTTATTTCTATTCTCACAATCTTGTTAGGAGGTTATTTATTTCTTGAAAAGAAAATTAGTTTAGAAACCATAACTCTATTCTTATTTTTTTTAACGATAATTCAGGTTTTTGTACTTCAGTATTTTTTTAAGAATCAATTAAAAAATGATACCAGACGATCAAATTTGAATTTGCGTATTAATGAGTTGAAAGCGAGTTTGAAGGAATCAGATAGAATGATTGAGCACAAATCAATCTATTTGTCAAACATGAGTTATGAAGTTCGTACACCGCTTAGTACTGTTTTGGGGATGCTGAATATGTTGAAGCAAACGAATCTTGATAGTGACCAAAAAGCACAGGTTGAGATTGCAGAATATTCTTCAAAGCACCTATTGCAATTAGTAAATATGGTAACTGATAATGCAGATGTTAAAATAGGAAACCTTCAATTAAATTTATTGGCAATAGATTTAAAATCGGACTTATTTCATCTTTTTAAAGTTTTTGAATATCAAGCATGGGAAAAAGGTTTAGATTTCGATTTTAAGTTCTTGCATGAAGAAAAAGACACATTTTCTGTTTTAGGAGATTCGGCGAGGATTCAGCAGGTATTAATAAATTTGATTAATAATGCTATAAAATTCACAAATTCAGGAAAGATATCCATTATAGTCGATCAAACGGTTAGTATTGATGAAGATCAAATAGTTACATTTTATATTAAAGATACGGGTGTAGGCATGCGGCAAGAAGAAATTAAACGCATTTTCAATAACGCTACAAGCCCATATGATGCATCTATGATGCGGTATTATAAAGGAGGAGGAATTGGGCTTTCCATTTCACATCAATTAGTAAAATTAATGGGCGGTGATTTAAAGCTAGAAAGTAAGGAAAATGAAGGATCTACTTTCTACTTTAGTTTACAGTTAAAAAAGACATTGAATATAAAAACAGAGAATACTGAGCAACAACCTATCCTTTTAGATAAATTTAGTGTTTTAGTTGCAGAAGATAACCGCATGAATCAAAAGGTAATTAAATTTTTACTGGAGCGACAAGGAGCCGATTGTACATTTGCAAAAAACGGTATTGAAGCTGTAGATTTATATAAAATTTTAGATTTCGATATGGTTTTTATGGACATTTATATGCCAGATATGGATGGTTACCAAGCAACTAAAGCTATTCAAGCCACTGAAAAATATATTAAAAATAAGACTCCTATAATTGCTGTTTCTGCAAGTGCTTTTGAAGAAGACATTAACCACGCAAAATCAGCAGGAATTGATGAGTTTTTGGCAAAACCAATAGAAACAGATAGACTAAAAGAGTTATTAGTTAAATACTCTAAGAAAGATTCTTCGACTTAAGAGCTCGTTAAGAAATGGCCATCAGGCAAGCCCTAACCCTTCGTAAGAATAAAGGACAAAAGCTTCGAAACCCAGGAGCATAGCATTGGATGGTGCATTGGCGCGACGTCGAAGTTTTGTGCTTGGTTCTTCTCAAGCGTAAGCCAAGAGAAGAAATTCCTATCGAAGGGGCGTCTTTTCTCCTGCCTGCCGGTCTACCAAGCCAAAGGCATGGCAGGCAGGTTTGTTACTTTTCTTTGGACGCGCAAAGAAAAGTAAATAATAAATAAAACGTAAACCTTTACTTAACAGCAATCATGCTAATTTCCACATTAACATCTTTAGGAAGTCTGGCAACTTGTACAGTTTCACGAGCTGGAGCAGTTTCATCATTAAAAAAGCTACCATAAACCTCATTAATTTGAGTAAAATTGTCCATATTACTAATAAAAATAGATGTTTTAATAACATGCTCAAAAGTCATATCTGCCGCTTCTAAAACTGCTTTTAAATTTTGCATGACTTGATCCGTTTCAGTTTTTATATCATCTAAAATAAGCACTCCTGTTTCTGGATTTAAGGCAATTTGTCCCGAAGTATATAATGTATTGCCACTTAACACAGCTTGATTATAAGGACCAATAGGAGCAGGGGCTTTGGGTGTAGTAATTATCTTTTTCATAAAAAATATATTTTTCATTTCCGCGAAAGCAAAAACCGTATAATAATTTATTTAAACTTAATATCTAGAGTTGAATATCTGGCTGTCTGCGTTTTTCATATTTTAAATCTTGTAAAATACTTGATTTAATACCAATAAAGAAATTCCAAGAACTTCTTGAACTAAAAGGAACCCAACTAAAGTTCATACGCCAACTTAGTAAATCACGTTCAAAACGTAGTTGCGTATAAGTAAACCCAGCATTTTTTAAATCATAACCCGAAGAAGCTCCGATAGACCATTTGGGAGATAACTCTATATCACCAGAAAACATAAGAGAATGCGAGGAAATTTCATCCTGGCGCCTGGAATTTGAATAGTTTACGGCATACGCGACACGCAAATTCCAAGGAATTTTATAATTATAATGTTCGCTTGGGGCTTTATCCTTATCATCATCCTTTTTACTATCGATCTGTTGGTTAGCAAAATCTTCAGAAACACCAAACAGATCATCCGCACGTCCTCCGCTTCGCAAATTCTCTTCAAGATTTTTATCTTTTTCTTTGCCTCCTTTTTTACTGGATATAGACCAACTAGTCGTTAGGTTTGCACTTGTTAGCCTAAAAAGACTACCGCCATTGTCAATATTAAATTTGTCAATTTTATTGTTATTATTGTCCAATGCATAAGGGTCTAAAGTCGCACCAAAATTCACGCTCATTTTGCCATCAAACAGCTGTGTCCCACCACTCATTCTAACTGGACTCCATTGCAGCGAATCACCAGCAAAATTATAAGAAGTAGAAAAGTTCAGATTATTTAATAAAACCACCTTTTTGGGTTCTGTGGCTGTACTATCCTTATCACGAACTTTGGCTTCTAGATTGTTAGATAGAGATATACCCATAGAACTTGAGAAGTTTTTATTAGGTGTTCCAAAAATAGACGCTTGCTGAAAACGCGTATACTCTAAATTCACATTATCTAAAATAACATCCAATTCTCCTTCGGTCAAACCATCAGCATTTACAACTTCGGCATTTTCATAATATTTGTCAAAAGCAGGATTTATATTATAGCTAACAGAAGGTCTAACAACGTGTCTAATAGCTTTTATTTTTCGGTCTTTACCTTCTTTTTCAAAATCAAACATTCCGTAAACAGTTGTACCTATACTAGTACTGAAATTGTAAGTTCTAAAAGCATCAAACTTTTTAATAGTATCGTTTACAAAATTACGTTCCACAACATCGTAAGTTTTGTCAATAGTCTTAAAAGTCCAGACTTCATTGTAATTAGTAGAAGCACTAAGGCTAAAATATTTAAATATTTTGAAATTTGTACTTAATGGAATTGAATGTTGAAAACCAGCACTGGCATCATCAAACATTTCTTTTTTAAAGAAAAATTCATCGGTTGTTTGAATTCTATTTTCCCCTCTTATATTGTACTGCAAGTTCATATTTTGAATAATCCCTTTTTTAGACCCGGATTTTGAGGCAAAAGGGTACATTCTGCCAACACTCCCCTGAAATGTAGGAAGCGTCATGTTTATTACTTCAGTATTGGTGTTTTGCGAATGCGTTGCCGTTAAACTAAAATTTACTTGAGGCTCTCCTTGAAATGTTTTAGAGTACGATACAGATGATGACAAAGAATTATTTAAAAAGGCTCCAGTATTGACTTGATTTACAGAAGAACGATAATAGGTACTACTACCTAAGTTAACCGAAGCAGAAAATCGCGAATTAGGGTTTGCTTTAGCATCTTGACTATGAGACCAACGAATGTTATAAATAGTACTTTTAGAATAGTCAGGAAAACCACGTTCACTATTAATTATGCTTTCGTATCTAAAACCTAAATTACCTCTAAATTTATAACGTTTAGAGTAGGTGCTTTCTAAGCGCATACCATAACTACCATTCGTATAATAATCTCCTATAACGGCCAAATCTACATAATCATTAATAGCAAAATAATATCCGCCATTTTGTAAAAAGAACCCACGATCATTTTGCTCACCAAAAGTGGGTATTATAATCCCAGATGTGTGTGTTTCAGTTTGTGGAAAAAAAGCAAATGGAACCCCAATAGGAGTCGGGACATCATATATAAATAAATTGGCTAATCCCGTAACTATTTTTTTACCAGGAACAATTTTTGCCTTTCTAAGTTTTATATAGTACTCGGGGTCTTCAAGATCTTCAGCAGTTGTATATTTAGCATTTTTTAAGAAGTAAACAGAATCATTCTCTTTCTTTGTAATTTGAGCAATTACCGTCCCTTCACCTTGTTCCGTTTTAGAATTAAATATAAGTGCCTTTTTTGTTTCAGTATTAAAAATAATTGAATCGGGCTCTACAACATTACTTCCTTGGGTAAAAACAGGTTTTTGAGTATACCCTTCAATAGAATCTGTTATTCCTTTAGCATATACTGTATTTTTAGTATAATCAATAACAATATTACCAGAAGTAATATTCATATCTCCATAGTCAATCTTGGCATTATTGTATAAGTAGAGTTTTTGTTTTTTTTGATTGAATTTCGTGTAATCATCTGCATGATAGGTAACTGTGTGCTCTAAAAGTTCTTTTTTAGGTGGTACAGAATCTGTTAATGTAGAATCTTGAGTTTTTTCAGAAATTTCAGGAATAAGTAGACTATCAGTTTTAACAACAACACTATCCTTAAGGCTTCGGTTGATGGTTTTACCCTTTTTGGGAATATCTTGAGCAAAGCTTAACGTGTTAATAAACACTGTAAAACTTAGTGCAAAAAGTATTTTAAAGTTGTTTGTATGCAACGCTTTTAAATGTATTTTTGTAAAAGTATGGCTCGGTTTTTGAAAAGCCAAAATTACATATATTTTTCTGTGATTGATTTAATAATCAATTAAAAATTTAAAATTAAAATAAACTGAGTTTTTTAATCGTTAAAGCCTTTATCGGTATCCTTGTCAAAACAATAATAAATAGTATAGGTTGTTGCATGTTTTCGATTAAAATAAATTTATATACCACATGAAAACGCACAGAGTATTACTTTTCGTATCCTTTATAATAGTATTAACATTTTCTTCATTTAAAAAAGATCAGGATTTTAGTAATGGAAAGTTTGTTGTTGTTTTAGATGCAGGCCATGGTGGACATGATCCAGGTAATTTAGGTAATGGTTATAAAGAAAAGGATATTGCCTTAAAGATTGTTTTGGAAGTAGGGAAGCAACTTGAAAAAAATCCTGACATTAAAGTAATCTATACACGAAAGAAAGATGTGTTTATTGATTTGTTTGTTAGGGGACAGATAGCAAATAAAGCTAATGCAGATTTATTCGTGTCTGTTCATTGTAATTCACATAAATCCCAAGCCCACGGAACAGAAACATTTGTATTAGGAACACATAGAAACGAAACAAATTTTGAAGTAGCAAAAAAGGAAAATTCGGTAATCTTTCTTGAAAATGACTATGAAAAAAATTATGCAGGCTTCGATCCTAATTCACCAGAATCCGTTATGAGTATTTTACTAAGTCAAGAAGAGTATCTAGACCAAAGTATTATGTTGGCGAGTTTAATACAGAATAAATTTACACATTCATTAAAACGTAAAAACAGAGGAGTTAAGCAGGCAGGGTTTATTGTTTTACATCAAACGGTTATGCCAAGTGTTTTAGTTGAAACAGGGTTTCTATCCTATAAAAAAGAAGGGGCCTATTTAAATTCAAAAAAAGGACAACAACAAATATCTAACTCTATAGTTAAGGCTATTTTAGAATATAAAAACAGCTTAGATGAAAATGTAAACGATTATTCTGTTGTAAATGATACAACAAAACCTGTTGAAACGATAACTGGCGATATCATTTTTAAAGTTCAGATTGCTGCAGGCGCTAACCCCCTCGAAACAAAGCCCTATAACTTTAAGGGACTAGAAGGTGTTTCTCGTTTAAAGGATGGGAATGTTTACAAATATTTTTACGGAGCTTCATCCAATTATGATAAAATAAAAGGCTTGGAAGCAGAAGCTGCTGAGAAAGGATATACTTCTAGTTTTATAGTAGCTTTTAAAAACGGAGAAAAGATAGCATTAGTTGACGCTTTAAAAACAGCTACCAATTAAGCGGTTTCTTTCAAATTTATTTTAAATTTGTTTTCTAATACATTTTAGTTTGAAAATATCAAAAGAAGTTAAAACGGGCATTTTATTAATATTAGGAATCATCCTATTTATTTTTGGATTTAATTATTTAAAAGGTCAAAATCTATTCGATTCTAATAATGTTTATTATACCGAGTTTGATTACAATGCCTTGACCCAATCGTCTGTAGTTACAGTTCGAGGTAACTCTGTAGGGAAAGTTAAAGACATTACTTATGACTTTAAAACAGGAAAAACCAGAGTATCATTTTTTGTAAATGAAGAGTTGAAGTTTTCTAAAAATAGTGTCGTTAGACTTTATGAAACTAGTTTAATGGGAGGGAATGCCATTGCCATAATATTAGCTAAAGATGGTGAGATTGCAAAATCTGGAGATGTTTTAAAATCTGAGGTAGAAGCAGGTTTAGTATCCAGTCTTTCAAAAAACTTTTCGGGAATTAGTAGTGAGTTAAATTCTACATTAAGGGCTACAGATACATTATTTACGAGTTTAGATGAGTTTATTAATGATAACTCTGAAGCAGGATTAAAAAGTACTATCAAAGAATTAAACGAAACTTTAAAATCCTTTAAAACAACGTCTAATACAGTTAATAATGTGCTTTCTAAAAACGATAAGAATTTAGCTAGTATTCTTGAAAAATTTAAAACAACCAGTGACGGTTTGGCAGCTTTAAGTACCGAATTAAAAAATGCTAATATAGGTACGACTGTAGAGACTTTAAATAAAACGCTTAACAATTTAAATGGTATGTTAGCAGCTCTTAATAAAGGAGAAGGCTCTATGGGAAAATTGCTTAAAGATGAAACCTTATATAATAATTTGGAAGGAGCAACTAAAGAAATGGAAGCGTTGCTAAAAGATATCAAACTACACCCGAAGCGTTATTTCAGAATTTTATCAAAAAAAGAAATTCCATATAAAGAGGAAGAAACTAAATAAACTGTATGCATTATATCCCTAATATTCTTTTTGCTATTGTACTAATAAGTGGTATTGGTTTTTTTGTTAAGAATGTAAAAAAACTTGCCAGAAATATTAAGTTGGGTCGTGATGTGGATATTAGTGATAATAAATCACAGAGATGGAAAAACATGACGATGATTGCCTTGGGGCAAAGTAAAATGGTACGTCGTCCTATTGCTGGTTTTCTGCACCTTGTAGTATATGTTGGCTTTATAATCATTAATATAGAAGTTATAGAAATCATTATTGATGGTTTATTTGGTACACATCGTGTTTTTGCTTCAATAGGAAGTTTATATGGCGTTTTAATAGGTGCTTTTGAAATATTAGCAGTCTTGGTTTTTGTATCTGTAACCCTTTTTTGGATTAGAAGAAACATTATAAAATTGAAGCGTTTTTGGAAATCGGAAATGACGAGCTGGCCAAAAAATGATGCGAATTATATTCTATATTTTGAAATGGTATTGATGACGCTGTTTTTAGTTATGAACGCTACGGATGTTCATTTTCAGGATATGAATTCAGGTAATATAATGAGTCAATTTATAGCACCTTGGTTTAGTGGTCTCTCAGATACTACATTACATTTTATTGAAAGAGGCGTGTGGTGGGTACACATTATAGGTATATTAGTTTTCTTAAACTACCTCTACTACTCGAAGCATTTACACATCCTATTAGCATTTCCAAATACATTTTATGGAAAATTGCAGCCCAAAGGGCAGATGGATAACCTGGAGGCTGTTACAAAAGAAGTTAAAATGATGATGGACCCTAATGTTGATCCGTTTGCAGCTCCAGCAGAAGAAGCAGAAGGAGACGTGCCTGCTAAGTTTGGAGCAAGTGATGTACAAGATTTAAATTGGGTTCAATTGTTAAATGCGTATACATGTACAGAATGTGGACGTTGTACGAGTGAGTGTCCAGCAAATCAAACAGGTAAGAAGTTGTCACCGCGTAAAATCATGATGGATACCAGAGACCGTTTAGAGGAAGTTGGTAAAAATATTGATACCAATAAAGGTGAGTTTGTAGAAGACGGAAAACAACTCTTAGATAATTATATAACAAGAGAAGAGCTTTGGGCATGTACCTCATGCAATGCATGTGTAGAAGCTTGTCCAGTAAGTATAGATCCACTATCAATCATTTTAGAGATGCGTCGTTATTTAGTTATGGAGCAGTCTGCTGCCCCAGTAGAGTTAAATAATATGATGACTAATATTGAAAACAATGGTGCACCATGGCCGTACAATCAAATGGATCGATTAAATTGGAAAAATGAATAGTTTACTTATGCTTAAAGTGTATCATACAAAAAATCAAAATAAAAGATGAGCGAATTACTAAAAGTGCCAACAATGGCAGAATTTATGGCTCAAGGCAAACAACCGGAAGTACTATTTTGGGTGGGTTGTGCAGGTAGTTTTGATGATAGAGCAAAAAAAATAACAAAAGCATTTGTTAAACTATTAAACAAAGCCAATGTTGAATTTGCAGTATTAGGAACCGAAGAAAGTTGTACAGGAGACCCAGCAAAAAGAGCAGGGAACGAGTTTTTATTTCAAATGCAGGCAGTAACCAACATAGAGGTTTTAAATGCCTATGAAGTAAAAAAAATAGTAACGGCCTGTCCGCATTGTTTTAATACCATAAAAAATGAATACCCAGAATTAGGAGGCAGTTATGAGGTTATGCACCATACGCAGTTTTTAAAAACGTTGTTGGATGACGGGCGCTTAACTATAGAAGGCGGACAATTTAAAGGGAAGCGTATTACATTTCATGACCCGTGTTATTTAGGAAGAGCCAATAATGTATATGAAGCACCAAGAGCACTTATACAAAAATTAGAAGCAGAACTCGTTGAAATGAAAAATTGTAGACGCAACGGTTTATGTTGTGGTGCTGGTGGCGCTCAAATGTTTAAAGATGCCGAAAAAGGTGATAAAGAAGTAAATGTTGAGCGTACCGAACAAGCTTTAGAAACTAAGCCGGAAATTATTGCAGCTGGTTGCCCGTTTTGTAACACCATGATGACAGATGGTGTTAAAGCGAAAGAAAAAGAAGCCGATGTGGCTGTTATGGACATTGCTGAGTTGGTAGCTAATGCTCAGGATTTATAGTTTTAATTGCAGAGCAAATAGGAATCCACTTTATTTAATTGACTAAAATGCTAGTAAATTTCAATACATTACCAGAAGAATCACGAGTTTGGATATACCAGGCTAATCGCTCATTTACAGAGCAAGAGATAGAAGACATTCAATCAAAACTAAATATGTTTATTGAAAACTGGACTGCCCACGGAAGTGATTTGCAAGCAGGACATTTAATAAAGTATAAACGATTTATAATCATAGGTTTAAATCAGAATTTGAATAATGCAACAGGTTGCTCTATTGATGCCTCAGTTCATTTTATTCAACAATTAGAAAAAGAGTATAATGTCGATTTAATGGACAAAATGAATGTATCTTATAAACAAGGAGAATATATTGCATATAAGCCCCTTGTTGACTTTAAGAAAATGGCAAAGGATAAAGCGGTTTCTAAAAATACTATTGTCTTCAATAATTTAGTAACAAATATTTCAGAATTTAAAGAAAACTGGGAGGTTCCAGCAAGTGAAAGTTGGCACAGCAGATTTATTAAATAGCTCAATGCTTTCGTAGGTTCAAATAATATTTTATTATACTTTATTTGGATTGCTATTCTTTTCGATTTTTTATTGAATGTCTAATTAATTTTTAAAAGTAAATCTTAAAATTTAAGATAACTACAAAATTCGTGAAGGGATAGGTATTAAACCTCAAAAAACTTTCATATATCAAATAGAATAATGATTTTTATGCTCCTAAAGCGTAAACATGTAATTATGGCTAACGATATTATTTTATTAAATATTTCAGGGCAAGATAAACCAGGATTAACATCTAGTTTAACATCTGTTTTGGCAGAATATAACGCCAAAGTTTTAGATATTGGACAAGCAAACATACACGATACACTATCCTTAGGAATCCTGTTTAAAATAGAATCTGGGAAGAAATCAGCAGCTGTATTAAAAGATTTACTTTTTAAAGCTTACGAACTGGGTATTCAGGCAAAGTTTACACCAATTACCCACGATGATTATGAAAATTGGGTAACCCTACAAGGTAAGGATCGATATATCGTTACTATTTTGGGAGAAAAACTAGCAGCCGAACAAATCTCTGAGGTAACAAAGATAATTTCAGAAAAGAATTTAAATATAGATTCTATAAAAAGACTTACTGGGCGTTTATCTCTTATTAGAGAAGAAGATTACCCTAGAGCATGTATACAACTTTCTATTAGAGGAAAAATTGATAATAAGTCTGAATTCACGGAGAAATTTATGCAAATTTCAAGCGATTTAGATGTAGATATAGCATTTCAAGAAGATAATATATACAGAAGAAACAGACGTTTAGTTTGTTTTGATATGGATTCTACATTAATACAAACAGAGGTTATTGATGAATTAGCCGAGTTAGCAGGAGTTGGTGATGAAGTAAAAGCCATTACAGAATCTGCCATGCAAGGCGAAATAGACTTTACAGAAAGTTTTAAAAGACGTATGAAACTCTTAAAAGGTTTAAGTGAAGAAGTACTTCAAGAAGTCGCTGTAAATTTACCTATTACTAAAGGAGCAAAAAGACTTATAGATACTTTAAAAAGCTACGGGTTTAAAACAGCTATTCTTTCTGGTGGATTTACATATTTTGGACACTATTTAAAAGAAAAATTGGGTATGGATTATGTGTATGCTAACCAATTAGAAATCAAAGACGGTGTTTTAACTGGTGGCTACCTTGGTGATATTGTCGATGGCAATAAAAAAGCAGAGTACCTTAAAGAAATTGCTAGAAATGAAGATATAGATATTAGCCAAACCATAGCTGTTGGTGATGGGGCAAATGATTTACCAATGCTTAATCTTGCGGGATTAGGGATTGCTTTTCATGCTAAACCAACGGTAAAAGACAATGCGCAAAGTTCTATTTCGAGCATAGGATTAGATGGGGTACTGTATTTGTTAGGCTATCACGATAGGCATATAGATTTAATAGATTAGATTGCAAAATACTTGATCTCAGAATAAAGAATAAACACTTTAGTTTATAAAATATAGTCTTCATAACAGTTATATTTAAAACCTAGTTTTGAGTTCAAATAAGGCGTGTAAGTTATTGTTTACAAAGACTAATTTTGCTACGTTTTAAAATAGTAGATTACTATTTCTTTAAAAAACTCTCTAAAAGTCTTTTTATCTTCTCTTTAAAAGTGTTAATTTGGCATTATTGTAAGTGACAAATTAATTACTATAAAGCCTCTAATTCATTCTTTTATGCGCCGTGTTTTTTATATAATAACCTTTCTTTTTACAATTTTACCTACGTTTAGTCAAACAACTAAAAACCCTTTATTAGCCGAAGATTTAGAAGCTCAAAAAAAATGGGTAGATAGTATTTATGAATCCATGACTTTAGCTGAGAAAGTAGGACAATTATTTATGGTGCAAGTCATGTCCGATCAAGACGCTGCTTCAAAAAACAAAATTGTTAAACTAATTAAAGATTATCATATAGGCGGTTTAATTTATTCAAATGGAGGTCCAGTTAGACAAGCAAAATTGAATAATGAATTACAATCGTTTTCCAAAACACCATTATTAGTTGGAATGGATGCGGAATGGGGGCTAAGTATGCGTTTAGATTCCACTTACTCATTTCCATGGAATATGACGCTTGGAGCTATAAAAGATAACGATCTTATAGAGCAAACAGGAAGAAAGATAGGAGAACACTGTAAGCGTTTAGGGGTTCATTTTAATTTCGCTCCAGTTGTAGATATTAATACAAATCCTAAAAATCCAATAATAGGCAATCGATCTTTTGGCGAAGATAGAGATAATGTAACCGAAAAAGCATCTGCTTTTATGAAGGGTATGCAAGCGGCTGGTGTTTTGGCTAACGCAAAGCATTTTCCAGGCCATGGAGATACAGACCAAGACTCACACGAAACATTACCAACTATAAATTTTAATGAAAAACGTATTGATTCCATAGAGTTATACCCGTATAAAAAGCTTATTAAAGAAGGATTATCTAGTGTTATGGTAGCACACTTAAATGTGCCTAGTTTAGAATCCCGGCCAGGGTATCCTTCATCATTATCAAAGCATATTGTTACAGATATTTTAAAAGATTCTTTAGGTTTTCAAGGACTTATATTTACCGATGCGCTTACCATGAAAGGCGCTTCAGACTTTAGTGAAACGGGAGATATAGATTTAGCTGCCTTTAATGCCGGGAACGATGTCATGTTAATGTCTGAAGATGTTGGTATAGGAGCCTCTAAAATTATAGAAGCCTGCAATAAAGGAGATATAACAGAAGAACGTTTGGCGCATTCGGTTAAAAAGATATTACAAGCAAAATATAAAGTAGGATTGTACGATTATGAACCTATAGGTCTATATCATTTAACAAAAGATTTGAATAGGTTAGAAGATGATATTTTATATGAAGAATTGATTGAAAATGCGATTACCGTTGTGAAAAATGATAAGCATTTTGTGCCTTTAAGGGAATTGGAAACTAAAACGATTGCCTATGTGAATTTAGGTGATGATAGTGGTTCTACATTTTTTAACGAATTAAAAAAATATACAAAAGTACATCATGTTGAGGCAGAAAAATTAAATGATTTAAGTAAAAAACTTCGCGTATATAACACCGTAATTATTGGTTTGCATCGCTCTAATGATAGTCCATGGAAGGCATATCAATTTACCAAAAAGGAATTAGATTGGCTACAAGAAATAGCTCAGACCCATACTGTTATTTTAGATGCTTTTGTTAAACCTTATGCCCTTTCAGATTTAGAGAGTATTGAGAATATAGAGAGCATAGTCGTCAGTTATCAAAATAGCGAGATAGCACAGCAAAAATCGGCACAACTCATTTTTGGAGCTATTCCAGCCAAAGGGCATTTACCAGTATCAATTGGAACATTTTTTAATGAAGGCGACGGCTTCAATATTAATGCCATTAAAAGGTTAGGATATACAATTCCAGAACGTGTCGGTATGAGTTCCCAGAAGTTAAAACGATTAGATTCCATTGCACAACATGCAGTCAATCATAAAATGACACCAGGAATTCAATTATTGGTAGCAAGAAAAGGACAAGTGATATATAATAAGAATTTTGGAAAACATACTTACAATGCAAAAAATAAGGTGCAATTTGATGATATTTACGATGTCGCATCCTTAACGAAAATATTAGCTACGTTGCCATTGTTAATGGAATTAGAAGAGGATGGTATTGTATCATTAAATAGCAAACTTTCAAAAATATTGCCAGAGTATAAAGGCTCAAATAAAGAGGATATAACAATAAAAAGCATGTTATCTCATTATGCCAGATTAAGGCCATGGGAACCATTTTATTATCATACTTTAGATACCGTTACAAAACGACCAAGCAAAAAATATTATAGAGGAAAAAGAACCAATAAATTCAATATAGAAGTCACTAAAAATTTATACTTAAGATCTGATTATAAGGATTCTATAAATGGTATTATTAAGGACTCAGAATTATTAACAACACTAAGATATAGGTATAGTGACTTTCCATATTATATTTTAAAGAAATTTATAGAGGGGCATTACGACAAAACACTAGATAAATTAGTGCAAGACCATTTTTATCAGTCATTAGGAGCTAATAATACATTGTATAACCCATACTATAAAATAAGTAGTAAGAAAATTGTACCTACAGAAGTAGACGATTATTATAGACACCAAAAGGTGCATGGTTTTGTTCATGATATGGGAGCAGCTATGCAAAATGGTGTTGGAGGGCATGCAGGTATTTTTAGTAATGCCAATGATGTAGCAAAAATTTTGCAAATGTATTTGCAAAAAGGGTTTTATGGAGGTAAGCGTTATTTAAAAGCAGAAACTATAGATAAGTTCAATACATGTTATTATTGTAGCAAAGGAAATAGAAGAGGTGTTGGTTTTGATAAGCCACAATTAGGAGAGGAAGGACCAACATGTGGTTGTATATCTATGACAAGCTTTGGACATTCAGGTTTTACAGGAACCTATGCTTGGGCAGATCCAGAAGAAGAAATCGTATATATCTTCTTAGCAAATAGAACATATCCTAAAGCAGGGAAAAATTTGTTGCTAAGAGAAAATATTAGAACCGAAATACAACGCTTGATTTACGAAGCGATAATTGAATAATTACGCAAGGTTCTTAAAACCTTATAAGAACAAAATTTAGATTAACAAAAATTAGATTCCCACTTTCGTGGGAATAAAAAAAATAAAATTTCAATGAAAATAGGAATTGTTTGCTATCCAACATTTGGAGGAAGTGGGGTTGTCGCCACAGAACTGGGTTTGGAATTATCTAAAAGAGGACACCAAGTTCACTTCATTACTTACAAACAACCAGTACGGTTGGAATTGTTAAGTAACAATGTGCATTACCATGAGGTAAACGTTCCGGAATATCCGTTGTTTCATTATCAGCCCTATGAGCTCGCTTTGTCCAGTAAATTAGTAGACATGGTAAAGCTTCATAAAATAGAAATTTTACATGTTCATTATGCTATTCCGCATGCTTATGCTGCCTATATGGCTAAGAAAATGTTACAAGAAGAAGGTATTTATGTGCCTATAGTAACAACATTACACGGAACCGACATTACACTTGTAGGAAGTCATCCATTTTATAAATCGGCAGTCACATTTAGTATTAATAAATCAGATGCAGTAACAGCAGTATCAAAAAGTTTAAAAGACGATACACTGAGGCTATTTAATATTAAAAATGATATTCATGTTGTTCCAAACTTTATTGATTTAGATAAATATAAACATGATTTTACTGACTGCCAACGTGGTATGATGGCAGACGATCACGAAAGAATAATCACGCACATTAGTAATTTACGTCCTGTAAAACGTGCTCAGGATGTTATTTCTGTTTTTTATAACATTCAAAAAGAAATACCAGCTAAATTAATGCTGGTTGGAGAAGGACCAGAGCGTGAAAAAATAGAGCGCCGTTGCCAAGAACTAGGTATTTTGGACCAAGTTATTTTCTTTGGAAAAAGTAACGAAATAGATAAAATACTATGCTTTAGTGATTTGTTTTTACTGCCTTCTCAAACGGAGAGCTTCGGATTGGCTGCGTTAGAAGCTATGGCATCTCACGTACCCGTTATATCTAGTAATACAGGCGGGATTCCTGAAGTAAATGCGCATGGTTTGTCTGGGTTTTTAAGCAATGTAGGAGATGTAGAAGATATGACAAGGAATGCTCTTCATATCTTAAGTGATGAAAAAAGGTTGCAATCTTTTAAGGATAAAGCAAGAAAAGAAGCTTTAAAATTCGATTTACACACCATAGTACCTCAGTATGAAGCTATTTATGAAGATACTTTAACTAAGTGCCTTGTGTTATAAAAAACATATATAAAAAAAGTGCCTATTTATGGCACTTTTTTTATATATGTTTTTTATAGTTTAGAACTGATAGCGAATACTGAAAGCGATATCAAAATCTAAGTCATCATTATCATAAGCATCATCACCAAAACCAATTTCTGGTCTGGCGTCTAATGAAATCAATAATGGAATTTCAAAATTATATTCAATACCAATATCACCAGCAGCAAAAATAAATGTATCAGATACATCTCTTCCACCAGGGAGATCAATACTATAAGAACCAAAACCACCACCGGCACCAGCATACCAATTAAAAGAGCCATCTAGAGGAAATATCCATTGATACAATCCAGCAAGTTTAAAACCATCATAGTTTTTTCCATCTCTCCAGCCAAAGTCTATTTCTAACCTATTACTTTCTCCTAGAGCACGTTGATAAGATACTTCAGCACCTAAACCATCGCTATCCCCTAATCGTAACCCTATAGCATTATCTGAAATGCTTTGAGCGTTTGAAATAAAAGTGAATCCAAAAATGGCAACTGACAATAAAAGTAATTTCTTCATAAGTTTAAAAGTTTAATTTGATTAATGATATATGATTGATATACGGTATTTTTAATTAAAAAGATTATTCTATTAAGATTTGATCGGTTAAACAAAAATAACGCCAAAATTGTATTTATATTTAACATCTTTTTAGATTTATAAACATATTTATTAAACATGGTGTTGAGTCCACATTTTCAAGGATTAAAAGATAAGCTTTCTGGTGAGCTATATTATGACGATTTAATAAAATCAATATATGCAACAGATGCTTCCGTGTATAGAATATTACCATTGGCAGTTGCATACCCCAAAGACAAAGAAGATATAAGGCTTTTAATAACCTTTGCTAAAACTCACAAGACGTCTTTAATCCCAAGAACGGCGGGAACATCGCTTGCAGGGCAATGCGTAGGTGAGGGGATTGTGGTAGATGTATCTAAATATTTCACAAAGATTATAGATCTTGATGAAAAGGCGCAAACTGTTACTGTTCAACCCGGTGTAGTACGCGATAAATTAAATAACTATTTAAAACCTTTTGGTTTATTTTTTGGACCAAACACATCTACTTCTAATAGATGTATGATAGGAGGTATGGTCGGAAATAACTCATCAGGAACCACATCAATACAATATGGGGTGACACGTGACAAAGTTCTGGAATTACAAACAGTTTTAAGTGATGGGAGCGATGTTGTTTTTGGAGAAATATCTTCAGACGAATTCATTAATAAGACAAAAGAACAGTCATTAGAAGGCCATATTTATAAAACGATACATTCAGAACTCATTTCTGAAACGGCTCAAAAGACGATTGTTGACCATTTTCCAAATCCAGACATTCACCGAAGAAATACAGGGTATGCTATAGATGAATTAATAAAATCCGAAGTATTTACAGATACTTCAGAAAAATTCAATATGTGTAAATTACTTTCGGGAAGTGAAGGAACATTGGCTTTTACTACACAAATCACTTTAAAATTAGATAAACTACCACCACAAGAAGGGATTATGGTAGCGGCGCATTTTAATAGCATAGAAAGCTGCTTAAAAGCCGTTGAGCCTGTTATGAAGCATAATTTGTACACTTGTGAAATGATGGATAAAACCATTTTAGATTGTACAAAACACAATAAAACACAACAAGAAAATAGACGTTTTATTGAGGGAGATCCCAAAGCTATTTTAATGTGTGAAGTTAGGGCAGATAATAAAAACGATGCAGAAGTTCTAGTAAAAAACTTATTGGAAGATATAGAATCTTCTGGTTTAAGTTATACATTCCCAACGCTTAAAGGAGATAACATTAACAAAGCAAATAATTTACGAAGTGCAGGGTTAGGGCTTTTAGGGAACATTGTTGGCGATAAAAAAGGTGTTGCTTGCATTGAAGATACGGCAGTGGCACTGCCAGATTTATCTAACTATATTATGGATTTTGCAAAACTCATGGCAGGCTATAATCAAGAAGCCATATACTATGCCCATGCAGGAGCCGGGGAAATTCATTTGCGTCCAATTTTAGATTTAAAAAAGCAAACTGACGTAGCGTTGTTTAGAAAAATAACAACAGATGTCGCTCATTTGGTGAAATCTTACAAAGGCTCAATGAGTGGAGAGCATGGCGATGGTATAGTGCGTTCTGAGTTTATATCCATGATGATTGGAGCTGATAACTATGAGATATTAAAACGAATAAAAGCAGCATTCGATCCTGATACCATTTTTAATCCAGGTAAGATTATAGATGCACTCCCCATGGATGCCTCGTTGCGTTATATTTCCAACAGAGAAGAACCAGAAATAGAAACGCTACTTGATTTTTCAAAATCTCAGGGTATATTAAGAGAAACTGAAAAGTGTAATGGCTCTGGAGACTGTAGAAAGCTTCCTGAATTTGGAGGGACCATGTGTCCTAGTTATCGCGCCACTAGAGATGAAAAAGACACAACACGAGCAAGAGCCAATGCATTACGTGAGTTTTTAACGAATTCAGATAAAGCAAATCGGTTTAATCATAAAGAACTAAAGGCGGTTTTCGATTTATGTTTAAGTTGTAAAGCCTGTGCTAGCGAATGTCCTAGTAGTGTTGATGTTGCAAGTTTAAAAGCCGAATTTCAATATCAATACCAAAAAGAAAATGGGGTGTCATTGCGGACAAAACTATTTGCTTATAATAATAAGTTAAACAGTTTAGGAAGTAAATTGCCTAGGCTTACTAATTTTATATTCTCTAATGGGGCAACATCCGCTATTTTAAAGCAATCTTTTGGAATTGCTAAAAGCAGAGAACTACCGCTAATTTCTAAACGTAGTTTGAAGGCTTATTACAATACGTTTAAAATAAAAAGACGTAGAGGTAATTATATTAAAAAAGTGTATTTGTTTAATGATGAGTTTACCAATTATTTAGATACTAAGATTGGGGTAGACGCATTAGAACTTTTAAAGCGTTTAAATTACTTTGTAGAAATTATTGATAATGTAGAGTCCGGACGCGCTTTTTTATCAAAAGGATTACTAGAACAAGCCAAAGATTTTGCTAACAAAAATGTTGATGTTTTTAAAGGTAAGGTTTCAGAAGATACACCATTATTAGGAATTGAGCCATCAGCTATTTTAACTTTTAAAGATGAATATTTAAAATTAGCTGACGATAAGGCCTCTGCAGAAAGCATAGCAAAATCCACTTTTCTAATAGAAGAATTTATTCAGCAAGAAATAGCGTTGGGGCATATAACCCAAGAGCAATTTACACTAGAGGAAAGAACGATTAAGTTTCACGGCCATTGCCACCAGAAGGCGATGAGTAATCAATTATCTAGTTTTGCTGTTTTAAACTTACCAAAAAATTATAAAGTAACTATTATGTCTAGTGGTTGTTGTGGTATGGCGGGAAGTTTTGGTTATGAAAAAGAACATTATGATGTGAGCATGCAAATAGGGGAACAAACGCTTTTTCCTGCCGTTAGAAAAGCGCCCAAGGATGTTATTATTGCAGCAAATGGGACTAGTTGCAGGCATCAAATAAAAGATGGCACACAACGAGAAGCCAAACACCCCATTACTATTTTAAAAGAAGCGTTGATTAATGTGACTTCAATATGATATTTTAGCTGTTAACTATTGTCATTCCTGCGAAGGCACACTAGTGTCCGGTTTATTATTATAAGTATTCAATTTTGATTAAGTAGAGTTAATAATTTTTTCAATAACAACCTAATGTAATAGATATTAAACCGAAAAGATACATTAGCCTTTAGTTATTGAATAAGCTCAAAATCTAATATGGTATCCATTTCTTTTCCATTTACAATTATAGAAACCTGGTGTTTCCCAATATGGAATTTACGGGTTGTGATAAGCTTAAATGATTGTTTTCTGTGAATACTTGTAGTTGAGTTTTCTGAATATGTCTTCTCACTTATTTTAAAAACCTTTTTAGATAGTGTACCATTCGCTTTTTGATAGTATAGCCCATATTCTAATCGAATTTTAGAGGCGTTCTTATTAGTGTTTACAAGTTTAAAAGCAAATTCTACAGAATCTCCAATTTTAACTTCCGGTGTGAGGATTTTAAAATCAGTCACCATTATTTTGTTAATAGCTCCAAAACCAAATAATGTCATCACTTCTGCATTTCCTTGTTTTAAAAGTGTTCTACTGGCATGTTTAATTAACCAATCGGTTTCTTTGGTTTTTCCTTCCCATTTTTTAACAAGAGATATAACTATTTCTGGGTTGTCTTTTGAGATGTCGTTTAAATTATTAGCAACACTTCTTCTCACGTATTCCGATGGGTCGTTTTTTAATTTTTTAAGAATAGGAATAATAGGAGCAGGATTATTTTTTAGATATGGAATAGCCATAGCCCAAGGGAGTCTTGGTCTACAGCCTTCTGTAGTTAGTCGTCTCACTGAGCTATGTTTGTGATTAGACCAGAGTGCCATCTGTTGTATCATCTGGTCTTGGTATTTTATTATAAAAGGTCTAACTGCAAATTCGCAACTCACAAATTGTGTAATCTCTTCAAAAGCATTTATTGATGTTTCGTAATGCTCTAAACCATAAATTTCTATAAAGTCCGGGAAAAAGATGAACTCTAAATTATCTGGTTTAAAACCATTTTTTTCTAATATAGGAATAAGTTTTAATATAATCTCGACATTTTTATTAAAATCATCTGACAAATGATCTTTAAACGCAAGAGTTATATGTCGCATCCGCTGTTTTAGCTCTCTATTTTCCCATTCGGTATCATATATTGCATTTAAAAAAGAAGTTTTGTTGAATACTGGTTCAACTTCTAAAACAGAAGAGATAAAGCGATCAAAGAATGTTGTATTGTATATATTTTTTAATAATTCTGCCATTTTACTTTTTACTTAGAAATTTTTTTAGAGATACTAAGCTAAATCTTGACAATAAACATTAATCTTATTTAGCAAATCTATAATATTAGATTCTAATATATCTCCAGAAGTTTCTACTCTTAAAACATTATCAATATCTTCCATATCAACAGACCAATGATTTATTTCGGGAACTTGGGCAAAAGAATTGTTTATTGATGCTAGTTTATGAGTATTATCTATGTCTGTTTTAAATACTAGTATATTCATTTTTAGTTTTTATTTCTGTAATTTATTTTATAAATTAATAATAGAACAAAAATAAAATGGAGGGGTGACAGCTGTATGTCAACTAGATTCTATAAATCTGCTAAAATATTTTAAAAGGCTGAAATCTTCTTGGTAATCAAAGGTTTGGAGTGTCGAATTTATTTTTAAAATTCTATCTAATCTAAATTCTCTGGTTTCATTTCTTAATTTACAATGGGCGATCATTATCCAGGCTTTATCTGTATAATAAACACCTAAAGGTTCAACGTTTCTTAATGTCTGTTCATCTTTATAAATCGAGTGATAAACTATTTCCAATACCCTTGCATTAGTAATTGATTTTTGAATTAATGAAAGCCAATTACTTTCAAATGCATTTTTCCGATAGGATGGGATTATTCTGTTTTCTAATTTGGCTACATTTTCTTTTTCAAGGCTTCTTAACACCGATTTAATTTTTATAAGTACCGAATTGAAATCTTTTGTAAGCGACTTGTCTCCCTGGTTAGAAATAAGTTTTTCAGAAACAATTAATGCGTTAGCCTCTTCTTCTGTAATCATTATAGGAGGTAGTGAGTACCCATCAACAATAAAATAACCAACTCCATTTTCTGAACCAATTGGAACGCCTGCTTCCTGAAGTGTTTTAATATCTCGATAAACAGTTCGTAAACTAATTTCAAATCTATCTGCAATCTCTTTAGCAGTTACGACCTTCTTAGATTGTAATTGAATAAGAATTGAAGTTATTCTGGTTAGTCTGTTCATTAAGTTAGGGATCAGTTATTATAGATTAGCTAACAAAATTAACGGAATTTTATAGTAAAAAAAAGAATTTAGTATTACAGTAGTTTATAGTAAAGAAATTATTTAATCTTTTTATTTTCACGTTGCTCAACTATGGTAATAGCAGCGATTAAATCTTTAACTTCCATGTTTTCTATGTCTTCATCAACATAAAAAGGAGCAAACTTGTCTTTATTGTAATTGTATATTTTCCAGCGCTTAAATTGATACTCAAGAGCTGTGAAGTTTTCAACCCAATCGCCAGAGTTTAAATACATGGTCTTACCATGTTTATTTTCTTTATACTCCATTTTAGGTTGGTGAATATGTCCACAAACCACATAATCATAACCATTTTCAATAGCTAAATCAGAAATAACTTCTTCGTAATCATTTATATACTTTATAGCACCTTTGACACCATTCTTTACCTTTTTAGATAAGGAGTAACGTTCTTTTCCGCGTTTTTCCAAGTACCAGTTAACTATGCGGTTAAGAAGGGTTAGTAAATCGTATCCGTACCCCCCTAATTTAGCAAGCCATTTTGCATTTTGTATAGAAACATCAAATACATCGCCATGAAAAAACCATGCTTTTTTGCCATTTAGTTCTAAAACAAGTTTATCAACAATAGAAATTTTACCAATCGTTGTATTGCTAAATTTTCGTAACATTTCGTCATGGTTTCCAGTAATGTAAATAACATCAACACCATCAGAAGCCATATCCATAATTTTCTTGATAACTTTTAAGTGAGATTTAGGAAAATAGCGTTTGCTAAATTGCCAAATATCAATAATATCCCCATTTAAGACCAATTTCTTTGGTTCAATACTATTTAAATAGGTTAGAAGATGCTTGGCATGGCAACCATAAGTTCCTAGATGAACATCTGAGATTACTGCGATTTCTATTTTGCGTTTTATTTTCAATAAATAGTTGTGTTTTATTTCTTTACAAATTACCAGTTTTTATATTATGTAAATATTACCTTATAATTATTTAATTATGAGTATTATGTTAAACAGATGTTAGTTTGTTACAATAAATTACTCGTGGAAATTATCATACACATGTTTGTGCTGAACTTGTTTGCGTAGAACTTGTTTTAGTATTTTAGTAAAACTAGGAATCTAAAATAAAGGGGTTCGTGCTATAAATTTATGGACATAAAAAATACTATTATGACTTGATATTAGGGCACGTGATTTCTAAAAAAGCTTTATTTTAGCAAAAAAATTACTTATGTCAGGCAATTCCTTTGGAAAACTATTTAATTTAACAACTTATGGAGAATCTCATGGACCAGCTTTAGGTGGAGTTATTGATGGTTGCCCACCAGGAATCGAATTGGATATAGAAGCCATTCAAAATGAATTAAATAGAAGGAAACCTGGTCAATCGGCTATCGTTACACAACGTAAAGAACCAGATACTGTTAAATTTCATTCAGGAATTTTTGAAGGAAAAACAACAGGTACTTCCATTGGTTTTGTTATAGAAAATACCAATCAGAAATCCCACGATTATACCCATATAAAAGATAGTTATAGACCAAGTCATGCGGATTATGTGTATGACAAAAAATATGGTTTTAGAGACTATCGTGGTGGTGGACGAAGTTCTGCAAGAGAAACGGCTTGTCGTGTAGTTGCAGGAGCCATTGCAAAGCAAATGTTAAAAGGTATTGAAATTACGGCTTATGTTTCTGGTGTAGGCACTATGAAATTAAATAAACCTTATACCGAATTAGACTTAACAAAAACAGAATCAAATATTGTAAGATGTCCAGATCAGGCTATGGCAGCCAATATGGAAACTTACATAAAGGAAGTACGAAGTAAAGGAGATACCGTAGGGGGTATTGTTAGTTGTGTGATTAAAAATGTACCAGTTGGTTTAGGAGAACCGGTATTTGACAAATTACATGCAGAGCTTGGTAAAGCGATGCTTTCTATTAATGCTGTAAAAGGATTTGAGTACGGTAGCGGTTTTGAAGGTAGTACAATGTATGGTAGCGACCATAATGATGCGTTTAATAACGGTGGTACAACCAAAACTAATTTTTCGGGAGGTATTCAAGGTGGCATCAGCAATGGTATGGATATTTATTTTAATGTAGCATTTAAACCTGTAGCAACACTTATTCAAAAATACGAAACTATAGATAAAGCAGGTAATACTGTAGAAATGCAAGGAAAAGGACGTCATGATCCATGTGTGGTTCCTAGAGCGGTTCCCATTGTAGAAGCTATGGCAGCCTTGGTTTTAGCCGACTTTCATTTGATTAATAAAATGTATAGCTAGTTAGTTATTATTTTTTACTAAAAGTTAAGTTTACGCGAAGTTAAGATCGTATTTCTGAAGAAAATTAATTCTTTAGCTCTACTAATATGCCTTTATTTACAGCAAATATAAAGATGGTCGATGCATTCTTACAATGAATTTTGTCGAATAATTGAGGTATGATAAAAAGTAGTACTGTAAAATGATATAGAACTAAGCTATTTATCTAGCGCTCTGTTTATGCTATTTTATAAATTGGTGTCCTGATGTTATCTACGAAGCTGATTTTGTTTCAAAATATTAGGATTCAATTAATCTCAATGTAATAATTATTTGTTTTAGTTGAAATAATTTTAGTAGCATTGTAAAATCAAATTAGCACTAAAATCAGAAAAAAATACAAATAGCTAGTATCCTTAAGGCCATACTACTCTTAGCACATTAAAAATAGTTATATTAGACACTCTAAAAAGATCAATTAGTACATGAAAAAACTAGCATTACATTGGAAGATTATTATAGGAATGATTCTTGGAATCATTTTTGGTTTTATTATGAATTCCGTTGGAGGGAAAGACTTTGTAAGTGATTGGATTTCACCTTTTGGAACCATTTTTATAAACTTGCTTAAGCTTATTGCAGTACCATTAATCTTAGCGTCTTTAATAAAAGGAATTTCAGACTTAAAAGATATTTCTAAAATTAAAACCATGGGGTTACGTACCATAGGTATTTACATAACAACAACATTAGTAGCTATAATTATAGGGTTAAGTATTGTAAATATGGTAAAACCTGGTGATGGGATGTCTCAAAATACCATTGAAAAGATCAAGTCTAAATATGCAAATGATGCAGGTGTGGCCGACAAGCTTACAAAAGCAACTGCACAAAAAGATGCTGGTCCTCTACGGGCATTAGTCGATATTTTTCCAAGTAATATATTTAAAGCATTAGGAAACGCAAAAATGCTTCAAGTTATTTTCTTTGCCTTATTTGTTGGTATTTGTTTATTGTTAATTCCAGAAGAAAAAGCAAAACCCTTAGTGGATTTTTTCGATTCGTTGAATGAAGTCGTTATGAAAATGGTTGATTTAATTATGCTTTTTGCACCTTATGCCGTGTTTGCTTTAATGGCAAACGTTATTATTGCCTTTGATGATACTGAAATACTTCTTAAGTTATTAAATTATGCCTTATGCGTTGTTGGGGGCTTAATTTTAATGATTGGTTTTTACCTTCTTTTAGTAAGTTTTTATACAAAAAAATCACCGTTGTGGTTTTTAAAAGAAATTAGTCCGGCACAACTGTTAGCCTTTTCTACAAGTAGTAGCGCTGCAACTTTACCTGTTACTATGGAACGTGTAGAAGAACATCTTGGAGTTGATAAGGAAGTATCTGGGTTTGTTTTACCAGTAGGTGCTACGGTTAATATGGACGGAACGAGTTTATATCAAGGTATTGCAGCCGTATTTATTATGCAGGTTATCTGGCCTGAGGGGTTAACGTTTACAAATCAATTGGTTATAATCGCAACAGCACTTTTGGCTTCTATTGGTAGTGCAGCTGTTCCTAGTGCTGGTATGGTGATGTTGGTTATAGTTTTAGAATCTATTGGTTTTCCAGCAGAATTATTACCTATAGGATTAGCACTTATTTTTGCTGTAGACAGACCTTTAGATATGTGTAGAACGGTTGTAAATGTAACAGGGGATGCTACTGTATCTATGATGGTTGCTAAATCTTTAGGAAAATTACACAAACCTCAACCTAAAGAATGGGATGATAATTATGAAAAAGTAAAATAATATATTTAACTTTAAGATTGAAAAATGATCCTAAAAAAAGAATAACGATGAATGTGTGTTTTATAATGTATCCGTGGGAAGAAATCGACCCTGAAAATGATACATCTCTAGCTTTAATTAAAGAATGTGTGAAGAGAAAACATGGTGTAGCGATATGTTCACCTGCTAATTTAACCATTCGAAATAGTGTAACGAACGCTTCGTGTATGGTGATAGGTAGGATGGAAAAAACACCTAGTTCCTTAAAATCATTTTATAATAAAGCAGAACTTCGAGAAGAAATGCTTCCGTTGGCAGGTTTTGATGTGATATTTTTTAGAGCAAACCCTCCTTTGGATCCTATTATGCTTAATTTTCTAGATTCTGTTAAAGATGATGTCTTTATTATGAATTCCTTAGAAGGCATGCGGGAAGCTAATAATAAATTATATACCGCTGCTTTTGGCGATGCGCATAGTAACATTATTCCAGCCACACACGTATCAAAAAGTAAAAAGTACTTAATACGTCAGATTAAAGAATCTACCGCAGATAAAATGATTTTAAAACCTCTAAACGGTTTTGGTGGTTCTGGTGTTATTTTAATTGAAAAGTCGGCGATGAGTAATATTAATTCATTATTAGATTTTTATATTAATAATAGTAGTAATGGTACGTCTAATTATGTGATTCTTCAAGATTATATAGAGGGAGCAGATGAAGGTGATGTACGTATTTTAATCTTAAATGGAGAGCCTGTAGGAGCTATGAAGCGTGTTCCGGGAACAGACGATCATCGTTCTAATGTTTCAGCAGGCGGTAGTGTGCAAAAGCACAGTTTGACTAAAGCAGAAAAAGCATTATGTAAGCAAATAGGTCCTAAATTGGTAAACGACGGATTGTATTTTGTCGGGATTGATGTTATTGGAGGTAAGTTAGTGGAAGTTAACGTTATGTCTCCGGGAGGTATTACATACATTAATAAAGTGTACAAGCTAAAAACCAAGATTGAAGAAAAAGTCATTGACTTTTTAGAAATGAAAGTTATAGATAAACTTCAAGCTTTTGATAGACGTACCAGACTTCGTAAAACAGTACAGGATGCGTAATAATATTCAGTATTCAGTTACAGTTAGCAGTCGCAGTGTTCTATTAATCTCTTTGTGAGAGAAATATACAGTACTATTATAACATAAAAAGTAGCTAACTCTTATTTAGATTAAAGAATAAAATAAAATTTTAGCATTATTGCCAGTTAAAGAAAGCTTCAAATGAATTCCAGTATTTCAATATCATCACCATTAGTATCTGTAGAATGGCTTCATAAAAACATAGAAGCTAATAATCTTATTATTCTGGACGGTACTATAAATAAAGTATTTGATACCACACAAGTCCAAATACCTAACTCTCGATTTTTTGATATTAAAAAGAAATTTAGTGATGTTAATGCACCGTTTCCTAGTACATTTCCAACAGAGGAGCATTTTCAAAGAGAAGCAAGGACTTTAGGTATAAATAAAGATAGTGCTATTGTGGTCTATGACGACAAAGGTATTTACTCAAGTGCTAGGGTTTGGTGGCTGTTTAAAGCTTTTGGCTATGATAACATTGCTGTTTTGAACGGTGGATTTCCTGCTTGGGAAAAAGCGAATTATGATATCGAAGCTATGAAAGAATATGATGGCAAATCAGGTGATTTTATAGCTAATTACAAACCGGAAAACATGACGTTTTTTAATGCCATGAAAGAGGCTTCAGAACATAAAACACATCGTATTATAGATGCACGCTCAGAGACAAGGTTTAAAGGTTTAGAACCAGAACCAAGAGCAGGTTTGCGAATGGGAACTATTCCTAATTCGGTGAATTTACCTTATACGAATCTATTAGATGCTGGTGAATTAAAATCTAGAGAAGCCATTGAAGCAGCTTTGAATGAAAAAGCCAATAAAGAAGATCCTATTATTTTTTCCTGTGGCTCGGGAATTACAGCATGTGTATTAGCTTTAGGAGCCAATATTTCTGGCTATAAAAATATATCCGTTTATGATGGTTCCTGGACCGAGTGGGGTAGTTTAGTTAATAAATAAACCATGGAAAAGCTTTCGCTTAAAGATATTATAAGCAAAATTTGTAAAGAAGAAATCTTTGAAGCGGTCTCTTCAGACTATTCATTTACCATTAAGATAGATTCTTACGTACCCTATGCTTGCGCAGCTATACACGATGGACATCAATTTAGAAAAGAACTTTGGGATAACTGTATGCATACCGAATATGAGCGTTGGTATGAAGAAGATCCCGAGACTAAGAATATGATTAAATCGCATCCCATTGTTATTGCGGGGTGTGATTCCAGATTTGAATACGATTTAAATAGAATGCCCGAAGAAGCTGTTTTTGAAACGGCTTGGGGAAAACAGTTATGGCGCAAACCGCTTTCGCAAACAATGAAAGATAAAAGCCTTAGAAAGCACACTAATTTTTACAAAGTTGTACATACACTTGTTCAAAAATTAGAAAGTAAATTTGGATTTTGTACCGTTTACGATATGCATAGTTACAATTGGAAACGTTGGGATAGGGAGGTGCCAACCTGGAATTTAGGTGCTAGTAATGTTGATAATGTTAGATTTGGAGATAGTATTGAAGATTGGAGGCAAAGTCTATCTGAAATTACATTTCCAAACGACATTAAATCAACTTCAAAAATTAATGATACATTTCAAGGTCATGGATATTTCTTAAAATACATTACCCAGAACTTTAAAAATACCTTAGTTTTGGCAACCGAAATTGCAAAAGTGTATTGTGATGAATCTGATGGGATTATATATCCAGAAGTTGTTCGAACAGTAGAAAAAGAACTAATATCTCGAATCCCAGAACATGCATTAAGAGTGTATAGTGAGTTTAAAAGATAGGAAGTATTATGAAGATTGATAATGATGTGTCTACCCAGGCACTTTTACAGATTGATAAGAGTATCGATTCATTAGTTAAGCAAATAGAATTGCTGAGTTTTGTGAATCCTATTAATATTGAAGAAGAAAAAACGAGGTTCTTTTCATCTAAATATTTAACCGATCCTGTTTTTAAATACCCTAATATAAATTTCGATAAGTTTAAACTACATAGAGAATTATTTACACAATCTTTGGAACTTATTGAAGATTCTGAAATCAAAAATCTTTATGAGGATATTATTTATGAATATTCAGGGCTTATACAATGTATAGAAACTATAGGTAGCGGAAAGAAATTCTATTATAATTCTTTGCGTTGTTTTGGAACCCCTACAGAAAGAGATGTAGAAAACGCTAAGTTTATTCTTCATTTTGATGATGAAGATAAAAATGTTTCGGATTTTATACCAAAATATAATGCCTCTGAAGCAGAACCGTTTTTTAAAGCATTTTCAAAGAAATATGATTTCAGTTATACTATAAAACAATCCGATAAAATTTCTGCAATAGCCATGGTACTGAATAATAACAGAACTTTGGTTTTAAATACAAATCATACCTACTCTGATAATGAAATAGCTGTACTAACCAACCATGAAATAGGGGTGCACATGGTAACAACTATGAATGGACTATCGCATCCTCTGAAAATATTTTCTCATGGATTTCCTAATAATGAGGAAACACAAGAGGGATTAGCGGTTTTTTCGGAATATATGAGTGATAATTTGACAATAACACGCTTAAAAGAGTTGGCATATCGTGTTATTGCTGTAGATAGTTTGGCAAAAGGCTATTCATTTTCTAAAACCTTTAGATTGCTACATAATCAATACGACTTAGATAGAGAAGTAGCTTTTTATATAACCGTACGCGTACATAGAGGAGGTGGTTTTACTAAAGATTATTTGTATCTCACTGGACTTAAAAAGATTTACAATTATTATCAAGAAGGAAAAAATTTAAGTTTATTATTGACAGGGAAGGTAACTCTGGAATATGCAAATGAAATAGAAGTACTTATTAAAAAGGGTTTAGCAGTTCCTGCGAAGCATATTACAGACTCTTATGCTGTAAATAATAATACTAATAAAAAGGTGGATTTTATTTTAAGGAGTTTGAAGTAACATATAATGAAAAAGTTTTTACAATTAGTCTTCATCTTATTTACATTCTCTGTTTCTAGCCAAGGGATAAAAGTTAATCAAAAAAATAGTTACACCCTATTTGTAAAGACATTAACAAACTCCAAAGAGATAAAATACCAAGACATATTAAATGCATATAATAATTTTATAGCGTTGCACCCTGAAAACATTACAGTAAAAGTGTATAAATGTAAATTCATTGGGAGTGCCTATTATGATGAAAATGAAGGCTATAATTTAAAATATGAGGAAACTCAAGAATGCATTGATGACTTGTATAGTACCTATCCTAATAATCCAGAAGTATTACTATACAAATTAGAAAACACATATGGAGAAGAGGGTAATGAACTTATAGATAATATTATATCGATTTACAAATCGAATGAAACGGATTGGAACTTTGAACAAATTAGTCATTTTTATGAGATTTGTGCAAATCGTTTTTATGATGATCATTATAAATCAATTTCTTATGCAAAAAAAGCTGAAAAATTTAATGATACACTCGATTTATCAGTTTTAATTTCTAGGGCTTATTTAAATCTTAATAATAAAGAAAAAGCAAAGAAAAGATTATTGACGTCATTAGACATTGATCATGAAGCATGGGTTTTAAATGAAAAAGGAAAGCTTTTGGTTGAGTTAAATGAATATGAAAAAGCTTTAAAAATGTTTGATCGTGTTAATGAAAAGGATTCTACGCTTTTAAATACAGAGGGTTTGTACAAAATCTTTTTAGAAAAAGAAAATTATAAACAAGCTCGAATGTATTTATTGAAGGATACACTTGATACTTGGAATAAAACTATAAATATTCAGAAATTATTTAGTCATGATTTATTGTATTCAAACCCCCAATTAGCATTAGAAAGTTATAGAAGGTTGCAAAAGGAAAGTTATTATGATGATTTTTTAGGGATTAAAAGGTTGAAATTATTTATAAAATCACCTTTTGAATCTTGGACATTTACTGAAATTTCACATTTACTGATCTTAGTAGCTTTAATTGTAGTTTTATTTTTAATACCCTATTTATGGATTTTACCAATTTATAGTTTTAGCAGGTTTTTTAAACTGGAAAAGGTTAAAACAGAAGAAAAACTATCTGTGAATTGGTCTCTTAAACATTTTTGGGTAATTAGTTTTTTTTATTTGTTTTGCCAAGTTGTTTTAGGGCTTGTCTACTATTATCAAGATTATATCAATTACCTATTTGATATTGGGTATTCATATGTTGATGAAAGCCTTGTAGAAAGTGAGTTGGAAATAGCAAATTCTGTTATTGTTTTTTCAAGTCTTATGCTCGTTTCGACATTATTATTTCTAAATAAAAAACGACTAAAATTTGTGTTAAGCTCAATTTTTAGTTTCAGGCAGATGATAGGATTTAGTATCCTTTTTGTGGTTTTTAATTTCATAATACTGAAAATTTTAGGCGGTTTTTTTGATTTAACCGATGCGGCTAATTTTATTAAAGCATTAAGTGCAAAAGAGGAGATAGTTGCCGTATTTAATGAATATGGTTTTGTGATTTCAGTACTTATTGTGGCTTTGATTGTCCCGTTTTATGAGGAGATTATATTTAGAGGTGTTATTTTGTCTTCTACAGAAAAACACTTAGGGTTTGCACGTGCAAATATTATACAAGCATGCTTATTTGCTACAGTGCACTTTAGTTTAAAGTTTTTTATTTTTTATTTTATTTTTGGAATTATTACAGGCTATACTGTTAAGCGTACAAATGGCTTATTCACAGGAATTGTTTTTCATGCAGTTAATAATTTTGCTGCGTTATTTGCAATTTATATGGCTACTAAATTATTATCAGGAATATAGAGTCTACTCCAAAAACTTACTCTTCAACTCAGGAGTTGGAATCATACAAGCCTCCTTTTTGCCATACCATTTATAACGATTTTTAGCAATGTAATCGTAAACCCAATTTCGGATAAATGGTGGGATAATAAAAAACACACCCATTAAACTTTGCGGAAAGCCTAGGTGTACTGCAATTTTTATAGCAGCAGTAGATTTTGATACTAAACTACTATCAGGAGTGTATAATAATATAGAATCTGTTTTTTTGGTGTCTATATTAAAGCGTTCAATAAGGTTTTTACCAATATCACTTTGCAAAGGCGCAAACATAAATATGTTTTTTTTATCATGTTTTATAACATACTGCACACTAGTATTGCATAGGTTACAAACACCATCAAATAAAATAAGTTTTTTATGTTTAGGTAAATCAATCATAAATTTGTTTAAGAGAACTCCAATTGTAAAATTTCTTTGTTAATTTTATTACTGAACACTGAACACTGAACACTGAACACTAATTATTTCCTCACTGCTTCCACAAGCTCTAATTGTTCTATACTTACATTAGTCGTAAAGATACCATAGTTTACAACAGCCTTGTTTTTTTCAATTTTATCGATGCTTCCAATAGCACGTCCATCTTCCATGCGAACGCGATCTCCAATTTTTAAAACAGGTTTAGGCTTAGGTGTTTCAATAGCCTTTTTCTTTGCCTCTTTTTTCTTTTTACGTATAACGGTGACTACTTTTTCAGCTTCCTTTTTTACCTGTTCTTCTTTAGCTTTTATGGCTTTTTTCTGTTTGGCTGTTACTTTTTTGCGCTTAGAGTTTTCAATTTGAACGACTTTAAATAGCTCTGCCATCAATTCCCGTTTTTGTTTGTTGGCGAAGTATTTTTCAGCAATATCGTTTACTTTTTGGCCTAAATAGATAAGGCGTTGGTTACTATCATATAGTTCCTGATAGCTTTCCAGTTTCTTCTGAATTTTAGCATTAATTTCCTCTAACTTATCAGCCTCTTCTATTTTTTTCTTTTCATTCAATTTTAACGATTGTCCAGTTTTTTCTAATCGGGAACGTTCCTTTTGAAGCTTAGCAATGGTTGCATCAAAGCGTACTTTGCTACGTTCAATCTTCTTTTTAGCACGATTTATTAAACTGTAAGGAATGCCATTTTTCTGAGCCACTTCAAAAGTAAAAGAACTTCCGGCCTGTCCAATAACTAATTTAAAAAGCGGTTGAAGCGTCCGTTCATCAAAAAGCATGTTCGCATTGAGCATATATGGTAACTCATTTGCTAAAATTTTTAAATTGGAATAATGCGTAGTTATAATACCAAAGGCCTCTCTATGATAAAACTCTTCTAAAAAAGTTTCGGCTAAAGCACCACCTAACTCAGGATCACTTCCCGTACCAAACTCATCAATTAAAAAGAGTGTGTTTTTATTACATTTCTTTAAAAAATAATTCATTTGTTTTAAACGGTAACTGTATGTGCTTAAATGGTTTTCAATAGATTGATTGTCTCCAATATCGCTCAAAATCCTATCGAATAAACAAACGTTACTGCGCTCATGTACTGGAATCAATAAGCCACTTTGTAGCATGACTTGTAATAAACCAACCGTTTTTAATGTAATACTTTTTCCACCAGCATTGGGTCCTGAAATGACTATAATTCTACTCTCTTGTTTTAATTCTATGGTCTGTGGAAAAGTCGTTTCTTTCTTTTCTAAATTGTTTAAATATAATAAAGGATGGTAGGCATCTCTTAAAAACATGCTTTTCTCTTCAGAAATCTCAGGAAGAATAGCATTCATAGATCGCGCATACTTCGCTTTTGCTGAAATAACATCGATGTTTATTAAAAATGCCTGGTAGTTTTCTAATAATAGTAAAAACGGACGTATAAAATTAGTAAGGTCTTTTAAAATACGAATAACCTCTTCTTGTTCTTCGTATTCTAAATTGTTAAGTTCCCGCGAATACTGTAAAGTTGTTTCGGGCTCTATGTAAACAATACTGCCTGTTTTACTACCTCCCATAATAGCACCCTTTACTTTACGGCGATACATGGCTTTTACAGCGAGTACACGTTTGTTCTCTACTACAGATTCACGAATATCATCTAAATATTCAAGATTATGGTAAGTGGTTAGAGCAGAGGAGAAGCTGGCATTTATTTTGCCTTTTATAGAATTAATAGATTGACGTAACTCAAAAAGTAAGCTAGAGGCATTATCTTTTATATCTCCAAATCGGTCTACAATAGCATCTATTTTTTCAATAATTACTTTAGTGACTTCTATATGTGACGCATATGCACTAAGTCCCGGATAATATTCCTCAAACTTTTTTAGATATTTAACAATTTCATTTGCAGTTAATGAAATTGAAACTATTTTTTTTAATGCATGTACTTCTAAATAAGTATTTTCAATACGTAATAACTTAATTTCCTTTGTTATAGGATCAAATCCATGGTTTGGAATACGGTTATCATTATAAAAAGAGGATAAGTATTCGTTAGTTAATTGTAAAGCACCCAGTAATTCTTCCTTTGTTTTGTAAGGGGCAGTTAATAATGCTTTTTCATTTCCTAATGCGGTTACGCAGTGTTCACTTACTTGTTGTAGAACAGTTGAAAACTCTAAGTCTTTTAATGTTTTGTCATGAATGTTTATCATTCGTTTTCTCATCTGGGTATAAGAAAACAAAGTTAAAAATTCTATTCAATTTGGGCATGGTTTTATAAGAAGTAAATAAAAGGTCTAAAACTCTTAAAAAGTGTTAATTAACAGAGGGTTATAATTCTTTAACAAAATGCTAACATCTGTGAATGAGATTTGTACATACCTTGAAAACACAATCAAAAAACATAACTAAAATGAAAACTAACAACCTTACCACATTATTGGTGTGTCTATTGCTTGCTTTAAGTTTTAGCGCATTCGCACAAGTAAATACCCCACGAGGAAGTCAACAAGCTACAATGTCTCAACGCGTAGGCATTTCGGATGTTTCAATAATATATTCCAGACCAAGTGTAAAGGGTCGAGAAATATGGGGAAAATTGGTTCCTTATGGGATGAATAATTTAGGTTTTGGAACGGCAACTGCGGCACCTTGGAGAGCTGGAGCAAACGAAAACACGACCATAACTTTTACGCATGATGCTAAACTAGAAGGAAAGGCTATTAAGGCTGGAACTTATGGATTACATGTAGAATTAAAAGACGCAGATCATGCCACTATAATTTTGTCTCATGACGCTAATGCCTGGGGAAGTTATTTCTACGATGCTTCAAAAGATGCTTTGCGAGCAGATGTTAAAACTAAAGCGGTACCACATAAAGAACTATTAACTTATGAAGTAAATGATATCCAACCAACTTTTGCTATTATATCTCTTGTATGGGAGAAAAAAGAAATTCCTTTTAAAGTAGAATTCGATGTAACAAATATTGTTTTAAATGAATTTAGAGATAAATCTATTGGTAATTTAGGTTTTAATAGACAAAATTGGGAAAACATGGCTCGTTTTTCATTAAATAATGGTGGTGATTTAAATGAGGCTTTAGGTTGGATTAATGGTGCTATTGCAGGTAATTTTTATAGCCAAAAAACATTTAACAATTTGGCTATTAAAGGACAAATATTAAATAAATTAGGTAAAACACAGAAATATGCTGCTTTAATGGATGAGGCTTCAACGATGGCAAATAAAAACCAGTTGAATACTATAGGCTATCAAATGCTAGCTTCAAAAGATTATAATCGAGCTCTTAAATATTTTAAGCTGAATGTAAAAAACAACCCTAAAGATGCTAATTCTTATGACAGTTTGGGTGAATGCTATAAAACTATGGGAGATAAAAAGAATGCTATTAAGTATTTAAAAAAGGCATTGTCATTAAATCCTCCGGCTAATGTAAAAGCAAATTCAGAAAAACTTTTAAAAGAACTCGACGCTTAATAAAAAATCATCAATCAAACTACAAACATTGTGATTAGCCCAGCCATTTTGGTTGGGCTTTTTTCATCCATGAATGGTTTCGGTTTTGCCATAGTTTTTTATGACTATGCTTTCAAATTCTACAAGCTCTTCCCAACGTTTATCAACATCAATATCTTTCCCATATTTACGGGCAAACCCTATGAATGTTGTGTAATGTCCAGCTTCACTAATCATTAAGTCATGGTAGAATTTAGAAAGTTCTGGATCTTTTATTTTTTTCGATAATAGTTTAAAACGTTCACAGCTTCTAGCTTCAATCATAGCTGAAAATAGTAGTCTGTCTACCATACATTGCAGTCTGTTACCGCCTTTATTCATGAATTTATAAAGCTCGTTAACGTAACTATCTTTACGTTCTCTACCCAGCTTGTAACCGCGCTTTTTTATAATATCATGAACCATTTGGAAGTGTTCTAGTTCTTCTTGGGCTAAAACTAATAAATCAGTAACCAGATCGGTATACTCAGAATTTAGAGTAATTATAGTTATAGCATTAGAAGCAGCCTTTTGTTCACACCAAGCGTGATCGGTTAAAATCTCTTCAATATTTGATTCTACAATATTTACCCAACGTGGGTCTGTTTCCAGTTTTAAACCAAGCATAATTGTTTTTATGTAAAAGTAATATTATTAAGTAACTATCAACTAAAATTACGAGATGTAATTCCAGATATTCTTATACTTACCTAAAGACTTATAAGTTTCTAAAATCACTTCGTTATCTATAGAAGCGAGTGTGGAGTCATTTTTGAGTACGTTCTTAGCATGATGTCTTGCTAATTTAAGAATATCGTTATCCTTAATAATATCAGCAATTTTAAGGTTTAAAACGCCACTCTGTTGTGTGCCCATAATATCACCAGGACCGCGTAAGCGTAAATCAACTTCTGCTATTTCAAAACCATCACTAGTTCTAACCATAGTTTCTAATCTGGTTTTGCTATCATTACTAAGCTTATGGCCTGTCATTAAAATACAATAGCTCTGCTCTGCACCACGTCCCACACGACCACGAAGCTGATGCAATTGTGATAAGCCAAAACGTTCTGCACTTTCAATAATCATAACCGAAGCATTAGGTACATTTACACCAACCTCAATAACAGTTGTGGCTACCATAATTTGAGTTTCTCCCTTTATAAAGCGCTGCATTTCGTAATCTTTGTCTGCAGGTTTCATTTTACCGTGAACGATGGATATTTGATAATCTGGTAAAGGGAAATCTCTGGAAATACTTTCATAACCATCCATTAAATCTTTATAATCCATTTTCTCATTTTCCTGAATCAATGGATATACAATATAAATTTGTCTTCCTTTGGCTATCTCATCTCTAATAAATTTAAAAACATTTAATCGGTTTTTATCATACCGATGTACCGTTTTTATAGACTGTCTGCCTGGTGGTAATTCATCAATAATGGAAATATCTAAATCACCATAAACAGACATGGCTAAGGTTCTTGGAATAGGAGTGGCCGTCATCACTAAAATATGTGGAGGTGTAGAAGTTCCATTATTTTGTCGAACGGATTTTGCGTCCTCCCTTTGGGAGGATTGAGGAGGACCTTTCTTCCATAATTTGCTTCGTTGTGCTACTCCAAATCGGTGTTGTTCATCTATAATAGCAAGCCCTAAATTTTTAAATTTCACCTTATCTTCAAGTAAGGCATGCGTGCCAATAAGTATCTGTAAATCGCCATTTTCTAGATTCTCATGAATTATTTTTCTTTCTGAAGTTTTAGTTGAACCTGTTAACAGTCCTATTCTGATATTCAATTTGTTACATTGTTCAATTAATCCGTTATAGTGTTGAACTGACAAAATTTCAGTCGGAGCCATTAAGCAAGCTTGAAAACCGTTGTCAAGTGCTATTAACATTGACATTAGAGCTACTATCGTCTTACCGGAACCCACATCACCTTGTAATAACCTATTCATTTGTGCATTGCTGCCTAAATCGGCACGAATTTCTTTTAAAACACGTTTTTGAGCACCCGTTAATTCGAAGGGTAAATGTGCTTTAAAAAAGGTGTTGAAATGTGTGCCTACTTTTTCAAAAGGAAAGCCTTTTATTTTTGTTTTATGAGCTAAATTTTTGATGATAAGCTGTAGCTGAATATAAAATAATTCTTCAAATTTTAATCTAAATTGAGCTCTTGAAAGTAGCTCTTGACTTTTAGGAAAATGCACATTAAAAAGTGCTTCGCTTTTAGGAATTAATTTGAGTTTGGTAAGTAAATTTTTAGATAGTGTTTCGACAAACCGTCCTCCAGTTTCTATAAATAGCTGTTGCATAATTTTACCAATCACACGATTTGTAATGCCTTTATTGGATAATTTTTCTGTAGAAGGATATACCGGTTGCATGGCAGAGCGTAAATTTTGTTTATGGGCTTCCAATTCTTCTATATCTGGATGAGGCATATTAAACTTACCACTAAACCAATTGGTTTTTCCAAAGATCACATAAGGTTTATTGAGTTTCAAGCTGTCACGAATCCATTTTTGTCCTCGAAACCAAACTAATTCCATCGTACCAGTATCGTCTTGAAAAGTTCCTACTAGCCGCTTTCCGCGTTTTTGAGCAACTTCTTTAAAGGCGATAATTTTACCAATCACTTGTACATCCGCATTATTGCGTTGTAGTTGGTTGATTTTATAATATCGTGTCCGATCTATGTACCGGTTTGGAAATAAGTTAATTAAATCCTGATAAGTGTGAATGCCTAGTTCCTTTCGCAATAAATCGGCACGGTTTGGACCTACGCCTTTTAAATAATCTATTGGAGTTTGAAGTTTTGCGGACATAAAAGCGAAATTAATATATTTCGTTTAGGCATAGAATTAAAAATAGTAAAAGAAATTTTTATCTGAAAATTATCGTTTCAATGTGAAATGACCAATGTATGCTTTTCCTTCTTCGTAAACATAACGAAACCAATAATCTTCATCTGGCAGAGGGGAGCCATTAAAATTACCGTCCCAGCCTAAACTATTAAGTGATAACTGCTTGATAAGCTTACCGTGACGATTATAAATATAAACAACTGATTTTGGATATTTACTTAAGCCTTTTATATGCCACCTTTCATTTATTCCATCTCCATTTGGTGTGAAAAATTGGTTATAACCTAAAGCTACAACATCTTTTCTAAGAGTATGGCATTTAAATTTATCTCTTGCATACACTGTATATTCTCCAGGAGGAACCTTGAATGTATTATCGGTTTTAAAATGTTCTCCATCAATAGAATATTCAAAATCTCCAATATGGGACGTTTTCAAAGTTAGTGTGATTAGATTTGAAAAACCAGAAACATCAGTGTCAAGGCTGGTTGGAGAATCTACTTGTTTTACCTCAAACATAATGGTTTTTGAACAGGTGTGATTATTTTTTGTTTTAGATACGGTTAAACTATAAGTATCTGGCTCTGTAATTGTAATGAATCGTGATGTGCCCTTTACGATTCCATGACTATCCTTCCATTGCCATCCTTCAAAATCACCTCCGTCTCTTGTCACCTCGGTATTATTAACACATAGATACCCCGTTTTTTTTAAATCTTCTAAGTCAAAGACATTTGCACTTAATTTGAAACTTGTAATATCGTAGCATTGCGTGTTATTTATATTAAAAACCTTAGCATAAACTTTTTGCTCAGGTTCATTGATTGTATATAAAATAGGCAATTCGTTTATGTCAACTCTAGCATCATCAATATTTGAATAATATTTCACTCCATATTCAGCCACAGATTGCCCTCCCAAGATTTCACTGTCCTTTGTGGATAAGTCGAAGCGATATGTATCTTCCTCTATACATATATTGTAATCCGTTACAGGATTTGCCACAGGCGTATCGTAAATAATGACCTCTTTAGTTTCTGTTTTTGTTCTAAAACCTGAAGTTATTTTAGCCTTTACTATGTATTTTCCAGGATTAGCATATATATGAGAAGGCGCTACTTTCGTAGATGTATGCCCATCACCAAAATCCCATTTAATAGATTTAAGCGGTTCATTTATATAAAGAGAAAATTCAGTTTCATCTCTAAAACACAAACCTTTAGCTTTTATTCCTGTCTTAAAAAAGGATTGAAAAAAACCAGGAAGCCATCCATTACAAATTTTGGGAGATAAATTAACACCTTCGTTTATAAAATTACAAGCTGCACCGCTAACATTTGGGTTGTCAATTACAGATAAAAAATTATGATGTTGGCGTGCTACATATATTTTCCCATCTATAGCCAGTTGTAAATCCTTATAGCCGGGAACACCTACTTTACTTTTAACAACTGGAAATATAGATTGTTCTATATTATTGGAATCAAGGTTAAATTGAAAAATAAAACTAAATTCTTTATCAAGTGAAAAATTACTGCTTCTTCCGCCATAAAAATTACTACTAATGTAGAGTTTACTGCTGTCAACAGAGAATTCTACACCATCTACAAGTGAAGTTAATCTAGCTGAACTAGTAACTACAACTCCTGGAGTATTACTAGCAATAACCGTGCTTAAATCAATAGGGTTGCTGACTTTTCCCGTAGCTGAATCAAAACTAAAGAGTTCAGCTAGAATATTTTGTGAGAAAATATCATCATCATGACCTGCCAAAGCCAGAAATTTTCCATTTGTAGATGCTTTTAGTTTTCCTACAAGCTGTTTTAAAGGTTTTATGGGGATTTGGGTTGTCACTGGTTTAGTT
The DNA here is from genome assembly GCF_030540775.2 of Flavivirga abyssicola. Classification (GTDB taxonomy): domain Bacteria; phylum Bacteroidota; class Bacteroidia; order Flavobacteriales; family Flavobacteriaceae; genus Flavivirga; species Flavivirga abyssicola. The sequence goes on along the minus strand of NZ_CP141266.1, from coordinate 4,291,782 downwards.
ATTAAACCATTTTGATTTAATAGGTAAGCAAAAAAAGTGTCTACATTCTTTTTGTGCGTGATTACCCATATATCTTGGCCATTATCGTGAAATACAGTAGTCAAATTTTCATGAGCTTTAGCAATGTACATGTCTTTTGAAATTACATCACCTAAACCTCCGTTTAAAGTCATATTTACAATATGATATTGTAAACCATTCCCTTTTTCCGAATAATCATTAGTAAAAATATAATAGACTTCTTTACTGCCGGGAAGAGGGATGATAAGACATGATGCTGCGCTATGAGTATTTGCTGAAATATATCTCCCTCCTTTAAGCCCTTCACCATTTGGCATTATAGAATGGTTTTTATCCCATACTGTTATCCCATCTGTATAAAATAATAAATCACCCTTACCATTAGATATTGAAGCAATAGCACCACCAGTAGTTATTTTACCGTTATATAAAGGCTTGGGTATACCATCATTAAAATCAACTCCAGCATTTTGTCCAAAATACCAAAATGCCGCTTCTTTTTGTGCATATCCTTGAGCCAAAATGGAAAATAATATTAAAAAAATGATGTTTTTATGCATTTTAATTGGATTAGACCTATAAAGAATAAATAAATATATTGAAAATATTTTTATTTGATTTTATCATCAAATTTTAACAATTAGTTAAAGAATATATTTGAATATAAAATGTTATTTTAGTCTAATGTTTTATTTTCTATGAAATACTTTTTTCCGGGCCTATTTTTATTTTTCACTTCATTTGGTTTTTCTCAACAAACGGAATATGTCGATTTTAAAAAGGCAGAGGTTGATATTGGAGTTAATATTGATTCGTTAGGAATAGTAGGTGTTGTAAAGTATTCATTTGAAATATTGAAAAAAACCGACTCTGTTTTTTTTGATGCTCAGAATATAAATTTTAAAGCAATACGTATGGATGGAAAAGGAGTCAAACATAAAAATGACACAAAAAAACTTTGTGTTTATTCTAATTTTAAGCGAGGAACTTCTCATGAAGTGCAGTTTGTTTTTAGGGCAAAGCCTAAAAAAGCTTTATATTTTATTGATAGGGATTACGAAGACGGTAACAAACAAATTTGGACGCAAGGACAAGGGAAATATACAAGTAATTGGTTGCCATCAATAGATGATATGAATGATAAAATTGAATTTGATTTAACAGTCACTTTCGATAAAGATTACGAAGTTATTGCCAACGGAAAACTAACAAATAAACAGATAAACGAATCGACAATTATTTGGCATTATGATATGCAAAAGCCCATGTCCAGCTATTTAGTAGCTTTAGCTATTGGCAAATACGATAAAAAAGTAGCATACTCAAAAAGCGGGATTCCGTTAGAGATGTATTATTATCCTGAAGATTCCTTAAAGTTTGAACCAACTTATCGTTACACCAAACCCATGTTCGATTTTCTGGAAGAAGAAATTGGTGTTCCGTATCCTTGGCAAAATTATAAGCAAGTGCCAGTAAAAGATTTTCTGTATGCTGGTATGGAAAATACAGGTACTACGATTTTTTCTGATGCTTTTGTGGTTGATTCCATTGCTTTTGTTGATAAAAATTATGTAAATGTCAATGCACATGAATTAGCACACCAATGGTTTGGAAATTTGGTTACAGAAACTTCAGGAACGCACCATTGGTTACAAGAAGGCTTTGCAACGTATTATGCTTTATTGGCAGAACGTAAGGTTTTTGGTGATAATTATTACTATTGGAGGCTTTACGAATATGCTCAGGAGTTATTGGAACAGCATAATGCCAGGCAAAGTACCTCGCTTTTAGACCCTAAATCGAGTAGCACAACTTTTTATAAAAAAGGAGCCTGGGTATTGCATATGCTTCGAGAAAAGGTAGGAGATTCGGCATTTAGAACTGCGGTGATAAACTATTTGAATAAAAATCAATTCAAAAATGTTGAAACAGATGATTTTATAAAAGAGGTGGAGCAGGCAAGTGGACAGCATTTAGATGCGTTTGTTGAAACTTGGCTAGAGGCTAAAAAGTTTAATTATGATGACGCTTTAAAGAGTCTTGAAAAATCAGTATTTATACAGGAATATTTGATGGTAGATTGTACTGGGTACACATCCAAATGTTCGGGTTATTTATTATCTGGAATTTCGGATGAAGCTAAAATAAAAGTCGTTTCTCAAATGCCAAATCGATTAAAAAAAGAAGATTTCAAGAATTCTTTAAAAGTACGCCAAGCCATTGCTAAAAGTATATCCAAAGTATCGGAAGAATTTAAAAAAGAATACGAAACATTTCTTGACGATAAGTCATATGTAACTATAGAGTCTGCTTTATTTAGGTTATGGAATAGTTTTCCTCAAGAGCAAAGCAAGTATTTGGAAAAAACTAAAGACATTCAAGGGTTTAACAACAAGAATATTAGAACGCTTTGGTTAACATTGGCACTAATTACTGATGATTTTGAACCTGAAAACAGTGCGTTGTTTTTTAAAGAATTATTAGATTATACAAGTCCAAAATACGGTTTTGAAATACGTATGAATGCATTTAATTATTTAATGTGGATAAGTTCTTGTGGAGAGGAATGTCAAGAAAATTTGCAACAGGCTACAAAGCATCATAATTGGCAGTTTTCAAAGTTTGCAAAAGAGATGCTAAAAATAAAATAACTGTTATTTTCTTCGTTCCAAATATGCTGGGTTTTTGCAAATTAAACAGCCTGCTAAATAGGTGATGGAAAGCTCATAAACACCATCGGTTCTACCAATGTCGGTAGTGTTTAAATCATAAGAAAAACCAAAGCGTAACTGCTCTAATTCTAATCCTATAAACGCATTAATAGAAGTTAATAAATGGCTGTTTAAGCTGTTTTTTGCAGGATTGGTAACAGCCATAGCTCCCAACATAAGCTTTTCGAGCTTTACAGTAGTTCCTATATCTAACCTGTTATATTGTCCTTGTTGCATGTAATTAATAGAGACAAGCATATCGTTATAATCAAAATATGGAAACTTATAATTAGCATGAATGGAATAAAAGATATCTAATGGCACATTCCCATTTTCCACAAATGAAATATTGGGTCTGTTCAGGTGTTTTATAGAAGCTCCTAGCCACAAATCCGTATCGTTTCGTGTATTTTTTTTATCAAAAACAAAACCAGCATTAAAATCAAAGAAAGAAACATTTCTGTTGGCATTCATTGCAAATATATCTGATGAAATAGGATTTATAGTTTCTGAATTAATATTGATTTGATCGGCTAATACCAGATTACTGAAATTAAAGGACTTTGTACCAAAACCAAATTCTACAGCAGGTCTGAAGAACCAGTTGTTAGCCAACTTTACGTGATATGAGTAGTTGATATTCCCTTGCAAATGATTGTAGCTGGTATTGTTTTCATGCTGATTTAAAATACTAATACCAACGCCACCAATATTTTCAAGCCAAGTATTAAAAAAAGCATATTCGGTATCTATTCTTAGGTTTAAGCGAGGCCATTGTGTCCTATGGATTAAGCCAAAATATGTAGCATCTTCAAATCCTGAAAACCCGGGGTTCATAGTTTCCGGTACTAAATGGTATTGCGTAAATACAGGGTCTTGGGCGCTTACTTTTAAACAGAAACAACTTATAATAATTAGGACTGATATTTTAAATTTCATTAGCTTGTCTTGATACATCTACTTAATTAATACAACAGGGCCTTCTTTTGTAATGGTTTCTCCATAAAAAGTCTTAGCGGAAAATTTAAAGTAATAATTACCGTTTTCTGCATCAGCATCATTTATTTTACCGTTCCAGCCATCAATATCGTCTCCTTTTTCGGAATAGATTAAACTTCCCCAGGTGTCATAGATATCTAAAACCATATTGTTTAACCCAACAAATGCTGGATTGAAAAAATCATTTATATTATCGTTATTTGGTGTGAAAGCATTAGGCATCATAAGGCTATATCCTTTTTCAACAGATAACGTGATGATTTTTTCATAAATACAACCAAAAGGGTACGTGACAGTTTGCTTTATTATATAGCCTCCCTCAGTAGTGTAAGTATGCTCCGGGTTTTCTTCATTGGAAAAATTACCATCTCCAAAATCCCAAAGAATAGAAATGTAATCACCTATAGCAGTATTCGTAAATTGAATAGGGTCTTTTTTTGAATATATTCCAAAAGAGGTATAACCAATGGAATTTAGTTCGAAACCTGCATCGCCAAGAACAGGAATATCCACATTATGTGAAAAGTTTGTTGAGCATCCAAAACTATCAATAACACTAACAATTGCTAAACCATCCTGATCGGTATTCATAATTTCATTATTAGCACCACTAATTGTTCCGCTTGACCAACTTATTTGATAGGGAGGGATACCTCCGGTAACTCTGGCAACAAAAGTTTGTTCTACATGTCGAGTTATACAATCAAAATCGGTAATAGTCTCTACATCAATAGTAAGCGGATCAAATCTGTTAACTGTCCAATTGTTTGATATTTCACATCCATTAGCATCGGTAATCACAACTGAAAAAGTACCAGGAGGGATAGCGTCTAAGTCTTCGGTAGTTTCACCGTTAGACCATGAATAACTTAACGGAAGAGTGCCTCCAGTTACTGTTAAATTAATAGCTCCGCTATTAGCATTATCACAGTCTAAAGCATCAGTTGTAACAGCAGATAACTCTAACGGATCTGGTTCTGAAATAACAAAGGTTTCCGATATAATACAAGGGGTGGCATCTGTAATAGTTACAGAATAAGTTCCTGGACTTAAATTGTTTCGTTCTACACCGGCAGAAGCATCGTCATTCCAAACAAGTGTTACCGGGGCGATACCTCCAACTAGATTTAAGGCAATGTTGGCATCATTCTCTCCATAACAGGAGACATTCGCTACAGTTGGGTTAATTGAAAACTCCGGAGCTTCATCTATAATAACAGTTGCTTGTTTCTCACAATTGGTATCGTCTGTAATTGTAATAATATAAGTCCCGGCAGATAAATTGTTCTGTACAGGTCCAGAACCAAGCGTACTCCATTGTATGGTATAAGGTGGATTACCTCCCGAAATATTGTCGATAGTTATAGAAGCATTATTGTTTCCATAGCATTCAATTTCGGTTGTGGAATAATCTATAATAATTTCATCAGATTGATCTAAAATAACCTCTAATGTATCTGTACAACCAGATTTATCAGTTACAGTTAAATGGTATGTTCCAGCAAATAATCCTGACAGATTTTGGAGGTTACTTGTGTACCCGTTTGGCCCTGTCCATGAATAAGAATAATCAAAAACTCCAGTAGATATTTCTATTTGTCTTCCTCCTATAGTGTTAATATTAATAGCACCCGTAGCATCACCAAAACAAATAATATCAACTTGATTTACTAGGCTTACATCCAATACAGGAGGCTCTATAATCTGAAAATTTTGAACTATAGGTGTACAATTGTTTGCGTCGGTAACCGTGATTTGATAATCTCCGGGACCTAGATTTGATAAATCTTCTGTATTGGAAAAGGGATTTCCGTTTCGTGTCCAGTTATATGTATAAGGGGTGGTACCTCCATAAATATCAATATTTATAGAGCCATCATCAGCACCGAAACAGGAAATAGTCTCCGGATCAAAACTAATAGAGCTAAAAATAAGTTCCTCAGGTTCGAGAATGGTAAATGTATCTGTAAAAGGACAGTCGCCTTCATCATTTATCGTTACAGCATAATTACCAGGCTCTAAATTAGAAATATCTTCATTGGAATTGGTGTATCCATTAGGACCAGTCCATGATATTTGATACGGGGGACCAGTTGTAAAAGGAATACCTCCACTAATAGTTATTTCAATAGTTCCTGTATTAGAAAGATAGCATCTACTATTGGTCAGGTTTCTGGTAATACTGATTGAAGGGTTAACAGTAACAGTAATAGTAAAATCTGTTCCAGTGCAATTACCGGATATAGGAGTTACTGTATAAGTTACTGTAGCTGGATTAGCTGTATTATTTATTGGTGTCTGGCTAATATTGTTTTGCGGGGTGATTTCATTAGAGGCTCCCGTTATGGTACCTGCGGGACTTATTACAGGAGTTGTCCAGATATATTGGGTTCCGGTAGGAACTGTGTCTCCACCAGTGGAATCAGGAATAATATTGAAGTTAATACCACTACAGATGGTTAATGATGTGTCTGAAATACTAGGGGTTTGATTGACTATAAGTTCTGCTGTTTGTGATGTAATTTGAGTACACCCGCCAGAAGAAAACGTAATGGTTGCGTAATAATAAACTCTACCAATAGATCCTGAGGGAGGGATAAAGGTAGAAGCGGTCTCTCCGGTTAAAATGTTTCCTGTTGCGTTATTGTCTACCGTATTTGAATACCATTGATAAGTGGGTGTTCCAACACCATTAGAGTAAGAGACTGATAGCGTATTGAAAGTCTCACCAGAGCAAATAGTTTCGGACAAGGGATGAGACGAAAATGAAGGCGCTTGATTAACAGTCACACTAGAAGTATTACTGGTAACACTACAACCCGGATCAGATTGTGTAATAATACAGTAGTAATACAATGTACCTACAATATTTGTAGGAGGTGTAAAGGTCGCATTCGTAGCTCCGGTTATTAGAGTGCCACCAGAGTTGCTATTGGTTGTATTACTGTACCATTGGTAGTTATATGTGGTTCCAGATCCTCCGGTAGCTGCCGCTTGTAAGTCTTGTGGTGTCGTACCTTCGCATAATGTTTGAGAGGCTATAGGTTGGGTTGTAAGAATAGGATCGTCTACTACAATGACTTCAGAGGTGTTACTGGTTATTGGACTACAACCACTTCCGTTCGGAGTTATAGTTACATAATAATAGTAATTACCTGAGACAGTAAAAGTGGGAGGTGTGTAACTGGAACTGTTCGCTCCAGTAATAACAGTCCCTCCTGTATTGGAATTGGTTGTATTTGAATACCATTGGTATGTAATAGTTCCGGTACCCCCAGAGTGAACGACAGATAATGTAGTATTTATATCACCGCCAATACAAATATTTTGGCTAACTATAGGATTTGTATCAATTTGAATACCGTTTACAATTTCTATACGGGCCGTATCAGAGGTTATTTCATTACACCCAGAACCAGATGAAAAGGATACAACACAATAATAAAAGGTTACTCCAACCGGATTATTTGGGGGAGTGTATGTTGCTGATGTTTCGCCTGTTATAATAGTTCCTGTTGTATTATTGTTAATAGTATTGCTATACCATTGATACGTTGGAGTACCAGGGCCATTAACAGCAACAGAGAGCTGGTTTATAGGCCCATTTAAACAAATAGTTTCCGATTGTGGCTGACTAGTGAAAGAGGGAGCAGGATCAACTGTTATGACAAGGTTTGCAGGTGTTCCGGAGCAACCACCAACAGAAGGTGTTATAACATAAGTGACATCTTGTGATGTGCTATTGGAATTAAAAATAGTCTGAACTGGAATTGTATCTGTACTACCAGAGGCTATAAACCCTGTTACACCGGCAGGGGCAGTAGCTGTCCAATTGTATGTTGTGCCAGTTATATCTGACGTTAATGGCACTTGATTTGTGTCGGTCCCAGAACAAATAGTCTGTGCTAAGTTAGTATTCGTTATTGTTGGAATTGGGTTAACAATAAAGTCTTCGGTATCTGTCGTGGTGCCACAACTACTTGTAACATTAAATGTAATTTGGTAGTTGCCCGGTGTAGGATAATTTATGGTGCCTGGGTTTAAGGTACTTGAACTGGCAGGTGAGCCTCCGGGGAAGCTCCAACTGTATGTTAAAGTTTCTGATGCAGGCGCACAGCTCGTCACATTTGCTACAGGGTTTATGCTTGCTGAGCCGCAAAAATTCGAAATGGCATTAATGGTGGCTGTAGGAGGTTGTTTTACTTCTATGGTTTCTGAAGTTGTACTATTGCCACAGGCATTTGTAGTCGTAAGTGTTAATGTATAAGTTCCGGCAGTTACAAAATTTATTCTTGGTGCTGCTGAGTTTTCATCGGTTCCATTGGTGAAATTCCAGGTGGCAGGAGCGGTACCGCAAAAACCGGAAGTATAAGAAACTTCCCAAAGATACGTTTCACCACCACAGCTTGACGCTAGGTTTGTTGTGTTTGTAGTTTGTATTCCAAGCGGTGCACAACCATTATTGGTATTTAATGTGAAAGCAGCTGTTAACTGAGGCTCTATGCATATCGTTTCAGTAATGATGTTTGTAGTGCCACAGGAGTTTTCGCCGTAAAGAGAAACTGTGTATGTACCAGGGGAAGTGTATACATGACTAGGATTTCTTAATGTAGATGTTGTGCTGTCTCCAAAGTCCCAATAATAGCCATCATTAACACTACAATTATTACTGTAGCCTCCTGTTGATGTATTATTAAATTGCACTGTAGAATTCACGCAACTAATAGGGGGAGCTTCAAAATCGACTTCAGGTTTTCTTAAAATAATAATAGGACCAGCTGTTAAGTTTGTTTGCCCGCATGATGTGGAAATATTCAAAAAAACAGTATAACTGCTGGGACAACTGGATTCTGTATAGGTATGAGGTATTGGGAAATTTTGAGAATTTGCAGGATCTGCTGCATTATAATATGTAGAGCTTTCTAATTGGGCTTGGGTGTAATTTTCAACTGCCCCATCCCCGAAGTCAACCAGATATGTTGTGTCCGGAGCATTAGTTCCCCAAGAACCAATAGCAAAATCAATTGGAGAGGTGGGAATACATAAATTTACAGTATTTCCGGGGTTTACAATAGCACCTGTGGGATTGCTAGAGTTTTTTACTAAATAAGTAACTGTATTATCACAGTTACTGCCTCTTCCTGTTATGTCCATATTAAAAGAACCTAACTGTGTGTAAGTGTGTGTAGCTGGAAATGTAACATTGGTTTCAACGGGACTTCCATCTCCCCAGTCTACATCATATGAGTTTATGCAAGCTGAGGAAACATTACTTATTCCAACATTAATAGTGAAAGAAGGATCTGTAGTATTGTTTCCGCAGTTATTAAACGGATCAAACCTGTTGTCTATATCCTCAAATTCTAATCTGGGTTTTTGCTGAATTGAAACAGGTTTGGTTATGGAATTACTACAACCATTAGTATCAGTTACTGTAAGTGTTACATTGGAATTTTGAAACCCACACCCCAAAGAAGTAAAAGTATGAGAAGGATTGGTGTTAGTACTCGTACTTCCATCTCCAAAACTCCAACTGTAGGTAAATGGACCATTTCCGGTGGCACTTGACGTGAAATTCACAGAAGTTCCTGAGCAGGCACCGTCATTGTTAAAAGTAAAATCTACTGTTGGTTCACTAACGGTTACAGTTGCTGTACCATTTGCAGATGATGTGTCATTGGAACCATCCCGAACAGATACCAGTTGATAAGTGAAAGAACCAACACTGGTAGTGTTTACACCTACTGTTGCTGTATTTCCAGTAGATGTTACAGTTAGATTAGAACCTCCAATATTATAGGTAAATGTGTATGGTGCATTACCTCCAGACCCTGTAAACGTTATTTGCGGTTGTGTATCGTTTCTGCAAACCTGCGTTGTTCCGGAAATAGTAGCAGACGGCGGAAGTGAAGTTTTGACTTTTTTGTGCGCTTTTAATGAATCTGTTTTTATTGTATTTTTTAAATCAGAGTGATTTAAAGCAAAGAATGAAAGACTGATTATAAAAAAAGAAATAGCTGTAAGAAAATAACCCTTCCTCATGTAAAATAATTGTGTTAATAGCTGATACTAAAATAGATATTCTTTTTAATGAGGCACTATTTAATAATAACATATGTTAAATTATTCTACAAAATGCACAATTCAGGGTATGTAAAACATTTAGCAATTAAAATAAGAAGTTATAATTTCGAAATTAATAGGAGATAATCTACAAAATGCATAAAATAGATATCTAACACTATAAATACCTAAATAAAGAATTTTAGTATTAAAATTAATATTGGTTCTTATTATATTTACGATTAGAAAAATAAAAATGAAAGCACTAGTAATTTCAGGAGGAGGTAGTAAAGGAGCTTATGCAGGCGGGGTTGCTCAGTATTTAATACAGGAAGAAGGTAGGGATTATGATATGTATTTAGGGACATCTACAGGGAGTTTACTGGTTCCGCATATAGCAGCTGGGGAAATTGATAAAATCAAAGAAGTCTTTACGAATGTTAATCAGAGTAATATTTTTAGTGTAAATCCTTTTGTACAACGAAAAAAGGGAAATCGAGAATTTGTTTCAATCGATTTTATAAACACGCTTTGGCAATTCATAAAAATGAAACGGACTTTTGGTGAGAGTAAAGCTTTGAGGCGTCACATAAAAAAACATTTTACAGAAGCAGAATACAACGTAATTAGAAAAACCAAAGATGATGTTGTAGTTACAGTGTCTAATTTATCTAAAAACAGAGTCGAATATAAATCCATAAAAGATTTTAGTTATGATGAGTTTTGTGATTGGGTATGGATTTCATGTAATTATATTCCATTTATGTCTTTAGTTAAAAGAAACGGTTTTGAATATGCCGATGGTGGCTTAGGGTGTGTGATTCCTATTAGAGAAGCTATATTACGAGGGGCTACCGAAGTTGATGCAGTTGTTTTAGAGTCTGAAAATATGGAGTACAATAAAGTGCTGGGTAAAAACCCATTTTCTTTAATGATTAATTTGTTTAGTCACCTTTTGGATCAAGTGGAACGCAGCGACATTACCATTGGAAAATTAGCAGCAAAAAATAAAGGTGTAAAACTCAATTTTTATTATACACCCTCTAAACTTATTGAAAACTCATTGATTTTTAATAAAAAATTGATGACTTCATGGTGGCAACAAGGATATGACTATGCAAAAGAAAAATATCGTGAAGCCCGTTCAAACGAGCTACGTATTGATGACGATTTACCACAAGTCTGATACTTCTTCTTTAATAAAAGAAAGCGCAGCATCACTAGGTGAATGACGTTCCATCATTTCGGTTAAAATAACTTCTCGTAGTTTATTCGCTGTATCTGTTTTCTCAAGTAAATTAGCTTTTCTTATAAGTTGAATCGTGGCATTTTTTGCCGTAGTAATAATGCTCCAGCATTTATCACTGATATATATTTGCTGTGATAAATTATGTTCGAATTCCTGTTCAATAGTATGTATAAGTAAAGCTTCGTAATCCTCTTTATTTGAGGTTAATGGGGTTGTTCTGATTAATAATTTAGAAGGTGTGATGCGTTCTAAAAATAAAGCCATTCTTTCATAGGCTTGCAAGCGCAAAGGCATCGCTGTGACTTGTAAATCTTTTTTTAATAAAAACCGTCTGCGGCCATCTTCATTTTTGGTATGCTCTTTAAAAAAATAATACGCAATGACACCAGTTATTAATGATGGGATTGCGAATAAAAATAAATCTAAAATTCTTTGTGCATCCATAAAATGTTAATCGATTTGGGTTTATAGAAGTGGTTTAGACTTTTTATAATTGGCTACAAAATGCCCTTTACATCCCCATATTTTGTCTTTTTATTACTCCGTAGCGATGCTATGCAGCTCAAAAAAGCCTTAATTTGGGAATGAAATTGCTATTTTTCACTTCAATCAAAAAAGTTCAAAATCACTTCTTGTTATAATTTGATCCCAAATATAAACAATCTTTTAAATCCTGCATACTATTAAATGGTACAGGTGTTTTTTCATACATATAAGTTCTGTCTAATTCTTTTGAAAGGTTATGGTCATCTACATTAATTTCAATATCATTCATTTTAAATTGGCAGGGATGCTCGTATCCGGCAGCATGTGTAATTTCTACTAATTCTTTCTTAAAGGTTTTAAAGTATTGTGCTAATCGTTCCGATTTTAGAGTCGGATCGATACCATTTTGTAACCATTTGCTTTGTGTGGCAATACCACTCGGGCATCTATTAGTGTGGCAAACCTGTGCCTGGATACAACCAATGCTCATCATAGCTTCGCGAGCTACATTAATACAATCTATTCCCATGGCAAATGCCATAGCAGCCTTGGCAGGAAACCCTAATTTCCCACTACCAATGAATACAACACGTTCTGATAAGCCCTTGTGTTTAAAAAGTTTATACAGATTACCAAATCCATAAACCCAGGGGAGTGATACATGGTCTGCAAAGCTAGGTGGTGCAGCTCCAGTACCACCCTCACCACCATCTACGGTAATAAAATCCGGACCTTTACCTGTTTTAAGCATGATATCGGCGAGTTCATTCCATTGTTCTAGTTTTCCTATGGCTGCTTTGATGCCAACAGGTAAACCTGTAGCTTCAGCAATATCTTCTATAAAATCTACCATTTCCGGAACGTTGGAAAACGCTTTGTGATTAGGAGGAGATAATACATCTTTACCAACTTCAACACCTCGAATTGCAGCAATTTCTTTGGTTATTTTTGCGCCTGGTAATACACCGCCTTTTCCTGGTTTTGCCCCCTGAGATAGCTTTATTTCAATAGCTCTAATAAAAGGGTTGTCATGAACCAATTCCTTCATTTTTTCCATTGAAAACCCACCGTCTTCTGCACGAACACCAAAGTATCCTGTGCCAAAATGAAATACCACATCTCCTCCGTTACTATGATAAGGTGATAAACCGCCTTCACCTGTATTATGATAGGCTCCTGCTATTTTTACACCTTTGTTTAATGAATCTACTGCTTTGGCAGAAAGTGAACCAAAACTCATAGCAGACACATTAATAACAGATGCCGGACGGTATGGTTTTTTCCGTTTATTAAATTCGCCTATAACTTTAGCACATGGCAAAAATGTTTTGTCAATACTGTTAGGGTGGTCTTTATCAACTTTAAAAGGCATCATGGCATTATTTATAAACATGTGCTGATGCTCATAAATATCTCTATCGGTACCAAAACCTTCATAATTATTTTCTTTTTTAGCGGAAGCATAAATCCAACCACGCTCAATGCGATTAAAAGGGAGTTCTTCTCTATTATTTGCTACAAAGTATTGACGCATTTCTGGTCCAATACTTTCTAGCCAATATCTCAAATGACCTATAATTGGGAAGTTATGACTAATGGTATGGCTCTTTTGAAGAAAAATATCGCGTATAGCTACCAAAGCTAATCCAATTAAAACCCAACCCCACCAGGAAATGTTTGATAGAAAATCTAATATATTATTCATTCTAATTATTTAAAAAGTCAAAAGCTATTTGAGTTAATGTTTTTACGCCTAAAAGCATCCCGCTTTCATCAATCATAAAATCTGGTGTATGATGTGGGAATGCTTCTTTGTTACCTGGAGTCATACCTCCTAAAAAGAAATAAAATCCGGGAACGACTTCTTGGAAATATGAAAAATCTTCCCCACCAGTCGTTGCTTTTCTTAAGTGCACATTTTTAACACCAGCTACTTTTTGTAGAGTAGGTAACATATTGTTCACCAAATCCGAATCATTATAAGTAATAGCTGTATTATTCTGAAAACTAATAGTAGCTTCACCTCCATAGGCTTTAGCTAAAGTTGTTACCATTTCGGTCATTCGTTTTTCAATATGAGCTTTCATTTTGGGGTCTAACGTTCTTACAGTACCTATAAGTTCTGCACTTTCTGGTATAATGTTAAAACGAGTACCAGCTGTAATTTTTCCAACTGTAATAACGGCTGCTTCATCTACAAGTTTTGATTCTCTACTTATTATAGTTTGTAAACCATCAATAATTTTAGCAGAAATTAAAATAGGATCTACACCTTGCCAAGGCCTACCACCATGTGTTTGTTTGCCTTTAACATTAATAACAAAACGTTCTACCGAAGCCATAATACCTCCTTTTTTATAGTGGATGGTTCCAACCTCATAATTGGAACGAATATGTAATCCGAAGATAGCATCTACTTTCGGATTTTCTAAAACCCCTTCTTTAATCATCATTTTTGCGCCACCTTCCTCTCCTGGAAGGGGACCTTCTTCAGCGGGTTGAAAAATAAATTTCACAGTACCTTTAATTTTATCTTTATTCTTTGTTAGGATTTCTGCAACTCCCATTAAGATCGCAGTATGTGTATCATGTCCGCAGGCATGCATCACACCAGTTTCTGTATTTAGAAAGGTTGTTTTTACTTCAGATTTAAAAGGAAGATCATTTCTCTCTGTTACGGGAAGGCCATCGATATCTGCTCTTAAAGCGACCACTTTTCCAGGAGAGCTCCCTTTTAAAATGGCAACCACACCCGTATGAGCGACTCCTGTTTGCACTTCTAAACCTAACAATTTTAAATGTTTGGCAATAGTTTCAGCCGTTTTAAATTCTCTGTTTGAAAGCTCAGGATTTTGATGAAAATGCCGACGCCATTCAATGACTTTTGGCTCTATATCTGCAAATTGTTGTTCTAAATTATTTTGTCCGTAGGAGTTGGATATTCCCAAGAAAGCGACTGCTAAAAAAAAGAATCTCATATAGTTTATTTAGATTTTGAAGCTTAAAGATATTCAAAAAGAATAAGCAAGTGTTAATTGTTTATAATTATTAATAAATCCCTTTAATTAAAAGCATAACAATGGTTATTTTCACATCGTAAAATTTATATAGTTTGGAAAAATATTTAAGCCAGTTAAATGAAGCGCAACTAGAGCCTACAATTCAAATTGATGGTCCTATGATTGTTATTGCGGGTGCTGGTTCCGGAAAAACGCGAGTACTTACGTATCGCATTGCTTATATGATGAGCAAAGGTATTGACGCTTTTAATATCTTGTCTTTAACCTTTACCAACAAAGCAGCTCGGGAAATGAAAGAGCGTATTGCCACTATTGTTGGAGCCAGTGAAGCCAAGAATTTATGGATGGGTACATTTCACTCGGTATTTGCCAAAATTTTAAGAATAGAAGCAGATAGGCTAGGGTATCCTAGTAATTTTACAATTTATGATACTCAGGATTCTGATAGATTAATTGCATCTATTATTAAAGAAATGAATCTTGATAAAGATATTTATAAGTATAAGCAAGTACGTTCTAGAATTTCATCGTATAAAAACAGTTTAATTACCGTGCGTGCTTATTTTCAAAACCCTGAGTTAAAAGAAGCCGATGCGATGGCAAGGCGTCCTAGAATGGGGGAAATTTATAAAGAATATGTAGATCGTTGTTTCAAGGCAGGTGCTATGGATTTTGATGATTTACTGCTTAAAACAAATGAACTGTTAACGCGATTTCCAGAGGTTTTAGCAAAATACCAAAACCGTTTTAAATATATTTTAGTTGATGAGTATCAGGATACCAACCACTCACAATATTTAATTGTGAGAGCGTTATCTGATAAATTTCAGAATATTTGTGTGGTGGGTGATGATGCCCAAAGTATTTATGCGTTCCGTGGTGCTAACATTAATAATATTTTGAATTTCCAGAAGGATTATGATGATGTGAAGGTTTTTAGACTTGAGCAAAATTATCGCTCTACAAAAAACATTGTGAATGCAGCAAATTCAATCATTGATAAAAATCAAACAAAACTAGACAAAGTTGTTTGGACTGCTAATGATGAAGGTGGTAAAATAAAAGTAAATCGATCATTAACGGATGGTGATGAAGGGCGTTATGTAGCAAGTACTATTTTTGAAAGCAAAATGCAAGATCAGTTAAAAAACAGTGATTTTGCTATTTTATATAGAACCAATGCACAATCGCGTTCTATTGAAGATGCATTGCGTAAGCGTGATATTCCTTATAGAATTTATGGTGGTTTATCGTTTTATCAGCGTAAAGAGATAAAAGATGTTTTGTCTTATTTGAGGCTGATTATTAACCCTGCCGATGAAGAAGCTTTAAAGCGTGTTATAAACTTTCCACCTCGAGGCATTGGCCAAACGACGGTTGATAAATTAATTGTTTCAGCCAATGGTTATAATCGTACCATGTTTGAGGTGATGAAAAACATTGATAAAACAGATGTTAAAATTAACTCAGGGACTAAAACTAAGCTTCAGAATTTTGTAACTCTAATAGAAAGTTTTCAAGTACTGAATCAAACTGCTGATGTATTTGAATTAGCTGAACATGTTACCAGAACGAGTGGACTCATAAAAGAATTCAATAAAGATGGCACACCAGAAGGTGTTACCCGAATGGAAAATATTGAAGAGCTCCTAAATGGTATGAAGGATTTTGTTGAAGGTCAAAAAGAGATAGCCGATACCACAGGGTCTTTGGCCGAGTTTTTGGAAGATGTGGCATTAGCTACCGATTTAGATGCAGATAAAGGAGATACTGATCATGTGGCCCTTATGACCATACACTTGGCTAAAGGACTAGAGTTCCCGTATGTGTATATCGTAGGCCTGGAAGAAGATTTGTTTCCTAGTGCCATGAGTATGAACACACGTAGTGAACTAGAGGAGGAGAGACGATTGTTTTATGTGGCGTTAACCCGTGCTGAAAAGCAAGCTTATTTAACCTATGCACTATCAAGATATCGTTGGGGGAAATTAGTTGATTCTGAACCAAGTCGTTTTATTGAAGAAATAGATGAACAATACTTAGAGATCCTAACACCTATTGAAGAACGTCGCTTTAATCCTATGTTGGATGCCGATATTTTTGGAGATGTAGAACCTAATAAGATTAGATATAAGCCAGCAAAACAGGCTGTACTAAAGAAAGGAAGCGTAAAGAAAGCACCAGAAAAGTTTCAAGTAACAACACCTAAAAACTTAAAACCAGTTTCAAAAACAGATACTAACGGGAATACTAATTTGTTTGATAGTAAACTAGTCGTTGGTAATATTGTTAAGCATATTCGTTTTGGAACAGGTGAAGTTTTAAAAATTGAAGGAAAAGGAGCAGATACTAAAGCCGAAATTAATTTTCAGCATGGAGGAGTTAAAAAATTACTGTTGCGATTTGCTAAGTTGGAGGTTGTAGGGTGATGTTTTTTAGTGAAAAATTGGGTTAACGTGATTTTAATATATTAAAATCTGACAGTCAGTTGTTTAACTGTTTTAATAAAGAAACTATGTCAATTCCGAATGCTATCAAAAACAAAATATATTTTGTTTGAAGATATGAAGCTGAGCTTTCGAAGAGGAATCCCATCCTTATTAGATTTCTCGAAAGTTTATCTTGAGCGAAGTCGAAATGCTCATACTTCGCTCTATCGAAATCACAAACAACTGAAAATCATTGATTTAATATTGTTTTTTGTGAAAAATTAAATCAAATTGACCTTTAGCTTAAGATAAAAATCAATAGATTTCAAAATAAAGGTCTGAAAAGTCATTATATAATAAATGTTTTACTTTTCAGACCTCTTTATAAAGAAAGCTGAGAGCTTTCCCGGGCTAGAGTGGTTTAATTAAATTGTGAAATATTTTTATTAAACGAACGATCTCAATCGAAATTTAATTTTTTAAAAATACAATAGACTTATGATAATCATGAGAACAAATCTCTCAAAAAGGAAGACAAATCGTTCTTAATACTTAAAGCTTTGATTACATCTGAAATTTTTCAGATAATGAGTTCAAAAAATTGTGTAGGGAAAGCTTTTATCTTGAAGTATATGACAAAAGTGAAGATTGAAACAAAAACAACCTAATGCCAATAAAAGCTTTTTTTCATACATTATTTTACCATGCAAACTGAATTTACATGGCCGTTTCCATCATATTCTTTTACGCTATTATTAGGGTCTACAACCCATACGCCATCTACAATAAATTTGTAGTGATGTTTCCCTCCAGATAAAGGGACTACATACTTCCACCCGTAATCCATTTTCCGCATAACAAATTCGTGCTCGTTCCAATTATTAAAAGAGCCGGCAAGAATTACTTTTCTCGCATTGGTATAACCTTTAAGTTTGAATGCTGTGTATTCTTTTATATCGATTACAGAATTATATTCGCCGAACTCGTTTTCTGTTTTATTGGGGTTATTGGGATCTTCCATCCAGTGACCATCCACAATAAAACGGTATTGGTAAACATCTGGTTTTAATTGTAAAGTTAATTCCCAGCCTGTTTTCGTTTTATTCATTTTAAAAAGAGACTCATTCCATTTATTAAATGAACCTGCTAAAATTACTTTTTTTGCATCCTTGTAACCTTTTAATTTAAAACAGGCATTACCATCTTTATTTGGATAAGCGGTATACATCTTTAAGTTATAGACGCCCCGAAGTTTACGTCCATTTTTAATAGCTTTAGAAACGTTTGGATCTTTTTTTGAAGGTTCTGCCCAATAAGCATTGTTTATAACAAACTTAAATTCCCATGAAAATTCATCTGTAAAATCTCCAATATGCTTTCTGAGTTCATAATTGAATTCATCTATCTTTTTCATTTTCCAGTTGTCTCTGGACCATAAATTGAATTCTCCTGAAACTACAACATTTTCAATATCAAAATCCTCAAAATCATGAGTTTGTTCGGTATGCTCTTGAGTAAACTTTGAATAATCTCTTGCATCAAAGGCAAACACTACGGTATCTCCTTTTATTTCATAGCCTTTAAACGTATTATTTTGTCCAAGCGAATAGAAGCTTATAAAAGCAAAAATTAAATAACTGATATGTAATTTTATTTGCTCCACTGTGTGTTTATAGGGTAATTTATAAAATATAATTTTTCTTTTTGATAATTAATAATAGTTCTTTTCTGAGCAAAAAATTCATATCCCAGAATACCATCTAATTGTGTTCCAAAGGCTTTATTCATTTTATTTAAATTTGTTAGAACAGTAAGCATAGGACCAAAATAAACAGTTTCACTTAGTTTAACACGATGCAATTTTCCTGCCAAAACTTCTATTTTTTTGTTACTAACTCCAGATAAAGATAAGCGTCTTTTTGGAATAAAATATTTCAAAGCTTTTTTATTAATCTTTCTATTTATTTGGTTAAATTCTGCAGCAGAGTCTATTCCAAATGTAACGTTTTGATTATTAATTGTCCCGTTTATTACAATGGTATGATTTTTTAAGTTAAAAGTTAAACTATCTACAATTTTTTCCAAATACACATTATTATTTAACTTGTTACCAAAACGATCTACTTTAGTAAGTGTTATCTGATTTAGATGTAAGTCTATAAAAACTTCATAATCTTTTAAAATACTATAGCCTATAACTCCTAAAAGCTTAATTTTTTTACTTTTTTCTATGTGAGACATATCAATAACGTCAGAGTCTTTATCACGAAGTTTTAAACTTTCTAAAGCAAACTCTTTTACGCTTCTTTCATATGAATTATCTATCGATTGTATTACACCAGAAGTTTCTTGTGTTTTTCTTTGATAATTATAAAAATCCGAAAAATGAACTTTATTAAGTATCATGGTTTCCGAACCTGTATCAACAATAAAGTTTCCTTTTTTATTTAAAAGTTCTGCTTCAACGACAATTAAATGATCTACCAGTTTAAATGGAATTCTGGTGATATGATTATTTAAGACTTCAGCTTGGGTAAAAAAAATAGGTGTATAAGTATCACCATCATTTGCATGTGCCAGATTGATACTAAAAGCTAGAAAAAAGATAAAATAAAAGGATCTTAGCATACTATAAAGACTAAGATAAGTATGAATTGTTACACTATAAGATCACAAATAATTATTTATGAAAACTTTAAGTTTTGTCCATGTGTCTAGTAATTCTATACCATCCCAACCGTGACCTGCATCTGGATATAGAGTAAACTGATTTACAACACCTAGATTTTCGAGCTTATCTCGTAAATCGGTTCCTTGTGTTGTAGGAATTAAAGGGTCTTTACCACCATAAAACAAAATAGATGGAGGAGCTGAAGCTGTAGCACGATGTAGCGGACTAGCTTCTTCTAAAAAGGATGTTACCGGATCTATACCAAATAAATCTAATAATTCTTGTAACTCTGTATTTGTATTATCTAAATAAGCAGGATCTGTGAGATTAGTAGGTCCTACTATACTGCAAACCATTTTTGTGTTATTATCATTATCAAAAGCATAACTCCATAAGAGCGATAAATGTCCGCCAGCACTGGTGCCTATAAAACCAAAACTTTCAGAAATATTATACTTTGTTTTATTATTCTTTAAATAATTAATTATAGTAGAAATGTCTTCAATTTGCATTGGGTAAGGGGCATTGTTTGCATCAGCTAATCTGTAATTGATGTTTGCAATAGCTAGATTTGGAAAATCTAATCGCAATAAATCTTTGATAGGATTCATGTCTTCCTTATCGCCCGATGTCCAACCGCCACCGTGTACCAAAATCATTGTTTTAGTATTTGAATTTCGATTTGCAGGTAGATATAAATCAAATTTTTGATCACTACCTGTGCCATAGGAAATATCTTGTTCTACATAGTAACTTCTTGGATCTAAACTATTAGTAATCTCTTCTTCAGCGGTTTCATTTGAACAATTAAGACATGTTATTATAAAGATTAAGCTTAAGAAATGATATTTTAGACTTCTCATAAAGAAAATAGTATTTACTTTGTAAAACGATAATGCAAGATAATTATTATGGCTGATTTTTTTAGAATATATGAAGAAAATCCTAATCCTAAGGAGGTTGAAAGGGTAGTGGCTATTCTAAAACGTGGAGGAATTATTATTTACCCAACAGATACTGTTTATGGTCTTGGGTGCGATATTACAAATATTAAAGCCTTAGAACGTATTGCGAGAATCAAAGGAGTAAAGTTAGAAAAGTCTAATTTCTCGTTTGTATGCCGTGATTTAAGTAACTTAAGTGATTATGTAAAGCAAATCGACACTTCGGTTTTTAAGATTTTAAAAAGAGCACTTCCTGGGCCTTATACATTCATTCTTCCTGGGTCGAAATCATTACCTAATCCTTTTAAAAAAAGAAAGACAGTTGGTATTCGTGTACCGGATAATAACATTGCTTTGGAAATTGTAAAACAACTGGGAAACCCTATTATATCCACTTCTATACGGGATGAGGATGAAGTTATTGAATACACTACAGACCCTGAGCTTATTTTAGAAAAATGGGATAATTTGGTTGATTTGGTTATTGATGGTGGTTATGGAGACAATGAGGCATCTACAGTTATAGACCTATCTGAAAGCGAACCTGTTGTTATTAGAGAAGGTAAAGGAAGTTTGGAGATTTTTTGATGCTTTACAACCAAATTCTAAAAAGGCTTTTGTGTATAGCAAATGCAACAAAACTAGGAAAGAGAATCATTTCTAAATCTACACTAATCGCTATCTTTTGCCTTTATTTTCTTTTCCAAATTATCCAGGTCAGCTTGATAGAATTCCCATTCAGGATCTTCGGTTTTCTTAATCATCTTTAATGCTTTCTCATAACTATCCTTAGCTTTTTGTAATTTGCCGAGTTTTTCGTAAGCCATTCCTAAATTGGAGTATGCATCATGGGAATTTGGGTTTGCATCGACATTGGCTTTAAATGCATTTACAGAATATTCATTTAAATCTTCTATTCTAAGAAAAGCATAGCCAAGATTAGTTAAGGCATATTCATTTGTCACTTCATATCCATATTTTTCGGAGAGTTGACTGAAGTATGTAATAACTTTTTCGATCGCATCATCTGGTCCTCCCTGCTGCATAACTTCTTCTTTGGTTTTAGGGATTTCATATTGAGTTGGTTTAAAAATAAAGCGTAAACCATTATATATCGAAGGTAACCCTACAGAACCATGAGATTCTTCAGGCATTGGGTCATATCTGAATCGAAGACCTGTCTCTTTATGAGCATTTATATAGTTTTTGAACTCTCCACTTAACTTAAGAATATTCCCGCGCATATTTCCACTATTTTCATTGGCTAAGGTTAAATAAAAAGTTCTATTAGGTTCTAAATGATCAGTAAATATGCTTTCGAATTCTTGAGAATTTAATTCATTTGGATACCATAAACTAGGACTGATGGTAAGATATGCATTAAAGAGTTCTGGTTTTTTAAAAAAAGTATAAACGTTGAAAAGCCCTCCTAAAGAATGTCCAACGATTATTTTGTATGGAGCTGCTTTATATGTTTGTTCTACGTACGGAATTAATTCTTTATCAAGAAAAGCTATAAATTTATCAGCGCCACCTGTTAATCCCATCCTTTCTCTATGTTTCTTACTAAGCTCTGGAGAATCTGGGGTCAAATCACGATTGCGCCTAGTATTCCTTATACCCACAATGATCATCTTAGGAATGAGTTCATTCAAATAAAGATATTCAACGGAGCCTACAGCATGTGAAAAATTATAATAACTATCAAGCAAATAGAGAACGGGATAAGTTTTATCTGATTCTTCATAGTTTTTAGGTAGATAGATTTCCAGCATTCTATCCTCATCTAGTATTTCTGAATGAATTGTGGTGGTTTCACCTATAATGATAGCGTTTTGAGAATGGCCTGAAAAATTTAATAAGATTAAGCCGATTAGCAGAATGTATTTCATAGGTTAGTTTTTAAAATTGCTTACAACAATGGATATGTACACTGGTACACATATATTTAATATATATTAATTACAAATCTAATGGATTTAAAAATAGGCTAGCTATTATTATTTTATTAATGATCTTCTAATAATAGAACCCCATAAAAAAAGCCCAACTTAAAAAGTTGAGCTTTGATTTATGTTTTTCAAAACTGATTAGTTTCCTCCAGCTTCAAGATTTTTCATTTCTTTTTCAATCATATCATAAAACTGATCGATTTTTGGAAGCACAACAATACGTGTACGTCTGTTTTTTGATCTGTTTTCTGCAGTATCGTTATCTACTAATGGAACGTAAGAACTACGACCAGCAGCAATTAATCTACCAGGATTTACATTTAAAGTCTCTAGTACTCTAATAATAGATGTAGAACGTTTAACACTTAAATCCCAGTTATCTAATAAAGGCTCTTTTTTATAAGGAACACTATCTGTATGTCCTTCTACCATACATTCAAAATCTGGCTTGCTATTTACAACTTTAGCAACTTTTGCAAGAACATCTTTAGCTTTAGATGTTACATTATAGCTACCACTTTTAAATAATAGTTTATCTGCAATAGAAATAAACACGACACCTTTTTCTACATTGACTTCAATATCCGGATCGTTGATTCCTACTTCGCGTTTAAAGCTTGTTACTAATGCTAAAGTAACACTATCCTTTTTAGTAATAGCATCTTGTAAGCGTGTGATTTTTAAATCTTTTTCTTTAATGCTTTCTAACGTTTTCTCGATGTTACTAGCTCCCTTTGCAGATAAAACCTGTAGATTATCATTATTTTTACGTAAATCTGCTATTTGTTCTTCTAAGGCAGTAGCTCTTGCTGTTGCAGCTGCTTTATCTGTTATACAGGCATTTAATTTTACCGTTGCGGAATTAAGTAAATCTTGAGTTTCTTTTTGTTTTGCTTCTAAGTCTGTAAATTGTTTTTTAGAAACACATGAACTTAAGAGAAGTGTTGTAGATAAGCTAATTAATAAAAGTCTTTTCATAATATGTTGTGTGGATTTATTTTCCTTAAAATTGATTAAACAAAAATATATAAAAAACGTTAAATTTTAACAATGTTAACAAAACTTTTGCTAACTATTTATAAACTTTCGTAATCGGTCTTCTTATTTACGAAATAATCAACTACAATGGATGTTCTTTGGTAATATTTTATTTTGTTTTTTATAGATTTTCGTTGTTTTAATAACCTTCTTAAGTTATAATAGAATCCGAAGTGCGCTTTTATTATTGCTATAGTATGTTTAGGTTTTAATTCAAACAAAAACTTCATTCCAGCCATGCCGTCTAAAATTAGTCTAACAAGTATTAATGGAAATAATAGTCCTTTAGCATTTTTAGTTAATGTAAACAAACTGTTTCTAAAGTTTAAACAAGTTTTTTTAGGGTTGGTCGCATCAAGTGTAGCACCACCAACATGGTAAATTTCAGATTGCCCAATATATTTTATGTTGTATCCTAAATTTTTAGCACGCCAGCATAAATCTATTTCTTCCATATGCGCGAAAAAGTGTTTGTCTAACCCATTTAGTTCTTGAAATACGGGTCTTCTGATAAAAAAACAGGCACCAGATGCCCAAAATATTTCAGAGTTATCATTAAACTGTCCAGAGTCCTTTTCAATAGTATTAAAAATGCGACCTCTACAATAAGGATAACCATACTTATCAATAAACCCCCCGGCAGCACCAGCATATTCAAAATAGTCTTTCTTTTTATAATCGAGTAGTTTAGGTTGAATGATGACAGTATTTGCTTCTTTTTTAAAAGTTTCAAAGATGGGTAACAACCAGTTTTTAGTAACTTCTACATCACTATTAAGTAAACAAAAAACATCAGCATTCAAATCTTTCAAAGCTTCATTATATCCCTGAGCATAGCCACCATTTTCTTTGTTTTCAATTATTTTAATTGATGGGTAAGTTCCTTTTAAAAAAGAAATTGAATCATCTGTCGACGCATTATCCGCAACGTATACATCTGCTTCTTTTGAATGTTCAATTACAGATGGTAAAAACTGTTCTAAAAGCTTTCTACCATTCCAATTCAATATGACGATTGCTATTTTCAAGTTTTAAGTGTGTCGTTTAAAAGTTTATTTTCTATTTACTACATATTTACTGAACACTGAACACTGAACACTGAACACTGCTTACTGCGACTGCTTACTAAAATCAGGAATTTCTTTTAAAAAATTATAGCGTTCATTTTTAAAATCCATCTGGCAATAATAATGATTTAATCCGTTTGTAACCATTAAATATGTTGCATTTAACTTTAAATTATAACGAGCTATTTGATCGAATGTACTTTGGTTTATAACAATTTTCGGAGCCTTGCATTCTACTATTAAATGAATACTTCCATTAGAATTATACACCACAATATCGTAACGTTTTTTTAAAGAGTTAATAATCAGTTCTTTTTCAACATTAATTAAAGATTTAGGGTACCCTTTGTTATTTATTAAATATTGAACACAGTGTTGGCGTACCCATTCTTCGGGTTGTAAAATCACAAATTTTTTGCGAATACTATCGAAAATAGAAACTTTATTTTCGTTATTTTTGAATCGAAACGAAAACTTCGGAAAATTAAGTGCTTGCATGAACGCATCCTGATTTTTTTCAAAGTTAAGTTACAAAACCAGAAATCACAATATTCAAGTACTAAATCCTTAAATAATTATAATTCTCAATTTGGTTTTAGTGTTTGTAATTCGAAAATTAAAATAGTTTGGACGAAGTCAAACAATTAGTCACAGATATAAAGAATAAAAACCTGAAACCGATCTATTTTTTGATGGGAGAGGAGCCCTATTATATAGATAAGATCTCCGATTTTATTGAAAGCACTGTTTTGGCTGAAGAGGAACGTGGTTTTAATCAAATGGTTTTGTATGGCCGAGATGTAGCTGTTGAAGATATTGTTAGTAACGCTAAGCGCTATCCTATGATGGCAGAATATCAGGTGGTTATTGTTAAAGAAGCTCAAGATTTATCACGGACTATTGAAAAACTGGCCTCATATGCAGAAAATCCACAACCTACAACCGTTTTAGTAGTTAATTACAAGTATAAAAAGATAGATAAGCGTAAGTCATTGTATAAAACGCTTAAAAAAACGGGTGTAATTTACGAAAGCAAAAAACTTTATGAAAACCAGGTAGCTGATTGGATTCGACGTGTGTTATCTCCTAAAAACTATTCTATTTCACCTAAAGCTGCGCAAATGCTTGTTGAGTTTTTGGGAACGGATTTAAGTAAAATAAATAATGAGTTAGAAAAACTTCAAATTATTTTACCAAAGGGAACTCAAATTTCGCCTGAGCATATTGAAGAAAATATAGGCATAAGTAAGGACTATAATAATTTTGAATTACGTAAAGCTATTGGAGAAAGAAATACCATAAAGGCGTATCAAATTATTAATTATTTTGCTGAAAACCCAAAGGATAACCCAATGGTTGTAACAGTGTCTTTGCTTTTTAATTTCTTTTCACAGTTACTTCATTTTCATGGTTTAAGCGATAAATCGCCTAGAAATGTTGCATCTGCTTTAAAAATTAACCCCTATTTTGTGAATGAATATATAGCGGCAGCAAGGCATTACCCAATGCGTAAAGTAAGTATGGTTGTTTCTACATTAAGAGATTTTGATGTGAAAAGTAAAGGTGTAGGGGCTAATGCGGTTTCGCAAGGAGATTTATTAAAAGAATTATTAGTAAGAATATTATCTAATTGATATGAATGTAGAAATTCACGAAAGCTGGAAGCCTCATTTAAAAGAAGAGTTTGATAAACCTTATTTTAAAGAATTAGTAAGTTTTGTAAAAACAGAATATAAATCTCAAACTTGTTTCCCACCAGGTAAACAAATTTTTAATGCTTTTAATCATTGTCATTTTAACGATGTAAAAGTTGTAATTATTGGTCAAGATCCATACCATGGACGTGGACAAGCAAATGGGTTATGTTTTTCTGTAAACGATGGTATTCCTCACCCACCATCATTGATCAATATTTTTAAAGAGATAGAAACAGATTTAGGAATTTCATACCCAAAAAGTGGTAATCTGATGCGATGGGCAGACCAAGGTGTGTTATTACTAAATGCAACGTTAACAGTTAGAGCACATCAAGCAGGGAGCCATCAAAAAAGGGGATGGGAAACCTTTACTGATGCTGTTATAAAAACTATAAGTGAAAAGAAAAAGGATATTGTGTTTTTACTTTGGGGTGGTTATGCAAAGCAAAAGGTTAAACTAATAAATACTCACAATCATAAAATATTAACTTCGGGGCACCCTTCACCATTAAGTGCTAATAGGGGATATTGGTTTGGCAATAAACATTTTAGTAAAACTAACTTCCTGTTGGAGCAAGTCTCTCAGACTCCTGTTCAATGGTAATTTGAGGTGTAAGCACCACAGGTTTTTTATTTGTTTTACCAGCAGTTCTATCAATTTTATTTGTGCTAAATTTTAGCAATAATAAATTAATAATTACCAATACAGCGAGGGAGATAGTAATTGAAAGTAACATAGTTTTGGGTATTAAGTCGACAAAATACAAAATTTTATCGTTTAAAAACAAATTTATCCGACAAAAATTAATTATTTACAAAAATAATAAAAAAAGAACTACACTTATGTACGTATAAGTACGTATTTTTATATTTTTATTACTCTGTTAAAATTTGCTATGCATATTTAAGCTTTTCTCAAGATTTTAAGAACTTTTTTATGGAGTGCATTTTTATGGAGTGTTACAGAGATTGTTTTTAATTTGAAGTATGACTCACTCATATAAATATAGCCTCCATGATTAACTCTTTTTGGGTTTTTACCCCAAGAATTTTTAACTTTATAATAGGTTGTTCCATTCTGATCTTTTACTAACCCAGTGATATGCATTAAATGATCGTCTGTAGTATTATAGTTCTCAAATTCTTGTTGTCTGAACTCTTGTGTTATTTTCTTTTCTTCTGATACATTTATTAAAGCATCTGCTATATCTATACCATCAATGGGAATAATCGCTAGTCCATGTTTAGATGAAAAAGTTTTTTCACTAACATCACAGTCTAATTCAATAGTAAAACCTTTTTCTAATGCATTATTTACAGTATTTGTAAGTTCATCTAGAGTCACATTAAAAAATTTGCCATTAGAAAAATTATCAGGAATGTTAAGTATAAAATTTGTGTGATAGGGCTTATGAGAAAATGATGTAAGCGTTACATAGTTTTTTGGATTTATCTTGACCTCTTTCATAAAAGATAAAGGCGAATACTTTTTTCCGTTATAATCAAAACTTTTAACATTTTCACCAAGAAAGGTATCTAAAATGTCATTAGTTCTTTTTTTCCAATTAAATGTTTTTGAGTCTTTTATGTACAGATCCAAAGTTTTTTTCAATGTATCTACCAATTTAGAATGATCGTGTTTGGCGTTTCCATTTTTTAAACCAGAATAGATCGTGTTTGGTACGAGTCCATGTGCCGAAATGCTATTCATAACATCATGTGCTAATCCCCCCTGACTAAATTGCGTTTTACCCTGTCTCATAACATAGTTCCATGATTTGTTGAGATATGTATGACGAACATTATACATTTCAGATAAATCTATTTTTTTTCCTGTAATACGAATTATTTCACTTTCAAGAAATGATGACGTAGAAAAACTCCAACAAGTCCCTGTTTTACCTTGGCTAATAACATCTGTAGCTTCAAGATCTATAATGGCCTTAAAATCATAAGGTTGAGAATAAGATAAAAGTGTGAAGCAAACTAAAATGAAAGCTAAAAAGTTATTTTTCATAGCGAAGTAAGTGATTTAATGAAATAAAATTTATTTTTGACTAAAATAATAAAAATGAACCAAGAGAATTGGGTAACTGCTAAAAAATATCAAGACATCACATATAAAAAATGTAATGGTGTCGCACGTATAGCTTTTAATAGACCAGACGTCCGAAATGCTTTCAGACCAAAAACAACAAGCGAATTATATGATGCCTTTTATGATGCAAATGAAGATGTTAATATAGGAGTTGTATTATTATCAGCAGAAGGGCCATCGACTAAAGATGGAGTGTATTCCTTTTGTAGTGGAGGCGATCAAAAAGCTAGAGGGCATCAAGGTTATGTTGGAGAAGATGGATATCACCGTTTAAATATTTTAGAAGTGCAACGATTAATCAGGTTTATGCCAAAAGCAGTTATTGCTGTTGTGCCTGGTTGGGCTGTAGGTGGAGGACATAGTTTGCACGTTGTTTGTGATTTAACCTTAGCAAGTAAAGAACATGCTATTTTTAAACAAACAGACGCCGATGTCACTAGTTTTGATGGAGGCTATGGATCTGCATATTTAGCTAAAATGGTTGGACAAAAAAAAGCGCGTGAAATATTTTTCCTAGGAAGAAATTACTCGGCACAAGAAGCTTACGAAATGGGGATGGTAAATGCCGTAATACCACATGATGAATTAGAAGCCACAGCTTATGAGTGGGCTCAAGAAATACTAGCGAAATCACCAACCTCTATAAAGATGCTTAAATTTGCTATGAATTTAACAGATGATGGTATGGTAGGGCAGCAAGTATTCGCTGGAGAAGCCACTCGTTTAGCCTATATGACAGATGAAGCCATTGAAGGTAGAAATGCTTTTTTAGAGAAGCGTAAGCCTAATTTTGCTAAAAAATGGATTCCATAATGAATAAAGTCTCTCTTTGGATTTCGACGATGCGTCTACGGACGTTACCTTTATCAATATCTGGGATTATTTTAGCATCATGTTTAGCTGAATATAATGGATGCTTTAAGTGGAGAATAGGTATTCTTGCTATTTTTACAACATTAAGCTTTCAAATATTATCCAATTTGGCCAATGACTATGGTGATGGGGTTAAGGGCACCGATAATAATGATAGAATTGGCCCAGAACGCGCCATACAATCTGGAAAAATATCCCCTGAAGAGATGTTTAATGCCATTAAAATAAACGTTTTAATTTCTATTGGTTTAGCCTTTTTGCTCATTTTTAGTGCATTTGGAGTTAAGCATTTTTTGCTCACATTTTTATTTTTTATACTAGGTATCGCCTCCGTTGCCGGAGCCATAAAATATACTGTTGGTAATAACCCTTACGGTTACAGAGGTTTAGGGGATCTTTTTGTATTTATTTTCTTTGGTTTAGTAAGTGTTATTGGTTGCTATGTGCTATATGCCAAAACAATAGATCATGTTGTTTTTCTTCCAGCATGTACTATAGGTTTATTGAGCGTAGGAGTTCTTAATCTTAATAATATGCGAGACATTGTGTCTGATGAAAAATCAAATAAGAGAACATTAGCGGTTAAAATGGGTGTTAATAATGTTAAGATATATCATTATGCGCTAATTGGGTTAGCCATTATATTGTCCGCTTTATTTGGTATTTTATATTACACCTCTCCTTATAATCTAATTTTTATTGTGACCTATATACCTTTGTTAATACATATAAGAACGGTGCGTAAAAATACAGTTCCCAAATTGTTAGACCCAGAACTGAAAAAGTTGGCATTAACAACCGTTTTATTAGCCATACTCATGGGAGTAGGTCATTTGTTATAGTTTTTTTGTATTTTTCTTTTACAAAATATAATACCACAAAATAATGAAAATCACATTTTACGGTCACGCTAGTTTAGGCATACAAGTAAATGATGTTAATATACTTGTAGATCCATTTATTTCTGGAAACCCAAAAGCATCACATATTGATATAGATCAATTAAAAGCTGATTATATCTTAGTAACACATGCGCATCAAGACCATATTTTAGATGTTGAAGCTATAGCTAAAAGAACTGGAGCTATAGTGGTTTCTAATTTTGAGATTGTTTCGTATTTCGAAAAATTAGGAATTGAAGGCCACCCTATGAATCATGGTGGAAAGTGGGACTTTGATTTTGGTATCGTAAAATATGTTAATGCCATTCATACCTCATCATTTCCAGACGGAAGCTATGGAGGTCAGCCTGGAGGTTTTGTAATAGAAGGTGAACATAAAAATATTTATATCGCTGGAGATACTGCTTTGACTTACGATATGAAACTTATTCCATTACAAACAAAGCTGGATTTAGCGATTTTACCTATCGGTGATAATTTTACAATGGGTATTGATGACGCTATTTTAGCGAGTAATTTTATTGCATGTGATAAAGTTTTGGGATATCATTTTGATACATTTGGTTATATTGAAATTGATCACGAAGTAGCCAAACGCAAGTTTTTCGAAAAAGAAAAAGACTTAATGCTTCTTGAAATTGGCGGCTTTATCGAATTGTAAATGATAGTTGCGTCGTATAAAAAATACATTTTAAACTTTAAGCAAGCTAGTGGTACTTCACGAGGTATTTTAAAAACTAAGGAAACATGGTTTCTTATTTTAAAATCCGAAGACAAACAAGGTATAGGTGAATGTGGATTGTTTAGAGGACTTTCAGCCGATGATAGGCCAGATTACGAAGAAAAATTGCAATGGCTTTGTAAAAATATCAATAATGATTTAGATGATTTATTATCCGAATTAATTGAATTCCCTAGTATTCAGTTCGGATTAGAAACTGCTTTTAAGTCTTTAAAAAGTCAAAACAAATTTGAATTATTTCCATCAAAATTCATTCAAAGTAAAGATTCTATTCCAATAAATGGTTTAATCTGGATGGGAACAGAAGCCTTTATGAAACAGCAAATTAAAGAAAAATTAGATGCTGGCTTCTCTTGTATTAAGATGAAAATTGGAGCTATTGATTTTCAAACCGAAATAAATCTTATAAAATCCATTAGAAAAGAATTTACTTCTAAAGATATTGAATTACGAGTAGATGCTAACGGTGCATTTTTACCTTCTGAAGCCCTAGAGAAATTAAAAGTATTATCAGATTTTAATTTGCATTCTATTGAACAGCCTATAAAACAAGGGCAAACAGAAGTTATGACGCAATTGTGTATAGACACCCCATTACCAATAGCTTTAGATGAAGAATTAATAGGCATATTTTCTGTAACAAATAAGCAGAAATTGCTACAAACTATAAATCCACAGTATATCATTTTAAAACCCAGTTTGGTAGGAGGTTTTAAAGGAAGTAACGAGTGGATTGATATTGCAGAACACCAACAAACAGGATGGTGGATTACTAGTGCTTTAGAAAGTAATATTGGGCTTAATGCCATTGCTCAATATACGTATGGTAAGCAAAGTAAAATGCCCCAAGGGCTTGGAACTGGTGGATTATTTACTAATAATTTTGAGTCTCCATTACAAGTTAAAAATGGTACATTGCAATACAATAATAGTATTAAATGGAATATAAATCTATAATATATGTATATAAGTAAGGCTTTTAATGGATTGCATGAATGGTGGCGCTATTTAATAGGAATTGTAATTATTGTTGCAGCTTCGATTATAGGGCAAATACCTTTTACGGTTGCTGTTTTATATAAAGCTTTTAAAGATGGAGGTGATGTAACAAGTTTAGACCAAACAGCAATGATGGGGCTTTTAGAACCTAACCTAAACCTCTTTTTAATGCTCATCTCTTTTGCGATAGGATTAGTCGGTTTGTTATTGGTGACAAAATATTTACATAAACTATCATTTAAGCATTTAACAACAGCTAGAAAAAAGATAGATTGGAAACGGTTTTGGTTTATTTTCTTTCTTTGGGGGATAGTTTCAAGTAGTTTTGTGTTAATAGATTATTACTTAACCCCAGAAGATTATGTATTTAATTTCAAGTTAGTACCGTTCTTGATACTTAGTGTTATTGCTATAGTATTAGTGCCTTTGCAGACAAGTTTTGAAGAATATTTATTCAGAGGTTATTTAATGCAGGGGATTGGTGTTATTGTAAAAAATAAATGGGTTCCATTATTTACCACATCTATAGTTTTTGGTTTACTCCACATAGCCAATCCCGAAGTTGAAAAACTTGGGTATGTTATTATGATTTATTACATAGGTACAGGGCTTATGCTAGGAATTATGACACTTATGGATGAAGGACTGGAATTGGCATTAGGATTTCATGCAGCCAATAATTTATTTACAGCACTTCTTGTAACTGCAGATTGGACGGCTTTTCAAACACATTCCATTTTTAAAGATATGTCAGATCCAGAAACCATGGGATTAATGGAGATATTTGTTCCAGTATTTGTTGTATTCCCTATCTTGCTTTTCATCCTTTCAAAAAAATATAACTGGACAAATTGGAAAGAAAAGCTTTTTGGAAATGTTATAGAACCACCAAAAGAAGATTATAAAATTTTAGACGATATTATAAGTGATTCCTAATTATAATAAAGTACATAATAGATTCAAATTAAATGGTGTTCATTATACATATGAAGATCTTATGGAAGTGGCGTACAGTTTTGTGAAAGAAGGTGTGCCATACGAGGTTTCTATTGGTGAATTTTTACTTGATTGGCTAGATGTTAATGATTCCATAGTTGTAAACACATCAGGGTCTACAGGGAAGCCAAAACCAATTTCACTTAGTAAGCAAGCTATGGTGAATTCTGCTATAGCAACAGGTGATTTTTTCAATTTAGAACCAGGAGGCAGGGCTCTACATTGTTTACCTTCAAGTTTTATAGCAGGTAAAATGATGCTGGTCAGGGCTATGATTCTTGGATTAGAATTAGATTTGATTGAACCTAACTCTCAGCCAAATTTCAATACAAAAATCTCATATGATTTTTGTGCTATGATTCCATTGCAGCTTCAAAATTCATTAAATAGCTGTGATGGTATAAAGACGATTATTGTAGGTGGTGCTTCGGTTTCAAATTCATTAAAGGAAAAGATTCAAAATCTCAGTTCAAGTATTTATGAAACCTATGGTATGACTGAGACGGTGACTCATATTGCGGTTAAAAAAATAAATAATTTTAATAAAGAAAAAGGGCGTCATGTCGAGCTTGCCGAAGCATCTTACTTCCAAACATTACCAAACATATCTATTTCGCAAGACGAAAGAGATTGCCTGATAATTGATGCTCCAAAACTTTCAAAAGATAAAATTATAACAAATGATATTGTTAAATGCCTTTCTAAAAATGAATTTGAATGGTTAGGGCGTTACGATAATGTTATAAATTCTGGAGGACTCAAATTATTCCCCGAAAAGATAGAGGCAAAACTTCAAGATAAAATAAAAGAACGTTTTTTTATAGCCTCAAGTGCTCACGAATCCTTAGGAGAACAGCTTATTTTAGTTTTGGAAAGTGATTCTACGAAGCTAGATAAAACGGTCTTTTCTGATTTAGATAAATTTGAAAAACCGAAAGAGATTTATGCCATTAAACGATTTATAGAAACATCTTCAGGCAAAATTCAGCGTAAAAAAACATTGGAGTTATTGAATTTATTGGCTTAAATTGTAACTTTGTCCCCTTTTTCAATACAAACAGAAAATAAAAATTATGGATTTTATTAAACGTGTTTTATCAACAGTAACAGGTATTATTGTATTTCTTATGATCTGTTTTTTAGGGTTGTTTTTAATTGGGCTCTTATTTGGGGCATCGTCAGATGAAGTCGTTCAGGTAAAATCTAATTCTGTTTTAGAATTAAAATTAAACTTTCCTATAAAAGATTATGCTGATAAAACTGAGTTTGCAGAGTACCCATTTTTAAATGAAGACGATAAAAACGGCTTATTCAATATTATTGATGCTATAAACTATGCAGCTACAGATGATAAAATTAAAGGAATTTCAATCGCCAATAATTTTATTAATGCAGGTATTTCACAAACAAAAGCTTTGAGAAATGCGTTGTTAAAATTTAAAGAATCGGGGAAATTTGTTGTTGCTTATAGTGATATTTATACACAGAAAGATTATTATTTAAGTTCCGTTGCCGATACTATTTATATGAATCCGGTTGGTATGATGGAGTTTAAAGGACTCTATTCAGAGCGTTTATATTTTAAAGATTTTCAAGAAAAAACAGGCTTTAAAATGGAAGTCGTACGGTTTGGAAAATATAAAAGTGCTGTAGAACCATTTTTGACTAATGAAATGAGTGATGAAAACAGAGAGCAGATTTCTGTATATCTAAATGGGCTTTGGAATGAAATCAAGCAAGATATCTCAAAAAGTAGAAATATAACTTCAGAAAAATTAAATACCATTGCAGATAGCTTGTTAGGCAGAACGGCAGATTTAGCTAAAAGGTCTCAGCTCATCGATAGAATAGCATATCACGATGAATATATTAATGATATTAAGAATGTATTAAGGGTGAAACCTAACGATGATTTAGAGACTATTACTATTTCAGATTATTCAATTTATGCAGCCAATAAATTAAAATCCAATAAGAGTAAAAACAAAATAGCAGTTATCTATGCTGAAGGCGATATTATTTATGGGGAAGGTGACGAGAAAACAGTTGGGCAAGGTATTATGAATGCTTCTTTAAAAGAAGCTAGAGAAGATGACAAAGTCAAAGCCATTGTATTACGTATAAATTCTCCAGGAGGAAGTGCTCTGGCAAGTGAATTGATTTGGAGAGAAATAGAGTTAACCAAAAAAGTAAAACCCGTTATTGTTTCTATGGGAGACGTAGCAGCATCAGGAGGTTACTATATTGCATGTAATGCCGATAAGATTATTGCAGAGCCAACAACAATAACAGGAAGTATTGGCGTATTTGGCGTGCTACCAAATGGTAAACAATTAGCAGATAATATAGGGATTAATGCAGAACAAGTCATCACTAATAAAAATGCAGTTTCATATAGCTTTTTTGAGCCTTTAAATGATGAACAACGTGCTTTTATTAAAGAAAGTATTGTAGATATTTATGAACTCTTTACAAATAGAGTAGCCGTAGGTCGTAATATGAGTCAAGATGATGTAAAAGCTATTGCTCAAGGACGTGTTTGGACTGGAGTAGATGCCTTAAATAATGGTCTGGTAGATGAGCTAGGCGGATTAGACTTAGCGTTGCAAAGAGCCTCTGAAGCAGCAGACATTGAAGACTATAAAATAGAAGAATTTCCTGTTTATGAAAAAGATCTAGATCAAATACTAAGTGATTTAGGTTTGGTGAAAGCTAAAGAAACTATTTTAAAAGAGGAATTGGGAGAAGAAAACTACAGAATTTTAAAAGAAATAAAATCCATGTCTAAGAAAAAAGGGATTCAATTGTTATTCCCTTATAGTTTAGACATTAAATAGATTTAAAACATAATGTTTTTAAAAAAGGCTAAAAAGTGTCATTCAGAATGAAATGAAGAATCTATAAAGGTTTGATGTTTTGATTTAGAAATCAATAAGATTCTTCGCTGTGCTCTGGATGACAAAATATAGCACTTTTTAGGTAGCCTCTTTTTTATGCCTTACTCATTCAAAAGCGCACTTCACTCATTGTTGGTTTTATAAGAAAGCGTTTGAAGTTAGTTTTATGCTAAACTTTAAAATCAGTTATTATGAAAGCACTATTAACATTCATTATTGTATTGACCACTTCAATACAAATTCAAGGACAAGAAAGACTAATATCGGGAAAAGTAACATCGGCAAGTGATAATTTACCGTTAGCAGGTGTTAATGTTTTAATTAAGGGAACAAGCAAAGGGGTTACTACAGATTTTGAGGGATTATATAAAATTAAAGCAAAGTTAACGGATATTCTTGTCTTTACTTACCTTGGTTTTGTAACGCAAGAAAAGAAAGTTGGAACCCTTAATACAATTTCAGTAGTACTAGAAGAAGATACATCAAGCTTAGATGAAATCGTAATAAAAGGATATGGTACAGCAAAAAAAAGGGAAATAACGAGTGCTGTTGCTGCTGTTAAGTCAGAATCGGTTTCTTCAAAATTATCTGGAAAAGTTAGTGGAGTAAAAATCAATAGTCAAGAGCCCCAATCGGGTTTATTAACAGCTGGAGAGATTAATGACTTAGAGAAATGGAGTGAGTGGAAAAAGAATTTAAAGAAAGACGAATATAAAGAAATACAACAAAACTGGAATTTTTATCTGGAAAACAAAATACAAATAGCTATTAACGACAATAAAGGATTACCTCTAAATAATATAAAAGTGTCTTTGTTTAATGAATCAAATCAATTAATAATGACAGCAAGAACAGATTTTACAGGAGAAGTTACATTATTTAAAGATTTGAATCAAAAATGTGAAGGAGAATATTATACCCTTCAAATTCAACAAAACAAAAGAATTTTTGGAAAAAAAATCACAAACACATACGAGCGGATTGAGTTTACATTAGATGCACAATCACAATCTAACGATATTGATGTTATGTTTACTATTGATGCTACAGGGTCGATGGGGGACGAAATAGATTATTTAAAATCTGAATTAAAAAATATTATTACGAGATTGGATAAAAGTATAGACAACAAGCGAGTAGCCTTAACGTTTTATAGAGATTTTGGAGATGCATATGTAGTAAGAGATTTTGACTTTAATTCAGATATCAATGCAGTCAAAGATATTTTATCTCATCAAGGAGCAGGAGGAGGTGGAGATTATGAAGAAGCTGTAGAGCAAGCATTGAAAGTATCTATGAGCAAAAAATGGAATGCTAACGCAAAAGCAAAATTATTGTTTTTATTGCTAGATGCCCCGCCTCATTTTACTAAAGAAAATGTAGCTATAATTAAAGAGCAAATAAAATTGGCACAAGAAAAAGGAATAAAAATAATCCCAATAGTAGCTAGTGGAGCTGATAAGAATGTTGAGTTTTTAATGCGTTTCTTTAGTGTTTCAACAAATGGGACTTATGTTTTTATTACTGATGATAGCGGGATTGGTAATCCACATTTAAAACCAAGTACAGATAATTTTGAAGTTGAAAAACTAAACGATTTAATTGTAAGACTAATAGAGAAATATTCTGGAGTAGTAAGTTAAGTTTTTAAATTTCTGTGGATTCTAATAAGGTAGATATAAAAAGAATGTCTGGTTGAGCGCAGTCGAAACCTCTATATTTAAAGATATATGGTTCTCGACTGCGCTCGAACGGACAAAAAATAGACTTCTTTTTTCACTTCTGCATTTTAAAATAATAATCCAAGGAGTTTTTTCCAGAACCGTATATTAAGAAGAAGAGACAAACAAATAACGTCATAACAGCTAAAAACAAATTGTTGGAAATCATTTCTCCAACAAAATTTATAACAATAGCCCCAATTAAAATGGGGAGCTGAGCAATAATGACCCATCTGGTAAGTAAACCAAAAGCAATTAAAATACCGCCAATAAAATGAGCAGGAGCTACATAATGAATAACCGCCATACCACCAGCTAAATTTTGTATTGGTTTAAATAATTCCATTAGCATGGCACTGTCGGACATAAAACCAATGCCCTTTATAAATAAAAAGACACCTAAAGCGACACGTAATAAATCAAGCGGTAAATACGTATGCGCATTTGCCCATTTGTTGAGTGTTTTTATTGTTCCCATGATTGAAAAATATTGATTATCAACCTATAAGATACAGAATTTTCATGAGAAAATAAAAAATATTAAAGCCAACTATCTGGAGAATAAATCATTAATGATCAATTATGACGATAAAATACGGTCTATAAATTATTAGTCTTAAAACCTTTTTTTAAATACAACATCCTCATCAAAATTATAAACACGCCAAGCACCACTTTGCACATCTTTAGAATATTTTCCAGAGATTTTTAGTTTACCATTCTTATAATATTCCTCATAATCTCCATGCTTTAACCCATCTTTTAATTCTACAGAAAATTTAACCTTTCCATTAGGATGTTTTTTTATAAACGCTTTAGCAGTTAAATCAGTTGGGAAAATTTCAGGAATATTAAAAATAGTTTCTTTATTTAAATTCTCCTCAGTAACCTCTATTAGAGGAGAGGGGACATTCGTTTTTGAAGACGTTCTTGCATCTGTAAAAGTGTATTTCGTTTTTACAATATCAGGATCTTCATAATCGATTATTAGTTTGCTTTCAAAAAAGTTTTTTTCTGGAGTTAATTGAATTCCTATTTGTGGAAAGCAAATAAAATAATCTTTATTCGCTTTTAACTGCTTTTTTGTATTCATATCTACAAAGTTGTACACACTATTGTACAAATTAGGAGCATTGATGTAAGTAAAAACACTACACTTGCTATCAAACTCATCATCAAAGTCTTTATAAGCCTCAAAAGTGTCTAGAGTTTCTTTATTTATATAACTATTTATAATGCTTTTTAAAGTATTAGGATGATTGCTAAATACAACATAATCTTCTATGATTGTAAAATAGGGCTTATCAATCCCTTTAAACAAATTCCCTATGAGTAGTTTGAAAAAGCCTTTTATGGACATAAAGTTAATAGGATAACCTTTATAATTAATGTCTTTAAATTTTACAGGGCTACGTTTTCGTATTTGTTCTAAAATAAAATCTAAGTTTTGCTTTGCTTTTTCACGATCATTAGTTTTTAAAACAATAGCAATATCTTTTTTAGATCGAGATACTGTAGAATGAAGTTGGAGTAGTGCGACTTCATCATCTATCCAACTAATAAAGTTCTCTTTTAAGTCAATTTTCAAAGCGTTTTCTACTTTTTCAATACCGTCTAAGTAACTTTTAAATTGCTCTGGATTTTCTTTCTGAATAGCCTCAAAATTATTGTGAAACTCATTAAAACTACTAAAAGAAAAGCTGAAATAAAGCGCCGTTTGTTTTGGAGCAACTTGGCTAATACTTCGGGTACTTGTTCCGGAATTTTTCAGCGCTTTTAAGTAAGGATTAGCCTTGCTGTTAAAATTTGTTATTCCGTTAGCAACAATTGTATTATCATCCAAATCAAAGCTAAAGCCACTAAATTCTAGACTATTACTTAAAGTTTTTCCAAGTTCACCAGAGTTATTTGAAAATATTTTAATAAAATCATCCAAATATTTATATTGAAAATATAAACGGAACATATCATCATGCCCAATCGCTTTAGTTACTTCTAGAAAATTAAGGTTCCTTCCAATCTCGGGTTCAGAATACTGGTCTATTGAAGCTTCAACGAGTGTATGTACATAAGACGCAATCATTTGGTTTTTTATAAAACTCACGTAAAGTGTTTCATGAGTTTCTGTATCATAAACCTCTGTTATTTGATGCTCATGATACTTTCGCTTACTCACTTTAAAGTTATCAGAAGTAATAGTATTTAAATGATTTTTTAGAATATCAAGTTTTGCTATTTTCTGCAAGTCAATGACATAGAAAAAATCATATTTTTCCGGAGTAAATACATGAGCAGATATTAATATCTCTCTGTTTCCAAATCTTTTAAAAGTACTTTCGTCTTGTTTAAAGATGGTATCTAGTTTATTAAGACTTTCAGAAAGGTTATTAAAATAAGCATTGGTATTTAAGTGCTTCCAAATATCACTTTTACTTATGGTATTCCAATTTTCAATTGGTTTTTGACTTTCGATAACATAAACGGCATCTTTTGGAACCAAATAGATGGATTTTATATTGTCATTAGTATCAATATAGAACGCGTAAACTAGATATAGCACATAACTAGTAAGAAGTAGGCCTAGTAGGGATAAAACCTTTCTTTTTTTCATAATATAAATGAGTTTGGGGGTGAAAACGTTTCATTATACCTGTAATACTCCTAAATTAAATTGCTTTTCAATAGGTGCATGATTAGCGGCTTCAATACCCATACTAATCCAATGTCGTGTATCTAGGGGATCAATAATAGCATCCGTCCAAATACGTGCAGCAGCATAATATGGAGATACTTGATTGTCGTATCGGTCTTTTATTTTTTTGAAAAGCGCTTCCTCTTTTTCGGGAGTAATCTTTTCACCTTGTTTTTCTAACGATGCTTTTTCAATTTGTAATAATACTTTGGCAGCCGAATTTCCACTCATTACCGCCAGTTCAGCACTTGGCCATGCAACAATTAATCTAGGATCATAAGCCTTTCCGCACATAGCATAATTACCAGCACCATAGCTATTACCAATGACAATCGTAAATTTTGGAACCACAGAATTACTAACCGCATTTACCATTTTTGCACCATCTTTAATAATGCCTCCGTGCTCACTTTTACTACCAACCATAAACCCGGTAACATCCTGTAAAAACACTAATGGGATTTTTTTCTGATTACAATTTGCAATAAAACGTGTTGCCTTGTCTGCGCTATCATTATAGATAACCCCTCCAAATTGCATTTCACCCTTTTTTGTTTTTACAAGTTTACGTTGGTTAGCAACAATGCCAACAGCCCAGCCATCAATTCTCGCATAACAAGTAATAATGGTTTGTCCGTAGCCAGCTTTATATTCATCAAATTCAGAATTATCAATCAATCGCTTTATGATCTCATACATATCGTATTGATCAGCTCTGGACTTCGGTAAAATACCGTAGATATCTTCAATGTTTTCTTTTGGTTTTTTTGAATCACTTCTGTTAAAGCCTGCTTTATCATAATCACCAATTTTATCTATAATGTTTTTGATGGTATCTAAAGCATCTTTATCGTCCTTAGCTTTATAATCAGTCACTCCAGAAATCTCACAATGCGTTGTTGCTCCCCCTAAAGTCTCATTATCTATACTCTCTCCAATCGCAGCCTTTACCAGATAACTACCAGCAAGAAAGATACTTCCTGTTTTATCAACAATTAAAGCCTCGTCACTCATAATAGGCAAATAAGCGCCTCCAGCAACACAGCTTCCCATAACAGCAGCAATTTGGGTAATACCCATGCTACTCATAATAGCGTTATTTCTAAAAATACGTCCAAAATGTTCTTTATCTGGAAATATTTCATCCTGAAGTGGCAAATACACACCGGCAGAATCCACTAAATAAATAATAGGAAGTTTGTTTTCGATAGCAATTTCCTGAGCGCGTAAATTCTTTTTTCCAGTTATAGGAAACCAGGCTCCCGCCTTCACTGTAGCATCATTAGCTACGACGATACATTGCTTCCCTTTGATATACCCCATTTTTATAACAACACCACCCGATGGACAACCACCATGTTCGATATACATATCTTCTCCAGCAAAAGCACCAATTTCAACAGACTTCGACTTGGCATCTAAAAGATAATTAATACGCTCTCTTGCTGTCATTTTTCCTTTAGCATGTAGTTTTTCAATACGAGCTTTACCACCACCAAGGCTTACTTTAGCTAAACGTTTATTTAATTCTGAGAGTAAAAGTTTATTATGATCTTCGTTTTTATTGAAGTTAATATCCATGTATTATTTAGTTTGTTGCTAATGTACAAAAGTTGATATTTCTATGAAAACAGGTCCTTTATAAATTGTATAAGTATTCTACTTTTGTTAAAGCAATCATAAAATATATTACATGGAATTATTTTCCTTGGAAACTAAATATTTTTATTCTATATTTGTACTATAAAATAATTAATACTTATGAAAAACATCATAGCATTTGCAGGAAGTAATAGTAAAAACTCAATAAATCATCAATTGGCAACATATGCTTCAAGTTTGGTTGAAAATGTAAAGGTTAACATTTTAGATCTTAACGATTTTGAATTACCTCTGTATGGCATTGATTACGAAATAGATCATGGTATTCCAGATAATGCACATAAATTTTTAGACGCCATAAAAGCATCAGATGGTATTATTTTATCATTAGCAGAACATAACGGTGCTTATTCTACAGTATTTAAAAATCTGTTTGATTGGATGTCTCGAATAGATGGTAAGTTATGGAGTGAGAAGCCTATGCTATTAATGGCAACATCACCAGGCGGTAGAGGAGGAGCAACTGTTTTGGATATAGCGAAAGGTCGTTTTGCTTATATGGGAGGACATATTATTGAAGACTTTTCTTTTCCTTCATTCAATGACAACTTTACGGATGGAAAGATTACCAATGAAGCACTGAATTCTGATTTGAAGAACAAAGTAGCATCTTTTCAAAATAAATTATAACTGAATACTGAGGACTGTTTACTGAATACTAAAAAAACATGGGAGATTTCTCTAAAGATATCAATTCAAAATTTCCAAATAACAGAATTAAAGCCTTGTTGAATATTATATATACAGCAAGTTGGATAACGAGTTATCAGAATGATTTCTTTAAACCATTTGGGATATCTCCCCAACAGTACAATATTTTAAGAATATTAAATGGTGCTAAAGAACCTTTAAAGGTACAGGTGATTAAGGACAGAATGTTGGAACGTTCACCGAATGCCACTAGATTAATGGATAAATTATGTGCCAAGGATTATATTAAGCGCATACCTTCAGAGCATGACAGACGTGTTGTTAAAATAGTTATTACAGATGAAGGAAAAAAGCTTTTAGCGTCCATTCCACATACCATTAACAAAGATTTATTAAAAAATTTAAACGAAGCCGAAGCAGAGCAATTAAGTAATCTGCTTGATAAAATGCGATGACAATTAATTTGTCATTCCCTCGAAGGCGGGAATCTCATAATACTTCTTGAGGTTGCGATAAAAAGATTCCCTCCTACGAGGGAATAAAAAGAAAGCATAAAAATGAAATCAAATACAATAAAAACAGTAGGGCGGAGTGATTTTGTTAATATGGGACCTATACAGTTAAGACAACCATTACCAAGTCGAAATATTGATATGGTCGATCCGTTTATATTATTACACCATTATGGTCCTTATGACATTTCAGAAGACAATAATCCTTTTGACTTAGGCCCCCATCCACACCGTGGATTCGAACCCATTACATTTTTAATCCAAGGCGAACAATTGCACAGAGACTCTTTAGGGAATGAAAGTATTGTTAAAGCCGGTGATGTACAATGGACAACAGCAGGTCGTGGTATTATTCATGCCGAAGCACCAACAAAAGCGTTTGTACAAAAAGGCGGAACTCTTGAGGGTATTCAATTGTGGTTGAATTTACCAGCTGAAAAGAAAATGATTCCAGCTAATTATCAGCACGCAAAAAACGAAGAATTTAATGTTGTTAATTCTGAAGATGGCAAAGTGAACATTCGAATAGTTGCAGGTGAATTAGAAAATAACTACGGAAAAATAAGTACACAAACCGCTGTAAATGCTTATGTGGTAGATGTTGAAGAAGGAGGTGAACATTTTATAGAGGTTTCAAAAACACATCAGTCGATGTTGTATTTATTACATGGAGAAGTAACCGTTAACGATTCAGAAGTATTGAAACTCAATGACAATCAATTCATTCAATTTAATCAAGATGGAAACGGTTTTTCTATCAAAGGTAATAATACCAGTAAGTTATTGTTTCTTTCCGGAGAACCTTTCAATGAAAAAGTGGCTACTTACGGACCTTATGTCATGAATACACAAACAGAAATTATGGAAGCCATGCGGGATTATCAAATGGGAAAAATGGGGTTTCTTCCAGCTAATTAAAATGAGAGTGTCATTCAGAACGAAGTGAAGAATCTCTTTAAGAACTAATAAAATAATTAAGATTCCCTCCTTTACTGAAACAAGTTCAGCACAGGCAAGGGAATGAAAAAAACACATGAAAAATGAAAACAATAATTCACAAATCAGATACAAGAGGATATGCCAATCACGGTTGGTTAAAATCACATCATACATTTAGTTTTGCCAGTTATCAAGATGCAGAACGCATGAATTTTGGAGCGCTTCGTGTGCTTAATGATGACGTAGTACAACCAAAAATGGGCTTTGGTACACATTCGCACCAAAACATGGAAATTATTTCGGTACCATTAAAAGGCGCACTATCACACAAAGATAGCATGGGAAATAAACGTGCTATTGAAGTAGGAGAAGTGCAAGTAATGAGTGCAGGTACTGGTTTAACACACTCAGAATTTAATGATAGTAAAACAGACGACGTTAACTTTTTACAGCTTTGGATCATACCCGAAGAAATGGGCGTTACTCCAAACTATGAACAAAGAAAATTTGATGTTCTAGCTCAGAAAAATACGTTACAAACTGTAGTTGCACCGAAAGATAAATTAGAAGGCGAGGCATTACCTATTAGTCAACAAGCTTATATATACCGTTCAGATTTAGATTCGGGGCATGAAGTCACACTGAGTCCAAAAAGTGGAAATAATGGTTTTTATATCTTTTTAATTGAAGGGGAGATAGAAGTTGACGACCAAACCCTTGAAAATAGAGATGCTATTGGTGTTTATGAAACAGATACGGTTTTAGTAAAATCTAAGGCAAACTCTACAATATTAATTATTGAAGTACCAATGAATTAATCGAAAGATTCATTACTTTAAAAATATTAGATAATGAATAAAACGGTAGCCTAAATGAAGAATTTTGATTTCAAGAAATTCTTTTTTTAGAAGTATTAATAACAAGAAAGCATCCAGAAATGGATGCTTT
Organism: Flavivirga abyssicola; assembly: GCF_030540775.2. Classification (GTDB taxonomy): domain Bacteria; phylum Bacteroidota; class Bacteroidia; order Flavobacteriales; family Flavobacteriaceae; genus Flavivirga; species Flavivirga abyssicola. The sequence goes on along the minus strand of NZ_CP141266.1, from coordinate 4,246,803 downwards.
TTTATTTAAAAATACGATATTTGCTCCTCTAACTGCGTAAAAGGGTAGAAAACAACATCTTTTTTAACATGCAATATGCTATATATTAAATTGTTTATAGTCATAGAAAGATGTCGTAAATAGCCTGCCTTGTCCAACTAGCAAGGATGCGCCAAAAATGAAGAATTTATTATGGCAATGAATAAGAACACTGTGTTAGCTTGGGCTACGTGGGTAATGATTTTTGTAGGACTAGCATTGATTGGTCTCGGAGCTTTTAGATATGATGATGTAGCTGGCTGGGGCTTCGCTGCAGTAGGAGTAGGCTTTTTTGCTAATGCATGGGTATTTAATGCTTTAAAAGGAAGGGTTTAGTGCTTACCTGTTTATTTTATTTACAATTTTCACATATTAAGTCTTACGACTATAAATTAATTATTAATAATGAGTGACGATAAGAAAGTAATTTTTTCAATGTCTGGTTTAACCAAGACATTTCAAGGTGCCAACACACCCGTATTAAAAAATATTTATTTAAGCTTCTTTTATGGAGCTAAAATTGGAATTTTAGGTCTTAATGGTTCGGGTAAATCCACATTATTAAAAATCATAGCAGGCGTTGATAAAAATTACCAAGGAGATGTTACCTTTTTACAAGATTACTCCGTTGGATTTTTAGAGCAAGAACCAAAACTGGATGATGATAAAACAGTGATGGAAGTAGTGCGAGAAGGCGCAGCTGAAACTGTTGCGATTCTTGATGAATACAATAAAATTAACGACATGTTTGGTTTGGAAGAAGTGTATTCCGATCCAGATAAAATGGAGAAGTTAATGAACCGTCAGGCAGAACTTCAAGATCAAATTGATGCTGCCAATGCCTGGGAACTAGACACCAAACTAGAAATCGCTATGGATGCCTTACGTACTCCAGATGGTGATAAGAAAATTAGTGTACTTTCAGGAGGTGAAAAACGCCGTGTCGCTTTATGTCGTTTACTTTTACAAGAACCAGACGTATTGTTATTAGATGAGCCTACCAACCACTTAGATGCAGAGTCGGTTCACTGGTTAGAACATCATTTAGCACAATATAAAGGAACTGTAATTGCAGTAACGCACGATAGATACTTTTTGGATAATGTAGCGGGTTGGATCTTAGAGTTGGATAGAGGAGAAGGTATCCCATGGAAAGGAAACTATTCCTCTTGGTTAGATCAGAAATCAAAGCGTTTAGCACAGGAGAGTAAATCGGCATCTAAACGTCAAAAAACCTTAGAACGTGAGTTAGAATGGGTAAGACAAGGTGCCAAAGGCCGTCAGACCAAACAAAAAGCACGTTTAAAGAATTACGATAAGTTAATGAGTCAAGATCAGAAACAACTTGACGAAAAACTAGAAATATACATCCCTAATGGCCCAAGATTAGGAACCAATGTTATTGAAGCTACTGGGGTTAGCAAAGGGTATGACGATAAATTACTATACGATGATTTAAACTTTAATCTGCCACAGGCAGGTATCGTTGGTGTTATTGGGCCTAATGGTGCTGGAAAAACCACTATTTTTAGAATGATAATGGGTGAAGAAACGCCAGATAAAGGAGAATTTAAAGTAGGGGAGACGGCTCAAATAGCTTATGTAGACCAAAGTCATGCAAACATAGACCCAGAAAAATCAATTTGGCAAAACTTTAGCGATGAGCAAGAGTTGGTCATGATGGGAGGAAAGCAAGTAAATTCACGAGCTTATTTAAGTCGTTTTAATTTCTCAGGAAGCGAACAAAATAAGAAAGTAAAATTACTTTCCGGAGGAGAAAGAAACCGTTTGCACCTTGCCATGACACTTAAAGAAGAAGGCAACGTATTGCTTTTGGATGAGCCAACAAACGATCTTGATGTCAATACATTGAGAGCATTAGAAGAAGGCCTGGAAAATTTTGCTGGCTGTGCCGTAGTCATATCGCACGATAGATGGTTTTTAGATAGAATATGCACGCATATCCTAGCTTTCGAAGGGGATTCTCAAGTCTATTTCTTTGAAGGTAGTTTTAGTGATTACGAAGAAAATAAAAAGAAACGACTAGGAGGTGATTTAATGCCAAAACGAATAAAGTACAAAAAACTAGTAAGATAAATTTCTAAAACGCCTGCTGAGAAGTGGGCGTTTTTATTTGTTATCATACATATGCCCCTCAGTAAAATCTTTATAAGTTTCCTCTTCATCAGGCATTTTTGTATCCATACTATTTAACTTTTCATTTTCCTTTTTTAGTTTATAGGATTTTCTAACACCTAAAATCAATAAAATTGAAAAAATGACGACAACAATGATTAATACAGTAACAATATCAGATTGGTTAATTAAGAAAGGCGTTAGTAAAAATATAGTCGAATAGTTGGATAACATATATTATCGTATGTCTTTGATTAATAGTCACTCAAATATAATATAATTTATTCAGAAGGCAATTTTAAAGTAGCCATTTAGGACATAAAAAAATAGTGGAATCTTAAAAAAATGTAACATTTAAACAAAAAATTATACCAATAGTTAAAGTACTGTAAGTTGAGAAATTACCTCACAAATTAAAATTTGAGATTTCCGTTTATCGTTTAATTGTCATTTCTTTGTTTGTGCTGAACTTATTTCGGTAAAAAGGGTATCTAAAAGCATTTGTTTGCTTTTAAAATTGATTTTTTTTAACGACATTGCTTATCTAAAATATATATAATTAAAAAACATTCTAACCTTATGTCTGACGATTTTGATTTATTGGAAACCAATTCTAACGAGAAAACAGAAAAAGTAGATGTTAATTGGGGAAAAGCCATTGACACTATGAAATCTAAATTGTCTCAAGAAGATGATCCGGAAGTTCGACAAAAAATATTAAATGCCACCTTAGATGATGTGGTGCACATGGCAGAAAAAGATAGATCAACGCTTTTAGATGCTATTAAAGATTTAACCGACTATCAGGATGAAGTTGGTATTATTTTCGAAAAATTCTCAGCACTTAATGCCACTGAGCAAAAAGTAATTGACGATGCACAAAAAGCGTTAGAGCGTGCTAAAATAGAATTAGAAGACGCCGAAGCAAAGCCAGACACCTGGTGGAATAACTTATGGGGGCGCAAAAGCAAAATAAAAAAGGCGCAAGAAGCGCTTAAAATTGCAGAAAAAACACGTGCAGCTGCAGATAATAAAGCAAAAGCCATGTTTCAAGAGCGTATTGAAAGTGCAGATATCCAGACACTATTAAGCGAATTATCATATAAATCTCAAGCAGCCGTAAGCAGATTAAAAAATCGTGAAGTAGAGATTAAGGAAGTAGAAGATAAGTTGCAAGATGCTATTGTAGAAGCCACTAAAAATCATACAAAAGCCTTAGAAAAAAAGAAAGAAGTAGAGGCGAAGCTAGAAGAGCAATACGCCTTATTAAAACAAGCAAGACAAGAACTTGAAGATATTGCAGATAAACAATCTGCAGACTATGCACAAGCCGTTGGTAAAGTAACAACTCTAGAGCAAAAAGTAGAAGAATTAGAAGGTTTAAAAAACGCTTATACCACTTTAGCAGCAAGTAAAGATAGTTTTGTGCACAAGCATAATTTAACCATTAAAGTATTAACCTCTTTACGTAGCAACTTGCAAACGCATCGTGCAAAATTAAAGAGTGATACGGAAGAGCGTTTAAAATATTATGACGGTTATGTAGTCGCTTTAAAAGCACGAACCGATCAGGAGTTTGCAGCCATTTTAGAACACCTTGGCGTAAAAACAGACGAACATATAGGTGAAACTCTAGCATCTATGCATACAGCAAGTGCTAAAGCACGTCAAGATATGATGGATAATATTCCAGTTCATGAAAAAGTAATGCAAGGTGTGTACAGTAGCTATGCAGAGGCCTTACAGGAAATTCGTGCAAAAGATAGCGATATTCAAAAGAATTTTGCAGAACGTTATGGTATCGATATGAAAGAGATTTTTGAAGATTATTATAAGGTCGATCCTAATAAAGCATCAGAAGGAGATAACGGAGAACCAGAAGGGAAACCAAAGCCAGAATCAAGTGACGACGATTTATTGAGCTAATTGTCATTCTGGAGTGTATAACTGAGCGTAGTCGAAGTAAAGGCAGGAATCTCATAAAAAAAACTATAAATATTTTAATAATTTGAGTGTTACTTTTTACTCATAAGTATCATATTTTAAAAACACGATACTTATGAGTAAAAAGTCAGGCTTTCGGCAGTCGCTTTTTTTGAGAAAAACAAAAAAGAGCTTCAACAATGCCTCAATCCTTAACGCGCTATTCAACTCATTTAATTGATAAACGAGTAAGAACGTTTTACTTTTACTAGTTCACTTTTAATACATAAAATGTCCATTAATCACATTGTAACACCATTAGATTCAGCAGTTCTTGACTCCAAAGAACAGTATGTTTTCTATCATAAAATGGTAGACTTTGCATTTAAAGAACTTGTAGTTGCCGTACAACAACAAGAGCTATGTAATAGCCAGGAAATTAAATTATTTAAGCAGTATAGCGACTTGTTATTATATTCCATAGAAGCCATGCGTATAAAATATATGTATGATGATGAGGATAATATGAAAGTCGATCTAACCCATTCAGGATTTCCTAACTATTTAGAATTTCGATATTTGTTTAACGACTTGGAATTGCGGGATGATTATTTAGGGAGGTTAACGCCCATTAATACTTTAAAAGAAGAGTTTTTAGACACTTTAATGCGTAAAAAAGAACCCATTAAAAAAAGTAAATTATTCCAGGCCGCATCCATAGTATATTATTCATCAGTAAAGAAACAATATATCTTTAATCGTTTTGTACAAGGCAAAATTATAAGTGCACCAGAAGGCATAAATACAAAATATATGACGAGCTGGAGTTTTTATGATGTATCCCACAACAGGCCATTTATCTGTTTTATGTATTTTAATTATAGCGGGACAGATGTAAAAGATTATAAAGACGACATTTATGAGGTTTTAAAAACGACAGCCGACAGAAAAATGAGTTTAGATACTATGGCATATACTATAGATAGAAAATTACCAAAAGTATCGCCAAAGCTTTTAAAACGTATTGATTTAGGGCCTGTACATAATGTATTTGCAAAAGATGAAAACGACATAACACATGCCGTTTTAGAAGGCATAGGAAAAAAAGATATTCCTTTAGAATCCTATGCGATATCGCTTAAAATTGACGAAGTTGAATCTGGAAGTGAATTTAAAGAAGGGAGCTTTTTTAATAAGCAAATCCTTCAAAAATGGAACGATGTGTTTAAGCAAAAATATGTATTTGCACCACATCGTATTATTCAATTACTATACAATAAAACACCAGAAATTATGAATAATTTGGCAAAACCACCTATTGAAATTGCTGGTTTAAAAATAGAAAAGCACTAATGTACTTTTCTATTTTTTTATAATTTTTCTGGTAAAGATTCTGTTATCGTCTAATATTTTCAAAATATACACCCCAGAAGATAATCCAGACATTTCTAGGTTAACCCTATTGCCATTATCAACTTTCTTAACCATAAACTCAGTTCCCAAAACGTTATAAAGTTTCATTTCAGAATTAACAGGTATATTTGTTAGAGTTAAAACATTTTCAACTGGATTAGGAGCCATACTAACTTCATTTTCTATATCAGGAATAGATAATAATGAATTATCATAAATTTTAATATCATCAATAAAAAATGTTCCAAAACCAGTTCCTGAGGTATTATCATCGATTATTTCAATATTAAAAACAGGGTTTATTAATTCATTAGTAGTTGTAAAATCGTGTTTTAAATTTATCCATTCATTTTTATTAAACGCCGTTAAATCCCAAATAAGTTCATGGCCACCATCCAAAGTCGTTTTAAAGCCATTTAAGGTCGCGTCCGACTCAATAAAAATGCTTAAATGTAAACTGTGATTTGTGTTTTCAGCAAGCGTATATCGCGAACTTGGAACTGAAGAAAGCGAATTAAGGGAATACACAATTTGTGAATAGCCAAAATTAGTGGCTACAGCTAATATAATTATAAAAAATATTGTTTTTTTCATGCTTAGTTTTTTTTAGTAATAATCACTTGAAAGTGTGATGTCAAAAAATTTGAAACCTCCTAAAGGTACTTCAATATCAATAGTACTTCCACTATATGTTTCAGATGGGTTGAGCACATTTTTTATGTTCGAAACACTAATTTCCGAAGTATTAATTTGAACTTTAGCAGTACCACCATGTGGATTTAAATACCCCGAATCAACAAGAGTTAAACGTAAATGGCGCTTATCGGTTTGGCAAACCACCCAAGCCACATTTCCTGATACTTTTATAGGAAGCAGATCGGCACTATTTTCTATATCCGTTTTTATAGTTTGATAATAGTTGCTATCTGGGTCGAAAGATGCTGTTTGGTCATAATCAGAGTAATACTTTTTACCATCAGTAAAGTATTCCTTTGTCTTTCCTGAATAAAAAGGATGCATGTGGTCTTCCAGCTTACCTCTAACAGGTTGTGTTTGTCCGTTAGGAACATCAGGAGGTGTTATTAAAACCATACCATTTTCATAGGTCGGAATAAAGTTTAAACGTCTTTCTTTGGCACCGGCAGCATAGGTTGAAAAATCATATTCTGTGTTTTTAGCCCCAGGAAACGCTCCACCTAATCTTCCAAAGACAAATTTTTCTTCCCCAACAGTTTTATCGAAACCTGTTAAGAACTTTACCGAAGTCGATTTATAAAGATATTGAAGGTCTGGGTTGATGATGCTTAAACGTACTGGAGAAATACTCAACAGTTGATCACGTTTAGGGACATAAATAGCACCTTTTGCTGTTAATTCTAAAACCAACTTCATCCAAGAACTCTCAAACGTTTCAAAATTATTGAAATGGGTAGCACCGCTAGCAAGTGAATAAATAGTATGTCGTAAATAATGATTTTTGGCTCTAGGGTGACAAAACTGACGTAATCTATCATAAGACGCATTATCCGGTACGCTTCGAGAGCCCCAGTTATTCACAGCACCACTCATCCAAACGCCCATTCTTCCTGCAACGCTCAGTTCCATAGATTTATCTTGAGTTTCTTCCATTGATGGTATAAAAATATCTGCAAACTCACCAGAAATCAACCTATCCCATGCAGCAGTATAAACATCACCTTGCCAAAATGTATGTTTGGTTCTAACATGCATTTTTACATTTAAGTTATTAGTTTTGACATTGTCTGTTATTTCATAAAAATAATCATCCATGAATTGTTCAAATTCTGGGTCTTTATCAACAATTTCAGGATATATTAGTACTTTTTGTTTACTAACATCGGCTGTAAAAATTTCATTTAATACAGGTTGCGAAAAAGGGGCTGGGTCATTACCGTGTCCGCCCCAAAAGGAAACTCCGTGTGGGTTTCTGTTTAATGCATTGATTCTAATTTGAGTAACATTCTTATAATCATTACTACATACAGAAATATCGGGGTCTTCGTCACAATCTAAATACGTAAACCTACTATCTCTTTTGTTTTGATATTTAACACTTGAAATATCTGAAGCACGATCCCAATTTCTATACCTTTGGTTAAATACGTTTTCTAGAACTTTAGGCCCATTAACAGGGTCTATGGCTTCCATAGTATTTATAAATGTTTTTGTAGCATTACTAGTACTGTTGCTTAAACCGGTAACAAAATATACATTATTTGGTGAGGAAGGTATTTCATAGTTTGGTCTTACGTATGTCGCTACTTGAGTTTTAATAGTTTCAACGTTATCCAATAATGTTGTTATTTTTCCTGGCGGAACTAAATTTACATAGTTTTGTTCCCAATCAGGATTCATGGTGTCGATAACATGTACACAGCTACCACCAGATTGGCTTCCTGCAAATAATAGTTTGCCAGATACCGTGTCTTTCCACAAGTCATTATAAGCAAATGAAGATTGAATACGTCTGCTCGATGCTAGGTTTTCATCTTGAATAATAATATCAGAGCCAAAAAGTGTCAAAAATATCTTTCCAGAAGCGGTGTCAACCACTTCAGATTGAGGAACACGATAGCCATTGACGTTTGTGTAACCATTTCCTATTAAATCCACTAATACCCCTTGAATAGGTTCTCCGCCAACACTTGACGCAGAGGTGTAATTATCAATATCCGGATTTAGTGTAAATGCACCAGACCTGTTGCGCTGTGTACTATTACCCAAAAGGATGATAGGTTTATTATCTGATGGGTTATTAACCAGTTTAAAATAACCTATGGGTTTAAGGGTGCTTAAAACTATGCCCGCGTTGGTTGCCGTCCCAGGGATTTGAATGGGTAAATCTTCTAAAGGTTCAAATTGATAAAACGTACCATTGACTTGCATACTATTGTTAGTCGCTATCATGCCCAGGTGATCGTTATTGGCATCTTGCGGAATGGGTCTTAAAAAATTAGCTATATGTAAGTTGTCTTTAAAAAGATTGAAGGTTTTATCTCCAAAAATTTTAAATTTTGAATAGTTTTCAGATTTAACTTCTTTATTAAAAGAGCCATCGGCATTTAAGTAATAAATACTATTATCAAAATTGCCACAAGCAATGTATGGAGTACCGTCCTTTTTTACGACACAAACAGCATACATTGGGGTGACTCCGCTTATTTGTGAAATAGAAAATGTATCCCAAAGTTTTGTGCCATTTTGAGAATCTAAACAATATAATTTACCGTCTGCGCTTGCTACTAAAATTTCATCATTCCCATCATTGTTTAAATCGTAACAAAAAATATCATTGTTTCCAACGCCAGAGGGTTCATCGCTAGTTGAAGGTTTTAATTCAACATCCCAAAGAATATTGCCTTCAAAGTCAATACCCAACATCCTACCATCATAACTACTTGCAATAATCATAGACTGTCCACCTCTTACAGCATTCCTAACTTTAGAAATGGTGTAGGGGGTTACAAAACTTTCAATAGCATTACTAATCTCGTTCAATGTAAATTTTAGACTTTTACTCCCTCGCGCTTTCCGCTCTGTTGTAGTTATCCAATTTTCAGATTGAGTAGTACCCCATTTAGCGAGGTCTCCAGCCGCCTCAAAACCGTAATAAAATGAATTGGTTTTTTGTTCACCAACAGGGGCTGTAGGGTTCACAATATCTTGAGCGGATAGAACGCCCAGATATAAAAAACATAATGTAGAAATGAAAAAACTCGTTTTAAACATTTTAATTTTTCGTTTTGGTAATAATTAATTTTAAAGGCTAAATTACTTTTCTTGTTTTGGACATATGAATCTTAGAGTTCAAATAATGTATCTCTGAGTAAATTGAAAAAAATATCATTAAGAAGTAACAAAAACTAGTCTTTTAATACTAATTTTATGGAGTGATTATACAAACCCGTTTATTATACTAATAAAACGGTATATCACTAAAAACTATTTATAAACTTAACCATAGTATATGGAGCACAACTCAACATTCCCAATAAAACTAACCGAACTCGATATGCTTCGCGATGAAGCGTCTTCTTATTTAAAAAGCGTACAATGGGAGCAAGGTCAGCGTGCTAAAAACAAAGATAAAGATGCTAAGGACGAGTCTATTTTATTGTATTTATCTCGTGCTAATAATGGTAGTCATGCAGCGGAAATAACCTCGGTATCAAAAACAATTCTAGCTTTAAAAAAGCGTTTATTACCAGATTCTATAGCCATTCCTATTTATTTGAATCAAACACTATATGCTGTTCAAGAAGGCATAACATTAGGTATTTGGATTAAAGATAGTTATTACGATTCATCTGGTTTATCGAGTTTAAATGAAAACAAATCGGCTTTAGATACCAATGGTAAACGTGAATTTGAAAGTAAAATGCATACTGCTACAGCCTTTATGCTTTTCAGTTCTGCCTATAAAATATTAAACGATTTAAAACCATATGCATCAGACGATTTAAGTGTGATGAAGCAGAAGTTTGCTGGTATTCCAGAGGTGTCAGTAATGACGCCATTAAAAGGGGTTTCCTGTAGTTTGTTTTACTATGATAAGTACTTAGGACATCCAGAAATTATTAAATCAGATAAAGATGTTATAGATTTTACTGTGGTGTACTTTGAAGCCTTAATTGATGAAATTCAATTGCGTAAAAGTAGCTTAGAGTATACAGAAACTATTGAGGACAGAACCTATAAATTAGAAAAATCGGAATTTGCTATTTCAGGTTGGAGCAATGTATTTGAAGGGACAGCAAAAAGTATCGAGTTCAATAAAATTAAGTTTGAGCAAATTGTTGGTAACCGTGATGCAAAACACTTTGCGCGTCGTTTAACAGAGCGTATGTTAAGTTACGATTTCACAGCAAAGAAAAACCCGTTTCAAGAATTAGGAGGCTTCATGCCTGTTTTTATGGGGTATGGTATTCCAGGAACAGGAAAAAGTATGCTTATTGCTGCGATTGCAACACGACTTAAAGAACATTGTGATGCTTTAGATATTCCGTTTTTGTTTCATCCGATGCCAGATACCTTAATTAGTACATTTCAAGGTGGTTCGGCAGAAAAAATGGTCGAATGGATGAAGCCTATGCAAGATCCTACAAAATTAATTTTTGCTCCCATTGATGATGCAGAAAACAATTTACAGGAGCGAACAGCTCAAGGTGTTTCGGCAGGTGTAAAAGAAGTCATTGGTGTGTTTTTGCGCTATACAGAAGGTGCTTATGCCGTAAACTACGGAAATAGTTCGATTGGACTGTTTACCAATCTTCCCGAAATGTTAGATAAAGCAGTCATTTCTCGTGTACAAGGACGTTTTAAAATTGATGGCGCCAGAACAGAACATGACTTTTTAGATCAGGATCATTTGTGGTGGCGAAAATTAGACGAAACCATGCCGGATTTTGTAAACATGCAAGGGCCAGAAAGCTATAGCTATTTACAAGATCAAGGTCTGGCTAAAAACATGGGGGAAATCCTTAACGTTTCTAACAAGCCAACCGAAGAGCGCGTCCATGATATTTATGATAACGTAGAAAAACAATTTAAAACAAATGAACATCTATTCTACGCGAATCTTTATAAGGATATGCAAAAGGCATTTCCATTCTTTTCATCACGTGATGTTAGAAACATTCAAAGTGCCGTGTCATTACGTTTAACAGATTTTGATTTGGAAGAAGATTGGTTCGAAAACCCAGAAATCTATTTCAAACAAGATTATGAAACTAAGTTTAGTATGCTTCAGGAATTAATGCGAGCCAATATGAAAGGCTTAGATTTTTCAGAAATTCGCCGTCAGGAAGTAGTACGCTATTTAGATAATGTAGCCACCATTGCAGATACAGATTTTAAACGAAAAGTAGATGCCAGAGTAAACCAGTTAAATATAGAAAGAGAAGCAAGAAGTACTTTTGAAAATGGCAACTAATCGCATTAAAAACATAGTAAGCAAACTGCTTTCAGACAATTATTATATACTCAAAAAACTAACTTTCGATTATTTAATGAAGGATGGTAAATGGGTAACACAAGCAAGAGAGGTTTACGATAGAGGAGATGGCGCTGGTATTTTGCTTTATAACAAGGAAAAGCAAACCATTATCTTAACAAAACAGTTTAGAATGCCTACTTATATGAATGATAATGGAGATGGATTTTTAGTAGAGATTGCCGCAGGTATGTTAGATAAAGACAATCCGGAAGCTTGTGTTATTAGAGAAACAGAAGAAGAAGTTGGATATCGGTTAAAAGAAGTGAAAAAAGTTTATGAAGGCTATTCATCTCCTGGAGTGATGACTGAAAAAATGCATTTTTTTATTGGCGAATACACCGATGATATGAAAGTGAATGACGGTGGCGGATTAGATAGTGAGCATGAAGATATAGAGGTATTAGAAATGCCTTTTCAGGAAGCGGTTGATATGCTAAATACAGGAAAAATAGTTGATACAAGGACTATTGTATTGTTGCAGTATGCAATAATTAATACGTTGTTGGATTAGTTTGTCATTTAGTAAACATACATATATTAATAACAATAAATAATGAGATTTCCACCTTTGTGGGAATGACAAAAACGTGCAAAAATTAAAAGAAGCCAATTTATATAGAAGCGAACTAATTCCCATTAGTGGCAAATTAGTAGAGCGTTATAACAAATGTTTAGTAAAACTTGGGTTTGCCAAAACAAAGTTAAAAACGTTTCATATAGACGGTATAGGCTGGAGCCCAGAAGTTGCAGAAGAAAAAGAGAATCTTCATTACTTAAATAACGGAGAAGCGAATCCACACGGGATCATTATCTCACCATTACAAAAAGGCAAGCCTGTGTATTTACCGTATCATACTTTTGATAGGGAAATGATGCAGCAGATCTTTAAAACCTATGGAGATAAAATCAATGATATTACCAGAGATTCAGCAATCTGTATTGATTTTGATCAAAAAATAGATGCTTTTTATGAACCTTTGGATGTGTTGAAATATAATACGGTACACATTAATTTTCATTTAATGAATAACCTGTATCATCAGCAAAATGAACAATTCCAACTCATTGAAAAATTTAAAGAAGGTCATAACTTTATAGATGAAGAAATTCATTTAGAATTATTGAATTCTGCCAAAACATATGGCGACTTACGGACTAGGGATTTAGAATTACCAGCCATAGATTTCTCAGTAAGTTCCTTTTATACTAGAGCTTTTGGAGGTGTCTATGTTTTACGTGATTTTATTACTCCTATCGTAGTTTTTGAAGATGAAAACTGGCATAAGGAAGCTATTAAAGACACGAATTATGAGGTGCTAATTTATCATATACATCAGACAGAGTTAATGGATAAATTACGCGATCATGTTATTATAGAATATGATTTAGAAGTAGCAGTAAAAACAGAGCGTTACGAGCGTATTAAAAAATACGAAATGACTCAATACCTGGAAAAAACAGAGCATCCGGTTAAAGATATTCTAGAAAACCCTATTTTGTATAAAAGTTACCTAAATAAATTAGATATTGAATCTCGTAAAAAAGTGATGAGTGTGGAGCGCTATTTGGAAAAATTGGAAACGAGCAATCAATACAAAATAGCTGATATTGTTGATTCAAAATTATTTGAAGCATTGCATAAACCACATTCCTCTTTAGAAGGAAAACATCAGGATTTAATTTGGAAACTGCTGGTAAACATATCACCTAAAGATATTTTATATTGGTATTGGTACGATAAAGAAGATTTTTATGCTAGTTTCAAGTCATGGGACGATTCGCTTAAAGAATGGGCCATAGCAATTATTAGTAACAAAGTTTAATAATTGTATACTAACTTTATACATAGTAATTAATAAGCTCCTTCCCTTATTAAGGGAAGGTGGATTTAATTCTTTTAAAGAATTAAAGACGGATGGGTGAAATAACCACCTCGTCTTTTGATTTTAAGAAATCAAAATCCACTTCTCCTTAAAAAGGAGGAGAATAACTAAAAAAACAATTAACAAGCATGAGTAAGAAACTCCAAACTTCTAACTCCAAGCTTCAAACTATACAACAACATGGGACTAGAATTAATAATTTTTATTGCAGCCATATTTTTTGGAGCCTTTCTATATTGGAGAGAGTCTCGCGGAAACGGTTTATATCGCTTTTTTAATAAAGTTTTTAATTCGAAAGAATTACAAATGAAACCTACAGATAAAAAGGGTTTTGTTTATCAGCAAACGTTTTTAGTACGACTAATTTTTATTGGATTTCTATTTTTAATAGGCATCGTTATTACTCGTTTTTTAATTCCAATTGATATAGCGACTATTTCAATATTTGCTTCTATGATTGTTGGTACTTTAGCAGGCACTTATTTAGCAAATTTTGTTTTTAAATCTGGAGAAGTTATTGAAGAAAAATCAGATTCTTTAGAAGATATAGTACACGATACCATTGAAAAAGGGAAAGACTTCATTGAAGATTTAAAAACTAAAGATGCAGAGGTGGTTGAAGATGAAAAAGAAATAAAAGAAGCTCCAAAAAAGGAAGAGAAAAGTGCTAGAGAACGCTTGAAAGATAAAGGGTTGTTATAAACTAAAAAGCCAATTATAACATTAATTGTCATGCTGAGCTTGTCGAAGCATCTTTTAAATTAAAACTATAAAAACAAACAGATTGCTACAACTTTTAATAAAAAGTTTCGCAATGACAAAACATGAGAAATGATCAAAAATTACTGGAATAAAGGAAAACGACAAAAGATTACAACCATAATTATTGCGTTAATCTTACTTATCTTATTATTTGTTTTACGTGACGATTATCAACCAGCGTTGTTATTTATTAGAAAATTTATTTTTATCATTTTATTAAGTGCCATTGTATTGTTTTTTGGTCTTAAAAAGTTTAGAAACTTAGCTAGTACAGGAAGACGCCTAGGTATTTTGGGGTTATTAGTTGTTTTCTTCGGGATTTTATACGTAGTAGGCTGGTATTTCAAAATGTATGATTATATGAAGACATACAATGTTTTTAATAATCTAAATAGAATTGAAATTAATGAATTGCCACTAACACAAAATGAACGTATACAACCTTTAAGGAATGTGTTTTCTATGGCCAATGAGAGTGTTGGGGAAACTAAAGATGTCTCGTTACCACATCTAGTAAGAGTAGGCGACGAGAATAAATGGACAATGGCTATTCAACCTACTGAAAAGTATATGTGGCAGGGTATGACTGATAATACCGAAGAGGTTTTTGCCGTATCCAGCACCACACCATTTCCCAGATTTTCTAATGAAAATAGAATTCCCGTAACGTTTTCAATAGGAGAATCACTAAAGTTTAGTAGAAACACCTATAATGCTGTAGTACAACGGTTCAACTTTTTTCAATTATTTACAATGGAACCTAGTGATACCTATTATATGAAAAATGATACAGGGCAATGGGTAGAAGTTGTGAGTCTGATTAAGTGGAAAGGTTTTTTGTTTCCTTATCCAACTTTTGGGGGCGTTATGGTTATTGAGAGTGGAGAACACGATTTTAACGATTATATAGAACGTATTTTAATAGGAAAAGGGACTTATATAAGTCCTGAAGAGATGAAGAATCACCCTTATCTCACAAAACAAAATACATTAGCAGAAAAAGTATCACGTTTACAAGCAGAATCCTTAAAGTTTTTAGGAGGTTTTAGTGATCCGTTGCCGTGGAATATGGAAACAGCTGTTAAGATTCCTAATTTACCAGATGATCAAAACCAACAACCTTTTGTAACCGATTTTGATTTTTCTGACACCGATTCGGATGCGTATAGTGGGTTGTATCATTGGTTTGGTTTAGAACCAGTAGGGGATGAGCGTACTAGTTTAACTTTTAGTGTTTTTATTCCTGCAGATGGCACCGATGCCATTTATTATTACGATCATGCATCAAAAAAGCAAGGCTATGCAGGGGTTTCTGCCATGCCTTTAAAAGTTATTGAATCTCGTAAAGAGTTTGATTGGTCGGTGAATAAACCCGTTGAGTTTAGACCATATATAAAAGATATTGCAGGGAGAAAACGTATGTTTTTCTTAGGGACTATTTCTGCTATTAGAGAAGGTTCTGATAATTTTGATGGTTCGGCGACACCAGATCTAGCATTGATAGATAGTGAGTATAGAGATGTTATTTGGATAGATGTAAAGCATCCAAGTCAATGGGACAAAACGGTTTATGAGCAGTTAAATGAAGCCTGGAGAGCTAGCGAAGGTATAGGGTATTATTTTGCTGAAGACACTAAAGAAATTGATATCTCTGAAACTGTAAAAGATTCTGTCATGATGATTCCAAATGATGGGTTCCTAAAACAAGTTCAGGATAAGAAAAAAGCAGAAGAAATTGAAAGGTTACAGAAGCAGATAGATTCGTTAAAAGCTAATTAATTAAAAATATATGTTTGCAGGTCAACAACTTTTCAAAGAGATAGCTTTGGTCTAAAACACCAATTCCATTTTAATATCACTTCGTTTATAAGGTGTATCAGGTTCTAAGGGTTTTTCAATAAACCCGTACTTCTTGTATATATAAATGGCATTCTCTAAAGTTGTATTGGAGTAGAGTACAAGCTTTGGTAATCCCATTCCTTTGGCAAAATCAATACAATATTGCATAAGTTGTTGACCAATTTTATACCCGCGATGCTCTGGTGAAACAGCCATTTTTGTTAATTCAAAAAGTCCTTCATTACCAATAGGCATGAGTGCAACAGTTCCGACTATTTGGTTATTGATTTTTGCAAAAAATATATGCCCTCCTTTTTCAATAATATACTGTTCAGGTTTGCTTAAGACTTCCTCATCATAAGGT
The DNA here is from genome assembly GCF_030540775.2 of Flavivirga abyssicola. GTDB lineage: Bacteria > Bacteroidota > Bacteroidia > Flavobacteriales > Flavobacteriaceae > Flavivirga > Flavivirga abyssicola. The sequence continues at coordinate 4,230,449 of NZ_CP141266.1, read as the reverse complement.
TCTACATAAAAAAATGTTTTCAACCACTCTACGTTCAACTCATAAAAATCCTTAGCATATTGTTTTTCAAAAGAAATGATTTCAAGTGTTTGTGTAGTATTCATTTTAATATTATTAATGATCGTTTCACTAAAACTTTTAGTGTTAAGCTTATTTTCCAAAATATTTAAATGTTCAATTAAAGAAGAAGAGCTTTCTAAGGTATATACCTTAATCACTTTGTCAATAGCTTTCCAGATAGGTTTTAACCTTTCTAATACATCGTGTCCTTTACCTGATAGGGAAATTAATTTTTTTCGTTTATCTAATTTATCCGAATCATATACAATTAAGCCTTTATCGTTTAATTTATTAATAGCCTGTGTTATGGCAGGCTGTGTAAATTGTAACGAGTTTTGTATTTCAGAATTTGTAACACCTTTTTTGTTGACTATAATCTTAAATATTGGAAAAAGGTAAGGGTCAAAATCCACATTAAAGTGATTATAAACTAATTGAGTTTCTTTCATCATATATTCACTTACTCTTTTAAGCCGAGAGCCTAATCCTAGTTCTCCATATCCACGTAATGCATCCATAATATTGTTATTTATATAAGCGCTTATGCAAATATATTAATTAATATTAAAAATTTAATACATAGATACTATGACTTTATAAAATCTGTAATTAAATAGGTAATAAGTTTTCCAACCTTGGTACTTGTTTTTTTATCTGGAGCAGCTTCACAGATATGTAAATAACAGGCATTATCCTGTTTGGCAAAAAAGTTTAAAAACTGTCTGGTTTTATTAACACTAAAACCGCTAGGTGTGCAGGCACTGCTTGGAATGTTTTCAATGGCATCACAATCTATTTCAATACCAAATGGTGCTTTAGAAATATGTATTAATGCACGATTTAATTCACTTTTAAACTTTAATTCTTTTCTAATTTCTAAAGATTCGAATGTATTATACTTTAAAGGCTTTACTTTATTAAGGGTCTTAAATAATTTCTCTGAAGTGTAATTTTCATGTAGACCGAAAATAAAATAGTTTTTTAAAAACCCTTCAGCATAAGCATAACTAAAACCATTTCCGCTATGGCGCCCTTCCTCTGGTCTAAAATCTGAATGCGCATCAAAATTAATAACATTAATAGGTTTGTTAAATGCCAATGAAGCGCCTTTAATATTTCCATAGGCATTATTGTGTCCGCCACCAATAATAATTGGTTTTTTACCTGCTAAAACTATTTGATTGATAATATAGGATACATGGTTATCAATCTTCGTAACTATTTTTCTAGCTTTTAAAATATCTTTTTTCTTAGAAACATCCAGCTTTGAAACCTCTAACATCTCTGAAGAAAAATCAAGATGCCCCAAAATTAAAACGTTTTCTGCCTTTGTATAATGATTACTTTGAATGTTTAACAAAACTTTAATGGCGGACTCCCAAGCCTTTGAAGCTCCTGTTTTTCCATGGTTTGCAAATACTCCCACATCTTCTGGTAGACCAATTACTACATAAACAACATCCAAATTTTTAAGTTGTTCGTATATATTGGAAATGCTGGTTAATATTTTAACATGTTGGCCAAATTTGGATTCACCAAGGCGTTTGTTTAATAATTTATTTCGTGAAGAATTTTTAAATAAAACTAGTTTATCCATTTTATGTAAATAAATTTTTGAGTACTAAAAATACACCATTATATTTGTTTACGGCATAAAAAAATAAACTATTAATATTATAACAGCACTAGATTTTAAAAACACTTAAAAACAAGTAATTATGGAAAACAGCAAGAGCAATATGGGGCTTAAAGTAGGATTAGGAATTGCATTAGTTTTATTCTTAGGAACTGGGTTTTATACAATGAATTTGTATAAGAGCAGTAATCAGATACAAAAAGATTTAACAGAAGAGAAGCAATTAGTTATGAACGATTTAAACGCTATGGCAAAACAGTATGATGTGGCTATTAGCGAAAATGATGTCGCAAACAAAAATTTAACTGATGCAAGAGCACGTATCCAAGGTTTAATTGACTCATTAAAGATTTCTGAAACTAACGTAAAAAGTTTATGGAGATACAAAAAGAAATATCAATCCTTACAAAAGGAAATGGATGTATTAATGGCACAAAATGATTCGTTAAGAGTTGAGAATTCATATTTGGCTACATCTTTAGATAGTACCCGTGTGCGTTTAGAAGAGCGTACTATGTTTACTGATTCTCTATTAGTTCAAAATAATGCTTTAGCCGAAGTAGTTGAAAATGCAGCAGTTTTAAATACGGTTGGATTAAAAGGTTTTGGAGTTATTGAAAGAACTTCAGGAAAACTAATACCAACAGAGAGAGCTAGTCGTACAGACAAAATTAGAGTATGTTTTACTGTTGCTAAAAATGGTTTAGTTCAAGCTGGAGACCAAGAATTATATGTACAGGTAATTGACCCAAAAAATAATACTTTAGGATTAAATGATCAAGTTTATTTTGATGGGAAAACATTAAATTATAGTATTATTAGTAAGTTTAATTACGAAAATGCTAGCCTTAATATATGTGAATTCGTAGCATCAAAAGGAAAAGGTAATTTTGAAAAAGGACGTTATATTGTTAACGTTTTTAATGAAAAAGATCTTGTATCAAGTTCAGAATTTACTTTAAAGTGAATCATATATAACACTTAAGAGCAGAAAGAAGCCTCAAGTTTTTACTTGAGGCTTCTTTATACCATAATTTTAACGCTCAATTATTAATTTAAATCTGAAAAACCATAAGAAAAACTACTAGGTTTGTACTGAATTTAACCTACAAAATTAATATTATTGGGTTATATGGGAAGAATGACCATTTATCGAATAATACGTTCTGGTCTTTCAAGATGCTCACGAAATAGTGCATCTAAACAAATTTATCTGCAAATTATAGAGAAATTTATTAGTAATTTTACAGAAGGTGTTATTTTACTATATACTGAAATGTCATCATTGATAACAATTAAACTATGTTTTAATTTTGTTTTCAATACAGGTACACAATGAACTCATCTTGACTTTTTGTTTTTAACCGAAAATGAGATAAAATTTGTTCAGATGAGGCATTTTTTGCAAGGCATAGCAGTGCTAAGCATAAAAACAGTAACAAAATATGGGCGAATTTTGGCCATTTTTTAGGAAATAGAAAAAGTCAAGATGAGTTCATTAACTCTAAATGTATCTGAAGCAGCTTAAAAATTATAGACAATGAATCCAAATGTTATTTTTTTAAATTCATTTTTAGATGTTTCAGAAGAAACTTTTGAGAAGCTTACCAGTATATCTACGTTTAGAAAACTTGAAAAGGGATATCAAATAGATAAACCAGGGGAGGTTCCAGATAAAATCTATATGCTAATATCTGGAATGATACGTGCTTATCTTAGTTCAGAAAAAGGAAAGGAGTATAATAAGAATTTTTTTATGCCTTTTAGCTTTGTTGGGTCACTTACAGCTTTGATTAAAAAACAACCTTCTAAACTAACTTACGAAACACTTACTGAATGTAAAGTGTATGAGTTAAGTTTCGAAGAAGTTACTAGACTTTGCGCAGAAGATATTCATATTAGCAATTTGTATAGCAAAGTTTTAGAACGTGTTTTTATCAAATATGAAGAACGTCAATTGGAGTTTATTTCTATGGATGCCACAGAGCGATATTTAAAGTTGAGAAAGAAAATATCTGGAATAGATGATTTAATTCCACAGTACCACATAGCATCATATTTGAGCATAACCCCAGTACAATTAAGTAGAATAAGAAAAAAAATTGATAAGAATTAACATTTGTTAACTATCGATTAAATGTTTAATTATATATTTGGAACGATTTCCTTTTCATTTTTAAATAAAAGGATTGATAGCTAACTAACCAACCAAAAAAAACAGGTAATCTAATATTTACCTGTTTTTTTATGCTATATTTTTATGAAATTATTTTAGGCTTCCTACCATATCTTCGGGTTTAACCCAGTTATCGTAATCTTCAGCAGTAACATAACCTAAATTAACAGCTTCTTCTTTTAATGTCGTCCCATTTTTATGAGCAGTATTAGCAATTTCAGCAGCTTTGTAATAACCAATTTTTGTGTTTAAAGCAGTGACTAGCATTAAAGAGTTGTTTAGTAATTTAGTAATAACTTCGTTATTAGGTTCTATACCTACCGCACAATTTAAATCAAAACTTACACAAGCATCACCAATCAACTGTGCCGAATGTAATACGTTTGCGGCCATTACAGGTTTAAACACATTTAATTCATAATGTCCTTGTAGGCCACCTACAGAAATAGCTACATCGTTCCCCATAACTTGAGCACAAACCATAGTTAATGCTTCACATTGAGTTGGATTAACTTTTCCCGGCATGATAGAACTTCCTGGTTCATTGGCAGGAATGATGATTTCTCCAATACCTGAACGTGGTCCAGAAGCCATCATTCTAACATCATTTGCAATTTTATTTAAAGAAACGGCTATTTGTTTTAATGCACCATGGGTTTCTACTAAAGCATCATGGGCAGCTAGAGCCTCAAATTTGTTTGGTGCTGTTACAAAAGGTAAATCTGTAAATTCTGCTATATATTCTGCAACGAGCTTGCTGTATCCTTTCGGTGTGTTCAAGCCTGTTCCAACTGCAGTACCACCAAGTGCTAATTCACTTAAATGTGGTAATGTATTTTCTAAAGCTTTAATACCATGGTCTAATTGAGCGACATAACCCGAAAGTTCTTGTCCGAGTGTAAGTGGCGTAGCATCCATTAAATGGGTACGTCCAATTTTTACCACGTGTTTGAAGTCATTAGATTTTTTATTTAAAGTATCTCGTAATTGTTTTATACCAGGAATGGTTGTTTCAACTACTTTTTTGTAAGCAGCTATATGCATACCGGTAGGGAAGGTGTCGTTAGAAGATTGAGATTTATTAACATCATCATTTGGTTGAATCGTTTTTTCCCCTTCTCCAATTACTTTTCCAGCTATTTGGTGTGCTCTGTTTGCAATAACCTCATTAACATTCATGTTACTTTGAGTTCCCGATCCAGTTTGCCATATAACTAAAGGGAATTGATCATCGTGTTTACCTTCTAATATTTCATCACAAACACTAGCAATTAAATCTCGTTTTTCAGTAGATAAAACTCCAAGTTTGCAATTGGTATATGCAGCAGCTTTTTTTAGATACGCAAATCCGTAAATTATTTCTAGTGGCATAGAAGCTGGAGCTCCAATTTTAAAATTGTTTCTTGATCGTTCAGTTTGAGCCCCCCAAAGCTTATCAGCAGGAACTTTAACCTCTCCCATAGTATCTTTCTCTATTCTGTAACTCATCTCTTTAATGATTAAATTTAAGTTACAAAGTTAATTGTTTTGAGATGCTTTTTAATATGATATATGTTAGTTTTTTAAAGACTTTTTTAACACTTGTCTAACATACTTATTTATAATATCTCTTGTAAAAATAGTATCTTGTAGTGGATTATAAAGAATAGACATTTATTTATACAAAATTAATTTTATAAACATTTAAAAATCATAATTATGGCAGCAATTAGATTAGGGGACGTAGCTCCAAATTTTACAGCAGAATCAACAGAGGGTACTATTAATTTTCATGATTGGTTAGGAGATAGTTGGGGTATTTTATTTTCACACCCAGCAGATTACACCCCAGTTTGCACAACAGAATTGGGAACAGTAGCAAAATATAAAGCTGAATTTGATAAACGTAATGTAAAAGTGGTTGCACTTAGCGTAGATGGTATCGACTCGCATCATGGTTGGATTAATGATATTAATGAAACACAGGAAACGACAGTTAACTTTCCTATTATTGCAGATGAAGATAGAAAAGTATCAGAACTGTATGATATGATTCATCCTAATGCGGATAGTAAGTTAACAGTACGATCGGTTTTTGTTATTGGTGCAGATAAAAAAGTGAAACTAACTATAACTTACCCTGCATCAACTGGTAGAAATTTTGATGAATTATTACGCGTTATCGATTCTTTGCAATTAACAGCATACCATAAAGTGGCAACTCCAGCAAATTGGAATAATGGAGATGATTGTGTTGTTGTACCAGCAGTAGCAACAGAAGATATCCCAGGCATTTTTCCTAAAGGGTTTAAAGAAGTTAAACCTTACTTGAGAATGACACCACAGCCTAATTTAAATTAAGGATAACTCTTCTAATAAATTTTAATTTGATATTGTGTAACAAATAGCTTTGCATTATCTTTGCATAAGATTTTTTAAAAGACACTTACAATTATGTTTGATTTTGATCAATATTTAGGATTTTTAGCTTTCTTAACCATATTAACAATAGGATTTTGGTTAATGATATTCTTATTAACTTTTGTTATACCTTATTGGATAGGAGGTTCTTTAATCGAAAGATTAAAAGAAATTAGAGAAGAGAAAAAAGCAAAACGTCAAAATTCATAACATTATTTGACTAAATAATTAATAAAAAAAGGAAGCTAATGATTTTAGCTTCCTTTTTTTATGACTTCAATTTACATTTCTACGCCACCACCGCCATCGAAATTATCACCATTACGTTCTCGTTTTTTCTGTTGATTAAACCTATACGTAAACGATAGATTATAGATGCGTCCTCCTCTAAATTGAATTTCTTGATCTGCTGTGAAAGTTTCTGCTGTAATATGATTTTTAAAAATATTACTATTAAAAACATCCCTAATATTAAATGCTATAGAAGCTTTTTCCTTAAATAAGTCTTTACTAAATGCTAGATTAGTAGTTAACCTCCCTTTTCTATTATTTTGTGCATCATCACTTGGTCCATTATAATTCATGGTAGTTTGCCAATCTACTTTATAAGGCAATGTTAATTTATTAGTTAATCTAGCCGACCAGTTTAAATTATCTGCATCTAAATTTATACCTTCAAAGTTGCCATCTCTTTTAAATTTAAAAATATTGAAATCTGTATTTACGCGCCATTTTCTAGAAGGACTATAGTTTAAATTAAATTCGAAACCATACCTGTTTGCTGTAGCTAAATTTACTGGGCCTCTTTCAATAACTGGAAATTCTTCACCATTTATAATAACAGTTTCCCCTGTTTGTCTACTTACAAATGTCATCACATTAGTAGAATGACCGTAGTATAGGGCAGAGCTTAATGTGAATTTATTATTAAACCTATTTAAATAGCCCAATTCAAATCTATCTGTGTAGGTCGGATCTAAATCTGGATTACCTTGAAATACATTAGTTATACTAGATCTTGAAGGAAAGGGGTTTAACATAAAACCTCTGGGCCTTCTTAACCGACGATTATAGCCGAGGGTGAAGCTTTCATCTTCGCTTATTTCGTAATTTAAATTAACAGTAGGAAATAAACCTGTGAGGTTTTTTCTTTTAAAGTCTCCTGTAGTAGGTTGATCTAAGGTCGTTCTTGTGTTTTCTAAACGTAACCCTAGTAAGTATGAAAACTTATCTATTTTACTACCAAATTGAATATATGCAGCAGTTAAATATTGTTTAAAATTAAAAATATTAGTTAGATTTTTATTGACATCAAACATATTTGTACTAACATTTAACGTGTCAACTCTAAAGTCGGTAGTATTATTACTAAAATCGCCACGATATCCTATTTCAAATTGACTCATTTCACCAATAGGCAATACATAATCACTTTGTAATAATATCTTTGTTTGATCTATTAAAGTTGCGACCATTTCAGTATTTACACCATCAAAATTTACTATTGAATTTCGATCATTATTAGTGTTTTCGTACTGAAAATCGAAAGTTAATTTTTGATCACTGTCTTTAAAATCTTTTACAAAATTAACAGAATACTGTATCGTTTCGTTATCTCCAAGTTCTGGGTTTAACCTAATGTTTCTGGTAGTTGTACCTGTATTTTTATCTAACTGAACTAGATTGTTAGTGGATCGATCGTCGTTATTGTTATTACTATACACAATAGCTGTAGTTAATGAAGCTAAATCATTTATGTACCATTCAATACCTGTGTTAGTCGTAATACCTTTCCTTATATCTACCCAGTTTCTTTTTTCATCTAAATCTGGGGTATTTATATCGTTATATTTTACGTCGTTATACCAGTGACCTAAACGTTCATTATACCTATATGAGGTTGTACTGAAAACATTAATATTTCCGGTTCTATAGTTAATATTTCCAGAAAGCCCGGCAGCATCCGGATGCCCGACATTAGCTGTTACGGAACCGTTAAGTCCAATTAACTTACTGCGACGCAAAATAATATTTAAAATACCTGCTGTCCCTTCTGCTTCATATCTGGCGGAAGGCGAGGTTATAACTTCAACTTTTTCAATAGACTCGGCTGGGAGTAGTTTCAATGCATCTGTAGAGTTTAGGCCAACTAACCCAGAGGGTTTACCATTTATAAGTATGCGTACATTGTCATTTCCTCTTAGAGCCACATTGCCTTCACCATCTACAGATACGGATGGTACATTATCTAAAACATCACTAACATTACCACCGCTAACGGTAAGGTCTTTGCCAACATTGTATATTTTCTTATCAAGTTTTATTTCAACTGTAGTTCGTTCTGCTATTATTTCCACCTCATCAAGTGATTCTAAATCAATCTCAAGAAGAAAGGTACCTAGGTTTATGTCGGATATAATCTTTTTGTTTGTAATTGTTTGTGTAATAAAGGAAATGTATTCAATTGAAATATTGTAAACCCCTTTAGGGACAGGAATACTAAACGCCCCATTTATATCTGTAATGCCGCCTGCAACGATTTTGTTTTTTTGTTTATTAAAAAATGAAACTGTGGCATACTCAAGAGGTTCTTTGGTTTCCTTATCAAGAACTTTACCCGTTATTATAACATCTTTTAATATAACTGACCCTGTTCTTGAAACCTCTTCGTTTTTTGGTTGAGCATAAGAGGCGAACATGCCTAATAAAAGAGCCAAGCTAGTTGAAATAAATTTATTCATTAATTACATTTACTATTAAAACAGTAAAAGTAACTTAAGGTTTAATGACGAAGGGTTAAAATTGTGTTAATAAGAGACCGCAAAGTATTAGATAATATCAAGTATTTTTTCGGGAGGTCTGCCAATAACAGCCTTTTTACCATTTATAATGATTGGACGTTCTATAAGTTTAGGGTTTTCAACCATTGCAGAAATGATGTCTTCATCGCTTAAATCTTTGTTTTTGAAACGCTCTTTCCAAACAGATTCATTCTTTCTAACCAATTCTATCGGTTTTATACCAAGTAGTTTTATAAGATCCTTTAATTCCTTTTTATTTGGAACATCTTCCAGGTATTTAACTATTTCAAATTCCTTATCAGATTTTTCAAGTATTTCTAATCCGCAACGCGATTTACTACAGCGATTATTATGGTATATTTTTATCATTATAATTGGATGTTATAATTTTTTAATTGTTGTATAAGTTGTTCTGGGGATTTAAACTGAATTCCATTGATGCCCAAAGCGTTAGCTGCTTCAATATTTCTTAAGTTATCATCAATAAAAATTGATTTTTCAGCAGTGACATTAAAACGATCTAGAGTAAGATTATAAATGTCATCAAAAGGTTTTCTGGTTTTTTCATCTCCAGAGACGACGATACCTTCAAACCATTGTAAAAACTCAAATTTATCCAGAGCGATAGGGAAGGTTTCACCACTCCAATTGGTTAAAGCAACAACTTTATATTTATTAGAAGTTTTAAGTGCTTTAAGAATGTTTACAGTACCACTTATTTCTTCTCCAAGCATTTCTACCCATCTTCCATAAAACATTCTAATTAAGGGTTCATGTTCTGGAAAAAGGGCCACTCGTTCTTCAGTTGCTTTTGCCATAGGGTAACCTGCGTCCTGATTTTCGTTCCAGTCGCTTGTGCAAATATTATCGAAAAACCATTGCATTTTTTCACGGTCTCCATTAAATTCATCCAAATAAACGTATTCAGGATTCCAGTCTATTAAAACCCCACCAAGGTCAAAAATTATAGTATCTATTGTATTCATGTATTGTTTCTACGGTTTTATTATTTCCAATGAAGCGTTCTTTCTTTACTAAACAGTGTTTTTCTAAACGCTCCCGGTTTTTTATCATTTAATAACTTTAACTCACCTTTTTCTTTTATCAATTCAGAAAAATGATCTTCTCTAAGTTTATATTGTGCTTCATTGAGGTAAGTCGTAATAAGCATTAAATGAAACGGAGCATCTTCATTTGCTTGCGTTTCTAATATTTGAAATGAATGAATATACTTTTTATCAATTGCCATGTTTCTAAGTACTTTCCAATTATTTTGATAGTAGTATACCGCTTCTTCTTTGTTATCATTTAAGATTTGAACAAAATCTATGGTAGAAATTTTATCGTTTTTCTGCCCATAGCTTATAGTATAAGTCGCTAAAAAAATGAAAAATATTGTGACTCTCATAATTTTCTTAAATTAGATATAATTGTTTCCTATGGATGTTTTATAATTGATTATCGTCTTCCACTTTTTGTCCCATCATCATTAAATAAGATTTCAAAAACGCGTCTATATTTCCATCCATAACGGCATCGACATTGCCTGTTTCATGGGCTGTTCTAACATCTTTAACCAATTTATATGGATGCATTACATAATTACGAATTTGACTTCCCCATTCAATTTTCATTTTACCAGCTTCAATATCATCACGCTGAGCCAGTTGCTTTTGGAGTTCGATTTCATATAACTGCGATTTCAACATTTGCATAGCACGTGCTCTGTTATCATGCTGTGATCTCGTCTCTGAACATGAGATTTGAATACCTGTTGGTTTATGGGTTAGTTGTACTTTGGTTTCAACTTTATTTACATTTTGTCCACCAGCACCACTAGACCTAGCTGTTGTAATTTCAATATCTGCTGGGTTAATTTCAATTTCAATAGTATCATCAACTAAAGGGTAAACATAAACAGAAGCAAAACTTGTATGTCGTTTGGCATTACTATCAAAAGGAGAAATTCTCACTAAACGATGCACTCCATTTTCACCTTTTAACCAGCCAAAAGAAAAGTCGCCCTCAATTTCTAAAGTCACCGTTTTAATACCTGCAACGTCTCCTTCTTGAAAGTTAAGCTCTTTTACTTTAAATCCACTTTTTTCTGCATACATTAAGTACATACGCATGAGCATACTAGCCCAATCACAGCTTTCTGTACCACCGGCTCCTGCTGTGATTTGCAATACGGCACTTAAGCTATCGCCTTCTTCAGAAAGCATGTTTTTAAACTCTATGTTTTCTAGAAAAACGGATGTTTCATTATATAATCCCTCAACATCTTCTGCGGTAGATTCACCTTCTTTATAAAACTCGTAAAGGACTTCTAAATCTTCAATTTGGGTCTTTAGTTTATTATAATCTTCAACCCATTTTTTCTTAACTCGCAAAGATTTCATAATCGCCTCTGCAGCTTTAGGGTCATTCCAAAAATTGGGATCGAACGTTTGTTCTTCTTCGTTTTGTATTTCTATAAGTTTAACATCTACGTCAAAGATAGTGCCTTAGTTTGTCAAGGCGGGTATTAAGATCTTTAATCTGATCTGAAGTAATCATAAGTTATTTTATTTTGAACAAAAATAGAACTAATTAGTCTATATTAAAATATAATTTTGTTTTATAGGAAAATTCTACTTTTTATCGGATTTATTCATAAATAGCATATTTATATCTTATATTTAGTTATATTGAAGAAAACCAACCATTCTTTCATTCTAAATCTCTCATCTCACAGCAAATACAAGTTTTAGGACATGAAAAGCTATGCGTTCCTTATGTGGTAACCACATTTTTTGTTTAACAAATTTTTGATCATTTGAGGCTAAGTATAATTATACCATTATATAATGTAGAAAAATATGTTGCATCTTGTATTAATAGCCTCTTGGATCAAAACCTGGATCCTATTGATTATGAGATCCTTATAATTGATGATGGATCTACAGATAATAGTGTTTCCATTGTTAGAAAGTTTGAATCGGGTTATTCAAATATTCATGTGCATAGTCAAGAAAATGCAGGTGTAGGAAGTGCCAGAAATAAAGGAATCGATTTGGCAAAAGGAAGATATATTTATTTTATTGATCCAGATGATTATCTAGCTTCTAATGTTTTAAAGCCAATTTTGGATTACATTGACGACCATGATTTGCAAGTTTTAACATTTTCATCAATAGGAACAACCAATACAGCTCTTTATGATTCAAGTTCAAATACTAATCAAAAATTCACCATTGATAAAATGACTGGGATTGATTATATAGGAACTATTGGTTATAAAAATGAAGTTTGGTGGTATGTCACTAAAAGATCATTTATTAAAGATTTTCGGCTGAAATTTATCGAAGGTAGATGGATGGAAGATGCTATTTTCACCACTACTTTATTTATAAAAGCCAAAAAAATGGCGCATTTGTCTATAGATGCTCATAGACATGTAAAGGTAGAGGGGTCTGCAATGACAAGTAAAGAACCTAAACATTATATAAAGGTTATTTACGATAACGGTAATGCAGCAAAAGAGTTTAATGAATTAATTGAAGAAATAAGCAATTCGGAAAGCAGTAATTTGAAATGTTTAAGTAGGTTAAAAGCTCGCCAACAGTCATTTGTATTTTTTATGATGATAAGAATTTTAAAATCTGAAATAAGATTTAAGGAAGTTAAGGCTATTATGAATAGTATGACAGAAATTAAAGTTTATCCATTAAACAAATTTTTAGGGAATGATTATAAAGGTTTTACTTATGTACTCATAACAAGATTATTTAACATTAAATACCTTTATTATGTTCTGTTTTTAATACTGAACCCTTTTTTAAGGATGAAAAATTAACAAGGAATCAAAATTATTTATGAGCAATATCTTAATTACATCTGCTGGTAGAAGAGTTTCATTGGTTAAAGCTTTTATTAAAGAATTAAAGCTAATAGATGAACAGGGGCAAGTTTTTGTTACTGATGCGCTTCCAGAACTATCTGCTGCTGCACAAGTGGCTCATAAAGCATTTGAAATTTGTAAAATTGATAGCAATCGTTATATTGATGTTCTTTATAAAATTTGCATAGAAAACAAGGTTGAAGTAATCATTCCTACGCTTGATACAGAGTTACCAATACTCTCTGAAAATTATGAAAAATTCTTAGAAGCTAATATAAAAATTGTATTGTCCGATAAGGCATTGATTAAAAAAAGTAGAAACAAACTGAAAACCCACAAATTATTTGAAAAAATAGGTGTTAGTACTTCAAAAATATACTCAAAAAACAAGTACAAACTACCCCTGTTTATAAAACCAAAAAATGGGAGTAATAGTTCGGAAAATTACATCATTAAAAGTAAAAACCAGATCTCTAAATACATGTTGGAGAGTCGTTCACTCTACTTTTTTGAATATTTAGACCATGATCTTTACGATGAATATACATGCGATTTATATTATAGTAAAGCAAGTGATTTAAAGTGTGTTATACCTCGTAAACGTGTAGAAATAAGGGCAGGCGAAGTTAGTAAAGGGATTACCAAAAAAAATGAAGTTAAAAGATATTTAGAGAAAATTTTTTCATCTTTAAAAGGAGCGAGAGGTTGTATAACGGTTCAGGTCTTTATGCATAAGGTTAATAAAGAGATAAAAGGAATTGAAATTAACCCTAGATTTGGTGGAGGCTTTCCGCTTTCGTATTTGGCAGGTGGGAATTATCCTAAATGGATTATTTGGGAATATATTTTAAATAAGAATTTAGACTATTATGATGATTGGAAAGCTGATTTGTTAATGTTAAGGTATGATGATGAAATTTTAGTAAATGACTACAAAGACTAATAAAACTGTGATTTTTGATTTAGATGATACACTCTACAATGAAATTGATTTTTTAAAATCTGCTTATAAAGACATATCAACAAAAATTGCTAATGATGTAAATACAGATGCTGAATCCATATATAATGATATGCTGGCATATTATTATAAAAATGAAAATGTGTTTGAAGTCGTTATTAAAAAATATTGTACTTGTTATAGTATACAGGATTTATTGCGTGTTTATAGAAATCATCAACCCAAATTGGAATTGTCTAAAGACCGTCGAGATGTTCTTGATAAATTAAAACATGAAAATGTAAATATGGGTTTATTGACTGATGGTAGAAGTGTACAGCAAAGAAACAAAATCAAAGCTTTACAGTTAAATACTTGGTTCTCAGAGATTATAATATCTGAAGAATTTGGTAGTGAAAAACCTAATATTAATAATTATAAACATTTTGAAAATGTATTTGGTATAGCTCAGTATTTTTACATTGGAGACAACCTTAAAAAAGATTTTATCACACCAAACAAGCTCAATTGGATTACAATTTGTTTAGCTGATAATGGTTTAAACATACATGAGCAGAATAAAGCTTTATTAGCAAAAGAGTATTTGGCAAAATATACTGTTGCCAATTTTAGTCAAATCGAAACGATAATTAGATAACAAATAAAAATGAACTTAAAAGAGGTTTTTGCAGATATATATAAATCCATAATAGCTAATAAATCATTTTTGGTTTTATTAGTTATTACGGATTTTATGTTTTTAATATTACACACCTTATATGTGCATAATATGATAGATGGGAACCCTTACTGTTCTCTAGAGCTTGACCTAGGATATTCTGAATTTTACCAATACATGAAAGAATTTTGGATATTTATACTTTTTCTTTTCATAGCACAAAAGAAAAAGTACTTGATATATCTTGTTTGGGCATTATTCTTTTTTTATCTGTTATTGGATGATTCTTTGGCCTTTCACGAAAATTATGGCAAATATTTAAAAGATTATTTCGAAATACAACCGAGATTTAATTTACGTCCCCAAGATTTTGGTGAAATTTTGGTTTCCTTTTCTGTTGGATTTGTGTTTTTAATATTGTTTATATTTTCATATTTAAAAATAGATTTAGAAGGGAAAAAAATAACAAAGAATGTTTTTGTTTTAGTTCTGTTACTAGTCTTTTTTGGGATATTTATTGATCTTCTTCATATAGCAATACCTTATCACAGTAATAGGTTTACGCTTGTAGAAGATGGCGGTGAAATGTTTGTGATGAGTCTAATTTTATGCTATGTTTTTTATTTAAATAAAGAAGTGATAATTAAATAAAAGTATTAATGTAATTAGTTTATTTATTTAGATGTATTTTGGATTTTAAACAAAATCAGTTTTGAAAAATTTCAATTCTTAACTTTTTAAAATTGAACCATAAGTATAGAAATGAACTACCAGCGATTAAAAGTTCAATAAACTCTGAAGTTTTTACAATTGCAAAATCGTATTTAGAACTAATTACAATAATGTCTTGTATAAAATCAATGACTCCATGACAAAAAATAATTAAAAACCAAGTAAAAAGAAAAGGAGGGACGCTTATCTTATTAAATTTAGAAAAATAGCTTAACAATATTCCAAAACCACCTCCTAATCCGAAAATGATTCGTAGAACTTCTGAATGCCCTTGCATTCCTTTTAAATTATGAAGCGTGGTTTCACCTTGCATGTTTATTTTAGACCATTTTTCGGGAGTTTCAAAGTGAAAGAACCACTGTCCCCATGCAATCTCTTCCATGGCAATTAGTATTAGACAAATAGAAAATAAAGTATAAAATATACATACATAAATTTCTAAATCTCTTTTATGCTTAAAAACAAAACGAATACCATAAATGCCCCCTATTAAAAAAAGGAAAAAAGTTAATAACTCAACCGGGGAATTTTCTTCAAGTAGCCAAAAACCAAAATCAGAGGTAGCTGGAATAATAAATAAAAGCCCCATTAGAATAGTCATAATTATTGGAGTAATAATTATAATTTGAAGTACTTTTTTTGAAATATTGTATGACACAACGGATTTATAAATGTTCAGCATATAAATATTTTTGTATGAAATTAATTACTGTGTTTTTAATAAAAATAAAAACCTTTATCAAGTTAATGTTTTTTTAATCAATAATTTAATAAGTAAGCTATAACGCAAATAATCACTTTTAATCTGAAAAGTTCTAGATTATTTAGTGATAGTATTAGCTTAGTAAAACTAATTAACATAATATGCTATTAAGTATTATTGTACCTTTTTATAATGCAGAAGCATGTATTGAACGATGCTTGAATAGTTTGGTAAATCAAAACCTGGATACTGATAATTATGAAATTATATTAATTAATGATGGGTCTACAGATAATGGATTAAATATTGTTGAAACGTTTAAAAAACAGTATCATAATATTAATGTTTATAGTCAGGTTAATCATGGATTAGGGGCAACAAGAAATATTGGAATAACTTTAGCAAAAGGGGAGTATCTATATTTTATTGATGCCGATGATTATTTGGCTTTTAATATGCTAGATATTATTTTAAACTATCAAGTTAAATTTGAATTGGATTTATTAGGTTTTTCATCGCTACCTACGCATAAATTGGATTTATTTACTTCAAAAACAAAAGAATTAAGAGAAGATATAAACGTATTAAAAGGAACAGATTTCTTGGTTAAGAATAAACACCACGATTTAGGAGCTTGTTGGTATATAATAAAGAAAGATTTTTTATTAAGTACAGGTTTTAAGTTTGTAGAAGGTAAGTTTTTTGAAGATGTAGTATTTACTTTTAATATTTTTTTGCGATCAAAAAGAGCTGCTTTTTTACCAATAGATGCTCACAGGTATGTTGAAAATCATACTTCTATAACAAATAAAGACACCCAAGAGCATTTAAAAAAAATAATTGAAGATTATACTAGTTTAGTTTATAGTTTGAATGTACTTATATCAGAAATCTCAAAAGAAAATGACAGCAATGTAATAACTATTATAAAGAATATAGAATTTAAGAGAAGTGTTATTATTTATTTTATGTTTTATAAAATTATTAAAGCTGATATTTCAATTAAAAAAACTAATGACATATTGAAAGGATTTAATAAACTAAAAGCTTACCCGTTAAATAATTTTATAGGAGACCAATATTCTCAGAGAAAGTTTAAAATAACAGCATTCATTTTTAATAATAAATACCTTTTCTTTATTCTACTATACCCTCTTAGGTTACTTTATAAGCTAAGATTAATAAAACTTCTTTAGATAATTTGTTACACGCTTTAGATAGTATTAAAATTAAATAATATGAAACTTAGTATTTTAATTCCAGTCTACAATGCAGAGTTATATATTGGAAGGTGTCTTGATAGTTTGTTAAATCAAAATATATCAAAACAAGACTATGAAATCATTGTCTTTAATGACGGGTCTACAGATAAAAGCGGTGAAATTGTTGGTGACTATTCTAAGAAACATTATAATATCTTTTTGCATTCACACGAAAACCAAGGCGTTATTGCTACTAGGAACAAACTTTTAAAATTAGCTAAAGGAGACTATCTATATTTTGTTGATGCAGATGATTATGTTACACATAATTCATTAGGAACCCAGCTTGATTATGCAATAGCTCATAATTTAGATCTCATGGGATTTAATGCCTTGGAGACATCCGACGAGGCATTATATGATTTAGATACCTCGCAAGGAGAAATGAAATACTCTTCAATAGTTAGTGGGAATCAATTCCTTAAAGAAAACAAAGGCATTCGTTACGAAATATGGTGGTATTTTATACGTAAAGGATTTTTAGAAGCAGCAGAAATTAATTTTAAACAAAGCGATTATGACGGGGATGTTGATTTTACTTTAGCTTTATTTTTAAATGCAAAACGTGTTGCTTTTTGTCCCATTACTATTTATATATATTTTCAGTCTCCAGAATCAACAATGCGAGGAAATAATTTAGCCTATAAAAAAAGGATCGTTACTTATTTTTTCGCGTTAATTATTGATTTTAGTAATTTAATTAATGATTTAGAAAAGAGTTCCATTCAGTATAAAGAAGATATATGCAGTAATTTTAGATTTAGGAGAGACGCTTTTACTTTTTTTACAATAATAAAAATGATAAAAGCACAGTATTCTTTAAGAACTTTTAAAGAAAAAATTTCGATTTTAGAAAGTGTTAGAGCCTATCCAATAAATGAATTTATAGGAAAAGAATACAGTAGCTTAAAATATAAAATATTAGCTAAAGTTGTAAACAATAAATTTATATTATTTACAACTATCAAATTAATAAATCTTTTTGTTAGATAAAAATAATGAAGCAAGCCATACTAATTACAGCTTATAAAAATTTTGATCATTTAATTGATATTGTTACATTTTTTGATAACGATTTCGAATTATTTATACATATAGATAAGAAAATAAAAGTTGAAAAACATATAATAGACAAAATAAAAGACATAGATAATATTAAATTTTTATCAAGAAAATATAATATAAACTGGGGTGGTTTAAATCATTTAAAGTCCTATTTGCTATTAGCAAAAGAAGCTTTGAAAAATCAAGAAAACAAATATTTTCATTTAATAAGCGGACAGGATTTCCCTGTTAAAGACCTTTCTTATTTTAAAAATTTTTTAAACGCTCCAAAACTATATGATCATTTAGAATTTTTTGAAATACCATCTAAAACCTGGGAGAATCAAAATGGGGGATTAGATAGATTAGAATATTATAATTTTTTTGATTTAATTGATGCAAAAAAGTATATAAAATGGTTGTGGAGATTAGTTAGAATTCAAAAAAAACTACATTTAAAAAGGCGTATTTCGAGGCGTATAGGGAAGCTTTATGGTGGATTCACCTGGTGGAGTTTAACCAGGAATACATTGCAATATGTAATAGACTATACAAGAGAAAAGCCTTATTTAATTAATAGAATGAAGCATACCTTTTGCTCTGAAGAAATGTATTTTCAAACCATAATAATGAATTCTGATTTCTCAAAAAATGTAGTAAATGATAATTTAAGGTACATTGATTGGGATCCAGATAGAGTTGGTAAAGACAGCCCTTCGCCTGCTTTGTTAGATATAACTGATTTTGAAAAAATTAATAAATCAAATAAATTATTTGCGCGAAAATTTGATATTCCAGTTTCAGATAAATTAAAATCTCTGATACAAAAACAAAACAACCCGAAAAATATTTTATAAAACATTTTAAATGACAATAGACCTAAGAAGTGACACCGTTGCAAAACCAACTACAGGTATGCTTGATGCTATGATGCAAGCAAAAGTTGGAGATGATGTATTTAGAGAAGATCCAACAGCAAATGAATTAGAAGCACGTATAGCAGGTATGTTTGGGAAAAGTGACGCTTTATTTTTCCCTAGTGGAACAATGGCAAACCAAACGGCACTAAAATTACATACAAACCCAGGTGATCAGGTTATTTGCGATAAATACGCTCATATTTATAATTATGAATCCGGAGGTGCATCTTTTAATAGTGGAGTTTCTTGTAATCTGATAGACGGAAACAGAGGGATGTTTAAAGCCGAACAAGTCTTGGATGCCATAAATCCAGATGCCTATTATTATAGTCAAACAAGTTTGGTGGAAATAGAAAATACCACAAATAAAGGAGGAGGTGCTTGTTGGGAATTTGATGAGATAAAAAAAATAAGAACGATTTGTGATGAAAATAATCTTGGGTTTCATTTAGATGGTGCACGTATATGGAACGCATTGATAGCCAAAAATGAAACAGCTAAACAGTATGGAGATATTTTTGATACGATTTCTGTATGCTTAAGTAAAGGATTGGGGTGCCCTATAGGATCTGTTTTAGTAGGTGATTCAGAAATTATGAAACAAGCCCTACGTATTAGAAAAATTTTTGGAGGTAATATGCGGCAAGCAGGTTATTTAGCAGCAGCTGGATTGTATGCTTTGGATAATCATGTGGAAAGATTAGTAGAAGACCATAAAAAGGCTAAAGAAATAGGAGAGGCCTTGTCTCAATTATCCATTATAAAAACTGTTGAACCGATTGAAACCAATATTATTATCTTCGAATTAAATGCAGGTGTGAATGAAAGCACCTTTGTACAAAAATTGGCAGATAAAGATATTCATATAATCAGTATGGGAAGCAATAAGCTGCGTATGGTCACACACCTAGACTATACGAGTATCATGCATGGCAAACTATTAAGTACGTTACAAAAGGTTATTTAAACATATCCATTCCAGGAATATTAGGCATGCCTTCTTTTGCTGTAGCAGCTAGTTCAGCTTCGTTAATTTTTGTAGCTTTTTCAATAGCTTTGTTTAGAGTAAGGATAAGGTAATCTTCTAGTTGTTCTTTGTCTTTGAGTAATTCATCATCAATCTCAACAGATTTAATGGTTCGGTTTGCAGTGAGCGTCACTTTAAGTTTATTGTCGCTACTTGTTTCATCAACCAAAACAGAATCTAAGCGTTTTTTAGTTTCTTCAATCTTTTTCTGGGCTTCTTTAAGTTTACCCATCATATTCATCATATCTCCAAACATAATTTTATTAATTGATTATTACGTTACAAAGCTATTTAATTTTTCTATTTTTGAAGGCTAAAATTTTAAGAATAAATTCATACTCTTTGAAAAAAACAATTCAACCCCCAGTAGCTACTAAAAAACCAAAAGAACTTTTAATACATGGTGATTCACGTATTGATAACTATTATTGGTTAAATAAAAGAGATAATCCAGAAGTTATAGATTACTTAAATGCTGAAAACGATTATACAAAAGGTATGATGCAGCATACGGAAACCTTTCAAAAAGAACTTTTTGAAGAAATGAAAGGCCGAATTAAAGAAGATGACACTACGGTTCCCTATAAACTTAATGGTTATTGGTATATAACGCGTTATGAAAAAGGTAAAGACTATCCCATTTATGTACGCAAAAAAGAAAATTTAGACGCTACAGAGGAGATTTTGTTTGATTGTAATGAAATGGCCAAAGAACATGCTTATTTTAATTTAGGGGGCATAGCTATAAGCCCAGACAATACATTGGCAGCGTTTTCTACAGATACAGTTAGTAGAAGACAATATACTATTCAAATTAAAAATTTGATTACAGGTGAAATTTATTCAGATAAAATTTTAAGCACAACTGGCTCTGCAACATGGGCTAACGATAATAAAACATTGTTTTACTCAATTAAGGATAAAGTTACGCTGCGATCACATAAAATTTTAAAACATAAATTACATACAGATACAAAAAAGGATGTTGAAGTTTATCATGAAGAAGACGAAACTTTTAACACATTTGTATATAAAACAAAATCTAGAAAATATATTGTTATAGGGGTTTCAAGCACTCTGACGACTGAATATAGAATATTGAGTGCTGATACACCCGATGATGAGTTTAAGGTGTTTCAAGAACGTATTCGTGAATTAGATTATAACATTTCTCATTATGAGGATCACTTCTATATTGTAACAAATAGTGATGGAGCCACTAATTTTAAATTGCTTAAAACAAAGGAAACTACGACTCAAAAAGACTATTGGCAAGAAGTTATTCCCCATAGAGAAAGTGTTTTATTAGAAGATATAGAAATTTTTAAAGATTATTTGGTAGTAAACGAACGTGAAAATGGCCTTAATAATTTACGAATTATTAGTTGGGATGGGGCAGAAGACTATAAATTGCCATTTAATTCTGAGACTTACACAGTATATATAGGCAATAATGCCGATTTTGATAGCGATGTATTACGTTACGGTTTTAATTCTTTAACCTCTCCAAGTTCTGTTATAGATTATAATTTCAAATCTAAACAGAAAGAAATTAAAAAGGAACAAGCTGTGTTAGGAGGTAAGTTTAGTTCAAATAACTATGAGTCTAAGCGAATTTGGGCAACAGCAAGAGATGGCGTAAAAATGCCTATTTCTTTAGTATACAGAAAAGGGATTAAGCTAGATGGAACAAACCCATTATTACAATACGCTTATGGCTCCTATGGTTCTACTGTAGATCCGTCATTTTCAAGTATTCGTTTAAGTTTGCTGGATAGAGGATTTATTTATGCAATCTCCCATATTCGTGGTGGTGAGTATTTAGGGAGAAACTGGTACGAAAATGGAAAGTTACTAACCAAATTAAATACGTTTCATGATTTTATAGACTGCTCAAAATACTTAATAGAACAAAAATATACCTCAAACAAACACTTATATGCCTATGGGGGCTCTGCAGGAGGTTTATTAATGGGCGCCATAATAAATATGAATCCTGAACTTTATAAAGGGGTTTTAGCAGCAGTGCCATTTGTAGACGTTGTTACAACCATGCTAGATGATAGTATCCCATTAACAACAGGGGAGTACGACGAATGGGGAAATCCCAATGATTTAAACTATTATAATTACATGAAATCATATTCTCCCTACGATAATGTAGAAGCAAAATCATATCCTAATATCTTAGTAACGACAGGGTTACATGATTCACAAGTACAATATTGGGAACCCGCTAAATGGGTGGCTAAACTTAGGGAGTTAAAAACAGATGAGAATAAGCTATTATTGCATACAGATATGGACTCTGGACATGGAGGGGCTTCTGGGCGTTTTGAAAGCTTGAAAGAAGTTTCTTTGGAATACGCTTTTTTGTTAGATTTAGAAGGAATTAATAGGTAATATAAAAAAATGTTTTATTTTTGTCAGGTTTTAGGTATCAAATATTTTTAGTAATATTACCTAAAGCTTATAAAAAGCATTTATGAAACACAAAAATCAGGTTTTTGACAATGTATTAGATTTAATAGGTCAGACCCCACTTATTAAGCTTAATAAAATAGCCTCGAAGTTTAAAGGGAATTTTTACGCCAAAGTAGAATCTTTTAATCCAGGTCATTCTTCAAAAGACAGAATAGCACTATACATTATTGAACAAGCAGAGAAAAAAGGACTTTTATCACCCGGCGATACTATTATAGAAACCACATCTGGTAATACTGGATTTAGTATAGCTATGGTAAGTATTATAAAGGGGTACGATTGCGTTTTGGCTGTAAGCTCTAAATCTTCTGCAGATAAAATAGACATGCTTAAAACCATGGGGGCTAAAGTTTATGTTTGCCCTGCACACGTAAGTGCAGACGATCCTAGGTCTTACTATCAAGTGGCTAAACGTTTACATGAAGAAATAAAGGGTTCAGTTTATATCAATCAATATTTTAATGAACTAAATATTGATGCGCATTATAAATCTACTGGACCGGAAATATGGAAACAAACAGAAGGTAAAATAACACACTTAGTGGCATGTAGTGGAACAGGAGGAACTATTTCTGGTACGGCAAAGTATTTAAAAGAGCAAAATCCAGAAGTTAAAATTATTGGAGTTGATGCTTTTGGTTCTGTTATTAAAAAATATCATGAAACCAGAGAGTTTGACGAAAAAGAAATTTACCCCTATAGAATTGAAGGTTTAGGTAAAAACTTGATTCCTACCGCTACAAATTTTGATGTTATTGATGAATTTGTAAAAGTTACAGATGAAGAAAGCGCGCACACAGCTAGATTAATAGCTAAATCTGAAGGTATGTTTGTTGGATACACATCCGGTGCAGCCATGCAAGCTATAATGCAGTTAGGTGAGCAAGGAGCGTTTAAAGAAGATGATAATATTGTTATTATTTTTCCTGATCACGGGTCAAGATACATGAGTAAAGTATACAGTGATAAATGGATGAATGAACAAGGCTTTTTTGATAGTAAAAATGAAGCAGCAGCACAAAATATTCAATATATAAAATAACATAAATTATTACTTTAAAAAGAGATACTGTTTTGTCGTATAGGCAAAATAGTATCTCTTTTTTTATTTTATTAATAATTGGGCAGTAAAAATTATGCTCAAACCATATAAATATTTAATTTTGCAATAACTAACTAAGGACAGAAAGCTTACATGTAGCAATACTTAAACATTAAATTTGTTTTTGTTTTACCCTCAAAGCAGCTACTCCTATGTAGTTATGTCTTAATTTTAATAGCAATAAGATTATACTAAATGAAGGATTTATTTGAAAAAATTTATAAGGACAAAGGACCATTAGGTAAATGGGCTTCCCAGGCTGAAGGTTATTTTGTGTTCCCTAAATTAGAAGGAGAAATTTCTAACCGTATGAAATTTCAAGGAAAAGACGTTATCACTTGGAGTATTAATGATTATTTAGGATTAGCTAATCATCCTGAGGTAAGAAAAGTAGATGCAGAAGCAGCAGCTCAATATGGTTCAGCTTACCCTATGGGAGCAAGAATGATGTCTGGTCATACAGATTTGCATGAGAAATTACAAGATGAGTTAGCATCATTTGTTAAAAAAGAAGCAGCATATTTATTAAACTTCGGATATCAAGGTATGGTATCGACTATAGATGCCCTAGTGTCTAAAGATGATATTATTGTTTATGACGTAGATGCACATGCTTGCATTATTGATGGTGTTCGTTTACATATGGGTAAACGTTTTACTTATAAACATAATGATGTTGAAAGTTTAGAGAAAAATTTAGACAGAGCTGCGAAAATGGCAGAACAAACCGGAGGAGGGATTTTAGTGATTTCTGAAGGTGTATTTGGAATGCGAGGTGAACAAGGACGATTAAAAGAGATTGTAGCTCTTAAAAAGAAATATAACTTTAGACTGTTTGTTGATGATGCTCATGGATTTGGTACATTAGGTGCTACTGGAGCAGGAGCAGGAGAAGAACAAGGTGTTCAAGATGATATTGACGTTTACTTTGCCACATTTGCTAAATCATTAGCGAGTACGGGAGCATTTATTGCTGGAGATCAAGAAATAATAGATTATTTAAAATACAACTTACGTTCTCAAATGTTTGCAAAATCTTTGCAAATGCAATTAGTTGTTGGAGCTTTAAAGCGCTTAGAAATGCTTAAAACAATGCCGGAACTTAAAAATAAACTTTGGGAGAACGTAAATGCTTTGCAATCTGGATTAAAAGATCGTGGTTTTGATATTGGAACCACTCAAAGTTGTGTAACACCGGTGTATTTAAAAGGAAGTATACCAGAAGCTATGGCTTTAGTTAGAGATTTACGTGAAAATTACGGGATTTTCTGTTCTATAGTCGTGTATCCTGTAATTCCAAAAGGATTGATCCTATTGAGGCTAATACCTACTGCGACTCATACTTTAGAAGATGTATCTGAAACACTAGCCGCTTTTGAAGCAATTAGATCTAGATTAGAAAATGGAACATATAAACGCTTATCTGCCTCTGTAATGGCAGCAATGGGTGAATAATAGTATATTTTAATAAAAAAATAAATAAAAAATCCGATTCGTAATAGAATCGGATTTTTTTATGCAATATCTTTTCTGAAAGTGCAACGTCTTTTATTAACTACGGGTTTAAAGTTTTTCCATATTTGTTGAATAGCGACATTGTCATCTAATTCAGGGCCTCTTACACATAACTCAATGTTCTTTTCTGTAAATGTTTTATGAAATTCATCAAAAATAATAGCAGTAACACCTTTGTTTTGATATTCAGGTAGCACACCAATTAAGTAAAAAGTAACCGTTTTTGCATGTTTCTTTGCATGTAATAAATGTTTTATTCCAAAAGGAAACAACTTTCCATTCATTTTTTGCAAAGCCTTTGCGTAAGAAGGTGTAACTATTCCAAAGCCTATCAACTTATCATCTTTATCTAAAACAAATTTTACATATTCTGGATTTAAGAAGCCAATAAATTTTTTCTTAAAATATTCACGTTGCTCATCATTTATTTCTACAAATGTTGAAAGCACAGCATGGGATTTAGAAAACACATCAAACATCTCATCCGTATAGGGCAGAATATCTTTGTTTTTTGTAAAAGTTAAAGCTCTTAGTTGATAACGTTTTTTTATTAACGCTTGTATTCTAGAGAAAGATTCTCGTTTAATATTCTTAAACTCCATAATATTCTCAGAATACGATTTTGCAACATCATAACCAAGTTTTTTAAAATGAGTCACATAATAAGGAGGATTATGCCATGTAATCATACTTCCAATTTGATCAAATCCTTCTGTTACCACACCAACTTTATCAAGATTAGAGAATCCAACAGGGCCTTCAATAAATTCAAGGTTGTTTTCTTTTCCAATTTCTATAACTTTCTCTAATAAAACTTTTGTAACGTCGATATCATCGATCACATCAAACCAACCAAAACGCATTTTTTTTAAAGTTTGATTTTTTACCTCTAACCAATTTATTATGGCGGCAATGCGTCCAACAATTTCATTATTTTTGTATGCTAGAAATAACCTGGACTCAGCGTCATTAAATACAGGGTTTTCTTTTTTGTTAAAGGTTTTTATTTCTTCACTAATAATTGGTGGTACCCAATATTTAGAATTTTTGTTAAGTTTAAAAGGAAATTTAACAAAAGCTTTTAAGTCCTTTTTTTTATGTACTTCTTTAAGTATTATCATATATATGCTATGATAGCTGTTGCTTCTTATTTATTGAACTCATCTTGACTTTTTCTATTTCCTGAAAAATGGTTAAAATTCGCCCATATTTTGTTACTTTTTTTACGCTTAGCACTGCTATGCCTTGCAAAAAATGCCTCATCTGAACAAATTTTATCTCATTTTCGGTTAAAAACAAAAAGTCAAGATGAGCTCATTATCAAAAATCTATATCTTTTCGTTTGCGTTTTTGTTTTTTTGTATCATTTATGTCAACATCATCTTTTTTGTTTTTATTGCGTCTAGATTTTCTTTTTCCTTCTTCTTTGGCTGAGTTACCATTATCAATATCTTTATCTTTTAGTTCTTTGTCTTTATGGAAATCTAATCTATAGGATACTCCAAAGTTTATTCCAAAAACTGATGGCGTATCTTTAGTATTAAAAGTTAATGCTGTGTCTAATTGAAGATCACGCCCTAACAAGTAAGCGCCTCCAAACCTAAAAAGATTGTCGGCATAAAAATCGCTCTGTATTCCTTGGGTTTCACCAAAAATAACCCACTTTGGGCTAAAGGAATGGGTTAATGTTAAAATATATTGAAAATCTGATTGATCAGATCCAATTCTATCCTTTATTAAGTTCATTACAAAGACCCATCCTCCAGGAAAATTGTTTTGGGTGGCTACCATTATTTTGGGACTAAACCCTTCAACGCCTGGTGCTGTATAAGGGTTGTTTTTTGTGTCAAAATTAGCTCCTAGATACACTGATACTGCAGGGATTAATGAACTCCATTTAAAGCTGTGATTTGCTCTCCAGCTGTATAAATTTGGTTTTTTATCCTCTGAATTTTTATAAGGATCATACACTAGATATTTGGCTCCAAATGTAATTGTTTTAAAATTAGATCGCTTTTCTTCAGAAGAGAAATTAGATGTAAACGTTTTTGTGTCGTTTTGATAAGTCCCTTCAATGTTTAGCTCTAACTCTTCAAATAACAGTCCGTATCGTGCAGCAAAATCAATTCCAAATCCAGATACTTCGTATGTCGGAGCAGGTGTTCTTTTTTCTTTAGTAAAATAAGGACCTACCTCTAATTGGGCAACATTCGTACCTACAGAAAAAGCACTTCTTGATACACCAGGTCTATTGGAGTTAATGACATCAGTATATTGGCAGTATGCTTGAATTGAAATTAACATCAATAAAAAACATAAGGTAGATTTCATTGGGTTCATAATTAAGAGTTTAATGTGCGATTAGTAACATATTGGTAATACATTATTATAACATTTTAGTCCTAAGACTTTTTTCAAATATAGATATTTTATACTTTTTTTATCATTTTTGAACGTTTTTTAAACGTATAGAATTGTATTTTTGTTAAAAATAATTTTTATGCTACAATTTGCATCTGTAACAGGTTTTGTTAGAATGATATTAATCATTCTTTTAATTTACTTTGGAATAAAAATTTTATCACGCTTATTTGCTCCTTTTCTTGTTAAATATGTTGCCAAGAAGGCAGAACAACGTTTTGGCGACCAATTTGGTCAATTTAGAAATCAACAACAGGAAAAG
Source organism: Flavivirga abyssicola (assembly GCF_030540775.2). Lineage (GTDB taxonomy): Bacteria > Bacteroidota > Bacteroidia > Flavobacteriales > Flavobacteriaceae > Flavivirga > Flavivirga abyssicola. Next base: position 4,202,402 of record NZ_CP141266.1, on the reverse strand, counting down.
CCAAAAAAAGAAGGCGAAGTTACTATAGATAAAATACCCAAAACCAAAACCTCAAATAAAAATGTGGGTGATTATGTCGATTACGAAGAAATTGATTAATTTTCACAAACATTGTTTTTAAAATACTTTCATGCAATTTTCAATCAAAAGAATAGGTCCTCATGTATTAATTTTAATAGGATTTGTAATACTTTCATTAGCATATTTTAATCCTGTTTTAAAAGGAAAACAGATCTTTCAAAGTGATATCATGCAATATATAGGCATGAGCAAGCAGCAAAAAGATTTTAAAGCTGCAACAGGGGAGGAAACATACTGGACTAATAGTGCTTTTGCTGGGATGCCTACTTATCAATTGGGCGCAAGATATCCACATAACTATATTAAGAAATTAGATTTAACGCTACGGTTTTTACCCCGACCAGCGGATTATCTGTTTTTATACCTATTAAGTTTTTATGTGTTATTATTAGTTTTAAAAGTTGACTTTAAGCTTGCTGCACTAGGGGCCATTGCGTTTGGTTTTTCAACCTATTTAATAATCATTTTAGGTGTAGGACATAATAGTAAGGCACATGCTATTGCCTATATGCCTTTAGTTTTAAGTGGTATTTTGCTTGTCTTTCAAAAAAAATATATTTCAGGGTTTTTGCTAACCACTGTAGCTATGGGGTTAGAATTAGTAGCTAACCATTTTCAAATGACTTATTATCTATTATTACTAGTCATTGTTTTAGGTGTTGCGTATTTAATTGATGCCTATAGGAAAAAAATATTACCACATTATTTTAAGTCGATAGGGATTTTGGTTGCTGCTGTTGTGCTTTCAATAGCTTTGAATGCTACAAATATTTTGGCAACACAGGAATATGTGAAAGAAAGTACGCGCGGAAAAAGCGAGTTGACCATAAACCCTGATGGTTCCCCAAAACCAGTGACTTCTGGCTTAAGTAGAGATTACATTACCCAATTCAGTTATGGTATTGTTGAGACTTTTAATCTTTTCATCCCAAGATTCATGGGGGGAGGGAATTTTGAAAACCTTGGTAAAGATTCTGCAACGTATGATGCTTATAGAAAATTAGGAGCTAGTACTACACAAGCATTAGAAGAAGCAAAACGAGCACCTATGTACTGGGGGGAGCAGCCAATTGTTGAAGCGCCAGCATACATTGGGGCTGTTATTTTGTTTTTATTTGTTTTTGCATTATTTCTTGTAAAAGGCCGACTAAAATGGTGGCTTGTTGGTGGTACTTTATTATCTCTATTATTATCTTATGGAAAGAATTTAGGGGTTTTAACCGATTTTTTTATTGACTATGTACCACTTTATAATAAGTTTAGGGCAGTTAGTTCTATACAGGTTATTTTGGAGTTATGTATTCCTATTTTGGCAATTTTAGGATTAGTGAGGTTGTTTAATGACTTTGAAAAGAAGGAAGATAAGTTAAAAGCGTTAAAATATTCAACAATTATTACTGGAGGGCTAGCTATTACCTTCTTGTTATTTAAATCTTCATTGTTTGATTTTGTTGGAGCTAGTGATGGTCAGTATATTCAAGCTTATGGTCAGGATTTTGTTAGAGCAATTAAAGAAGATAGAAAAACCATTTTCACACAAGATACTATACGAACACTTATCCTAGTATTGTTATCTGCGGGCGCTGTTTTTGCATTTTTACGAGATAAGTTAAAAGAAAAATGGGTGGTAGTTGTGTTTTGCGGATTGATTCTTTTTGATTTAGTAGGGGTTAACAGGCGTTATGTTAATAATGATGATTTTGTATCCTCAATTAAAGTAAATAAGCCATTTCAGGCAAATGAAGTTGATAAAGAAATTTTAAAGGACACTTCGCATTTTAGAGTGTTTGATTTAGTTTCTGGGCCTTCAAAACCTTCGTACTTTCATAATTCACTAAACGGCTATAATGCTGCGGAATTAAAGCGATATAGAGAAGTTTTTGATTTTTATGTCTCTCAAAATAATATCAATGTTCTTAATATGCTTAATACAAAGTATATTATAGCTCAAGATGAAAAAGAAGGTTTGTTTTCTTACAAAAATGATGATGCTAATGGTAACGCTTGGTTTGTGCAAAGCTTGCAAAAAGTTGAATCTGCAAACGAAGAAATAAAACAATTAGATAGTTTGTCGAATAAAACCAAGGCTGTTTATTCATCACATAAAGCTTTGGAAAAACTGAAAAACTTAAAAACGAATTATGTAGTTGATTCATTAGCATCTATTGATTTAATGGAGGTTAAGCCAAATTATTTAAAGTACAAATCTAAAAATACAAACGAAGGTTTTGCAGTCTTTTCTGAGGTATATTATGGTAACGGATGGAAAACTTTTGTAGATGGAGAAGAGCGTTCGCACATACGTGTTAATTATACTTTGCGAGGTATGCCGCTACCAGCAGGTAATCATACAATAGAATTTAAGTTTGATCCTGATGTTGTTAAAACAGGTAGTCGTATAGCTTTAGCGAGTTCTGTTTTATTTGGAATATTGCTGCTTGGAGGTTTGTTCTATGAATTCAAAAAAAATGACCTCTCAAGGTGATACCCTCCCTTTGGGAGAGATGTCCGTAGGACAGAGAGGGCTTAAAAAAACACTCATAATTACCTATTATTGGCCACCAGCTGGGGGCCCAGGGGTGCAACGTTGGCTGAAATTCGTTAAGTACTTGCCGGAATTCGATATCGATCCAGTCGTTTATATTCCAGAAAACCCTAATTATCCTTTGGTAGATGAGAGTTTAGTTTCTGAAGTTTCAAATCATATTACAATATTAAAACAGCCCATAAAAGAGCCCTATAAATTAGCCGGACTTTTTTCAAAAAAATCATCAAAAACGATAAGTAAAGGCATTATTTCAGATAATAAAAAGCAAAGTTTTATTGAAAAAGTGATGCTTTATATAAGAGGGAATTTCTTTATACCAGATGCACGGATTGGTTGGGTAAAGCCTTCAGTGAGTTATCTTTCTCAATATATTTCAGAAAATAATATAAAAACCATAATAACCACTGGGCCCCCTCATAGTTTGCACCTTATAGGCTTGCAATTAAAGGAAAGGTTAGGAGTGAGGTGGTTGGCTGATTTTAGAGATCCCTGGACGACTATTGGTTATCATAAACAGCTAAAACTAAGTAGATCTTCTAAAAAAAAGCATATAGCTTTAGAAAAGCAGGTTTTAAATACTGCTGATCAAATAATTGTAACAAGTTTTACAACTAAAAAAGAATTTCAGCAAATAACAAATTGCCCTATTGAGGTTATTACGAATGGATATGATTATGAAGCGACTCATGCTTTTAATCTGGATGTTAAATTTTCAATAGCACATATAGGGTCTTTATTGTCAAAACGAAATCCAGATGTTTTGTGGAAAGTATTAAGCGATCTTAGAAAAGAAAATAATGGCTTTTTAAAAGATTTTCAACTTAATTTCATTGGTGCAGTTAGCGAAGAGGTGTTAAAAACTATAAAGAAATATAATTTAAGTGATTGTACATTTGAATTAGGTTATGTTTCACATAAAGAAGCCATTGTATTTCAAAAAAAATCACAAGTATTGTTGTTGGTGGAAATAGATTCAGAAGACACCAAATGCATTATTCCTGGAAAACTATTTGAATATATGGTTTCAAATAGACCTATCCTTGCCATAGGACCTAAGGCTTCAGATGTTGAGAAAATTATTAAGGAAACAAACACAGGTGCTTACTTTAATTACGATGATTATGAATTGCTAAAAACGACTATATTAGAATATTATAAAGCGTTTAAGGGCAAGAAATTACAATCAAACCCAATTGGCTTGCAAAAATATAGTAGAAAACAATTAACTCAGCAATTAGCAACGCTAATTAAAAAATAATTAATGATAAGCATAATAAATAGTTTAAGTTAATGGGAGTAGTTGCCTCACAATCTTTTAAAAATGTCCTTTCAACATATTTGGGCTTTTTTGTAGGAGCTATTAACACCTTGTTTCTTTATACGGAATTCCTTAGTGATGAATATTATGGAATGGTAGGGTATATGCTGTCTTTGGCTTATGTTATCATGCCTTTAATGGCTTTTGGAGTGCACAATACATTGGTGAAGTTTTATTCGTCTTTTAAAACACGTGTATCATTAAATAGCTTTTTGACACTTATGCTATTTTTGCCATTTATAATTACTATTCCTTTAAGTTTTTTCAACTACATATGTTATGATGCAATCGGCAGTTTTTTATCTCAAAAAAATGTTATTATTAAAGACTATTTATGGCATATTATAATAATTGCTCTCGCGTTGGCTTATTTTGAAGTGTTTTTTGCATGGGCTAAAGTGCAAATGCAAACGGTGTTTGGAAACTTTATGAAAGAAGTCTTTCATCGAGTAGGAACTATGATATTATTGTTTTTTTTACATTTCAAAGTAGTTAATGTAGAGCAATTTATGATAGGCTTGGTTGGTGTTTATGTCTTAAGAATGCTTGTTATGAACGTGTACGCATTTAGTATCAAGCCTCCCGTAATCATATTTAAACGTGTGAATGGCCTCAAGAATATTTTAAAATATTCTTTTTTAATAATTATTGCTGGATCTATTGCGACCATTCTTTTAGATGTTGATAAAGTCATGTTGGGGCATTATGTTGAAATTAAGGAGATTGCATATTATAACGTCGCTATATTTATAGCTACGGTTATAGCTGTGCCTCAGTTGTCTATGCATCAAATACTGCTGCCTTTGTCGGCTAAGTATTTAAATGAAAAAAAAATGGATGAACTGGGAGATTTATATAGAAAAAGCTCATTGAATTTATTTATAATTAGTGGGTTTATATTTCTCTTGATAGTACTGAATATTAATCAGTTGTACTATATAATTCCAAAAGAATTTGAGGGTGGGCTTTTTGTTGTGCTAATAATTAGTGTTACTAAGCTATACGATGCCTTTTTAGGGGGTAATAATGCTATTTTATTCAATAGTGATTACTATAGAGTCGTGTTATTCTTGGGGGTAGCTCTGGTTATTTTAATGATTGTTTTAAATATTGTATTTATTCCTTTATTTGGTATAAATGGGGCGGCTCTGGCTACTTCTATAGCTGTTTTTGCCTATGACTCAATCAAGCTACTTTTTGTTTATCAGAAGTTTAAGATCCATCCATTTACAAAGGATATATTTAGAATAGCTGTTTTGATAACTTTGAGTGTTTTTCTGTTTTATTTTTGGGAATTCCCTTTTGTCCCTATCGTTAACATAGCTTTAAAGTCTGCTTTAATTACGGTATTATATCTATTTGTAATTTATAGGTTTAAGTTTTCTGAAGATATTTCGAATCAGATTGAGCGTTATTTGAAGATTAAATAAATACTTAGTGCAAACAGAAAACCCCACGATGTCGCTTTGAGGCAAACATATCGTAGGGCTTTCCAAACTAACCAACCAAAATTGTTATGATCGTCTTCTACTAGTCGATCTTGTATTGTTATTGCTAGATTTACTTCTACTCTGGGTAACTCTTGGCCTGTTACTTTGAGAAGATCTATTAACGCTTTTTCGTTGCGCTACTCTAGATTTATTTTGAGTAGTACGTTGCGTTGCTACTCGTTTTGTATTTCTAGTATTATCGTTTCTGTTATATGTACGTGTATTTTGTGTTCTTGGTTTTTGAGTAACGATATTTTTTCGTTGATGTGTTGTTTTTTTTGTCCTTACACTATTAGTTCTAGGTTTAATTGTTCTATTAACACTTTCTCTGGTTCTTTTAGTGTTATTATTGTTTTGCGCATAATCTCTAGTACTTCTGGTGTTACTATTACGTCTTATCGTATTATTTCTGGTCGTAACCGAACTGCCTTTAGTGTTTCTGTTTATGCTGGAGTTATTGCGTCTGATCGTAGTATTTCTATTTCCTGTTGAATAATTTCTTCCAGAATTTCTGTTAATAGTGCTATTGCGTCTTGTATTATTTGTTTGCGCAACACTTCTTCTGGTGTTAGCACTTCTGTTAATACGAGTTACATTTCTGGTGCTTCTATTTACAGTAGCATATTTTCTATTTCTTGTTATAACGTGACCACGTCTGCTGGCAATAGCTGTTCTTGGCTTGTAGTTATTATAAAAAGGTCTGTTGTAAGTATAGCGTACTGGACTGTAATAACGTCTGTAAGGTCTGTTGTAAACAACACAGTAATCATAAGACGGAATACTGTAATAACGGTGCCATGGTCTGTAAACATAACTTCTGTTATATACATTTATAAAACCTGAACAGTGTGAGAAACTATTGTATCGGTTGTAATGTACATATAATCCACCTACACGATTTACATATCCAAAATTATTGTAATAAATATTTATATTTCCCACCTGACTAATACGTCCGTAATAGTCATAATAAATAGGAGTGTTTTCTATCTGAATGATAGCGCCATATTCATCGTATTGAACATAGGCATTATAATCATATCCAGAATTAAAGCTGAAGTTTATATTTGGAGTTCCTATGGATACATTTACATTGGAACCACAGTAGCGTTGTATGTTAAAATCAAATTGTCCATCACGGAATACAGAAAACTCAATGCCGTTCTCTACAAATATGAAAGAGTTGCCATAACCTCTACTGTAAATAGATGTTGTATTTGCGTCTGTATTGGTTGTGGTAGCATTAACAGTGAATCCTGTAAGGATTAAACCAGCTACTAAGAATATAAACTTTTTCATAATAATTTGTTTTAATGGATGAATACGTTTTGTTAATTACAAACAGCGTGCCAAAAAAGAATGATAATATTTAAACGACTGTAAATCAATAGTTAAACGGTTTATAGCTTTTTTAACTTGAAAAGGGGCGTGTTGTTTTCGTGGGAAAAATTACCGAACTTCGTTTAGCGTTTGATATAGAATATTAAAGCGATTTTATGTCATGTAGTTGCCAGTAATTTGAAAATGATGAAATCAGAAACGAAATTAATAATTGGAATTGGTGTTCTGATTTTGCTAATCGATATTTTGCTTATGAAATATTGGATTAGCAACATTAAACCTGATTTTTTTTATGTCTGTTGGAGTTGAATCTTACAGACTTGAAATATTTGGAATGAATATTCTGATTGGAATAATTGCTTTCTTTATTAAAAGAAGGGTTTCGATTTTATTCTTTGTTAATGCAATAATATGTTATTGGATATTTTCATTTTTCTGGAATTCTTGGATTGAAAATCATCCTTATTCTCAAGATAGATATAACTTCAAAATTGAAAACCGAAATATTCAATTAAGAATTTCAAATAACCCAAATACTTATGGAATATATGAATTGACGGCAAATTCTAAAGATTCTCTGAAGATAATTGAAATGGGAATGAATGAAAAAAGAGGAGATAGTATTTTATTAAAAGGTTGGAATAAAGGAGAGTTTTATAATATGTACTTTTATAATGATAAACTAATTGGATTACCAGAAAGTCCAAATGCAATTGAACTGAATAAAAAGGAATAAAAAACTACTGGCAACACCGTGTATAATTAATTGCTTGGTTCTTGTTTACGTGGAAATTCCTCTGGTTCGTTCCATTTTTACTAAGTTAGTTGCTTAATCACGAAACTATCCTTACACCAACCGTTAAACGAACAAATAAAAACTCGAAGCTTATGACTTCGAGTTTTTTCAATCAGCTCAATAAATTAGCTATTATTTCTTCGGTGCTTTTTCACTTTACCATTTTGTTTAAAGTAGTAATAGTTATCATCGTTATCGTAAATATCATCATCCCAATCATCGTCGTCATGGTCGTCATGATGTCTGTCTCTGTTTCCAAATGTGTGCTCTACAGAACAAGATTGTACGCCACAAAAATTGCAGTAGTCACTATATCCTTTTACTTGTCCCCGTGTATTTATAATGCCTCCCCAGTGATTATAACGAACACTTAAGCCGCCTACCTGTTTTAGTTTTCCGTGTCTATAGTTATAATTCATATATATAGAGCCAGCACGTTTAATTTTTCCGTATCTGTCATAATTTATATATACATCACCAATGCGTCTTACTTTACCATCTCTACCATGCGAAATAGAAACACCTCTATTGTAGCGATAAGGGTTGTATCTGTATTTTTTCTTTCTGGTGCCATAGGTTACATTTACAGAACTTCTTCTGGAATTTCCTCTGTAATACGAATTATTGTAATAATCGTTATAAGTATCGGTATTAAAATCAAAGCTTCCATCAGGAAAAATTAAAAACTCAATACCACGTTCTACAAACATTATAGGTTGTGCATACCGATAACGTTTCGTTATATCAAAGTTGTTTTCTGTTTTTTGGTGGTTTAGCTCTGTTGCGGATACAGTTGTTAATCCTATTAACAAACCTGCGAATAATAGTACTAATCTTTTCATAATTATAGGATTAATTATTTTGCCTACTCTTTAGCTTTTCGGCTTACGCTATAGTTCAATGGTTGTCTATGTATGATAAATATTCTTAATTATATTCATCGTAAGTATGAATAGATTTCATTATGTCTTCGTAAAACAATACAGCAGAAACTAAATTTCTTGTATCTGAATAAGGTAAAATCACTTTTTGAAACTCAATTGTGTTTTCTACATAATTAGCAGTGTTTTCAATTTGATTATCAAGAGCTTTTCTGTTATCATTACTATTAGGGATACCTAAAGTAGACATAGTAACACCGGGTTTTGTGGCAAAAGCTATATATGGTAATATATTGGCTAGAACTTCAATTCTTTCTACATATAAGTCTAATAATTGACCTTTTTGCATACGTCTTAGTTCTTCACCATCGTGATACTTTTTGATACCTATTTTACTGCTTATGATACTTTTTGGGGTCGTTTTTTTTTGTGCAAAACTAGAGGCTGCAATTAAAAAAAACGAAATACTTAATAGGGTAATTTTTATTTTCATGATTATGGGGTTAATTTTTTGCCTACTCTTTAGCTTTTCGGCTTACGCTGTTTGTTTAGTAGCTTTCAATTTGCGTGCCAAAAATGTAAGTGATTGATTTTTATGTGTTTAATGGTGTTTGTTGTTTCGGTCTCAAAAAGAAACATTGTTCGAATTCATAGGTGTTTTATAAAAATTCCTATTTTTATAAAAACTAACTATTTTAATGAAAACCACCCTCGAGACTTGTAAAAATTGTGAGAATCAATTTGATGAAACATTTAAGTTTTGTCCGCATTGCGGTCAACAAACCAAGGAAGATCTCACGGTTGGTGTGCTATTTTATAATACAATAAGTAATTATTTTTCCTTTGATGCACGCTTTTTTAAAAGCTTTTTGCCTTTATTGTTTAAGCCAGGGTATTTGGCTAAAAAATTTATAGAAGGCAAACGTTTGATGTATTTACATCCTGCTCAATTATACTTGTTTGTGTCAGTTGTGTTTTTCTTTTTATTGTCGACAGTAGTAGTCCGAGATCAAGTGCAAAGTTTTGATACTTCTATGAAGAAAACATTAAAGACACCCTTAATTTCTGATGATACAAAAGCAAAAGCACAACAAGTTTTAGATTCTATAGAACTTGATAGTGTTTTGCAACCTTTAAAAGAAAAAGGAATTCCTGGTTTGAAAGCGTCTGAGGTTAAAGTTTTGGATTCTTTAATAAAAGCTAGTAGCAAAAAAAAGACAACGAATACATTAACTTTTGATTTTGATCAAAAAAAGGTGGATTCTTTGATAGCTATTAATGCCTCTGATGCAAAGGTTTATAAGGGAATGGGCATGAGTGATGATGCAGGGTATATTACTAGAAAATTCTATATGCAAGTTCTTAAGTTTTACAAACAGCGTAATGGCGGACAACTTTTACAAGCGGTTTATGATACGATTCCTATTTCGTTATTTGTTTTATTACCGATTTTTGCTTTTATACTAAAGTTGTTGTTTTATAGACGTGGACATTATGCACATCACCTGGTGTTTAGCTTTTATTTTTTCTCGTTTTTATTCACTGTTTTTAGCTTAATTCTAATAGCAAATAACTTTTTTGAGATTTCGGCTTGGATAGATTGGCTGCTTGTGGTATCAACTTTTTTCTATTTATTGGTTGCTATTAAACGGTTTTACAATCATGGTTGGTTTTTGAGTTTTATAAAAACCAGCATTTCAAGTTTTGTCTATTTAATGTTTGTAATACCAATAGCTATAGTTATAATTAGTTTGGTTGGTTTCTTGTTTTATTAAACGTCATATTTTATGGAGGCTAAAGCTTATCTTTTAAATATTTTCCAGTTTCAGACGCTTTTACTTTAATAATGTCTTCAGGAATTCCTGAGGTAACGAGGTTTCCTCCAGTTTCTCCACCTTTAGGACCTAAGTCTATAATATGATCAGCACATTTGATAAGTTCTAAATTGTGTTCTACCACTATAATAGAATGCCCATTATCAATTAAAGCATTAAAAGATTTTAGGAGTTTTTGAATGTCATGAAAATGCAAGCCTGTAGTCGGTTCGTCAAAAATAAAAAGTGCTTTATCTTTCTTGTTTCCTTTACCTAAGAAGGATGCTAGTTTTATACGCTGTGCTTCACCACCAGAAAGGGTAGAAGAGCTTTGCCCTAAAGTCACATAACCTAAGCCGACATCTTGTAAGGGTTGAAGTTTGTTTTTGATTTTGGCTTGTTTCTGATTATCAAAAAACTCAATAGCATCATCTATAGTTAAATTTAAAATATCATCAATGCTTTTATCTCCAAAAGTCACCTCAAGCACTTCTTTTTTAAAGCGTTTCCCTTTACAGGTTTCGCATTCTAAATGTACATCGGCCATGAACTGCATTTCAATGGTCACTTCACCTTCTCCTTTGCAAGTTTCACAACGTCCGCCATCTACATTAAAAGAAAAATGCTTTGCCTGATAATTCCTTATGGTGCTTAATTTCTGTTTTGAAAATAACGCTCTTATGTCGTCATAAGCTTTTATGTAGGTCACGGGGTTAGAGCGTGAAGAACGACCAATAGGGTTCTGGTCTACAAACTCAATATGTTTGATATTACTAAAATTACCATCTAAACTGCTAAATTGGCCTGGTTTATCTCCAAAATCGGTTAGTTTTTTTTGTAATGCAGGGTATAATATTTTTTTAACTAATGTGCTTTTTCCACTACCAGAAACCCCGGTTATTATGGTTAACATGCCTAGCGGAAAGCGAACATCAATGTTTTTTAAATTATTTTCACGAGCTCCCTTGATATCTACGTAGTATTTTGAGGTTCTTCGTTTTTCTGGCACTTCAATTTTTAATGACTCATTTAAATATTGAGCGGTTAAAGATTCTGATGCCAAAATATCTGCATATTTACCATTTGCAACTACATGACCCCCAAAAGTTCCTGCCTCAGGACCTATATCTATTATATTATCTGCAGCTATCATTATATCTTCATCATGCTCAACTACAATAACTGTGTTTCCTAAGTCTCTCAGTGATTTTAATACAGAAATTAAACGTTCTGTATCTTTGGGATGCAATCCAATACTAGGTTCGTCTAAAATATACATAGATCCTACTAAACTACTTCCTAAAGATGTGGCTAAATTGATACGTTGACTCTCGCCTCCAGATAGGGTATTTGATTTTCTATTAAGTGTTAAATAGTCTAAACCAACATTTGCTAGAAACGATAATCTATTATTAATTTCTTTTAGTAGTCTGGTAGCAATTTGCGTGTCGTAATCACTTAATTCTAGCTGTTGAAAAAACGCCGCTAATTTATCTAAAGGCATTTCTACCAAATCTGTAATAGTGGCACCTCCAATTTTTATATAATTTGCTTCAGAACGCAAGCGTTTACCATTACATGCCTTACATTTTGTTTTTCCGCGGTAGCGAGATAACATGACACGGTTTTGAATTTTATAGGCTTTTGATTCTAATTCAGCGAAAAATGAATTCAATCCTTCAAAATATTGATTTCCGTTCCAAATGAGTTGTTTTTGAGCATCACTTAGCTCAAAGTACGGTTTGTGAATAGGAAAATCAAATTTATGGGAATTGTTTACTAGTTGATCTCTATACCAACTCATACTTTCTCCTCGCCATGGAAAAATAGCATTTTCATAAACAGAAAGTCCAGTGTTTGGTATTACTAAATCATCATCAATACCAATAATATCCCCATAGCCTTCGCATTTAGGGCAAGCGCCGTATGGGTTGTTAAAGCTAAATAAATGTACGTTCGGCTCTAAGAAATTAATACCATCCAATTCAAATCTATTACTAAAAACACGTTGCTCGTGGCTGCTTAAAATTTCTATTATACATTCACCTTTACCTTCAAAAAAGGCTGTTTGTATAGCGTCTGCTAATCGATTAAGAAAATCTTCTTCATCTTTAACAATAATTCTATCAACAACTAATAATATATTTTCTGTATCTGATAGTGTGTCAATTTCATCAATACGAATAACCGTATCTTTTATTTTAATTCGAGCATAACCTTGTTGTTGTAAGGCCTTGAGTTTATCTTGCACACTTCGACCTTCTTCTAAATGAATAGGAGCGAGCAGTAGTAGTTTTTCTCTTTCGGGAAATGTTTTTAAATAATTTAAAACATCAGTTACTGTGTCTTTTTTTACTTCATGACCAGAAATAGGTGAGTAGGTTTTACCAATTCTTGCGAATAATAGTTTTAGGTAATCGTAAATTTCTGTAGTAGTGCCAACAGTAGATCTTGGGTTTGTTGAATTTACCTTTTGTTCAATAGCTATGGCTGGGGCGATTCCTTTTATATAATCTACTTTGGGTTTATTTAGTCGGCCCAAAAATTGACGTGCATAACTTGATAAGCTTTCAACGTAACGACGTTGGCCTTCTGCGTATAGCGTATCGAAGGCTAAACTAGATTTTCCAGAGCCAGATAGCCCTGTAATGACCACCAATTTGTTTCTGGGTATAACGACATCAATATTTTTTAAGTTATGCAATTTTGCACCTTTAATGATGATGTTTTCTTTAGGGTCTACTTCAGAAATATTAGTATTCATAGGCTTTTTAAAGGAATAATTTCGCAAAGATACTATAACTATTGCAGCATAAAAAATGCATTGTACTGTAAATAAATATTAAAAAAAGCGATTGTTTTTTTGTTTTTTCGAGTTTATTGTTGTTATATTTGAATTCAATATTAACCTAAATTTTAACTCTCGCCTATAGCAGAACATTACTTTTAAACATGTAACCCCAAGCAAAGAAGTCCTCTTCGATGCACTAAAAGTAATTATTATGCAATACGAATTAATTTCTGATGCTAATCTAGTTAGCAACTATATTAAAGGTAACGAAAGTGCTTTAGAAATACTTATTACCAGACACAAACAAAAAATTTACAGCTTTATCTATTCTAAAGTTTATGATAAAGATGTTGCTGAAGATATTTTTCAAGATACTTTTATAAAAGTTATTAGAACTCTTAAGCGTGGCTCTTATAATGAAGAAGGTAAATTTTTACCATGGGTCATGCGTATATCCCATAATTTGGTTATTGATTTTTTTAGAAAAAACAAAAGAATGCCAAAATTTGATAACGCAGGAGAGTTTAGTATTTTTTCTGTTTTAAGCGATACTAGTTTAAATGCTGAAAAAAGTATTATTAAAGAACAGGTTGAAAGTGATGTAAGACGTTTGGTAGATGAGCTTCCGGAAGATCAGAAGGAAGTGTTATTGATGCGTATCTATAACGACATGAGTTTTAAAGAAATATCAGATAGAACGGGTGTTAGTATTAACACAGCTCTTGGTAGAATGCGTTATGCCTTAATAAATTTGAGAAAAATTATTGAAAAGCATAATATTGTTTTAACGAACTAATACAATAAAGTAAATTTTGCTACGTTTATTATTTGAATTAATATTTAAATCGATAAAATGGCAAAAATTTACTCTGAAAATTCTATTAAAAATTTAAATGAACGTGAACCTAAAGAAGAAACAATTAATTTTCTTCTAAATTATTCTAAGGCTTTAAGTGTTATAAATTATAATAAATTGAAGTTTGAAGCGCTTCTAAACTAAGTTTTCAAAAAGTCCTGATATTTTTATCAGGACTTTTTTAATTTATTATATTCATTGATAACAGATTGCCTGCCAATTGTTTTTGTGATAATATCTTTATCTAGGTTCCAGCCTCGTGCAGGTGAATACTCTCTACCATACCAAATAATTTGAAGGTGTAAGTCATTCCATAATTCTTTTGGGAACAATCTTTTTGCGTCTTTTTCTGTTTGTACAACATTTTTACCATTACTTAAATTCCAACGATACATTAACCTATGAATGTGCGTATCTACAGGAAAAGCAGGGATTCCAAAGGCTTGAGACATAACAACACTGGCTGTTTTATGTCCAACGGCTGGTAAAGCTTCAAGTGCTTCAAAGCTTTGTGGTACTTTGCCATTATGTTTTTTTATAAGTATTTCCGATAAGCCGTGAATGCCTTTGCTTTTCATTGGAGATAAGCCAACGGGTTTTATAATGTCTCTTATTTCTTCTACCGAAAGCTTGACCATATCATACGGGTTGTCTGCTCTTTCAAATAGTAAAGGGGTGATTTTATTAACCCTTACATCAGTGCTTTGCGCAGACATTAATACTGCTATTAATAAGGTGTAAGGGTCTTTATGATCTAAAGGAATAGGGATTTCCGGATAAAGTTTATAAAGTGTATTAATAACAAAGTTTACTCTTTCTTGTTTGGTCATTCGTTTGTATTTTAGCAATAACAAAGTTATAAAATATGAACACATTAAAAGTAGGAGATAAGGCACCAAATTTTGAAGCTTTAGACGAGCTAGGAAATACGGTTAAATTATCAGATTTTAAAGGTAAAAAATTAGTGGTTTTCTTTTATCCAAAAGCGAATACCCCAACATGTACAGTAGAAGCTTGTAATTTACGGGATGAGTATACTGTCTTGAAAGAAAAGGGTTATGAGATTTTAGGCGTTAGCGCGGACACTCAAAAGAAACAATCAAATTTTAAAAAGAAATTTAATTTTCCATATCCGTTATTAGCAGATGTTGATAAGGACGTTATTAATGCTTTTGGTGTTTGGGGAGAGAAAAAATTTATGGGACGCACTTTTGATGGTATCCACCGTATTACTTTCGTTATTAACGAAGAAGGAGTGATTGAAAAAGTTATCGATAAAGTAAAAGCGAAAATACATGCAGCCCAAATATTAGAATAAAAAAGCCTGCCTAAAAGCATGTCATTCAGAGCGTAGCGAAGAATCTTATGCTTTATTTATGAGGTTCTTCGCTACGCTCTGAATGACATTTTAGGTTTTGATATTATAAAACTAGCTGTAATTATCTATTTACGTTTAGATAGGGTTAAAGGTTTTCTGGTATACCCAAATAAACGATAATCTTTAATTAAGTCTGCCGTGCCTTCTGGCACCATATCTTCCCATCCGCGTTCACCTTCAGAAATCATACGTAAAATTTCGCGAGAGAATATACTCATGATGCTTTTGTCGTAATCTTCTATGTCGATTACCTTTCCATTGTATTTAAAGAATTTATATAATTCTTTCATACGTGGATATACTTTTAAATTTTCACTATTAATTAATTCTCCAGTTTCATGATCTAACATTGGGTATAGGTAAACCTTTAAGTCTTTGAAAAATAATTTACCAAATGCCTCAAGGATGCCGCCACTGATATGGCGATAGTATTTTTCATCAAAAATATCAACCAAATTACTAACCCCCATAGCTAATCCCATTCTGGCTTTGGTGTAATTAGAAAAGTACTCAACAACCCTAAAGTATTCCTGGAAGTTAGAAATCATAACAGATTGTCCTAGAGAGCATAATAAATCTGCTCTATCTATAAAATCTTGCTCGTCAATTTCTCCTTCTGCTCTTAAATTAGATAGTGTAATTTCAAAAACGACTACGGTTTTATCAGGATTAACTTTGCTTTCTTTTATAAACATTTCGTACGACTTCTCATACATAGCCATATTTACCTTAGTTACAGGTCTGAAACTACCTCGTAGGGCTAAAATGTTCTTTTTGTAAAAAACTCTTGCAGGAAGCACATTTGTTCCATCAGGGCCAAACACTACAGCATCAGTCATACCATTTTTAACAAGTTGTAAACTCATTAAGCGGTTATCAATATTTTGAAAAGCTGGTCCAGAAAAATTGATAGTGTCAATTTCTAATTGATCTTTGTCTAAATGGTCGTATAAATAGCGCAGCAATTTTTTAGGTTCGTTATATTTATAAAACGCACCATATATAAGATTTGTACCTAATACACCAAGTGTTTCTTGCTGTAAGCGCGCATCTGTTTCTTTAAATCTAAGATGTAAAAGAATCTCATTGTAATCACCAGTAGCTTCAACTTGATATTTAATACCAACCCATCCATGACCTTTGAATTGCTTCGCAAAGTCTATTGTAGCAACAGTGTTAGCGTATGTGAAAAATATTTTATTTGGATGTTTTTCTCTTGTTAGCCTTGTTTCCATGAGATCCATTTCATGGCTCAGCATCTTTCTTAAACGGGCTTCCGTTACATAACGTCCGTCGTCTTCAGCTCCATAAACAGCATCACTAAAATCCTTGTCATAAGCAGACATTGCTTTTGCAATGGTTCCTGAAGCCCCACCAGCTCTAAAAAAATGACGACAAGTCTCTTGACCTGCCCCAATTTCTGCAAATGTTCCGTAGATATTTTCGTTTAAATTAATACGAAGTGCCTTCGATTTCAACGAAGGAACATCATTAAATTCTTTATCACCCTTTATGGTTATTTCCATATTATTTACTGGTTGTTTGTCCTGCTACAAAGGTATTAAATATGTATAGTAAACAAAAAAATAACGCTATTTTTGTGCAAAACTTAACGCAGTTGAAAGTAACTTTTTTAGGAACAGGAACATCTCAAGGTATTCCAATTATTGGAAGCAAGCATCCTGTTTGTTTAAGCACAAATTCTAAAGATAAAAGATTGCGTGTTTCTGTTTTAGTGGCTTGGGATAATTATACGTATGTGATTGATTGTGGACCGGATTTCAGATATCAAATGCTAAGAGCTGAATGTGATAGAATTGATGGTATTGTTTTTACTCATGAACATTCCGATCATGTATTGGGGCTGGATGATATTAGGCCTTTTTATTTTAAGCAAGGCGATATTCCTATTTATGCGCATAAGCGTGTATTAAAATCATTGCGAAAACGGTTTGATTATATTTTTGCTACAAAAAACAAATACCCAGGAGCTCCAACTGTAATTACCAATCGAGTAAAAAATAAATCATTTAAATTAAAAAATATGAAAGTAGTCCCTGTTAATGGTTTGCATGACAAGCTACAGGTATTTGGTTATAGGTTTAATGATTTTGCTTATTTAACCGATATGAAAACGGTCTCAGATAAGGAGATTGAAAAAATTATAGGTGTAAAAATATTAGTTGTCAATGCTTTAAGAATAGATTCGCATCGTTCACATTTTAATTTAGAAGAGGCATTGCAGTTTATTAACAAAGTAAAACCGGGAAAGGCTTACTTAACCCATATTAGTCATTTACTTGGGTTTCATGAAGATGTAGAGAAAATGTTACCTGAGAATGTTTTTTTAGCATATGATGATTTAGAAATAACAATTTAAATTAAAAAGTATGAAACAAAGAATTTTTATGTATTTGTTCGTTTTTGCGGCATTATTGGTCTTATTTCAGTATGTAAATTCAAAACGGGTATTTGAAGATATTAATAATAAGCTCACTACTCAAAAAACAGCATTAGAAAAATACAAAGATTCGGTAGCGGTTTTACAAGATGATATTTTGAAGCTTTCGCATTTTAATTTAGATAGAAATGAAGATGCCATTAGTTATTTTGAAAATGATGGTTATAATATATCTGAATTGATTCCTTTTATAAAAGATGAACTTTACAAGTTAAATGAAGTTAAAGGAGAGCATCCTATTGTGCCTTATGTGGCTAGTGAAGGTAGAAAGATGATGATTAATACTGTGAAAATGTTAAATCATAAATGGATAATTGCTGATTTTTCCGATGGTGAGTATTGGGGAGAAATCTTTTTAACGTATGAGATAACTGAAGATAAACAGCTTAAATTTAATCTAGTTGAGTATTTCTTATATCCATTTGACAGATAGTGTTTACTTAACTCTGTAGGCAATACCTTTTTGCTTTTTCGTTTCGCCTACATAGGAATATTCATAAGTATAAGAAGAATCTGTTGTTGTTAAAATTTTTAAATGAATATCTTTTTGTTCCGCCATGTTTTTAGGTTTGATTGTTTTAAAAATAACTTCGCAGTCATTAATCCAACGTAATTTAGACGAATCAATTTTATTATTGTAAACTTCAACCTGCAACTCGTTTGTTCTTTTGAATTTAGATGTAAATAGTTCATCATTAATAATTACTTCACTATAGAATTCCCCAGTTTTATAGTCCTTACAATCACGAGTTGTTTCATAACAACTAACAACACTTAATAAAAGTATTAGGAATAAAAATTTCATATAATAAATTTAGGCGCAAATTTACTAAAGAATTGTACTAATTCTCAAAGTTTTTAAAACTTCCGTCAGAATAAAAAATAACAATACGCTCAATGTCCTTATCATTAGGCGTTTTAACTGGCAATTTTTCATTTATAGAGAAAAGATCTGTTTCTTTTTCAGGATTGGGTTTAGGCTCTTTAAGGTTACTTTTTGAGGGAAAATCTCCTTTGCCATTTAATAGCCAATATAAATCAACTTCTGGAAAGGATGAAAGGGTTTTTAAGATAAAGTCTAAGCTGGGTTTATTTCTACCAGATAATATATGAGAAATACTTGAACGCTGTACACCAATTTTCTCAGCAAAAGAGGAAGCAGATTCCCCATAGTAATCCATTATTTTTTGCAATCTGTTTACAAAATCACCTGTGTTTATCATTGTAAACTGTGTTGTGTTGTTGTTTTTACAAATGTAATTAATTTATTTGAAATCACAGAGTATCTCTAAGATTATATGGAGTATTATTTATATATTTACTTTATATACTAATAATTAAAATACTAATTATTAGTATTTTATGTTATTTAAATAATATAAATAATATTTCAGTAAACAACTGTAACATATTTGCTAAAAAGCTGTATAAAAATGTAAACATTTGGTTTATTTCAAGTGTTTACATTTGTGAATAAGTAATTGTTTAACTTTGTCAACATAAAAAAACAGCATGCAAGTAGAAGAAATAAAATCTTTGTTTTTAAAACATAAAGAAACCAACTTATCACACCGTTATATAACCAACAAGCACATAGAGCCTCTCTTAAACAACCTAAAAGAATATATTGCTATGGAAACCATTGGTAAATCGGTTTTAAACAAGCCTATTTACGGATTTAAAGTTGGTGAAGGAAAAAAGCGAATTTTAATGTGGTCACAGATGCATGGTAACGAGTCGACCACGACTAAAGCTTTGTTTGACCTATTAAACACGCTTTTAGTTTCAGATACTAGTTGCAAAAACATTTTAGAAGCCTGTACTTTATATATTATACCTATACTAAATCCAGATGGCGCTGAGGCTTACATGCGGATAAATGCTAACAAGGTTGATTTAAATAGAGACGCTCAAAATTTATCTCAGCCAGAGAGTAAAATTTTAAGAGCTACCTTTGAATCTTTTAAACCTCATTTTTGCTTTAATTTACATGGCCAACGAACTATTTTTAGCACTGGAAATACCAATAAATCAGCAACAGTATCATTTTTAGCACCTGCACAAGATGAAGCCTGTACAATAACTCCTAATAGAAAAGTTGCTATGGAAGTTATTAGTATTATGAATAATGCTTTACAAAAAGTTATTCCTAATCAAGTTGGGGTATATGATGATGCATTTAATTTAAATTGTGTTGGGGATACATTTCAAAATGAAAATATCCCAACAATTTTATTTGAAGCGGGTCATTATAAAGATGATTATGGGAGGGAAGTTACCCGAGAACTTATTTACATCTCATATATTTCATCGTTAAACTATATTGCTAATAATGCTGTTAAAGGGGATGATTATAAACCTTATTTAGAAATACCAGAAAATGAAAAATGTTTTTTCGATGTCATTATAAGAAATGCTAAGGTTTCTGGTCATTCTAATGAAAAAATTAATGACATAGCAATTCAATACCAGGAAAAGTTAATCGATAATAAAATTGAATTTATTCCTAAAATTGAAAAAATTGAAAATTTAGATGCTTTTTATGGGCATAAAGAAATCAATGCCAATGGTTTTGAGGTATTGAATATTGACAATCAATTGGTGGAAATCAATTACGAAAACGTTTTCGTAATAATAAATAATGAGAAAATCGCATTAATATCGAAATAAAACATATGAATAATGCATAATTATTAATGAAAATGTATTAATTTTACTTTTTATTTAAGAATACTTAATTATGGGGAAAATAAAATTAGACGAAATCGACCACCAAATTCTTGATATGTTAATTGATAACACAAGAATACCATTTACAGACATTGCAAAGAAACTATTAATCTCTGCAGGTACAGTACATGTTCGTGTAAAGAAAATGGAAGAATCTGGAATTATAAAAGGTTCTTCATTAATGCTAGATTATAAAAAGCTTGGTTATTCATTTATAGCATATGTAGGGGTGTATTTAAATAATACGTCTCAAACTAAGTTTGTTTTAGAGCGCATCAATGAAATTCCATATGTTACTGTAGCACATATTACTACAGGAAAATTTAATATTTTCTGTAAAATTAGAGCTAAAAGTACCGAGCATGCTAAAGAAGTTATTTTTCTGTTGGATGATATAGAAGGTGTATATAGGACAGAAACTATGATATCTTTAGAGGAAAGTATAAATGATAAAAAACGTTTAATGCATTCTATATTTAAAAATATGTAGTCTTGTATTAATTCTTTTATAGCAACATATAACATAAAAAAGCTCTTTTAAACAAAAGAGCTTTTTTATGTTATTAACTTTTTTCACAACAGAAGCAGTTATTAGCTTTATAATAGCCTCTTTTATGCAAAGACTGTATGATTCGTTCTTTGAATTTTAAACTATAAACTTCAAATTTTGTATAACCAAAATTACTAATGCTTATTGAAGAATCAAGGGCTTGCACATAATGCCACCAATTTTGCGGTACAAATAACACATCTCCTGGCTCTAGAATAACACTTTTAAAGTCATTTTTCATAAACTTAGGGAATTTATCCTTATCAAAATTATTAATATCAACATCGCTAGCTACAGCACCGTAAATGTGCTTACTACTTGGGTACATCGTTTTATTAAATTTTGTTGAAGAAATTATGAACATTTTTTTTCCTCTTATTTGAGCATATACATTATTAGCTGTATCTGCATGAAAGCCGGATATGGTTCCAGCTGGGCCAATCCAAGCTGTTATATCATTTACTTTTGTGTGCTTTTCAAAAAAAGAAAAATCAATATGATTTTTAAGCTCAGGATAATATTCAAAAATATCTAATGTTGTTAAATAATCTTTGAAATTTTTGTTAGTATCCTCGGCATCCTTTAATTGCTTTATATAGTCTTTAAAGGATGCCTTCCTGTATCTGTTATCATCCTGAATAAAATTATCTGATAGTAAGTATACATCCTTATCGTCTTTAAGACCCAGAAAAAAGTCTAGGTTCCACTTTTTTGAAGCTTCCCATTCTTTGGCTAGCCCTTTTATGATGACAGGCTTTTTCTTTTTAAAATAGTCCTTTTTAAAAGAAGTTGCATCTATGGATGATATTTCTTCAATAGGCTGACTTTGGTCTAATATCTCAGATACTATATTCATTTTATATAGTTTTGTTTTGAAAATAGTGTAAAACTTTATTTCTACTGGATAAAAATATCAAAATTACTAATGTTATACCCCTATAATCATATTACTTAGATTAATTGATCAATTATTTCGACATATCAACTTTATGATATCATATATATCGATGAAGTGTAAAGCTCATTTTGTGTTATTGGTATGATAATCATGTAATTCAAAGATTAATTTTGATATTCCAAATGGGTTGTAAGACATTTATCGATATTTCGACTATCAAAATTTTAATTGAATAATACATGGTATTTAACTCTTTAGATTTTTTTATATTTCTTTTCATAGTCTTTGTTCTTTATTGGCTTCTTTTTAAGAAGCATGTTAAAATTCAAAATATTTTTTTACTTGTTGTTAGCTACATTTTTTATGGCTGGTGGGATTGGAGGTTTCTTTCTTTAATTCTATTAAGTACAACGGTAGATTATCTTGTTGGGATTATGATAGATTCCCATACAAAACAATCAAAAAGAAAACAATGGCTTTGGATTAGTGTTTTATTTAACGTAGGACTTTTAGGTTTTTTTAAATATTACAACTTTTTCGTAGACTCATGGATAGATATGTTTTCCATGTTTGGATACCAAATAAAAAGTACATGGACTTTAAATGTTATACTTCCTGTAGGTATTTCTTTTTATACGTTTCAAACGATGTCATATTCCTTTGATATTTACTATAACAAACTCAAACCCACTAAAGATTTCCTGTCTTTTGCCGCTTTTGTAAGTTTCTTTCCCCAGTTAGTCGCCGGCCCTATTGAAAGGGCTTCGAATTTGCTTTCTCAAATCACTAATAAGAGGGAATTTAGTTATGATCAATCTGTTAGTGGTTTAAAACTAATATTATGGGGATTATTTAAAAAAGTTGTTATAGCTGATGCTTTAGCTCCAATAGTAGATGATATTTTTGCTAATTACACCTCGTATCCCGCATCTACTCTTATTTTAGGTGTTACTTTATTTAGTTTTCAAGTATATGGTGATTTTAGTGGTTATTCAGATATAGCTATTGGTACAGCTAAATTATTTGGTATAGAATTAAAATCTAATTTTAAGTTTCCAAATTTCTCTAGAAATGTCGCTGAATATTGGCAACGTTGGCATGTCTCTCTCTCTACTTGGTTCAGGCATTATGTATACATACCACTAGGCGGATCTAGAGTAAGTAAACTAAAATCTGTTAGAAATATTATTATTATTTTCTTGGTTAGTGGTTTTTGGCATGGAGCAAATTGGACCTTTATTTTCTGGGGTGCATTTCACGCTTTAGCATTTATTCCTGTTTTTTTAATGGGAAGAAATACTATGTATAAAAACAGTGTAGTAGGGGAGAATACATTCTTTCCTTCTTTAGTTGAAATAGGGCAAGTATTACTTACATTTTCTATTGTTACATTTTCTAGAATATTTTTTAGATCGGAATCGATTACAGATGCATTTGCATTTATAAAGAGAATATTATCTAATTTCACTTATGAAGTATATAATCACCCGATGGGATATAGAATGATTGATTATTATATCCTTATAGCATTGTTTGTTTTATATGAATACCGTATTAGAAAAGATGAACGCTCTCCGTTTAAATTTAAATCTAAAATAGTTAGGTTTATTGTTTATACTGTAGTTATTTTGGGTATGCTTCTATTTTATGATAGTAATATTGACAGGTCATTTATTTATTTTCAATTTTAACTAAGATGAAAAAATTATTTTTAAAAACTGTTTTATATGCTATTTTGATTTTAATAGCCTTGGAGGTTATTGTTCGTGTTTTTCATTTAGCAAAAGATAATCCTTCACGATTTATCGATAAACATAAAGTAGAAAAGTGGGTGCCAAACCAAGAAGGTTATTCTGTAACGGGGAATCGACGACAAAATTTTTCTAAATTTTATATAAACAAGTCTGGTTATAATTCATACAGAGAGTTTGTACCTACTAAAGAAAAAAAAGAGATTGCGCTGGTTGGTGATTCTTTTATTGAAGGGTTTCATCAAAATTATTATAATTCCATAGGTAAAAAGATTGAAAATAGGGTAGCAGGTATTGAGGTTTACGAATATGGGTATGCTGGTTATGATTTAGCAGATCAATTGCATTTAATTAGTGCTTATAAGGAAACTTTTGATAAAATAGATTATGTTGTTCTGGGGCTGAAGTTTGAAAATGATTTGCTAAGAGGGGAGTATCAAGTTGTCCAAGATAGGATGCATTTAGAATCTCCTTTATATAAAAAGGCACGCGAAATTAAACTTTTGGTTTATACTCAAAATATAGGCGTATTGGAACCTTTATGGAAGCTGGCAGGTAAGCTTGCATCTTTTGGAAAAAAGCAGAAATTAGTTCCGGAGAAAGTTATAACAGAAGAAGATATTGAGGCAAAGCATCGTACTTATATCAAAAACTTTAAAAGTCTAATCGATAAGTATGGTTATGACAAAGAACGCTTTGTATTTCTTTTAGATACCAAAATTACACCTAAATTATTTTTAGATTATCTACATAGCAACAATTTTAAATACATTGACATGTACAAGCCTTTAAATACTTCTAAATCACCTACAACATTGATATATGATAGGCATTGGAACAATCATGGTAGGGAAATAATCGCAGAATTAATAGCTGATTATGTAAAGCAATAATTGTCATTTCATTGCTATTTACAATCTATTGCATCTATATAGTGGGAAAAAATCGAAATCACAACCTGGAGGTACGTATTCTTCTACTAAGCTATCATAGACTTTTTTGTTTATTATATGCTTCCATATTTTAAAAGGTTTAAAGTCTTTAGAAAATGAAGATTTAAACCTAAACAGCCCATCATCAGAATTGCCTAATCCTCCCCCAAGGTTAAAAAAAGTTTTATTTTCATTTTTAGAAATAATTCTCATTTCATCAATTAGCAAGCGAATAGGGGAAAGGTCTAAAAATTCAGCCTTGGTTCCGGAAAGATGATATTGAACAACGTTATTTGTTTTTACCATCAGTGCAGAAGAAATGATTTCATTTGTATCTTTTAAAACCGCAAATAAGATATCCGTTTCATAGTCATTACTGGTTACAAATTTTAAAAAATAGTCCTTTGAAAAATAATAATTTTCTTTTGCGTTAACACGATCCATATTTTCATAATATAGATTTACAAAACTGTCTATATCTGACGGACAATTACTTCTTACTACATGGCATTGTTTTCTGCATTTATTTATGTAACGTTTCGTAATTTTAGAATAGGATGCACGTTGTTTTTCCAGAGGTAGGGTTAAATCGATATTAACTACATTACCTAGTTCTTTTATTTTACCTATATTTTTTAATATGAGTTCTTGATTATGAATAAATGGGTTTAACCTTGAAAAGACCGAAATAATATTTTCCTGAACAAAATAATTGTTTAGTGCTTTTGAAAAGAGGTTGTTGTCAAAATTTTTATCAAGATTCTTTTGTAAAGGACCTGCATATCCATATACAGATGTGGCATCAAAATAATCTGTATCGTTAATTTTTCTTATCAAGAAAGGAAAACAGATAACTTTATTTCCTTCAGTATATTTAAGCAAAACAGCTTTTTCATCATGTAATTTAGATAAATAATGATAATCATAAGTGTGATAAAAATCATAATAGCCAATATCATCTAGCGTATTGTGCCATTCTGTTTTTTTATGGATAACCTTTAAATTTGCTATTAATTTACGTCCCATGCTTTGAGTTTAATTCCTGCTACATCTATTTAAAATTGGTTATATAATTATATAAAAATAACTTGTTGCCTGTTTGTTTTTCCAACGATTAAATATGTTTTTGTGTGTTTTGAAACCTCATATACCGTTACAGTATTAATATTTTCCATGTTTGAATACAAGAAATCGAAAAAAGGTTTTCTTAAAAAATGATAATTTTCTAAATTAACATCTACTACTATTAAATTTTCAATGTTTGATTCACTATCAAATTTTGATGTAGTATATTTTGCCAGAAAAGGTTTTGGTTTTTTACGTTTTGCTTTCCAAGCTTTATATTTCACATATGCTATTTTGTATATCTCTTCTTTGGTTAATACTTTAAGGTATTCAATGTTTGCCAGTATAATTACAAAAAATGATTTCTTGGGATATATAATTTGATGTTCGAAATTATATATATTATTAGACCACTCACGCTTATAGCTTAAATCCCCCATACCCATTTCATAAGCATTATGCCCATTTTCAATACACCATTCTAATTTTTTATAGATTTCAATATTTCCTAAACTAAATTTACCATAATCGATATCGTATGAAGACACAGAACTAAATAACTTTCCGTTATAATGATTGCTTATAGATATGCATATGGGCTCTGTATCATTTTTAATGACGAAAAGGGATGCTTTTTTTTCATTAATTAAATTAAAAAATATTTTATGATAATGATCCCAGTTTAGAAGGTTTTGACTAACATCATCTCTTTGTTTAAACCTATTTATGATCATCTTTTTAAGCGTGTTCATTAAAAGATCATAATCATCCTCAGAAATATTTCCATAATAAAACTGGTAGCTAACAGGAAAACACAACTCTAACCTTTTAACTCTTTTGAGAATAGATTTAGCATTTTTTTTGAATCGGAATTTCAAATATTCATCAACAGAGGCAAATCCATCCAATAAAATGGTATACCCCTTGAAGAATTGAGTAACTTTTTTTATATTAAAGAGTTTACTATCAATTTTGGGAACAATATAATTTGGCACAAAAAATATAGAATTAATAATATCTAAATTTTTGTCTACATCATAATTAGAATTAATAAAAGTTTTTTGTTCTTGTACATGCAAAACCTCATTAAAAGTATCTGGAATGTTACTTTTTTCATAATATTCAAAAAAGAAATCGCTATTTTTTTTAGTCATTATAGGGGAGGCTAGGGCTTATATGTTTTTATCTATTATTAAATCGATATAATGGAAAAAAGTAATTTTTTAATTCCTCTTCATGGATATTAGCATAATCATCCATATGGTTTTCACAGAGCTTGTCGTAGGCTTTATAATCAATTATTTTCCTACCAGTATAAAATGTTACATCTTCATCTTTAGGGAAAAGTGCTTTTTTACTCTTATATAATCCATCATTATTTTTCAATCCTCCACCGAGTATGTATTGTTTAAAATTATTTTTGATAGCCCATTTAATAATTTCTACCCTTAAAAAATCATTAGGTCTCTGGTTATAATAATTAGAATCTGTTCCTCCTAGAAAAGCAAAGAATGTGGTGCCGTTTTTTATGATGAGTTCGGCCGAAACAGGGATATCACCCTGATAAGCCATAGCGATAGCAAACTCATCAACATTGTTAAGAATTAAGTTCTTGAAATACTCTAAAGAGAAAAAATATATTTTTTTGGCATTATGCCTTACCATGGTTTCGGTATAAATGTCGAAAAAAATCTTGATTACATCCTCATTAATATCAGTATTATTAAAAATTTTCAATCCCAATTTAAATGAAATAGCTTTACGGTAATTATTTCTTACTTTGGATGAAAACGCATCCCATTGTTTTTCAAAATCATTATAAAGTATACCTTTTACATTCGAAAGTGAATTGATCAACAACCCTGTATAACCCAGATAATTTTTGTTTAAACTAAATCTAATAAACTCAGTGATGACATTGTTCTTTTTGTACCAATTATCTACAGCTTTCCAGAACTCTTTTAAATCTAATTCAGTGGCATCATTATATAGTGGTCCATTATATCCATAAGGCGTAATAGCATCAAAGTATTCCGAATTAGTTTCTTTTGATTTTACTATCCGTAAAATAATGGGCATTAATATTTTAGGAAAACCATTAACTTCAAATAGAAAATATTTTAAAGTACTTTTATTTTTTTCAAAATACTTTAAATGATCATAGGCATAGTAAATATTATTATTCCAATTCTCCTTTAATAATTTTTTATATTTAATGATATCTAAATCATTATCTAAATTATTAACTACTAACTTATAATCTTTTGGTTTGTAATTCTTGGGCTTAAATAAGTCATCAGCTATAATTTTTGATAAAATTTTAGATAGCCCTATAATTCTTCCACAGTGTTCTACGTGCCATATAGGTTTTTTTTCTATGACATTTCCTGCTAACATAGGTCCCATAATGTAGAGGTCTTTACTAGCTTCTAGTGAATCGTTTACATGGAATCCAATTTTAGATTCATTAGGAATACAGTAACCTTTTCTTATTAAATTTTGGTGTATTGCTGGAATGTCATCTTTATCTAAATTTTTGCTTCCAACACAATTAACAACTAAATGAAAATGTTTATCATGTGTTTTTTCCTTTTTTGTGGAAGTATCCAGATATTTCAAACTATAATTCCCATTAGCGTCTGATTCCACTAAATCATTGAATCGGCCTCGTATATGTTCAAACCTATTTTCTTTTTCTAACCCTGTTATAACATTTGAGTAGTGTAAACCTGCACAACGTTGCCTTCTTCCTATTTGATTGCCATACTTGCAAGCGAATTTTTTAAGCTCTTTTGAGCTGAGGGTTTCAAGTAAGACCCCAAAATATTTTGAAATTATTTCAACCGTAGATGCTGCTCCCAAGTTAATTTGATCGGCAGAATCCAGATCTTTAAAAGTCGCTTCAGCTATCGCTTTAGCCGTTATTTTTTTCTCTTTTTTTAATTCATTTAAATGATTTGGAACAAACTCTTTCTGTTTTTCGAAATCAATTACAGCATCAGGAACCGTACCATGTGTTGAAAGGAAAGTGAAATTAGTTTCATTATGCTTGTTTTTTGTATAATCGTTAAGCTTATAGATTAATTCTAAAGCACTAGCATTAGCCCCAACGATTAGTACATTTGTTACTTCCCCATCTCTGTTATTAATAAAATTCTCTACCTTTTCTAGAATAACTTTTAATTCTGGTTTATAAGGATTATTAACAAACAGCAAGTTTTTCTCTTCGATGAGATCCTTGTTTCTCCATAGATAATTTATTGGCAATGACCCCACAGATAAGACTACTTTTTTAGCACTTATTTCTGTACCGTTCTCTAGAAATATTTTATAGTTGGATTTGTTTTTATCTAGATCTATTACTTCTCCAGTAACGAAGTTAACATTAACAAGTCCTTTCTCTGTAAGTTCTTTTATTTTATTGTTAACTCTTAAATTAATATAGCAGCCAAAAAAGCGTCGTGGGATAAAAAGATCTTCCCAGTTATTATTACTGATCTTTTCTTCATTATCTAAAAGCCATTTTTTAGATAATGCACCCCCTTCTTTTTCAAATTCATTTAAAAGCCAAGTTTTATTTTTATTGAGCCACTTTATAAACAAACCAAGTTCTGGTTCTATTAAAAAATTCCTCAAAGAAGTTATTAAAAGGGTTGAGAAGCCAGATCTCGTACCGTATGGAATACCAATGTTGAATTCAGAATATTTTTCAATAATGCTGATGGATATTTTACTATCAACATGAACTTCATTATTGATCTGATCCAAAAAATTTATAATACTGAAAGAGGTTGAAATCCCAGAACCAATAAATGTAATATCTGATATTTTTTTATGTGTTTCCAACTTAACTCTACTTTTTAGTTTTTATTACTTTTCCTGGATTTCCAACAACAGTTGAATAATCAGGGACATCTTTTAATACAATCGTTCCGGCACCAATAGTACACCATTTACCAATTTTTACTTTTGGTATTACTACAGCGCCAACACCTACATGAGATCCTTCTCCAACTTCTACATGACCACATAAGGCTGCTTTAGGAGAGATATGGGCATAATCACCAATAACGTTATCATGATCAACACTTGCACCAGTATTTATAATGACATGTTTCCCGATAGAAGTGTTGGGTTGAATAATAGCGCCTGCGAACACCACGGTACCTTCATCAATTTTTGTCGTATTTGAAATAATGGCCGATTGATGAATCGCTTTCTCATAAGTACAATTTAGAAAACCAGCAATTTCTGCACGTTCCGCATTTATTCCAACAGCTATAATTACAGGATCGCCTTCATGAGGAAAAGTGTTTAGGTTTTTTCTAGCGCCACCAGCAACATTTTTAGAGGCATGGTGAACACCTTCTGGCTTGTCATCAAAAGTATCTGTGACTATATAATTATTAATCTCTAAAACTTCTTTTATTACTTGAGAGTGACCACCAGCACCATATATTCTTACTTTATTTTTCATTTTATAGGTTGATTCTTTTATTAATCGAATTTTGTAAACATTTTTATACCTTAATTACCTTTCCATGTAGGCATAGTCATATTTTCATTAGTATTAACCCCGTCTTTTTTAATAACTTTGAGAACTGTTAGGAAAAAAATTTTCACATCTAAGCTTAAGCTTAAATTCTTTACATACCATACATCATATCCGAATTTTTGATCCCAACTTAATGCATTCCTTCCTTTTACTTGTGCCCATCCAGTAATACCTGGTCTAACATGGTGTCTTGTTTTTTGAACATCGTTATATAATGGTAAATATTCTACCAATAAAGGTCTCGGGCCAATGATACTCATATCTCCTTTTAAAACATTGACAAGCTGTAAAACTTCATCTAACGAATATTTTCTTATAAAAGCTCCTGGCTTTGTAACACGACTAAGGCTATGCTCACCCTTTTTAGAATTCGGATTTAAATCCGTCATCGTTTTAAATTTTATAATCTTAAAAAGCTTTCCGTCTTTGCCTGGTCTTTGCTGTAAAAAAAAGGGTTTACCTTTATTGGTAAAGATTAATACCATTATAATAATTAAAATCAGCGGAGATAAAACGATTAAGCCTATTACTGAAATTAAAAAGTCCAGAAAATGTTTAAAAAATAATGAGTACATTAAATAATTCTTATTTGTTTAAAAAACATATTATTTTGCTAAATATGGTTCTCCTATTTGTCTATCCCTAATCTTTTTTCCTGGTACACCATATACTAGAAGGTTATTTCCTATATCTTCCAGAGCTAAAGTTCCAGCCCCAATAACAGTATGCGTCCCTATGTTTATATCCTGAATAATCGTTGCTCCTATAGACACTGCCGAAAATTCGCCTATGCTAACATTCCCGCCAATGGTTGCGTTGGGAGCCAAACTGGAAAAGCTATGCATAATACTATCGTGTCCTAAAGACGAATTTGTATTTAAAATACAAAAGGGGGCTATTTTAGCTTCAGTATTTACTATTGCCCCAGCCATTATAACGACGCCAGGTTCTATTTTTATATTGTTACATAAAATTGCGTTTGGGTGTATAGCTGGTAAAAACTTAAATTCTGGAGCAACTTTTTTAATAATATCCCTCACTTTATTTCTTGACCAATTATCTCCAATAGCGATAACCCCTCCAACAATTTTTTCTTTTTCTATCAACTCTGGTATTAAATCTTCTTTTCCTAAAATGCTATAACCCATTATTTTTTGATTAGCATTTTTGTAAGAATCAATAAGTCCAATAATTTGATACTCATTTCGTTTTTCAATGATATCGATTATAACTTTCGCGTGACCTGATGCGCCAATAATTACTATTTTTTTCACCTTTATTATTTTTTGGGGAGAGGGTTAATAATGATGAAGTTACTAATTTATTGACAATTCTGTTTCAATAGTGTTTAATAAATCCCCAACACTGTCCATATTCATTAGATCCATTAACTTAAATTTAATATCAAAGGTTTTTTCAATCTCAGTAATAATCATCATATGTGTAATTGATTCCCAACCATCAACATCTTCTGCTGTTGTTGTATTTGTAAGTTCAAAATTATTATGCTCTAATACTCCTGAAAATACTTTAGTGACTTTTGTTAAAATTTCTTCTCTACTCATAAGTTTTATTTTATATCGAAATGTTTTTTTAATTCTTTTCTATCAATTTTACCGTTAATACTGTGTGGAAAATTTTTTATGAACCTGACATGCATCGGAATCATATAATTTGGCATTTTAGTTTTCATATACTCAAAAATATATGAGGTATCAAAAGGTTCAGATTCAATAGCCAATCCTAGTTCGGCATTACCAAGTTTATTATTAATATCTAAAGCAACTATATTGACTTTTTTTTCAGATTTTGATTTGGCATGAAATTCAATTTCTGATAGCTCGACACGATACCCTCTAATTTTTACTTGAAAATCAGCTCTACCCACATAAAGAAAATTATTGTCCTTATCCTTTATGCATAAATCCCCTGTTTTGTAATACCTTATATCTTTACCATTTTCGTTTCTAACAAAAAAACTTTGTTTATTTCTTTCTTCATTTTTCCAATATCCTGGTGTTATTTGTGGACCTCCTAAGCAAAGTTCTCCTGTTTTACCAATAGAAACTTCTTCATTATTTTCGTTTACAACAAGGTATAGCGTGTCTTTTTGAGGTGTTCCAATGGCAATTATGCCATTATAGGCTTTTGTATGCGTATCTTTATGGTAGGGATAAAAGCCGCTATAAACAGTAAACTCAGTTGGTCCGTAATAGTTAAATATTTTACAATTAGGTAAACATTCACTCCATTCTTTTGCTATATCACTATGTAGGGCACCGCCTCCAAAACTACAATACCTTACAGATTCTTCATTGATTTCTGGAAAATAAGGACGTAAGTAATTAATTATTGACGGTACCATAGTAAGAACTGTTAGTGCTTTCTCTTTGATAAGTTTGAAAACATAAAAATATTTTATAGCTCCTTTTGGTATGGTATACATACATGACCCTGCCAACAAAGGAAATAAATAGGTAACAACAGAAAAATCAAACGTTAACTCGAACATTTGAAGACATCTGTCTGTATTATTTAGATTAAATTCTGGCTCTGAATCTACGGCATTTACCAAAGCTTGTACATTATTAAATGTAATAGGGACTCCTTTTGGCACACCAGTTGTACCTGAAGTGAATAAAATATATGCTAAATGCTCTCCTGAGAAATCTTTTGGACTTAGGCTAGGGTGGAGGTCTTCTAGAATACTTGAATTGATGACTTTGTAATCATTATAAATGGATTCTTTTGAAGAATCAATGACATACTTGGTTTTTGTTAATTCAAAAATATGATGGTTTCTGTCTAAGGGTGTTTCTGGGTTTACAGGCACGTAAGCTTTTCCTTCTAACCAAAGTGCAACAATACTGGCATATGTCTGAATATCATCATTAGTAACTAAGCCAATTAACTTTTCGTTTTCTTCAATGGTGTTTACAATAGCTTGCCTGATTTTTCTAACTTCAATTTCAAAATCTTTATATGTAAAATAAATATTACTGATACATAGTGAGTTATGCTCTGCATTTTTTTCTATTGATTTCTGTATGCTTTTTATAAATTCCATTATTATATAGTCAAATTATTAATAAAAATGACCGTCTCTATTTAAAAGATTTACTTTTTCCATATTCAATCTTAAACTATTGTGGGCTAATCCTTTTTTTACAACTTTATGGGTAAAAATGGTTAAAAAACGTGTTTTTATGTTTTCTGCTAGTTTAGTATCATCGGTAAATATAAATTTAGCTTTCTTTTTTATAAAATTTTCAATCAAAGCATTTACACATAAATCATAATTTTCTTCTTTTTCAACTAAAAAATACTTTACATTGAATTCATTGTAATTAATTACATAAGATAAAAAGCCTATTATTTTTTTGTTATTAATAATTTTTAAATTGTGTATATGTATGTTAGTACTAGTACCAGTTCCTAAAGATTGATATTGTTGTTTTTGTATAATAAATTGGGTATACTGTCTATTATCTATTTGCCAATTTATATATTCTTTTGATTTTAAAATTAAATCACTTTCACATAAGGGTTTGATAAAATTCCAAACATCCTCATCTAATTCATTAATATAATGATATTCAAGGTCTTTAGTGCTTTTTTTAAATTTATTATAATTAATTTTATTTGTAATTGAAGCTATTATATAATCAAATTTATCAAGAATAGCTTTAAAAGGTTTTAAAAACTTAAACCTTCCAATTACCATAGAAGGGTCTACACTTAAAAATATGGTATACCTTAATCGTGATGCAATAACTGTAAAAGGTTGTTTTTTATAAAAATCTCCAATATGTTCAGCGTATGATTTTATTATTATTTTATTATCAGTCAATCTTAGTGCTTCTAAAAAAGCATAAGTCCCTAGAACTGTTTTTTTATACTTTGGATTTACCCACCATAAAATCATCCAATACACTTTTTCGATTGAGTTGTTTTTAGTGTTCATAAAATCGGGAATCATGTAAATGAAAGAAATCATTTTTTCGCCTTCCTTAGCTATTAAACAACAATAATCATCTTCTTCAATTCGTGGGTTTGTCAATAACCACAGAGCTTTACTCTTTGGCAAAGGAGCAAGCCCATTTTTCCAATAAATGTTACGATCAACGGCAACTTGCAACATTTTTTTAGTTAAACCTTCAACCTTTATTTCTTGATTCATCAAATTGTTTTATTAAAAATGGCTATGTTTTTAAATTTTTGAAATGCTCTTTTTCAATTTTACGTATGGTTTTTATTATTATAATGATGCCTTCTTTTGCGAATTTTTTGTATAATGAATCAAACGTATCTCTATCTTTGATCTTAATTGCTTTTTGGCAAAGTATGATTCCTTGATCAATATTATGATCGATTATATGAGTTGTAATACCTGTTATTTTTACGCCATAATCAATTGCATCTTGTATAGCTGTTTTTGTTGCTAAAAAGCTAGGAAATAATGATGGGTGAATATTGATAATTCTATTAGGGAAAGAAAGTAACATGTCCTTCTTTATATAGTATTTATAGTTTAGCATAAATATATAGTCAATTTCTCTTTTCTTTATTTCTTCAATTAGTGCTTTTTGGTAGCTGATTAAATTTGAAAAGTCTGACTTTATAAGTTTAAGGGTTTCTATTTGATATTTTTCGGCTAACATTTTTGCCCCACAAGGTTCGGCTTCATATACAACTAATTTTATAGAGGACTTTTTTAGTTTTCCATTTTGAAAAGCTTCAATGGTGTCTTTAGCATTTCTTCCCCAACCAGTAACTAAAATAGCCCAATTTATATTATTTTCTTTCTGCATCTAGATCTTCTATAACTGAATTTGGAACAGCAATAACATCTTTTGATATTATTACCTTTTTTATAGTTTTAAGAAATATGCTCAAGTCAAGCAAAAAGCTTAAGTTTTCAACATATTCGATATCTTTTTTTAGCCTGCTATTCCAGTCTAATAAATTTCTACCAGATATTTGTGCCAAACCAGTAATACCAGGTTTAACAGAATGTCTCTTTCTTTCAAGTTCGGTATAATAAGGTATATAGCGTATTAGTAAAGGTCTAGGTCCTATAAAACTCATATTACCAATTAGAACATTTATGAGTTGAGGAAGTTCATCTAAAGATGTTTTTCTTAATATTCGACCAAGTTTGGTTAATCTTTCAGAATCAGGTAATAAGACACCTTCTTTATCTTTTTTGTCATTCATGGTTTTGTATTTAATGATATGAAAAAAAACTTCATTTTCCCCTGGCCTTTTTTGAAGAAAAAAGACGCTCCCTTTATTAGATATAAATAGAAAAGTAGTGATTACTAAAAATAATGGCGAAAATATAATTAAACCAAAAATGGCAAAAAATAAATCAAATAGTCTTTTAAATATAGTTTTATACAAACTCCAAAGGTTTAATTATACTCTATTTTGCTGCTATTAATTTTAAATCCAAATATATGATTATATATAGAACTAACGTATTAGAAATTGTTATTTCCGTTATTTTTCATTTTTTATCGTTAAGGTGTTTGTTTATTATTGACTTGGATTACTTTTGTAATAATTATTTATTGTAGCCTTTCTTTTTCCTGATGCCAGTAATGGAATTTCATCTACATAGCCAATTTTTAATTCTGCATCATTACCTAAATAACCTTTAAATTCATTAATGATATCGACTTCTTGTTTAAACTCGTTAGCAACATTAAGTTTTAATAAATATTCCTTTTGGGTTTCTTGAATTAGTTGACCTTGAATGATACCTTCATATTCTACAACATTAGCAACTATAAAAGAAGAAACGATTTCTCCTTTTGTATTATATATGATGTCAGCTTTTCTTCCTTCTATATTTTTTAGCAAAGGAGGACTAACCTCGTAGTTAATAGTCCCTACATCACCTGTATCATAGCGTATTAAAGGGATGGCATAATTATGTAAATCAGTAATAATTATTCTTCCTGCTTCACCATTTGTTACTGGAACATCCTCATCTATTTTAAAGATCTCTACATAAAAACTCGCCCAATTTATTGAGAAACTATCACTATTTATTTTTTGCTGGGCTATTATTCCGTTTTCAGTATTTGAGTATCTAGAAACCACATGTGCATTAAAATATTTACGCATAGATCTTTTTGTGTATTTATTAAGACCCTCAGACATTGCTATAATTGATTTTACATAACTGTTTATAGGTTTAGATTTTGTTTTATCAAGATACTTACATATGAGTTCATATCCAGATGAGTATCCTAACCAACCTTTTGAAGATTTATCATACTTAATTTTATTTATAATACTTTCTACATATGAGTCGTTAAGATTAACAACTTCTAGTTCTTCAATATTCTGTGCAAACTTTGTGAAAAAAGGCTTTCTTAGTAAATCGTCCCAGTGTCTTAAATATAAAAGTTTATATCCAATCTTAAAACCCGCTAATTTTCCGAAGTAAATAGAGTCTGCTATATTTCTAGAAACTTTATTTCGATTTTGATTGATTTTTAAAGCACTGCCAGTAGAGCCACTAGTTGAAACTATTCTTGTTTTTTTATTTGTAAAACTACTCGATTTAAATTCTTTAATGCGAGCTCTTAAAATGTTCTTGTTAATTACTGGAAAGTCTTGTATTTTTTTATAATTCTTATAGAATAAGGTATGCTTATTAGCATGATTTATTAATTCCATTAATTTTTTTTCTCTGAGAGCTTTTGATTTGGGTGTAGAGAAATTTTCTAAAATATAAGAAATCTCCTTATAGTGACGTGTTATTTTTAATCCTTTAATCATGTCTAAAAACCAAAAGGATATAAATCTTAGATATTCTAAAAATGATATTAATAATTTCATTTTAGTTTTTAATTTCTTTTAAAATTTCTTGAATTTTTTCATGTTTACAATAACCGCCATAGGCAACGTCTGTCATATGCAAAGATGGTCCGTAATTACCTTCAATAATTACTGGACCATTTTTAGTAATTGCAATATCCCAACCAATAATTTTATTTGGTAAACTTTTACTAGCAAGTTTAACTAAGTTACAAGATTCTGTAACAAAAGGTATTTTATATCCGTTTAATACAGTATTGGAGTCTGGATGTTTAGTGAATTCTTTGCCTCCCTTAATAATATCTTGCCTCCCTTTTCCCTGAAGCTTACCGGTCTCTGTATTTACCGAAATATAGAGACCTCCAGTACTGGCATTGTCTGTGAAACTACCTCCAATTCCAAAACGCATGAGTGCAGATAGTACATGAATATTTTGTTGTTTATCTATATAGGTATCTATTCTCAAGGTGTTTACAGAACTTGGGTATATTTTATTTACATCTGGATGTTGAATAATAACTTCTTGGTGTACATAGCAGTTTTTTAATATGGAATCTCCAAACTTTTCTATTTGAACTTTTAGTTTTTTTCTTTCTAAAAGGATGCAACCTTTTCCTCCAAAACCATTGAAAAGTTTTAAAAACAATTTTTCTTGTTTATTATTTTTAAATATGCTTTCAAAAAAAGAAATAAGGTCTGGTTTCGTATTTATTGTAATAATGGTTCCATTAAAAAAAAAGCTACTATTTAAATTGTAACTTACTAAAATTGGCGTTGGTAAATTGTTTTTTTCACAATAAAGAGCAAAACTTAGTTTGTTATCTGAAATAGATGATATCTCAGGAATAAACATCTTGGGAGATTGAATAATACTGTAATATTGTTTTAGACTTAAATAATTTCTATAATCTGTAACATCTTTGCGGTACAGAAATTTTCTAAAATAATCAATAGGGAGTTCTTTTTTTATCCATGCAAAATGTAGTGACTCTTTAAATACCTTTAACCACCCTTTTTTATTTTTATCTTTTATAAATACTTTTAAATGTGTAAGTCTTAAGAACATTAAATTTTTATGGTTAAATTAATAAAATTAACAATTTCACTTTTGAATAATCCCACCACCCGTAAAAGATATAGCTACTAATTTTTAACTTAAACGCTATTAAGATATTTAATTTAAACCTTGATACTCAGCAAGCAAAGCATCCCAGACTCTTTTTCGTTCAAATTTAGAAACTATATTAGCTCTAGATTGTAACCCCATTTTTATAATTTCTTCTTGGTGTGATAATATGTAGTTCATGGATTCATAGATTGCTTTCTCATCTTTTACAGGAATAATAAATCCATGTTTTTTATGTTCAATTATTTCATTACAACCGTTAATATTTGTGACAATACTTGGTAATTCCATAGCTCCAGATTGCATAACTACATTTGGAAAACCTTCTCGATAACTAGGGAAGACCAAAGCGTTGGATATCGCAAAATAAGGTCTTACATCGTCTACCCAGCCAGTACAAGCGACATTTTTGTTATTTTCTATTATGTCCATTGACTTTGGTAAAAGCGGATCTAATTCATTTTCATATGTTCCTACTAGTAATAGTTTTATCTTTTTGTGTTCTTTGCTTATTTTGTCAAAAGCTATCATCAATTCGTTTATCCCCTTATCGGTAACCAATCTGCCAGTATACACAAATACAAAATCACCTTCTAAAATATTTAAATTTTTTTTAAGTTCGAGTATTTTATTTTTATCATTAAAAATTGTTGGATCAAAATATGAAGTATCTATACCATTTGTGCTTCCATTGGCTATAACTTTTAACTTATCTTTTTTTGTGAAATTGTTTTCTAAAATAATATCTACCAACCCATACGAGTTTGGATATATCTTGGTTGCGCATCTATAAGTTATTTTTTCAACAGTATTGAGAATGAGTCGTTTAAAACCTGTGGCTTCAACAAGAGGGAGGCCTGCTATGGTATGTAGTCTATGTGGTACTTTTGCCATTTTTGCTGCAAGCATAGACAATGTTCCAGCTTTTGGTGTGTGAGAATGCACAATAAAGGGCTTTTCTTTTTTAAACACTTTATAGAGCTGCCACACAGCAAAAAGATCTTTAAACGGTGTTATTTTTCTTGTCATTTCAACCGCTATGGTTGGAACATTTTCATACGCCGACACTCTTGCTAATGCATTGTCTTTTCCTTTTGATGATACTGCTACTATATCAAAATAGTTAGACATAAATTTTAATTGTCCTTGTAGCAAGCCACTCAACGACAATGGAACTGTAGTGACTCGAATAATTTTCTTTTTCATAAAACCGGTTATGCTTTAACCTATTAATTGTGCGGTGACAAATATATAAAAGTAATTAGTTTTGATTTGCTTTTCTCTTTCTATTACTGAGTTTTAAGATAAACAGCGTTTTGATTAGGAGGTATTTTATTATGCTATAGCTAAAATAAAAATTAAACATGGCATGTTACTTTTTGATAGCTCTTTATACCTTTAATTAAAAATGAACGTTCGGTAGTGTATTTATATATCTTCACATCATTAATATGCCCTGTTGTAGTATATAAAAAATCGTATATATACTTTTGCAAAAAATCCTTTTCGTCTAATTTATTTTGTTGTATTTCTTCAAGATTAGCCATGTCTAGATCATTAATTACTTTAATTTTAGACAGTGCAATATTACTTTGCTTATCTTGTTTCTTTGTAAAAAATCTATTAATTTTTGGATAAATTTCGTTTAAACCTTTGGATTTAAGGAATTCTTTAATTCGGATTTTCATCATAATTAATTGTGCTTGGAATTTTGCTTGGAAAGATGAATTCTTGTAGACCACGTGATGATTATATCTATAAACATTATTGCTCCACCTTCTTTTGTAATCCATGCCTCCAACACCCATTTCAAAAAGCTTATAGGCGTTATTGGCACACCATTCGATTTGCTTATATATTTCGATATGACCTAATCCAAACTTTGAATAATTAATATTAAATGATGAAATATAACTAAATAAGACTTTATCAAAATGATAATTTAATGAAACCTCTATGGGCTCATCTTCATTATAAATAACAAATAATGAGGCCTCTTTGTTTAGGATTTTTTGGTAAGTATTTTCGACTAATGCCTGCCATTCAAACAGGTTTTTGTGTGTTTCATTTCGTTCTTTAAACCTATTAACAATCATATTGTGTAGTGACTGCATGATGAAGTTGTAATCTGTCGAAGAAATTGCTCCATAAAACATGCTGTACTTTATGTTGAAACATAATTCCAATCGCTTGACATATCTTGTTAGAATGTTTCTCTTTTTGGAATTAAAATGACGTTGCATATAAGCATCAATAGAATCGGAAGTATTGAGTAATATCGAATAACCCCAATTGTACTGTGGGATTGTTTTACTTCTAAATGTGGTGTCTCTTAAGTTGAACTTAAAATATTCTGGAACTAATCTGAATGTAAATATGCTGTTTTTTAAAACTTCGGAGTTTTTATTTAAAATGTTTAGTCCAAAATACTCAATACTTTTATAAAGATGGTTAATCTCTGGTGTTCTAAATAGAAGAGGAAAGATTACTATTTTATTTTTTTTGTCCATTGAATTTTTCAAATTAAAAATTAATTTAATCTGCAATTACTATTTTTTGTACACTTTTTAAACCTTTAAAATAAAAAGTCCCCTTATTATCGATGTCTTTGTATATATTAACATTATTTACGAATTCTTGACATTTATGTAGAAAATAATTTAATGGTTTTATTAAAAACCTGTATTCTCCTTTGCTAAGATCTATTGTATTTAAGCTCTTAAGCTCTGGTATTTCTGAAACCGTATTATCCATATTAAATTTTATTTCTTTAGGTGGTTTACTTTTGGCTTTGATGAGTCTGTATTTATATTTAACATATTTACTATACCATAAATGCATTTTAGTTTTTTTTAGAAATTGAATTAGCCCAAATCTGGTTTTCAATTTTATTATTTTAATGTGTGCTATCATTGAAGCTTGTAATGACTTTGAATTGTATATAACTTGCTCTCTATACATATAATTTTCATTGACATATTTTCGTTTATGCAAAAAATCACCTCTACCCATATCAAAAAGTTTAAAGTTGTTTTGAAAAGCCCATTCTAAGTGATTTATCATATTGATGTGCCCTAAATTAAACATTTGATAGTCTATATCGTAACAACTATTCCAATGAAAAACAGTATCTTCATCAATAAAGTTTAGAGAGATGTTAATGGGGATATTGTTATGATATATAGCAAATATGCAGGCTTTTTTATTTAATATCAATGAATACATGATCTCTTTATATAATTCTAAATAAGGCAATTCAAAATTCAATTCTTCTTTTTGATCAAAACGCCGTTCAGTCATTGAGAATAAATTCTTAAAAAGTAAGTGGTAGTCATCTTTTGAGATATCTCCGTAGAATATTTTGTATTCTGGAGCCATACATAAATCCAATCGTTTTCTGTACCTTTTTAATTGGGATTTTCTGGGTCTGCCTAATTTATTATTTAAGTAGTCTTCTAAGTCTTTGAAAGCTGTTAAGTTTATTAAATAACCAGCATATAGCGAAGTTGTTAACTGTTTTAAATGCTTATCTGTATTAATAAGCTCGGTTGAAAAATAATCAGGAACATCACTAATACTATATATTGATTGTTTTATTTTAAAATTGGAATTAGAATTTGTTCTATAAATAACCCTTTCTGTAAACGAATTGATCACTTTTTTATAAAAAGTGGGGAAGCCCTCTTCTTTAAAGAAGATGTCCAGAAAAAAACTTACGTTGATATGTTTTTTATTTATTTCCATTTATGACACAACTATTTCTTCATTTTTAATCTATTGTTACTAATTGGCTTTGGTTTTTAGACTTTATTAAAAACGTATTTTGTGAATTATTAAATTTATAAACAGATACATTATTAGTGGATTCTTTAGATATAAATAAAAAATCGTATAAAGCCTTTCTTAAAAAGGCATAGTCATTATTTTTTTCAATATCTATCAAAGCTATATTCCTTATGTCATTTTTGGTAGGATTGGAAATGATAAACGTTGATTTTTTATTATCACTACGTGTTATTCCAAATATTTTTTTGTTAATTTTCTTATATGCGAAATATAGCTTTGAGTTTTTAGTGGCTGTATAGCATTTGTATTTAATGACTTCTTTTATATAAGCTAATTTCCCAATGAAGGACGCTTTAATCGAACTCGAATTATAAACAATATGATTATAATAATGGTAGCATGTTGTCGCCCATTTTACTTTGTAATAATCGTAACCTTTTAAAAGATCATAAACTTCAAAATCATTATTGAAACACCACTCAATACTTTTAAGCATATCTATAGCACCTAAATGAAACTTAGAATAATCAATGTCATAGCCACTAATAATATAAAAACTCAATCGCTCTTTATGCATATTTATTCGAATGCTTATAGGCTTTTGCCCATCATATATAACATATATACTTGCTTTTTTATTAAGCACTAAATCATATACAATATCATGGAATTCATTCAAATGTTGCAATTCATAATTCACCTCTTGTTTTTCATTGAACCTTCTTAATAATAGATGCTTTAAAACAACAAAAAGGTTATCATATTCTGGCTTGGGAATGGCTCCATAATAGCAGATATAATTAATATTAAAACAAGTTTCTAATCTATTTTGATAACGTCTTAGGTTAGATCTGCTCTTGGCACTAAAATTTTGTTCTAAATAATCGGGAAAACCTTTAAATAATTGGAAATCTATCAAATGACCTTTTAGGGTTTTTATTTTAGACAGGGAAGTTTTGTTTTCTGTTTCTTTAATATCTACGTGCAAATAATCTGGTATATCTTTTATTAAAAATACTTGTTTATTTGTATGTAGGGTTTTACTAGTTTCCGCTTTGTAATCGAAACCTTTATTATCTGAAATTGAACCATAGATAGGAGGGAGGCTACTTTTTGCTAAAAACGCTTTTAAAAATGTTATGTTTTTAATAATTCCCATAAAGACCTATTGAAAAGTAATTTTCGATATATTATTTTTTCCTTTTATAATATAAACATCTCTTTCCTTTTGAAATTTAAAAACTTCAATGGTATTTATTGATTCCTGATTGGCATATAAAAAATTATATACGGGTCTTTTTAAATGGCTAAATGTTTCATTATTTATGTCAATATTAGTTAAATTGGCATTTGAATCCATTAGCTCAAGCTTTTCAATAACTATTTTTCTTGAACTGGTATCCATATTACTTAATTCTCTATTTCTATATCTATATTTTAAAAAATTATGGTATAGTATATTAAAATTCAACTTCTTTAAAAAACGCACCAATGTATAGAAAACACGTGTTCTTGTCACTATTAGATTTGCTGAAATGCTTGCTAAAATTGACTTTGAGTTGTAAAGAATATGCTTTTGAAAATTATATTGGGTATCAATTAATTTAGTTTTATAGGGATAATTTCCTTTAAGTAAATCGAAAATCTCAATTTTATTGTCAAAGCACCAATCTAACTGTTTTATGAAATCTGTAAATCCTATGTAGAATTTAGAGTAATCAATATCATAAGTCCTTACATAACCGTAAATAGTTTTATTTCTTACTAAGTTTAAACAAATACTAATAGGCTTTTTATCATTATAAATAACAAATAAAGCGGCTTCCTTACTATTTATAAGTGGATAGGCTATGTCGTAGTAAATATCCCATCGGGATAAATCGTAATTCTGTATTTTTTTTTCCAGAAACCGATTTTTAATCATCTTATGAAATGTTTCAAAAAGAAAGTCGTATTCGTCTTTTGAAATAGCCCCAAAGTAACTTTTGTACTCGATATCGAAACATGTTTCCAACCTCCGTTGGTAGGTTCTAAATTTCGATCGTCTTCCAGAACTAAATTTATGCTTTAAATAATGGTCTGTGCCTTTATAGTTTTTAAGTAGAATTAATGATCCCTTATAGGTATTTATAATTTTTAATTTCCAATTTGTGTTTGTAATAGTCCCACTTAAATAGCTGGGAAAATCATAAATACAGTACAAAAAGCTTTTGTCTTT
This sequence comes from Flavivirga abyssicola, assembly GCF_030540775.2. GTDB lineage: Bacteria > Bacteroidota > Bacteroidia > Flavobacteriales > Flavobacteriaceae > Flavivirga > Flavivirga abyssicola. The sequence continues at coordinate 4,158,205 of NZ_CP141266.1, read as the reverse complement.
AAGTTCTAACTTTGTATTTTTATAAATGGGCGTACCTGAAATATTATTTATAATAGCACTATAAATAGGCAATGCTACTTTTCTTTCTAAAAAAGTACTTAATACGTCTAAACTTTCTGGTAGTATTTTTTTTAGCATGCTACTAGGGTCTTACTACTTTGCTTTTATAAATGTAAAGAAGCTTATCAAACACAAAAAAATTACCAATTATATTTTTATCTCTTAAAAATTGCAAGAGTTTTAGTTCGTGCGTAATAATCTTAGCGAATAGTATTGATAGTATTGATTTTTTATTATAAAAAATGTGATGGAAAAAATAATACTGATGATTGCTCCACTTTTCTTTATAATAAGTATGTCCCATAGAAAGATCAAATATGGCAATATTGTTGTGTATTAACCATTCAATATGATTTACCATACTTATATCTCCCATGTTATATTTGGAATAATCCACATCATAGGTTTGAATATGACTAAAAACGATATCGCTTAAATGGAAATTCAGGGTTATTGCAATAGGTTTTAAGTCATCGTAGATAACATGTAAAGAAGCTTTTTTATCTAATATTTTTTGAAAAGTAGAAGCTTTTAAATCGTCCCAATTCAATAAATAACGGTTATGTACCTTCTTCTTTTTAAATCTTGTTTCGAGTAACCTGTAGAAATCCTCAAAAAGAATTTCGTAGTCTTGTTTATCTATTTGTCCGAAAAAAAAATGTGATCTAATATTGTGGTTCCTATAAAGTTTGTTTGTTTTTGCCTTTAAATTTTTCTTGTTTCTTTTATTTAGAGTGCTATTTATAAAGTTATTAACATCTACAAAACCTTCTGTCTTTATCAAATACCCTTTGTATTGTAATATTTTTTTTAATTTAAAGGAAGAGTCTTTAAAATGAAGGGTAAAACTTAAATAATTGGGGATATCTTTGATTAGATAGATGTTTTTGAAGTTCCCTTTACCAATATTTTCAATGCTGAAGCTATTTTGTGTTAATGTATTAAAAACTTTAGCATCGTATAATGAACTTATTTTTTTATTTAAAAATAAATCAAAAATTAAATGACTGTTTCGAATAGAAAAAAGCTTGTGGATCATCTAAACAGATTGGTCTTTGTTAATGGCTTAATTTACTCAATATTTATTCAGCATATCTCTTTTTGTTTAGAAAAAAGCAGATCTCATGAATAAGATTTGTAATATGTTTTTTTCTAAGAAATAATTTAAAGGCAAAGAAATTCTTATAAATCCATGCTAGCGTTTTGGCTATAACTGATTTTTTATCATAAAAAATATGGTATTCAAACCAATATGGCTTGTTTGCCCATCGTTGCTTATATTCAAAATAGCCTTTAGAAAAGTCTAAAGTCTTAAAATTATTTTCAAAACACCATTCTAATTGCTTCATAATACTAACGGTACCCAGTCTAAACCTTTTGTAGTCAATATCGAAAACCCTAATAACATCTATCATGGTATCATTTGACAAATTAATTAAGGTAATAGCAATAGGTTTGTCTTTATCGTATACTACAAAAAGTCCAGCTTGTTTTTTCAAGAGCATAGGTAATGTAACTTCTTTATAAAAATTCCATTCCTCAGGATTTAAATTATTATTTACCGTTTTCTTATCAAAAAATCGTTTTTTGAGAAGCCGTTTAAAATGATAAAAGATGTCTTCATAAGCTTCTGGAGTTATATCATCTAAAAACATTTTATAATGCACATCACATGAAGCTTCTAGTTTGCGTTTGTAACTGTTGAATTTATAGCGGCTTTTTTTACTAATAACTTCAAGTAGATACTCTTCAAGTGTATTGTATCTTTGCAGATCGCATATGTATCCAGGATACTGTTTGATTTTATAACAATTTAAATCTTCATTTTTAATATTATTTTCTACATTAAATGCAGGAACATCAAAGATTATGAAAACATTATTTTTATAATCATTATAAATGTTATTAGATAAATTATATGAAATCCCTTTTGTATTAGTGCCTCCTGTATTGCAATATACAGGTAGTTTTTTATGTTTTACAAAAGTAAGTGTATCAACAAAACTAAAATCAAATGGCTTTTCGCTATTGTTGAAGTGTTTTAGCCAAATAGACCTAAAAGTTTTACGTAAATAAGGGGTTTTGTTATTTACCATATTTATTCCTTTCCATTAAACTATTTCTGATATCCTTACCCAATAGCTTAGAGAATTTCTTTGCACTAGTGGATAACATATGAGACCCGTCATAAGTTTTATAGTCACTACCCAATGATGAGTAATTTAAAAACTTAACATCATGTTGTTTTGAAATACTATCAAATTGTTTGTCAAAACCTTTCCATAAATCATTTTCTGTTTTTATAATATCAGTATCTGCAGGTAAACGAACAATGAAGACATTGCCAATTGTTTTTAAATATTGAATAGTCTTTATAAAATAATTTAAGCGGTAATTCGAAAATTGTTCTTTCTCGACTTTTCGTTTATAGTATCTGATTGTTAACGATTTCCAGTGATTGATATCATTTTCTCCAATCTTGTTAAATCTACCATTTTGCGTGATTTCATTCCACCCACTTGGATGTGGTTTATGATGATCCCATTTATCAAAATCATGCAACGTATTATATAAAGGAAGCGGGTAGGTGCTAACAATATAGCTATAGTTTGGCGCTGATGTGAAATTATCTATTTTACCAATAATACCTTCTTTATCCATGTCGAAAATGTTTTTATCGTTCATGCCAAAAGGCGCAGTAAAACTTCCTGGGGAAATTGAAACTATAAAAAGACCATTTTTAGAATTCGGTTTTAACTTTTTCTTTATTCCTCTTAAATATATTTCACCATAAGATGATTGAACCGTATTCATTGCAAAATTCACAATTGGTTTTTCAAATGAACAGTTATTTAATTCTTCTTCAATAATTTCAGGAGAAATGCCTTCACTTGCGCGAGACAACCCTAAAATTAAACCATTGGCTTCTTGAGAAAATTTATTATAGTAAGGGTCTACATATTCTTTTGAAAGCTTATCCACAAAAAATGCATAAACAGCAGCAAATAAAATACAGAAAATGACTATTTTAAAAACAAAATCCTTCATAACCGTTAAAATTGAAAATATATAAATGTATTTTGACGATTAATAGCAAATAAAACTATAACTAAAATATAGCTCAAATATATTGACCATCTCACTGCCGTTGATTTATTTAGAACCAATTCATGAATTTTATCATTTCCTTTAAAGTAATGGATTGTTTGAATACCTATTATAAAGATAAAGTTTAAAATAAGTTCAAAATAATTATTCAATATGTTAACATGCAAACCTGTAATGTTAAACATACTTTTAAAATATAGAAAAGCATCAGTTATAGAAGGGGATCTAAAAAAGATTAAAGGTATGCTAAGGCATATGGCTAAAGAACACCACCCCAATATTTTAATTATAGTTTTAGGAACCTTAAGGGTTTTAAAAATTAATTTTCTAATACCGTTGGTGCTAAATTCTATAATAAGGAGTACAGCATTCAATATGCCCCAAATAACAAAAGTCCAATTAGCACCGTGCCATAAGCCTACAATAAAAAATAAAATAAGCACATTTCTTACAACTTTTAACTTAGAGCATCTAGAACCTCCTAAGGGTATAAAAATGTAGTCTTTAAGCCAATCCATTAAAGAAATATGCCACCGTTTCCAAAATTCTGAAATCGATGTGGCGAAATATGGTTTGTTAAAATTTTGAATTAAATCAAATCCCATTGTTTTGGCTGTACCAATTGCTATTGATGTATAAGCAGAGAAATCGTAATAAATCTGAAAAGCAAAGAAAAATGAACCAATAAATAGAGGGAGTCCATGATTAAACTCAGGATCTTCAAAAGCAGCATCAACATAAACACCTAACCTATCGGCAACAACAACCTTCAAGAAAAATCCCCAAGCTATCATTATAAGTCCTTTTTTTAAATTTGGCAAATGAATGCTTATTTCTTTTTTTAATTGTGGAATTAGTCTAGAGGCACGTTCTATGGGGCCTGCAACTAATTGAGGAAAAAACGACACATAGAGTGCAAAAACTCCAAAATGTTTTTCAGGCGAAATTTTACCCCTGTACACATCTATAGTATAACTAAGTGTTTGAAAGGTATAAAAGCTTATACCAACAGGTAATAGTATTTGATTAAAATTATAGGCTCCGGTATGACTAGTATCAATAATATTTAAACCAAAGAATTTAAATATTCCTTCTATTGATGAAGTAAAAAAGAACAAATATTTAAATGAAAAAAGGATGCCAATATTGGTGAAAATGCTTGTGCAAAGAAGATATTTTTTTATTCTATAAGAAGCATTAGGCATTTTTAGGGCACAAAAATAGTCTACGGTAGTTGAGATAATAAGAAGTAAGGCTAATGATGGTTCATGAACCATATAAAAAAAATAACTCCCTAAAAGAAGCCATAGCCATCTGTTTTTATGGGGTAACGTATAGAAACCAATAATCATTATTGGAAAGAAAAGCAAGAATTCAAACGAGTTGAATAGCATAAAATATTAAATATTGAATTACTTCTGAGTTATTGAGTCACAAAGAGCTTTCGTGAATTTTCCACCACCATATTTATCTATATGATGACCATCGTATGTTTTGTATTGAAGCTTATCCGAATTATTAAAATTAAAAAATGGTATTTCGTTTATCTTTGCTATAGAATCAACAATAGTACTTAGTTTTGGGTAGTACGAATTTTCAAGGGTTAGAAACTCCTTACTTATAGGCATTCTTATTAAATAGACTTCTCCATATTTTTTTAATTCTTTAATAAGAACATTAAAACTATTGACTCTGAAATCTGATATTTTGTACATATTTCTATCTTCGAGAAATAAATCTATTTGATGTTTTCTCCATGTATTAAAAACTAAAGTATCTGTAGGTAAATTGGACTCCTCTAACCAACCATCTTTATGCGTTTTGGAATTCTTTCTAAATAAGGCCTTAAAATGAAAATAAGCAATGTTTTTTAATAAATATTCATAATTTGGATTGACATCAACTATATCCATATTATGAGGAGGTTGATTAGCTTCTCTAAATTCTCCTAGATCATTTCTAAAACCTACTTTAGAAGTCAAGAAATCGGGTGTAATAGATATAATGAATAACCCATTGGTTGTCTTCTTGTCTAATTTTTTTAGTATACTTTCTGTATATAAAGGTCCAGATATGGCTTGAGATCCTGTAAAGCTATAATTTAAAATAGGAAGACCATACTTCTTGCTGTTATGGAAATATTGATTAATTATACTAGGCTGGACTCCTTGAAAACTTCTTGAGTCCCCTATAATCATTGATTTTACTTTGGGTGTTGTGAATTTTTCATAAAAATAGTCAACGTTACCTCCATAATTCATTAAAATATATGTTAGAATAGCTAAACATATCATAGAAAACAACCCTAATTTTATAAATAAAGTTTTCATAATATTTAAAATTGAAAATAAATAAAGGTTTCTGCACTTTTACCAAAAAATAAGATTAATAAAAAAATGAATACATATAAGCTCCATCTGATTAAAAAATTATATCTACTTATCTCAAAATCATGAAGTTTTTCTCTATGCAACCATTCTACAAGTATAAAAAAGCATAACAAAACTATGGTTATTAAATAATTTGAGCTTAAAACTTCTAAAGGAAAACTAAAAAGACCATTAGAAAAAATTAAAAATATATAGTCAAAAGCATCCGAAACATTATTAACTCTAAAAAATACATCAGTGAGCATTATTAAAATAAATAACAAGATCATTTTTATAAGCTCAGCAAAAGATGGCAAAAACTTACCTTTTGCTACTATTTCCGATGTGTTCATTTTACCAGAATATACTAATGGAATAAAATATACCCCATGGAGCAATCCATAAAACACAAATGTCCAATTAGCTCCATGCCAAAAACCAACAAGAACAAATGTTGTAATAATAGAAATGATCAATCCTTTTTTTTGATAATTTCTTAGACTAAATGATAGTGGTGTAAATACATAATCCATCATCCAAGTGGTTAAAGAAATGTGCCACTTTCTCCAAAAATCACTAATATTAGTTGAAAAGAAGGGCGTTGAAAAATTACGCATTAATTGAATACCAAAGAGCTTTGATATACCTATTGCCATATTGGAATATCCAGAAAAATCAGCATATAATTGGATGGCATAAAAAAATGTTCCTAAAAGTAATACGCTTCCAGATTGATTTCCGTAGTCATTAAAAATAGGGTTTACTATAGATGCACAATTTTCTGCAATAACAATTTTGGCAAATAGCCCCCATAAAATTTGCCTGAGTCCATCAACAAAAACAGGGTAAGAAAAATTTCTTTTCTCTTGAACTTGAGGCATCATTTTTGAAGCTCTTTCAATAGGACCAGAAAGGATTTTTGGAAAATAGCTTACAAAAACTGAAAATTCCAAAAGGTTATCGCTAGACTCAATTTCCTCGTCATAGATATCTATAAGATAGCCCAATGTTTGGAAACTGAAAAAACTAATTCCGAGTGGAAGTAATATTGAGAGTGTACTGTAACTAGCAGTGGCTCCAAAAATATTTAAAATTCCTACAAATCCGTCATAGAAAAAATTAAAATATTTGAAGTATAACAAAAGCCCAATATTAAATATTAAGCCCATATACAAAAAACGTCTTTGTATAATCTCATTTGTAGTATTGCTGATTTTTTTTCCTAAATAATAATTAAGCAGGATACTTATTAAAAGTAGAATTAAAAACCTCCAGTCTGCCCATGCATAAAAAATTAAGCTAGAGATTAATAATAGTATATTTTGAAATACTTTGCTTTTCTTAAAAAATAACCAGTAAACAAAAAGTACTGGTATTATAAAAGCAACAAAATTAAATGAGTTAAATACCACAGTTTGTTAATTATATTTTGCTTTGTATCACAGCCACTAACGAGCCCATGTTTTTAAGTTTATTTAAGTCTCTAAGCTTAAATTTAATATTGAAAGCTTCCTCTATTTTAGTAATAATCATCATATGCGATAATGAATCCCATCCGTCTACATCCTTAGCTGTTAATTCATCGCGCATTTCAAAGTTATTATGCCCCAAAATAGATTTTAATACATCACTTATATTTTCTTTTATTGTTAAGGTCTCCATATTATCTATTTTATTAAATAAAAAGTTCTGTTAATTTATTTCTATCTGTTTTTCCATTTGTGTTCAAAGGAAAGTTTCCAATAAATTTTATTTGTGTTGGAATCATGTACTTAGGTAATTTAAGATTTAAATTTTCTATCAATTGTTTAGTATCCATAGGTTCCGATTCAATAACCAAACCTATTTCTGTATTATGGATATTATTAGTAAAAGCAATAGCTATGGCATTAGCTTTATTCAATGCAGCTTTAGCATGAAATTCTATTTCAGATAATTCTACTCTAAATCCTTGAATTTTAGCTTGAAAATCAACTCTGCCTAAATATAAAACATCTCCATCTTCATCGGCACGACATAGGTCGCCCGTTCTATAAAACCTAGTTTCTTTTCCATTATGCATTTTATTAAAAAAGACTTCTTTGTTTTTTTCTTCATTTTTCCAATAGCCAGGAGTTAGCTGTATTCCGCTTAAGCAAAGTTCGCCCTCTTTTCCAGTTTCAACTTCATTGTTATTATCATCTACTATTATGGTAGATGTGTTTTTCATGTCTTTGCCTATGGTTAAAACACCATTATGTGCTTTGTTTTCAACATCTCTTTTATATGTATAATCCATGCAGTAAATAGTACATTCTGTTGGTCCATATACATTAGCAATGGTTGCATTAGGGATGCACTTACTCCATTCTTCTGTAACGTCTAACGGTAAAGCTTCTCCACAAAACAAACTATATTTCATTGATGGACAATTTATTTCATCAAAATAAGGTCTTAAATAATGTAATATAGAGGGAACCATTAACGAATAAGTCAATTCATGATCTTCCATAAGTTCAAAAATATAACTATATTTAATTTCATCTTTTGGTATTGTATAAATACAAGCTCCTTTAAGTAAAGGTGCTAGATATGACACAACAGATAAGTCGAAGGTTAATTCGAACATCTGTAAACATTTATCATTCTCGGTGATTGTATAATCTAATGCCCATTGAGCATCAATAAAACCAGATAGGTTTCCAAAAGTAATAGGAACTCCTTTAGGTGTACCTGTTGTTCCTGAGGTGAAAAATATGTAAGCAAAATCTTCATTTGATATTTTAATAGGGTGTAAATCAATCTTCGAATCACTAAGTTTTTTGGTCATTATCGAATTAACACTGTTAAAAGCGCTATCTAGTGAAGAATCAAGAACTGTAATAACATTAGCTTGTTTGATTACTGACAAGTTTCTGTCTTTTGGAAATTCTGGATTTAAGGGTACATAAGCTTTACCTTCTAGCCATAGTGCAATTATCGAAGCATACGTGTAAATATCATCATTAGTAATTAATCCAATAAAGTGCTCGGTCTTCTTTACGTTTATTTTTAATTCACTTCTTATATTTGATATTATTTGAGCTAAATCTTTATAAGTATAATATGTATTGTTTATATAAAAAGCATTATTTCTGTAATTATCAAGAATAGACGATTGTATTTCGAATGTTAAGTTCATATGAAAAATAAATTTATTGAGGGGCAATAATTATGCGGCTAACTTATAATATTCATTTTAAATATCAGTAATTTATTCTATGAAAAAACGAAAATATTCGGTGTAATAAGGTTTGAAGAATTATTTGATTGATATAAGGATAAATAATTAAAAAGAACTATGTGAAAATTATTTTTAACACATTAGAAAAACACTTATATGATTGATTATAAGGCTAAAAAATGTTTAAAACTTATTAAAGGTTATTAACAATTTTTCTAAAATATCCTTTTATTAAGTTAAATTTGCTCTTAATTATTTTTTAATTAAGTAATCCAAATAAAATTTTGACGCGTATATATGAGCAGGTTAAAGTTTTTGAAGAACATTTAATCGTTTAAAATTGCCTTTTGTCGATAAAAATTTAAAATAAGAATGTAATTTGTCGAAAAAATAAATCATTTAAACGATGTTTTTTTAATTATTTTTACTATTGAATAGAGATTTACTAACACCCCAAATCATGATTATTATGAAAGAGATTTTGAAACACGCGTTATTTATTTTACTATTAACCCTATCATTAACAGCTTGTAATAACGAAGAATTGTTTGTTGAAGTTGCTGAAGTTGTTGAAGATGAAAAACCAATAGATAACGAAGATACTCCCCCAGATGACACAGATCCTGGAAATACCGATACTACTTTACCATGTGATTTTACATTAGATAATGTAACCCCAAATTCTACAATAATAATAAATTGTATTATGGATTTAGACGGTAAAACCGTAAATCTCCCCTCAAATGTTACCATACAATATGAAGGTGGTGATATTATAAATGGGACACTTAATTTTGGAGATAATGGAATTATAGGTGGTGAACTATTAAATTTTACGCTAAATATAGTAGGGGCAAATCCTCAAGTAAAAGATCCTATTTTTCACTTTGATCCTAAAAGATGGGGTATTGTTGAAGGTAAAGTATCTGATGGAATTGCCAAAAAGAATAAAGATATATTAAATGAGTTAATGATTCAATCGAAAGATTTAGGAGTTACAACTTTTAAAATTGATGAAATTGACGCGTATTTTAAAGTAGAAGGAGATGCTAGCAATGCTATGCCAGTACTTCAGGCTGTTAAAATTCCATCGGACTTTAATTTTATCATGACCGATAATACGCACCTAAGAGTTCAACCTAATGATTATCCTTATAGTACCTTATTGTCGGTACATTTAGGTTCTAATATTCTCATAGAAGGAGGGAACCTACATGGAGATAGAGACGAACATGATTATTCTCAATACCCAGTTCATGATTGGGGACATTTACTTACTATTAGGGGAGGTAATTCTGTATTAGTTAAAAATGTAACAATGATGGATGCAATGGGAGACGGTTTGGATATACAAGGAGAGGGACATGCAGTTAACCCAGATTATAGACCAACTAAAGATTTATTAGTAACTGGATGTAAATTTATTAGAAATAGGAGAAATAACGTTTCAATAACGGCAGTAGACGGAATGACTATTGAAGATTCTGATTTCATTGATGCTAGTATTAATACTTCAAAGTCTCAAGGTACTGCTCCAGGTTGGGGGCTTGATATTGAAGCATTAAAGCCAAATGAATTAGCAGAAAATATTATTTTAAGAAATAATAGAGAGAGAGGAAGTAGAAAAGGAGCTTTTATAGTTGCAATTGGAGATAGAGTAACAATAGAAGGTAATACTTTAGAAAACCCAATTGTCTTGCAAAGTGCAACTGAATGTGTAGTTAGAAATAATGATCTTGTTGCCAAGTCGGATATTATGAAATCTAATGGTTCAGGAATCATTACTGGGCGTGCAGATAGAGGTAGTGCAGTACATAGTAATGATGTATATGACAATACTGTTACTGATTTTTCAACTGGTATTTCAGTCTCAAACTCAAATATGAAAGTTTATGGTAATACTATTAATAATTGTGGACGAGGTATAGCCGTTGGAGGTGTTGCTGGTATTGAAAACAGTGAAGTATATGGAAATACTATTAAAAGTAATGCAGATAGAAGTGCTGGTATTTCAATGGCAGCAGAAATAAATAATGTTATTGTTAGAGATAATAATGTTGATGTAGTAAGGTTTGGTGTTGTTTTTCAAAATGTTAATAGCACTGCTGAGTCTGCGAACTACTTACTTGAGTTTAAAGGAAATACTATTTTAGGGGGAAATACAACAACTATGACTACTTCTAATAATATTGATTTAATTGAAAATTCTTTTAATAGAAATTTTGAATTTTATACTTGCTCTAATATAAATATTATTGGTAATACAATTACATCAAACAGCAAGCCTCCGTTATATTTGAGAACTGATAACTCTAACATAGCTCTTAGAGGTAATATAATGAGTGCTCCGCAAAATGTAGAATGTATAGACGTATTGGAGGGATCTGGTAATGATAATAACTCTATTGTTATGGAAAATAATACTTGTAATTAAAACCAGATATAACAGTTATAAATACAAAAACACTAATTAAATAAGCTTATATTTTTTTAATAATTTTTGCAGGTATACCGCCTACTATACTATTTGATTCGACAACTTTATTTACAACAGCTCCAGCTGCAATGATACTCCTGGTGCCTATAGTTACCCCACTTAAAATCCTACAGCCAGCACCAATCCATATATCATCTTCTAATAATACAGGATCCATAGTGGCATTATTATATTTAATTGGAATAGATATATCATCATAAGTATGGCCAGTTGTCATAATTGTACTTGAGTGAGCTATAGATACGTTATCACCTATCTTTAAACCGCCAGTACCGTCTATATAGCACATAGAATGTATACTAACATTAGTACCTATTTCCATAGTATTTAAACCTTTTAAAAAAACCCCTTCATGTATGGAAACATTATCGCCACATGATAGTGATAGATTTTTGAACATCACAAATCTAATTAACATACCTATTCTACCCGATATATTTCGAGAATAAATAAATAATCTTTTATTTATAAACCTAGGTACAACCCTATTAAGAATCACTAAGAGTTTAATAATAAGATTGAATTTCTTTAATTTTTCTCTACCGCTGTTAGCCATTGTATATTTATTCTTTACTTTTTTTCATAACACCTTTATTCGTGGTTTTCATAATATAGAAATATAGAATAACTCCAAAAGGTATGGCTATAATTGTTAGGATTTTTTTGGGAGAATCATTAATAAACTTCCAATTATTAATCATAATACTACTTGATACGTAGTGAATGGCATTTTTAAATTTTTCTTTTAAGGTATATGAATATTTCATACGTTGTTTACGTTCATGCGCAAACCCTTTGGGGTGTTTTTTATATTGGTTAAAAATATTTAAACTTGAACCATCTTCCATGTATTCAACATCGCAAAAAACCTCATTAAAGCATAGCAACCAATAATCTTGATCAATTAGCATATATTTATACCCAAGAGGAACAAAACGTTCTTCTTTAAAAATAGGATAGTCAGGATATTTTTTTATTACTTCGGTACGATAAACAAATTTTTTGTCGCCAACAACATTATATTTACTTTTTAATTGATAATATTTACATTCTTTCAGGTTTTCAGGAAATGGAGTACCTATAATATTTCCTTGTCTATCTATATCTAGACCTATAATACCAGCATATTTTTCATTGCCATGTTTCTGCCATAATGTGAGTATTCTTTCTATGGCATTGTCTGGCATAAAATCATCAGAGTCAATACAGACGTTGAGTTCTGTATTTATTAAGCTGTATGCAGAATTATGTGCACCATGCATGCCTTGATTTTCTTGGTAATGGTACTGAATAGATATTTTTTCTTCATTAATCCAACTTTCAACAAGCTCTCTAGTATTATCTGTAGAGCCATCATCAATAATCAACCATAAAAAATCCTGGCTAGTTTGTTTTATCAAACTATTATAACATTGAGGCAAACAATATGCTCTATTGAAAGTTGGTGTAAAAACAGTTATTTTTTTCATTTAAAAATTTTTAAGCATAATATACATATGACATTAGGTATGTAAAAGCAAAATAAAGAAATATAACTTTACTTAAAGCTAAGTTTTGCTTTTCAAAAAATCGAGATTTTAAATAGGGATAAACAACAATGATAGACATCATAAACCATGAAATATATGCAAATCTATTCGAAAAATTAGCTCTTATAACTAAAATCCAGAAGGCATTACAAATTAAATAGATATTAAAAAGTCTATAATAGTTTTGGTCAACAAATTTCTTTTTGAATATAAAATACCATCCTGCAAAAACAGCGGAACTGCTATAAATTAAGAAATCCCATCTAAATCCTACATTCTCGAATTTCGCATCTTTTTCTCCAGTTAAGTAGCCACCTAATCTGTCATCTCCAAAGCCAAGTTTTGTGAAAAGAGAAATCCATACAAAACCTAAAAACAATGATAAAGGAATGGCTATAAGCCAAATTTTTAAATATGTTTTTGGATTATTGTAAAAAATAGTTGCGATATAGGCTAGTGTAGGAAGCATAAGTGTTTTGTGAAAAGAGCAAGCTAAAAGCATTAACAATGCCATCAAGATTTTTTTATCCTTAACAGAAAAGGCAAGTAAAAAAATTGAAGTAGCAATTCCATTTCTAATTCCGTTTACACCGTATGTCCAAAATGAAAATGATACAACAAACATTAGAAAAGAATAAAACCAATATTTTCCAAAAAAGCGTTTCGAAATATAATACATGGGATAAATATAAAGAAATGCACAAACCAGAAAGAATAAATGAATAGGCATCCATCCAGAGCAAAACTTCATAAAAGCATGAAACCCTAAATCATGGCTTGAGAGAATAGGAGCCCCATATGCATAATTATAATAATGCCTCGCATAAGTAGCCATATCAACGAAATACATGCCACTTATTGGTCTTAGACCAATATATACAACTAAAAAAAGAAAAATTAAATTACCCGTAAAGCTTAAATATTTAACGTTTTTTGTATCATCTAAATTTAAAAGTAAGGCATGAAAAATTGTAAATAGAACCAAAAACAACATTAAATTAATATAAAGAGAATAATAATATTCTAAGGGGATAAAATTTATCATGTTGGTTATAAATTAATATATTTTAACTTTTCAAGTATTCTTTTGTGACTATATCTATATCGAATTTGGCAAGTAAAGAATCCTTATTTTTTTTCAATACACTTTGATACTTATTAGACTTAATTACAGATTTTATAGCTTTAGATAACTTTATTTCTTCTTCAATAAATTGATTACTTGTAGGGATGCCTAATTTACCAAAAAAAAGATTAGGTGTTACAATACCGCTTTCTGTTTCAATGTTATCATTTACTTCTGTGATATTAGAAAACCCCATAAGCTCAGTAATCCCTTTGGTGCAAAAAGAAGAAACTATAGGAGTTTCAACACATATAGACTCTACTATAACATTTGGAGTTCCTTCATAATGAGAAGAAAGCACTAATAACTTAGCTTTAGATAAGTAGTTATAAGGATTACTTTTTCTACCTAAAAACACAACATTTTTAGAAATATTAAGCTCGTCAATTAATTTATTTAGATGTTCTCGGACCTCATTATCTCCATCTCCTATAAAAACGAGTTTGGAATTTGGGTTTTCTGCTAAAACCAATGAAAAGGCTTTGATAAGATGCCAAGGAGATTTTTGAATTGATAAACGGCCTAAAAAGAGAACCAGATTTTCAGTTTCAGAAAAAAGTTCTAATTCTTTTGAGTCGTCTATTTGTAATTTTGACAACCTATTTATTTCTTCTAAATCATGAGGGTTATATATAACATTTAATTTATTAGCAAACTTAAAACCACATTTACTTATTAAATCTTGCTTGATATCTTTACTTATACAAACTACCTTATCAATGAAATAATAAGTAGTTTTATAACTTAATTTAAATATAGAATTAAGGAATGATTTATTTGAAAACTCAACACTTTTTAAAGCATGAATGCTAGCAATTTTAAATTCTTTTGTGAATGTTAATGAACTAAAAAAATTAGCCATATCTCCAAAAGCAATTGAATGGGTTATTTTTTCTTCTTTTATAACTTTACGTATAAGCTTAGGAGCGGTTAAATAAAACTTAAAACGTTCAGACTTTGACATTTGATAAAAATCTTTGTCTTTAAAATATAGTTCGTCTTCTCCAAAATTTATAATATCAGATTGTAGTTTTATAAACTTTATGGCTTTAACGTTATCCCCTTTTTTTTTATAGTGGCTATGAAAAGACAATGCTAACCTCTCCATACCACCAACACTACCATAAGGCATAATTAAAAGGATATTTTTCATAAATTATTTTGTTTTTTTAGATTTTTAAACAACTCATCCCACTTTAACATAATATTTTCAGCTAAATATTTCTTGGCAGTTTCCCTTGCATTTAATCCCATTTTAGAGCGCAATTCTTGTTCTTTCATTAGAAGGATTAATTTATTTGCAAATTCATTAATATTTCCATTTTCTATTAAAAAACCATCTTTGTTTTCTGTAATAATATCTTTTGGTCCACATGGGCAATCATATGCAACACATGGAAGTCCAAAAGCCATAGCTTCAATTAGCACCATGCCAAAACCTTCAGACCTAGAAGACATAGCATATATTGAAGCCTCTTTATATTTATCTTGAATATTTTTAACTGGATTGAAAAAAGAAATATTCTTTTTAATTCCTAAGTCATCAGCTAATTTAATATGTTTTTTTTGAGCATCTATTTTTCCATATATTTCCAAATTCCAGTTTGGGTATTTACTTACTACTAGTTTCCAACTTTCTAATAACCTGTCATAGCCTTTTTGAAACCCATGATTACCAACACTAATAACATTTCTTTTAGCTAAAGGAGCTCTTTCTTGTGGATAAAAAGAAAGGGGGTTAGCGATAACATGTAAATTTTTAAGAGGCCATTCATTTAAATTATCATTTGTCAAAACAATAAAGGCATTAAATGCTTTAGCACCTTTATGCATCAATAAATTCAACATTTTAAATTTTAGCTTCTGAAGAATATTTGGAGTATCGGTTTTTTTAATGATATCTTTCGAGGCATGCCTTTCGTATATCATAATCGAAGACTTACCTAATAGACGTGGTAAAAAAAAACCTTTTAGACCATCATCACATACTAAAATAATATCAGGTTTTATTTCTTTTACCTTATTTCGTATACCACTTGTATAACTTTTAATGTATTTAAAAACATTACCATTGGCTTCTATATTATGAAACCTTATTTTATCGCTAAAATTATAGAATAGTGAAGAACTTAATTGGTTAAGCGTAATTATATCTACGTCATATCCTAAAACATCTGCTAAATAACTTGCTTTTATTGATAAAACACGTTCTAAACCTCCAGATCCATCAACACCATTTGTAATATATAGAAGTTTCATTTTAGTAATATTAATAGTTTTTTATTTAAATTAATTTATTGAATTTTACTAATGACTTCTCTTTATCATCATTTTTCAATTTCGATAAGTTATTTATGATTTTATTTTTAAATTCTTTATTTTCAATATATACCAAAATATTATCAGCAATATCATGCGGATCCATCTTGCAAATAAGCCCAGTTTCATTATGAGTTATTAAAGACGGTGCTGTTGGGAAATTAGTCGTTACAATTGGTTTTTGCAAAATTGCAGCCTCAATCACAGTAAGCCCTAACCCTTCAAACAATGACGTTTGTACGTATATGTTACAGGTATTTATGTATGGATAAGGGTTCTCTTTATAACCTAATAATATAAAAGTGTTTTCTAAGTTTTCCTCTAATATAATTCTTTCCAAGTTCTCGCGCTCAGAGCCTTCGCCTATTACATACCATTTATGTTCGATCCCTTTATTTCTCAGAACTTTACAAGCTTTAATAGCTAACTCAAAGCCTTTAGCTTTTGCTAAACGACCTACTGTCAGTATTTTGAATTCATCTACTTTTAAATCAAATTCAGTTTTTTCAAAACATTTCTTTTTAATGTCTAAATCATCGGTTATATCTTTAATGATTTTTGTTGGTAACACCTTGTTATTTGCTTTGTTAGATTTTATGAATGCTAATTCATTTTCTTTGGAAACACAAATTATATTTTTAAACTGAGTATATTTATTATAATCGAATGATGCTTGATAACCTGCTTTAATATAATCTGTATTTAACCATGAGTATTTTTTTTGAGCTAAGATTTTTTCTGCGACGTAGTATGTAGCAAACCCTTGATTGTAAGCGATAGCAGTATCGCAAGTAATTTTATTTGCTCGGATAGAATTACCAAATGTTTTCCAAAATAGTTGAGCGTTATGATATCGTTTATTCTTATTCAATTTTTTATTTATCCAAAAACGAACTCTTAAAAATAAAAGGTGAACTTTATTAATTCCATCGAACGGGTTTATGTACGTAATACTAACTTCTTTCGGAACAAATTTTTCAAATTCACCGCCTTTTCTAAATAACAGGAGTTTTACATCAAAACTATTATAGTCTATAAAATTTAAGAGAGTTACCAAACTCTTTTCTGCTCCACCATGGTGTAAAGACTCTATGACAAAAACTATCTTTTTCATTTTTTAGCTACTTATAGCATCTTTTAAAAATCGTTTAGACTTAACTATTGCATCATGCATTTTATTATTAATAGAGTTATAAGAATTAATTGGTTTTGTAGTTAGATTTTTTGTATCGTTTTCATCATTTAATAATAAATTAGAAATACCAAATAAAGCTAACAAATCTCTCATTCTAGTATTAATTTTTTCTTTTCTATTAACAACTAAAAATTGTTTGTTAAAGATTAGAGAAAAAGCAACAGCATGAAATGAATTAGAAATAATAAGCTCGGCATTTGCTACTAAGGATAAAAAGTATTCTGGGCCTTTTTGCCAAAAATTACTGTCGGCATATTTTATATTCTTATTGACTGCAAAAATTTTGAGACCATTTTCCTTTGCTAATTTTAAAGCTAATTTTTGTATAAGAGAATTGCTGTCAAAATCATAAATTAATATAAATTTATCATTTATAGGAAACACAAAACTATCATTCCAGTATTCTTTGTTGAATAAAAAAACTGGATCTAAGACTTGTGTCGCATTTATTTCAAGTTGTTTTAAAATATCAACTCCAGAAGTTTCTCTAACTGAAACGGAATTTAAGCGTTTAATTTTTTCTTTTACAAAAGCTTTTAAATCTTCTTCTATTTCATCGATTGCAAAACTAGCAGCATAGGAAATCTTTAATTTATCATTAGGAGCAAAATCTAAATAAAAAGCAGGGTCTTTACCGTTTTGAAAAAACGAATTCCAAATTTGATCACTGCCACAAATATATACATCAGCTAATGGTACGTTTTCTTTTAGTTCTTCATTTGATTTATACAAAACATCGCCTGTTTTGATATATTTTTCCGAAAAAATGTCAAAAGCTTTTTTCTTTTTTAATTCACCAATCCTAGATGGTAATTTTAATAATAAATATAGATGTTTTATTATTGGGGTTTTAAAAGAAACATTTGGTACACGCCATATATTTAAGTGATTACTTAAATAGTCTGGCTTATAATAAATTGCTTCAGTTTCATGGCCTAATAATTCAAGGTATTTAATTAGTGCATATTCTTGTAAACTAGCACCATAATTATAGACCTCATGACAAGTTATTGTTTTTATTTTCATTAATAGTTACTTTTTAATTAATTTTTGAATATCAAACTGATACTTATTTTAATCTTTTTGATAATTTTTTTCTCAAAATATTTAGATATTATCCAAGCAAATAAAATAGAAATAGCAATTGCAATGAGTATGGATAAATATTCGTTCACTCCTTTTTGCTGCAATAGATAAATAATTATATAACCTATATTTTGATGTAATAAATAAAGTGGATATGATATAAAGCCTAAAAATAAAAACAATTTTGTGTTTAAAAAGGATAGTTTATTATAAATAAATAAATAAAAAAAGCCAAAAATAAGTATAGAAAATAAAAAATATTCCAAATCCTTTCTAACTATGTAGATACTTAGTAAACAACCAAAAATTATTAAATGTTCATAAAGACTATCTTTTTCAAAACGTATTCTATAAAATTGAATTCCCGCCAAAAAGAACATGCCAAACCTTAAGTTTAGAAAAATGTCTAGCAATGAATGTTTAAAAGTTGAAGCAATAATTAAAAGTAACCAAATTACGCTAACATAGATTATCCTAGACATTAATTTAAACCTATAAATCATAGCCATAAGAAGGTAAAATAGAAGCTCTGGTAGGAGAGACCAATAAGATCCATCAATATTTTTTATATTAAAAAGTCCTTGGAACATTGAGAAATTCATAATTTTCTCCTTAACTGTAAATTGAAACCCAGGAATATTATTTGTAGAAACTATAATAATAGTTAAAATTAGACAAAGCCAATATGTAGGGTATAATCTTAAAAATCGCTTAAACAAAAAATCACCAACACTTTTAACATTATGCAAACTCATAAAAATAACAAATCCACTAATCACAAAAAAAAGTTGAACACCATAATGGCCATAAATAAAATCAAATTTTTCTGAAAAATCATATCCAAAGGTTAACCGATAATTATGAGTGAAGTGAAAGAGAACAACAAATAAAGCAGCAATACCTCTTAGCGCATCTAGTTCTTTTATTCTGTAATTCTTTTTTTTATTCACTTTATTAAATTTTATACTAATGTATTTTACTTAACATTAGTTAGTGATATTAAACAAATAAAAGGCGTATTTTTTTTTCAAATAATGCAAATTTTATTATTGATTTATATATAATCTTTGTCACAATATTGTTAGGATATTTTCCGGTAGAAGCAAACCTGAACTTTACTTTTGCCTTTAAATAATTTAGAATTAAAAACCTTTTTAGTAGTTCTGGGTAGATTTCGAAATTATAGTATTCTTTAATTGATTGCAGAAACAATTTAGAAACAGAATTACTGTTTTCACTATCATTTGAAATGGATACTTCAGAAATTCGATAGTAAACCAGATTTTCATTTAATAAATTAAAGGGAATACCCTTTTTTAAAGCTTTTATAAATAGCGGAACATCTTCAAGTAATCTATATTTTTCGTTATATCCTCCTAGCGAGATCAAAATTTCTTTAGAAATGAATCCAGACGGCGTAATGGTAGGCCTGTCACATAAATAGTCTAAAAATTGATGTTTCTGTTTTTTTGTAATTAACTTATCAATTTGATCAACTCTTACAATATTGTCTATAGAGTTTTGGAAAAAAACGAGATTACTAAATAAAAATGAAGGTTTTAACTGATTTTTGCTTACAAAATTCATGTAAGATTGTACACAATTAATGTCTAAAATATCATCTCCTGCAATGAACTTTATCCATTCACCTTTTACTTTGTTTAACCCTCTATTTAAATTAGCTGGAATACCTGTGTTTTTTTGTACGGTAATTAATTCTGTTTTTATAAATCTATTTTTGTTATTCTCAATCCATTCTTTGCAAATATTTTCAGTATCATCTGTAGAGCCATCATCGGATATAATTAATTCAATATTATGATAACTTTGATTTTTTGCACTTAGTAAAGTATCTAAAATATACTTTGATGAATTATAAGTAATAACAATAATTGATACCATTGGTTTTAAATCATTTGCAGTATCTTCAGAGTCTATTTCTATCATATTTTTTTGAATTACTTTTTTCTAAATTTTGAAATAATTTCCTTTAGGTTTAATCTGTTATCTAATTCCTTGAATGAGTACCAACAAGAAACAAAAATAAAAGGTAACCCAATTATATATGCCCAAGGAGTAGGGGTTAATTTGATTATTAAAAAGCTGATGATTCCCAGTATTAACTGAAAACTAAATATTTTATAAAAAACTAAATTAAATGTGAACTTATATTTATAATTGGCAATAAAATATATTTGTATTAATGAGCATATATAGCTTACTAAAAAGGAAATACCTAAACCATCCAACCCCAAATAGTTATACCCTATAAGATTAAACAAAACAATATAAATATTAGCTAATAATTCACTCCAAAAAAACACAGTTGAAGCACCTTTTGCTAATAATATAAATCCAATTGACCAACTAGCTACCTTGAAATACATTCCTAAGGCAGACCAATGTACCATATCGCTTACTTCAACAAATTTTGTTGAGTATAAAATAACAATTACCCAATTTATAAATATTAGAAAAACGGTTAAAATTGGAGCCAAAATTAAGATACCTATTTCGGCTTGTTGATTAATTAATAAGGTCGCTTTCTGGTTATCGTTAGCAACCCCTGAAAGCTTAGGATAATAATCTGTAGCCATGGCAGAAAAAATCAAGCCAACATATGTGCCTATGATTGTAAAACCTGCATTATATAAACCTACATCATCAATTCCTCCGGTATTACTAATAAAAACACGGACTATATAAGAAGCAGCCATAGTTATTAACCCACTTAAACTTAACATGAAGCCCATTTTTAGCATTCCTTTACCTTCTAAAATTGTTTCTTCTCGAGTTACTGCAATTTTTTTAATATCGATTTTTCTTGAAAAATACCAAGTTATTATCAATGAAGATATTGAAGCCATAATCATTGCAGGAACTATACCATCAATTCCATAATAATAGTATAGTGGGACAGTTATCAACAATCCAATAAGAGAACCAACCATATTGGCTTTAGCTAAATATTTTAACTTTCGGGTCCCTTGAAGCAATACTCCTTGTCCACTTGTTAATTGATTAAGCAGCAGAGTACAAGATAGCCACATAAAAGCCATTGTATATTCGGTGTTTCCAAAGGTTAAATTACTTAATGTCTGAGCAAAAATCAATGTTAATATAGCTCCCAAAAGTCCTGTTAGCCAAACTAAACGCCTAAAAATACTAGATACTTTACTAATTCGGTTTTGATTACCCGTTTCGTAGGCTGCTGCAATATCACGAACAGCACTCGTTCCTAATCCAAAATTGGTTAAAGAAGATATTAAACCTAAAGAAGAGCTTAGTAGGCCTGCAATACCCATTCCTCCAGGTCCTAATAAAATAGCTATTATTTTAGAACGAATTATTGCAATAATTATATTAAAAAACTGAACTCCACCAAATAGAGAGGTAGCTTTCATTATACTGCGATAAGACTTTTTATCTTCGTTCATTATTCGACTTTAAAATAGTTTATATGTCTCTTGACCAATTTACACCTTGTTTTATTATTTTAGGAGGTATACCTGCAATTAATGAATCACCTGGAAAAGTTTTGTTTACAATTTTAGTATTACTTGCAATAATTGTATTATCGCCTATTATTGTCCCTTTTAAAATATTACAATTATTTGCAATCCATATATGATCACCAATAATTACATCTTTTTGGTGATTTTGCCCATCAATTGAATGCCAATCAGAATCACTAATGAAATTACCCCATGCACAAATAAAATCTTCTCCAATACTAATTTTTTTATTAACCATGATTAGGGTGTTACATGTGATTCCTGAATCACTTTCTTTGTTCTTTCCTCCTATGGTTAGACTAGAGTTTGCATTTAACATTACTCTTACTCCATCACCTATTGAAAAATCGCCATTAACTTTGAGTATAGAATTACTTCCAAGTGAAATTACAGTCTTAGAATTACCTCCTATGTGCGATGTAATTCGCAAAGTTCCTTTAACAAATAGATTTGAAGCTTTTTGTTTCCTTAACGAGAATTTTAAAAATGGCTCTGTTATAATTATTTTCCCGCCTCCATTATTTATTTTTCGAGTGTAATGATACGATCTAATATTGCAAATTGATTTATTAAAAGAAATCAATAAAAAAAGAGTCGTTTTTTTTATAATATTAAGTAGTCTAATCATTGATTAATCAATTAAGTAAAGGTTAACCACTTTTGCTATTTTCTCTAACTCTGATTCATTCAATACCGCACTCATGGGTAAACTCAAAACATCTCCATGTATCTTTTCTGTTGTTGGTAAGCTTAAATGATTAAATTCCATGTAAGCTTGTTGCTTATGAGGCGGAATAGGATAATGAATTAGTGTTTGCACACCATTTTCATTTAGAAACTTTTGTAGTTTTTCCCTTTTTGAAGTCCTTATTACGAATAAATGCCACACATGACCGTCCTGATTTAAAACTTCAGGTAATATGATATCTGGGTTATTAATATGTTTTAAATAATAATTAGCAACACGTCTTCTACCTGATATATCTGTATGGATATACTTTAATTTTACATTTAAAAAAGCTGCCTGTATTTCGTCTAATCTTGAATTAAGACCCCGATATACATTCTCATACTTTTTGGATGACCCATAATTAGCTAAAGTACGAATGACTCGAGCTAATTCATCATCATTAGTAGTAACTGCTCCAGCATCGCCTAAAGCGCCTAGATTTTTACCAGGATAAAAACTATGGCCTGCAGCATGTCCAATACTTCCCATAACCTTTTCTTTCCATAAGGCTCCATGAGATTGAGCACTATCTTCAACTAACTTAAGGTTATATTTTTCACAAACATCTAACATGGTATCATCAATAGAGTTTTGCCCATATAGATGAACTGTTAAAACAGCTTTTGTTTTAGATGTAATTGCTTGCTCAATTTTACTGGAATCTAAATTATAAGTATCCATATTAGGTTCAACAAAAACAGGTGCTAACTGATTATCTGTAATGGCTAATATGGATGCTATATATGTGTTAGCAGGAACAATTACTTCATCTCCAATTTGCAAAATCCCTAATTCGATATAGGCTTTAAAAATTAATCTTAGAGCATCAAGTCCATTGGCAACCCCTATAGCATGTTTTGTTTGACAGAATTTAGCATAATTGGTTTCAAAAGATTCTAATTCATTTCCTAATAAATACCACCCAGAATCAATAACTCTGCTAGCAGCCTCTTTAAGCTCCTGCTCGTATTGGGCATTTATTTTTTGAAGATCGAGAAATTTAATCATTTTTATTAAAATTATTTACAAACTAATATTATAAAAATCTACTGCAATGCCTCTACTTCCCATCATCTCTTTCTGTTGAATTAATCCTTCATTCAGAACCCTACCTTGATTCTCTGTCGAAATGCCAAAGCTATAAAAATCCCTGTCTTTATAAACTTCATTTATTAAACTATCATTTATAAAATCTAATGCACCTATTTTTCTGCCGTCTTGAGAGTTAGCCATATATTGCGTATGGATAACATTGCCAAAATCATAAACCACTATTCCTGCTAATAAGATATTATCTTTTCTTGCTTCAAATAATTTTATATTATCCGGGAATGATTCTTTTAAACTATTAATTTCTCCCAGTGTATGGACTGGTTTTGTATCAAATTTTGCCAAAACACTGGTTAATAAATCCCAATATTCTCCAAAATCATTGTTTTTAGAAACAATGGCTTCGTTTTTAATGCATTTTGTTACTGCCTGTCTTTTACTTTCTGAAAAACGAATCTTATTACTTATTTTTACAACGGAAGAAATATCCCTTCTGATAAGTTTTGCGTTTATTCTAAATAAAGCATATAAATCTTCTTCTGAAGGATATTTATGGAAAATAGAAGGAACTGCTTTATAGGTTATGTCTGTGAATTTTAATTCTTTATAATATTCTTTAATTTTTAAAAATATATTTAATACTTCTGTAGCTCTTACATCATGACTCATTATTAAAGAACCAAAAGTTAGACCACCATGAGAAAGTATTTGATTATTATTTTCATTTGCAGGGAATAGTGCTATTATTTTATTCTTTTTTAAAATAATTAAAGAATGATCTGTGAACCTATCTTTATGATAATCTAAATATTCTCGATAAAAGAGAAAAACTCCATTTTTGCTTTTTGGAATAAACTCATCCCAAACTGTTTTTTGAGTACTATCGTATCTCTTAATTTCCATTTTTTATATTTTTTACTATTTAGTTATAGTTTTAATTAGTTTAGCAGGATTTCCTCCGATAACAGAGTAAGGAGGGAAACTAGAATTAACAAAGCTGTTTGCAGCAACCACACAAAACTCTGAGAGTGTAACATTTGGCATAATAACCACATTAGCCCCAATCCAACAATGATCTCCAATTACTACTTTACCTTTTATTAAAGGAAAGTATTTTTGCATTTCTGAGCTTGCGTTAGGACCAGAATCGCTCATTATATTTACATTTTGTGCTATTGAAACATTGTTTCCAATAATCACTTTTTCAGAAAAACCATTAATTATTGAAAACATTCCAATATAAGTTTCACTTCCTATTTCTAAAATATTTGATTCTGCTCCGTAAATACTGCAATGTTTTGCAATTTTTACATTATCTTGAATCGTAACATTATTGATAGAAGTTGTGTTGTCTACAATAACATCTTTTCCTAATATAATATTACTGGTTTTCAATTGTAAAATATTTAATGAGGTTAATAATAAAATCTAAGTCAAATTTTTTTAAATTTTGATGAACAGGAAGATAAAAGGCATTCTCTCCGTAGAAAATACTACATTC
Organism: Flavivirga abyssicola; assembly: GCF_030540775.2. Classification (GTDB taxonomy): domain Bacteria; phylum Bacteroidota; class Bacteroidia; order Flavobacteriales; family Flavobacteriaceae; genus Flavivirga; species Flavivirga abyssicola. The sequence continues at coordinate 4,132,918 of NZ_CP141266.1, read as the reverse complement.
AACACCGTTTTTTTGCATAAAAACTTTAAGTTCATTCAAATTCAAAGAATCAGTAGTAAACATGAAAACTGAAGGTGTTTCTTTTGAGTTTAAAATAAACCTAGTATTTAACCCGATTTTATTTAATTTTAAAGCATAATAATTATAATTTGCTAATCTTTTTTTGATGATTTTTTTTTCCTTTTTTAAATAAAAATGGGATGTTCGTTTTAGATCGATTTGAAAAGGCAGTTCGTTTTTGCCTAACTCATCATCACTGAATTTGGGATTATTATACCTTAAAACACCACCAAATTGTATAGGAAAGAACTTAGGTAAACTATAAATAGCAAAATCTCCATAGGTTCCAATTTTACCATCACTATCATTAGAAAAAAGAGACATCGCCAAATCTTCTATAATTGGCAAATTTGTTTCTTTTAGTTCATCCATCTGCTTATAAACAACTCCAAATTCATGAATAACAAATACTAATTTAGTTTTATCACTTCGTTTCCTTGACCAATTGCAATACTTTTCAATTTCGTTTGTAACACAACTACTTACATATTTATTACCTGTACTTGTTACTACATAAACTTCATCATTTTTGTCTAAGTTATAGAAAGATAGTGCTTTATACATAGCTTCTTTACCGCTTACTAAATACTCATGATTGCCAAACTTCGAATTAAGTTTAGCTACCATATCATTATGATCTGAAGGAATGGATTTAATCTTATCAATTTTAGACAATTCTTTAACATTAAATGGACTGATATAATAAGAGGGAACTCTGAAATCTTCCGGATTAATTATTTGACCTTTCCAATAAATCATTTCTAATTTCGATATTTTAAAAACTTATTGTAATCTCTTATATAATCATTTTCATCATAAGTGTGTGATGCCAATACCATGCATATAGATCCAGAAGAAAAGTTATCTAGTTCTCTCCATAAACCTGGCACTACATGAAGTGCTAAATTAGGTCTATTAAGAGATACTCTTTTTCTATTTAGTCCATCATCTAGAATAACATCAAAACTCCCACTAGCAGCTACTATAAATTGTTCCAGTTCATAATGTGCATGCCCTCCTCTTGCTTCTCCACTTGGGACATCATATAAATAATATAAGCGGTTAACATTAAAAGGGATATTATGGCTGTTTTCTATTACTGTTATATTTCCTGCACTATTATGAATTTTGGAAACATCTATTACGGAGCAATCATAAACTGTATTATTTTTGAGCTTCATTTCTAATAATTTTAAAATCGTTAAAATCTCTTATATAATCTTTTTCATTATACTCCATAGAAGATACAATAAGAGCTAGAGAGTTAGTTGAAAAGTTTTCAAGCCTTCTCCATAATAAGTTTGGAACATAAAGTCCATAATAAGATCTATTTAAACTAAATTTTTTTTCTTCAACTCCATCATTGAGTACAACATCAAAACTACCAGAGAGAGCAATGATAAATTCTGTAGATTCCTTAAAAGCATGACTACCTCTAATTTCTCCACCTGGTACATCATATATCCAATAGGTCCTTTTTATATCAAATGGAATTTGATTACTACTTTCAAAAAAGCTTAAATTGCCTCGTTTATCTAATATTTTTGGTAAATCAATTTTTTTGACCTGATTCATTATGAATTTACTATTTTTTGAATATACCTTCCGTAACCACTTTTCCCATATTTTTTTGACACTTCTATGGCTTGCTCTTTATTTATATACCCATGCAAGTATGCTATTTCTTCTATACAAGCAACTTTTTTGTCTGTTCGTTTTTCCATAACCCTTACAAATTCAGTAGCACTATCCATAGCATCTACAGTACCAGTATCTAACCATGCCATACCTCTAGTCATGATTCCAACTTCTAATTCGTTGAGGTCTAAATACATTTGATTCAGTGTAGTAATTTCTTTTTCTCCTCTTTGAGAAGGCTTTACTTTTTTTGCAAATTCAACCACTTTATTATCATAAAAGTATAAACCAGGTACTGCGTATGAAGATTTTGGATGTTTTGGTTTCTCCTCGATACTAATGGCTTTCTCGTTTTTATCAAATTCAACTACACCATAGCGCTCAGGATCATTAACAGGATAAGCAAATATTGAAGCCCCATTTATATTGGTCTTACTTCTTAATAGCTTTCCAAAACCATTTCCATAAAAAATATTGTCACCAAGTACAAGAGCAACTTTATCATTTCCAATGAATCTTTCTCCAATTATAAAAGCCTCTGCAAGTCCATTTGGTTCTGGTTGTATAGCATATTCAAAATTACAGCCTATTTGAGAGCCGTCTCCTAAAAGTTTTTTAAATGCTTCTTGGTCATGAGGTGTAGTAATTATGAGTATATCTCTTATCCCAGCAATCATTAAAACAGATAATGGATAATATATCATCGGTTTATCATAAATAGGTAATAATTGCTTACTTACAGATATAGTTAAGGGATATAATCTTGTTCCCGACCCTCCTGCTAAGATAATTCCTTTCATAATTTTATTATTTTGGTATTGTTACTAATTATGTAAATACATTTTGTTGTAATAGGATTGATAATTTCCAGAAGTAACATTTTGTAACCATTCTGAGTTTTCTAAATACCAATCTATAGTTTTCAACAAGCCTTGCTCAAAGGTCACTGAAGGGCTCCATCCCAAATTATTGTTAATTTTTGATGCATCGATAGCATATCTTAAATCATGACCAGGTCTATCTTTTATAAACGATATTAATTCTTGCGAACTACCAGGTTTTCTATCTAATTTTTCATCCATAACATCACAAAGTAACTTTACTAAATCTAAGTTTTTCCATTCATTAAAACCTCCAATATTATAAGTTTCGGCATTTTTTCCTTTGTGAAAGACTAAATCTATTGCTATTGCATGATCTTTTACGTACAACCAATCTCTAGTATAATTACCGTCTCCATAAACAGGTAAAGGCTTATTCTTTATAATGTTATTTATAAATAAAGGAATGAGTTTTTCAGGGAATTGGTTTGGCCCATAATTATTTGAACAATTGGAAATAACATAAGGTAAATTATATGTTTCCCCGTATGCTCTTACAAAGTGATCTGAACTTGCTTTTGATGCTGAATAAGGAGAATTAGGGTCATAAGGAGTAGATTCTTCAAATAATCCATCAATGCCTAAAGTTCCATATACTTCATCTGTACTAACATGATAAAACAATTTACCCTCCCAATTATCTTTCCACAAATTTTTGAATGCATTTAGCAAAATCATAGTGCCTAAAATATTTGTTTTAGCAAATGACAAAGGGGCTGTAATTGACCTATCAACATGTGATTCTGCAGCCAAATGAATAATGGCATCAAATTTATACTTATCAAAAATTTGATTTATATAATTTTCGTCAGTAATATCACCTTTAATGAAGGTGTAATTATCTAAGTGTTCTAAATCTTTTAAATTCTCTAAATTCCCAGCATAGGTTAGTTTGTCTAAGTTATAGATTTCGTATTGAGGATATTTAGTTAAAAACAATCTAATAACATGTGATCCTATAAAACCTGCGCCTCCTGTTATTAATATTTTCATTTCAAATAATTTATTTTAAAAAATTACAACCTGCCATCAACATTTTCGTTAAGCACACCTTTAACATCATATAAAATTCCATTTGGTTTTAATAATAATTTTAAGTCTTCGTTTAAAAACTCATCATGAGCTACTGTCAAAACAATAGTATCAAATTTTTCTTTTGGCAGTTGTTTTGTGGTTTCTAAACCATACTCATGTAAAACTTCTTGAGGGTTAGCCCAAGGGTCATATATCGTAATATCAGTACCATAACTTTTTAATTGACTTATTACATCGACAGCTTTAGTATTTCTCACATCAGGACAATTTTCTTTGAAAGTTATTCCAAGGGCTAATATTTTAGCGTTTTTTATATGTATATCATTCTGAAGCATTATTTTTATGATTTCAGAGGCGACATATTGTCCCATACTATCATTTACTCTACGACCAGCTAATATGATTTCTGGATGATATCCAACTTCTTGTGCCTTCTGTGCCAAATAATAGGGATCTACACCAATACAATGTCCTCCAACTAATCCAGGTTTAAATGGTAAAAAATTCCATTTAGTTCCAGCTGCTTCTAGAACTGAATGTGTATCGATATCCATTAAATTAAAAATCTTAGCCAGTTCATTAACAAAAGCGATGTTTATATCGCGTTGTGAGTTTTCAATGACTTTTGCGGCTTCAGCTACTTTAATAGTAGGTGCTAAATGGGTTCCAGCTGTTATAACGCTAGCGTATAAAACATCCACCTTTTTACCAATTTCGGGTGTAGAGCCAGCGGTTACCTTAAGTATTTTGTCAACTGTATGTAATTTATCGCCAGGATTGATTCTTTCTGGTGAATAACCAGCATAGAAATCTTTATTAAATGTGAGACCACTTATTTTTTCAAGAACTGGCACACATTCATCTTCTGTCACACCAGGATACACTGTTGATTCATAGATAACGATATCTCCTTTCTTTAAAACCTTAGCTACAGTCTCACTAGATTTATAAAGAGGTGTTAAATCTGGCCTATTGTTTTTGTCAATAGGCGTAGGAACAGTAATCACATAATAATTACAGTCTTTTATATCTTCAAGTGAGGCACTGCAGAACAAACCTATACCTTCACCTGCATTATTTTTTAAAACTGATTTTAAGGTGTCGGAATCTACTTCAAGAGTGGCATCATTTCCTTTAGATAATTCATTAATTCTACTTTGATTAATATCAAAGCCAACAACATTGTATTTCGTTGCAAAAAGTCTAGCCAATGGTAAGCCTACATAGCCCAATCCAATAACGGCAATTTTAATATCCTTCATTTTTTATTTTGATAATATAACTTTATTTTAAATTTTCCCAATACCATTTTACAGCTTTTTTTAAACCACTGTCAATATTGTATTTCGGGTCATAATTTAATAATTGTTTTGCTTTATCAATAGAAGCTAAAGAGTGAGGGATATCTCCAATTCTATTATCTCTGTGCTTTATTTCAATATTACCTATAATGCTATCAAATTCAGATAAATATTCTTTTAGTAAAGTCGCTAATTCAATTAATGTAGTTCGTTCTCCATAAGCGACATTGTACACAGTGTTTAATGCATTTTTGTTATTAACAGTTAATGCATTAATATTCATTTGAACCACATTATCAATAAAAGTAAAGTCTCTTGAATAACTCCCATCGCCATTAATAACAGGTGATTCATGGTTTATATATTGTTGAACAAACTTTGGGATTACAGCTGCATAAGCTCCATTTGGGTCTTGTCTTTTGCCAAACACATTAAAATAACGTAAGCCAATAGTATCTAACTTATATGTACTAAAAAATATTTCTGCATATAATTCGTTTACGTATTTAGTAATGGCATAAGGAGATAATGGTTTTCCAATGGTGTCTTCAACCTTAGGCAATGCCTCATGATCTCCATATGTAGAAGAGCTGGCGGCATATACAAAACGTTTTACATTAGCATCTCTAGCAGCTACTAGCATATTTAAAAACCCAGAAACATTTACATCGTTTGTTGTAATGGGATCATTTATAGATCTTGGTACAGATCCCAAAGCCGCTTGATGCAATACGTAGTTTACACCAGCACATGCGTTATGGCAATCATCAAGATTTCTAATATCTCCCTCAATTAATTTAAAATTGTCATTATTTAAAAATGGAGCTATATTAGTTTGTTTTCCTGTCGAGAAATTATCTAAGCAAACTACCTCTATATTATGGTCTAATAATGCTTCACATAGGTTAGAGCCAATAAAGCCCGCACCTCCAGTAATAAGGATTCTTTTTCCTGATAAAGTTTTTAATTGTTGTTCGGTCATTTTTAGATTTAGGATTTATTTTATTCGAGGCAAATATTAAAAAAATAAACGGAACAGGTCAACTAATTATATCAATACCCATTTTTCCCGATGAAATTCATCTATGTGTAAAAATAAACGACCAAACAAAGCTCTGTATAAAAATCCGACTAATAGACTTCCTTTAGAATTGCATTTTTAACTATTTTTCTTATGTGTATTAAAAAACTTACAAATATATAGGTTTTAAACAAATTATTCAAACCAAAAATTGAAGTTATAGAATCGATGATATGCATACTTTTGCCTTCAATTAAAAATGTAGATGTAGTTAACCGATTTTAATTACTCTTTTAGCGAATTAAATTAATTCTAACTGTATTGCTTTAAAACAATTACTAAATTTACACCGTAAAACACAAATTGAATTGATTAATAGCAGATTAATTTAATTGTATTATAAATGATAAAAATAAAATATTTTCAAAATCTCTCAATTAATCCATTTAAATAGGTTAATAATAAATATTTTAAGAATCACTTAATACTAAGGTTAATTTAAGCTAATAATTGGTAATTAATTTTGTTTTATGAATAAAGAGGGAAATCATTCAGAAATAGCAAATGTAATTAATTGTGTAACCGTAAAAGGTTGTACGCATATCTCATGCAATAAACTGAAATTATAAACTTATAAATGTTGACCAAAACTAAAATATATTTATCATCACCTCACATGGGAGGGACAGAGCAAAAGTTTGTAGCAGAAGCTTTCGAAACTAATTGGATTGCTCCATTAGGTCCTCATGTTGACGGTTTTGAAAATGATATAAGAACTTATTTAGGTGAAGACAAGCATGTTGCTGCTTTAAGTTCTGGTACAGCTGCTATTCATTTAGCACTTCAATTGCTTCATGTATCTAAAGGAGATGAAGTATTATGTCAAAGTTTTACTTTTTCTGCTTCAGCAAATCCTATATTGTATCAAGGAGCTACACCTATTTTTATAGATAGTGAATCTGATACTTGGAATATGTCTCCAGAATTATTGGAAATAGCTATTAAAGATAGAATAGAAAAATATAAAAAACCAAAAGCAATTATAGCAGTGCATTTATATGGGATGCCTTATAAAGCAAATGAAATTAATGCTATTGCTGAAAAATATGAAATTCCAGTAATAGAAGATAGTGCTGAAGCATTAGGTAGTACTTATTTTGATCAAAATTGTGCTACACTTTCCGATATTGGAATATTGTCATTTAATGGTAACAAAATAATAACCACCTCAGGAGGAGGCGCTTTGATTACTAATACACAAAGCCTAAAAGAAAAAGCAGTTTTTCTATCGACCCAAGCAAGAGATAATGCGCCTCATTATGAGCATTCATCTATAGGTTATAATTATAGAATGAGCAACGTTTTGGCAGGTATTGGTAGAGGACAAATGGAAGTGATTAATGATAGAGTTAAAGCTAGAAGGAAAAATTTCGATTTTTATAAAGCGAATTTATCACAATATAATACTATCGAATTTTTAGAAGAACCTCAAGGGTTCTTTTCAAATAGATGGATTACTTGTATTAAAACTGACTCTTTTGAGACTCGTGAACAAATAAGACTCACATTGTTGAAAGATGATATCGAGTCCAGACCACTATGGAAACCAATGCATATGCAACCAGTATTTAAAGACTGTCTCCATTTTACAAATGGAATTTCGGAAGATCTTTTTGATAAAGGCCTTTGTTTACCAAGTGGATCTAATTTAAGTCAAGACGATTTAGATAGAGTGCTTAATAATATTTTAAAAACCCCCAACTTATGATAAATAATTACTTTTCCTATTTCTCTCAGAAATATGCTTCGAAATGGCTCGTTTTAGCTATTGATTTGGCAATTGTATTGTCAACATTTTTTATGGCATATTTAATTAGGTTTAATTTTACATTAAATTTCGATTTAAAACAGTTTTTTATTCAATTACCGTTCCTAACCATAGTAGCTACTTTTAGCTTTTTGTTAATAGGGTCTTTTAAAAGTGTTATCAGGCATACAGGATTTACAGATGTCGTAAATTTATTTAAATCTGTTAGTGTGATGTCATTAATATGTATAGCTGTAGTGTCTGTTAACAGAATGCTTGAAATACTTCCTGAATTTACAATACCACTATCTATTGTAGTAATGCATGCTTTGCTAGGTTTTGTTGTGCTAAGTGCAAGCAGATTACTTTTTAAAATGTCTTACAAATATTTAAAATGTAAACTGATGTCTTCAAAAAGGGTATTGATTTATGGGACAGGAGACTCAGGAATTGTTACCTATAACGCTTTGATAAGTAATGTAACTACAAAGTTTCAAGTAGTTGGATTCATTGATGATAATTCAAAAAAGAAAGGTAAATCTATAAATGGTATTTCTATTTTTTCAAAAGAAAAAATTAATAATAAATATATAGAATCTAATCAAATAGATGAATTAATTATTGCTTCTAAAAATATAGAAAAAGAAAACTTGATTAATCTAGTGAATCTTGATATAAAAATCACTAAAATACCGCCTATTGAAAGTTGGATTAATGGCGAATTAAATGTTAAACAAATTAAACAAGTACAAATAGAAGACTTACTGGGAAGACCGCCAATTGAGATAAACAACCCTAATTTAATAAATGAATTTACAGGAGAAACGGTTATTGTTACTGGTGCGGCAGGGTCTATAGGGAGTGAATTGGTTAAACAACTTTCTAATTTTAATGTTAAGAAATTAATTTTGGTTGATCAGGCTGAATCTGCACTTTATGATGTACAGCAGGATTTAAAGCAAAATGGAAAACATAATTTCACTGCTATTGTAGCTGATATTCGAGATGGTCTAAGAATAGATACCATTTTTCAAAATCACAAGCCTACAATGGTATTTCATGCCGCAGCATATAAACATGTTCCTTTAATGGAAGAATCACCATATGAAGCTATTAAGATTAATGTTAATGGTACTAAATTATTAGCGGATACGGCGTCTAGATATAATGTGAAAAAATTTGTTTTCGTTTCCACGGACAAAGCTGTTAATCCAACAAGTGTTATGGGAGCAACAAAAAGAATGGCAGAAATGTATATTAGCTGTCTTCAAAAAGAAAGTAAAACAAAATTTATCACAACGCGTTTTGGTAATGTATTAGGCTCTAACGGATCTGTTATTCCATTATTTAAAAAACAAATAGAAAGTGGTAAATCTCTTACTTTAACTCACAAAGATATCACCAGATATTTTATGACTATCCCTGAAGCCTCTCAATTAGTATTGGAAGCTGGAACAATGGGTAAAGGCGGAGAGATTTTCATATTCGATATGGGTGAGTCTGTTAAAATTTATGATCTAGCAAAGAATATGATAAAACTTTCTGGTTTAAGGTTCCCAGAAGATATTGATATTAAAATTACTGGATTAAGGCCAGGAGAAAAACTATATGAAGAGCTATTAGCTAATGGCGAAAACACATTATCTACGTACCATAAAAAGATAATGATCAGTAAGACCAGGGAATTAGATTACGATAAAGTTAAAGCACAAATAGAAGAGTTGTGCATAACTAATCGTTTTCAAAATAACAATATTGTTATGAAAATGAAACGATTAATTCCAGAATATAAATCCAACAATTCTGATTACGAACGTTTTGACAAAAGAGTTCAGATTTATAAAAAAGTTAAAGGATTATCAGAAAACAGAGCTGATAAAAATTACGGAAACCTTTAATAATCAATTTTAATTTTACTATTTTCCCCAAATAATATTAAAAATGGATAGACCACTTATACGAAGTAAGATGATAATTGCTACCATGATAATTGGTATGCTTTTAACTTCGTGTGCATCAAAACAGGATATAGTTTACTTTCAGAATGCCAAGAGTTTTGAAACTATTGTAGATACTGACACCTTTACAGCCAAATTAAAAGTTGGAGATGTAGTGAGTGTTTATGTATCTACTCTAGATCAAACTGTTACAAAGCCATATAATTTAGTTAAATCTTCAGGAGGAGAAGGAGGAGAATTGATAGATTATTTAATTGATATAGAAGGAAATATTGATTATCCGGTTTTAGGTAAAATAAAATTGTTAGGCCTTACTGTTGAAGAAGCAAAAGCACTTTTCAAGAAAAAATTTGCTGAAGGCGATCTACTAAAAGATCCTGTAATTATTTTTCGGGTTCTTAATTTTAGAGTTACTGTAGCCGGAGAGGTTAATAGCCCTGGTGTTTATCCGGTTTCTGGAGAAAGAATATCTATTCTTGAGGCTCTTGGCATGGCGGGAGACTTAACCATAAAAGGTAGGAGAGATAATATATTAGTTGTCAGAGACTTTAATGGCACAAAAACGTATACTAGAATAGACTTAACAAACAAAGAAGTTTTTAATTCTCCCGTTTATTATTTAACACAAAATGATTATGTTTATGTTGAGCCCAACAATTCTGCAATAAGTGGAGCCTCTGGTGATGCAAGAATTGGTACATTAATTACAATTACATCATTTCTTATAACCACTACACTTTTATTAATTACTCGAAATTAGAAAAATAAAAATGGCCTTAATTGATAACAGAAACTTACCTGATAATAATTCTGAAGATTTTAAATTTAATCTAAAGAAAATGATTTCTGTTTATCTCAAGCAGTGGAAATGGTTTGTATTAAGTTGTATTCTATGCTTAAGTTTATCTTACTTAAATCTAAGGTATACAACTCCTCAATATATAGCAGCCGCTAAAATAATGCTCTTAGATGATAAAGATGCATCTGCAGGGGCTTTAAAAGATTTATCTCTTTTTTCTGAAAAGGAGGATGCCATGGTTGAGGATGAAATACAAGTGATCCAATCTAGAAGTTTTTTAAGAAATATTGTTAAAAGGTTACATTTAAATATCAACTATTTTGTTAAAGGAAGAGTTAACGAGTCTGAACTTTATAAAAGTTCTCCAATAGTTATTAATTTCATTGAAGCTGATTCAATTATCAATAATACAAGTTTCAATTTTTATACCGAAATTCTTTCTTCAACAGATTTTAATTTTAGAATTGGTGAGGAAGATGTGCCAAAAAAATATACTTTTGGAGAAACCATTCCTACATTTTTTGGAGGCATTATAATCACTCCAAAAGATAAAAATTTAGAGGGTTATGTCGGAAACAACATTAGGGTTAGAATAACACCTTTGGAGTCGCTAGCTGAATCCCTTAAAAATAGAATTTCTATATACCCTACAGGAAAATCATCAAAAGTCATTGAAGTTAGTATTACTGACCCTGTCATACAAAAAGCTAAAGACATAGTCAACACGCTTATTGATGAGTATAATATTTCTACCATTGAAAAGAAAAATGAAATATCAAGAAACACCGCGAATTTTATCAATGAGCGTGTTGAATTGATAGCTTCAGATTTAGTAAATGTTGATGATAGCATTGTAAAATTTAAAACAGGAAATAAGGTGACCGATGTCGCTTCTGAAGCTGGTCAATTTTTAAGTTCAAGTGCATTAAACGAACAACAATTAGATGCTAGCAGGATGCAGCTGAATCAATTAAGCTATATGAAAGATGCGTTGGGAGATTCATCAGGGAAATATGATGCCATTCCATCTAATTTAGGCTTGGGAGATGCAGCAATTACTGAGCTTTCATCTAGATATAATCAACTCCTTGAAAGAAGAAGGACACTTTTAAAAAGTGCTGGAGAGCAAAATCCTATAGTTAAAGAATTAGACCAAACATTAGGGGGAATAAGACAAAACCTTCAGCAAAGTATTAATAATTCAAGTAAATCACTTAGAATTCAAATTGGGAGCCTTGAAAATCAATCAAAAAGGATTAATTCTAAAATATTTTCAGTGCCTGGTCAAGAACGTCGATTACGATCTATTGAGAGAAAGCAAGGGATAAAAGAATCACTATATCTATACCTATTAGAGAAAAGAGAAGAAGCTACCATATCTTTAACAGCGACTTCTCCTAGTGCAAAAATAATTGATGAAGCTTATAATAGTTACGGAGGGCCTGTATCACCCAACAAACAAATGGCCTATATAACTGCCTTGTTTTTTGGGTTTGTTATTCCTTTTTTCGTTATTTATGTAAGGAATTTATTAGATACAAAAATTCACAATAAGGAAGATTTAGAAAGGGAGGTTAAAAACATAACCGTTTTAGGTGAAATTCCAAGAGTAAAGGGGAGTGAGAGTACTTTAGTAGAACGTAACGATCGATCTATTTTATCTGAATCTTTTAGAATAGTAAGAACAAATTTTGATTATGTAAAAAGAGGCAGAAATACTAAAAATTATGACAATGTCATTTTTGTAACATCAACTATCAATGGAGAAGGGAAATCCTTTTTTAGTTTGAATATGGCCCTTACACTAGCTAATGCAGAGAAAAGAGTTTTACTGTTAGGAGCGGATATTAGAAACCCTCAAATTTATTCTGCTATAAATAGTAAAAAAGAAAAAACCTCTTCAAAAATAGGACTTACAGAATTTTTAGTTGATAAATCAATTATAGTCGGAGAAGCTATTAATACTTATGATATTAATGGCATAAATATAGATATTTTACTTTCAGGAAAAGTACCGCCTAATCCAGCAGAACTCTTAATGAATGACAGAGTAAAAGATTTATTTGACACTGTTTCAGACCAATATGATTATGTCATTGTTGACACGGCACCATCTATGCTTGTTACAGATACATTATTGATAAGTAAATATGCTGGACATACCATTTATTTAACAAGAGCAGATTATACGGAAAAGCGCATTTTGAATTTCGCTAAAGAATTACATGCAGAAAATAAACTCAACGGTATGATGCTTGTTGTTAATGATGTAAAACAATCTAATTTTGGATATGGAGCCAAATATGGTTATTACGGAGCTCCGAAAAAGAAAAGTTTTTTTAAAAGAAAAGCTTAAATAACTGAAAACGTTTGGTTTGTATTTTTGATTATTTCTTTTAGTTGTTTATCTCTTCTTTTGTTTAATACCAAATTTGATAATTTATCTATATGATTTTCATTATGAATATCTGTACCAACAAAATCTATTAGTTGTTCTTCGATTAAATAATCAGCAGTTTTTTCAACACTTTTACCATAATGATTACTTAGTGAAAGTAAATTAAGTTGGAAAAAGCAACCCAATTGTTTTAACCTTTCATAGTGTTCCAGATTATTATGATAAAACGAATAACGCTCAGGATGAGCTAAAACAGGAGTATAACCTTGTGTTTTTATTTTAAAAATAAGATCTTCTAAATTAATCGGAGCTTGGAAATATGACATTTCAATAAGTAGATACTTTCCTTTTAAAGTAAATAAATGTCCTGTTTCTAATAAACTTTCAAAATGACTATCAAGCATATATTCTGCAGCCGGATTTAATGTAATCTCTGTATCTAAAGCCTCTAATAAAACATGGTATGCATTACCAATGGTTTCTTCTGTGTTAGGATAAAAATCCTGCATGATATGAGGCGTAGGTATAAACTGTTTTATTCCCAATGCTGTCATTTTTCTTATTAAACATAAAGACTCTTCTACATTTTTTGCACCGTCATCAATACCTGGAAGAATATGATTATGGATATCCACAAAACCTTCCAGTAAGTCTTTTAAAAATAGTTTCTTAGAAAAAAAATGAAGCATTTATAAAGTTGCGAATGTAATATTAAACTAATATTTACTATTAGTTGTCGTAAAAACGAAAAGCATCAACTATTATTTTGTCATCAACCAAACAATCGATCTTTGGATTACCAATAGATTCTAAAAGTACAAAATTGATATTGCCATGATTATTCTTTTTATCATATTTTAGTAATTCAATTATCTCTGGATATTCGTTCTCGTTAATTTTAACTTTACCATAATAGTCAATAAATAAATTTTTAATATCTATTGTTGTTTGCTTTGGAAAACCTGCTAGTTCAGTAGAAATATAGCATGCTAAAATCATACCTATAACAATAGCCTCTCCATGTAATAATGCAGTTTTATTTGGGTTGCTTAAAAAGAAAGATTCTATAGCATGGCCAAGTGTATGACCAAAATTTAAGGTTTTACGTAGATTATCTTCAAACGGGTCATTTTCAACAACATTCTTTTTAATCAATACAGATTCGTAAATTAAAATATCTAAATCATCTAAAGTTAATTTTGATAAGTTTTTAAATTTATTCCAATAGATTTCGTCACTAATTAAACCATGCTTAAGCATTTCGGCTAATCCGGAACGCATTTGATTTTGTGGTAACGTGTTTAAGTATTTGGTATCTATCAGCACTAAATCTGGATTGCTTATAACTCCTATCTGATTTTTTAAATGTCCTAAATCAACCCCTGTTTTTCCTCCAACTGATGCGTCTACCATTGAGAGTAGAGTAGTAGGGATGTTAATATATGCAATACCCCTTTTAAAAGTGCAGGCTACAAAACCACCTAAATCTGTAATAACACCACCTCCAATATTAATAACTAAGCTTTTTCTATCAGCATCTAAATCAGAAAGTGTATTCCAAACACCTACACAAGTATCTATCGTTTTATTAATTTCTCCAGATTCAATTTCTATAATCTCAATAACGATATCTGTTTCTAATCTTTCTAAAAAATATGGCAAGCAAAATTCATGTGTATTCTCATCAACTAAAATAAAGATTTTAGAAAAGTTCTTGTCCTTAATGTGTTTGTTTATAGGTTTATAACAAGCATTGTTGAAATGAATTGTGCACTCGTTTGTGGTAATTGAATCCATGAAATTATTATAGCTTTTAAAAGTTTGTGAAATTAAGGAGATTTTACATAAAATGATAGTATTTAGCATATAAAATGATAGTAATTTATATAAAATGAGATATGGATTATATTTATATTTACACAAATTTTTTTCATGAGTACAGATAAAATATTTGATAACACAGAAATTGCATTCTCATTAAAGAATGACTCTGAATTGGAACGCGCTTACTTTTTATTTAAAATGATATCTATTGAGCCTCTAGTTAGAATCGGAACTGCTGCAACTAACTTTGCTATTAAAGCCAATTTACCGATTGAAGGTTTAATTCGTTCTACCGTATTTGATCATTTTTGTGGAGGTGTTAACGAAGAAGATTGCTTGTCTGTAATCAATAGGATGTTTTTAAAAGGGGTAAGCTCTGTTTTAGATTATTCTGTTGAAGGAAAAGAAAGTGAAAAGGAATTTGATTCTGCCATGCATACCATACTCAAAATTATTGATTTTGCTAAGGATATTGATGCTATTCCTATCGCTGTATTTAAACCAACGGGGTTTGGTCGATTAAGTTTATATGAAAAAGTTGGTAGTGGAGAAGTTTTAACTCAAAAAGAGCAACAGGAATGGGATAGTGTTGTAAATAGATTTGATATTGTTTGTAAAAAAGCAAAGGATAATGATGTTGCAGTTTTAATTGATGCTGAAGAAAGTTGGATGCAAGATGCTGCAGATGGATTAGTGACGGAAATGATGCAAAAGTATAATACAGAAAAACCTATTATATATAACACATTGCAGATGTATAGGCATGATAGATTGGCATTTTTAAAGAAAGAACATCAAAAAGCAAAAGAAGGCAATTACTTTCTTGGTTATAAATTGGTTCGTGGTGCTTATATGGAAAAAGAAAACGATAGAGCCAAAGAAAAAGGGTATAAGTCTCCTATTTGCATAAATAAAACTGCTACTGATGAGAATTTCGATAGTGCATTACTGTACATGATTGAAAACTTAGATTGCATGTCTTTATTTGCTGGAACTCATAATGAGAATAGTTCATATTTATTAATGCAATTAATGGCAAGTAAAAAATTAAAAAATAACGATAACCGTATCTGGTTTGGTCAGCTTTACGGTATGAGTGATCACATTAGTTTTAATCTAGCTGATAAAGGTTACAACGTTGCTAAATACATTCCTTTTGGCCCAGTAAAGGATGTTATGCCTTATTTAATTAGAAGGGCTGAGGAGAATACCTCTGTAGCTGGGCAAACCGGCAGAGAATTATCTCTTTTAACTAAAGAAAAGAAGCGTCGGAAAGCATTATAATTTAGAGATATTTTTTTAAAATAGATTTAACTTCTGAATTTGACATATTAAGTGTCACACTTTCTAATTCAGAAAAATCAATATTTTTAGCTTCAAAATTATTTTTTGACTTAACCAGTAGAATGTTTTTATTAATGGTTGGCACTAATATTTCGCTATTAGAAACAATGCTCTCATGGAGCTTCTCTCCAGGGCGTAATTCTGTAATTCTTATTTCAATTTTTTTATTAATTTTACTGTAAAGTGCGACTAATCTTTCTGCCAAATCAATTATTCTAATTGGCTTTTCCATGTTAAAAGTAAATATATTGCTCTCTTCATTATTAAAAGTAGCAATCTGTAATATTAAAGAACAAGCTTTACTTTTACTTATAAAGTAGCGGGAAACACTTTTATCTGTGACCGTAAGTGGTGTATTTGATTCTATTTGCTTCTTAAAGAGCGGTAAAACAGATCCATTAGAACCTAATATGTTACCAAATCGAGTTATGCTAAATTTTGTGTTTAGATTATTAGATAAATTGTTCAGGTAATTTTCTGCTATACGCTTAGACATTCCCATAACACTTACTGGGTTTACGGCTTTGTCTGTAGAAATAAAAATAAATTTTTTAGCGTGATACTTTATGGACAAGTCTGTCAGTAATTTTGTTCCTAAAATATTAAGCTTAATTGCTTTATATGGATTATCTTCCATTAAAGGAACATGCTTGTATGCAGCAGCATGAAAAATAAGTGTAGGTCTGTAGGTTTCAAAAAGATGTTTTATTGATTGTTGTTCTGTAATATTCAAAAGAAGAAAATCAATCTTATTAGTGTTTTCAAACTCTAAATCTTTTATAAGATTATAAAGAGGCGATTCAGCAATATCTACAAGGATTAGTTTTTTATAACTGCATGTTAACAATTGTTTGGAAAGCTCACTACCTATAGAGCCAGCAGCCCCCGTGATTAAAATAGTATCATCAGAAAAATCAAAACTTTTTATAGGTCTTTGAGTTTTTTTAGGGGTAGGAAACAATCCAGAATCAATTAATAACTGATCTATATGATCTGAGGTAGTCTTATTCATTTTTGACTTTTAGATTCGCTTAAACGCATATTTTATGAAATATGAATGGTATTTGCAAAGTATAAATAATAATGTTTTGAGCCAAATACTTAAATACAATAGAAACTACTTAATAATTACTTTAATTATGGTAAGTCCAATAAGTTTTAAATCAAAAAAGAAATTCCGTTTTCTAATATATTCCTTATTATATTTTAGTTTATCTGGAATAACAGTATTTATAAAAAAATCTTCTGGATCTTTGGCGGCTTTCAAAAGTTCTACTTCATTTCTATATTTTAGAGATGCTAACCCGGTAATACCTGGTCTAACGGAAAAAATTTGCATGTCATCTTCATTATAAAAATTTACATAATACCGTAATTCTGGTCTTGGACCAACAAAACTCATATCTCCTTTTAAAATATTTATAAGCTGAGGAAACTCATCAATTTTATAGCGCCTTAAAAAATAACCTACTTTGGTTATTCTGGAATCATTATTTCCTAAAGTAAGTAAGCCTTTATTTTGAGATTGCACACGCATAGTGCGAAACTTAAAAATATTGAAATCTATATTATTTTTTCCAACACGTCCTTGAACAAAAAGAATAGGCCCTTTTGAATCTAATATAATTAAAACAGAAATTAATATTAAAAAAGGAGAGAGGACACATAATCCGATTATAGAAAGAATAACATCAAAACTACGTTTAAGCATTGTTAGTATTCTATTTTAAAGTTAGTTATGGTGGCTATGCTGTCACAATTTTCAACAGTTAATATAATTTCTTTTTCCTCAAATTCACCCTCAACATTATATATACCACATGGTTTTTGTCTTGCATTACTTTCAGAAAAATTTATGCTGCCTTTTTTTAAAATATGATTTATTGCTACCGAGTCTATATTATAAAGTTTGAAATCAGATTGAATATTATCACTATAAATAATCTTCTTTAGTCTAATATTCTTTAAAACTCTAGCATCAGGACCGTAACTACATGAGGTTTTTTTACCATTTAAGAAGAAAGCTAATATTATTAATCCGATAGAAAACCCGCCTAGATAATAGCCAACGCGTTGTATAAGTTTCATTTAATGTGTTTAGTGAAATAAATCAGAGCTGTAATCAATTAAAAAATCAGCAAATTAACATCGCTAAAGTCTAAATCAAACCAATCACCTACAGATTTACTAGTTAAAATTCCGTGGTAAAAATACAACCCATTTTTTAAACCTCTGTCAAATCTTAAAGAATTTTCTATACCACCATCCTCAGCTATTTTCAGCAAATAAGGCGTAAATATATTACTTATAGAAACAGATGCTGTACGTGAATATCTTGCTAGAATATTAGGAACGCAATAATGAATAACATTGTGTTTTATAAATGTAGGTTTTTTGTGTGTGGTTACTTCGCTAGTTTCAAAACAACCTCCCATATCAATACTTACATCTATAATAATAGCTCCTTTTTTCATTGATTGAACCATAGCTTCCGAAACGATTACAGGCGCTCTATTTGTTCCACGAATAGCCCCAATAACAACATCACAACGTTTCAAGGCTTTGGTTAAATTTTTTGGTGTAATTGTAGAAGTAAAAAACGGTCTACCCAGATTTGCTTGTATTCTTCTTAATTTTGTAATGGAATTATCGAAGACTTTTACATCTGCTCCAAGACCTATAGAACTTCTAGTCGCAAACTCACCAACAGTCCCTGCTCCTAAAATAACAACTTTTATAGGAGGAACACCACTAATATTCCCAAACATTAACCCATTACCATCCTTAGCATCAGATAGTAACTCTGAAGCAATTAAAACAGAGGCAGTACCTGCAATTTCGCTTAACGATTTCACGGCAGGGTAGGTTCCGTCTCCGTCTCGTATAAACTCAAAGGCTAAAGCAGTGACCCGTTTTGATGCCAATGCTTCAAAATATTTTTTTGACTGGGTTTTTATTTGAAGCGCAGATATTAATATAGTTTGAGGGTTAATAAGTTTAATTTGTTCTATGCTGGGAGGCTCTACTTTAAGAATCATCGGACAAGCAAATACTTTAGCAGTATCTTTTGTGATTTCTGCTCCGGCTTCACTATAGTCTTTATCACTAAAGCTGGCACCATTTCCTGCACCAGACTCAAGCAATACTTTATGGCCATTACTTACTAAAGCAAATACAGCATCTGGGGTTAAGCACACACGCTTTTCTTGAAAAGCAGTTTCTTTAGGTATACCTATAAATAATTCTCCCTTATGTCTTAGTAGTTCAAGAGTTTCTTCTTGAGGTAAAAGTTGCTGCTTTGTAAAAGGCGAGAGTGATTTTGACATGGTTAGCTTAATTAATAAAAAATCAAATTACAAATAATTTTTCTATTGTTGATATAAACTCAAAATAATTATTTTAGTTTTTTAATTGCTAGCAAGATTAATATTTTTATTTGGCTTTTTGTAAGAAAATAATCACTATTTTTATAGTAACTCCATAAAATGTTTTAAATTAATTATTTATAAGTTTGCATCATAAATATATATATGATTAAAAATCTATGTTATTATTTTAGTCTACTGCTATCTCTCTCATCTTTTTCTCAGGAATATAGGTTAAATGGGTATGTTAAAGACGCTAATGACAATCCAATAGCGTATGCAAATATAGTTATTACCAGTCTTGGGGTTGCTAAAGACGCGAATGGTACATCTACAGATGAAAATGGTTATTTTATAATAGAAAATTTAAAAGCTCAGGATTATATATTAAAAGTTAGTTTTCTTGGTTTTAAGGCATATTCTACCAGAGTAGAATTGGATAGAAATATTCATTTTGATGCTATTATACTTGAAGATAATTTAGAGACACTAGATGGGGTGACTGTTGTAGCAAAGAGACCCACTGTTAAACGCATGGTGGATCGCCTAGTTTTTAATGTTGAAAATTCCACACTATCAAATGATAATATTTTAGATGTTTTAAAGCACACTCCTGGTGTATTGGTTCATGATGGGACAATAACTATAAAACAATCGACACCAACAATATACATAAATGACAGAAGGGTACATCTGTCTTCAAGTGAAGTACAACAACTTTTAGAAGGTACATCTGCTAGTAATGTAAAATCTATTGAAGTTATTACTAACCCGCCTGCAAAATACGAAGCTGAAGGCGCAGCCGTACTTAATATTGTAACTAGTAAAAATATCATTGCTGGTTATCATGGAAGTGTTTTTGGTAATTATAAACAAGGTTCTGAATTTCCAAAATATGCATTGGGGACTAATCATTTTTTTAAAACTAAGAAACTTAACGCTTATTTAAATTACAGCATAAGCCCTAGAAAAGATTTTAGACATAATGATGAATCAATAAATTTTATAGATAATAATAACCAAAATACTTCAAGTTGGGAAACAGATTTTAAAAGAACAAGAGAAACCGCAAACCAAAACATAAACAGTAATATTGATTATGACATAAACGAAAACAATAGTCTAGGTTTTTCTACAAGTATGTTAATCACCCCAAGAGATAACACAAAAACTTCGATTAATTCTTTAACTGAGGTTTTTGATGCTAATAGAGTGTTAGACTCTACATTCAATACGCTAAACCGTAAAGTAGATGAAACATTTAATTTAGCTTTTACACTTGATTATACTCATAAATTTAAAAGAGCAGGAGAGAAGCTCTCTGTAAGTACCCATCATACCAATTATGATTTTTCAAGTTTTCAAAATGTAGATACAGATTATCGTTTTCCTAATAATATGCTAATAAGAAGCAATCGATTTCAAACATTTTCAAGTCAGGTTATAAAATTATATACGGGTCAGGTAGATTATGAATTACCAATAGGCGAATCAGCAGAATTTGAGGCAGGAGGAAAGGTCTCTGATATTAATTCTGAGAGTATTTTAACTCAATTTATTTTTGAAAACGACGAAAAGATAGAAGATTTTCAAAATTCAGATACTTTTTTATACGATGAAACTAATTATGCAGCCTATATAAGTTATTCAAAAGATTGGACTAATTGGAGTTTTAAATCTGGACTAAGAGCAGAATACACTAACATTAAAGGAAATTCATTAGAGACTAACCAAAATAGTGATAATGATTATTTAAAGTTGTTTCCTTCTTTTTATTTGTTACATAAATTAAACGATGATAATGAATTATACTTCAATTATAATAAGCGTATTTATAGACCACGTTATAATCAGCTTAACCCTTTTAAGTATTTTTTAAATGACAATGCGTATGTAACTGGTGATCCTAATTTAAAGCCGCAAATAGATCATATATTTACGCTTGGATATACATTAAATACTAAGTATACTTTTGAAATTTATTATCGCTATGAAAATGATCCAACAATTCAAATTACTTTTCAAGATAATGAAGCAAATTCTCTTAAATATATAAACACAAACACAGATGTGTCAATTTCATATGGCTTAGACTTTATAACTAATACACGAGTAGTTAAAAATTGGAGTTTATATATGTTGTCTTCCTTTTTCTATTATGAAAATCGTTTTTTAGCTTTAGAAAGTAATAATTTGGCATACGAGACTGATAGGTGGTCTGTATATAGTCAAGTTGTTAATTCTTTTTCTTTTTTAAAAGATAAAAGTTTAACTGCTGATATTTCCTTTTTATATATTTCACCTATAGTAGGTGGTCCTACTATTACCAGTGACAGATCAGGTTTAGGTATTGATCTAAGAAAAACATTTTGTGATAATAGAGCGTCATTAAGCATTGGTATTACGGATATTTTTAACACACAAAATTTTACACAAACTACTAAATATTTAAATCAAGATGTGTTTTTAAATTCTAGAATAGAAAATAGATTGGTTGCATTTGGATTTAATTATAAATTTGGAAACTTTAGATTAAACACCAATAAAAAAGAAATTAATTTACAAGAAAGGGATAGGCTAAAAAGTAGTAATTAAAAATACTCTTTTACTTTACCCCAAAAGTTTTTAGGCGATATTTTGAATTCATCCTCTAGTTCTTCCAAAGATTTATTAGCTTCATTAATTTTATTAAATATTTGAGCTCTGATCAAATAAATTGAAGGTACAATGATTGCCATTATAGGTATCAAATAGATTAGTTGATTAGAATCAAAATATTTTAAGTCCTCGTTTAGCGATACAAATATTTGATAAGTATACATTGATATGGGGACAAGTAATACATGGTACCACCAATGCCGACAGGTGAAAAACCATATAAATAATATATATAATGGAATTATTTTTCCAGTTAAAATCCACATTGCAATATTTGCATCTTCAAAATAACCACTATTATATGTAAATAAAAAAGTGTCCCATACTTTTACAGAAGGAACACTTTCATATAAATAAAATAAATAAGGTATTATAGCTATCAAAGTAGCAACTATACTACCTATAACTAAACTCTTATTATCCGGCCGTTGGGAGTTTTGTGATTTTCCTTTTATCAATTTTTGCCGTTTGTTGTCCATCTTGGTTAAAAGCATCAGCAGCTTGAGCCATAAACAACATTCCTCCGAAAATCGCGATTGCGATTAAGTACTTCTTAGTTTTCATTTTAAAGGGATTTATTAATTAATATATCCAAATGTAACTAAAGGCTATTTTGAAGTATGTAGTGAAATGTTAAAAAAATGTTAAAATCAAACTTTTTTCAAATCTTCATTGTGGTTTTCCCGTAAAACTTCAAAATTCAGAGTGTTTTTTTCTGTTATTTATTTGTTTAAGCTAATGTTATGTTAGTAATTTGTTCGTTAATTTAATTTTATAATTCTATGATTATCAGAATCTAATTTTAAATTAATTTTATCAAAATGATTGTTCAAAATGGGCTCAATTTTTTCTGGCCATTCTATTAATTTCCAATTGTCAGAATCAACATAATCTTCAATTCCAAAATTATAAGCTTCCTCTAAATCGTTTATTCTATATAAATCAAAATGATAAATCTTATCATTATTTAGTTGATACTCGTTTACGATAGAAAATGTTGGGCTACTAACTTCATCATGACTTCCTAAAACTTTTACAATGGTTTTTATTAATGTTGTTTTGCCAACACCCATATCTCCATAAAATAATAAAGTTTTAGTTTTTACATTTTTAATTAGTTGTTTTGCAACATTTTCGACATCATTTAATCCAAAGTTAAGTTCTAATTCCATAATATTTCACACACAATTATAGTCAAAAAAAATCAAAAAAGCAATAAAAACACGTATTTAATCGATGTTTTTTGCTTTTAATAGATTATTTTGGAGTGAATACTACAAAAGGAATAATCATTTCCTCAAGAGAAACACCTCCATGTTGATACGTATTTCTAAAATAACTAACATAATGATTGTAGTTATTAGGATAAGCAAAAAACAAATCGCTTTTTGCAAAAATATAAGAACTGCTCATATTAATAGAAGGTAAGTGAGCATCTTTTGGGTTTTTAAAAACCAATACATCTTTGTCATCATAAGTTAAACTCCTGCCGGTTTTATAACGAAGATTTAAGCTTGTATCTCTATCTCCAATTACCTTTGATGGGTTCTTAACATTAATAGTACCATGATCTGTAGTTAAAATGAGTTTAAACCCTAATTGTTGCGCCTGTTGTATCATCTCTAAAAGCGGCGAATTTTTAAACCAGCTTAATGTTAGAGACCTGTATGCTTTATCGTTTGAAGCCAGTTCTTTAACAACTTCCATTTCTGTTTTAGAATGCGATAACATATCAACAAAATTGTACACTATAACGGAAAGATCGTTGTCTTTAAGTGATTTGAAGTTATCAGCTAGTTTTCTGCCATTTTTTAGATTGGTAATTTTATGATAGTCATAATTCAAATGAGTTAATCCTAATCGTTTCATTTGCGTATCTAAAAAGTCGGCTTCGTGCATATTTTTTCCACCATCATCAGTATCATTTTTCCAATATTTGGGAAATAATTTTTCCATATCGCTAGGCATGAGCCCAGAAAAAATGGCATTACGAGCATACTGAGTTGCTGTTGGCAAAATGCTAAAAAAAGCGTCTTCTTTAGTCTTTTTATAATAATTGTTAATAATGGGCTCAAAAACTTTCCATTGGTCATAGCGTAAATTGTCAATAACAATTAAAACAGTAGGTTGCTCTTTACTTATCTCAGGAGTGATTTTTTCTTTAAAAAGTGTATGCGACATTATTGGGGACTCTGTGTTTGGCTCAAACCAATCTGCATAATTTTTTTCTATAAATTTCCCAAACTGAATATTAGCCTCGTTTTTTTGAGATTCTAAAATTTCAAACATCCCAGGATCTTCAATGTCTTCAAGCTGAATTTCCCAATAAATAAGCTTCTGATACAGATTCACCCATTCTTCATAGGAATTAACCATAGATAAATCCATGGCAATTTTCCTAAACTCTTGTTGATAGTTAGAAGTAGTTTTTTCAGATACTAATCGAGAATTATCCAAGTTCTTCTTTAAACTTAACAATATCTGATTAGGGTTTACGGGTTTAATTAGATAATCCGCTATTTTGTTACCAATAGCTTCTTCCATAATATATTCTTCCTCACTCTTGGTGATCATCACAACAGGAAGATTATCTTGCTTTTCTTTTATTTCATTTAAAGTTTCAAGACCAGTAAGTCCGGGCATATTTTCATCTAAAAATACGATATCAAAACTTTTTCCATCTATAGCATCAATAGCTTCGGTGCCACTCATGCATTTTGTAACTTTATAATTGCGTTGCTCTAAAAATAGAATATGAGGTTTCAGTAAATCAATTTCATCATCTACCCAAAGTATTTGTATTGTATTCATTCAAATATTTTTAATAATCATTTATCGTAATTGTTTTTAATATAGCCTTATATATAAACTACATATAATTATATTTGTGTCTATTAAACATTAACTTTTCAAGTTTGAACAAACTTAAAATATTAAACGACCCAATTTACGGATTTATTACTATTCCAAATTCGCTTATCTTCGATTTAATTCAACATAAATACTTTCAACGTTTAAGAAGAATTACCCAGATGGGGATGTCTTATTTGGTTTATCCTGGTGCTCATCATACTAGATTTCATCATGCCATAGGATGCGTGCACTTAATGCAGCAGGCTGTTAATGTACTTCGTTTTAAGGGAGTTACAATTTCCGAAGAAGAAGAAAAAGGACTTTATGCTGCCATTTTATTGCATGATATTGGTCATGGGCCTTTCTCTCATGCCATGGAACATAGCATTGTTAATGATGTGTCTCACGAGGACATTTCTTTGCTTTTCATGGAGCAATTAAATAAAGAATTTAACGGAAGTTTAACGCTTGCCATCCAAATTTTCAAAGGTGAATACCATAGAAAATTTATGTGTCAGCTTATTTCCGGACAATTGGATATGGACAGAGCAGATTATTTAAAGCGAGATAGTTTTTATACTGGAGTGGCTGAGGGTAATATAAATAGCGAACGATTAATTACGATGCTTCATGTTGTGAATGATGAATTAGTTGTTGAAGAAAAAGGAATTTATAGTGTCGAAAAATTTATTGTAGCGAGGCGTCTCATGTATTGGCAGGTTTATTTACACAAAACGGGCCTAGCTGCAGAACAATTATTGATTCGTGTCTTAAAGCGAGCTAAGGAATTGCATAACAATGGAACAAGGTTGGAAGCTAGCAAAGCTCTATTGTTTTTTTTAGAGAACAAAATATCAATTGACAATTTTAACAATGAGACGCTAGATATTTTTTCGCAATTAGATGATTATGATATTATTTCGGCTATGAAAAACTGGCAGCATCATAGTGATTTTGTACTCAGTCGATTAAGCAAAATGATCATTAATAGGGACTTATTAAAAGTCAAATTAAAAAAGAAAGAAATAAAAAAGCAAAATCTTGAAAAGCATATCCAAAACTTAATTAATGCTCATAATATAAATGAAGATGAAGCAAAATATTTTGTGTTTACTGGCGATATATCTAATCAAGCATATCAATTAAAACATCAAGGAATAAATATTTTGCACAAATCTGGGAAAATTGAAGATATAGTTAAGGCTTCAGACCAGCTCAACCTTAAGGCATTATCTAAACCAGTAACTAAATATTACATATGCTATCCTAAAGAAACACTGTAGTTGTTTTTTTAAAATAAAAAAATAACTACGTAAAACACTACATCAGTTTATATAAAAACAATAAGACTCTGCACATAGAAAACTTTAGTACATTTTTCCTATTTTTGCGTCAATCAAACAAAAAACAAACTTTTTCAGTGTGAAATTTACAGCACAACAAATAGCAGAAATATTAGAAGGTGATATTGTTGGCGACCCAAATATGGAAGTTTCAAAGTTATCTAAAATAGAAGAGG
Organism: Flavivirga abyssicola; assembly: GCF_030540775.2. Classification (GTDB taxonomy): domain Bacteria; phylum Bacteroidota; class Bacteroidia; order Flavobacteriales; family Flavobacteriaceae; genus Flavivirga; species Flavivirga abyssicola. The sequence continues at coordinate 4,106,457 of NZ_CP141266.1, read as the reverse complement.
GGACTCAAGGCTCTCTAACCTTTTTATCTAACCCAAAATATACGCCATACATATATTCTACAAAAGCTTCAGTCGCCATAGTTAACAAAAGCTTTATTCCTGAAAATGAAATTAATACCACATTAATCAAAGTTGAAGATGCTTATGCAGCCTTTTCTAAAGTGCTTGAGTATTATAACATGGTTAAGCTAAACAAGGTAGGAATAGAACAACCTTCCTATATATCAGAATCAGCAATCCATGGTGATAACATCTATATTGGGGTATTCTCTTATGTCGGTAAAAATGTTTCAATAGGAAATAATGTCAAGATTTTTCCAAATGCTTACATAGGTGATAATGTTACTATTGGAGATAATTCTGTTGTATTTTCTGGAGCCAAAATTTATTCAGATACAACTATAGGAAACTCTTGTGTTATAAACTCTGGTGCAATCATTGGAGCCGATGGTTTTGGTTTTGCACCAAACCAAGATGGGAGTTATAGCAAAATACCTCAAATAGGAAATGTTATTTTAGAAAACCATGTTGATGTAGGAGCAGGAACAACTATAGATCGCGCGACTTTGGGATCAACAATAATAAGGAATGGTGTTAAATTAGATAATCAAATACAAATTGCGCATAATGTAGAAATAGGTAAACACACCGTAATAGCTGCACAGTCTGGTGTTGCTGGTTCAACCAAAATTGGAGAGTATTGTCAAATTGGTGGTCAAGTAGGTATTGCAGGGCATATTACCATTGGTAACCATGTAAAAATTCAAGCACAATCTGGTATCGCTAGAAACGTAAAAGACAATGAAGTTCTTCAAGGGTCGCCAGCACTAGCTTTAAGTGATTATAACAAATCATATGTGCATTTTAAAAACTTACCTAAGATTGTAAAAAATATTAATGATTTAGAAAAAAATAAATGGGAATAGTTAATACTGAAATAAAGCAAAAAACCATTAAGGGTGAAATCTCTTTAACAGGTGTCGGTTTACATACAGGAAAAGATGTTACTTTAACTTTTAAACCAGCTATTGCTAATTCCGGATTGGCCTTTAAACGTGTTGATTTAGAAGGTACACCAATTATTGAAGCTGATGCTAATTATGTTACTAACACACAAAGAGGTACTTGTTTAGAGAAAAACGGCGTAACTATTCAAACTTCAGAACACGTTCTTGCTGCATTGGTAGGATTAGATGTTGATAATGCTATTGTTGAATTGAATGCGTCTGAGCCTCCAATTATGGATGGGTCATCTAAGTTTTTTGTTGATGCTATTGAAAAAGCTGGTATTGTAGAACTCGATGCTTTTAGAGAAGAGTTTGTAATTACTGATATTGTTTCTTATACAGATGAAGAAACTGGGAGCGAAATTTTAGTAATGCCTTCTAAAGAATATCAAATAACTACTATGGTAGATTTTGGAACCAAAGTATTAGGTACCCAAAATGCTACTTTAAATAAAATTTCAGATTTCAAAAAGGATATTTCAAATTCACGTACATTTAGTTTTTTGCATGAAATTGAAATGCTTTTAGAACATGGACTAATTAAAGGTGGTGATTTAAATAATGCGATTGTTTATGTAGACAAAGCCTTATCTCCAGAAACAATGGATAAATTAAGAGTTGCCTTTAATAAAGAGTCTATCGCCGTAAAACCAAATGGTATTTTAGATAATTTGACTTTACATCACCCAAATGAGGCAGCACGACATAAGCTTCTTGATGTTTTAGGAGATTTAGCGCTTATAGGAACAAGAATCCGTGGAAAAGTAATAGCTAACAAACCTGGTCATTTTGTAAATACTCAATTCGCTAAAAAATTAGCCAAAATAATTAAAAACGAACGCCGTAATAATGTGCCAAATATAGATTTGAATCAACCTCCTTTAATGGATGTAAATCAAATTATGGCCATGTTACCTCATAGACAACCATTTTTACTAATAGATAAAGTTTTTGAGCTTACTGATAATTATGTTATCGCTACAAAAAATGTGACTATGAACGAACAGTTTTTTGCTGGTCATTTTCCAGGAGCTCCTGTAATGCCAGGTGTTCTAATCGTAGAAGCTATGGCGCAAACCGGTGGTATTTTAGTACTTAATACGGTTCCGGACCCAGAAAATTACTTAACCTTTTTCATGAAGATGGATAATGTTAAGTTTAAACAAAAAGTAATGCCTGGAGATACATTAATATTTAAATGTACGTTAATAACTCCTATTCGACGTGGTATATGCCACATGCAAGGTTATGCTTATGCCAATGGCAAACTATGTGCAGAAGCAGAACTAATGGCTCAAATCTCTAAAGTAAAAAAATAAATATGAACCAACCACTAGCATACGTTCACCCAGGAGCCAAAATCGCTAAAAATGTAGTAATAGAACCTTTTACAACTATCAATAACAATGTAGTAATAGGAGAGGGGACCTGGATAGGTAGTAACGTAACCATTATGGAAGGCGCCCGCATTGGTAAAAACTGCAATATATTTCCTGGATCAGTTATTTCAGCTGTTCCTCAAGATTTAAAATATAACGATGAAGATACTATTGTAGAAATTGGTGACAATGTTACAATAAGAGAATGTGTAACTATTAATAGAGGTACAACCGATAGAATGAAAACAGTTATTGGTAACAATTGCCTAATTATGGCGTATTGTCACATTGCTCACGATTGCATTGTGGGAGATAATTGTATTTTTTCTAATAACAGTACGCTTGCAGGTCATATAACCATAGGAGACTACGTTGTTTTAGCGGGGATGACTGCTGTACATCAATTTGTATCTGTAGGTAATCATGCCTTTGTTACTGGCGGTTCTTTGGTTAGAAAAGATGTGCCTCCTTACGTAAAAGCAGCACGTGAGCCTTTATCCTATGTTGGTATAAATTCTGTAGGTTTAAGAAGGCGTGGATTTACAACAGAAAAAATAAGAGAGATTCAGAATATTTTTAGAATACTCTATCAAAAGAATTATAACAATACCCAAGCTTCAGAAATTATTGAAGCAGAAATGGAAGCAACTCCAGAACGTGATGAAATCCTTCAATTTATTAAAAATTCACATCGAGGAATCATGAAAGGGTATTTCAAATCAAATTAATCAAACTAAATAATTTACAAAAAAGAATTTATGGCAACTACAAGTGACATTAGAAACGGGTTATGTATTAGATACAATCACGATATTTTTAAAATTATTGAATTTTTACATGTTAAACCAGGAAAAGGACCTGCGTTTGTAAGAACTAAATTAAAAAGTGTTACTACAGGAAAAGTGATTGACAATACATTTTCAGCTGGCCATAAATTAGAAGATGTACGTGTTGAAACACACAAGTTTCAATTTTTATATAATGATGGTGATTATTATCATTTTATGAATACTGAAGATTATACACAAATTCAATTGGTTGAAGCTGCTCTAGACAATCCTGGGTTAATGAAAGAAGGGGAAGTTGTAACGGTCATTATTAATTCTGAGGACAACATGCCGCTTTCTGTAGAGATGCCAGCAAGTGTTATATTAGAAGTCACGGCAACAGAACCTGGAGTTAAAGGAAATACCGCTACCAATGCAACAAAACCTGCAACAGTTGAAACAGGTGCAACCGTTAATGTACCATTATTTATTAATGAAGGTGACAAAATAAAGGTTGAAACAGATAAAGGAACTTACAAAGAGCGTGTAAAGGAATAGTTTATAAATGAAATTTCCTCAACCGCATACTTTAAAAGACATAGCACAATTAATTGATTGTACTTTTGTTGGTGATGATGATTTTTCTGTTCTAGGAATGAATGAAATTCATGTCGTAGAGCCGGGAGATATAGTTTTTGTCGATCACCCAAAATATTACGATAAAGCACTAGATTCTGCTGCGACTATTATACTTATTAATAAAGAAGTGACATGTCCTCCAGGAAAAGCATTATTAATTAGTGACGATCCGTTTAGAGACTTTAACAAGCTTACAAATCACTTTAAACCATTTCAATCTGCTAATAGTCAAATCTCCAGCAGTGCAACCATTGGTGAAAACTCAATAATTCAGCCCAATAGTTTTATTGGACATAATGTTGTAATAGGCGATAATTGTGTTATTCATTCTAATGTAAGCATCTATGATGATGCCGTTATAGGAAACCATGTTACCATACATGCTGGATCTGTTTTAGGGGGGAATGCCTTCTATTATAAAAATAGGCCAGAAGGCTTTGATCGCTTAAAATCCAGTGGACGTGTTGTTTTAGAAGATCATGTAGATATTGGAGCAGGATGCACAATAGATAGAGGAGTTACAGCAGATACCCGGATTAAAGAAGGAACAAAGATTGATAATTTAGTTCAAATAGGACACGATACTGTTATTGGAAAGAAATGTTTAATAGCCTCGCAAGTAGGAATAGCTGGTTGTGTTATTGTTGAAGATGAAGTGACTATATGGGGACAAGTTGGTATAACAAGTGGGATCACCATTGGTAAAAAAGCCGTAATATCTGCAAAAGCAGGTGTTAGTAAATCATTAGAAGGTGGAAAAAGCTATTTTGGAATACCCGCAGATGATTTTCGCTCAAAATATAAAGAAATTGCATCGATAAGAAAGATTCCCGAAATACTAGATAAATTAAAGGAACAAGACAAAAAATAGAGATTAATATTTCTAAAAATAAAAAGTGCGTTTTTACTTTAGAATTTTAATACAAAAAATTACATTTGCTCAATTAAATTAATAAAAGACAAATAATCTCCTATGAGTGTTTTAGTAAATAAAGATTCAAAAATTATAGTTCAAGGGTTTACAGGTAGTGAAGGTACATTTCACGCGGGTCAAATGATTGAATATGGAACCAATGTTGTTGGAGGTGTGACACCAGGAAAAGGTGGGCAAACACATTTAGACAAACCAGTTTTTAATACTGTTTTAGATGCTGTTAAAGAAGTTGGAGCAGATACAACTATTATTTTTGTACCGCCTGCTTTTGCAGCAGATGCTATTATGGAAGCTGCCGATGCAGGTATTAAAGTTATTATTACAATTACAGAAGGTATTCCTGTTGCAGATATGATTACGGCATCTAATTATATAAAAAATAAAGACTGTCGCTTAATTGGTCCTAACTGCCCAGGAGTTATTACTCCAGAAGAAGCTAAAGTTGGTATTATGCCTGGTTTTGTTTTCAAAAAAGGGAAAGTAGGTATTGTTTCTAAATCTGGGACGTTAACATACGAAGCTGCAGACCAAGTTGTAAAACAAGGATTAGGAATTACAACAGCAATTGGTATTGGTGGAGACCCAATTATAGGAACGACAACTAAAGAAGCTGTTGAGCTACTTATTAATGACCCAGAAACTGAGGCTGTTGTAATGATTGGAGAAATAGGAGGTCAGTTAGAAGCAGATGCTGCAAATTGGTATAAAGAAAGTGGTAGTAAAAAACCTGTAGTTGGTTTTATAGCCGGAGAAACAGCTCCTGCTGGTCGTACTATGGGACATGCTGGTGCTATAGTTGGAGGAAGTGATGATACTGCCCAAGCTAAAAAGAAAATTATGAGAGCTTGTGGAATTCATGTCGTTGATTCTCCTGCAGAAATAGGTAAAAAAATAGCAGAAGTATTAGGGTAAACCTGATCTAAAAATTCTCTGACCCTTTGGGGGCGGAGTTTCCTATTACACCTTTCCTTTGGAGAGGTCAGGACTGCTTTTTCGGCAGTTCTGGGTGAGGCAATATAAAATACAAATCCGTTGACTTTTATTTGTTAACGGATTTTTTTATGGAATAAAGTGAAATATTAGGGTAACAAAATGATGGTCTTGTTGATATAGTAATATAAAGCTAAAAAACAGAGATCATGAAAGCACAAAAACTAATTTGGGGATTAATTATTATAGGAATATTTTTTAATAGCTGTTCGAAGAATGATGATGAAATAGAAGTTATAGAAGCCACACCGCAATATCCAATGAAATCGTTGATAGAAAGTGGGCATATGCAAGTTAATTATCAAAAAGTAAATAGCCCTAATACCTTCGAAATGGGATATAAATTTAAAACATTTAAAAGTGGAAAAATCACAGCGCTAGGTACTAGAATACCGAATAATGAGACTTATCGGGTGACCTTGTGGAATGCAGAAACAGAAACCATTTTAGCAACTGCAATGGTTGTTTCCAGCTCCGGACTTTTATCTTTCGAAGATATAGAACCTATAGCCATTGATTCTGGAACAACATACTTCGTTTCTGTTAATACTAATGATTATTACCAATTTACTAATACAGGAAATGACTTGTTTCCTGTGGAAATGGGAGATGTATTAATTTCTGGTTATGGCTCTAGCTATGGTACAAGTCAAACATTACCAGCTACATTCTCAGAGACATCTTATCTAGGAATGGTAGATATTAAGTTTGTAGCAAATAACTAATTTATCTAAAATAACGTTAGTCTACGTAAATAATACTCAAAAAAACAAGCTAATTATTTGTAATACAATTTTTTGTCATGTCGACAGAGCGAAGCATGAGCGACGAGACATCCCATAAGGATTGAGTTCCCTGCCTTCCAGTGGCTACTGTGTCCCCACATCTAAAAAAAGATTCATTATTTACTTTTCTTTGCTTCGTCCAAAGAAAAGTAACAAAAGAAAAGACGCCCCTTCGATAGGAATTTCTTCTTTTGCTTAGGCTCAAGAAGAACCAAGCACAAAACTTCGACGTCGCGCCAATGCGCCATCCAATACTACGCTCCTGGGTTTCGAAGCTTTTGTCCTTTATTCTTACGAAGGGTCGGGGGCTTGCCTGATGGTTATTTCTTAGCGAGTACCTTATAATCCTCTATTTAAGAGGAAGGAGGCTATATTTGTGGGTACACCCTAGCTGCAGACCAGACAGGCTTTTTAATAGATGTGCTGTATACGTTTAAGTAAAATATATTTTACTTTCCATAGTTCATTATACGATTATGGAACTCTAGTATATTCAATCGAAGTATCAAATCCGTCAATATTCAATATAATAGTTTCTCCTTGCTCTGCGAGATTAGAAACATCAAAGGAAGTTGTCGCAGACATAGAAGTTGGCTTCGTTAAGTTTTCTTCAATATAAAATTTTATGCGTCTTTGCGTAGGCATACTTTCCAGTACTTCTCCAGAATCTACCAATTTAACATCTTCAATTCTATCTTGAGTAGAAAGAATGCTAAACGTTATATCCAAGCAATTACCATTAATTTCTGCAGATGTAATAGGAGAGGACTTTAATTCTTTATAGAGTTTAGGACTGATTATAATGCCCTTTTCACAATATCTATCTGTAAATATGACAGTTTTATTAGTGGCTTCTGTCTCAAAATCAGGACAAGTATTTAAACCTGCTATACCTCCAAATTCACAAACTTTATTTCTTTTACAGTCGTAAACTGTAATAAGGTTGTCGGCACAGTTTAGGCAACTGTTTATTGAAAAAACAGTTTGCCCTTTATAATCATATTGTATAATTTCTAAACCGTTAGAATCTGTATTGTTTAACAACTCTTTTAACCAATCAATGTTTTCAAGAGGATTATCAGAGCATAGTTTCGAAGTTTGAGCCTTATCAGTCTCACTACACCCTATAAAAAATATTAAGCATAAAAAAAGAAAAGTATGTCTCATGGTTTTGGGATTATATTGTCTATCTAAATTCAATTAATAGATGCTTTGAATAAGAAAAGGTTGCGTTATAAGTATTTTTAAAATGTCACTTTTTAATATTTCAAATACTAATTTGTACTATGAACTCATCTTGACTTTTTGTTTTTAACCGAAAATGAGATGAAATTTGTTTAGATGAGGCATTTTTTGCAAGGCATAGCAGTGTTAAGCATAAAAAAAGTAACAAAATATGGACGAATTTTAATCATTTTTTAGGAAATAGAAAAAGCCAAGATGAGTTCTATTTATAATATTAATTTATATCATTTTTTATATAGGATATTCCTATATTTGAATACCCAATTAATAACAAACCAAAGAACGAATACACAGTTATACATAATGGTGTATTTGTATAAAATTAAAAAATAACATAAATGAAATTGTTAAAAGGAAAAACGGCCATTGTAACAGGAGCAAGTCGTGGAATTGGTAAAGGTATTGCTCAAATATTTGCAGAACAAGGTGCTAATGTAGCATTTACATACAGCTCTTCTGTAGAAGCCGCAAACGCGTTAGAAGCAGAATTGAACGCCCTAGGCATAAAAGCAAAAGGATATCAAAGTAATGCAGCAAGTTTTGATGATGCTCAAAAACTGGCTGATGACGTTGTTTCAGAATTTGGATCTATCGATATTTTAGTAAATAATGCAGGTATCACAAAGGATAACTTATTAATGCGTATTAGTGAAGAAGACTTTGATACCGTTATAGAAGTTAACCTAAAGTCTGTTTTTAATATGACAAAAGCAGTACAGAGAACCATGTTAAAACAACGCAAAGGTTCCATTATAAACATGAGCTCCGTAGTTGGAGTTAAAGGAAATGCCGGACAAACTAATTATGCAGCTTCAAAAGCTGGAATTATTGGGTTTTCTAAATCGGTTGCTTTGGAACTAGGTTCAAGAAACATAAGAAGTAATGTTGTTGCTCCTGGGTTTATTGAAACAGAAATGACAGCAAAGTTAGATGAAGAGATTGTTAAAAGGTGGCGTGCTGGAATTCCTTTAAAACGAGGGGGAACACCAGAAGATATCGCAAATGTTTGTGTGTTTTTAGGTAGTGATATGAGTGCTTATGTAACGGGGCAGACTCTAAATGTTGATGGTGGTATGCTGACTTAAATTTTAGATTTACGAATCACGATTTTTGAATTCTAAAATCAGCTACCTTAAATGCAAACAGAAACTCTTATTTATATCATACTCGCTGGAATAGGAGCTATTTTATTAGCCTTATTCCAGTATTATAATAAAAAGAAAAGCATGTCTAAATTAAACATGCTTTTTTCTTTTTTAAGATTTCTTAGTATTTTTTCTATACTCCTATTACTTATAAATCCAAAGTTTGAGCAATTTAGTTTTTTTGTTGAAAAGCCTAATCTGGTGGTTGCTATAGATAACTCAAGTTCTATAAAACACTTGAATCAAGATGCTCAAGCCATTAGTGTAATTGAAAAATTATCCAATAATGATAAATTAAATGATAAATTCAATATAAATCTATATACATTTGGAGAATCACTTAAAGCTTCAGATTCAACTAATTTTTCAGAAAACCAAACAAATATAGATAACGCTTTTAAGCAATTATCTCAGATATACAGGCAAACTACTGCCCCTACGGTAATAATTTCAGATGGTAATCAAACCTATGGTAACGATTATCAATTTGCAACATCAACGTACAAACAAAACATTTTCCCCATAATATTGGGAGATACCGTAACATATACCGATTTAAAAATTCAGCAATTAAATGTAAATAAGTATGCCTATTTAAAAAATAGATTTCCTATTGAAGCCATACTGGTTTACAATGGAAATATTACTGTAGATTCTCGCTTTGTAGTAACAAAGGGTAATGGAGCTGTTTATTCTGAATCAATTCGTTTTTCAAAAGAAAACAATTCTAAGGTAGTTAACTTTACATTGCCAGCAAATGGAGTTGGTGTGAGTAGCTATAAGGCAACAATTGTTCCTATAGACTATGAAAAAAACAAAATTAATAACTCTAAAAACTTTGCTGTAGAAGTTATCGATCAAAAAACAAAGATTGCTATTGTAAGTGATTTTCCACACCCAGATTTAGGAGCTTTTAAAAAGAGCATAGAAAGTAATGAACAGCGCTCAGTTTCATTTTTAAATTCAAAAAAAATATTAAATCAAATAAATGATTTTCAATTAATTATAATTAATCAGCCAAATTATAAGTTTAAGGGATTATTTGAGGTTTTAAAAAGAGATAATAAGAACTATTTTACTATTATAGGAACAAAATCTGATTTAAACTTTATAAATAATAACAAACTAGGATTCACAAGCGAAATAACAAATCAAACCGAAAGTTATCAAGCGGAATTGAATACCAATTACACACCTTTTATAGTTGATGATATTAATTTTGAATCATTCCCCCCTTTAAATTCAAATTACGGATTGGTATCATTTACAATACCTTTTGAGTCTATTTTAAATAAAAGCGTCAATGGAATTTCAACAGATGAACCGTTATTAGTAACCTATGAAACTAATGGTAGGAGAGAAGGTGTTCTATTTGGTGAAAATATTTGGCAATGGAGAGCACAGAGTTATATCAACAACAAATCATTTAATCAATTTGATGATTTTATAGGAAAACTTGTCCAGTACCTAGCTTCAAACAAAAGAAAAGACCGATTAAACATTGATTATGAATCTTTTTATAATGGCAGTAGTAATATTATAATTAAAGCTGAATTTTTCAATAAAAATTATGTTTTCGACGCGCGAGAAACACTTAACATATCAGTAACAGATAAAACCTCAAAAGAAACCAAAACATTTCCACTTATCCTTAAAAATAATAACTTTCAAGTAGATTTAAGTAGTTTACCACCTTCAGAATATAGCTTTACAGTAAGTGCAACCAATGATAAAGTATCTAAATCTGGGAGCTTTCAGATTTTAGAATATAACGTAGAGCAACAATTTTTAAACGCCAATGTAACAAAGTTACAACAGTTAGCTACTAATAGTGAGGGTAAGAGTTATTTTATTGGCCATACAGAAAGCTTAATAAGTGATTTATTAAGTGATAATCGCTATGTATCCATTCAAAAAAGCCATAAAAATATCATACCTTTGATAGATTGGAAATATCTACTCATTATCATTGCTTTAAGCTTAGGTTTAGAGTGGTTTATTAGAAAATATAACGGATTAATTTAAATTAAAATAAATAATGGAAAAATTACCAAAAGTTGCATTACCTGTAATTATTGTTGCAATTATACTTGTTGTAGTATTAGCTAAATCTGCCGTAACTATTGGCTCTGGAGAGGCAGGAGTTCTTTATAAAACATTCGATAATGGTGTGGTAACTGATGCACCGCCTTTAGGAGAAGGGTTTCATATTGTAGCGCCTTGGAATAAAGTTATCATTTACGAAGTACGTCAACAAGAGCTTTTTGAAAAAATGAAAGTACTTTCGTCTAACGGATTAGAAATTCAAATTGACGCGTCTGCATGGTATGAGCCTATCTACAATGATTTAGGGAACTTACACCAATCATTAGGAGAAAATTATTTACAACGTGTTATTCAACCAGCTATACGTAGTGCGGCACGTAGTGTAGTAGGTAGATATACGCCAGAGCAGTTATATTCTAGTAAACGTGATGCCATTCAAGATGAAATTTTTGCAGAAACAAAAAAGATTCTTGACAAACAATATGTGCAATTAAACGAAGTATTGGTAAGAGATGTTACACTTCCAAATACGATTAAGGAAGCTATTGAACGTAAATTAAGGCAAGAACAAGAATCTTTAGAATATGAATTTAGATTAGTTACAGCAGCTAAAGAAGCAGAAAAAGTAATTATAGAAGCAAAAGGTAAAGCAGATGCTAACCGTATTTTAAGTGCTTCTTTAACAGATAAAATCCTTCAAGATAAAGGTATTGAAGCGACTATTAAACTATCAGAATCACCAAACAGCAAAGTTGTTGTTATTGGTTCTGGTGACAGTGGAATGCCTATTATACTTGGGAATCAATAAACCAAAATTAAATAATTCAACATTTTAGCTATTATTTTAAAATATTATTGATTTTTTAAACCAAAAACATATAATATATAATTGAACTAAAATTTTTTATTATAATTTGGAAATGTAAATATAAATTACAGATATTTGCATAAATAAAAAAGACATGGCTTTTATTCAATTACATCATCACCATTTTCATATTTGCTCTCAAGCGAACTGAAAATGTATTGAATAAAATCAACATATTTTTAAAACCCGTTTGAGACAATCAAACGGGTTTTTCATTTCTAATTGTTTTAAACAATTAGAAATAGTCCTCACGGAGGTGGGGATCTTATAAAAGAATTAGAAATTTAGTATAAGCAGAACAATGAGTAAATTAAGAATTGCAGTACAAAAATCGGGTCGTTTAAACGAAGACTCGATGAGAATTTTAAAAGATATTGGTATTTCTATCGATAATGGAAAAGATCAATTAAAAGCATCAGCCAGAAACTTTCCTGTAGAAGTATTTTACTTAAGAAACGGAGATATTCCACAATATCTAAAGGATGGGGTAGTAGATGCGGCTATTATTGGTGAAAATGTTCTAATAGAAAAAGGTAATGGTATTCGAGTTGCTGAAAAATTAGGGTTCTCTACTTGCAGAGTTTGTATTGCTGTACCAAAGTCTGTAGATTATAAAGGGATACAAGATTTAGAAGGAAAGCGTATTGCAACATCATATCCAAATACTGTTAAAAGCTATTTAGAAAAGAATAACATTTCTGCGAATCTTCACATTATCAATGGGTCGGTAGAAATTGCCCCAAATATTGGACTAGCCGATGCTATATGTGATATCGTTTCTAGTGGTAGTACTTTATTTAAGAATAACTTAAAAGAGGTGGAAATGATCTTAAAATCGGAAGCAGTATTAGCTGTTTCTCCACGTCTTAACGACGAAAAACAGGCCATTCTTGATAAGATTCAGTTTAGAATTCAATCCGTATTAAAAGGGCGCCAGTCTAAATATATTTTATTGAATGCACCGAATGAGAAAATTCAGAATATCATTAATGTACTTCCTGGCATGAAGAGTCCAACAGTTTTACCATTAGCACAAGAAGGTTGGAGTTCTGTACACTCCGTTATAGATAAAAATGAATTTTGGGAAGTTATTGATGAATTAAAGAATAACGGTGCTGAAGGTATTTTAGTTTGTCCTATTGAAAAAATGGTCATTTAGACATTTTAGTCATTTCCGTAAAGGCGGAAATTTCATTGATGCCAAGAAAAAGATAAATTATGCAAATCATAGATAATCCTAATAAAGAAAATTGGTCACAAATTTTAAAACGACCAACACAAACTGTCGATGATATTGAAGGTACTGTAAGTGAAGTTTTTAACAATGTTATTAAAAATGGTGATACAGCTATAAAGAAATATACAACACGCTTTGACGGCGTTGATTTACAATCAAATATAGTTACCGAAGAAGAGATTGAAGACGCTATTAAAAATGTACCTGAAAAGCTTCAAAACGCCATTCAAAAGGCTAAGAAAAACATTGAAGTATTTCATGTAGCTCAAAAGACTTCTAAAATAGACATTGAAACGACCAACGGTGTACAATGCTGGCAGGAAAAACGTCCCATTGAAAAGGTAGGTTTATATATCCCCGGAGGTACAGCACCTCTGTTTTCAACTGTTTTAATGCTAGCCGTTCCTGCTCAAATTGCAGGTTGTAAAGAAATTGTGTTATGTTCTCCTCCAAATAAAGAAGGCAAATTAGCTCCAGAAATTCTTTTTGCTGCGCAGCTTTGTGGCGTTACAAAAATCATTAAAGTAGGAGGTATACAAGCTATTGCAGGATTAACATTTGGAACCGAAACGATTCCAAAAGTTTATAAAATTTTTGGACCAGGGAATCAATTTGTTACTGTTGCAAAACAACTCGCTACAAAATTTGGAGTAGCTATAGATATGCCCGCAGGACCAAGTGAATTATTAGTAGTTGCAGACCATAGTGCCAATGCACCATACATTGCTTCAGATTTATTAAGTCAAGCAGAACACGGTGCAGATAGCCAGGTCATTCTAGTGTCTACTTCTAAAAGTTTAATTAGTGCCGTTTCAGATGACATTGAAAAGCAAATTAAAGAGTTACCAAGACAAGCCATCGCAGAAAAAGCCATTGCGAATTCTAAACTAATCTATGTAGAAAACAATGAATTGGCTCTTGATTTAATTAACGAATATGGACCAGAGCATTTTATTATCTGCACAAAAAATGAGGATTTTTATGTAAATGGGATAGCAAATGCAGGCTCTGTTTTTATAGGTGATTACACACCAGAAAGTGCAGGCGACTACGCTTCTGGAACAAATCATACGCTGCCAACAAATGGATTCTCTAAAGCTTATTCTGGGGTAAATCTAGATAGTTTTTTAAAGAGTATGACCTTTCAAAAGATCTCGAAAGACGGTTTGTTAAACATTGGCGAAACCATAGAGTTAATGGCAGAAGCAGAAGGTTTGCAAGCGCATAAAAACGCTGTTTCAATTAGATTAAAGGATTTAAAATAATTTTGTCATTCCTGCGACATGTGCTGAACTTGTTTCAGTAAAGCAGGAACCTAATGAACTAAGTTCATAAAACAATTATGAAAACAACAAATTTCAATATAGACAAGTTAACACGTGCTACCGTTAAGGCTCTAAAACCGTATTCGTCTGCGAGGGATGAATTTCAAGGTAATAGTGATGCTATGGTGTTTTTGGATGCTAATGAAAATCCCTTCAACAACGGTGTAAACCGTTATCCAGACCCACAACAAGGAGACTTGAAGACGATGCTTTCTGAAATAAAAAATATTAACTCTAAAAACATCCTTTTAGGAAATGGAAGCGATGAAGTCCTAGATCTCATTTTTAGGGCATTTTGCGAGCCAAACAAAGATAATATTATCATATTACCACCAACATATGGCATGTATAGCGTATTAGCAAATATTAATGCAGTTGGCATTAAAGAAGTACAGCTATCAAACAGTTTTCAACCACAAGTTGAAACCATATTAAATGCAGTGAATGAAAGCAGTAAAATTCTTTTCTTGTGTTCACCCAATAACCCTACGGGTAATAGCTTTTCAAGCCAATCAATAGAAGAATTACTAAATAAATTTGAAGGTTTAGTTGTCATTGATGAAGCTTATATCGATTTTTCTAAAGAAAATAGCTGGATAGATTGTTTAGAGGAATTTCCAAACTTGGTAGTCACTCAAACACTGTCCAAAGCTTACGGAATGGCAGGAATTAGGTTGGGAATCTGCTATGCGTCAACAGAGATTATTTCTATTTTAAATAGAATAAAGCCGCCATATAATGTTAATGAGCTAACACAGCAAAAAGCCATTCAGCAATTAAGCATCAAAGATTTAGCAGTAAATCAAATCAATAGTATTTTAGAAGAACGTACACTGTTAATATCAGCATTAGAATCTGTCAGCTATATTTCAAAAATTTACCCATCTGATGCCAACTTTGTTTTAGTAAAAGTTGATGATGCGGTAAAACGTTATGATCAGTTAATAGACAAAGGGATTGTTATAAGAAACAGAACCACGCAACCAGGATGCGAGAATTGTTTAAGATTGACTGTAGGGACTAAAGAGGAGAATGAGATATTGATAAAAACACTTTTATTAATATCGAAATCCTGAACTTGTTTCAGGAGCTTTTAAATTAAATATGGAAGACTAATTTGAAACAAATACATTATTGTTACATTCTTACTAATAAAAATAGAACCGTATTATATATCGGTTATACAAATGATTTAAATAGAAGAATTAGCGAGCATCAAAAAGGAAAAGGTGCTGTATTTACAAAAAAATATAGTGTTTCATATTTAATATATTATGAAAAATTTGAAAATACTAAAGAAGCTAAATTGAGAGAAAAACAATTAAAAAATTGGCATAAAGAATGGAAATGGAATCTTATTAAAAATTCTAATCCAGAATTAGAAACATTAAGTTTAAATTAAAAAGATTCCTGCCTACGCAGGAATGACAAAAAGATGAAAAAAGTATTATTTATAGATCGTGATGGCACCATTATCAGAGAACCCGCTGATGAACAAATAGATTCATTAGATAAATTAGAATTCTACCCTAAAGTATTTCAATATTTAGGTAAAATAGCTAAAGAATTAGACTATGAAATCGTCATGGTTACAAATCAAGATGGATTAGGAACAGAAGCGTTTCCAGAAACTGATTTTTGGCCTATTCATAACTTCATTATTAAATGTTTTGAAGATCAAGGCATTGTTTTTAAAGAACAGTTTATAGACAGAACCTTTGCAAAAGACAATGCACCAACAAGAAAACCAAATACAGGGCTACTAACAAAGTATTTTTCTGATGATTATGACCTGGAAAACTCGTTTGTAATAGGCGATAGGCTTACAGACATAGAATTAGCAAAAAATTTAGGAGCTAAAGGCATTTTCATAAATGACGAGACTCATTTAGGAACCGATGAAATCACTGTAAAAAGAGAGCAATTAGATCCATATATCGCATTAGAAAGCAATGATTGGGAAGCCATCTATACCTTCTTAAAAACGAGTGCTCGTACTGGAGAAATTATTAGAAACACTAATGAAACCAAGATAGCCATTCAGGTAAATTTGGATGGAACGGGGAAAAGTGATATTAATACCGGTCTTGCCTTTTTCGATCATATGTTAGACCAAATAGCGCGTCACGGACAATTAGACCTTAACATAAAAGTTGATGGTGATTTGGAAGTTGATGAACATCACACGATTGAAGATACAGCCATTGCTCTAGGCGAGTTATTTAATACCGCTTTGGGTAATAAGCTAGGCATAGAACGCTATGGATTTTGTTTACCTATGGACGATTGTTATGCACAAGCGGCTATTGATTTTGGAGGAAGAAACTGGCTTGTTTGGGAAGCAGATTTTAAGCGTGAAATGATTGGCAAAATGCCAACAGAAATGTTTTACCATTTCTTTAAATCGTTTACAGATGGCGCTAAATGTAATTTAAACATTAAAGCCGAAGGACAAAACGAACACCATAAAATCGAGGCTATTTTTAAAGCCTTTGCAAAAGCTATAAAGATGGCAGTAAAGCGTGATGTTGAGAAAATGATTTTACCAAGCACAAAAGGTGTTTTGTAAATCGTAAAAAATTAAATCCCAAAAAGAACTAATTAAAGCAAAATTAAAGATTTGAAACTTGTAATTATTAATTACGGAGCAGGAAACATTAAAAGCATTCAATTTGCCTTTAAGCGTTTAGGAATTGAGGCTATTTTATCAAATGATCCCGATGAAATTTTAGCAGCAGATAAAATTATTTTCCCTGGTGTTGGAGAGGCAAGTTCGGCAATGGCCATGCTTCATAGCAGTGGATTAAACAAACTCATCCCTACTTTAAAGCAACCCGTTTTAGGCATTTGTCTAGGCATGCAGTTATTATGCGAATCGACCGAAGAAGGAAACACTAAAGGTCTTGGAATATTTAGAACTAAAGTAAAACGTTTTACAAATGATGTAAAAGTTCCTCAAATGGGATGGAATGTTATCAAAGACTTAAAATCCGATTTGTTTTCTGGAATTAAAGAAAATGAATATATGTATTTAGTACATAGTTATTATGCCGAACATTGCGATGAAACTATTGCAAAAACGGATTATGGCATTAACTATGCCTCGGCTTTACAACACAATAATTTTTATGGTGTGCAATTTCACCCAGAAAAGAGTAGTTTAGCAGGAGCAAAAATTTTACAAAACTTTTTAGATTTATGATTTTTGATCAATAAAATAAGAGAAGTAGTTAAAAATATTTTATATGCCATACTGAGCACAGTCGAAGTAAAAAAATAAGTATTAATTAAAAAGTTCCTGCCTTTTCAGGAAATATTATGAGAATTATACCAGCCATAGATATAATAGACGGAAAATGTGTTCGATTAACCAAAGGAGATTACGACACTAAAAAAGTATATAATGAAAACCCTTTAGAAGTTGCCAAAATGTTTGAAGGTTCTGGCATTCAACATTTACACTTAGTTGATTTGGATGGTGCCAAGGCAAAACATATTGTAAACTATAAAGTACTTGAGCAAATAGCGTCAAAAACGAATCTTAAAATTGATTTTGGTGGCGGATTAAAAACAAACGAAGATTTGCATATTGCTTTTAATTCTGGCGCAAAACAGATCACAGGAGGCAGTATTGCTGTAAAAGACCCGGAAACTTTTGAAGGTTGGATTAATAAATACGGTGCCGAAAAAATCATTCTAGGTGCAGATAGTGACAATGGAAAAATCTCAATTAGTGGGTGGATGGAGCAAAGTAAAGAAGATGTCATTCCGTTTATAAAATCATATCAAAAGAAAAGCATAAAATATGTTATTTGTACAGATATTTCAAAAGATGGGATGCTTGAAGGTCCATCCGTAGAATTGTATAAACAAATCATTTCAGAATGCTCAAATAGTAGTAGCGATCAATCGATAAAGCTGATAGCTTCTGGTGGGATATCATCTATTGAAGAATTACCAATTTTAAAAGAAATTGGTTGTGAAGGGGTTATTATTGGCAAAGCCATATACGAAAACAGAATAAGCCTATTCGAACTAGAAAAATTTGTGTAATTATTTTGTAATTCCTGTTTTTACAAGGGGCTACTATAGAAAGTAAAACATTAAGATTTCCGCTTTTGCGGAAATTAAAAATAAAAAAAATCATGCTAACAAAAAGAATCATACCCTGCTTAGATATTAAAGATGGGAGAACGGTGAAAGGAGTCAATTTTGTTGATTTACGTGATGCTGGAGACCCTGTTGAACTGGCAAAACAATATGCAGACATTGGAGCAGATGAATTAGTGTTTCTTGATATTTCGGCAACACTTGAAGATCGTGCAACCACATTAGATATGGTATTACATGTTGCAGAACAAGTAAATATCCCTTTTACAGTTGGAGGAGGCATATCTTCTGTTGAAGATGTTGATGCCCTGTTACAATGTGGAGCAGATAAAGTGTCGATAAATTCATCAGCCGTTAAAAGACCGGATTTGGTCAATGAATTATCGGATAAATTTGGAAGCCAATGCGTTGTTGTTGCTATAGATGCCAAAGAAATTGAAGGACAATGGAAAGTACATTTAGCTGGCGGAAGTATTCCTACCGAAATTGATTTATTTGAATGGGCAAAAGAAGTTGAAGAGCGTGGTGCGGGAGAAATTTTGTTTACATCGATGAACCATGATGGTACTAAAAATGGATTTGCAAATAAAGCTTTAGCCAAATTATCTGAAGAATTAAATATTCCAATTATAGCCTCTGGAGGAGCAGGAAATATACAGCATTTTATAGATACTTTTAAAGAAGGAAAATCAGACGCAGCCTTGGCAGCTAGTGTATTTCATTTTGGTGAAATACCAATTCCAGAATTAAAAAAGGACTTAAAAGCAAATAACATAGAAGTACGACTATAATCCCCTTGTCTCAAAGGTGAATTTATTGCGAGTAAAAAATTAAAGTTATGATAAATAAAAAAGATATAAATATTATTTCTCCCCCTTGGGGGGATTTAGAGGGGGCTCTCGTCCCAGCAATCATTCAAGATGCCACAACAAAAAATGTATTAATGTTGGGTTATATGAACGAAGAAGCCTATCAAAAAACAATTGAAACCAAACAGGTTACTTTTTTTAGTAGAAGTAAACAGCGTTTATGGACTAAAGGTGAAGAAAGTGGAAACTTTTTAAATCTAGTTGATATAAAAAATGATTGCGACAACGACACCCTTTTAATACAAGTAAATCCTGTTGGTCCTACATGCCATAAAGGAACAGATACCTGTTGGCAAACCGAAAATACATCAACTTACGGCTTTTTCTCTACTTTAGAAGACGTTATAGCAGAACGTGTTGCAAATAAAGACACCAAAAAATCGTATGTAGCAAGCCTATTTGATAAAGGCATTAATAAAGTCGCTCAAAAAGTAGGAGAGGAGGCTGTAGAGACCGTTATTGAAGCTATGGACAACAATGATGAGCTCTTTTTATATGAATCTGCAGACTTATTATTTCACTATTTAATGCTGTTGCAGGCTAAAGGATTCTCCCTAAAAGATATAGAGGAAGAATTAAAAGGAAGACACAAATAATTAAAATTTATTATATTTACTCTATAATTTAAATTATTGCACCCATGAACCTACAAAAAACAACCCTATCATTATTATTTTTCATAATGGCCTCATCAGTTACATTTGCTCAGCAAGATGTTGATAGCCAGATAAATGAATTGATTAAGAAAGATAATGTTATGTTGACAGAGAATGATAAATCATTAAAGCTAACCGAGGAACAAACATTAAAACTTAAGGAAGCTTATAAAAAACTCGTTCTTTTTGAAAATGACTTACCTAGATCAAAGAAAAAGAAGAAAGAAGCATACAGAGAAGCTATGACACCTATACTTAGCGAAACAATGGCTTATAAAAGAAGCTTATTAACTTCAAAACAATTAGCTGCTTACAATGCTTACGATGCTAGATAGCATTCCTGATTTAAAATATTAACAAAAGGTATTAGAAAACTCTAATACCTTTTGTTTTATAAATCATAATCTTTTTTCTGTTTTACTACGTAGATTTATTAATAACCTCAAATTCTACTTATTAATGACTCCTTATTTCAATATAAAAAGATATACGCTTCTTTTTTGTTTAGCACTTTGCATGTATTCATGTTTCGAAGATTCAGAAGACTTACAGGTATTTGTTAATTCAGAATTAAGCCCCACAGATACCAACAATCCTAATCCTTTTATGGGTGCAATGTCCCCTATAGAGACCATGTCCTATAATGAAATTCCAACGGAAAAATACATCATAGAATTAGAAAGATGGGACATTCCAAATGATAGAAAAGATCCTGAGAGAACAACCGATAATATTCAAAAAGCTATCGATTGGGCTGTATCAGAAGGCTACGGACAGATTTGTTTACCCGAAGGTCATTACCTGATTGGTAAATATGGCAATGATATTTATCAGGCTGGTATAGAACTAAAAAGTAATATGGCATTTTTATTAGACCAAAACGCCATTATAGAAATGGCTCCCAATAATAAGTGGAATTACTGTGCTATAACAGTAACAGAAAAAGCACATGTGGTTATTTCTGGAGGAACTATTTTAGGAGACAGGGAAAACCATGAATATACTCCTAGAAAAAGTGACGGCTCAACGGTTCATGATGAAGGGCATTTAATTTGTATTCAGAATGAAAGTGAATATGTAACTGTAGAAAATGTCACTTTAGGAAAAGCAAATGGAGATGCTATTCTTTTGGTGGGTCAAAAAGGAGCAGGTTCTTCAGTAAAACACATTGACATTAGAAGAAATAATATGGTTGATAACCGCAGACAAGGGGTCTCCATTGTTGGTGGCACAGATGTTTTAATAGAAAATAACGAAATTCATCATACCAAAGGCACCTCTCCTCAATTCGGGATTGATGTAGAAAGCTTAAGCTATAACAGTCAAGATATAACCATAAGAAATAATTATTTTCACCATAACCGAGGGGGCGATATTGTAAATACAGATGGAAAAAATGTAATTATTGAAAACAATATTTTACTGCAAGGAAAAGAAAGTCAATATATAGATGGCCCTATAGTATATTGGAAAAAAGGAGATCTTACTATTAGAAATAACGATATTACCATGACAACAGTTTCAGTTAACAATTGGAATGGCATTATTATGTATTCTGATGATAGTCCAAAAACAAACCCGGCGACAACTTATATTTATGATAACACCTGTAATAACTGCGGGTTTTACATGTATAAAGGAGCCGATTTAGTAGTTAGAGATAATTATCTCAACAATGGACATCTGGTATTTAAAGAAATGACAAATCTAACATTAGAAAATAATAGGGTAGAGCACCCACAAAAGTGCTGGGCATATCGTTTTCTGGAAGTTTCAGGAAGCGCTAATGGCAACACATACAATGGAGAAGCTTTTGATATACCATTACAACCAAATACACCTTGGGATGGATGCTGGATAAACTAAACCACTATTCCTGCCTGCCGACAGTTGCAGTGTATCCATAAATATGGACTCCTAAACAGTAATATAATAACACTCAAAAGAGCTAAGTTAATTATTTAAAATACAGCCATTTGTCATGTCGACGGAGCGAAGCATGAGCCTTTCGACTTTAGTTTATGCTGAGCACAGTCGAAGTACTCAAGATAAATTTTCGAGACATCTCATAAAGACGGGGTTCCCTGCCTTCCGACACAAAGGCATGGCAGGCAAGTTTATTACTTTTCTTTGGACTAGCAAAGAAAAGTAAATAACGTGAATTCGATACAACTTTAGCTTTATTTAAATGAAAATCAGTTAATTATATTCAAATGTCAGGTTGAGTACTTCGGCTATAGTTTATAATGAGCTCAGTCGAAGTACTCAGTATAAACTAAAGTCGAAACCTAATTAAAACAACTGAATTTTTAAAACCTTTCGACTGCGCTCAGGGTGACGAGCTTTTGTCTATTTTTTATAAATTTTATGTCGAACTCACATTAAATAATAAGTAAATCTTTTCCAAATAAGAGCAATAACACTTACACTATCCAAAACCAATCAGGTGGTTTATTAGTTGATGTTTTAGTCATAATTATGAGTGTTTAGTTAGTTAAGTTAGATATACAAGCTATAAATTTTTTGTCACAATTAATAAACAACGTATTTTTCGAATCAGATTAATATTAAAAAATGAAAAAATATTTTTACGTTTTTACTATCCAATATTTAGGATATCGTTTTCACGGTTGGCAAAAGCAACCCAATGTAAAAACGCTGCATTTGATGGTAGACAGGACCTTAAATTTTATTCTCGAAGGTAAGCGGTTTAAAAGTTTAAGTTCCGGGAGAACTGATGCAATGGTGTCTGCTGAAAATGCTGCCTTTGAGTTGTTTCTATTTGAACCCATTGAAGATCAAGATTCTTTTTTAGATCTGTTTAATCATAACCTGCCGCAAGACATAAGAGCGACCAGTATACGAGAAGTAGACGCTGAATTCAATATAATAAATCACTCAAAAATTAAAGAGTATCTTTATTTATTTACCTGTGGCGAGAAATGCCACCCATTTTGTGCGCCAATAATGACGACTATCCTCGACAATCTGGACATTGGTCTTATGAAACAAGGCGCAAAACTTTTTGAAGGTGAGCACTACTTTAAATCTTATTGCTATAAGCCCACAGATAATGGTATTTACAATAGGGAAATCCTATTATGTGAATTAGTAGAAAACACCATGTATTCAGCAAATTATTTTCCTGAAAACACCTTTTTACTAAGAGTGAGAGGTAAAGGATTTATGAGAAATCAAATACGATTAATGATGGGGACACTAATCGATTTGGGAAAAGGTAAATTATCTATAGAAGACATAAAAACAAGCCTATTACCCGGTAGTGAAACAAGAATGGAGTATATAGCTCCAGCATCAGGACTGATTCTTAACAAAATTGAATTTGAATAATAAAGTGATTTTTGTAATTTACCTCACATTATTTAAATAACGTGAACCTTGTTTAAGAGTATTAATCAACTTTCAAAAGACGCAATAAACATGAGTATAACAGTTCCAAAAGAAGCATTAGATTTTTTTAAAAAATTAGAAAAAAATAACAATAGAGACTGGTTTAATGAACGAAAGAAAGCATTTAAAACCATGGAAGCAGAAGTTAAACAAGTCTATAGCACTATTTTTGATGCGCTTAATACACATGATGAAATCGATAAGTTAAAAATGTTTAGAATTTATAGAGATGTGCGTTTTTCAAAAAACAAAGATCCTTATAAAACACATTTCGGTGGTTCGTTCCATAGAACCAAACCAAGATTAAGAGGTGGATATTATCTTCATATTCAACCCAATAACGAAAGTTTTATTGCTACGGGTTTTTGGGAACCAGCTCCAGCCGATTTATTGCGAATTAGAAAGGAATTTGAAATGGATGATAGTGAAATTCGTGAAATCTTAGCAAATAAAAAGTTTAATAGCGTGTGGGGTGACACATTTGTTGGAGACGAGGTAAAAACTGCCCCAAAAGGTTTTAGTAAAGAGCATAAAGCCATTGATCTTATAAAAAAGAAGCAATATATATTTACTAAGAAGTATACGGATAAAGAAGTTCTGGATGCTAATTTTATAAAAGATGTAAACGAATCATTTAAGGCTATTAGACCTTATTTTGATTACATGAGTGATGTACTTACCACAGATTTAAATGGCGTGTCTCTAATTTAGGCTTGCGTTTGGTGTGGAAAAGTTCAAATTCAAAAGATTACTGCGTCGATTCTCTCCTCGTAATGACAGGGTTCGTTTGTACTTTTAGATACTTAAAACTAAACAGCAGCAAGTAATTCTGGGTTTTCTAAAAGTTGAATATTACTAAGTAAGCGTTCTTTAACAATACGCATCATTCGTTTATTTAAAGCAGACGAATTTTGTATGTATAATTGATATTCTTCAACCGTGAACTGACCAATAATCATTCCTTTTAAAGCATTTCTAAACTTCATGTCTTTTTGAATCGCATTTTCAATATAAATAATGCGCTTTTCGGTAGATAAATCATAAAAAACCGATTTGTGTTTCACTACATAATTTTTAAAAACAGCAATTAATAAGTCACTTTGTAACTTTACAATAGGTCTTAAAACCAGGTTTTGAAAACGCTCATCGCTAGTCATGGTATCGTTAATAGTCGTAGAAGGTACTTCTGGGCGGATACTTTTAAGATTAAATTGTCTGGTGTTCATAATTTAGTTTTTCATAAAAATATAGATTATAGGAACTTAAAACGTATCACCAAATTTATAATTGTTAACGAGTTTATTAACAACAAGGCTGAAAAAGAGTATTTTTCAGCCTTGATTAGAGTTTTAAACCTGACTTAAACCACCATCAACCGCTAGGTCTATACCATTTACATAAGAAGCATCATCAGAAGCCAGGAATAAAGCCGTTTTTGCTATCTCTTCAGAAACTCCAAAACGCCCAAGAGGTACCATTGCAGCAAAGTTTTTCCCGTTTTCTTCCAACACATCCTCAGGTAAACCTAATTTTCCATAAATAGGGGTGTCAATAGGTCCTGGAGCAATCGTATTGACACGAATTCCTCTGGATTTCACTTCAGAGGTCAACACCTTTGAATAAGCGCGTAGAGCCCCTTTACTGGCAGAATATACACCAAAACCATCAAATACTTTGTCCTTCACAATAGAACCAGTAAATAATATGCTTCCACCATCATTTATATGAGGTAAAGCTTCTTTTGTAGCTAAAATAGGCCCTCTAACATTAGTATTAAAAACGTCGTCATAATGATTTGCTGTAACCTCTGTAGTTGGAGACACAGGAGCTATTCCAGCATTAAGGAATAATACATCAATGTTTCCGTAAGCATTTGTAGCTTCTTTAATAAGCTTGACATTATCTTCGGGTTTCGATACATCTGCCAGAACAGTTATAAAATCCCCTTCTAGTGTTTCTGCTACTTCATCTAAGGCTTCTTGTCGTCTTCCAGAGATAACAACTTTAGCGCCTTCCTCTAAGAATAATTTGGCAGTAGCCAAGCCAATTCCACTGTTTGCGCCAGTAATAATGGCGACTTTGTTTTTTAATTTACTCATAGTAATATATTTTTATTTGAAACAATCGTTTCAAATAAGGTTAAAAAAAATTAAATTAATGTTTGTATAATTGTTTTTGCAATAGTTTTCAACTTGCTCTTGTTTGAGATTAGTATTCCAGCAGTTCTAAAACCTTGAATAGACGAAAATAAATATAGGGCATATTCATTTGGAGTTCTGTTAAGGTTAATGGCTGATTCTTCCTGACCCTTACGAACCAGGTCTTCTAAAAATCCAATAAAAAAAATCTGATTAGAACATAAAAAATTTGTAATGGATGGTTCCTGATTTGCCATTTCTGATGTGCAATTGGTAATCAAACAACCTTTATCTTCTTTGTCATTAATAATTTCATTCAAATAATATTCAAAAAGAAGCTCTATAGCATGTAATGGATTATGAGCCTTTTCTAAAGTCTCCGATATTCTTGTAGAATGCATTTCTTTATATGATTTTAAACACTCTAAAAACAAATCTAATTTACTTCCAAAAGAGTTGTATATACTCGATCTATTAAGATCTGTAGCATCTACTAGGTCTTGCATGGACGCGGCATTAAATCCCTTGTCATGAAAAACATCAGTAGCTTGTTTTAAGACTAACTCTTTATTAAATGTTTCTACTTTTGGCATATCTATTTGAAATGAACGTTCCAAATGTATAAAATATTTTTAAACCTAATTGTTAAATTTTTGTTATTTGCGATAAAACTCCTTTTTTTATTTCAACTTTTACTTTGGGGATTGAGAGGAATATTCAGTATTCAGTGAACAGTCAATACGTTATAAAAATTAAAACACAAGTAACTATTATTTTTTAATTTGTAGATTTTTAATTCGTAAAATTAGTGTCAAAAGTTTTCAGCCTAAGTAAATCTAAATGCTCTAAAGCATAACATTTTTACTACATTTGAATTCGATAAACAAACATAATGTATATATATGAAATTTGGAAGAGTAGACAACCCAGAAATAATTGATTTTACTTTACCTGAAGATCATTTAGAGACCAATAAAGTATTAAGTAAAGTAAAAGATGATAACATTCCCGAAATTTATGTAGGGTGTGCAAAATGGAATAGGGCAGATCTCAAAGGGTTTTATCCAAGAGGTACCAAAGATGAGTTAGCATATTATTCTAGACAATTCAATTCCATTGAGTTAAATGCCACATTCTATAGAATTTTTCCAGCCGAACAATTTGCTACCTGGTATAATAAAACACCTGCAGGATTTAAATTTT
Organism: Flavivirga abyssicola; assembly: GCF_030540775.2. Classification (GTDB taxonomy): domain Bacteria; phylum Bacteroidota; class Bacteroidia; order Flavobacteriales; family Flavobacteriaceae; genus Flavivirga; species Flavivirga abyssicola. The sequence goes on along the minus strand of NZ_CP141266.1, from coordinate 4,079,703 downwards.
TCCCCAAATTAAATCAGGAAATAAGTCATTGGAAACGATTAAATGAAACGCAGGCAATTGTTGAGAATTATTTATACAATGCTTCTAATTTAAAAGAAAAACTGGGAACTATTTTTTTGCAAATGCATAGCAATTTTGCTCCTAAGGATTTTAATAAGGTAGTCACTTTCGTGGAAAATTGGCCAAATGAAATCCCCTTAGCCATTGAATTTAGGCATACGGATTGGTATAATGATAAGACGATAGCAGAAGAATTATATCAACTCTTAGAAGCAAACAACATCTCAAATGTTATTGTAGATACGGCAGGTAGACGCGATTTAATGCATATGCGTTTAACCAATGCCACCGCATTTGTTAGGTATGTAGGTGCTAATCATGCCACCGACTATTCTCGTCTGGATGATTGGGTGAAACGATTAAAACTTTGGAAAGATTCTGGTATTAAGGAAATTGATTTTTTTATTCATCAAAACATAGAAAAAGAGTCCCCATTATTATCTGCTTATTTTATAAAAAAATTAAACAGCGAACTAGGTTATGCGCTTACTATTCCTAATGAAAGCAAACAACAAACATTGCTTTAATATCCTGTTTTAAAATTATAAGCGATTTTAATAAAATATTGCATTTTATTTAAAAAATAGACCATTCATTAGTTATTTTATAAAAATTTAATACCAAAGTGTCTTATACACCTAAAAGACTGCAAAAAAAAAGCAGTTTTTCATAAATTTGCTTACCTATTTTATACAATACATTAAATTTTAAAATATTTTATGAGTAAATCATTATTTGACAAAGTGTGGGATTCGCATGTTGTAAGAAAGATTGAAGGCGGACCAGATGTCTTCTTCATAGACCGTCATTTTATACACGAAGTAACAAGTCCAGTAGCATTTTTAGGTTTAAAAAACAGAGGCTTAAGCGTTCTGTATCCTGAGCGTACATTTGCTACAGCAGATCATAATACACCAACTATTAATCAGCATTTACCTGTTGAAGATCCGTTATCGGCAAATCAATTAAAAGCTTTAGAAGATAACTCTAACGAATATGGTATTAGCCATTGGGGACTTGGTCATAAAAAAAATGGTATTGTTCACGTTGTAGGGCCTGAAAATGGTATTACGTTTCCTGGTGCGACCATCGTTTGTGGAGACTCACATACATCGACACACGGCGCTTTTGGTGCTATAGCTTTTGGTATTGGAACATCTGAGGTGGAAATGGTATTATCTACACAATGTATCATGCAACCAAAACCTAAAAAAATGCGCATTAATGTAAATGGGCAGTTAGGAAAGGGTGTGACACCTAAAGATGTAGCGCTTTATATTATTTCAAAATTAACCACTTCTGGTGCTACAGGGTACTTTGTAGAATATGCAGGTGATGTTTTTGAAAACATGACTATGGAAGGCCGTATGACTGTTTGTAACTTATCTATAGAGATGGGTGCTCGTGGTGGTATGATTGCACCAGATGAAACCACTTTCGAATATTTAAAGGACAAACCACTATCTCCAAAAGGAGAGGCTTGGGATAAGGCAGTGGCACATTGGAAAACCTTAAAAACAGAAGAAGGCGCAACGTTTGATAAAGAATTAACGTTCTCGGCTAGCGATATAGAACCAATGATTACTTATGGTACAAATCCGGGCATGGGAATTGGTATTTCTAATAACATTCCTAATGCTGATGCTGTTGAAGGTGGTGTTGCGACTTACAAAAAGTCTTTAGACTATATGGGCTATGAAGAAAACGATTCTATGCTTGGTAAAAAGATTGATTATGTATTTTTGGGAAGCTGTACTAATGGTAGAATTGAAGATTTTAGAGCGTTTGCTTCAATCGTCAAAGGAAAACAAAAAGCAGATCATGTTACGGCTTGGTTAGTTCCTGGTTCTCACGAAGTAGAAGATAAAATTAAAGAAGAAGGTATTTTAGATATTATTACTGAAGCTGGATTTGTATTAAGGCAACCGGGTTGTTCTGCTTGTTTAGCAATGAATGATGATAAGGTTCCTGCTGGAAAATATGCAGTAAGTACTTCTAATAGAAACTTTGAAGGGCGTCAAGGCCCTGGTTCCAGAACATTACTTGCTAGCCCATTAGTGGCAGCAGCTGCAGCAGTTACAGGTGTAGTAACCGATCCAAGAGACTTATTATAATCCCAAAAGGGAACTTTTGAAGGATTCATATAAAATATAATTTAAAAATATTGCCAACTAATACTGGCAACTGAATACTAAAAAACATGGCATACGACAAATTTAATACACTAACAAGCACAGCGGTTCCATTACCTCTAGAAAATGTTGATACCGATCAAATTATACCTGCAAGATTCTTAAAAGCGACAGAGCGTAAAGGTTTTGGAGATAATTTATTTAGAGACTGGAGATATAATGCTGATGATACGCCAAAAGAAAACTTTGTACTAAACAATCCTGTTTATAGTGGTAAAATTTTAGTAGGAGGAAAGAATTTTGGTTCTGGTTCTTCTAGAGAGCATGCAGCTTGGGCGGTTTATGATTATGGATTTCGTTGTGTAGTATCTAGCTTTTTTGCTGATATTTTTAAGAACAACTGTTTAAACATAGGGGTTTTACCTGTACAAGTGAGTGCTGAATTTTCTGAGCAAATTTTTGATGCCATATATAAAGATGCTAATACAGAAATTGAAGTAAACTTACCAGAGCAAACTATTACTATAAAATCTACAGGAGCACAAGAATCTTTTGATATAAATAGTTACAAAAAAGATAATATGCTTAATGGTTTTGATGATATTGATTATTTACAAAACATAAAAGGCGATATAGAAACATTTGCAAATGGTTTGATGCTATAAATGGCAATGAAGAAAATAGAAATAATGGATACGACATTGCGCGATGGTGAACAAACCTCGAGCGTGTCGTTTTCTGCTTCAGAGAAACTAACCATTGCAAAACTTTTATTAGAAGAGTTAAAAGTAGACCGTATAGAAATAGCGTCTGCCAGAGTATCAGAAGGTGAGCTTCAAGCTGTAAAGGATGTTACGAATTGGGCTAAGGAAAATGATTATTTACATACCGTTGAAGTACTCACGTTTGTTGATAAAGGAGTCTCAATAGATTGGATGATTGAAGCTGGTGCTAAGGTTCAAAATTTACTCACTAAAGGTTCATTAAACCATTTAACTCATCAGCTTAAAAAAACACCTAATCAGCACTTTAAAGAAACTTCACAAGTAGCTTTATTAGCTAAAGAAAAAGGCATAGAAACCAATGTCTATTTAGAAGATTGGAGCAATGGTATGCGTAATTCTAAAGACTACGTTTTTGAATTTTTAGAATTCCTTTCAACGCAGCCTATAAAACGTATTATGTTACCAGATACTTTGGGCGTTATTACACCTAAAGAATCTTACGATTTTGTAAAAGAAATCAAGGATAAATATCCGAATTTACATTTCGATTTTCATGCCCATAATGATTACGATTTAGGGGTAGCCAATGTTATGAAAGCGCTTAAGGCTGGTGCAGACGGACTTCACTTAACCATAAATGGGATGGGTGAACGCGCTGGTAATGCACCAATGTCAAGCACTATTGCCGTTATTAATGATTTTATGCCCGAAATAAAAGTTGGCGTAAATGAAACCGTTTTATATACCGTTAGTAAATTAGTTGAAACGTTTTCCGGGGTTATGATTCCTGCTAACAAACCTGTAGTTGGTGCTAATGTATTTACGCAAACGGCAGGTATACATGCCGATGGCGATAATAAAAATAATTTATATTTCAGTGATTTATTGCCAGAACGTTTTGGAAGAACTCGTAAATATGCATTGGGGAAATCATCTGGAAAAGCTAATATTCAGAAGAATTTACAGGAATTAGGGCTTCAGCTTAATGATGAAGACTTAAGAAAGGTAACCCAACGTATTATTGAGTTGGGTGATAAAAAACAAGTGGTTACAAAAGAAGACTTACCATATATTATATCTGATGTTTTGGATTATACATATGAAGAAAAGGTAAAAGTTAATTCTTATGTGCTAACACATTCAAAAGGCTTAAAACCTTCTACAACGGTTTCTATTACCATAAACAACGAAACTTTTGAAGAAAATGCTTCAGGTGACGGGCAATTTGATGCCTTTATGAATGCCATTAGAAGTATCTTCAAGAAGAAAGACATGATATTGCCTGGATTGATAGATTATGCCGTAAGAATACCCCCAGGGAGTCATTCTGATGCTTTGTGTGAAACTATTATTACCTGGAAAAATAAGAATCCTGAAAAAGAGTTTAAAACACGTGGTTTAGATTCAGATCAGACCGTGTCTGCTATTAAGGCGACCGAAAAAATGCTGAACATTATTATTAATTAAGATTACAATAAAACAAAATAAATGAAATTTAATATTGCGCTTTTAGCCGGAGACGGTATAGGACCAGAAGTAATAGATCAAGCTGTAAAGGTAAGTGATGCTGTTGCTAAAAAATTTGGACACGAAATAACTTGGAAACCAGCATTAACTGGTGCCGCAGCCATTGATGCTGTTGGAGAGCCTTATCCAGATGCAACCCACGATGTATGTGTGGCCTCAGATGCCGTTTTATTTGGTGCTATTGGTCATCCGCGTTTCGATAACGATCCATCTGCAAAGGTACGTCCAGAGCAAGGCTTATTAAAAATGCGTAAAAAATTAGGCTTATTTGCCAATGTAAGACCCACCTTTACATTTCCATCATTAATAGATAAATCGCCACTAAAACAAGAGCGTATTGAAGGCACGGATTTAGTGTTTTTACGTGAATTGACTGGTGGTATCTACTTTGGAGAAAAGGGGAGAAGGGATGAAGGCGAAACAGCTTATGATAACTGCGTGTACACAAGAGAAGAAGTGCAACGATTAGCTAAAAAAGGATTTGAATTAGCCATGACGCGTTCTAAAAAACTATGTTGCGTAGATAAAGCGAATGTTTTAGAAACATCTCGTTTATGGAGAGAAACAGTTCAAGCTATGGAAAAAGATTATCCAGAAGTAGAAGTGAGCTATGAATTTGTTGATGCTGTTGCCATGAGATTGGTACAATGGCCTAATAGCTACGATGTATTAATTACTGAAAACTTATTCGGAGATATTTTAACAGATGAAGCGTCTGTAATTTCAGGATCTATGGGATTGATGCCATCGGCTTCTATGGGAAGTGATATTGCTTTATTTGAGCCTATTCACGGATCGTATCCTCAAGCTACAGGGCTAAATATTGCAAATCCTTTAGCAACGGTATTATCTGCTGCTATGATGTTTGAAACAGCTTTTAACTTACCCGAAGAAGGTGCTGCTATTAGAGATGTTGTAAACAAATCATTAGCAGAAGGTGTTGTTACAGAAGATTTAGCTAATGGAGGAAAAGCATATGGGACTAGTGAGGTAGGAGACTGGTTGGCTGAAAATATTTAAAAACTTTATTTATAAAATATTTTAGACATAAAATTAAGGTAGCTAATTTTCTTTATTTCAGTTTTTTCGTAGCTTTTGGGTAATTCTATACAACTCTAAGTTAATTTTGATGAACTTTTGTATCTATAATCATCATAATTTTATAATAAATTATTTAAACTAAAAAACATGATGAAAAAATTACTTAAAGATTCTCTAGTTGTTCTAACTTTTTTATCTGCCACACTAGGGTTTGCTCAAGAGCCAACTCTAACAATTATTGGTGTTACTCCACCATCCTCTGTAACGCCCGGAGAGAATGCGACATTTACTATTGATTATCAAGTTAGTGATGGATCAGCATTGTCAGGTACTTATGCGTTCTATCTAAGGGTTGGAAATTATCCTTTAACAGGATTTATAGATATTGATTACGGATCTACAGGATCAGGCACAACACCTGGTAGTGTTAATGCTACCTTTGTTTGGCCAGCCGATAATAAGGTTACTGAAATAGGTGGCTGCGTAGGACCACCTAATGTTTGTGGACAAAAAGACTTAGTAAGTTCTTCTGCTCTACCTTCTGGTGAGACTTATGAATTCAGGTTTTTCAATAATGGTGATAAAAATGATTTTGACTGGGCTCAGCCTAAAACTGCTCATTTCACTAATCCTGCAGCAGATGCTGCTGATATTTTAAATCCTTCCAATAATCCATTAGACGGTTACCTTGGAGTAAATTTAAGAAACATGGTTGTTAACCCAGTATTGAGTAACAATGATTTTGATGTACAAGAAATCCGAGTATACGTTAAAGAAGGTAATTTAAATGTACCTGAAGCTTCTGATTATAAAATATATAACATCATGGGTGCTGTTGCCAAAGAAGGTAAAGGTTCAAGAACTATAAACGTTTCTGATTTATCTTCTGGATTATACATTTATAAGACCATAGAAGGTTTTGCTAAATTTGTAAAATAGCATTATAATTATTTATATAAAAACTTAAGGCTTGTGTGCTAATTAACGCAGGCCTTTTTTTATGAATTCAATTTAATAGTTGAAGGATATTCAAAAACTTCTAAATCAAAATAGGGAAGTGCTGCTATTAAATGATCGAATATATCAGCCATAATATACTCATAATTTGCCCAACGCTTATCACTACTAAAAGCATAAATCTCAATGGGAATGCCTTGAGCACTAGGAGCTAACTGACGTACCATAATAGTCATATCCTTGTTAATTGCAGAATGCTTCTCCACATAAGTCTGAACATACTTTCTAAAAACCCCCAAATTGGTAAGATTTCTTCCATTTAACAGCTTCGTTTTATCAATATTATGTGTATTGTTAAAGTTATTAATATCTGCCTGACGCTGCTCTAAATAGGTACTTATAAGTTGAATACCACTAAGGGCATTCAATTGTTCTTTAGTAAGGTAATGTACACTGTCCATTTTAATTGATATAGACCGCTTAATACGTCTACCACCAGAACTCATCATGCCTCGCCAGTTCTTAAAAGAATCAGAAATTAATGCGTAAGTGGGAATGGTTGTTATCGTTTTATCAAAATTCTGAACCTTAACAGTTGCTAAGTTAATTTCAATCACATCACCATCTGCGCCATACTTTTCAAATGTAATCCAATCGCCAATACGTACCATGTCATTAATAGATACTTGGATACTTGCAACAAATCCTAAGATAGTATCTTTAAAGATGAGTATAATCACTGCTGAAGCCGCACCAAGAGCTGTTAGGAATTTGATAAAAGGAGTATCCGTAATTATCGCTATAGCTGACATAAAGCCTGCAACCCACGCAAAAATCATAAAAACCTGAATGTAACTATCAATAGGCTTATCTTTTAAACGAGGAAGCGTCTTAAAGTAATCTTTTAAAGTATTTAGAAAACTCCTTACTATCCATAGTGTTAGTATAATAGCAAATACTTGAAGTCCTTTTTCAATAACACCATCAAAATTTAGGAAATCCCTAAAAATGATTGGCGTGAATTCCATGGCAATAAGAAGCGGAATAATATGGGCGATATTGCGTGGTACTTTATTATCTACCAACAGATCATCAAAATTTGTTTTTGATATTGAAGCAAACTTATAAAAGGTTTTTACCAGAATCTTGCGAATCACAAAATCAATAATAAATACAACGATGATTAATATAAAGAGAAGCCCCAACATGTTTAGGTATTCTGCTGTATTTTCAGAAACGCCTAATTTGGTCAGATACTCATAGATTAAATGACGGTAACTATCTCCAGGTAAAGCCTTATCAACGACCTCATTTTGGACAATTTCTTGCATTAGTTAAGGCGTTTTAAATATTTTCTATCGATATAAAAAGTTCCAAAAGGTATAATGGATGCTATAAGAACCGTAGTAAATTGTTTCGTATCCCAATTAAAATCTTTTTTTAACATAAAAGCAAGAGCTATATAAGCGACAAATAATAAGCCATGTGGCATTCCTAATAATTTAACGTATTGAGGGTCACCCATAAGGTATTTAATTGGTGTTGCTATAAATAATAGTAAAATATAGGAGATGCCTTCTAAAAAAGCAACCAATCTAAATATATTGATAAATGATAACATAGATATTTTTTAAAATACAAAAATACAATGTGGAAGCTTAAGAGCCTAGATTTTAGCCTCTTTTATAGGACATTAAAAATAATAAGCCCATAAATCGCAAAACGCAATAAACGTAAAGAACCATAAAGGACTACGCTTTTAAATGGAAAGTGAATAATCCCAGCAGCCATACAGGATATAGAAAAGGGTAGTGGCAATAAAGCGCCTACAACAATGAGGAACCCTCCCCATTTTTTAGAGTTCTTAAGCTGTTTTGCCATTTTAACCTCTAAATAGTTATGAACACTAGGGGTTTCTGTAATAAAAACGCCCAACCAGTAAGAGATAAGACCTCCACAGTAAGATAAAAAAGCTAAAAAACCAAGATATATCCAAGGGCTTGGCATTTTTCCAGACCAGGCAATAAAAACCTCTGGAGGTATAATACCTAAAAGCGTTTCCGATACAAAGAAAAATGTGAGAACACCATATGCTGGAAGCGTTTCTGTTATACGCACCAAAGCATCATTGATATTAAAAAAATGATTTAATACATAAATTCCAGCGACAAGTATAATAATAACAGGCAACGCTTTTTTAACAGCTTCCCAAACAAAACTATAAAACCCAGTATAGCTATAATACTGATGTAGTAAGTGTATTCGTTTTTTATCAGTCTTAGATTTAGACTTCGTTTTAGGCTTCATTATTCTCATGTAAATTAAAGGCAAAACAAATATAATAGTATCGGTCGTATAATAAAAGAAGAACTTATAAGTTTAGAGGAAATTTAACATTAACGAAGTAATAGAAGTATGGAGTGCTAAAATTATATTTTACATAATATTAATTATAGTACAAATGTATTTCATAACATTGGATAGTTATAATTTTATACTATGTAAAATATCCCAGAATGTGTTCGTTTCTATTTGGTGTGTAGTACTGGGGTCATTAAGCAGTCGTGTTTGGCTTTTCGTATAATTTTAATATTCCGTACAATCATTCAGCAATTTTTAAATAAGCGATTCTCAAGAAGCTTCACGTTTATACATTATGAACTATAATTAGTCGTTATGTAAAATTGCCGCTGCCAAGCTCTCGATTGCTTTTTAAAAATAATTATGCTATCGCAGTAATTTTTTTAAACACAATTATCCATCGCTTGCCAACGCCAAAAAAAAGCTAGCTTTTAGATTCGTTTTGAACTTTACGTTGGTGAGGATATTCTCGTTATATTTTTTTCACGAGCTTTTCGTTGTGTTGCCACAAGAGTATAAAATTTTCCTTTGCTCAAATCCATGCTTAAAATTTCTATACACTTGTTTCATGCATAACACCGATTAAACTTCTTTTATTTAGTACTTCTAACATTATGTCAAATAGAAATTCAACTTTTGAACTCTCTAAGGTTTTATTATATCTTTTGTCTTGAAACAAAAGAAACAAAAATTCAAGACTGCATATAATTTTGGAAACAATGTACGGCTCGTTACGCTATATTTTAGGAAACAGGCTAACTTTTTAAGACTGTTTTAGTTGTATTGTAAAATAGAAACTCCTAAGATTATGTATTACTAGCCCCCTAAAATATGGACGCTCCACTCACCTATTGTTTTAGCCAAAATTATATAGAGGTCGTTTTAAACTTTTAGGTTCTATTCTACATAACACCTTAACAGCAACTTTTATTTTCTTGAATTGGCGGACAAGTTACAGTTCCATAAGAACAAAACACACAACAATCACCTTCTTTTGGCTTTAAGACTTCTTTACAGTTTTCACAATCATAAAAGAATTGACAAGCTGTTATTGGCATTTCTTCTTCTTTTTTATGACCACATTTAGGGCAAGTTATAGTTGATTTAATAGTACTTCCATTATTCTATAATTTTATATCCAGTTTTCCCAACTGTATTTTCAATTTCTTTATTGGTAACTTTTGTTTTATCATATTTAACAACTGTATTACCTTTTTTGTGACTTACTTTAACTTCAATTATTCCTTCAAGTTTGTTCACTTCACTTTCTATATGTGCTTCACATCCAGCACAAGTCATTCCTTTTATATTATATTCAACTTTGTTAACATTCGATTCTTTTACATAAACATTTTTTTATTCGAACTTGGATAAAATATTTGAGAATAATATGGAAATGCAAGCATTAATCCTGCGAACAACGTAACTAAAATTAGAAACTTTTTAGAGTTAATAAATTTTGGCTTTTCCTCTTCGCATTCACAATCAATTTCTTCTTTTTTAGGCTTCAATTTTTGATACCAAGCAATTGCTAATATTAAAACTGTTAAAGCAACTAAGTATGGTCTAAACGGTTCAATCCAAGAAAATGTTGACGCTACTCCACTTGTTCCCACTATTAAGGCTAAAACTGGGGTAATACAACATAATGAAGCCGCTATTGCAGTAACAATGGTTGTTCCTACTAACTTCTTTTCTGAACTCATAATTTATCTTCTAAAACTTTACTATTATCTAATATTTTAAAAAATGGAATTAGTAATGTTAGTTTATCTTTCGAAACTGAATAAAAGATTGTTTGCGCTTCCTTTTTAGAATAAATAAGATTTCTATCCTTAAGCTTTCTCAAATGCTGTGAAATAGCCGAAACATTCATTTCTAAAATGTCGCTTAAATCACAAACACATAAACGACCTTCTTTGTTTAGTAAATATAATAGCTTCAATCTAACTGAATTTCCAGTTAAACTTAAAATACTTGAAAGCTCATCAAAAGAATTATCCAATTCTTGAACCACTTCTCTACAATTTATTATTTGTTTAGCATCGGCTTTTAGCCTTATGCAAATGTTATTTTTCATAATTCAAAAATATCATTATTTTATTATTTAAGCAAATACTAAAGTAATATTTGTGATTTGAACTTTTATTTCATTCCATATACAACGCTTCTCCCCTACGTCGTCACGTAAAAAGTGTTCCTTTACACAACTTTACAATTAAGCCGGTATAGTATATAAATCCGATTTTGATATTTGAAAAGGAAAGATTCCTAATTTTTCTGCTAAAGAAAGTTTTAACAATGAATCTCGATCTATCGTAATCAACGCATTGGAATCTTTAAACGTTCCTGTAATTTTAAAGTTTTTAAAATCTTCTGATTTAACAATAATATGACAAACATCCATCAAGTAGCCTATGTTATAATGGCATACTTTATAGTCTTTCAAGAAATTAACTAAAATTGAATCTGGAACGCCTTTTATTTTTTTTATCTCAAAATATCTTACTTTCATTTTAAGTAAAGGTCTTTTAATAATAAAATGATTCTGACAATTATATTTAAGATTACTAAACATAGCAAAACTAAACTCGTATTTAACTCCTAAATATGGCCCCATGCTATTTAGGACGTAAAGAAAAATTAATGGTATACTTATAGGTTGGACCAAAAATATTCCGAAAAAATCCTTCTTAAAATTGTATATATTATCAAGTACAACATATAAAAGAAACGTACTTAAAACAGAAAAAACCAGAAAATTAAACTTTGCCAAAACGGGTAATAAATAATTATAATAGTTTCCCAAAGCTCTGAATAGGATAAGTGATATTATAACAATAATAACCCAGATCTGAGCATTTAAATGAAACGCTATTTCATTTGAAAATGATAGAAGACACCCTAACATTATTATAGAGAAGTGAATGTGGGCAATGTATCCAAAACCTATGATGAGCAAACTAATAAGTATTATATATACAGGTGTAAATACATCAAAAAACAATGGTAATAAGCTATAACACTCTAAGAAAACTACAAAGTAAATTCCAAAAATTATAAATGCATTATTAACGCGATTTAACTTCATTCCTTTTAATAAAGCCAGTTGTAATAAACTACCTGACCCGCAACTAGTCTGAAAATTAAAAAAACTGCTATTCAGTTTATGAAATCCGGCAAAAAAAAGTGTTAACAGAAACAAAGCCTGAATAAAGGAATTTAAACTTTCTTCCTTGCTCGGAACAGATAAGAAATGTAATATGGTATTGTACAAAACTATAAACCAAACTAATATTAAATGATTAGATAGGCGTTTTGAAAAATTTAATATGTACAATGATAAAGTAATAAAAAGTATTAAGCTTAATATTTTGGTATTATAGAAAACTCCGCTGGCAAGTGTTATAAATAAAATGATTTCAACGGCACTAAACAAGAATGAATTTAAATACAAGCCACCTATAGGATATACTCGAAATTGATTTTTAATGAAACCAAATGATGCTGAATAAACCAATAAATGGATAATGGTACCAATAAATATAACTTTTAAACTCATTTGAAGCTGTTTTAATGTATCAATTAAAGCCAAAAAGTTGGGTTAAACGACAATTGCTGGGACTGGTGCCAAACCCGTCTGAAGCTTTGTGAAAATATTGACCATCAAAAACAATCATTCTGTTGTATTTCATTTCTACTGTATCAATAACTTCCCATAAACTTTCATTCTCAAGATCTTTTTTGATACTTAATACGTCCTTTTCACCTAAAGCATTTACAGTTGTTATATCTTTTTCTTTGTGACGAAAGAATGTTAAAGCCGTTTTTCCCTTGCAAAACTGTTCTGGAGCCAGATAACATACGCCGGACCATCGCCCAGTGAAATAATGAAAATGAATGGTATCTTGTTCACCAGAGTATAACGTATTAAACATTCCAACTGAAGCGCGTTGCCAAAAATTATCTGAAATTTCTATCTGTTTCCAATTAGGTTTATTTTCCAAATTTAAAAGCTCGGCTATTTTAAAAAGCGTACTTTTAGTAGAGGTATGTTTTTCTACAGATCGAAGCCCATTCCACTTGGCAGAAATAGGTTTTTTATAGGTACACTTTAAAGCAAAGTCTCTAATTTCATCAGGGTTATCATAAAAATCATCAATTATTTTAAACATATTTTTTAAATTTTAGAATCATAACAAAAAATATGAGCACTGCAAAAGTTGTACAGTGCTCAAGTAAATTAATCATGTACATCAACAGACATACGGTCTACTACCCATTGTGGAACCCCCTTTCTTGAAAGAGAAAAAGTAACTAACCTTTTCATTTCTCGTTGAAGTTCTGCCAGATTAATTTCGTAGCCTTTAGCTTTAGCAAGCTCTAGTACTTGATCATGATTTTTTAAGGAAAGGATTTCCTTTGAGTTGTCCTGAACTATCAGGTAGTTTACAAAATCTTCTGCTGTTTTTCTTGAGCAATCATCCATATTAAAATGTATTAAAATAAATCCCTACTCCCTTTTATAGTGGCTTTTCAGGTTATTCCCACTATTTTGTTTATAGTCTTTATTACAAATGGCTAAATAGGTGTGATCAGTAATTTCTTATTCAAAATTACATGTTATAAGCAACTGATATTAATGAAGTTTCCCCTTTTGTCAGGGTGATTTTTCCTGATTAATTTTATAGGGTTTTCCCTGTTGAATTATCGGAATTTGATTGGTTTAGAAAAGGTATATGATGTGTATAGAATTTAATATAAAGGCTTTGAAATACTAACTTTTACAGCCATTACTCACAATAAATCATCTAGGAATTTAATTATATAAGTGAATCTTTGATAAGAAAATTTATGTCAGTTAGTGATTTTTGCAAAAAATCGTATCGAAAACAAATAAATTTTCGACAAAAAAAGCTTCTCGATACATCCCGAAGCAAGTTCGGGACACGAAGTGACATCTTGAACTCTTAAACAAGATTCACGTTATTTAGAAAAACTTAAATATTTCATCAAAATTGTCTTGTATTTCTGCCTTAAAAGCATCTATCTCGGTTTTGCTCATATTGCAGAAAAACTTCTTCTTTAATGATGCATTATCAAACACTTTTAAAAACTCTTTTTTCAGTTTTAATAGTTGTGCTGCTCGCCTTCCTTCTATTAACACAGATTTACTTATCATCCATCGTACACCTGAAGTTAGAGACAAACCATTTAAATGTGCTATAAAAATATCTTTAGCAAATTGTTTTTTAATCCCAAACTTAAAAAGACCTTCCAATTTAGAATATTCCTTGATCTCAACAATTTTTAAAACATCTTCTAAATCATCACTAGCCACCAGAATATCAATGAATCTAAAATCTTTAAATTGAGCATTTGGAACTCTAAATTCGAATATTAGCTGACTGGGGTTATATTTCTTAATCAGTTCTTTAGCTGCAAAAATATGCCCTAATGCCCCTTTAAATGCAATATCATTAAACGCGTTTAAGTCTACAAATTTGTCAAGTTCATCAACACCTTCCATAAACTCAGCGAGGTCATCTATATATGTTCCATTATCGGCATTTCTGGATAGGTTCTGCAGTACTTTATGAAATCCATCATTATTTCGAAATGTATGCACTACTTCAAACAGATCGTCCGTAAAGCTCATAGCATCTGTCTTTTCAATAAGGTCTCTTAATTTACTTACCGTACCAACCTCATAACCCATTCTTTTAATATAGGAAGCCATGCCCCCTAGAGCTTTTTCGTTTTGAGCCATTTTTCCCATACTTCCTAAAATAGTCCTAACTATATCGGGATCACCTCCCCTAGTGGCACGCTGAAAAATAACCCCCAAAGCTTCCATATCCCCTGTAGCTTCTAAAAAGCTTTTGATCCCTTTAAAATGACTTGGTGATAGGTTATCAATTTGCGCGATACCTTCAAGTATTTTTGTGAGTTGATTAAAGGTACGTGCATCACTTCGACGCACCACGATGTCAAGAAGATCATTTAAAAACTGAGGATTGCTAGTATCTAAATACGCTAAAGCCTTTTTTATACGTTTGGCTTGGGCACAAAGTACACTTTTATTAGAAGGAATACGGGTATCAGCCAGATCATCCAACATGTTACGTGTAGCAACTCTTGCCTTAGAGTTGGCTGCTTCTAAGCCATCTGCGGCCACAAAACCACGTCCTAGTGCTGGGTTATTTATAAATTTCTCGAATGTTTTTTGATGTTCTGTTAATTGCTTGGTTAAATACTGAAGTTCTTTGGTGAGTACCTGAGGGTCTACAGCATCTATTCCAGAAGCTAATTTGCCTAACCTATTATCGATAATCGCATTCAATTTTTGAATTTCCTGCATAGACTCCCAGGCTTTTGAGCCTAACGGAGGATCCCCTTTGAAAATCCGACGATACCAATGCCTAATTTTTCGATATAAATTTGCTGCCCGGCTCGCTGTTGCCTCAAATTCTTTCATTTTAGTTAATGTAGGAACATGCTCAGCTATATGTTGTACAGTAGCACTCTTTCCTGCTCTAAGCTTTATTTTTGACAGAAACCCATTGGTATCCAATTCATACTCTATACGTACTGAACTGCCAGGTAAGGCATCATCTTTAATAATTGGTACTTTATCCTTTAAATTTGAGGGTAAACCTTCACTTAAACTTACAGCAGCATCGCTATTTTGCGTGATGGTTTTTTTAGCTTTTGCGGCAACATCTAATTCTTCCGAAAATTGCTCAGCAGCCATCATTAAACGCTTTTGGGCATCACTTAACTGATCGGTAGGAAGGCGTTTTAATTCTTCAGCTTCTCCTAAAAGCAATAGAAACCGGGCTTTGTTATTTTTTGACATCGCCTGATAAGCATCCAAAGCGCCTTTACTGTTAATATCATTTAGAATGCCTGGCAATTTACGATAAGCACTGGCCATATCTACTTTGCCCACAAACTTTAAAATATCGAAAGCATCCCCAGCGACCCCCAATCCACCACCAAAATAAGACAGCATTCTAGCCCATGTTGGGGTTACTTTAAGTTTAGCCATAGCATAACGTTCGGTTCCTAAAAGAGCAAATGAACCTGCTGAAAAGTCTAATTCTCTATCTTCATCACTAAACTTAATATTATCCCGTATAATTTCCCCACTTCCAAGGGCTGCACCATATACCGCAGCTGCAACCTTTCCATAGGCTCCAACAGCTCCAATAGGAAATACCAATAGACTAGCAGATGCCAACAAAACATCGGTCCCTGCTGCCTGAAGGTCATCATTCGCTCTACAGTGCTTGGCAGTACTACTCATGGTTTTCACCCAATTACGTCCTGTGTAATCTGGTTCCCATATATGTGGAGTCACTTCACAATCCAAATCACTTTCTGGATCGTACTTTTTCTTCTGCAAATCGGACGTTACCAAGTCTATCATGGCTTTAAAACCAAAGCCCGTTAACTCCATAAGCTTTTTAATTTCTTTATCATCTATGCCTTTAGCAACAGCTAAGGAGCGTTCAACTGAGTTTAAATATTTGGTAAACCCGTCTTTTTTTGCAGCTTTTATCCAGCGTTCGGCATCTTTTGGATCGCTATATTTCTCTAAAATATAGTTTTTTGAAAACGCCTGTCTTAGAGGAACTTCATCATCGGTTACTTCAATATGCCCTAAAGGAAAATTCTCATCAGACATTTGTGGTCTCATCATCTCCCAAAAACCATATCGAAAAATAGCGTCGTTTTCTTTTTTCTGTAATGAATCGGAATAACTTGTCATGTGTTGAACAAAATACCGTTTAAGTAATATCATGGCACTGTAATCCCCCAACATTACAGTACAACTGTTGGAATAACTATGTGGTCTATTTGAACTCCTTCGCCCTTTTAAGTAGTCTATAACCGATCTTATGGGCTCAGAAATATCCATATTCGTAAAAGTTTCAATAGGCTTTCTTAAGGAGCGTTCCCACTCATCTTCGGGAATAGAAAGGTTAGTTAGTGCTATGGTTTCTCCTAAGGTTTTATGCCATAATGATGACGTTGGATTTGTTAAAGGTGCTGAACTGGATGGTGCAATGCCGTTATTAAACAAAGCATTGTTAGAAACTGCAGCTTTAAAAATACTACCTACTTTGCATACACTTTGGGCGCCACCTTGCATACCTATTTGTAATTGACCGCCATTTTGTGAAAATTCTTGTAATGTTATTGAACTTGTTCTGTAGACTTTCTTATTTCGCTGCTTAGATGCTTTAAGGTTTATTCTACCCATTTGCAATGGCTGATTATCAATAAAAAAAGATAAGTCTAAAATACTGATAGGTAATTCTTTAGAAAGATTTACTTCAATAAAAAAAGGATCGCCCGCATAGATATTTTGAATGGTTTCCTCATTACCGTTAGGTAACTTTCTAAAAAAACGCATAGATGCATTAGTGTTTCCAGATTTTAAATACCAGTCGGCTTCAGCATCGTTCATCGTAAAGCTTTTTAGCCCTGGTGTTACGCCGTCTGTGGGTGTAGCTAGTACAAGCATATGATCCATCTCTTTTATGGAATCCAAACCAGTTTGTCCTAAGGAATCTTTAACAAATTTCCATGCCATGTCCCAGGTTCGTGCTTTTAATCCACTATTTTTTGTTAACCACAAAGGATAATTATTATACTTATCTCTTTGGGTGTCATCTAATCTATAATTCCAGGTATCGTATTCCTGATATTTTATTTTAGGATCTGAAGATGTAAAAACAATATTGTTACCTCGATGACGGCGTTTAGGAAACTTTTCTCCCCACAATAGCAATAATCGGGTATCGGTTAAATTAAAATCGGATTCCTGACTAGCATATTCGGATAAAAGCACTTGATAGTAGGTATCGTTTTTAATCAGTTCTTGTAGTAATGATTTACCAGCAACGGACTCTTTGAGCATTAAACTCCCTTCAATTTTTACTTCATCGTAAGAAGATGGACCCTTTGGTCCTAAGGTTAAATCATTTATGCTGTATTTTGCCAGTATGGTGTCTTTTCTTTTTTTGAATCTTATAGGGGACCTAACAATATACTTTGTCAGGCTACCAGACTCTATCCAAAAGAGTCTGTTAGACTCAGAATCAACGAATACATCTTTTGGCTCATTTAAACCTGTTCGTACATCGCTAATACTGCCTGGATCATTTAAAGCGACTTTCTTAATTTCTCCATAGGTTGTGAAATAAAGCACTTTCTTCTTTTCATCTATATCCAAATACGTAGCAGTGATATTTGTAACAAAATCTTCTGCTTCCGATCCATCTAAATTAGATCGCCTTATACTGCTGTTACTTTGTGCAATCCAATATAGTTTTTCGTTTGATTCATCTATTTTCAAACCTATTGGAGAATTGGGTTCCCTTCTTATAGATGTCCTGAGATTATTTCTTAGTGGTGTAGACATAATACTATCACCTTCAATCCAAAACAGTTTACTATTCTTATTATCAACTGCCAAACTATGAGGGCTAAATACTGCTTCTTTAGCCGTAGTCATAGTTAATTTAGACTTTCCCTTCTGATTAACACTATAAATATGATTGCCTTCTGCCCAGTATAAACGATTACCCTTTTCATCTACCACCAAGTCTTTTATGTATTGCTCGCTTTTATAAATAGTATCTTGTAATTCTAACTTATTATTAGGAGCTTTCAAGATACGCTTACTCGAAATCCAGTAGCAATAATTCACTGGAGTGAGTTTAACAGTTTTAGGTTCTGAAATTGTAATGACAACATCTTCTTCACAGGAAATAGTCTTGGTAAACGTATAACTACCTTCCATTGTATTGTCTTTAACCTTTAATTTTATAGTGCTTTTGTAATTTGGATACAATTCAGGTTGTGCCATTATTTGTTTATGACATTCTCGCTCTTCTGCGCTTTCCCAATTTCCATCGGTTGGTTGTGATAATTCTATAGAATCGTTCTCTATCGTTCCTGTGTATGTCAATAACTCATCTTTTACCTTGATCCAAAACACGAGTTGTTCTCCTGTTTGGGATACTGTAGCTTCACTTTTATTACTTCCTCCAAACTGTATAACCCATTCGCCAGATAATTCATGAGATTGCCCCCATGTTAAGCCAGAGGATATGATTAGTAAAATGGTTAAAACCTTATTTAACCTACTTTTCATATGGTTATACATGATTCTTAAACTTGTTTTTACAAATGCAATATCTTTGAATAACATAGATTTAGATTTATAAAGTTTGTTTCGATCAACTACTCGTTAAAGATTTATATACGCTGTTTGGATATTCCATAATGTTGTTGATTTCATCAATATCCTGAATTGACAATTCTTGATTACTACTCACGGCTTCTAAAATCGTATTAAGATCTTTTATCGCTCTGTCTATATTACCCTGATCACTTGACGCACCATTTTCTTTTAGACCTTCAAGACGTTCTTTTAAATCTAGCACCTTCTCTATTATGTATTCTTTGGTGGAGATCTCTGGATTAAAAATCAAAGCATCAAAAGGGTCTCTACGTCCACGTGGTTCTTCCTCCTCCTCCTCTTCTTCATCTTCTTGGGCTATGTCTGCAACCAGAGCAGCCGCCCCCCCATTTTCTTCTGCTTGATTTACTGAAATATCTCCATCGGAATCGTCTAATATATTTGTTCCTTCATTCCATGTACCATCATCTAATCCAAACATAGTATCTACATCTAATAGAACCATTAGTAGTATAACGACTTTTACCATAGGAAATACTGCTAACTTTGAAATTACGAGATAGCCAACTATACTTATAAGAATTAATAAATAGAACCCTTTACCAGCTGAAATTATGAGTAAAATACAGGATAGTAATACACCTATCATAAAATAGAATAATTGTAATGATTTGGATGATGAAAAATAGGTGCCGTTAGGCTTTTTTATAACCTCCCTAAGTACCACAACTGCTATGGCTATGGCTAGAAAAATTGGAATTTTACTATTAGGCAACCCATTAATTTTAGGAAGTAGGAATAGTAGAATTAAAATTGAAGAAGCGCCCAGAAAAACAAGTTCTAACTGTGCTTTCTTATAAGCTGAAAAGCCTTCTTGCCAATAATTCACATAGCAACTTATACCTTTATATGTTCTAATAGGGCCTTGTTTTCTAAAAAGCTCTATAATAATTATTAAACTGAAAATAATTAGTCCCCAGATGATTTTAGGGTTTATAATATCGTAATCAATTAACTGTCCTTTAAAATCCTCAAGATGTCTATACCTATACGGTGAGGCTTTATAATCCGGGTCTTTTTGTGCTTTTTTTCCAATTAAACAATTATCAAGATTTGCAAAATGCTGTTTGGATTTTATTAAAAAGTAATGTTGGTATTTATGTACACATTCCGGTCCCGTTAAACCATTCCATCCACCATTTTTTCTATGGACATAATACAATTGTAAAGACGTGATAAAGGCTCCAAAGATAAAAATATACAGAAAGGTTCTCCCCCATCGTTTTAAAGTCATTTTTATGTTTTGCTTTCGCTTAAACCACCCTATAACAGCTCCCATGATAATCCAAAACCAAATATTTTTAAAGGGGTTTAAGAAGGGATTTTGAAAAACCTGCATAAATTTCCACTTACTTAAAATCCAGATGACTATAAAAACGAGTACATTAAACGCAAGTCCCCATAAAAAATAATAGAGTGCATTTTTCAATATAGAATTCAGGGTTGACTTGTTGTAATTAAATTCCATTGTGCTAAGGTGTTTGATTAAAATTTTCTACTGGTTCATTGAGTATAAAAATGCTATTGATAGCTTGGTGTTCCTTAATTTTTACTTGAAATATACCAGGTTGATCAATTTTTTTAAGAATTTCTTGTTTTGGTTGTAAGCTTAGTGCTTCTCCATTGATCAAAACGGTGATAACAGAATTCATTTGACTCTTTAGTTTTATTGATTCTCCGTGATTTACTCTTATAATATGTGGTTTTAATCCTTGGGAAGTAAAAATAACTTCGGTTTCTTTTGTTTCAGAGTGAAATTGAAACAACATCATGATCACTATTAGACTTATCGCCCCAGCACTTAGCATCAATCCTTTTTTAAAAAACTTTAAACTTTCAATGGTCTTGGTGTAATTTTGAACCATTTTCCCCAGCGGGTAACCATAGGCAACATGGCCGAGATAAGCTGCCACTAATGAAAGTGGCTTAGACCTAAGCCCGAATAGTTCCCCAAAAGGCGAGATAACAAATATCGTTTCTAATAAAAGTGCATAAGCAATGGCCCACCAAAAGCTTTTATTTTTCATAAATAAGGCATACATAATGCCAAAAGTTATACCATTAGAAAAGTGATATAGCCATCCGATAGTATCTGAAAAATGGCTACCGGAAGAGGCATCGGTAATCCAAACACCATACATGTTTATTGGTGCAAATATGCGACTCCCCATAAGTATGAATGGTACACGAATAAGATCGTACCCAAAGGTTCCTATTAAACCTCCAAAAGCGCCTATAATGACAAGGTGAAAAAGCTCCCGATGGCTTTTGTAAGTAATGCTTGTTATTAAAAAAAGTAATAAAATGGAAGGGATAAATAGGCTGTAAACAGAAGCATACATTTGAGTAAAACCAAATGCCTTCAATAATAGAATCCCTCCCGAAGGCAAGCATAGAATTAATATTAAGATTTTAAAATGTAAATTTTTCACTCTAAATGGCATCTATAAAAACACCATAATTAAGAGATATAAGAAGATGGTTTTGAGGATTTTAACTTCTCCTCTAATATAAGAAAAACATATGGATTTGAAAGGAGTAAGTTTTTAAACCTCAAAAAGTCTTTACATTCTGGTTAGTTAGATCAACGTTACTGTATTAAAAAAGGGTGTTAAAAGTGTCATTTTAACACCCTTTTTAAAATTATTTTAAAAACTTTATTTATAAATAGCAAAAAGAAACTTTATTGCTTAACAATTTTAATGAATTTAGTTTGCTTTCCGGCATTAACTTGCAGTATATAAATTCCTGATTTAAACCCTGTCATATCTAATTGAGATGTCTCTTTTGTTTCTATTAATAGCTGTCCAGACATATTTAGTAATTTCAGATTACTTTTAATCAGTGCAATTTATTGACTCCCTTAATTTAAATTGGTTCACATTCAGAACCATTCCATTTACAATCATTATCATGTGTTATTGCTGTATCAATAGTGAAATAATAAACACCGTTTTCTTCTTTTTCCTTAGTCACGGTACAGGACACACCATATTGATACATAACATTAACTAAAGCTTCCCCTGTATTAATATTTGCTCCGGAATCAATAATGGCATATTCAGATGGATTAGCGCTATTAATTATAGTAAAAAATACATCGCCATCAATATCATTTAATGTAGTAAACACTTGGCTATTGCTTATTTGATATAAATTGCCTCCATAGGTTTTATATACATCTGTTGTACCTGTAGTAGTGTTAGCCCCCTTGATTGTAAAAACTGTAGTAACTAAATCATCATCATCGTCTAAAGGTGTATAGGTATCAGAAACTATATTATTATAATACGAAATAGCATTATTTAATGCGCTTTGATTTTCTGGATAAGCGACCTGATAATTTAATAATGCATCTACAGCGCTGGCATATATAACTCTGGCGTTTTCTGTTGTTAGAAATTTAGTAATACTTCTATCATAGCCTTTTTTCAAATAATTAACGTAAGCTGTATCTAACATAAAACGATATATTGATGGAGACACATCACTAATTACGGCTCTTGGATATGGCGGACACCCGCCGTAATCTGCAGCATCAAATTCTAACCGTTGGATAGCTTTTCCAAAATCTGGGTCTGTTTGGCTATAAACAGTTCTATTTAATGATTGCAATGTCATCATTCCACTGCACATCGCACATGGTTCTAATGATGTGTATAATGTATAGGGGTTGTCATCTTCATTTTTTAACGAAAAATATTGTGTCATGCCTAAATAACTCGTCATGAGTCTAACCTCTCCATGTTGTGTGCTATTAGCTGTGGTATCCACACAGTTTCTAGCCCATTTAACAACTTGACCTGATGGTGCAATTAATACAGAACCAATATTGTACCCTCTAACTGGATTAGTTTCTGGAGTTTGCCAGTTTTTATACACCACTGCTAAGGAAAGTAAACTAAAAATTTTATCTTTTTCAATTTGAACATCGTTAGTCTCTGAATAAGTATTTTTACAGGTGGTTGTAGACGATGGTCCTGTAGCTAAATCAACTACCTCTTGTTTTTTCTCATGTTTTCTACATGATGTTGAAATAATTAGTAAGGCTAAAAAATAAATACATTTTTTCATAATTAATAGTTTTAGTTTCTTATTTAAGACAAGCTATTGGTCCTTGATTTAGATCAAAAAGCTTAATATTGATTTTCTATTAATTATTTTTAGGAATTCTTAAATGTAGTAAATTTTGTAGGAATTTGTTTTCGTATCGATTATTAAAAACGAAATTATTACTAATTTATAATCATTCTACACGTTTGGTAACAGGAAATAGTTGTGAAATTTAGCCTAATGATCTGCAGCAGATCATACAAGTTGTATTTCGTTAAAATTTGAAGAAACTTAACATTTATATTATTTAACAGTATTCTTATCTATTAATTCCAAATCCCCGGAGTAACTAATTGGAAACCTAGAATTTCCATTTACTGTTATATGTGTTTTTAAGTTTGGGAATAATTTAATGAATACTTGAAAATGTTCTAATTTACTCTTTGCTTGAAATGAAATGGTATAACTATGATCCTTATTTTGAACAGCTTTATAGTCTTCTGAAATTCCATCAAACTGTATCGCACTATCTCCTCCATTATAAGCAACTTGCATCTGTCTTTCTCCAAAATATGGTAAAAAGGACGAAACACTGTCTTTAGATATAGTTAAAAAATTATAATTTCCAATTAAAGAAATAACACTTGAATTACTCCCAGGTTGCATTAACCCCGAATTAAGAACTTGTTGCAACGCATTTGTTACTTGGGGATAGGCTCGGTCTGATTTAATGGTGAACGCTTGCTTGTTTACTAGAGAATTGAGGAAATCTATCTCAGCTTGAGTTGCAGTTGATTTTGATGCTTTACATGAGAAAAACATCATCATAATCCCAATAAAAATATAAATAGATTTCATTTCACGTTAATTGGAAATAATATAGTTTCTAAGTTACAAAATATTATAAAACGTTCGTTATTATAAACTTATATTTTTATTCTATGCTATAATTAGGTTTTCATATTGTTTTATTAAAGCGTAATATTTTTTTGCGTTAACTATGTTCTCATCATCCTCTCCCATTATGTTTACACTAAACTTTGTAACCGATCGATGCATTTTATAGTAATTTAACAATGCATCGTTCATTGGGGTTTTACCTTTGTAATGTGATATATATTCGTTTATAAAGCTTGTGGCAGCATATGGTCTTCCAAAAAAATCGAAATCCACTAATATGGCTGCCAGATCGTCTAATAAATCTATTTTGTTATAATCTTCTTCAAATTCTATACAATCGATAAGTACAATGTTTTCACGGTCAATAAAAATATTGCCAAAGTGTAAATCGCCATGAACATGTTTTATATAATTCTGTTTAACCCTACTTTGGAATAAAGCATTATTTGCTTCTAAAAACCGATTTGAGGTCGTAATAACTTTTTGAATAAGCTCAAAACCTGCTTTTCCAATTTTTTTACAAATGCTATCTTTTAATTCTAAAACCTGATTTAACCTTGTTTCTAATTTATTAGCATTAAAATCTGAACAAACTTTAGATGTTTTATGAATTTTATAGATGTATGTTGAAAAATTTGAAAGTTCCGGCGCTTTCAAAATATTTTTATTAATACGATTAGCAAGCAAATGTGTGTCATCTAACCGTTTCATCATAACAGCATAATCAATAATATCTCCAGAGGTTACTCCAAGCTTGAATTGATTCTGATAGTAAATAATAGGGACTACTTTTAAATAAACATTTGGAGCAAACCGATCGTTTAAACTTAGCTCTTTTTTACAATAAAATTCCCTTTTTGATACATCTGAATAATCAAGAAATTTAAGTTTTAACGGTTTTTTAATTTTGAAAGCGTACTCTTTACATAATAGAATCCATGATATATGTGTTTCTATCGTTTTTTCATACCTATATTTTTGTTGAAACTCTGAAGACAGGCATAAATTAATGATTTGACTAGAATTCAACGGATTGGTTTTTTAACTGATTGAGGTAATTAACAACACTTCCCTCATCATTGCTACCAATAACAACATCTGACTTCTCTTTAATAATAGGAATTGCATTATTCACTGATATTGCTGTATCTGCCAACTCAAACATTTCTACATCATTAATACCATCTCCAAATACCGTTAAAAGTTTATCGGTATAGTTATACTCCTGTTTTATAAACTGAAGTGCATTGGATTTTGTTGCCAAATGGCTATGGACTGTTAGCCAAAACCATCCTTTTGAGTATTGATTTTCAAATAAATGGGTTTTTATGCCATGACCATTATGTTTAAGAATATAGGCCATTAATTCTTCTAGTTTTTCTTTTTTATCTATAAATGTAAAACAGGTAACCTCACTTGAAATGGCCTCAGATAATTGATCAACAGCTACCAAAATTTGATCTTTGCTGTTTTGTCGATCACATAAATACGAGTGCTCACCGTGATTTTTTAATCCATAATATAGAATCCCATCTTTATTTTTTTGATGATTAGAAATAAAAACACCAAGATTATTTCTCTCAATGATCTCAGAAATATTCTTTTTAATATTTTTTTCAATACCATTAATTTGAATGTGCTGCATGGTATTGATATCGGAGATATAAGCACCATTTAAATTAACAACAGGTAAACTTAAATGAATGCCATTTAACATATTTCGAATCGTAGTTAAATTTCTTGCACTAGCGACACTAAACAAGAGACCATCATCAATTAATTTCTGAAGATCTGCATAACATTTTGGAGCTAACCTAGCACTATTATTTAATAGTGTGCCATCCAAATCGGAATAAAAAATGGTATTGGAAAAATTAGATTGTTTATACATATTGCAATTTACTTATGCCCGATTCATTTGGTTTTAAAGGTATTGATGGACGAATTTCCAACTCTCCTAAAAGAACATCAGAATTAGAATTAACTACAGAGAAAATACATTTGCCTATGCTCTCCGGTTGTAACTTTTTATCATCATTCCCCTTAGGTCTATTATTTATTGCTCCCGCATTAATTAAAGTTGTTCTAATTCCATAATCCCTGGTTTCTTGAATAAATACTTCAACCATAGCTTTTAATGCCGCTTTAGTGCTGCAATAAGCTACACCTCCATCAAAATAATGTGTTGCAGCATGACTTCCAATAACTGTTATATAAGTTTTTGATGACTTAAAGATAGGTAAAAGTGATTTTAGCAAGTAAAAAACTGCTGAATAATTCGTTGCTACTGAATCTTCCCAATCTTTATAAGGCATATCCTCTATAAATGATAATTTTCTAACCGCAGCATTTAATATACATACATCTATACTTACAGATTCCTTAACAAGATCCTGACATCTGCCTATTATCTGATCTGGCTTGCTAAGGTCACACTTTAACTCACCAAGCCATGCTTCATTTTTTAATGTTCTGTTTAAGGATATTATTTCATAGCCCTGATCATAAAAGTATTTAGCAATCCCATAACCTGCACCACGGTTTGAACCTGTTATTAATAATACTTTTTTACTCATTTTTTTGATTTTATGTCGGCGATAAGCTGCGTCCAGGTATCAATAATTTCTTCATGGCTTTTACCCTGTCTGAATAAATCTTTATCAAGGGATTCACCATTTTCAGATTTTAATCGCATACAGTCAGGTGATATTTCTGAAGTAATACAAACTTCTCCATCATTGTTGGTACCAAAAATTAAACAAAAATCGACTAGAACATTTGGAGATAACCACTCACATAAGATCTCATTTGTTTTTAATGCTAATTTTTTCAGTAAATCTGGATCTTCTCCATAAACTTTTAAATAATCCGCAGAAATAGGAATATCTTCAGGATCAATTCTATAATCAAATTTTACAATGGGCGTTGAAAATTTATGATTATCTGGAAAAAGACCTGGATATTTTCGTTGTGTCGACCCTACTGCATAATTTTTAACGATCACCTCAAAAGGAGGGCTTGTACATTTTCGTGTCAGGTATTTATCTGTGTCTAATCGTTTAACAAATGCTGTAGGGACATCATGTTTATTTAACAATGCGACAGCCATTTCATAAAAATCCAATCGTAAATCTTGGGTTTTTTCCACCATTTCATACCTATCATAAGTAAAACTTGATAATGAAGGAATTAATTGTGCGATGTAATGTTCATTGTCATAATTATATAGGTACTTACTTTTTCCCTTAACAATAGGCTCTTCTTTTAAAGTGTTATTAACAGTTTGTGTCGTCATAATATTTAGTTTAATTATAAATTCCAATAGTCTCTTTTTTCAAAACTATGTGGTGATTTCAAGGTTATTTTAAAATTATCTGGGTTTTGTTGTATCCAGTTAGTCACTGAATCTGGTAGTTCTAAAAGTATTTTATCATATATTTTTTTTAGTACTTTATTGGAGGTTTTCGAATCCTTTTGAGGATCAAATTTTAGCTCAATCAGAATTTCGAAACAACCATCTTTTTTAACCATTTTAAACAATGGCCAATTGTTCTTGTTATTATCTTTAAAAATGCTAAATCCTGTTGATGCTCTGTTAAGTTCTTCAATGTCATCAATCGCCTTTGCGATTTCTGCCTCCCCAAAATATAAGTCTGGAGTCATTTTAACACAACGTTTTAATCGTCCTCTAAATTTATAAGCCAGTATGCCTTTATCACAGTTTACTTTAGTTACATCGACTAAATCACCAGTGCGATAACGTATCAAAACAAAACGCTGCGTAAAAGGAAAAAGGGGTGTTAATATAAGTTCTCCTGTACCCGTTTCTAATTGTTTACCTGTTTCTAAATCTATTATTTCAGGGACAACAAACGGGTCAAAATGGTACCCATCGCACTGCTGACAATATTTTGCGCCTCCAAACATCTCAGACATGGAATAATTATCACTAATTTTTACATTAAAATAATCTTCAAATTTTTTGCGTCTGCTTTTGGGAACTGGCCAACCAAAGATTGTTATTGAATTAAGCTGGTCTTTTGGAATTTCAATATTGTTTTCAGTTAAATACTGGTATAAATAACTTAATCCCATTACTGTTGTATTTAATTGACTTACTTTATTTTCAATACCATTAAAGTGAAATTCATTTTGTAGCAACCAGGCTGTACGGATAACGCCATAATCCTTAGTTAGTTCAATCATAAAATTATACCCTATACCCGGTAGCCTTAAAACAGAACCATGGTTCATAGAGCCTTCAACAATGCCAAGAGGTTTTAATTTTTCTGAATGCAACATCCCTGACTGTAAAATCGAAAAAAAGTTTTGAAGATATAATTGCTCTTCCTGAGACCTTTCAATAAGTAATGGAGGCTGGTTTGTGGTTCCTGTTGTAAAAGTTACAAAACCAAAGGTTGTGATTTCAGATAGAATCTCTGCACGATTTTGATAAAGTTCATCTTTACTTAGCGTAAGTAATCGATCTAATTTAGATATGGTCCAATTAGCATCATTAGGTATTGTTTCTTTATAGTAAGGTGTATTTTCTTTAGCCGTCCTTAAGGTAAGGTCTAATAACTTGTTTTGTAATAATTCATAGCCTTCGTGATACTTAACAGGCTCTGTGATTATATAAGAAAATAACGGAGCCAGAATCCCAGATCCTACATGATTTGACTCTAATTTTTCTGGTAATTCTATAACTTTTGATAGAAATCTATCTGGAGTCATAATGACATGGCGCTTTTCGGTAAGCAATGTTTGGTCATCCATCTGATAACTGAATTTTTTAATAATCAGATGCTCTAAGCTATTATTCCCATACGAGTAGTCTCAGGAAATAAAATACTTAGAGCATCTGGTTTTAAAATGTATGATGATTTATTTTTTCGAACTTGCAATTTCAGAAATCACACTGGCCATTGCTTTTCCAAAAATTACCGGCTCTGCTGCCGCTATTTTAGAAAAAACAACAGGTTCTGCGGCGGCTATTTCTGATAACATTGCAGGTTCAGCAGTTGCTATTTCGGCAAATAAGGATGGCTCTGCGGCTATTAATTCTCCAAGTATGGTTGGTTCTGCTGATGCAATTTCAGATAACATAGTGGGCTCAGCAGACAGTATTTTTTCCATCATTGCTGGTTCGGCAGATAGCAGTTCGCTTATTACAACAGGTTCTGCTGATGCAATTTCTGATAGAATAGAACTTTCGTTAGCCAGAGATCTGTTAACTTCGCCTGCTTCCTGCATAAAAGAATCAAAATGAGGTGTTTGTTTAGATTTTCCCAAAATAAATGAATTAGAGTTAATGATTAAATTTGCTATTAAAAACTCTTTATAAGGAGAATAAAACTACTTAAAAAGCAAGTAATTACTGTAAATATATAAAAATTATTTAAAATTATATGTTTTATAGGTATTTCATATTATTGGTTGTCTGAATTTAGAAAATTATATAAGGTTACTAAAACATGTTCAGCATACACATCCTAAACTAATCCATTTATTAAAAATTGCTTATAGCTATTTAGCGTATTAGGATGGTTACGTACACTGAACATTACAAAAAACAAATCATTTACTGTACAACATTGCATGGCGATCTCTATGACATAAAAGATAGTTTTTGTCTTTAAATTAAAAACATTAATCAATCATCTTCCCTTTCGTCTTTATCATCATTGCCTTTTCCCTTTATTAAAGCTGTAACATCTAAATTTCCAACTGTTTGTTTGTCTCTAATTAAAACTAATCTCGAAATATCCGGAGATTTTTGAAACGGAATTTGAATCGTTCCAGATTTTAAAAATGTATTGTCGTCCTTTCCTTCTTCACAAGATCTGACTAAGAGTGGGTCTGGTATCATATAATTACTAATAACTTTCCCTTCTGTGTTTAAAAGTTCAATATTAAAGTTACCTCGTTGATGCGGAAGCTTCCCTCCCACTTCTTTTAAAACGGCACGTTCATCCAATACTATAGTTCCATCTGTTACATGCACTGTTAAGACATAAAATGAATGTTCGTTTATTGAAAAATGACCTAGTGTAAATGGCGATGTGTTTTTCTCAGCCTGTTTTCTTTTTTCCTCATTGGTTTCTTGAGCCTGTATAGCTAAAACATTAGTGATGCATATTAGAGCTACTATTATTTTATATATGGTTTTCATTGTATTTTAATTTATAGCGTTATCAAGTACTGTATATGTAATTCTGGATTTACAAGGACAGTCATACTCTGTATGTGTAAGTCCAGAGGTTACCATCTGGCAATTTGATACACATAAATGATACCATCCACTAGACCCCATTTCTGTAGCATCTGATGGTGATTTACAACTTCCATAATTATTACCGGCTGCTTGAGCATCGGCTAATGTTGGCCAATTATTAGGATAATTCGTTTCTTCCCAATGTACACCACCACCATATTCATCTGCAAGATCATATAACGCATGTCCAGATTCATGCATAATCGTTCCTCTATTTTGCATTTCGGTAGAAAACAACCCTCCAGAAGCGTAGTCTCTCAAATTATTTTCATGCATTAAAACCCTTCCTTCTGCAAAAGCTAAGTTAGCATTGTTTGAAGGAACCTGATGTGTACCATCTGTGGCAATATCATCATAATCGGTAGCTGTTCCTTTCTGTTTATTAATATAAAAATTATATTGACGCCTCCAAAACCTGGTATGAGGTTCATCAAAGAAAGCTTCTTCTATGGCACCGTGGCAATTGTCATAAAAATTAGACATAGTTGTAATATCTGTGTCTGGTATAAATACAACATCAAACACATCATCAGGATCACCTTGGCAGTATACCGGTGCCGGCATATTAGTAACAGGATATGGTCGTGTTGCATAGGTTACTTCAAATGTTTTGCTTTGATCGGGAGTTGTTATTTCCCAACGATACGTTACGAGTTTGTTAGATCCATGACCACTGCTTTTTGTATGAGATAAATCACCAGAAGGACTTGTCCAGGTTTGCAATAATACATCAGAACCTGTTGAAGTGATAGTACCACTACTATTAATTGTGCTTACTTGTTCGTACAATTTTGCTGAGTCAATACTACCAGATGTCACTTTAGTGAGATTGTATGTTACTTGTTGACTACTCGTAGGGTGAATGGGCTCGTGCAAAGCTAACGTAACTGGGTCTTTTTCACAGGATGACAGGAATACTGTCATAACAATACCTGCCAGAATCGAAAACGATTGTAAGTTCTTTTTACTTTTCATATTTAGTTGTTTTGAAGTTATTAAATGCTAAAAGTCAAACTGTTAGCATGTTGTAAAATTAAACTATAACAAGAACAAACTATTAGTTTTATTCCCCTTTCAAAAGGGTGTTTTTCCTGTTTTTAATAACTGTTATTCTTGCCCATAAAAACGTGAAGTAAGGGGAAATATAAAAATATTAGGGAAGTTGGAATTAAAAATGGCAATTACCAGATAAGCGTCCAAGATTCTGAGCGCTCAGAATTCACTAAAAACATAGGTCTAACTCTGCAATATATAAGGTTGTTGTTTTATATTATGGTGCTAAACCAATCGTCTTTAAAAACTTATTTGAAAATAGCTCATACATATCTTCCGATAATAATGACTTTCTTTGTGCAATCCATTTATTAGCCTGGTTTCCATACATATGTTCTACTAATTCTGGAAATTCCCAATCACTATTTTTTCCCCAATGTAAGGTAAACGGGATGTTGTTATCCTTTAGCACTTCTATCATGCGTTTAGAAAACTTCTTTAAGCTCATAATCTTTCTGGTTTCTTTCCAAAGAACACCATCTATTTCTAACATACAAGTAATAGGAAACTTAGTAAATGCTATAGTACCTTGAGATTGCTTAACAAATCGCATGGCAAAGATCCCTGGTATGGGGCCTTCATCTCTGGTTAGTTTTCCTAAAAGCTCCATAGCTTTTGGCCCATCTTTATGATCTATACCAAATGAACAAGCAAAAGCAGGTCCTTGATAAGGTGCATCCCAGAATATTTCCTTTAGCATCCCTGTTGTTTGATCATCGACCTTTGGTAGTATAGTATTGCGTAAACGCTTTACCAACCATGGAATACTTTTAGGTAAATTTTCAGCAAGTTTAACAAATAGAAAGATAAGATCCCTATAAAGGGATTCTTTTATTACTGGGAACGGATCTGGATAAGGTTCTACATATGGTTTCTTATACATTAATTCCACAACACAATCTGGGGCATTACTATATTGGTTGATAAAGATTTTATAATGGTAGGGTGTATTTCCCTTTCCATTTGAATTCGTCTCTTCTGGAATGGTGAATGACGCATTTTCAAAATCCATGGTTTTTGCCAATTCATAAGCCGTTGTTTTACTAATCTTTTTCACATAACGTTTTAGTAAAAAAATAGGCTCTGCTTCTATAACGATTCCATGTATAAACCCAAAACCGCCTAAACCAACCATTGCTGCATGAAATAAACCATCATCTCTTATGATTCTTGCGTTTAACTTGTTAACAAACTCATTACTTAAAACTGGCTTGGAATCACGTTCTATATATACTATATCATCATCATTTGGGCCAATTATCAGATTCAATCCCACAACATAATCCTGTACAGATCCAACATCTAAAGCAGAACCATGTACTCCGGTAGAGATACAACCTGCTAACGTTTGACCATTACTTGCGCCGCTTGCTTTAAGAGACTTTCCGTTTTCTGCCAAAATCTCTGACACCTCTTTTATCGTCGTTCCACATTCAAATAGAAATAGATTTGATGAATCATAATTGGAATTAGCGTGGCAATCACTAGCATTAATGGGTAAAGAAATATTCATAAAACCATTATAATGCATTCTATCTTTATGACTCGCAATATGATTCATTGACCATGCTGATCCATAGGCACGAAATCCATCTCCATCTGCATGTGTTTCCTTTATTAAACGTTGAATTTCTTTTGCCGCATCGTTATAACGATCTAACTTTTTAGGCATGGCTCGTTCGCCTTCCAATTTAGTCTGGTAAAGAATTTTTAACGGAAAAGGTCCGTTTTTATGTAATGTATTCCATTCTTTTAAAAATTTACTTTTAGTAGTCGCCATAATGCTTAATTTGTTAATTTTTCACACACATACTTAACTTTCACTTTTCGTTTTCTTCCAAAAGTAATAGCACTTAATAAGACACCTCCAAAGGTATTACGGTATTCAATAATATTTAACTTTCCTGATTCGCAAGCTTCTTTTTCTTTGATTAAATACGTAAAATCTTCTGAACTTACTTTGATACTTATAACAGTATCGAACTCTACGACTGCCATACCTCTGTAGTAATCATCTCTATCTGAAAATGGATCAGGTTGTGGCGCACCATTTACATTACGAAATCTCACAGAATAGCAAGACGTTAAAATACAACAGAAAATAGCTATCGATAAATACTTAAATGGCTTCATTTTTAAATGATTTTAATATGTATAATTATTAATAGTTCTAATGAATGAAGCGCAAACAATGACGTTTGATAATGCCAAATTCATTAAACAAATAGCTTAACAAGTACCCAAAAAGGTAAATTGTTAGACAGTAAAGCGTATTAATAATTTTAATAGGGAGAGATTAATCACTTAATGTTTAAGCGATGGTTTAAATATAATAAAAATATTTTAGAAGTGTTATTTACTGCGAGGCATAGTTCAGGCCTACATCCTCCTATTTCTATAATAAATGAAATCTAATACGGCAGAGAAAAAGCTCCTATAGAAAAGAGCCACCCCGATTAGGATGGCTCTTTAATGAAATCAAGTTTCAAAATTCTATAAATATCTATTTTTTAAAGCTTTTTTGTAATAAACTTAACAAAACACAAATTCATTATTCAGCATAAGAGTCTATAACTTCTTTACCCAATATAATATCTCTTTTGGCTACATACAACCCTTCTTTTTTATCCAGTTTAAGAATTCTGTTACCAACATCAGCTCGTTTTACTTTCGAACGTTTATCGTTTAATAATGGATCATCATCAAAAAGGTAAGTTGCTATTTTATATTCAGGCTTACCTGGTTCTTTAACTATTGGAAGTATCTGTTTAAGTTCATTGCCATATATATATTTACCAGGAACAAACGTGTAGAATGTATAATGCCCATCTGCATCTGTTCGTATCCAGCCTCTATGACGCACATATCGTTTTTTGTTATGTCTTTTTAATTCGAAATTTCCATTCTCATCAGCTTGATGTATAAAAAGAAGCACATTCTTAGCTGGTGTTACACCATCACTTTCGTAAATAGTACCAGTAATTTTTAGTTTATTTTTTTTGGATGCATAATCTGGAATGGTATCTACATTATTCAATTGTTTTTCTGAATAATCATAAATGGGACTACGTTTCTTAAAATCAACAGGTTTTTCTTCTGATATACTCGCAGATTCTTGTGCGGTGATAGTAGAAGAAAAGCATATAAAACATACGAGACAAAAAAGGGACATTAGATTTTTCATAACACTAAAACTTAATAATTTAGGTTAAAATTAAGTCTTTCTATCCATAAAAAAATAAAAATCATGTGAACTCTTAAATTACACGATGAAATGGTTTTGAAGGTAAAATTCATCGACAAAATGTATGCTTTTTTTCAAAATCAAACATCAACTATGTATGTGTTAAAACCTTCAATATGTGGTAAAAAATTAAAAAACTACCATAAAAAAGACCTGAATGTAGTATTCAGATCTTCACAATATGAATTATTCAATAAGACTTTTGTTATTTTTTCACAATTCTTTGTGGTATATCATTTTTACAATTTAACCACGCAAAACTCTAACAGTATATTAACATGACATTTTGATATTTTTATCTAAATTCGCCCAACGAAAATTAAAAAGATAGCTCGTTTATCTTTTAGTAGTATCGAATTTATAATATGAAATTTCTAACTTCTCTCTTTTTTTTAATATTATCTATTTTTAGCTTCGGACAACATAATCCAAAATCCATTGAGTTAGTTGATTATTCAGACTTCCCTTTTGCAAAAGCAAATATTAAGATTGATGGTTCCAATAACACTAATGATTTAAAAAACAACCTCTTAGACATCACCAAAGAACACTGGGATACAACGACTTATAATCCTTATAAGAACGTAAAAGTTAATTTTCCTTTAGAAATTAAGTTTAGTGATAGTTTATACACACCACCTATTAACTTTAAAAAAGTGGTAACCTCTCGTTACGGATGGCGAAGAGGAAGAGCACACAGAGGTATAGATATTGATCTTGTTACTGGCGATAGTGTTGTATCTATGTTTGATGGTATAGTGCGTCTTGCCCATTATACCAGAGGTCATGGAAGAACAGTAGTAGTTAGGCATTATAATGGATTAGAAACTGTTTATGCTCATTTATCTAAATATGCCGTTAAAGCAAATGACACTATAAAGCATGGACAACTTCTTGGTTATGGCGGAACTTCTGGTAACGCTAGAGGGAGTCATTTACACTTAGCTGTTAATTATAAAGGAATATCCATAAACCCAGAATACTTATTTGATTTTAGTGAGCAGAATATGGTACATTCTAAAAATATCTGGGTTACTAAAAACTGGGTGCAACCAGGGCTTCACAATTCTAAAAGGCAAACAAAATTAACAGTTTTACATACTAAAGAGGAAGCTATTGCAAGTTTAGAAACTCGTAAAAAAGTTTATATCGTTAAACGTGGTGATACTTTATCCGGAATTTCATCAAACAACAATGTGTCTATAGCTTCTATATGCCGATCTAACTATATCAGGAGAACCACTCCGATAAAAATTGGTCAAAGGCTAATTCTCGAATATACATTTTAAAAGCTTAGTACTTCTTTATACTATTGATTAAATTCATCACACTATATGCTATTTTTTTGTGACAAACAGAAAAAAATATTGAGCATGCAACCCTTTACTTTTTTTGTTGTCTATAATAGTAGCTTAAATAATAGAACTATTTTTAAGGCGAACTAGAGCTAGCAGAATAATTGGATACCAATATATTATACACGCATAAATCACTTGTTGAAAAAAGCAAGTTAGGTGATAGAAATGCACAATACAAGCTGTATGAGCTATATGTTGATGCTATGTATAATATAAGTATGCGTATGATGCATATAAAAGAAGATGCTGAAGATGTTGTACAAGATAGTTTTATTGAAGCTTTTAATAATTTATCATCTTTTAGATATGAAAGTACTTTTGGGTCTTGGTTGAAACGTATTGTAATTAATAAAAGTATTAATCAATTAAAAAAGAAAAAAATCCCGGTAGTCCCTATAGAGAATCAAATGTATCATATAAAAGAGGATGCAGAAGATGTGCCTCCGGAGATAGATATTAAAAACATAATAAAAGGAATCAGATTATTGCCGTCTGGTTATCAACAGATTATAAATTTATATTTAATTGAAGGTTATGATCATGTAGAGATTTCAGAAATATTAGAGATAAGTCCCTCTACTTCTAAATCACAGTATCACAGAGCAAAGAAAAAATTAATTGAAATTGTAAAGACATTATAATGGATGATTTCGAAAAATATATAAAAGAAAACAAAGCCCTTTTTGATGTACACAAAGCAGATAAAAGTAAACTTTGGGAAAACATTGAATCTGGATTAAATAAACCAGAATCAAAAACAAAGATTATTAAATTATGGAGTAATCCACTTTTTAAAGTTGCAGCAACAGTAATTATAGCTTTAGGAGTGTTTTCAATAATTAATATCTCAATAGTTGGTGGCGCTAGCAAAAACATTCAAAATAATGTCGCACTACAAGAACTAAACGATATTAATTCACACTACAAAGGTTTGGTTGCTTACCAAGTAAGACTTGTGAATAAGAACACGCAATTATCACCTGAAGAGAAAAAAGAGTTTCTATCCTTTATGGATGAACTAGATATTGAGTATGAAATTCTTAAAGAAGAGTTGCAAAAAAATGTAGATACCGAAAGAGTTTTAGAAGCTATAGTAATTAACTACAAAAAGAGAATTGAATTAATAGAAAACTTATTAGAACAAATTAATAGTTCTAAAAAACTAGACAATGATGATGCATATACTTTATAAAAAAACAACCGTAATTGCTCTATTTTTATTGAGTTTTTCAATGTATTCTCAAGAAGTTTTAACAAAAACTATTGAAGACATATACGAGATGTCTAATTCTGGGGAACTACATCTAGAAAATAAATATGGCAACGTACTTATTAATGGTTGGGAGGAACACGATATTTCTATAAAAATAGATATTCGAGTAACGAATAAAAAAAGAGACGATGCAGAAAACCTTCTAAATCGTATTGTGGCCAATATTAAAGAGGTAGATGATTTTGTTAGTATCACCTCAGAAATATCAGATAAAAACAGTAGTCTTTTTTCAAGATATTTTAATAAGGTAAATCCTTTTGAATTTGATAAAAGTAATGTTGAAATAAATGTTACCATTTATTTACCAAGGCATGCAGAAATTGATATTACAAATAAATTTGGTGATGTTATTATTGATAATTGGGCAGGACGATTAAAAGCGAATATAGAGCATGGAGATTTGTGGATTAATGAAGGTATCCCCAATGCAAGAATAGCGATGAAGTTTGGTAAACTAAGAAGTAAAGCTATCGATTACGGAACCATTAATTTGAAAAATGGAGATATTGACATTGAATCTTCTAATAAATTACTACTAAAGACTAGTGGAACAAAAATTGAAATTGATACAGTTAAAGACCTAGAAATCATTTCAAGTAAAGATGAAATAATAATTCAAGAAGTTGAAAAAATTCAAGGGGAATTAAATTTTTCTAATGCTCAAATAGAATCTGTTGAGGAAAAAATCACCCTCGATATGAAAGTCGCCGAATTGCGTATTGCAAAAATAAATACCCCAGATGCCTACGTTTCTATAAATCAGGAATCATCAGATATTAATATTAATATATCCGATTTATCTTTTATGTTCAATGCTACATTAGAGCAAGGTTTATTGAGGCTACCTAAAACTTTTTATAATATTGAAAACAATATGATCGACAAAAGCAAAAGGATCCGGGAAATCAAAGCTGCTTACGGAAAAAACACTTCCGGTATATTTTCATTCAATGGTAAAAAAGGTATTATCGTCTTAAAAGAATAAGGTGCTTTCTTAAAAATCAAACAATCTTCAAAAAAAAAACATTTTACATGCAACCAATCATAAATTATAGTGTCTATAACTATATACAATCAAATACACCAACTATGAAATCTCTTAAAGGTTTTCTTTTATTACTATTATTTTGTTCACTGAATAGCTTAAACGCTCAGGAATCTGACGATTACATTGAGTTTAATGACCGGAAAAACACTGTACATGGTGTCTATCTAGGCTTAAGCTTTAATTATGGGACTATTGACAAAGCAGAAACGTATTCGTCTAGTTTCAAAGTCGCTTATGTTGCAAATCAGCAATTCGAAATTGGTTTTATAGGTACAGGATTTTATTCAGATCAAAACAAACTTGGGTTAGATGCCCATAATAGGGATTTAATCGGGTTTTATGGCGGGTTGCATTTAGAACCTATACTCTTTAGTAAATCTAAAGTTAACTTATCATTTCCCATACTCATTGGTGCCGGAGCTGTCGCATTTATAGAGGATGACCTTGATAATGATGATGAAATTATTATAGAGGATGATGATTGGGAACATGTTTTTGTTGTTGAACCTGGTATTAATGTACTTTATAATATTAATAGATATATACAACTTGAGGCTGGAATAAAATATAGGTTTTCTAGCAAAGTAAAATTTCAACCTGAATATGATTTAACCCGTATAAATGGTATTTCAGGAGGTATGGGAATCAAAATAGGCGTATTTAATATGGGAAGAAATCGCTACAAAAAAAAGATAAAAGATGGCATCTAAGAAAAAATCAAATCGTATGAATGCACTATATGTACATTCTAAAGACAGTAAAGTTTATCTAAAAACGGATAATGAAGCGAACGAATGGTATCCCATTAATTTTCAATGGATTCCAATCATAGATTTAAACAAAAACATGAATCAGTAACACAAATTAAACATCAATCAATCAATCAAAATGAAAACGAACAGACTATATATATTATTAATACTTTTAGGGTTTATTATATCATCGTGTAGTGTAGATACCATAAGAGTAGATGCAGATGATGAAGTGATCTATAGAAATGTATATATTACCGATTACTCATCAATAGAAATAGCCAATGGCTTTACAGCCTATATCACATTTTCTGACACTGAAGAATCTATTAGAATAGAAGCTAACGAAAATTTACACGACCATATCATAACATCTAAAAGAGATGATGAATTGATTGTACGCCTTAGAAATCATCTTAATATTAGAGGAAGAGAGACACTAAATGTATATATTACTACGAAGTATATTAATAATTTTACTGCTACAGCAGACTCTCAAATTTATCTGGAAAACACTTTAATTGAAGATAACGCAAAAATAAAAGTAACTGCAGATAGCTTTTTCTCAGGTCATGTGGATGCTAATTATTTAGAACTTAAAACTACAGCCGATTCAAATGTTGATTTGTCAGGCTCAGTAAACATTTTAAACACATACCTTTCTGCAGATGCCAAGCTTTCTAGCTATGATTTAGAAGTTGAAGATTTAAAAATAAAAATGTCTGCCGATTGCAATGCCAATCTAACAGTCAATAAAACGATAGATATTGAAGCTGTAGCAGATTGTACATTACGCTATAAGGGCAATGCAACAGTTATTTATGAAAGTTTAAAAGCGGATTCGAGACTTATTAGAATCAATTAATACATGCTTTTCGTATCAGGTTGAGTGCTGTTAAAGTACTCAACAAGGCGAAATGTATACATTTTAAAATCATTTTGAGCGGAGAGAGGCATCGTATTTGAGTAAATTCATGATGATTACTCAAATTCCATAAAATTGTTCTTTGTTATTGATTATGTGATGTCTTTCTGCTTAAAATGATTAGAATACAAATACTATTCATGCTTCTCTTTTCGCTTTAGTTTCCCTTTATATAAGATATTAAGGACCAATCCTGCAATAATCAATGCAATGCCCAATAAGCTCCAAAACGTATAAATCTCGCTAAAAATAAATACCCCAAACAAAACAGTGTAAAGAACCTCCAAATATTTAAGTGGAGCCACAACATTTGTAGCTGCAATTTGAAAAGCTTTTGTCATAAACAATTGTCCATAATACCCAAAAGCGCCTAACCCGGTTAGCAACACCCATTCTATGCCTACAGGTGTTGCCCAGTTATTTATAGAAAGTATCCCTCCAACTATCGTTGAAATTACCATAAAATAGTTAACCACCACTACTGGATGATCTCCTTTTCCTATTTTGCTTATTGTTATATATACTAGTCCACTAAAAACAGCAGAAATAACAGCTAATAAAAGACCATAGCTGTTCAATTCCGTATCAAAACCTTTTAAAATTAATACGCCTATAAAAGCCACGGTAAAAAAGAACCATTGCCAAGGTTTTACTTTTTCGCGCAGTAAGAATACGGCAAAAATTGCTGCAAAAATAGGAGCTATATAGCGTAACGAAACCGCTGTACCGATTGGTAGATGCTTGGTAGACATAAAAAAGAAAGTCATTGAAATAACCCCTACTACCCCTCTAATAATCAAAAGTTTTTTCTGGTTTCCAAAAATGGAAATCTTATTTTTAAGTAGAAAAGTAAACGTAAAGATTAGAGACGTTATCGACCTAAAAAAAACAATTTGATATGCATTAATATGTACCAATTGTTTCACTATAGCATTCATACAAGCAAATGCCAATGTGCTAATAAGCATAAATTTTATGGCGTTCTTAACTTCCAATAGTTCGGGTTTTAATTCTTTTACGTGAAGTAATAAAGAAAACACCTGTTAAGAGAATGCAAGCCGCGATAATGGTTTGAGTGGTAATCGTTTCATCAAGCACATACCAACCCAGGATTATAGCAACTATAGGGTTTACATAAGCTGAAGTAGACGCTTTCTCTGTAGAAACAACCTTAAGTAAATAATTAAATGCTGTAAAGGCTATCACGCCCCCAAATACAATTAAAAAAAATATAGACCACTGTACTTTTGGGTTCCAATCTATAGGTGACACCCAATTTTCATTTAAAAGCAAGCTTATTACTATTAAAAACCCGCCAGCAATACTCATTTGGTATGCTGTACTAACAAAAAAGTTTGATGGTAAATCTGCCTTAGCAACAAATACACTGCCATAACTCCAGGCTAAAACACAGGTAAAAGCCATGAGCATACCTATCAAACTTTCATCACTAGTAATGAGTTCCTTTTGACTTACCAAAAGATACATTCCAATAATGCCTAGTGCAACACCAATTAAAGATTTTGGTTGCATCTTTTTACCATCTATAAGCCTCATAAGTAATAACACAAAAAGTGGTTGAGTAGATGCTTCAAGAGCTGCAAAGCCACTGTCTAAATATTTTAGAGCCCAAACAAAAACACCGTTGCCATACACCAAAAACAAAAACCCAGCTATAGTACAATTAATAAATTGCTTCCTGCTAATAGATAGCTTAAGCTTCATAAACTTAGCTATTATGAATATAAGTGTACCTGCCACAGTAAAACGTATGGAGGCTACAAAAAATGGAGGTATTTCTGTTACAGCTATTTTATTGAGAAGGTAGGTAGATCCCCAAATAACATAAATAGCAAAAAATGCCAAAATAATAAGAATCGTTTTTCGCGATATACTCATTTATGCTCGTAATTAGAAATAACAGAATAACGAAAAACTATCTTGAAAAAGTAAAGAAAAAGATCTTAAATCTTTTTCACTCGAACCGCATTCATTCCTTTTTGACCGCGTTCTAACTCGTAAGTAACTTTGTCATTTTCCTCAATAGGTTCAAGCAATCCACTAACGTGTACGAAGTATTTTTCTTGATTTACACTATCAATTATAAAACCAAAACCTTTAGAATGGTCAAAGAATGACACTTTTCCTTCTTTGTTTGCTGGTTCTTCCTCTTCCCTATCTTCTTTCTTAGGGATTCCTAATTCAATACTTTCGGCTTCAACTTTCTCACGCATCGCAGGATCTGGCGGCGTGTCTGTTAAGTTGCCATTAAAGTCTACATAAGCAAATTGAATGCCTTGTGGGTTTTCTTTAGCTTCAGCTCTACGAGCTTCTTTTCTTTTTTGCTTTTCTTCTCTTTTCTTTAAGCGTTTTTTTTCTTTTTCAATTTTGTTAAAAGTTACTTGAGATTTTGCCATAGTTTATTTTACAGTGCTGTTTTAATGTGAATAACTAAAAGCAAAGATACGCCTTATTTTAAGGATGTTGTAATAATTTTAGAAGTAAAATTATATAAGACCTCTATTCCTCTGGCGGATAGCCATGAATAGCTTCAAAAACTTCATCGAAATTTGAGCGTAAA
The DNA here is from genome assembly GCF_030540775.2 of Flavivirga abyssicola. Taxonomy (GTDB): domain Bacteria; phylum Bacteroidota; class Bacteroidia; order Flavobacteriales; family Flavobacteriaceae; genus Flavivirga; species Flavivirga abyssicola. The sequence continues at coordinate 4,037,163 of NZ_CP141266.1, read as the reverse complement.
TACGCGTTTAGTTTTTTTCTATAATCGCCTTTTAACCACTCAACAAAATTATAAGTACTCTTACTTATACACTTTGTATATCGCTGTATTCTAAAATCGATATCGTCTCCCAGCATTTTTGCTAATCCCAATGCATCATAAACATCTTCACTGTTTTCAATACATATTTTGGCATGCTGTTCTATAGAACGTTCTAGAACAACTTTAGAGGACTCACCACCTCTAATAGATTCTATGTAAGTTCTTTGTATATCGAAATAAACTTCTTTGGATTTAGAAAATTCTTTGCGTAATTCATCTGGCATTTCATACCTGAAGTTGCTTTCTAATTCCTCATCACTTAGAATAGCATCTAAATAGTAATTTGGAGATTTAAAAATACGTTGCCAATCTAAGTTATCACCCCAGGGACCAAATCGATGAAAATTATTTCCTAAGTCAATCACACTAAATGTATTCTTATCTTTTAAAATACGAGACCCACGACCAATCATTTGATAATAAAGCGTCAATGATTTAGTGGCTCTATTTAAAATAATACTCTCTACAGTAGGTTCATCAAACCCAGTGGTTAAAATACTTACCGATGTTAAAATAGCATCAGGTGTGTTTTTAAACCATTTTAAAATAAGTGCTCGCTCCTTTTTAGTGTTTGTATTATCTAAATGAGCTACAGGGTATCCAGCTCTTCTAAAGGTATCGTAAACATGTAAAGACGTATTAATTCCGTTATTAAAGATCAATGTCTTTTTCCCTTTAGAACGTTCTTCATAAGCTTGTAACAATTTGCTAAGCATATCATTATCTGTATACAAATCTTCAGAAGATTTCACTGTATAGTCACCATTAGCCCCAACCACTAACGAGGTTAAGCCTACATTATAAGAAAACATTTCAGCGCGAGCTAAAAACCCATTATCTATTAAAGATTCTATACTTTCACCTACAATTAATTCATCATAATTATCGGTCATTGGTAGCTCTATACTAGAACTCAAAGGTGTTGCTGTAACTCCTAGAATAAACGATTGACTAAAAAATTTAAAGAGCTTGGTAAATGAATTGTAATGCGCTTCATCAATAATTACCAGACCAATATCAGAAATATCCAACTTATCATCTTGTAACCTGTTATTTAAGGTTTCAACCATAGCCACAAAACAACTATAATCTGCTTGGTCACTTAAATCTGCCTTACTATCAACAACCTTGTTCAACACACCAAACTCTGTAAGCACATTAGAGGTTTGTTTACATAATTCAATACGGTGTGTCATCACCAATACCTTTTTCTTATGATTTTTAAGATATTGTCTAACTATTTCAGAAAAAATAACTGTTTTTCCTCCACCAGTAGGAAGTTGATATAATAAATGGTAATCATGAGGTGACTCATCAAAACTCTTAAAAATTTTATCTATGGCTCCTTTTTGGTAGCTATATAAGTCTTTACCAGCTTTTCTTTCTTCTAATTCTGTTATTGAAATGGACATCCCTATAATTTTGTGACGTGCAAAAATAACATCTTTGTGGGGTTTATCAAGAATGTTTAATAGTAAAATTATAAATGATTATTTTTCCTACTGAAAATGAATTAGTTATAAGACAGATTAAACTTATTCGATTTTATTCTGTCATAGATAACATAACCATATATAATTAAAACGCAATACTCATGATTCGATATATAGTAATTAGCTTATTAATACCATTATTCTTTTCTTGTGATAATTCAGCAGACATCATTGATAATATAGAAGAAGACGTTCCAGAAATCACTCAAAACACAGGACCTAATATTTTACTAATCATTGCGGACGATATGGGTTTAGATGCCACTCCCGGTTATGATATAGGAACAATTAAACCCAATATGCCTACACTTCAAGGTTTAATGAATTCTGGAATTAAGTTTACAAATTTATGGTCTAATCCAACATGCTCACCAACTAGAGCATCTATTTTAACAGGGAAATATGGGTTTAAAACCAATGTACTTGCTCCTGGTGATGTATTATCGACTTCCGAAACGTCATTACAAAATTATATAGACACAAATACAAACACATCATATAACCACGCCGTTATTGGTAAATGGCATTTATCAAATAACGCAGCGCACCCTAATAATATGGGTATAAATCATTTTGCTGGTCTTTTAGGTGGTGGTGTTCAATCCTATTGGAACTGGAATCTAACAGAAAATGGAACCACAACACAATCAACAACATACACCACTACTAAATTCACAGATCTGGCTATTAACTGGGTTGCAGAACAAACTACTCCTTGGTTTTTATGGTTAGCTTACAATGCACCACATACGCCATTTCACTTACCTCCAAACGATTTACACGCCCAAGGTGTTTTACCATCAGATCAGGCAAGTATAGATAGCAATCCACTTCCCTATTATATGGCTGCCCTTGAAGCTATGGATAGCGAAATGGGCAGACTAATCAATTCAATGTCTGAAGACGAAAAAGAGAATACAGTTATCATTTTTATAGGCGATAATGGCACTCCAAATCAAGTTGTTCAAGAACATGTTTCTACAAGAGCAAAAGGAAGTGTGTATCAGGGTGGTGTTAACGTCCCTATGATTATTGCTGGAAAAAATGTGGCGCGTATCAATGAAACAGAAGATGCGCTTATAAACACGACCGATTTATTTACTACCATAGCCAATATCACAGGAGCATCTACTACTGAAATTCATGATAGCAAAAGTTTTAAAGAATTACTTTCAAGTACAAATAATGTGGAAAAGAGAGCTTATGTGTATGCCGAAAATGAAGATATTACCATTAGAAACAACACGCATAAGTACATTTATTTTGATGATGGCTCTGAAGCTTTATTCAATTTAGGTAGTAATCCATTGGAAAGACCAAACCTTCTAAATGCTAATCAATTACCTTTAAATGCTAGTGATTCTGATATAAAAGATGAGTTAACTACTGAATTAGCTAAGATTAGAAATTGATTTTTTATTCACATCTAAGTACTTTTTAAACATGCTTTTCTTACTTTGAGTAATAAGTAAAGGTTGTCTGAATAATTCTAATTTACGGAAGCATTATTTGTTTTCATCCCTGTCTGTCAGTTAGTCACAACCAAGTCTTGGTTCTTGGTTCTAACAGCAAAGCGGTCTTATGCCTTCAATAGTATATTAACGATATAATTTATACATTTACAGCTTTATTTTTAGTTACTCAAAATATGCAAATCAACGATAAATCCGGAACAACAAATTATCAAGCTTCAAACCAGAGATATGACACCATGACTTATAAAAGATCAGGAAAGAGTGGTGTGCTTTTACCTGCAATTTCTTTGGGACTATGGCACAACTTTGGCTTTGTTGATAATATACAAAACGGAAGAGATATTATTAGATGTGCTTTCGATTTAGGTATTACACATTTAGATTTAGCTAATAACTATGGTCCTCCATACGGATCTGCCGAAGAAAATTTTGGTACTATCTTCAAAAAAGATTTCAAACCTTACAGAGATGAATTATTTATAGCAACAAAAGCTGGTTACGATATGTGGCCAGGTCCTTATGGCAATTTAGGATCGAGAAAATATTTAATTTCTAGTTTAGATCAAAGCTTAAAACGTATGGGATTAGATTATGTTGATATTTTTTATCATCATAGACCAGATCCAGACACACCATTAGAGGAGACTATGGGAGCGCTGGCCGATATTGTACGTCAAGGTAAAGCCTTATATGTTGGTATTTCTAATTACGAACCTAAAGACACCCAAAAAGCTGCTGAAATTCTTAAAAATTTAAATGTTCCCTTTATTTTACATCAGGCGCGTTATTCTATGTTCGATCGCTGGGTAGAAAATGGTCTTTTAAATACTTTAGAGCAAAATGGTGTTGGCTGTATTGCCTTTTCTCCTTTAGCACAAGGCTTGTTAACTGAAAAGTATTTAAAAGGTATACCTGAAGGATCAAGAGCTGCGAAAGACCTCACCTATTTAAATGTAGATACTGTAAATAGTAATATCGAAAAAATCCAACATCTAAATACCATGGCCCAGGAACGGGGACAAAAATTATCGCAAATGGCTATTGCCTGGATTTTAAGACAACCGCAAGTGGCCTCCGTTTTAATAGGAGCTAGTTCGCCAAAGCAATTAAAAGAAAATATAAAAGCTGTAGATAATTTAAGTTTTTCTGAAGATGAGTTAAAACTGATTGATAAGATAGTTTCCTAAATTTAATCTGTAAATTTTGATTAAGTGTTAGAAAATGAATCTATTAAGCTACTAGAAACTAAAATCGAGAATCTTGCAGAGATTATTGAAATAGAGAAAAAATACTCTCAATTTATTAGTCAGTATAGTATAGCTCAACATAAAGAAGTCATCACTAATAAAGATGAAAAACACCTTTCCATTTTTAATACATATGATAATGCCCTTATTGGCTATGTGATACTGGCTGGTTTATTAAATAAAAATCACACCATAGAATTCAGAAGAATTGCGATATTAAAAAGAAGTATGGGCTATGGAAGTATGACTATTAAATTAATAAAAGCCTTTTGTTTTAAACATTACAAGGCTAAAAAAATATGGCTTGATGTCTTTACAGACAACGAAAAGGCTATTAGATTATACAAAAGAGAAGGTTTTGTAAAAGAAACCGAGATAAAAGCACCAAATGAAGAAGGGCGTTCTGTTTATATGATGTCAATAACAAGGTAAGTACCACTCTCCTATTCCTTTACGACAATAATAGTTGCTTTTACACCTGTAGCCAGATTCCAACGATTAGAGGAAATTAAATTATCTTGGTCATCTACAACCCTAAATTCAGCGGTATTTGGTCCTGACTCTCCTTGATTTAAAGCTAAAAAATCTATCTTATTAAATCCTGGTTGCAAATCGAGTTTAAAACCTTTAAAACCGCCTGTTAAAAATACTCTGGCATGAATAACATCATCATTTACCAAAACCTGAATAACATCACCATCAACATAACCATGATCTCTATAGACCACATTTACAAACTTAGCTTTACTTTTAAAATCACCAAAATATTGATCCGTTGTACTACCATTTTTCAATTCTAATTCTTCCTTACTTAATTTTAAGTGATCCAAACTTTTATTCAGTCGCTTATCGTAAAGTTCTCCCGGATTGCCAAATTCCTCACTTGGGAACATCGAAAACTCTTTTTTAGGCATATTAAGATTTACAGAAGTTCTAGGCGTATTTATATTATTAATAGCAGTGTTTTTATTAATGGGTTTGGATGGTAATAATGGCTTTACATCAACAGAATCTTTACTTTTAACTGCAGGAATGGCGATAGACTTCTTTTTCGCATCAATCTGAGCATAAGTTGATAGCGAAAAAAGAAGGAGTATAAAAAATGAAAAATAACGTCTCATTTGTATCTATTATTCCATTGAGTTAAGGCATAAATATATTTCAAAGATATTTTTTTATCTGAAAATATATCTACTCTATTTAATATTTTGTATTCATTTAACACAATAACCATTCCTAAAAGTATTTTAAAAGTCTAAAAAATGTGCTATAGCTTACTACTACCCTGCCTAAATTGTTAAAATTTGTTAATTTATTACTTTGTTATGCATAGTACTGTAACATTTTTTATTTGTGATCGTCTATCTAGTATAAATCAACATATGCTGAATTTATTTCAGTATCAAAAAACGACAATTATGAGAACATTAAACAACAATCAATTAAGCGGAACATTAACTGGAACTAAAAGTAACAAATGGAATAATAAAAGACGCTACAGATAGGTAGCGTCTTTTAAATCAAAATTTTCATCAATCAATCAATCAATCAATCCGTACTGAACTTACTTGTGCTGAACTTGTTTCAGTATCTCAGTATCAAATAATCAAAAAATGAGATCAACAACTAAAATATCGAGATGCTTGAATCTTATAACTCAAGAAAACTTGCTTACAGATAACATTATACCAAATCCTAATTATTCACATGAGGATGACTGGAAACGGTTAAGACGTTATGTTTATTAAAAAGCCTATACTGAGCACAGCCGAAGTACTCAGACAGACATTTCAATCTTAACTTAATGAGATTGAGCTATAGTTTTTAATGGCATTTCGACTTTAACTTGTCTCAGCCTTGATAACTAAATTTAACTATTGTTAAATAAAAATATAATTATAAGTAAAATTATGAATGATGAAGCTACTCTATTTCTAAAGTAGCTTCTTAGTTTGTTTTTTTCTTACTATTGACTGTACCAGTTACAAACTGGCACTAGTGATATACTATACTCGAGCGGGGAAGGGCAACTTTCCAGTTATGACAAGGAAGTTTTAAAACGTATTGATGATATTGAACATTTGCCCGAAGAAGATAAATAACATATTTTTTATATGATTGATAACCTTGTTAAAGCGGTTAAACTTAAAAGCCACAACTTTTACATTGTGGCTTTTACTTATCTTTTCACGGACTGCAAGTCCGCGCTATCGGGATCATACTCGCCACTAGTTTTAAAAACTAGCGGTAGCCATACTAGGGAACAGCGGGGAGTATCCTATTTTATTTTACAATTTAGCCTCTTTATACTTGGAAATTCATGTCCATATAAAACTTCAGTTTTTTGAGGAATTAAGCATTCTATCGATGTTTTCTTGGTTTTTAAAGGGTTATGAGTAATAGAAATTACTTTTAAACTACTCATAGCTGTAAGATCTCTAAAATAACGTATCTTATTTGCCTCTAAATCTAAAACTTTCAAGTTTTTAAACTGCAATATCTCTATAGGGATTGAGTCAATATTGTTATCTGATAAATATATGTTCTCTAAATAAGTAAGTTGAGATAGCTGAGATGGGAATTCTCTAAATTTATTGCTTCTCAAATTAATAGTTTTTAAGTTTTTATATTTAAATATTTTTTTAGGTAAATTCTTTAAATTTTTTCCTGAAAGATCTAATTTTTCAACTTCGTATTTCTTTGTGCTTCCACAGCCTAAAGAAATAAAAAACAATAATAGCATTAGGTTTTTCATACTTATTTATCTTTAATTGCTTGAATTAATAAAGTAGGAGGCAGTGATTTATTTATTGAAACATCAAAACCATTCATAGTTCTGTAACCACTATTAGTTTCGGGGCTGTTTAACCAATTATTAGCGGATTTAAAATATTGACTGCTATTAAAAGAGCCTGATTTATAAACAGATCTTCCATAATTACCTGCAATTAAATTGCCTCCTTTTCTATAACCTACCCCTCCTTGTTGGTGGATTATTCCTGATAATGCTTTCGCCTCAAACTCAAAATTACCATTATTAAAGTTTGACCCTACAAAATCAACATAAAAATCTAAAGTAGTCATTCCTGATTTTGGAAATAAAGTTTCCCATTGAGCTGCATGAACAAACTCTTCTACCAACGAGTTTTGTACAATCTCACTTTTACTTTTTAGACCTTTAAATTGCTCAAAATAATCAAACGGCAATCTAATAGTTCCTCCTTTATTAGATGACTCGTCATAAGTTTCTGTAGTCTCCAAAGTATCTTCATCAAATTCAACGCCAGGAACTCCTTTATCTGGATCAAAACTTGCATCTGCGCTTAACCCGTTATTACCCACGGTATATATATTTTCACTACTATGCAATGTTTCAAAAATTTTATTAAATACTTTAGAGTTTTTTCTTAAGTCATAGATAAAACGACCTATTATCTGCTTTTCTTCGTCACTTAAATTTTCTCCCCATTCAACTCTTTGCCCATCGGGATCAGTAAAGACTATTGGGTTGTTTAGAGTATAATTATAACCTGAAAACTCATAATACTTCTCTGCCAACGGGTCAATGTTCATCCAACGTCCTAAATATGGGTCATAATTTCTCGCTCCATAATCATACCAATCAAGACCCAACTCATCTTGTAACTCCTTACCGTTGTACTTGTATTTCTGAGCTGGATTGGTACTGGATACATTGGTATTGTACCCTTTATGGAGCCCGCCAAAAGGGTAGTAATTGTTCTCCTCCAGTATTTCAGTAGAAGCCGTAATACTACCATTACCATCGGTATCACTATAACTCAATCTCACATTCCCCAAATGGTCTTTATATTGGTATACATAATCATATTGAACAGACCCTGAAACAAGTTCAGCGCTCACGTACCCTTCCACATGGTTAAAGAATTTCAAAGAACCATTTTCGTATACATAATTACCTGCATACTCAGTTGTAGCTCCAGTGCTCACTATCTTCTTAAGCTTAACACCTGTAGCATCGTAAATATAAGAAATATTCCCGCCATTCAGTACCACTTGAGTAGGTAAATTCAGGTGGTTGTATGTGATATTCGTTGAAATGCCCTTGTTGGCATCAGTCAGCATGTTGCCGTTGGCATCATAGGTATAGTCTGTGGTTGTATCTGTAACTGAACCTGCAAAGTCATCCTTAAAACCGAATGTATCACTACCACTATCCGAAACGATCTGTAATTTATTTCCTGTATTATAGGTATAGTTTAGATTGTCCATAATCCCAAAAGTAAAGCCAGAGGCTCCATCATTGAGATGTCCTTTTCTTAACAGGCTTGTAATGTTTCCATTCTTATCATAAGTGATGTTCTGTAAACTGTAATCTTGGTTGGTTGTATTGTCAATACCACTTGTAATTCTGTTTAATGCATCATAGGTATAGGTATATGTTTTTTCACTAGAGTCTGAATTCAATGTATTCCAACTTGTTTGACTTATATTACCATTATATAGCTTTTTATTTACATCGGCAATATCATTATACTTTATAGTAAAGTTAAACAGGTCATTATCACTATTTGAATCCTGATTTATATTTTTTAACCAACCTCTAACATTATAGGCGTAGTCAATAGTTTGTAATCTATTACTATTCAGTATTTTACCGCCAACACCTTTGCTCTCCAGTTGCCCTAACTCGTCATAGGTATTATTAACGATTACTTCCTGTGGTTCTGGGTCTATCCATAAGCGTGTATTTGGTGAAATAGTTGCATTGGTTATGGTGATGCTATTGCTTGCTACTTGATCGGTAGTAATTGTACCAGTTAAAGATAAATCTACAACGGAGGCACATACGTATCCCATGGTCTGATCCCCTATACACTGTGTCTGTGTCTTTAAACGTCCAACATGGTCGTAAGTGAAATTTTCCAAAGTTGCTATCGTTACATTATTTCGGATATGGGTTGTTTTGTTTTTAAGGGGCTTGCCGACAAAATCTAGTTTAGTCTCAACAATATCAACAGTACCTAAATAGGTGTTTTCACTATATACATATATGGGTCTAGATTTACCGTCATAATAAGTAAGTGTATTGATCCACGCATTTGTTCCTGGAACATCAAGTACTTTAACCTTCCTTACTGTAGCAAGCCCTTTTGTGTTAGCCGCATTGTTTTCATTAGTAGGTGATTCCATAATCACTACAGAAGTAGGTGCCTCAGATGGACGATCTACATAAGTGTCGTAATAATTAACGGTAAGTATTTCGGATAAAGTAACTAAATGCTCAGGAGTGTCATTATTAGGATATCCCCCATTATTATAATACATATTTACACCACCAAAATTTGTATAGCTATTAGCTTGTGTAACCCAAAGATTTCCTATAAAGTTATTGACTTCTTCCTGAACAGCTTCTCTTGTGGTAGTATTAGCACTTGTTGCTTTTCCTGTATAGGCCACTCTACCAAAGATATCGTATTTTGTAAACAGCCATTCTCCAGTTGTTTTTTGTTTAGCATCTTGGGTTAATATGGGACGATCTGCTTTGTCGTACACAATATATTCCCAGCCTTTACCGGGGATTTTCTTTTCAACTAATCTATTACGATTATCATACTTATATTGATAGCACAATTCGGATAATTCTGAGCCAAGGTATGATTTTGGAGGTATCACGAAACTTAAATTACCATAATCATCATATACATAGTACGTATCATGATTTTCGTTGTTCCGCAATACACCATTCACCATGGAAGGACCATAAGTTCTTTTTAAAACAACACGCCCTTGTTTGTCTTTAAACTCTTCTATGGTATGGTCTGTTGGATAAGTTTGATTAGGCTGCCAGTTCTCATCTTTGGTGATGGTTTTAGAAAGTTCTCCTCCGTCATAAAACTCATCGGCTCCAATGCCAATTATTAAAGTAGGTGTATACGTATTATTTGCAAAACTTAAGTCGACACTGAATTTTGCTACACTATAATTTGTATTAGATTGGTAGTCAAATTCAATTTCATTACCGCTTCCTTGTTTCCAGTCTTTACCTGGAGCCGCTTGGCTCAATACCCTACTGAGGGGCGAATCCTCTAATCTTTTTTGAGAATAAGGGTTGATATCTGCAACTGTCATTCCTAAAAAATCATCGTCATACCTTATAGCATTATCGTAATAGCTTAATGTTGCATTTTTTGCATCGGTTATATATGAGGCTCCATTACTACTTATAGCATAGGGTAAGTACTCTTTGTCTTGCCTGCCAAACTCATCGTAATCTATATAAGTAATAATATCTTCTCTGTTACCTCCGGCTCGAATCCCAATACTTTGTTTAGGTCTGCCTAAACCATCATAATAGGTAATACCTTCTATCTTATAGTCATTAGAAACAGCTCCTGTTGGCGTTTTTATCTGATAAGAGGTTGTTTTTACATAATTTTCTGTAGTGGTCTGCGCCATCATTAAAGATGATACACATAGCGTAACTAAAGTAAATAATAGTTTTTTCATGATCATCTTTATACTTATTGTTTATAATTGTATTCGGTTTCGTTTAGCAGGTAATCATCTTTATCCTTTACCTTTTCTAACCTTCCAAATTCATCGTACTCATAGTAGGTGGTTTCTCCATTAGGCTTGGTCATACTTGTAATGCCTATTAAGGGGTCGTAAGTATAGGTTGCAACCATTGAACTAGGTAAACTGTTCCTAATTTTGTTTAACTTACTAATCATGGTAGAACGATCGTACGTCCCATTTTTAATATTAGTAAGTTCGATAGCTGTTAATGCACTCTCTATTGATCCTATAGATGCATTATCTACCTTAGCGACAAGGTACCTGTCTTTATAACCCCAGAGATAACTTGTTCTTAAACCATCTTTTTTTAGCACTTCTCTTGGTTTGCCGTTTGCCGTATAACTCAGTATAGTTGATTCAGTAGTTTCTATATTCAAATTATCTATTTGGATTTGTTTTTCAGGCATAATAAGCGTATTACCATCTATGGTAAATTCTTTATAATCTGTTTTTGTTCCAGAAATAAAGGTTTCCGTTAGCCCTTCCTTAACCCTTGTAGAACTCTCAATGACCGGAGAAATAATATGGGTAGTATCATTTTTCATGGTTTCAATAATAGGTGTTATATCTTGTCCAGTAAGGCTGTTAGGATATTTATAATATTGAATAGTTTTTTTACCATTGCTGTTCTCAACTTCGCGTTCAATTAAAAAACCATTGCCATCATACCGCATGTTTTCTTTGGTTTGTATTGAACTACCATTTGTATATTCTGTAGTTATGCTTTCTCGTATCCGGGGAATAACATATTCTTCGTTTATTTTATGATCTTCAAAATAATAGGTCATTGGGTGACCATCAGGAGTATATGAAGTATTAGGATGAAGTTTCAACAGTTTAGTTTGTGTTGTTACTCCTCCCGCAGGGATATATTCCCACGTATTCTCTATCTTTTTTATAGGAACATATACAGATTGCATTCCTTGCCCAATATCCTTATCCTCTCTTTTATAGTGAGTCTGTTCTATTAACCTATTATACCTGTACTTTTTAGGAACATAATAAGACCCACCCCCCATTCTAAAGTTCCAGGGCTCTATAAAATTCCCATAGTCAAGATAATCGTATTTATAGACGGTTTTACCCAGCGTTTCATCAAGAGTGGGACTAACACTATTCGGGAATTCTCCTGTGTAAACTGTAACCTCAGGATATATAACGGGAGGTCTTCCATTAAGGATGGACCTAAATTGTGCACTACTAAAACTGTGCTCAAACCCTGTAAGAGCGACTGGAGACAAAGGAATAACACTTATGCGAGCTTGTCCATTGGTCGGATCGTATTTTAAAAATTCATGATCTTCCATTATATAGCTAACATAACGCCTTGTATAATTTAAATAACTTAATGCATTAGGTTCTACAGGAGCTATACCCAAACCTGTATGCTTAGGCCCGTAATTGTAATAATGGTAATTAGTATCAATTTCACCATATCTGTATATTTTTCTTGAAGCCAGTATGTTTTCAGACGTATAATTTGCTATTTGTCCGATTCTAAAACCTCCACCAAGAGTAAAAGAATTAAGGACTGTATGGTCTGATGGTGTTAATCTTTTAAAAGCATTTCTCTCAAAAGTAAACTCTGTATATCCTCCAGTTGGATATGTGATTTTTTTTAACAGACCATGCCCACCACCGGGATCCCTATTAGCATTTCCAATTTTATACTCTGCTAAATCATAACCTATAGTATTTTTTATCGCACCACCCTCAAGGCAAGTATCTGAAACATCTGTATGTAAGTAAATATAAAACCCAGGCAATCTACCTGAAGTTCCGCTCTCGCCCTCCCTATTATTTAAGTATCCCCAATGGTCTGTAAAGGTAGGCCCAAAAGTGGTGAGGTTATCGTACGTAAATTTGTATTTCTTAGGAGGCAATGTTGTAGACGAACCGATAATATCAACAGAATCCAATAGCATTAAATTGGTATAGCTATATGGGATTCTGTTTCCATGATCCGACATATTAAATGTTACCTTCTTTACTAATGCCCCATTTAATTCTCCAAAATTAACAGATTTAATAAAATTATGGTTTGTGTAAGGGTTTGATGTGTTATTAACAGGCGTTTCATAAATAAAGTCTATATAAGAATTACCATAACTAACACGACTTAAGAAATCTACATTGTAATCCAATACAATAGGGATTTCACTATCACCACAACCAACAGGCCATTTTGATAGGACTTTTGTATCATTAGGGACATTAAATAAATTTTTTACACCTGGTCTATACGTATATGTAATTGGCTCGTCACTATTGGGTAAATCAATTCTACTCAAATTCCAGGTTGATATTGTTCCAGCGTTAGCACCGTAAAAAACTTTTTCGGCATCTGTTGATAAAAAGGTATATTTCACACCGTCCTTATCTATTATTTCCCATGTTCTATCATAAATGGCTCCACTTGGCGGATCAATACAATTTATAATAACGGGTTCTCCTTCAGAGACTGATAGTTGATAATTACCATTTATTTTTCCCATGGTAAAATCAAAAGAAAGCCCATTAGGCAAGGATACATGAAACAAATCTGCCGAAATATTTGTTGATCTGGGATTACTATAGATACCTAAAGCCGAATCATAAGATTCAACATAAAGATCGACAGGCTCAATAACAAAATCATCAAACTCGTCTGGTTTATATCTAATTTCTCTTGAAATTTTTCCAGTTGGATTTAATCCCCAACCCAAACCAAAAACATCCACATTATATCCGGGCTTTAAACCTTGATGATAATAACTTAACGAGACAGGTATTTTATAACCATGATGACTAATCTCGTAAAGAGGTACAGAAATATTGGGAACGCCTGTTGAATAATTAACACTGTAGTCTCCATATTTCATAAAGGCTTCCGACTGTGGTGAAGGTGGTATAGTAACTGGATTTGACAATTGGGCAAGTAAAGTGTTTGAAAAACCAAGTAAGACAATAAAAAAAGAAATGAATCGCGCGTTCATAAAGAAACTATTTAAAGTGTAAATCTGTGGTTAAAACTAAAAAGAGTTTCTGGTATAATAGTAAGGCTTTCCCTTACTTTTAGTAAGGTTTATTCATGGTTAAGTAGGCAAAACTCCAAACCTTAGAAATAACAAGGCATTTGAGTCATGAATAGTTAGAACATGAAATACACATATCTATATAACTTGTTGTTTTTAAGAGGTTTGTTAAAAAAAATAAAACCTTACTAAAAGTAAGGGAAAACCTTACTTTTTAAAAACTGTATAAATGATAAATAAGTTTATAATCTAATAAGAGACTACATTGTTTGCAATATCTGTTTAACAATAAGTAAATATTTGTCTCTCATAATAACATATAAAACAATGGTACTGTTTTTGTGATTTTGTTAACATATTAACATGTAAAACTATAATTATGAGACATTCAAAATTAATTCCTGAAGTAAATGCAGGATCTATGGCAGACATTGCATTTTTACTACTTATCTTTTTTCTTGTTACTGCCACCATATCTTCGGATGAGGGTATAAATAGATTACTTCCAAAAGAATGCCCCCCCGGAATGGTTTGTGATAGTGAAATATCGGAACGCAATATCCTCCGCATTATGATAAATAATGAGGATGACATTATGATTGAAAATAAACGTGTTGCTATTTCTGAATTAAAAGAAATTACTAAAACCTTTTTGGATAATAATGGTGATGGTACTTGCAATTATTGCAATGGCACAAAAGTTTCAAACGCATCTGATAACCCTAAAAAAGTTGTAGTGTCATTACAAAACGGCAGACACACTTCTTATAAACAGTTTATAGCAGTACAAGATGAACTTTCAAAAGCTTACTACGAATTAAGAAATACCTATAGTATGAATGTATTAAAAAAGCCTTCCGATAAACTATCAAAAGAAGAACTAAAACGAGTGAAAGATGCTTACCCTTTTATACTTTCGGAAGCTGAAACGAAATAAAAAACATATCTATAGCCTATTGTGTATACAAATATTGACATATGAAATGAATGATAAAAGTTGGACACGGATTACACGAATTTTCACTAATTTATACGAACCTGTTGTTTTATTTTGTATGAGCTTGTATCTAAGCATGAACATCACCTAGCTTTTTTACAGGCTTAAAACCTATTTATATACAGATTAATTCGTGAAAATTCGTGAAATTCGTATCTTCTAAAAACTACCCTAACAGTAATATAAACTTTTATTCCTTAGAAACCCGATAGCTTATAGTCACTTTTTTCTTGCCCCAATTTCTTGCTGCTTTTACATCGGTTCCCATATAAATATCTATATGTTTTTTCCAGCGTTTATTCATCTTGTCTTTAACCAAATAAACACTATCAAGTCCTTCAATTTTAATGGGCGTATTGTGCTTTATTCCCATTTTTAATAAATCCCTGGATACCGCTACACACTTCATCCCGGGTTTTAAACTATCTCCAAAAGCGCCTATGCTAGGATTGGAATTTGTTTGATAGGCCAATGAATTATAGGCAGATACGGTAACATCCATAGTTTTCCACTCATAAATATCCTGATCCTGATCACTTTCCTTTTCTTTACAATGCAAAAAAGCTAAAATGAGGATTATAATTATAAGTATATTTTTAAACATAGGAAATAAAAAATGCTCAGCTAGTCATTTCTTCTAAAACCATAAAACAACTGGGCAAAGAAGTTTTTTGGCATTTTGGTATCATCTGAATATCCTAAAGTTAATTTGCCACTGGCTTCTGGAACATAATTTGTTTTAAAGATATAATCCCAAAGGCTTAAACTTATCCCAAAATTAACACCATAATGACGTTCTTTTGGTAAAGTATATGCATGATGATATAAATGCATAACGGGGTTATTAAAGATATATTTTAAAGGTCCATAGGTAAGCTTGATATTGGCATGGTTTAAATGGCCTATTGTTATAGCTGCAAAATGTACAATAAATGCTTGATCTGGCTCAAAACCACCTAGCAACATGACAGCAAATATTTTTAGGGGTTTATAAAAAACATTTTCCATCCAATGATAACGCAAATGGGCAGCGAATCCCATTTCTTTAACAGAATGGTGCACCTTATGAAAACGCCAAAGAAAGTTAAACCTATGTAGTAACACATGCGTAAACCATTGTACGAAATCTGATATCAAAAAGAATATTAACAATTGCCCCCAAACCGGTAACGCTTTCAGGTTTATCAAAGCGATAGATTTCATTGTAATTCCCAAACTTGAAAAAAGTTGTTCTAATACCGCATAGACACCACTTATAATGATCGTAAAAACAAAAAAATTGAAGAACATATAAACAGCATCTATCCAAAAGCCTTTTCTAAAAACCGCTTGTTCTTTTCTCCAAGGATATACGATTTCTAAAACCCAAACAGCTATAGATATAACGACTAATCCCCAGAAATAATTAGTATACCAGGGGACTTCAAGAAGTATAGATTTCCATGTCCAGTTTACAGTTCCCGTAAATGCATTGCTAAAAGCTTCTATATAAGTATTCATAATTATTTAAATAGGGTTGTTATTGTATCCTGTTCAACAGGTAAATCTTTATTAAAACTCCATTCTATCCATGAACCATCATAGTTTTTTACATTCTTATATCCTAATAACTCGGTTAGTACAAAAGTGGTATGTGCAGACCGTACTCCTGAATGGCAATAGACATAAATTTCTTTATCCTTTGTGATTCCTTTAGATTGATACAAATTTAATAAGTCTTTATAAGGTTTGATTTTTTTTGTCGCATTAAAATCTACTGTAAGTGCCCAATCTAATAATATGCTGTTGGGAATATGCCCTGCTCTACTTGCTCCTTTTTTTTGACGTTTTCCAGAAAACTCATCATCAGTTCTGGTGTCCAAAAGAATAATACTGTCATTAACTACCATTGATTTTACATCTTCTAAACTTGCATATAGAGACATGTTCTTTTTTAGAGGAAATTTAAAATCTGAAGCGTCATATTTTATAAAATTAGAAGTCAATGCTCCTTTTTTAAGTTTCCACGCCGTTAATCCACCATTTAAAATTTTGACATTATCAAACCCATAATTTTTTAATACCCACCATAAACGAGACGAATCACAAGCTCCAATATCATCATAAACAACAAGTTGATCTTCTTGTTTAATCCCTAACCGACTAAAAAGAGCTTCAATTTTAGACCTGCTAGCCATAACTCCCTTGTAAGGAAAGGAAGTGTCCTCAATATCTGTTCTCCAAATATTTATAGCATTAACTAAATGTTCTTTTAAGAATGCTTCAGGTTTTCTAAAATCAATTATTTTAATATTAGAAGAGGTTTGCAGCCCCATTAAATCCTCACATTCCACAAGATGTTTTGTACTGTAGTAACTTGTATTAGGGCTAAGATTCCCTTTAGAAACTTCTTTTAATTGTGTTTTAGACTCTTTTTTACAAGACACAAAACACAGAAACAGAATAACTATTTTATTTTTCCAAATCATACCATTCTATGTCTTCTAGATTATCTCGTCTTCCTTTGGCTTCAGGGGCATAATTTTTAGCTAAATAGTCAACTATAACGGACTCATTCTTACCCAAATCCCATAGGTTTTGTGTTTCCTGCATCCAGCGGATAATGCTTATCCAGCCTTCTTTAGTTGCTCTATTTTGAGTCACTAACTTTGCCGAATGACAAGGTGTGCAACTTACTATAACGGTTTGAAGTCCTACATCATCTTTAAAACCGGTAGCTAAATGAATACCGTTTTCAATTTTGTCGAAATCTTCTATTTCAACATAGGTCTCCGTTGTTTTTTCTTTATCAAATGAAAGAAATGAAGGGTTCTTCAATTTATAAATTATTGCTCCCGCCCCCATAACTAATAATCCAAAAAAAAGAGCTACCCCTAAATAAATTCGTTTTACTTTATTTCTAAACTCTTGATCTTCCATTATTTGACCTTAATAGCTATTCTATGGCAGGCATTATTTAAATAACCTTTTGGATTCCAACCTGGTAATATCATGGGCTGACTAATCCCCTTACTATCTGTTGCCCTAGCCCAAACTTCATAATACCCTTTTTTTGGAAACTTAATAGATGCTTTAAAATGCTGCCAGGCTAAACGGTTTACTGGATTTTCCAACTTACAAGCATTCCAGGTAGCACCAAAATCTATAGAATATTCCATAGCTCCAACTTGTAATTCTCCTGCCCAGGCATGTCCTCTAATATTTAGTGTTTTCCCTTCATCAATCATAGCTCCAGATTTAGGATAAGTAATTAAAGATTTTACAGGCATGCTTTCAATAATACACATATCTTCATCTTTTACTTTTTCTCCTGGCGCAACAGGTTTGCAAGGCACTCTATATGCTGGTGCTTTCATTTTTGTACCGTCATGGATTTTATTTCTAACACTTATTCTATTAATCCATTTTCCTGAGGCTGATGCCGGCCAACCACCAGCAATTAACCGCAAAGGATACCCATGTGCAAGTGGTATATCTTCTCCATTCATTTTAAAAGCTAACAGTGTTTCTTCTTGAAATGCTTTATACATTGGCACACCTCTGGAAATAGGTTCCTTTTCCGGATCACCACTTAAATGCGTGTCTGCTGCATGATATCCTATGTAAATAGCATTATCTTTAATACCAACATCTTCAAGGATATCTTTTAACCTAATGCCTGTCCATTCTGCACAAGAAACCGCACCAACTGTCCATTGATTGCCCTTTGCCGGCGGATTAAATTCACTTCTTCCATTTCCCCCACATTCTAACGTGAGCTGATATGTATAGTTTTTAAATTTACTTTTTAGCTCTTCAAGTGTATATGTTTTTGGAGAGGTAACGGATTCACCATCAATAATCAGTTTCCAATTATCTACATCAATATCTTGAGGTATTAAGCCATTATTCCTTATAAACATGTATTTGTTAGGGGTAATGTTATCATCTAACAAATGGGCTTTAGCCTCTATGTTCCATGGTTTATCATTCAATACCGTCATCTCCTTATCCTTATTGAATAGCTTGTATGGATCTGAATTTTGTAATGCTATTGGTACATAACCTTTAGGCATTGAAGAGGAAAACACTATTTCTGCACTAATGAATGATGCAGCAGTACCAAAAAAAGTATTTCTAATAAACGTTCTTCTTTTCATGTGTTTATACCTATTGTTTTTTATTTGTCACATGTAGCATCCATATAATCATTATCCTTGAGTATCGAATTTTTAGTTATGGATGTTTCATAAAAAAGAGTCATTAATTTTTGTAAAAATTACGATTAATAACCTTCTATGATTGTAACAAAAGTTACATGGTATTATTTTAAACTAGAATAATCAATAAACCGTTTAATACTCTAAAAGTAATTTTAGTTCTTGTTCAAACTTATTTTTAGGCAAATATTGTGCTTCTAATTGACTTGCAAATGGTATAGGTGTTTCCATGCTGGCAACACGTTTTACTGGCGCATCAAGAGACTCAAAACAGTGTTCCATAATGAGTGCAGAAATATCACTTGCAACACCACCAAACAAAGAATCTTCTTGTAAAATGATCGCTTTACCTGTTTTTCTAACTGAAGTGTATAATGTTTCCGTATCTAAAGGTTGAAGTGTTCTTAAGTCTATGACATCTGCTGAAATGTCAGAGTTGCTTTCCAAAGTTTCCAAAACCCAATGAACAGCAGCGCCATAGCTAATAATAGTAACGTCATGGCCTTCTTTAATAACTGATGCTTTTCCAAAAGGTAATGTGTAGTAATCTGTTGGAACTTCCTGACGAATACTCCTGTATAAGCCTTTATGCTCGAAAAACAGAACAGGATTCGGATCGTTAATTGCCGTGGCTAATAAACCTTTTGCATCATAGGGGAATGCTGGGTAAACGACTTTTAATCCTGGTGTTTTTGTAAACCAGGCCTCATTGGTTTGTGAATGAAAAGGACCAGCAGCCACACCGCCACCGCAAGGCATTCTTATAACAACATCGGCCTGTTGTCCCCATCTGTAATGAGATTTAGCTAAATAATTAACCACCGGATTGAACCCAGAAGTCACAAAATCTGCAAACTGCATTTCAACAACACTTTTAATACCTGCTATAGATAATCCCATGGCAGCTTCAACAATTGCTGATTCGCAAATGGGAGTATTCCTCACGCGCTCTTTTCCAAATTGCTCGACAAACCCTTGTGTAATTTTAAAAGCTCCACCGTATTCAGCAATATCTTGCCCCATAATAACCAAGTCATCATGTTGTTCCATACTTTGCTTTAAACCATTAGATATGGCATCAATAAAGCGCATTTCTTCTAATTTATTTTCAGGATCAATAACCTGATAATCAAATTCTTGAAAAACATCATTTAACTCATTAGTTTCATATGATACTATAGCTTCTTCCGCGAAAGCGATCTCCAGATCTTTATTGATTTCTGCTATAATTTCTGCTTTAATAGCAGTGTTTTCTGAAGTATTCAATAAATCATTTTCTATTAAGAATGTTTCAAAATTTAAAACAGGATCTTTAATAGCCCAGGCATCCATAAGTTCTTTCGGAACATATTTAACACCACTTGCCTCTTCATGTCCACGCATTCTAAACGTTTTAAATTCTAATAAAACGGGTCTAGGGTTTTCTCTAACACTTTCCGCTAATTCATTAACTTTTTTATACACTTCAACAATATTATTGCCATCAATAATATGTGACTCCATACCATATCCAAGACCTCTATCTGCTATATTTTCACAATTATACTGTTCACTGGTGGGTGTAGACAAACCGTAACCATTATTTTCAACACAAAACAAAACAGGTAATTGCCATACTGACGCGACATTTAGCGCTTCATGAAAATCGCCTTCACTGGTACCACCTTCGCCTGTAAATACTGCCGTTACGCTATTTTTATTTTTCAATTTAGAAGCTAAAGCAATCCCATCTGCTACACCTAATTGTGGTCCTAAATGAGAAATCATCCCCACTATTTTATACGCTTGAGTTCCAAAATGAAATGATCGATCTCTACCTTTTGTAAATCCAGAGGCTTTGCCTTGCCACTGACCAAACAATCTATGCAAAGGGATGTCACGAGACGTAAACACGCCTAAGTTTCTATGCATGGGTAAAATATACTCATCATTATTTAATGCCATTGTAACTCCCACAGCGATAGCCTCTTGTCCGATACCAGAAAACCATTTGCTTATCTTTCCCTGTCGCAACAAAATAAGCATCTTCTCCTCCACCATTCTTGGCTTCAAGATATTTTTATACAATTGAATCAATACATCTTTGTCAAGATTTTCAATATTATATTCCATAGCAATTGAAGTGGATTCTGTACTCATAAATTAAAATATATTACTTGATCAAATATACCATAAAAAGACAAAAAATATATAAAAGTTATATAATCCTATCTATATCAAACTTTACAATGTTTTTGTACATTTGTATAACACCATATTAAATACTAATTCATGACTAATATACCAAGTGTAGATTTAAACGATTTTATCTCTGATAATCCTGCACAAAAGCAAAAATTTGTCGATGCTATAGGAAAAGCTTATGAAGACATCGGGTTTGTCGCTTTAAAAGGTCATTTTCTTGATGATACACTAGTTGAAAACTTATATAAAGAAGTTAAACGTTTTTTTAGTTTGCCAACTGAAACTAAACAAAACTATGAAATCCCCGAAATTGGCGGTCAACGCGGCTATGTATCTTTCGGAAAAGAAAGTGCCAAAGGTAAAAAGGAAGGCGACTTAAAAGAGTTTTGGCATTTTGGGCAATACGTTGAAAACAACCCGAAACTTGAAGCGGAGTATCCCAAAAACGTGATTGTTAACGAACTTCCAGAATTTAATGCTATAGGTAAAGAAACCTATAAAATGCTTGAAAAAACAGCTAAGTATGTGTTACGTGCCTTGGCAATTCATTTAGGTATTGAAGAAACTTATTTCGATGAATTTATACATAATGGCAATTCGATTTTAAGACCCATTCATTATCCGCCTATTAAAGAAGAACCCAAGGAAGCAGTTCGTGCTGCTGCTCATGGAGATATTAACTTAATAACCTTATTAATGGGGGCCCAAGGACGTGGTTTACAGGTACAAAACCATAAAGGCGAATGGATTGATGCTATTGCACAACCAGATGAACTTATGATTAACGTAGGTGACATGCTCTCTAGACATACCAATAACAAATTAAAATCTACAATACACCGTGTAGTCAACCCTCCAAAAGAACTTTGGGGAACATCTCGCTACTCTATTCCATTTTTTATGCATCCTATAAGTGACATGAAACTAGATGTATTAGAAGGTTGTATTGACAAGGACAACCCTAAGGCATTTAAAAATATTACCGCAGGTGAATTTTTAAATGAACGATTAATAGAATTAGGGTTGATAAAGAAATAGTTTACAGTATTCAGTTGAAGTTGGCAGTTAGCTCTCTTAACTGAATATTTAACACCATAAAAAATAGTAAACAGTTTTTTGTTTAGTACCTATTATCTGAACACTGTAACTGAAAACTGAACAAGATGGATTTACAAGACCAATTAAAAAACCTGTTTCCAGATCACGCACCATCTGAACCTGTGGAAAACGATAGTGAACCATCAGGAATATGGATGCAAGACGACCCAATTATTTGCAAGTACGAAAAGCGTAAAGGCAAACCCATTACTATACTAGAAGGTTATACTGGTGCCCATGACGATTTTAAGGCTTTAGCTAAAGATATTAAAACCAAGCTAAGTGTTGGCGGTAGTTTTAAGGATGATAAAATTATTATCCAAGGAGATTATCGTGACAAAATAATGAAAATGCTTCAAGAGAAGGGATTTAAAGTAAAACGTGTAGGCGGTTAATTATGGAAAAACGACCACTTCATATTACTAATGGCGATGTTTTAACTAATTATTTAAATGAGTTAGATATTGCTGGTGAAAAACTAACTTGGCAAGAAATGCTTTGTGAAGGACCAACTATTGTAGAGATAAACTCTGAAAAATTCTTGGATGTCAGAACGTCTTTTTTTAACGAGTTTTATGATATTGATTTAGATACAGATAAGATTAAATCTGAATTAAGTAAACTGAATACTTACAAAGACTACTCAGAAATTATACTGTGGTTTGAATACGATTTGTTTTGTCATATTAATATGCTAGCAGTTATCAACCTCTTAATGCAGAAGAAAATCAATCTTCCAATTTTCTTGGTATGTAGCGGACGTATTAAAGGTAGTAAAATATTAAAAGGGTTATCAGAGCTCAATGCTGAGCAATTAATGACTCATTACAAAGAAAGAGTTAAGCTAAATTCTGAAGATTTAGATTTAGCTAAAACCATTTGGGAAATTTATTGCGGTAAAGATCATAACTTGTTAAAACCGTACATTATAACTGTATCGTCATTCAAATATTTAAGTAATTGCCTAAAAGCACATTTAGAACGTTTTCCAGATTCTGTACATGGTTTAAATGCTTTAGAAAAAAACATACTGGAAATTATTAAAAATAATACTATAAAATCTAAACATCACTTATTAGGGTATGTTCTTAATTATCAAGGGTACTATGGCTTTGGGGATATTCAAATTTCTAGAATCATAGATAAGCTTAGTATCTTTTTTACAAATGAAGAACAACATATAAGCCTTAATAGAAAAGGACACGAAGCACTATTAGGTCAACATAATGTCGCTATTGAAATTGATAATAATATAGTTTATGGAGGTCTTAAAAAATTCGACTTTCAATTTAATAAAAAACAAAATAAACTCGTAAAAACTGTATTAAATGCCCATTAAGGAATCTGAACTCATTTTAAATCCGGATGGCAGTGTTTATCATTTAAATTTAAAGCCCGAAAACGTTTCTAATACGATCATTTTTGTTGGTGATCAAAATCGTGTTGAGAAAGTCTCTAAATATTTTGATAGCATTGAATTCTCTACACAAAAACGTGAGTTTAAAACCCAAACAGGACATTATAAAGGCAAGCGTATAACTGTTATTTCTACAGGAATTGGTCCAGATAACATAGATATTGTTCTAAATGAATTGGACGCCCTTTTTAATATCGATTTAACCACCAAAATCCCAAAACAAACCATAACAAGTTTGAATATTATAAGAATAGGGACTTCTGGTTCGTTACAAAAGGATATACCTATAGACTCTTTTCTCTTAAGCACTTATGGATTAGACCTTAATGGCATGTTACATGCCTACCAAATAGACACTA
Source organism: Flavivirga abyssicola (assembly GCF_030540775.2). Taxonomy (GTDB): domain Bacteria; phylum Bacteroidota; class Bacteroidia; order Flavobacteriales; family Flavobacteriaceae; genus Flavivirga; species Flavivirga abyssicola. The sequence goes on along the minus strand of NZ_CP141266.1, from coordinate 4,013,041 downwards.
TTAATAACCCAAATATAGAAGACGCTTTTATAAAGCAAACCAATTGGCATAAGCACAAAGCAAGGCCTATTGTTATAGAAAACAGTGACTTACTTGAAAAGCAATTTGAAAGTAACATGACTCATAAAGGATTAACTGCTACAGCAGGCGGATTTTATGGGCCACAGGGACGTGTTTTAAGATTACCCGTTCAAGACGCTGACCTAAACAATAAAATGGATGCTTTTAATTTTGAAGGCACACGCATTACTAATTTGGAGATGGAAACATCTGCTATATATGGCTTAGCAAAATTATTAGGGCATCATGCCTTATCTCTAAATGCTATAATTGCTAATAGAGCTTCTGGGACTTTTAGTAAAAACCCTTCAGAAGTTATCGATAAACTTATAAAATATACACTTGATAAAATTGCTGACTAACAGATTGACTTAATGAAGAAAGTAAATATTGGTGGCGTACCAGAGCATTTTAATTTAGCATGGTATTTAACACTAAAAAATGGAGATTATAAAAAAGAAGGTATTAATTTACGCTGGCACGATTACGCAGGAGGCACAGGTGCTATGTGTAAAGCCCTTAGAAACAAAGACATTGATATAGCTGTTATACTTACAGAAGGGATTATAAAAGATATCATAGCTGGTAACCCTAGTAAAATTGTGCAAACCTTTGTGCAAACCCCTTTAAATTGGGGTATTCATGTAGCCCATAATTCTCCTTATAAAACCATAGAAGACCTAAAAGGGACAAAAGCTGCAATAAGCAGGTATGGGTCTGGCTCTCATTTAATGGCTTACATCCATGCAGAAAATAATAGATGGAACTTAGAAAAAGATCTGGATTTTGAAATTATAAAAAATTTAGACGGAGCCGTAGAAGGATTAACTACTGGTAAAGCAGATTATTTTTTATGGGAAAAATTTACGACAAAACCATTAGTTGACGATGGCATATTTAGAAGAATTGGTAATTGCCCATCACCATGGCCATGTTTTGTAATTGCTGTACGCGAAGATTTTATTGATTCGAATCAAGAAGATTTAGAAACTATTTTAGAGATTATTAATAATACAACCTCAGAATTTAAAGAGATTCCAAGTATAGACAAAACAATTTCAAATCGCTATGAGCAACAACTTGAAGATGTACAAGAATGGTTAAGCATTACCGAATGGTCCCAGAGTTTAATTGATAAGCAAACCATAATGAACGTGCAAAAACAATTGCATGCATTAAATATTATACCAGAAATAGTGGATTATAATACATTAACCTGTGAACTATAAATAAACATTACTTGCCCACACAACTATTAAAACAACCTAAATCTAATACATAACAAAATGTTAATAATTAACAACGTTTAATATAAAAGTTTATTTTTGGTTTTTTAATAAACCGAAATATGAAAAAAATACTTTTTTTAGCATTAACAGTAGCTATAGCGGCCTGTGAGAATGCTCCCAAAGACTATGTAACTTTATCAGGTAAAATCACCGATAAAAATAGCGACTCCTTAGTTGTTAGAACACGAACATATTCTAAAACCATTAAAGTCAATGAAGATGGTACTTTTAGTGATACCTTAAAAGTTGTTTCTGGTATTCACAACCTTTTTGATGGAGCAGAATCTACTAATATGTTCCTTGAAAATGGATTTGATATTAACTTAACCCTTGATACAAAACAATTTGACGAGACGATTAAATATACAGGCACAGGTGCAGAAACAAGCAACTACCTAGCACAAAAAGCTTTAATACAGGAACGTATTTTAACGCCAGATTTATTTGATTTAGAAGAAGATGCTTTTAAAGCCAAAGTTAATGAAATTGAAAAAACATTAACGGAGTTTATTGAAAGCAATAAAAACATCGACTCTACAATTTATGCAAATGAAAAAGCTGGTTTGAAGAACCTTAATACAGGTATTACAGCTGCTTATACTCAACAAAAACAGCGAGCAAGCCAATTATCTGACTTTATAGGCAAACCTTCTCCTAACTTTGTTAATTATGAGAATCATAAAGGAGGAACAACATCATTAGCAGATTTAAAAGGAAAATATGTTTACATTGATGTATGGGCAACCTGGTGTGGACCTTGTAAAAAAGAAATTCCTTCGCTTAAAAAAGTTGAAGGACAATATCATGGGAAAAATATTGAGTTTGTTAGTATTTCTATTGATAACCAGAAAGATCATGATGCCTGGAAAAAAATGGTTGCCGATAAAGAATTAGGCGGTGTACAATTATTTGCCGATAATAATTGGCAATCGGAATTTGTTCGAGGCTATAATATAAAAGGGATTCCTCGTTTTATTTTGATAGACCCAGATGGTAACGTTGTTAATGCTGATGCTCCTAGACCATCTAACCCGAAACTAATCGAATTATTTACTTCTTTAAATATTTAATTAAAGAGAATAATATACATAAAGTAAAAAGCCAATGAAACAAATTTCATTGGCTTTTTTAGTAAATTTCATTACCATTCAAGCTATTTTTAAAATTAATCTTGTTCTGGTTCTGCTGGTTGCTCTGGCTGCTTAAACAAATCAATAAAAGCCTCACCGAGGTAGTCAATAACATGACTGGCAATTAAACTTTGATAACCAAAACTTTCAACGGCAATATCTGCTGATCTTCCATGTAAATATGTTCCAAATATTGCAGCTTCTAACGTGGTGTATCCTTGAGAAATCAATCCGGTAATAATTCCGGTTAATACATCTCCACTTCCAGCTGTAGATAATCCAGGGTTCCCTGTTGTGTTTACATAAAGCTTATTATCAAACACGGTAATACTATTGGCTCCTTTTATAATAACTATACATGCATACTTTTTCGAAAATGCTTTTACTTTTTTTAATTTATCAAAATCATCTTTCCAAGTTCCAATTAAACGCTCTAATTCTTTAGGGTGAGGTGTTAAAATGGTTTGTTCTGGCAGTAATTTTAATAAAGCTTTCTTTTTTGATAACATATTGATTCCATCGGCATCAATAACCAAAGGCGCCTTGTTTTTCTTCAAAAAGGCTTCAAAAGCAGTTATAGTTTTTGAGTGCGTTCCCACTCCTATTCCAAAACCTACAACTGTAGGTTCTATATCAAACTTAATATCTGTGATTATTTCCTCATCAGTATCTGTTATAACCATGGCTTCTGAGAAAGAGGCCTGCAAAGGTATGTATCCGCATTTTGGAGTGTATGTAGTAATTAAACCAGCCCCAGCAGATAAAGCAGCTTTACTAGCTAATGCCACAGCTCCTATTTTACCATAGCTTCCACCAATAATAAGACTATGCCCAAATTGCCCTTTATGTGAAAATTTTTCTCTTGGCTTATAAAGAGGTAGTACTTCATGTTTTCCTATTAATTCTGCCTCTGTATTAGTAGTCAATAAAAACTCTTGGTCAAGACCAATATCCAAGACTTCCCATTGTACAGTATACTTGGCAGTTTCTGGTAAAAAGAAAACCAATTTAGGTGATGCGAAGCTTAGTGTATAACCCGCCCAAACAGCACCATCTTCATCTTCTAAAACCTTATCTGTACTTAATCCTGAAGGAATGTCAACAGATAAAGTAAATGCTTTAGTTTTTCTAAAATGCATAAATAATGCTTTCACCCAATCATCTACAGGTCTGTTTAATCCAATACCAAAAACAGCATCAACAATAATATCATCCGGATGAATTTCAGGAAAGTCTTCAGTACAGCTTAAAAGTGTAGGCCAATCTTTAGTAACATTTTTAATTCTGTCATAATTAATTAAAAAATCCTTCGATCGTTTATCACTACAATTAATAATATAAGTTTTAACATTATAACCATCTAGAATTAAATGTCTGGCAAGCACTAATCCATCACCCCCATTATTTCCAATCCCGCAAAATATATGAATAGGCACTTGTGCCCCTTGCATGCGCATATGCATCCAGTTAAATATTTGCATCCCTGCTCGCTCCATCAAATCTGTTGATGATATTTTTTGACGTTCTGAAGTTAGCTTGTCTCCTTCATAAATCTGTTCTTTAGAAAATAGTTTCATGCATTCTTTTTTATTAATGATCTCATGATTACTTTTTATATTTAACCAAAAAGCCCTGATGAGTTCAATTATTAATTTTTCAATTCTCTATTACTTTCGTCGCTTTTATTTTAAGAAAATAGCTTCTATATAAGAATACTACAAATAAAGCAATTTTAGTTTTTTTATTAGGCTAAAAGTAATACTTTTGAAGTAGTATTATATGAATATAATGAATCATTTAAACCAAAATACAGATATATATTTCTCTTCTTTAACAGAAGGGACTATTACTATTTTTGGTACAACTACAATTATTACAACCCTTTGGGGTTGCTAACTATATATTCTTCAGGCTATCGTTGTAATTTTTACAATTGCAACATCAAAATATTTTTTTCAATTATCAATTCATTAAAAAAATGAAAGTTTTAAAATTTGGTGGAACTTCAGTAGGTTCTGCAAAAAACATAAATAACGTCATAGATATCTTAACTGGATATTCGCAAAAAGATTCCATTATATGCGTTGTATCTGCCGTTGGTGGTATTACTGATAAGCTGCTTTTAGCTGGTAAGCAAGCTCAAAATAAAGACACTAGTTTTAAAGACACTTTTAATACTATAAAAGATATTCATTTAAATATTATAAATGAATTAAATCCAAATCATGCTAGTTCAATTATAGCATATACAGAAACCAGATTAGAAGAATTAAAAAATTTACTAGAGGGTATCTATCTAATAAATGAGTTATCTCCGAAAACATCCGATAAACTGGTGAGTTTTGGAGAATTGTTATCGTCCTATATGATTTCAGAAACTATGAAAAATCGCGGGTTTTCTGCAGATCGTAAAAACTCTCAGGAATTAATCGTAACGAATTCAAATTTCACAAAAGCAGAAGTTGAATACAATCTTACTGATAAAAATATAGTAGATTATTTTAAAACTGCAACTCAACAAATTACTATTCTTCCTGGCTTTGTATCAAAATCTATAGCAGGAGAACAAACGACGCTAGGACGTGGCGGTTCAGATTTTACCGCAGCTATAGTCGCTGCTGCATTAAAAGTAGAACAATTGGAGATTTGGACAGACGTTAGTGGAATGTATACTACCAATCCAAAATTGGTAAAACAAGCCTACCCTATCGAAAAAATTTCATACCAAGAGGCTATGGAATTATCACACTTTGGTGCTAAAGTTTTATATCCACCAACAGTGCAACCAGTCTTAGATTTAGAAATCCCTATCCACATAAAAAACACATTAGAACCAAATGCGGTTGGAACCATTATTTCTAATGAGGAAACAAGTGCTGTATCACCTGTAAAAGGAATCAGTAATATTGGAAATATTGCGTTATTAACCTTAGAAGGTAGCGGTATGGTTGGTATTCCTGGGTTTTCTAAAAGGTTATTTGAAACTCTGTCTCAGGAAAAAATTAATATCATCTTAATTACTCAAGCATCGTCCGAGCATTCTATTTGTTTAGGAATTGAAGAAAAAGATGCTGAAATGGCTAAACAAGCTATTGACACCGCTTTTGAAAACGAAATTGCTTTAAATAAAATAAACCCAATAATAGTTGAAACAAATCTTTCTATTGTTGCGCTTGTTGGCGATAACATGAAAAACCATCAAGGTATTAGCGGAAAAATGTTCAGTACTTTAGGTAAAAACAATATTAACATTCGCGCTATTGCACAAGGAGCTTCCGAGAAGAATATTTCAGCCGTAATATCAGAAAACGACGTAAAAAAGGCTTTAAATACCTTGCACGAGCAATTCTTTGAAATTGAAACGAAACAACTGAATGTATTTATTACAGGCGTTGGAAATGTTGGAGAAAAGTTAGTAGATCAAATACAGCAACAAAACGCCTATTTAAAAGAAAATTTAAAAATCAATATACGTATTGCTGGATTATCAAACTCCAGAACAATGATTTTTAATGACGCTGGCATAGACTTGAAAAACTGGAAAGAAGAACTCGCTTCTGGGGAACAAGCTACTTTAAAAGGCTTTTTTGAAAAAACAAAATCTCTTAATTTACGTAATAGCATCTTTGTTGATGTGACAGCAAATAAAGATGTTGCGAATTTATATGCTGACTATTTACGCCAAAGTATTGGTGTTGTAGCTTGTAATAAAATTGCATGTTCTAGTGATTATGAAAATTACAGTTTATTAAAGCGCCTATCTCTTAAATATAACGCACCATATTTATTTGAAACCAATGTAGGTGCAGGCTTGCCTATTATTGACACACTAAATAATTTAATTGCCTCTGGTGATAAAATCACATCAATTCAAGCTGTTTTATCTGGAAGTTTAAATTTTGTATTTAATAATTTTAATGATACCACTAAATTCTATGATGTTGTTAAACAAGCAGCAGCAGAAGGCTATACAGAGCCAGACCCAAGAATAGATTTAAGCGGTGTTGATGTGGCTAGAAAAATATTGATTTTAGCTCGTGAAAGTGGTATGGAAATGAATTTGGAAGATATTTCGAATACACCTTTCCTATCAGAATCAGGATTGAAAAGTGGTTCAGTCGATGATTTTTATAAAACATTAGTTGACGATGAAGCCCATTATCAAAGTTTATACGCTTCCGCGAAAGCTAAAAATTGCCAATTAAAATATGTGGCACAATTAAATAATGGTAAAGCTAATGTTGGTTTACAAGAAATCCCAGAAGGTCATCCATTTTACAATCTAGAAGGTAAAGACAATATTGTGATGTTTTATACACAACGCTACCCAGAGCAGCCCATGATTATTAAAGGTGCTGGTGCTGGTGCAGAAGTAACAGCCTCAGGGTTATTTGCTGATATTATTAGAATTGGGAATAATTAAAAAAAGACAAGAGAATAAGGAAAAGAGAATAATGACTTAGCAGTTGAAGTCTATTTTCTTTTCTCTATTTTCTTTTTTCTATAAATTATGAAAAACGAAATAAAAATATTTTCACCTGCAACAGTTGCTAATGTAGCCTGTGGATTTGATGTATTAGGATTCTGTTTAGACAGTATTGGCGATGAAATGGTCATTAGAAAAACCGATAAAAAGGGGATTCATATCACCAAAATTGAAGGATTCGATTTACCATTTGAAGCAGAGTTAAACGTTGCTGGTGTTTCTGCTTTAGCGATGTATGAAGCACTAAAACCAGCGTGTGGTTTTGAAATTGAAATTTACAAAAACATAAAACCTGGAAGTGGTATTGGTAGTAGTGCTGCCAGTGCCGTTGGTAGTGTTTTTGGAATGAATGCCCTTTTAGGAAAGCCCTGTAATAAAACAGAATTAACGCAATTTGCCATGAAAGGAGAAGCTTTAGCCAGCAAATGTGAGCATGCAGACAACCTTGCTCCTGCCATTTTTGGTGGCTTTACATTGGTAAAAAGTGTTGCTCCTTTAGAGATTCTGGAAATTCCTTCTCCAGAAGATTTATATGCAACAATTATTCATCCGCAGATAGAAGTAAAAACATCTGAAGCTAGAGCTATTCTTCCTAAAGAAGTACCTCTGCAAGATGCTATTAGCCAATGGGCTAATTTTGGAAGTCTAATTCATGGTCTACATACAAGTGATTTTGATTTAATACAAAAATCATTACACGATGTTATTGTAGAGCCCTATAGAAGTCGATTAATTCCTTATTATAAAGAAGTAAAAGAAGCTTCGCTAGAACATGGGGCTTTGGGTGCTGGAATATCAGGTTCTGGTCCTTCTATTTTTACATTAAGTAAAGGATTAGAAAACGCTAAAAGTGTTAAAGACGCTATGAATAAAGTGTACTCAGAAACGGGAATAACATTTGAAATTCATATAACAAAAATTAATACGGAGGGAATAAAGATTTATTGACAAAAGACTGAAGACTGAAGACTGAAGACTGAAGACTGAAGACTGAAATTTAATATATTTTAATTATATGAATAAATTCAAATTTGAAAAGCTAATTATTTGGCAAAAGGCAATGGATTTTGGAGAAGATATCGATAAAATTACTAATAGCTTTCCAGACAAAGAAAAGTTTAACTTATCATCTCAAATAAGAAGAGCAGCAGATTCAATAGCATTAAATATTTCTGAAGGATCTATCGGTCAGTCTAACCCAGAACAAAAAAAATTTATTGGTTACTCCATTCGTTCTTTAGCAGAAGTTGTTACCTGCCTCTTTAAAGCCAGAAGTAGAAAATACATTTCTGAAAATGATTTTACAGGTTTTTACAATGATGCTTTTGGCCTAATGAACATGATGCACGCATTTAGAAAAAATATTAACTAAAACTCCCACAAACTGAATTCGGTCTTCCGTCTTCCGTCTGTGGTCTATTTAAAAAATGAATTACTACTCACTAAACAAACAAGCACCTAATACCTCTTTTAAAGAGGCCGTAATAAAAGGATTAGCACCAGATAAAGGGTTGTATTTTCCTGAAAGTATTACGCCTTTAAGTGATGATTTCTTTAAAAACATAGATCAATTATCACATACGGAGATTGCATTTCAAGCTATTAAGCAATTTGTAGTTCCAGAAATTCCAGAAGACATATTGAAAACGATTATTGAAGAAACATTGTCTTTTGAGTTTCCTGTGGTTCAATTAAATGATAATATCTCAACTTTAGAATTATTTCATGGTCCAACCATGGCATTTAAAGATGTTGGGGCACGCTTTATGGCGCGTTGTTTAGGTTATTTTAATAAAGATAACACTAATGAGGTTACAGTTTTAGTAGCCACTTCTGGAGATACAGGTGGTGCTGTAGCTAATGGTTTTTTGGGTGTTAAAGGCGTAAATGTGGTTATACTCTACCCTAGCGGAAAAGTAAGTGATATTCAAGAAAAACAGTTGACTACACTAGGTCAAAACATTACAGCATTAGAAGTCAACGGTACATTTGACGATTGCCAAGCCATGGTAAAAAGGGCGTTTTTAGATGAAACTTTAACTAGTAACATGCAGTTAACTTCTGCTAACTCAATAAACGTAGCACGCTGGTTACCACAGTTATTTTATTTTATGTTTGCATACAAGCAATTACATAAAAAATACGATGATATTGTATTTTCTGTACCAAGTGGGAACTTCGGAAATGTTTGTGCTGGTATGATGGCGCAGCAATTAGGCCTGCCAGTCAATCATTTCATTGCATCAAACAACGAAAACAATGTGGTTACTGAATATTTAAAAACACAGCTATACACTCCTAAACCATCAGTACAGACTATAAGTAATGCTATGGATGTAGGAGATCCTAGTAACTTTATTCGTATTCAAGAAATCTATAAAAACAAATTTGAGACCTTAAAGGACAATATCTCTTCTTTTAGTTTTTCTGACGATGCTACCAAAGAAGCCATGAAAGAAATCTATACGCAATATAACTATGTGGCAGATCCTCATGGTGCAGTTGGTTATTTAGGTTCTAAAGCTTATTTAAAAGAAAACCCTAAAGCGCATTGTGTATTTTTAGAAACGGCTCACCCTACTAAATTTTTAGACGTTGTTGAAGATGTTATTAAAGAAGAACAACCTTTACCAAAACAAATTCAATCAGTTATGGATAAAGAAAAAGAATCTGTAGTCATTTCTACATATGAAGATTTAAAAAGCTATTTGCTGAAATGATCTTATAACTCATTGAACTCATTTAGACTTTTTGGATTTAAGCGAAAATTAGAAGTTTTTGCTTCTGTTGAAGACTTTTTTGAGTTGCATAGCAAAGCTACGGAAGGAAAAAAAGACAAAAACAGAGCTGAAAACAGCAATTTTTTAGCAAATTGAAAAAGTCTAAATGAGTTCATTATTTTAGTTCCCATACCAAAAAGCTCATGGATTTTTAATTAAAATCATGAGCTTTTATTTATCAATAATTTAATCCCAATAAAGGAACAAAAAAAAACTTAAACTTTTACATTCGAGTTAAAAAATAAATAAATCCAAATGGTTCTAGATAACCTAAAATTTATAGTGCTAAACAAAATTGCAGATACTATGATTCCAAAAAAGGAAACTAATAGCGACAATCCAAGAAAAAAATAAGACATTATAAAAACACCTATAAATTCAGCAACGGCTAGTGCATAACTCACAAACATAGCTCCAAAGAAAAACCCAGGTTCTCTTTCAAATTTAAAATTACAAGTTTTACACCTATCATTTATTTTTGGAATTCTAAACAACAACAAATTGCCATTAGAACTAAAAATGTCATTTTTTTTGCATTGGGGACATTTACCTTTTAAAATTGAAATTGGTTTCATTTTTTACAATTGAGAATCATTTTGCAAATTTACAGTGATCCCTAAAAATAGAGCTCATAAATAATGCGCCATTTTTTGTACTTTTAGGACATAATCGTCGTTATGAAATCTATTCCAGTTTTAAACATTCAGCAATTTGAGCAAGATGTCCCCATGTCTGACTTCTACAGTAATGACCTAAAAAGTCATTTAGAAAGAAATAAAGGTTTTTTCAATAAGCCACATAAACATGATTTTTTTCTATGTGTTTTATTCTCCAAAGGGTCAGGTATTCATGAAATAGATTTTAACACCTATACAGTAAAGCCTGGCAGCGTGTATTTTTTAAGGCCAGGTCAAACACATTATTGGAAATTTGATACCAACCCAGAAGGCTACATTTTTTTTCATACTCAGAACTTCTATGAACTTCATTTTTCAAAAAGTAAACTAGAACAGTTTCCTTACTATTATTCACACAAAAACATACCTACACTCCATTTAAATTCAAATGAAATTACATATTTAGAATCAACATTTAAGAACATTAATAACGAGTATTACAAAAGCTTAACTTATCAAAAACAAAAAATAGCAAGTCTTATAAACACCGTTTATATAGATTTAGCGAGACACTACAATATATTTGAACCTGTAAAAGATATAACATCGGCCACCTATATAGAAACATTAAGACATTTAGAAAAGATCGTTGAGAAATATTATAAAACAGAAAAATCAGCAACATTTTATGCGAATGAACTAAATATAACTTCCAAACATTTGAATAGAGTTGTAAAAGCTACATTAGGCAAAACGACAACCGATTTAATCACAGAGCGAGTCATCCTTGAATCAAAACGTTTAATTGTTCATTCTAAAAACTCTTTATCTACTATTGCTGAAATATTAGGGTATCAAGATTATGCATATTTTTCTAAAGTATTTAAGCAAAAAACAAATAGTACGCCTTTGGATTTTAAAAAAAGCTATCAATGATGTTTTATTGCAATATCTACATGGTTAATCGCTCTTGGGCTTGTAGTCTTATTACATAAAAGTTAACAGTATCCTTAAACTTCTTTGTTATTAATCTTAATCTCTATCAAAAGCATCAACACCTAATGGCTTTAAATCCACTACGTGTTGATTGAAACCTTTTTAATTTTTCTTCAATTAAACAAGTGCTTTCGTTTAGTTTTATTTCATTAATTATTGGCTTTACTATAATTATTTTCTGATAATTTTGCTAAACAAAAAGCAGCAATAGCCATTACTAGATCTCTCACAGCAACATCTACATAACTCCAACTAAAAATCAAAGTCAATGCAATTGCTACTAACCATGCAGAAACTACATAAGCACCTAATTTTGTTTTTGTTAAAACAAGAATACCAGCTATAATTTCTATAACACCTATTATTATCATAAACGTTGAAGCTTCAAAAGGAAGCATTCCTGCAAAACCTTCAGAAATATACTGACTCCAATTGGTTAGAATTTTAGTAAACTTGTCTAACCCTGCAACGATTGGCACTAAGCCAAAAGTATACTTTAAAATGTTTTTCACTAATTGTACGTTTGAACCCATAATCTTATTTTTATTATTTTGTTACAGTCTTTGGATAGCAGATTTTAAAAAAGGATACAAAATTTTGTAACTTTTTTTAAAGTTTCTTATCTAAAATAAAAGACACAATAAAATGGAAGCAATAAACATCAATGATTTTAACAATCATAAAATCAATGAGAGCGAAGTCATAAAACGAATTTTAGATGGTGAAAAAGAACTTTATGAAATTTTGGTTAGAAGAAATAATCAAAAATTATATCGGATAATTAGAAGCTATATTAAAAATGATGCTGAAATTGAAGATATCATGCAAGATTGTTATGTAAAAGCCTTTACTAAATTGTATCAGTTTAAATTAGAATCCACCTTTTCTACTTGGCTTATTCGTATAGGAATAAACGAATCTTTGGCACGTATAAAGGAAAAAGGAAAACTATATCACTTAGATAAACAATCGAACAATTTAAAGAGTAATGCAATTTTAGAAATTCCAGATAGCAAACAATTAAATCCACAAGACAAGATGATTCGGAATGAAGCAAAACAATTATTGGAAAATGCTATTGACAGTTTAGACATAAAATATAAAACAGTCTATATTATGAAAGAATTGGAAGGCATGAGCCTAAAAGAAATTTCCACTGCTTTGGATTTAACTGTTGTTAATGTGAAAATGCGTTTACACAGATCAAAAGAAAAGCTAAAAGAGAAACTTTATGAAGTAGCAGATAATAAAAAAATCTTTGAATTTGGGTTTAGCAGATGTGACAAAATAACGGAAAATGTAATGAAACTGATAAAATAACTGTACCTAACACTAGTAGTAGTTGCACCAGCCTCTATTTAATCACAGATAAAAATTGTCCTCAGGAACACGCTCACTGAGTTGGGTTTTAGAAAATAACTTCTCTTGATAATCTTTCTTGCTATCACATAACAAAATACGTGTTTTCTGTATCTTTAGCCAATATTTGTGCAACTGGCATAGTGTAAACATTTTGAAAACAAGATGAAATATAAAACTCTTATTTTAGATTTTGATGGTACATTGGCCGATACCAAAGAAAGTATCGTTAAGACAATGAAATTCGTGTCAGACACTCTAAATATTAAAGCGTATGATGAAAAATTAATAAAGAGTTTAATAGGGTTACCCCTTAAAACAACCTTCGAAAAGGCTTTTTTACTTGATGAAGAATTGATACCAAAAGCAACTTTGGTTTATCGCAAACATTACAATGAAATTGTTATCGACACAATTTCTCTTTTTGATAACGTCAAAGACACATTACTTGATTTTCATTCAAATGGAATAAACTTGGCAGTTGCATCAAGTAAAGGGAAAGAGTCATTAATTAAGATTCTTAAAAAACAGAATATTTATGATATTTTTTCATTTATAGGTGGTGAAGAAGATGCAAAAAACAAAAAACCTTCTCCAGACATTGTCAACCTTATTATGGACAAATTTAAATATCAACCCAATGAATGTTTAGTAGTTGGTGATACAATTTTTGATGTTGAAATGGGACAAAGAGCTCTTGTGGATACTTGTGGGGTAACATATGGGAACAACACAAGGGAAGAATTAGAAAAACAAAAACCAAACTACATAATTGATAGTTTTAAACATCTTAAGGAAATTGTATAAAATAGCTGTTTCACCTCTTCAATAAAAAATAGAAAATGTAACTTTAGTTGCATGCCATCTCAAAAACCTATCGTATATTTGCGATAAACATTATGAAAAGAAGTTTAGAACATATAGAATACAAAGAAGATACCGAAGCCTTAGCAAAATTTGCTAAAGCTTTGGCACATCCTACACGAGTTGCTATTTTAAAATATCTTGAAAATCAATCGTGTTGTTTTACTGGGGATTTGGTTGATGTATTACCGATATCCCAATCTACAGTTTCTCAACATTTAAAAGAATTAAAAAATGCAGGTTTGATTCAAGGAGAATTAAAACCACCCAAAATAAAATATTGTATTAATCAAGATAATTGGAAAACTGCAAAAGCGTTATTTCAACAATTTTTTGATTGATATTTTTTAAAAAACAAATCGTTTATTGGCGATAAACAAAATATAAATATTATGACCAAAGTAATTAAAATTTTAGGAACAGGTTGTCCTAAGTGTCAATCTATGACAGGGATTGTACAAGATGTAGTATCTGAAAACAATATCGACGCCAAAATTGAAAAAGTCGAGGATATCATGGAAATTATGAAATTTAATATAATGACTACACCTGCTTTAGTCATTGATGACGAAATAAAAATTAAAGGTAGAGTGCCTTCAAAAGAGGAAGTATTGGCTTTTTTAAACTAATACAAAACTTACTATGAAAAATGTTTGATTGGATACAAAACATAGCTGATTGGTTGGTCTATGATGTTCTGAATTTAAACAAAGGGCAACATTTAGCGGAAGCCTTGAACTTCTTTGTTTACGATACCACAAAAATTCTAATCCTACTTTTTGTGGTCATCTTTTTTATGGGAATCGTCAATAGCTACTTTCCCATAGACAAGGTTAAAAATTATCTATCAAGAAATAAATTATACGGATTGGAATACCTTATGGCAAGTATTTTTGGTGCGGTAACACCTTTTTGTTCCTGCTCATCAGTACCTTTATTTATCGGTTTCGTAAGAGGTGGAATCCCTTTAGGTGTAACTTTTACTTTTTTGATTACTTCACCTTTGGTCAATGAAGTTGCAATTGGGCTTTTTGTTGGCTTGTTCGGTTTAAAAACAACAATCATTTACGTCGTTAGTGGCGTGTTGTTAGGTACGATATCAGGTATCATACTTCAAAATCTAAAATTAGAATGCTATCTAACACCTTGGGTTAAAGAAGTATTGGTAAGCGCACAAAGAGAGCAAGATATATTTCAAGCAGAAAAGCAAACCTTTAAGCAACGTTTGCCAATTATTTGGACAGAAGTTGTAAAAATCCTTAAAGGTATTATTCCTTATGTTTTAGTAGGTATCGCAATTGGCGGACTAATGCATGGATATATTCCAGAAGATTTTTTTGAAAAATATATGGACAAGGACAATCTTTTGGCTGTGCCTGTTGCTACAATTTTGGCTGTGCCAATGTATTCGAACGCATCAGGCATTCTTCCTGTAGTTCAAGTATTGGTATCCAAAGGGATTCCCTTAGGAACTGCAATCGCTTTTATGATGGGAGTTGTTGGTTTGTCTTTACCTGAAGCTATGCTACTTAAAAAAGTAATGACCTTAAAACTTATTGCCATTTTTTTTGGTGTAGTTACGCTTTGCATTATTATTTCTGGATATTTATTTAACATCATATTATAAACTATAAATCAATAAAAATGAAAACAATCAAATTTTTCACAGTTTTAGTATTAAGTCTAATACTTACAGCTTGCAATGGTCAAGATAAAAGCAAAACAGCTTCTTTAGATAAATCCATTTCAAAAATTGAAGTCTTGGATTTTCATTCAACACATAGGTGTACAACGTGTAATGCCATTGAAGCTAATACGAAATATACATTGAACACTTATTTTGCAAAGGAACTCAAAGAAGATAAAATTACGTTTCAGATAATCAATATAGATGCAAAGGAAAATGAAAAAATTGCTGAAAAATTTGAGGCATCAGGTACATCTCTATTTTTAAATGTTATAAAAAATGGAAAGGAAGTTCAAATAAATCTGACGGATTTTGCTTTTATGAAGGGGAATGACCAAGAAGCCTTTTCAAAAGAACTGAAATCTAAAATAGACACAGAATTAAAAATGCTCTAAATGACTTTTTTGCAGTCACTTTTAGAAAATTATGAGGTCCCAATATTATCGGCATTTATACTCGGATTAATGACAGCCATTAGTCCGTGTCCTTTGGCTACCAATATAACTGCAACAGCTTTTATTTCTAAAAACATTTCCAGTAAACGAAAAGTATTTTTAAGCGGATTGCTTTACTCTTTGGGAAGAGGGTTCAGTTATGCCTCAATAGGTTTGATATTATATCTTGGTGCAAGTAAATTCCACATTGCTCGATTTTTCAATCAGAATGGAGAGAAGTATTTAGGGCCTTTATTGATAGTTATAGGCTTAATAATGCTAAATGTAATAAAGCTTAATTTTTTAGGCAAATCGAATTTTCAAGAAAAACTTTCCGCAAAATTTAAAGATAAAGGTCTGCTAGGTTCCTTTTTGATAGGAGTAATTTTTGCTTTGGCATTTTGCCCATATAGTGGAGCTTTATTTTTTGGTATGTTAATGCCAATGACTATTACATCAGCAGACGGTCTTTATTTACCTATTGTTTTTGCATTCGGAACAGGGTTACCTGTAATTCTTTTCACCTATTTATTGGCATTTACCACAGGAAAAGTAGGTGTTTTCTATAACAGAATTACCAAAATCGAAAAAGTAATGCGAACTGTTGCTGCTGTCACTTTTATCACGACTGGATTGTATTATGTTTTCATTTTCACGGGAATAATGGAATAGTGGTTTAGGCATAGCGTCAAAGATACATTGCTTGATTTTCATTTAAATGGAATAAACTTGGCAGTTGCGTCAAGTAAAGGGAAAGAATCATTAATTAAGATTCTTAAAAAACAGAATATTTATGATATTTTTTCATTTATAGGTGGTGAAGAAGGTGCAAAAACAAAAAACCTTCTCCAGACATTGTCAACGTTATTATGGACAAATTTAAATATCACCCCAATGAATGTTTAGTAGTCGGTGATACAATTTTTGATGTTGAAATGGGACAAAGAGCTCTTGTGGATACTTGTGGGGCAACATATGGGAACAACACAAGAGAAGAATTAGAAAAACAAAGACCAAACTACATAATTGATAGTTTTAAATATCTTAAGGAAATTGTATAAAATAAAATGTATTAAAACACTGGCAATAGTTAAGGTTAAATCCCCCATATCATAGCTTAAAAACAGAAAATGCCCAAGACATTTTGAAAAAATAAAAGCCTAATAAAAATTAAAAGTTTCTTCATTTTAAGGGTTATAGTTACGAATAATGCATTAAAAGACGAACAAAATGTTAATACTTTACATTTTTAACAAAACTTTGATAGCAAAAATCAAGTAAAATTTATGTAGTTTTGCTCGACAATATTTCAATCACTATAAAATGAAGAACACTGCATTAACATCAACTCACGAATCACTTGGCGCTAAAATGGTACCTTTTGCGGGCTACAATATGCCTGTACAATACGAAGGCGTGAATATAGAACATGAAACAGTAAGACAAGCTGTTGGAGTTTTTGATGTATCCCATATGGGCGAGTTTTTAATTGAAGGAGAGCATGCATTGGATTTAATTCAAAAAGTATCTAGTAACGATGCTTCTAAATTAACCATAGGTAAAGCACAATATAGCTGTTTACCAAATGATAATGGTGGCATTGTAGATGATTTAATCATTTATAAGATAAAAGAGGACACATATCTGTTGGTTGTTAATGCAAGTAATATTGAAAAGGATTGGAACTGGATTCAGTCTAAAAATGATGCTGGTGCTACCATGCGTAATCTAAGTGAAGACTATTCACTACTTGCCATTCAAGGTCCAAAAGCCATAGAAGCCATGCAATCAATTACCAGTCATGATTTATCTGCCATAAAATTCTACAATTTCGTAGTTGGAGATTTTGCGGGGATAGACAATGTCATTATATCGGCCACAGGATACACAGGAAGTGGTGGTTTTGAAATTTACTGTAAGAATAGTGAAGTAAAACAAATTTGGGATAATGTATTTAAAGCCGGTGCAGATTATGGTATCAAACCTATCGGACTTGCCGCGCGTGATACTTTGCGTTTGGAAATGGGATATTGCCTTTACGGAAATGATATAGACGATACCACCTCTCCTATTGAAGCTGGTTTAGGATGGATTACAAAATTCACAAAGGAGTTTACTAATTCTGAAGCTTTAAAAGCAGAAAAAGAACGAGGTGCTGAACGTAAATTGATTGCTTTCGAATTAGATGGACGAGGTATTCCAAGACAAGGCTACGATATTGTTGACGGTAACAGAAATAAAATAGGTCATGTTACTTCAGGCACCATGTCGCCATCGTTAGGTAAGGGTATTGGTTTAGGCTATGTACCAACCGTTTTTACAGATATTAATAGTAAAATTAACATTCAGATACGTAAAAATGCTGTTCCCGCAACCGTAATCAAACTACCGTTTTATAAAGGCTAAAAGAAAAGCATTTCTATAAATGAAGAGGCAGGAGAAAGAAAGTAAACATAGAATTTTAATATTAGGCGCTAGCGGTTTTTTAGGTGGAGCTATATACAAAGAGCTCTGCTCCTATTTTAAAACATTTGGAACATACAATACTTCAAATAAACAATACGAAAAAAACAAACACCTCTTTCAGTATAATATTGAGGAAGATGATGTTTATGAAATATTGGAAATCGTTAGGCCTACCATTGTTATTTCGGCAATTCGCGGTGACTTTTCAGCTCAATTAGTAGCACATCAACATCTGGCAGAATATGTATTTACAAATAAAATAAAGCTCATTTTTATATCCTCAGCGAATGTTTTTGATGCCTATAGCAAATACCCTAGTTACGAGACCGATAAAACCTTAAGCAATAGCATTTACGGGCATTTTAAAATTAAAATTGAAAACATGCTATTACGCATGCCCAAAAAACAAGTCGCCATTTTAAGATTGCCAATGGTTTTTGGAGCACAATCTCCCAGAATAATGGAAATACAAGAACATATAAAAGAAAAAGAGCCTATAGAAGTATTTCCAAATCTAATCATGAATGTAACGAACGATTTAAAAGTAACACAACAAGTTCATTACATAATCAATAGAAATAAATCGGGCGTTTTTCATTTGGGAAGTAGTGATTTAGTGCATCATGACGATTTTATAAAAGAAATTGTCGATTCCTTCGAGTGGCATAACAAAAAAGTAACTTATAAAAATGTTTATACGACTAACGACGATAGGTATTTAGCCGTATTACCAAAGTATAACCTATTACCCAAACATTTACAACTTGTAAGTCAGCAAATCCTATCAGAATTAAAATTATAATTGATTTTAATCTCTGAAATCTTTAAATTAGTAAAATTACATGGACATAAACATATACTTATGAGTAAACTTTCAGAACAAGATATAGAAAAACGATTATTACACTTTCCAGATTGGGATTATTATGATAATGCCATTCACGCCGAATTTGAATTCGAAAACTTTAAAGACTGCTTTAGTGCTATGAGTCGAATTGCTTTCGAGTGTGAAGCATTAAACCACCATCCAGATTGGTCTAATACATATAACGTACTTACTATTTCGCTATCAACCCATGATACCAAAGGAGTAACCAACAAAGACTTTAAATTAGCTGAAGCTATAGAATCTATTGTTGAGCCTGATGAAGAATAATGCCATTTTAAAATAATCAGTATTTAGTAAGCAGTTATTATAGGTTCAAAAAAATTAAAATCGACAACCATTATGTTGATTAATAGATTTTTTTAAATTTGCCGATATAAATAATATCCAGTAAAAATTAATGGGATTTCCTTCTTCGAGGAAATAAAAATAAAATATCAGTATTATGGGAAGAGCTTTTGAATTTAGAAAAGCAAGAAAAATGAAACGCTGGTCTGCAATGAGTAAAGCCTTTACACGCATTGGTAAAGACATTGTTATGGCTGTAAAAGAAGGTGGCCCAGACCCAGCTAGTAATTCCCGTTTAAGAGCCGTTATACAAAATGCCAAGGCAGTTAATATGCCTAAAGACAATGTAGAACGTGCTATAAAAAAAGCAAGTGATAAAAGCCAAGGTGATTATAAAGAAGTTATTTTTGAAGGATATGCACCTCATGGAATCGCTATTTTAGTTGAAACTGCTACCGATAACAATACACGTACCGTTGCCAATGTTCGTAGCTATTTTAATAAATGTGATGGTAGCTTGGGAACATCTGGATCGGTCGTTTTTATGTTTGATCATACTTGCAATTTTAGAATCAATGCCGAAGGTCTAGACCCTGAAGAAATCGAATTGGAATTTATAGATTTTGGTGCAGAAGAGGTTTTCGCTGATGAAGATGGTATATTAATTTATGCCCCTTTTGAAAGTTTTGGAGCCATTCAAGCGGAATTAGAAACTCGGGAAATTGAAATTTTATCTTCTGGTTTTGAGCGTATTCCACAAGTAACAAAACCACTTAACGCGGAGCAAACAGCAGATGTTGAAAAACTTTTAGAAAAGCTTGAAGAAGATGATGATGTACAGAACGTATATCATACCATGGAAGAGAGTACTGAATAAATTTTTAATTATTTAAAACACATGTCCAATTCTCAAGACTCTAACAAAACAATTAAATGGGGAATTATTGGCTGTGGAAACGTAACAGAAGTAAAAAGTGGTCCTGCTTACAAAGCAACAGAAGGTTTTAAACTAGCTGCTGTTATGCGACGTGATTTTAACAAAGCTAAAGACTACGCGCAAAGACACAACATAGAAAAGGTTTATGCCAATGCCGATGATTTAATTAATGATGTTGAAATTGATGCAATATACATTGCAACACCTCCCGATACACATAAACTTTATGCCATAAAAGTTGCAAACGCAGGAAAAATTTGTTGTATAGAAAAACCTATGGCTCCCTCTTATGAAGACAGCTTGGAAATATACAATGCCTTCAACAGTAAAAATTTACCGTTATTTATTGCTTATTACAGAAGATCATTACCCCGATTTAATCAAATAAAAAATTGGTTAGAAAACAAGTATATAGGAGATGTTAGGCATATAGATTGGCATTTAAGTAAACCTGCTAGCGATTTGGATAAATCAAAATCATACAATTGGAGAACAGATTCAAAAATAGCAATGGGTGGTTACTTTGATGACTTAGCAAGCCATGGACTCGATTTGTTTACTTACCTACTAGGTGATATAAAAAATGCATATGGCTTAAGCGCCAATCAACAAAACTTTTACACGTCGAAAGATGCTGTAACAGCTTGCTGGATACATAAAAATGATATTACCGGAGCTGGTAGTTGGAATTTTGGCTGCAACGATCATTGCGATAAAGTTCAAATTTTTGGAAGCAAAGGAACGATTCAATTTTCTGTTTTTCATGACAATCCAATCATATTAAACGGAGAGACAAAAAGTGAAGAGTTAGTAATAGAAAACCCAAAACATATACAGCTTCACCATGTTGAAGGTATGAGAGACATGCTTATCAAAAAAAACTATACCCATCCTTCGCTTGGAAGCTCTGCACTTCATACGAGTTGGGTTATGGATAAAATCTTAGGGAATTAATTCCTGCGAAGGCAGGAATCTCTTTATTAGTAATTGTTTATTACAAATTCACAAATAATAGCTTAACAATGATTTTAAATTCAAAGTGGATTCCTGCCTTACTGAAACAAGTTCCGGGCAAGTCGCAGGAATGAAAAAAATTAGATTTACTTATTCCTAACATAAATTAATTTAAATCGCCCATTGCTCTGGTCGCGTTGCTCCATTTCAAAATTGTTTAACGATTTAAAAAGAGGCGTTAACTTATCAAAACCAAAGTTTCTAGAATCAAAATTAGGCTGCTTTTTTAATATTAAAGAGCCAACATCACCAAGAAATGCCCAACCATCATCATCGGCAGCATCAGATACCGAATTTTTAAGAAGCCTAATAACCTTAGGGGTAATATTATATAAATTATCTTTTTTAGATTTTCCTTCCTTATCATCTTTTTCAAGATCCTTTTTAAGAATCTCCAGATAAATAAATTTATCACAAGCAACAATAAACGGATTAGGTGTTTTCTTTTCTCCCATGCCATAAACCTGCATACCAGCTTCTCGTAATCGTGTTGCTAATTTGGTAAAATCACTATCAGAGGACACCAAACAAAAGCCATTTACTTTTTCAGAGTACAAAATATCCATCGCATCGATAATCATGGCTGAGTCTGTAGCATTCTTCCCCGTAGTATAACCGTACTGTTGAATGGGTGTAATAGCATTTTCAAGGAGTATACTTTTCCATTTAGAAAGATGTGGTTTTGTCCAATCTCCATAAATTCTTTTTATTGTTGGTGTTCCGTATTTGGCTATTTCTTCCATCATTTCAGAAATATACTTTGATGGAATATTATCTCCATCAATTAATACGGCAATCTTAGTGTCTTTTATCATAATGCTTAAAGATAGTAATATATTATCTACTATAATCTTTTTAAAATATATAACATTAGGTTTCTTTTAACATTTTATATGGATATAAGCAGTTCTTTATTTTTAATTTTATCATGATCAATTACAAATAATAATATGACACTTAGAAATTTAAAGGCAACAAAGCTTATTTGCTTTGTTTTAATGTTGATGCTTTTCTCTGTAACTGAAAACGCTCAAGCTCAAAAAAGAAAAAAAGGCAAGAAAAAAAATCAAGTAGAAGTACCTGCAAGCCCTGTAAGACCGACAAAGAAAAAACCTAAAACAATTGCGGCCCTCATTAAGTCCAGCAAAAAAATTGACGGCTTATTTCCTATTTATCAGGATACTATAACAGGAACTATACAAATGATCATTTCTGATAAGCAGCTAAACAAAGAATACATCTATTTTAGTCAAATCGCGGATGGTGTGATGGATGCAGGAAGAATCATTAGAGGATCGTACAAAGGATCTAAAGTATTTAAAATTGAAAAATATTTTAATAAGATTGAGTTTATAACACAAAACACATCGTTTTACTTTGATCCGAAAAGTGCACTTTCAAAATCTAAGGACGCTAATATTAGTAACGGAAACATGGCAAGTATAAAAATAGAAAGTCATGACAAAAAAAAGGGGCTTTATCTAATAAAGGCTGATAATCTATTTTTAGCTGAGACCCTGTCTCAAATCAAGCGACCAAATTTCCCGGGAAGACCTCCCACAGCTTTTAAATTAGGAAATTTAAATAAAACAAAGACTAAAATAAAAGCGATTCGTAATTATGATAATAACACGGATCTAGCAGTAGAATATGTATATTCATCCCCTTCTGTTTTAAATAGAGGGTCGAATGCTTTAGCAGATGGAAGAAATGTTAGTATCAAAGTATTTCACAGCTTAATAGCTATGCCAGAAAACGATTATGAAATTAGATATGATGATCCTAGAGTTGGTTATTTTACTACCAAAGTAGACGATCAAACATCAACTAGCCCAACACCATATCGGGATTTAGTACACCGTTGGAACTTAAAAAAGAAAGATCCAAATGCCGTTATTTCTGAGCCTGTTGAACCTATTACATGGTGGATAGAGAATTCGACGCCTCTAGAGTGGAGAGAAACCATAGAAAAAGCAGTATTGCAGTGGAATGTAGCTTTTGAAAAAGCCGGATTTAAAAACGCTTTGGCTGTTAAAATTCAACCAGATGATGCTAATTGGGATGCTGGAGATATAAATTATAACGTATTGCGTTGGACGTCGTCTCCTCAACCACCATTTGGAGGTTATGGCCCAAGTTTTGTGAATCCAAAAACCGGACAGATTTTAGGAGCAGATATCATGCTAGAATATGTACATTTTACCAACAGAGTGATGTACGACAAATTATTTGATCTAGCTTCATTGCATGATACTTTTGAGAATTCAAATACTGAAGAAGATGACAATATGTATTGTTCTTTAGGGCATGTTATGCATGAAAACACACTTTTCGGAAATGCGGTGTTAAAAGCTACAAATGCGACAGATTTAGAAATGAAACGCATGAAAAAAGAAGCTATGACAGCTTTAATTATGCACGAAGTTGGACACACGCTAGGATTAAACCATAACATGAAAGCTAGTCAATTATTCTCTCCTGAACAATTAGCTGACGCCGATTTTATTAAAGGTAAATGCCTAACAGGCTCAGTGATGGACTATGCCGCTATTAACATCACAAAAGACAGAACGAAGCAAGGACAATACTATGATACGGCTGTTGGGCCTTATGATGTTTGGGCGATCCAATTTGGATATACGCCTTTTAAAACTAAGCTTGAAAAAACAACATTATTAGATCAATCTACTAAACCAGAGCTTATTTTTGGTAATGACGCTGATGATATGCGCGCTCCAGGTAAAGCTATTGACCCAAGAGTTATGGTTGGAGATATGTCTAACGACCAAATTAAATACTCTATTGATCGTTTTGAAACAATTAATACTATGATGGCTGGTATAAAGGATAAGTTTACTAAGTCTGGCCAATCTTATCAAGAATTAAGGCAAGCCTATTATATCTTAAGTGGACAAAAAGGAAGTGCTGCTAATGTGATTTCAAGGTTTATTGGCGGGGTTTATGTTGATAGAGCTATGGCCAAACAAAAAGGTGAAAAACAACCCTATACACCAGTAAGTTTAACGGATCAAAAAAGAGCCATGGCTGCTTTAAGTAAATATGTGTTTGCTCCTGATGCTTTTAATGCTCCTAATGATTTATATAATTATTTAGCAATGCAAAGAAGAGGGTATGATTTTAGAACTCCCGAGGATCCTAAGATTCACAGGCAGATATTAGGGTATCAAAAAAATGTGCTAAATCATATATTACACCCTAATACACTACAAAGAATTACGGATTCAGAATTATATGGTAACAGCTATAGTTTATCTACTTTTATGAATGACTTAAACCGCGCTATTTTCAAAGCTGATATTTATTATAACATAAACTCTTTTAGGCAAAATTTACAACTGGAATATACAAATATGCTTATTGATATGTTTACAGGAAAGTACAACAGCAGATATACCAATAATGCAAAGTCTATGGCTCTATATAATTTGAAAAACATTAAAACCATGGCTTCTAACACAGGAAATATATCATCTAGAGCCCATAAACAACACTTAAGAACGCTTATTGATAACGCTTTAAAAGAAGTTAAGTAACTAAAACTATTAGCTTAACTTAAGTTGGCATGATGTAAATATGAATCTATTTTACTAAAAATCAATAAATTATGTTCTTCGTATCAGATTGAGCACTTCGGCTATAGTTTATACTGAGTACTTCGACTGCGCTCAGTATAAACTAAAGTCGAAACCCATTTAAACTTGCAGGTTTTTATTACCTTTCGACTGCGCTCAAGGCGACAAGCTACTAAATCAGTATATTGGGTACTTAAAGTCATATCAATGTCAGGTCAAGCATAACCTAGAAGCCAATCGCTTATAAACATATTTCAAACAAAAAAGCTACCACATAAATAATGAGGTAGCTTTTGTTCTATGGAGTAAAAATGTTTCTTTTTAGGAACAAATGAATTGTTTACTTTATGTTTCATTTCTACAATAAACAGTATTCAAATTCTGTGCCATATTCAGTATAAATTCAAAAAATATCAAGAATATTCGACTATCTTTCCTTTTACACCTATAAAATAATCACGCATAAACTTAAAATCAGCTTCCATATTATCTGTAGGATAAAAAGGTTCTGAAATTTTATTTTGTTTATTTTCAAAATCAAGTGTAATCATTATAATAGGCAATTTAGCTTTTTTAGCTATGTAATAAAACCCTGTACGCCATTTATCAACCTTTTTACGAGTTCCCTCTGGTGCTAAAGTCATCCGGAATTCTTCATTTGTCTCAAATAATTTAGCAATTATATCTACTTTTTTTTCTTTAGCATGCCTATCTATTGGTATGCCTCCTAATGCTCTAAAAAACCATCCTATTGGAAATACAAACAATTCTTTTTTACCAACAAAATTTGTTTTTATGTCTAATACAGAACGTAACAAAACAGCAATATAAAAGTCATGCCAACTGGTGTGTGGTACGGTTATTATAATGGCTTTTTTAATTAAGGTTTTAGATACTTGCGTATTGCCAACAACTTTCCATCCTAATAATTTAAAATAAAGAAATTTGGCTAGCCATTGCATACTACATTTTTTGATAAAGAGCTCTTAATTTTTCTCGAGTTATTGTTTTTTGCCAGTTTTCCCCCAAGGCATTTTCCCAAAGAGGTTCTAAACTTAACGAGATATCAATCATGATATTTAATTCCTCATCCGACAAATTAGCACAAAGACCAACGGGTAACTCAATATTATGTTTTTCCTTCATTTGTTTAAAAAGCTTTACACCTTCTGGATAAAACTCTTCTAACTGATCAAAAACGATACAATTACCAATACCATGTTTTGTACCCAATAAGTAAGATAAACCGTAACTCATAGCATGAGCAACACCTACCTGAGAATATACAATACTCATACCGCCATGCCAGGAAGCCATCATTAATTTTTCTTGAGATTCAACCTCTGAAAGATCGTCACTTAAAAAGATCTCTTTACATAAGTCTAAGGCCATATCACCATAACTTTTACTAAAAGCATTTAAATACGTTCCATTTAACGACTCTACACAATGAATATAGCAATCCATTCCTGTATAAAACCATTGATCTACTGGAACATCTTTTGTGAGTTCTGAGTCAAGTACAACTTGATCAAATGGAGTGAAATCCGAATTTATGCCTAGCTTTTTATGTGGTCCGGTTAGTACCGTTGTTCTAGAAACTTCGGCTCCTGTACCAGATATAGTTGGAATACCAACATGATATATTCCTTCATTTTTAACTAAATCCCAACCCTGATAATCTTTAGCTTCGCCTTCATTAGTTAGCATTATAGCAACTGCCTTTGCCAGATCTAAAAGCGTCCCGCCTCCTATTCCGATAACTCCAGACGGACGTTCTTTTGTTAATAAAATAATGTCTTCAACCAGCTCATCTACTTGAGACGTTTTTGGTTCTTCTTTTGA
Organism: Flavivirga abyssicola; assembly: GCF_030540775.2. Lineage (GTDB taxonomy): Bacteria > Bacteroidota > Bacteroidia > Flavobacteriales > Flavobacteriaceae > Flavivirga > Flavivirga abyssicola. Next base: position 3,986,310 of record NZ_CP141266.1, on the reverse strand, counting down.
AGAAATAAAAATAATCTTATCATCATATGATAATTGTATTCTTGAAGTTAACCAAGAATTGTTCTTGAAAACATCATCTACCAAATAAATAAAAGGCGCATTGATGTTTAAACGTTTTGGGGTCAAAATTTCGTTTAACTGATTGAAACTACCTCTGCCAAAAATAACTCTTGGCACCATTGGAAAGTTTTTATAATTCATTTAACAGATTTTTTTTACAAAAGGTAAAAATAGTATTTATTTTAAATTTTTATTGGTTTAAATATTTTTGATATTCTTCTGAAAACAAACCAATATGATAGCCATCAACTAATGCGTGGTTTACGTTAACAGAAACATTCATAATTAATTCGTCATTGATTTGAGTTATTTTGCTAAATGCAATTTTTGGTACAGATTCCAATACTCCAGAAACAGGTTCTTTATGTCCTGAAAAATGAAGCCAGGGCATGGCAGAACAGTGTATACAGTTTAATCCATTTTGAGGTGGATATAATGCTGTAGAATTTTCAATTCTTTCTTTTTCTTCTGCTATATTTTTTGCAAAAATATTCAAATCATCGTTATATTCAACAAATGAAAAGCCAAATGTTTTATTAGATCTCATAATTGTAGCTGATGCATGAATAACATGATAATCCACTACGTTTTCATCTTCTATTCTATATCTAAAATTATCAACCACATTTATCGCTTTCATACAATCATGTAAGTACTTCGCAAAAAAACTTTTGTTGTTCTCTTTTGAAAACTTATATGCTTTAGTAACATTAAAAGGAATTATTACAGCAAAATAGGGGTCTTTTAGCTTACTAAAATGCTCGTAATGCTGCTTTCTATTCCAGGTATTTATATCTATAATTTTCAACTACTCTAATAATTTTATAACATCTCGTAAACTACTTATCGTTTTATAAGTCTTTCCGTTTGTCTCTTTTTCAGTAACTTCTTCATGTGCCCAAGTAGTATGAAAAGGGACATGGACTGCATGAGCTCCAATATTCACTAATGGTAATACATCAGATTTTAAAGAGTTGCCTATCATTAAAAACTCTGATGGTTTAACCTCTAAATGATTTAATAATTTAGAATAATTAATTTCTTGCTTATCGCTTAATACTTCTATATGGTGAAAATAACTTGTAAGGCCAGACTTTTCTAACTTGCGTTCTTGATCTAATAAATCACCCTTCGTAGCAAGTATTAAACGATATTTTTTCGATAATACTTTTAAAACATCCTCAACACCATCAAGCAATTCTACGGGCTTTTCAAGCATTCTTTTTCCAATATTAAGAATCTCTTCTATTGTTTTATGAGGTACATTATAGTTAGACAATTCTAAAGCAGATTGAACCATAGATAATACAAAAGCTTTAACCCCGTATCCATATATAGGTAAATTGCGTATTTCCATTTTAAATAATTCCTGATCTATTTTATTTGGGGTTTCATAGTCTGATAATAATTTCCCAAATGCTTCTTCTGCCTCACGAAAATAAGTTTCATTCACCCAAAGGGTATCATCTGCATCAAAGCCAATCACTTTTATATTGTTGTATTCTTTTATCAATTAATTGTCTTTTAATTAAGTTACTAAAGCAAGTTTAATACTGAACTCATCTTGACTTTTTCTATTTCCTAAAAAATGGCTAAAATTCGCCCATATTTTGTTACTTTTTTTATGCTTAGCACTGCTATGCCTTTCAAAAAATGCCTCATCTGAACAAATTTTATCTCATTTTCGGTTAAAAACAAAAAGTCAAGATGAGTTCACTAACTATTTCCATAATTTTTTAGCGCGTTCCAAATCTTCAGGTGTATCAATTTCAACACCTTCAATATCGGTTTCTATCATTTTAATTCGTTTTCCATATTCCAAATAACGAATACACTCGATTTTTTCTGAAGCTTCTAATGGCAACATGGGTAACTTGTAAAAATCAAGTATAGCTTCTTTTCTAAAAGCATAAACGCCTTTATGCTTATAGTATTTCACACCTACATTTTTTTCTCTTGGATAAGGAATTGGGCTTCGAGAATAATAAAGTGCGAAATTTGATTGGTCTACAATCACCTTTACAGTGTTTGGATTATTAATCTCATCCAAATCTGTGATATGAACCATTAAGGACGCTAGATCAATTTTTTTATCATGGTCTTCCTTAAAGACTTCTATCAATTTTGCCAGCGACTCTCTATCTGTAAATGGTTCGTCTCCTTGAACATTAATAACAATATCTATATCCATAAATTCGACAGCTTCTGCTATTCTATCGCTACCACAATCATGTTCTTTCTTACTCATTATGGCTTTACCTCCATTATTTACAATTTCGTCATAAATAATTTTGTTATCCGTAACGACAAAGACGTCATCGAACAAATTAGTAGCTACAGTGGCTTCGTATGTACGCAATATGACCGTTTTTCCCCCTAGGTCTTGCATAAGTTTTCCTGGAAATCGCGATGCACTGTAACGCGCAGGAATCATTGAAATTATTTTCATAATATTAAGCTCAGTATCTAATTCAAAAATAGAATAATTATCATTAGGTTTTGCCTTTATATTGCTGAAACTTTCTTGGCAACATAAAAATTATAAACAATACTACCGACTACCGACCACTGACCACTGACCACTGATTACTGATTACTAAAATTAATCTTCTTCAAAAAATTCATTTTTAAAACCAATAAGATATAGTTTTTCTTTAGCTCTGGTTACTGCGGTATACAACCAACGCAAATAGTCTTTATCAATACCATTTGGCAAATAAGGCTGCTCAACAAAAACGGTGTGCCATTGTCCACCTTGCGATTTATGACAGGTAATGGCATAAGAAAACTTCACTTGAAGTGCATTAAAGTGTTTATTACCCTTTACTTTTATAAATTTTTTATACTTACTAGATTCATCTTCATAATCTTTCATAACTTCTTGGTATAACTTATTAGAATCTTCGAAAGGTAAAGATGGTGTTTCAGCTTCGATAGTATCTAAAAGTAAAACCGTTTCAAAAGGTCTCATTTTCGGATAATCTACCATACGTATTTTAACTTCTGCAAAACGGAAGCCGTAAAGCTCCTGAATACTAAAAATTTCAAGCACTTCTATAATATCACCATTTGCAATAAAACCAGCTTCAGTAGTTGGCTTAATCCAAAAGTAATTGTTCTTAACAACCATTAAATAATCGCCAGCAGAGAGTTCGCTTTCATTAAATAATATTCTATTACGTATTTGTTGATTATACAAATTAGCCCGTTTATTACTTCTCACAATAATGGCCGTTTCTTCCTTCCCTAAATCGCTATAAGCATCGTTAATAGCATCCATAATCTCATGCCCATCTATTAACCTAACAATATCCTTAAAGTCTGCCAAATCAAATTTAAAACTATCATGAACGCTATGTGATAAGGCCTCACGTAATACCGTTGCATTGGCAAGAATCCCAGAATCCTGCCCTTGCCTCACAACTTCGTCTAATTCCATTCTGGTAACTTCTTTGTTGTAATTTAAACTAAGAGCATCTTCATTTAAAGCAGGGCTAATATCTAACTTAACTGGTGGTAATTGAGCCGTGTCACCAATTAAAAGTAATTTACAATGATGACCGGAATACACATATTGAATTAAATCATCAAGTAACGAGCCATTTTCAAAAAGTTTTGAATCACTTGGCGTATCTGGTATCATAGATGCTTCATCAACTATAAAAACGGTGTTTTTATGCTTATTGGGTTGTAACACAAATCTAACACCTCCACCCTTTTCTTTCTTTGGGAAATATATTTTTTTATGAATGGTAAATGCTTCTTTTCCCGAATAATTAGAAATAACTTTAGCCGCTCTACCTGTTGGAGCCATTAAAACAGCACTTTTTTTAGCTTTCCATAAATTAGTCACAATAATCCCTACAATTGTAGTCTTTCCTGTACCTGCATAACCTTTTAGCACATAAAGTAAATTTGGTGCTTTGTTAAAAATAAACTCTGAAAGCTGTTGCAGAACAATATTTTGTTTTAACGTAGGTTTAAACGGGAACTGCTGGTTTATAAGGGAATAAAATTCTGATGACGTCATCTAAAGTTTCGACAAATTAAAAATTATTCAAAGATAGAAATGATTTTTACTCTCTTAGGTTTTTACGGTTAAAAAAAAATTGTAGATTTGCGAAAAGACTTTTAATTAATAGAACATCCTATGTTGACATTTATTCTTATCGCAGTAGCAGTGATATTGCTTACAATCGGCTTGGTAAAGCTGGTTGACAAATTCATACCTTCAAAACTTAAACCTGTTTTAACAATTGTACTTTGGTTATTAATTGGTTATCTAGGCTATCAAACATACATGTCCATTTATGAGCCTATTCAATTTAATAAACTTAAAAACAAACGTTATAAAGAAGTTATTACAAGTTTAATAGATATTAGAGATGCTCAACTTGCTCATAAACAAGTAACTGGTAAATTTTCTGGTAATTTTGAAAGCTTGATTAAATTTATAGACACCGCTCAATATACTATTACGCAACGTAGAGATTCTACTGTTATAGATGAACAATTAACCAAATTATATGGAGTTGACACTACTAAAGAGATTGTTATAGTTGATACTTTAGGTTTTGTTTCTGTTAAAGATTCATTATTTAAATCTTCTGATCGTTACAAATCCATGATGAATGTTCCTGTAGGTAAAGAAGGCGCTAAATTTAAGTTACAAGCTGGATATATAGGACAAAACGATATACAGATACCTGTTTTTGAAGCTTCTGTTAAAAAGGATGTTATTTTATTCGACCAAAATAAGGACCTTCTTATGCAAGAAAACCAAATTGTTTCGGTTGATGGCGTAAATGGAGATCAATTAGTAGTAGGTTCTATGGACGAAGTTAAAACTGTCGGGAATTGGCCGACAAATTATGACGCAGTTAAATAAAAACACTAATAAATTAACGAATCTAGAATTGTCCATTCAAATAAGTTTGAGTGGACTTTCTTTTTCTATACTGCAAAAAGATTCCAATAATATTTCTGTCTTAAAGCACTTCGATTTTAACAAAAGACTGACGCCTTTAGAGCTTTTAGACCGTTGTCAAAATATCTTCGATACAGAATCACATTTACAGGAATCATTTAATAACATCTGTGTAATTCATGATAATGAATTATCTACACTAGTACCTAAACCCTTATTTGAAGAAGACTGTTTAGCTGATTATTTAAAATTTAATTCTAAAATTCTTAAATCGGATTTTATTACCTACGATGATATCGTATTAAATGATAGTGTAAATGTCTATGTTCCCTATATAAATATTAATAATTTTATATATGACAAATTTGGAGCTTTTACTTTTAAACATGTTTCTACTATCCTAATTGAAGAAATTTTACAGATTGAGAAAAACACCAATACCCCTAGAGCATATTTAAACATTTGCAAAAATCATTTTGAAATAGTAATTATAGAAAAAGGTAAGCTATTACTATACAATACATTTGAATACACTACAAAAGAAGACTTTATATATTATGTTTTATTTACTGCAGAGCAATTAAATTTAAATCCTGAAACGTTAAATGTAGCTTTTATTGGTGATATAAAAGAAAGCGATGATGTATATCAAATTGCATATAAGTATATAAGAAATATAAGTTTTGGTGATCGAAATGATAACTATACATATAATGAAAACCCAAAGTATAATCATTCAGATTTCACTTTAATAAAAAGTTTTTGATGCGTATTATTTCTGGTATTTATAAAAGTAGAAAAATTGTTGCACCTAAAAATTTACCGGTGAGACCAACAACAGATATGGCTAAAGAATCTTTATTCAATATTTTAAATAATCTGTTTTATTTTGATGAGGTCTCTGTTTTAGATTTGTTTGCTGGCACTGGTAATATAAGTTATGAATTTGCATCAAGAGGTACCCAAAATATTACTTGTGTAGATCAAGATTATGGCTGTATTAAGTTTATAAACCAAACTGCCGAAGCTTTTGAAATGCCTATAAATACTATAAAAAGTGATGTTTTTAAATTTTTAGAAAAGTCCAATTTACAAACTGACGTTGTATTTGCAGACCCTCCTTATAATTTTTCAGAAGAACAATTTTCTAAAATACCGGAATTGGTTTTTCAAAACAACATGTTATTGGAAGATGGTATTCTAATTATTGAACACTCCAAACACACAGATTTATCTAATCTAAATCATTATAGTTATTCTAAAAGTTATGGTGGTAATATGTTTAGTTTTTTTGAAATAGCCTAAACCAGTGCGCTCCTTTTTTTGTTAATTCTTTTTTTTTCAGTACTTTAGATTCTATTCTTTAAAATCCCAGACTCTACACCCTACTATATTAAGAGTCTAAAAGCATATCTTTTCCCACAATTGCTTATGGCTTAGTTTGAGTGCTAACACTAACTTTAAAACCATAAACGAAATGAAAAAACTTCTTTTATTACTATTTACAGTGATTATTTTAATTGCTTGCGAAAAAAAAACACAGCGCTATTTTGCTGAATCTACTGAAATTGAAACGTTAAAAACCGGTATTAAAGCTTATGAAACCGGTGACTGGGACACATGGAAAGGCCATTTTGCCGATACTGCAAAAATATTTGTTAATTCTATTAAACCAATAACAGCAGAAAAAAGACTAGATGACTTAAAAGCTATGACTAGTGCTATGTCTACCTACGGTTTTAATCATGATAAAGAATACGTAGAAATGGTATTAGATAAAGATGATGAAACCTGGGTTTATTACTGGGCTTCACACAAAGGTACATTTGCAGCAAATAATAAAGAATTATTGATACCAGTACATTTAGCTGTACGATTCGATAAGGGGAAAATTATAGAAGAACACATTTATTTTGATGGTACGGCAATGAACCAAGAATTTGCCGCCATAGCAGCTGCAAAAGCCAAAGCTGAAGCTGAAAAAGAATAAAAACGACTAACTAACCAAATATTAAATTTATGAAAGCACTAAAAACAACTTTAATCCTAGCATTCATTTTATGCTTAACATGTAACCTATCGCAAGCACAACAAATGTTCCTGGTACACCAAGACAATGTAAAACCGTCAAAAATGATGGAATATGAGAAAATTGCTAAAGAATTCCATGCTGCCTCTGTAGAACATAATTTACAAACCAAATGGGTAACGGCAGTATCTAATGATTTTAGATATTTTTATATCACTCCTATTGAAAACTTTGCTGAATTAGATAAACGTCCAATGGCAGATATGGCAAAGGCAATGGGAGATAAATTTGGAGAAATGTTTGAACGTTATGATAAATGCTACAATTCGCACGGCTCTTACATCGTAGTACATGATGAAGAACTTAGCTATATGCCAAACGGCTCTAAAGAAGCAATAGAAGGAAAAAACTACCGCAAATGGTTTTATATGTATTATGCACCCAAAAATGCCAAAAAGGTAAAAGAAGGCATGAAAGCCGTTAAAGAACTATTTGCAAGCAAAGGATCCACAAATTACTACCGTATATACCGAAATGGATTTGGAGCCATGGAAAACTATTATCTGGTATCTGTTGCTGCTAAAGATGAAATAGATGGAGCAACACAAGCCAAGGCTAATGAAGACGTTTTGGGTCCGGACCGTTGGGAAACGTTTAGTAAAGTATTAAACAATATATCAAGAATGGAAGAATATAGTGGAGAAATGAGACCAGATTTATCCTATTCTCCCAAATAATCTAAAATATATTTATTACTAACCAATTATTTTTAATGATAAACCCTTTTCTATAATAGAAAAGGGTTTATTTATATTCAAGTAAATCTATAAGCCGAATTCTGTTCATCCTGAACTTGTTTCAAAATTGCTTAAAAACAAACACAAGAATACCTTATCATTTATCTGAGTATATTGTTACCAATATACTTTAGCTGCCTACCCTCCAGCATCGAGCGTGCAGCCCTCAAACACTGGTTTACATGACATTGCACCACATAGAGTTTACCTGATTTCACTACAGCATAACCTGTACATACTTTCTGTTGCACTTTTCCTAGCCTCACGACTGGTGGTAATTAACCACTATGTTGCACTACGGTGTTCGGACTTTCCTCCCCAGCACTGAACTTGTTTCAGTACCTTTTCAAATCAACTATATAGCCAATAAAAAAATGATTATGAAACAAATTCAGCACAAGAGCGATAAGGCAATCTACTTAAGCGCAAAATTACAATAAAGAAATTTTAAATATCAAAAAATAAGCAGAACTATTCATTTACTTTAAAATACTTTTGCTTTGTAGACTTATTTTTGAAATTTGTTAATAACTCGTTTTAAATTTTATGTGCTTTATCTTTAATTTTAAGTTGAATTTTTAACTTTGTTAAACATTATAATCAGCATCAAATAAATGCTAAGTATTAAAACAAGTTAATACAGGTAAATTCAGCAAAATTGGAACACTTTGTAGTATCAGCCAGAAAATATAGACCACAAACATTTAAAGATGTTGTGGGACAACAGGCTATTACAAATACTTTACTGAATGCAATAGACAATAACCATTTAGCTCAAGCCCTACTCTTTACAGGGCCTCGTGGTGTAGGTAAAACAACTTGTGCGCGTATTCTCGCTAAAATGATTAACAGTGATGGTACCGAAACTAATGATGAAGATTTTGCATTTAATATTTTTGAACTAGATGCAGCTTCAAACAATTCTGTTGATGACATTAGGAGTTTAACAGATCAGGTTCGTATACCACCTCAGGTTGGAAAATACAAAGTGTACATTATTGATGAGGTACATATGCTATCTCAAGCTGCTTTTAACGCGTTTCTTAAAACATTGGAAGAACCGCCTAAACATTGTATTTTTATTTTAGCAACTACTGAAAAACATAAAATAATTCCAACTATTTTATCGCGTTGTCAGATTTTCGATTTTAAACGCATTACCGTAAAAGATGCTAAAGAATATTTAAAATTTATTGCAGAAGAACAAGGTGTCACTGCAGATGATGATGCGTTACATATTATAGCTCAAAAAGCAGATGGTGCTATGCGTGACGCCCTATCTATTTTTGATAGAGTGGTAAGTTTTTCGGGTAAAAATCTAACCAGGCAAGCAGTTACGGAGAATTTAAATGTACTTGACTACGAAACCTATTTTACAAGTACGGATTTAATTTTAGAAAATAAGATTCCGGAATTGCTACTACAATTCAATAATACATTGTCTAAAGGGTTTGATGGACATCATTATATCTCTGGATTAGCATCTCATTTTAGAGATTTATTAGTAACTAAAACGCCTGAAACTATCGAATTACTAGAAGTAGGAGAACAAACCAAAACGAAATACTTAGAACAATCTAAAAAAGCTTCACAAGAGTTCCTCCTTCAAGGCATAAATCTAGCAAACGATTGCGATCTCAAATACAAAACCAGCAAAAATCAGCGCTTACTTATCGAGTTATGTTTAATGCAGCTTGCCTCTATCACTTTTGATGGAGAAAAAAAAAATAGCAGACATTACATAATTCCAGCTTCTTACTTTAAAAAGAAAGGGGTTACTCCTGTTCCAGTAACAGCTCCTAAGCAAGAACAAAATAATTCAGTTGCCGACAATTCAATAGAGGAAAATACTAAGACTGAATCAACTTATTCAAATAAAATAAAAGCTTTTCAAGTTAATGAGCCTCCAACAATAATTTTAAAAAAAGAAACCAAACGAGCTTCTGGTCTTTCATTAAGTAGCATAAAAGCTAAAAAAGAACATCTTATTAAACAAATGGATGTTGTTATAGAAGAAGAAGATTTACCTAAAGAAAGTTTTACTGAGAAAGAACTTGTAAATGTTTGGAATACTTATATCGAAATAATAAGAGGTAAAGGGAAACATAATTTAGCTTCAATATTGTCTATAGATACTCCAAAAGTTAAAGAAACAACGGTTTATTTAGAGTTTCCAAACGCCACAAATAAGGTTGAGGTAGAACGTAACCAATATGATCTTTTGGCTTATATTAGAAAGTCTTTAAACAACTATGACATTAGCTTATCGATTAGTATAAACGAAGTCATGGAGAAAAAATATGCTTATACTACCGCGGAGAAGTTTGAAAAATTAAAAGAGAAAAATTCTAATATTGATATATTAAGAAAGACTTTCGATTTAGATATATAAACTGTTTAAAATGAGAATATTAATTTTTATTATTTTAACTTCTATCATAACCTTAACAAGCTGCAATGGTAGAGAAAGGAAATATAAAACTAACGCGGAAGTTTTAAAAGAAAATAAACTTTTAGAGTCCTTTACTGAAGAGATAAAGTTTGTTCCAAAAACATATACTGAAATTAAAACAGATACTATTTTAAGCAATGGGTTTAAGATTAAAATGAGCTATCATTCTTTAGAAAATGATTTTGTTTTAGAATCCAGAACATTGAAAAATGACTCTATAGCTAAAATTCATCACAAAAATTTTGAAGCACAGCTTCTTGTATCAAAAGACAATGTTATTATCAATAAAAGCTTAATTAACAAAAGACTTTTTTATGAGTTTGAGAACGCTTCATTTTGGGCAAGTGCCATTATGCAATTTGTATGGGTAGATCATGAGGCCTCTAATAAAAACACACTTTGCTTAAATACTTCTTTTTGTGTTCCAAATACAGATAAATGCAAAGATTTCACTCTTAAAATTGATGAATTTGGAACCATACAAATTGAAGAAGTACATATTTTTTCTAATACTATTTAATAATGCTAGGACTTAAACTTCCAACAGATCCACGTTGGGTAAACATTGTAGAAAAAAATATTGAAGAAATACTTACAGACCATGCTTTTTGCGAACAAAAAGCAACAAGTACAGCCATTTCCCTTATTGTAAGCTTTCCGGAATACACGGAATTAGTACAAGAAATGACAGCTTTAGTAAAGGAGGAAATGAGTCATTTTAAAATGGTACATGATAAAATTATTGAACGAGGGTGGGTTCTTGGACGTGATAGGCGCGATGATTATGTCATTCAGCTTGTAAAATTCTTCCCTAAAGGAGGTAGCAGAACGACGCAACTAGTACATCGTTTACTATATGCTGCATTAATTGAAGCAAGAAGCTGTGAACGTTTCAGATTACTTTCAGAAGAGCTTCAAGATAAAGAATTGGCTACCTTTTACAGGAATTTAATGGTTAGCGAAGCCAATCATTACACTATGTTTTTAGGTTTTGCCCGTAAATATGGAAATAAAAAAGAAGTTAATGCCAAATGGCAACAACTTCTTGAATATGAAGCGAAAATTATGTCTAACCTAGGCAATACAGAAGCTATACACGGTTAAAATTTATAACCTATACCTATTTGTATATTTGAGTTTTTGGCTTCAACTAATAAATCGTCGTCAAAAATATTGGAGAAACCATATGTATATCGTACATCTGCAAATATGGCATAGTTGATTTTATATTCTACACCGGCAACACCAGAATAAGCAAAATTCTTAACACCATCTTCTTCTTTGTGTACTTTAAGCCCAACCTGTGGTCCAGCTCCTATATGAATTTTTTCACTCAATCTAAACTTTAAGAAAATTGGCGCTTGTATATAATCCAAATGTAAAGGTTCTGCATTGGCTCCTTCAGCAGAAAACTGTATTTCTGGCATTACAGAGATTGTTTTAGATAAACCGATGTTTGCAAAAAAACCAATATACATACTATTCCTATGCTCATTTATGACACCAGTAGTATTATCGAAGTCTAAGTTTGAAATATTAAGACCTCCTCTAACACCATATTTTACATCTTGAGAAAAGCCATAAATTGAAAAACTAAATAGGATTGCTAACAGTAAAAATTTTTTCATAATAAATTAGGTTTGGGATATAATTTTAAGCAATTATACTGGGTACGAATATATATTATAAAATTAAAAAACGACAACTATAAAAGGTGAAGTGCACAATTTTACTGTGTATTGCTAGAAACAGTATCATAGTAAATACTTTTAATTATACCATCAGCTAAACCAATTTTTGGCACATAAATGTTTTTTGCCCCACTCCATTTCATTGAAGAAAGGTAAATTCGCATAGCAGGAATAATAACATCTGCCCTATCTTGATTTAAACCCAATTCTGTGATACGTTCTTCATAAGAATAGCTTTGTAATGTCTGATAATATGAAGATAAATAGAAATAAGTAAGCGGTTTACCAATAGCTTTACCAGATATTTTAAAGATTTTATTAATATTTCCACCAGAACCAATAACTTCAATTTTGTGGTAAGATTTTGCATGCCTACCAATCCACGCTTCTAGCTCTATCCATGATTCCTTTGTAACGATATCATTAAGAAGTCTAACAGTACCTATTTTAAAAGACTTTGAAGCCACTTGTTTTCCTCTATGTATTACCGTAAATTCAGTGCTACCACCACCAACATCAACATATAGATAGGTCTTGTTATTATCTATGTACTTATGTAAATCGGTTGCTGCTATAATAGCGGCTTCTTCCTTACCTTTAATAACATCTATACTTATTCCTGATTCTTTTAAAACTAAATCGACCACTTCTTTACCATTTTTTGATTCTCGCATTGCAGAAGTAGCACAGGCTTTATATTTTACTACCTTATGAGATTTCATCAACAATTTAAATGCAACCATGGTATCAACAATGCGTTGCGTGTTTTCCTTAGAAATTTTATTTTCTATAAACACATCGGCTCCTAAACGTATGGGTACACGAACTAATGAATTTTTCTTGAATTGTACAGGTTTCCCCTTTTGTTCAATTATATTTGAAATAAGTAACCTAACAGCATTAGAACCAATATCTATAGCTGCGAATTTCTTTATATTTAGCATACTACCCCTCTAACTTTTTTAAATAATAATCATACATAGCAAATTGGGACCTTACTTTTTCGTTATCATTTATTCTATAATTATTTTCTTGTGATTCTCCCAATAATCTTGCTTTAACATTATCGCTCCAGCTAATATTAAACGTCTCAATAATTTCTTGCTTAATATCTTCATCATAAATAGGACAGCTCACTTCTACTCTATTATCAATATTTCTTGTCATCCAATCTGCAGAAGAAATATAAATTTTGGAGTTGCCATTATTACCAAATATATACACTCTGGAATGTTCTAAAAATTTATCTACAACACTAATAACTTCAATGTTCTCACTCATTCCTTCTATTCCAGGAATTAAACAACAAATCCCCCTAACTATCATTTGAATTTTCACACCTGCTCTGCTTGCTTCATAAAGCTTGTCTATCATTTTATAACTGGAAATACTGTTCATTTTCAATCTTATACAGCCCAAGTCTCCATTTTTAGCGCTTTCAATTTCAGCGTCTATTAACTTAAAAATTGCTTTTTGAGTGTAGTGAGGTGATGTTATTAAATGTTTATAAGTGAAAATTTTATAATTGGTCTCAAAGAAACTAAAAATTTTATTCACATCTTTTAAAATACGCTGGTCTGAAGTAAACAATGTATAATCTGTATAAATTTTTGCAGTAGATTCGTTAAAGTTTCCTGTACTTATAAACCCATATCGTTTTAGTTTTTTTCCTTCTTCTCGTTCTATAACACACATTTTACTGTGTACTTTTAAACCTGCCACCCCAAATATTAAATTAACACCTTCATCTTCCATTTGCTGAGCATAATCAATATTTGCCTGTTCATCAAATCTGGCACGTAACTCTATAGATACTGTAACAGACTTACCATTTACAGCTGCATTAATAAGTGAACTCGCTATATGTGAGATTTGAGCTAAACGATAAATAGTAATCTTTATCGTTTTTACATTCGGATCTAAAGCTGCCTCTCGTAAAAACTTAACAACATAGGAAAAAGTTTGGTAAGGCGCCTGAAGCAAATAATCTTTTTGCTTAATAGCTTCAAAAATACTAGCTTCTAAACTAAGTCCTTTAATAGGTAAAGCTTCAATTTTATCGTAAAGCAGGTCGTTTCTTCCTAAGCTAGGAAACCCCATGTAATCTCTTCTGTTATGATATCGGCCCCCGGGAATAATACTATCTGTATCATCAATTCCCATTTTGGTCATTAAATACTCTAAAGTTTCTTTATCTATTGTTTTATCATATACAAAACGAACGGGTTCTCCAATTTGCCTATGTTTAACACTATCAGATATTTTCTCTATGAAACTTTTACTTAAATCGCTTTCAAAATCCAATTCCCCATCACGAGTAATTTTAATCATATGAGCAGAAATACTCTTATAATCGAAAATATTAAAAATATCACTTAAACAATGACGAAGTAAATCATCAATCATTATAAGATAACTCTTTTCTCCTTCTTTTGGTAATTCAACAAACCGATTAAAGGTTTTTGGTATTTCTATTAAAGCAAACTGTCTTTCATCATTAGACATTACCATCCTAACTGCTAAATAGGCCCCACTATCTTTTAAATTTGGTAGAACGACAGAATCGTTCAAAATAATAGTCACTAATGCTGGGCTAACATGTGTTAAAAAGTATTTCTTTATAAAGTCATGCTGCGCTTTATCAATTTGAGTCTCATCAATGATGTAAATGTTTTCATCCTCTAACCTTTGATGAATGGTGCTTAATATTTCTAAACTTTTACTCTGCTGTTTAATTACAATTTGAGTTATAATCTCCAATAACTCTTTGGCTTTAATCCCTCCCAAGGCATTCTTTCCACCTTTTCCAGCATCGACTATACGCTTAACCGTGGCATATCTAACTTTAAAAAACTCATCTAGATTATTAGAGAAAATACCTAGAAACCTCAAACGTTCAATTAATGGTACATTTTTTTCATCCGATGCCTCTTGTAAAACCCGAGCATTAAACTGCAACCAACTTATTTCTCTGTTTACGTAATTATTATCTTGTAATTCTGGTTTTGTCATTTAGAAAAATTAATGGGTTAGAATATATACACAAATATATTCTATTTAAGCTTAATATTATTAGTAAAAAACATTATGAAATGGTAAGATTTTTTAAACGGTAAATTGTTACGTTGATACCAATAATCTTTAAAAATTAAGTATAAACAATATTATTTTAAATCTCTAGGAAATAATGTTTGTATGGTCTTCCCTTGATTTAAATTTTTCCAATTTACAATATCAAACTCTATAACAACCACTCCACTAGTAGGAACATTATCTATTATGATGCTTCCATAAGTATTTACAAAAGCCGTAATGGCATGGTTATGTCCAAAAACCATGAGTGTATCAACAGAATCATCACATGATTTAATAACTTCAATAAGATGACTTCCAGAAAAATCATATAAATCATGATTTAAGTGAACAATACTTTCATCAATATTCAGGTTAGAGATAAAAATGTCTGAAGTGGTTTCGGCACGCATAGCATCGCTTGACAAAACTAAATCGACCTTTAAACCGCTTCCTTTTAAGTTTTCTGAAACTAAATCGGCATCTTTAAAACCTCTTTCATTAAGTGGTCTTTCATGATCTATCACATTATGTTTCCATGAAGATTTAGCGTGTCTTACTATAATTAATTTTTTCATAAAAATCGATTAAGTGAGAATTTTCATCGGTTAAAATAGTTTTTTTATCGATGAAACTCAATTTATTTACTCTGCAAAATTAGTTAAAAATCAGCATACATGAAGCTTCTATTATATGTTAAAACAGTTAAAGCTTAGGGTACATAAACAGTAGGAAAACACTCCGAAACCGATAAAAAACTTATTATACCGATCAAAGGATTCTCAAAAGCTTTTAAACGAATTTATAAGTGATTTACCATTTATTTTTGAACAGATTGTTGCATATGTGTTCTTTTGTAGCACCTACTTAAACATTACAAAGTTATGAACCTGAATCTAAGATCATATAAAATTACAACATTGTTAAACAATGTTATTCCCTCACAGTTTTTTCCCTCGAAAACTTTTTTATTGTTTTTATTAATCCTCAACCTTAGTACCTCAATGTGACTATTTTGACACTTTGGTGTTTATTATATATAGTTTAAAATAAAATAATTTTATTAAATCATGAAACATAAATTGACTCTAACTCTTTACTCTTTTCTATTAGTGTGTTGCTTTTCATTATGTATAAATGCACAACAACATGCATTTGATTTAAATATAGTTAATTATAGTGATAAACCAGATGCTAATATTGAGCATTTACATCTTCTATCCCTTACTAATAATTCAAATAAGGTGTTGAATTATAGCATTTCAAGTCAAGAAATAATATGCAAAACTGAATATGATGATGTTGTTAGTAATAAAATAGGTGATGTAGATAATAATGAAGAGGTTGTTGTTAATGAAAAAAACTCATCTAGCCTAACTGTTGAAATCTATAATAAAGCATTAAGCAAAAAGATTGATAAAATGATTTTAAACCCAAATGAATCAATTGAGTTTTATGTTAAAATTACACGCCATAACAATACAGAAATGGGGACATTGAAATGTTTTAAAATAGCCACACATCTCTTGGATAATGAAAAAGCCGGAAAATATGTCATAATAAGAACTTTTATTCCGAACCCAAACATTTTAAGACACTAAAAATTTATAAAAAATATTAATTAGTTAATTAAAGGCTTATGAAAATCTTTACTAAACATATAAACTATCATAAAGTAATATTGATAGTTTTGCTATTAATAAGTGCTTTTGCTCAAGCCCAGTTAAAAAAGGCTTTTACCCCTCGTTTTAATGAAGCTGTAAATGGAGATTTCACTATTATCGCGAATAACATGATTTCTACAACGGCAACTGGTAATTATAATGGTGGAAACGATAATGACCAATTTTCCAACCTTGTATATGTAGATATTGATACAGACGATACGACATTCAATTCAAGTAGTGCTAATTTTGTTAATCCCGCTCCTACCGCAAGTTGTTTAACAATAAAAAAAGTATTATTGTATTGGGCTGCAGCAGATCAAGAACCAAATGAGTTAGATCCAAATTCTGAAAATCAACCTGATTGGAATTATAATGATATAAAACTTATGCTTCCATCGGAAACGGCATATACTACATATACAGCAGATGAAGTTATCTATAGAGGTCGGGAAGATCATATAGGACCGCCTCACAATGGACATTTTAGTAATGATCCATATATCTGTGTAAAAGACATTACAAGTTCTGTTGTCAATTTAATCGACAATAATATAAGTCCTTATGGTAGTTATCTAGTTGCTAATGTTGAAGGGAAAATAGGTAGTTTAAATGATCATAACAATAATTTACCTACTGGTGTCTCTGGGGGTTGGCAAATAGTATTTGTATATGAAAGCCCTCTATTACCATTAAAGAATATTTCAATCTTTGACGGATACGGACATGTTGTTAATGGACAGGGTAGCTATAATATTGACTTTAATGGTTTTCAAACTGTACCGACTGGTGATGTAAATGCTAATATTCTTATTGGTGGTTTAGAAGGTGACTTAGGTCTAGATGGTGATAGGTTACAAATAGAAAACACATCTAATACTTTTGTTGACTTATCGACATCGCCAACAAGTCCAATTAGAGATACTAATAACTTTTTTAATAGTAAAATTACAATTGATAATGCAAATTTCACGAATAGAACCCCTGCTAGTACTAATACTTTAGGTTTTGATGCTGCAATTTTTCAATTATCAAACCCTAGCAATACTATTATTGCTAATAATCAAACTTCAGCGACATTTAGATTAGCATCTAACAAGGAAACATATGGATTGTTTTTATTGGGTTTATCTGTAGATGTTTGGTCTCCAAATTTAGGACCTATTCATTTAACACTAGACACACCTACAACCTCTCTAAATCCTGGAGCAAGTTTTGGAGCTAGTTTTACTGTTGAAAACAAAGGAAATGATGATGCCAAAAGTTTAGAAATTTCTACTACACTCCCCCCACAGGTAACATTAGTAGAACCTATAAGCCCTGCTCTTCCCACTGGAATTACTTATAACTATAATACAGGAACTAACTTATTAGAGTTTTTCGTTGCTGATGGTGTTGCTGATGCTGGAGCTGCAGCTGTAAATGTTGATTTTGATTTAGAAATTAGAGATGAGTGTTATTTTTTAGAAACCAGTTGTGACCTTCAATTTAACTTACAATTAGAGGCTTCCTACACTGGAACTCAAGATCCTAGTCCTCAATCTGTAGTGAGTTCTGCAAATCTAGATGATTGTGGAGTGGGAATATTAGACCCAATAGTTATTGACGTAATACAGCCTACAATATCTTGGCAAACACCTATTAATGGCTTAGACGCAACTATTGAATGTAGTGACGCTACAGGCTTAACTACTGCACAAGCTTTAGAACCAGTTACAAACAAATGTAACTTAACATTAACAAAAACACCTGGAGCATTTGTTCCTAATCCAACTTGCCCTAGTAGTGGGACATATACTAATACGTGGAATTTTACTGATGCTTGTGGTGTTACTATTGGTGATTATATACAAACCATCACCGTTAACGATACCACGGACCCTACCGTATCAGGTACGATCCTAGAATCTACGGTTGAAGGGTGTACTGCAGCTGATGCTACTGCTCCTGTAAATACAGTAGCTGCTCTTGAAGCTCTTGGGCTTACTATAGAGGATAATTGTACCAGTGATGCTAACCTTACCGTAACCAATTTGGATACTGCTTCCGGTTCTTGTCCTATTGTAGTTACCAGAACATATACCATTGCAGATGCTTGTGGCAACTCGACTACGGCCTCTCAAACTATAAATGTCAACGATACAACGGTACCGACAGCTTCCAACCCTGTTACCATTACAGTGCCGGGCGGGCCTATACCTGCCCCCGATGTAACCGTGGTGACAGATGAAGCCGATAATTGTACCGCGAGCCCTACAGTTGCTTTTGTGTCGGACGTATCCGATAATGGTGACTGTCCTGAAACCATCACTAGAACTTATAGTGTAACGGATGATTGTGGTAATACCATTAACGTGACGCAAACTATTTTAATTACGGATCCTATATTACCTACGGCCTCGAACCCTGCCGGTATAGATGTGCAGTGCATCGGTGATGTTCCTGTACCGGATGTGACGGTCGTGACGGACGAAGCGGACAACCAAGGCACTCCCGTAGTTGCCTTTGTTTCGGATGTCTCTGATGGAAATTCCTGTCCTGAGGTGATTACCAGGACTTATAGTGTAACGGATATTTGTAATAATACAATTAATGTTACCCAAACCATCACCGTTAACGATACCACGGACCCTACCGTATCAGGTACGATCCTAGAATCTACGGTTGAGGGATGCTCTGCAGCTGATGCTACTGCTCCTGTAAATACAGTAGCTGCTCTTGAAGCTCTTGGGCTTACTATAGAGGATAATTGTACCAGTGATGCTAACCTTACCGTGACCAATTTGGATACTGCTTCCGGTTCTTGTCCTATTGTAGTTACCAGAACATATACCATTGCAGATGCTTGTGGCAACTCGACTACGGCCTCTCAAACTATAAATGTCAACGATACAACGGTACCGACAGCTTCCAACCCTGTTACCATTACAGTGCCAGGCGGGCCTATACCTGCCCCCGATGTAACCGTGGTGACAGATGAAGCCGATAATTGTACCGCGAGCCCTACAGTTGCTTTTGTGTCGGACGTATCCGATAATGGTGACTGTCCTGAAACCATCACTAGAACTTATAGCGTAACGGATGATTGTGGTAATACCATTAACGTGACGCAAACTATTTTAATTACGGATCCTATATTACCTACGGCCTCGAACCCTGCCGGTATAGATGTGCAGTGCATCGGTGATGTTCCTGTACCGGATGTGACGGTCGTGACGGACGAAGCGGACAACCAAGGCACTCCCGTAGTTGCCTTTGTCTCGGATGTCTCTGATGGAAATTCCTGTCCTGAGGTAATCACCAGGACTTATAGTGTAACGGATATTTGCAACAATACAATAAACGTTACCCAAACCATTACCGTTAATGATGTTACAGATCCTACCGTAGCTGGTACGATTTTGGAATCCACGGTTGAAGGGTGTACTGCAGCTGATGCTACTGCTCCTGTAAATACAGTAGCTGCCCTTGAAGCTCTTGGGCTTACTATAGGTGACAACTGTACCAGTGATGCCAACCTTACCGTGACCAATTTGGATACTGCTTCCGGTTCTTGTCCTATTGTAGTTACCAGAACATATACCATTGCAGATGCTTGCGGCAACTCCACTACGGCCTCTCAAATTATAAATGTCAACGATACAACGGTTCCGACAGCTTCCAACCCTGTTACCATTACAGTGCCGGGCGGGCCTGTACCTGCCCCTGATGTAACCGTGGTTACAGATGAAGCCGATAATTGTACCGCAAGCCCTATAGTTGCTTTTGTATCGGACGTATCGGATAATGGAAATTGTCCCGAAACTATCACTAGAACCTATAGCGTAACCGATGATTGTGGTAATACAATCAGCGTGACGCAGACCATTCTAATCACGGACCCTATACCGCCTACGGCCTCGAACCCTGCAGGGATAGACGTACAGTGTATTGATGATGTTCCTGTACCGGATGTGACGGTCGTGACGGACGAAGCGGACAACCAAGGTACTCCCGTAGTTGCCTTTGTTTCGGATGTATCCGATGGAAATTCCTGTCCTGAGGTAATCACCAGGACTTATAGTGTAACGGATATTTGCAACAATACAATAAACGTTACCCAAACCATTACCGTTAATGATGTTACAGATCCTACCGTAGCTGGTACGATCCTAGAATCAACGGTTGAGGGATGCTCTGCAGCTGATGCCACTGCTCCTGTAAGTACAGTAGCTGCTCTTGAAGCTCTTGGGCTTACTATAGAGGATAATTGTACCAGTGATGCTAACCTTACCGTGACCAATTTGGATACTGCTTCCGGTTCTTGTCCTATTGTAGTTACCAGAACATATACCATTGCAGATGCTTGTGGCAACTCGACTACGGCCTCTCAAACTATAAATGTCAACGATACAACGGTACCGACAGCTTCCAACCCTGTTACCATTACAGTGCCGGGCGGGCCTATACCTGCCCCTGATGTAACCGTGGTGACAGATGAAGCTGATAATTGTACCGCGAACCCTATAGTTGCTTTTGTGTCGGACGTATCCGATAATGGTGACTGTCCCGAAACCATCACAAGAACCTATAGCGTAACGGATGATTGTGGCAATACAATCAACGTAACGCAGACTATTCTAATCACGGACCCTATACCGCCTACGGCCTCGAACCCTGCCGGTATAGATGTACAGTGCATCGGTGACGTTCCAGCACCGGATGTGACGGTAGTGACGGACGAAGCGGACAACCAAGGTACTCCAGTAGTTGCCTTTGTTTCGGATGTATCCGATGGAAATTCTTGTCCTGAGGTGATTACCAGGACTTACAGCGTAACGGATATTTGCAACAATACAATAAACGTTACCCAAACCATCACCGTTAACGATACCACGGACCCTACCGTATCAGGTACGATCCTAGAATCAACGGTTGAAGGATGCTCTGCAGCTGATGCCACTGCTCCTGTAAGTACAGTAGCTGCTCTTGAAGCTCTTGGGCTTACCATAGGTGACAACTGTACTAGCGATGCAGACCTTACCGTGACCAATTTGGATACTGCTTCCGGTTCTTGTCCTATTGTAGTTACCAGAACATATACCATTGCAGATGCTTGCGGCAACTCCACTACGGCCTCTCAAACTATAAATGTCAACGATACAACGGTTCCGACAGCTTCCAATCCTGCTGATATTAATGTAGAATGTCTAGCAGATGTACCTGCTCCTGATGTAACCGTGGTTACAGATGAAGCTGATAATTGTACCGCAAGCCCTACAGTTGCTTTTGTGTCGGACGTATCCGACAATAATACATGTGCAGAAAGAATCACAAGAACTTATAGTGTAACCGATGATTGTGGTAATACTATTAATGTAACACAAACTATTATTATTAATGATACTACCCCTCCAGTACTTACATTACCAGCTAGTCAAACCGCAGAATGTAGTGATGACTTGTCTCCAATAGCTTTTGGTTCAGCTACAGCTATAGATAACTGTGATGCCAATCCAACAATCACTTTTAATGATGTTAGAACAGACGGACTATGTCCTGGTAGTTATACAATTACTCGTACTTGGAAAGCTGAAGATGCGTGTGGAAACGAAATAACTGCAGATCAAGTAATATCTACATCAGATACAACTGCTCCAGAATTTGTTCAAACAACACTTCCTGGAAATATAGCAGTGGAATGTAGTAGTGATGTCCCTCTTCCAGAAGATTTAGATGCTACAGATAATTGCGGAACAGCTTCCGTTAACGTTGTAGATGAAAGAATTGATGGAAATTGCGCTAATAATTATACTATTAGACGTAGTTATATAGCTACTGACGAATGTGGTTTAACTAAAAGTCATATTCAAACAATCATAGTTGAGGACAAAACTCCTCCAGTGTTTGAACAAACAACACTTCCTCTACCTAGTATAACTGTAGAATGTGATGCTATACCAAATGCAGAGGAGTTAACAGCAACAGATAACTGTGGAGATGCTTCTGTTAATGTTGTAGATGCTACAACTCCAGGTGATTGCCCTAACAATTATACAATTACTCGTACATGGACAGCTACCGATGAATGTGGTTTAACAACTACACATATTCAAGTTATAACAGTTCAAGACACTAAAGCTCCTGAACCAACATCAACTTTTGAAGAAACATTAAATGTTAGTTGTACTGATATACCAGATGTTCCAGAATTAACTTTTACCGATAACTGTTCAAGCAATATTACAGTTGCATTCAATGAAACAAACTCATATGAGGAAAATGTATTTGCTGATTATGAAATTGTTAGAACCTGGATAGTAAGAGATGAATGTAATAATGAAGAAACTTACACTCAAACACTTTTAGTAGCACTTGATGAAGTTGTTACAGATTTATCTGCTCCAGACTGGTGTTATGATGAAGGTGCCATTAATATGAATAATTTGTTACCTAGTGACCTCAATACAAATGGTACATGGGAATTATTGGAAGGTGATCCTGCTGCAACATTAAACGGTAGCATATTCGACCCCTCAAACCTTGAATTAAGCGCAGACTTCTTACCAGAAAGTGGTGGAATTGATTACAGATTCAGATATACAACTACAGACAATGGCTGTATAAGCATTACTGAAGTTATTATGAATGTACATGCAGATTGTGTTGTATTGCCTTGTGGTGAGAATGATATAACGATTTCAAAAGCTGTCACTCCAAATGGTGACGATAGAAATGACTTTTTCTATATCTCGGGTATTGAATTGTGTGGGTTTACTGCCGAAGTAAAAATATTTAATCGTTGGGGTGCTTTAGTTTTCGAATCTAATGCCTACCCACTTATAAAAGGAGTGGATAGATACAACAAACCTCCATCTGGCAGTTGGGAAGGTACTGCACATAAATCATCCGTTGGAAATGCTGGTAAAGTACCAAATGGAACATATTATTATATAATAACCTTAAAAGATAGTGGATTGAATCCTATTACAGGACCTGTTTACTTAGGAACCAAATAAAAAGCATAACCTATGAAACTTATTAAACATAACATAATCGCTATTGCATTGTTAAGTTGTACGGTTGGAATTGCACAACAATTACCGCAATTCACACAGTATATGTACAATACAATCTCAATAAACCCTGCTTATGCAGGAAGTAGAGAAGCTTTAAGTATTGTTGGATTACATAGAAGCCAATGGGTTGGTTTTAAAGGAGGTCCTATAACACAAACACTATCTGTACACACACCTCTTAGGAATGATAGAATTGGATTAGGACTAACTTTTATTGAAGATGATTTAGGTCCTCAAAACTACTCATACTTATATGGAGATTTCTCATATACTATTCCTACCGGGAGAAGTGGAAAATTAGCCTTTGGTTTAAAAGGAGGGTTTACCGGTTATAGTTTTGACCAGGATTTCATAAACGATCCTACAATAGTTGAAGACGATTTTTTTAGCGGCACAGAAAACCGTTGGGCTCCTAATATTGGTGCTGGTGTCTATTATCATACCAACAGATTCTATGCAGGCTTGTCTGCACCCAGAATATTAAACACTGATGAAAATAAACAAGGTGATTATAAAGCTTTAGAGCGTATTAGCTACTATTTCACACTAGGAGGCGTACTCGACATAAGTAAAAGTTTCAAATTTAAGCCTGCCGGTTTAATAAAAGCAACTAATGGGGCGCCCTTATCGTTCGATCTTACCGCTAATTTCTTATACAATGAGAAATTCTGGATAGGAGGGTCTTACAGAATTAATGAAAAAACGGCCGCTATTGGTGGTATCGCTGACTTTCAGGTTTCAAGACAATTACGTGTAGGCTATGCTTACGAAAAACCTATTTCGGACATAGCTAGTTACACTACAGGAACTCATGAAATATTACTTATATATGAGTTTAAATTCTTAAGTTCTAAATTAAAATCACCAAGATATTTCTAATAAGGCTTTTTATATGAAAAATAAAAATTACATATTAGTCTGTATCGCCTTAATGTTAAGCTTTTCTGCCTTTTCTCAACAAGGAAAACAGAAAAGAGCCGATACATTATTCAATAAATTCTCTTTTGTAAAAGCTGCAAAAGTTTACAGAGAACTTATTCAAAATAATTACAACAAAGACTATGCAACCCGTCAATTAGCAGATTGTTATGCGTTTTTAAGAGATCCAAGGAATGCCTCAAGATTTTATAAAAATGTTGTTAAGCAAAAAAATGTACCTGTTGAATATTATTATAAATATGCACAATCACTTCGTGGTATGAAAAAATACGACGAATCTCAAATTTGGTTACAACGCTTTAAAGATTCTGGCGGTGTCGTTAATTCTAATGACTTTTCAAAAGATGCCAATTTTATTACCAGTGTCTTTGGCGCGAAACAACAATACTTTTTAGATAGAATTCGCTTCAACTCAAAGTTTAGTGATTTTGGAGCTTTTGAACACAACGGTAAAGTTTACTTTGCATCCACCAGAGACGAAGGCGTTTCCATAAAGCGTCTGTATGGCTGGAATGAACAACCATTTCTAGATATTTATGTAGCAGATGCTGGAACCAAAAGAAATGTAGACCATACAGCAAAGTTAAAAGGAGATGTAAACTCAATATATCATGACGGACCTGTCACCATTACAAAAAATGGTCATACCATGTACTTTTCTAGAAATAACTTCACTGAAGATATAGAAAAAAAGGACAAAAAAGGTTTAACAAACATGAAGATATACAGAGCAACTTTGCAAGATAGTATCTGGACTAATATTGAAGACCTTTCAATTAATAGTGACGATTTTTCCACACAACATGCTGCTTTAAGTGTTGATGAAACTAAATTATACTTCTCATCAGATAGACCTGGTGGTTACGGTGGTTCAGATATTTATGTGGTAGATATTAATATTGATGGTACACTTGGTGAGCCACAAAATGTTGGTGATATTGTAAATACGGAAAATTCAGAAGGGTTTCCTTTTATTAATAATGAGGGTGTTTTATTCTTTTCTTCAGACGGGCATCCTGGTTTAGGACTGTATGACATTTTCGGAACTATAAAAGGTGAAGATGGTAATATCGCAGATGTTATAAACTTGGGAGTTCCAGTAAATTCTAATAAAGATGATTTTTCGTTTACAATGAATCAAAACGGTATCACAGGGTATTTTGCATCAAACAGAAAAGGTGGACGAGGAGATGATGATATTTATGCATATCATAGAAAACCCGTTTTACATGTTGAAGGTGTTGTAACCGATGCTATTAATACTAACCCAATACCAAACTCGAAAATTACCTTATTTGATGAAAATGATAATCAAATTGCCTACATGGAAACTGATGAAAATGGTTATTATCAAATAAATATCGACAGAAATAAAGACTATAAAATTGTAGCGAATCAAGATAAATATATTGATGATTATAGAAAATTCACATCTAAAAACATTCAGACTGAGCTTACAACAATTGCTGCAAATTTATTGTTAAACCCAGAACCTAATGTGATAAAGCTGGCAGAGCTTAACAACATTTATTTTGATTTCAATAAATATAATATTAGAAAAGATGCTGCTTTAGAACTAGATAAAATTGTTAGCCTAATGCAGAATGACTATCCGGATATGGTAATTCGAATTGAATCCCATACAGATTCAAGAGGTGATCTAACATACAATGACAAATTATCTATAGATCGAGCAAACTCAACTTATGAATATTTAATTTCTAAAGGTATTGCTCCTGAAAGAATTACAGAACATCAAGGTTTTGGTGAACGCAGATTAACTAATGGTTGTGAAGATGGTGAAGATTGTGAAGAAGAAGACCATCAATTAAACAGACGTACTCAGTTTATAGTTGTAAAAATGGAATAACAACATGGCATTGACCACTGTTTAAATAAACAATAGCTATCCACTATTAGCATATGTTTTTAATTAAAACTAAATGACCCCATGAGATTAAAAAATTACATTTTAACAAGTATTATATTGCTAACAGGTTTTTCGGCACTTGCGCAATATGGTTCACAAAAAAGAGCAGATAACCTGTTTAACAAATTTTCGTTTGTTAATGCTGCTCAAGTTTATCATAATCTTATAGAAAAAGACTATAATGCTGATTATGCAACCAGGCAATTAGCAGATAGCTACGCTTTCTTAAGAAATCCAGACAGTGCGGTAGTTTATTATAAAAAAGCTGTAGAACAGCCTAATGTTCCTATAGCATACTATTACAATTATGCACAAGCATTAAGAGGCATAAAAGCATATAAAGAATCTCGTGTTTGGATGAAACGCTTTAAAAAAGCTGGTGGGGAAATAAATGAAGAGCGATTTTTAAAAGATGCAGACTTTATCAATTCAATCTTTAGTGCG
Organism: Flavivirga abyssicola; assembly: GCF_030540775.2. GTDB lineage: Bacteria > Bacteroidota > Bacteroidia > Flavobacteriales > Flavobacteriaceae > Flavivirga > Flavivirga abyssicola. The sequence continues at coordinate 3,959,247 of NZ_CP141266.1, read as the reverse complement.
AAACAACAATACTTTTTAAAAGAAGTTAATTTTAATTCAAAATATAGCGATTTTGGAGCTTATGAGCACGATGGTAATATTTATTTTGCGTCCTCAAGAAATACTGGAGTTTCAACAAAACATATATATGGATGGAATGAAGAACCTTTTTTAGACATATATGTTACTGATAAAAGTGCTAATGATAGCATTGTAGATCACAAATCTAAGCTTAAAGGTGATGTAAATTCTATTTATCACGAAGGCCCAATTACTATAACAAAAGACGGCAAAACCATATATTTTTCAAGAAATAATTATAATAAAAATATTTTAGGAAAAGATAAGGAAGGCATGACAAATCTTAAGATTTATAAGGCTTCCTTAATTGAAGATGAGTGGACAAACATTGAAGAACTTCCTTTTAACAGTAATGACTTCTCTAATGGTCACCCAGCACTAAATAGTGATGGTACTAAATTGTATTTTGCTTCCAACATGCCCGATGGTTTTGGGGGGACAGATATTTACCATGTAGATATTAATAATGACGGTTCTTTTGGAACTCCTCAAAATTTAGGAAACGTAGTTAATACCGATAAAAACGAAAGATTTCCTTTTATTAATAGTGAAGGCGTTCTTTTCTTTGCTTCAGATGGACATCCGGGATTAGGTCTTTTAGATATCTTTGGAACCGTTTCTGATAAAAATAATAATATTATTAGCGTTCTAAATCTTGGTGTTCCTGTAAATTCCAGTAAAGATGATTTTTCATTTTTTATGAATGAAGATGGATTATCTGGATATTTTGCTTCTAATAGAAATGGTGGAGCTGGTGGTGATGATATTTATGCATATGACAGAATCCCTCAACTAAAAATTGAAGGAACCATAACTGATATAACAACAAATAAACCAGTACCTAATGCTATTGTTACACTACTTGATAGTGATAATAAACAAATAGCTCATTTGGAAACAGATGAAGATGGACACTATGAAATAAACATAGATAGAGACGCTGACTATATTGTAAACATTAAAAAAGAGGATTATATTGAAGATACTAGGAATGTTACCTCTAAAGGCGTTGAAAATAAAGTGACAAGCATTACTGCAGACTTTAATCTAAATCACATTGTAAAAAAGGTGACTCCAATTACAGAGCTCTACCCTATTTACTTTGACTTTAATAAGTTTGATATTAGACGAGATGGTACTGTAGAATTAGATAGAATAGTTAATTTAATGATGAATATTTATCCTAGCATGGTAATTAAAATAGAATCCCATACAGATTCCAGAGGGTCATCAGAATATAACAATAAACTATCTCTAGATAGAGCAAATGCCACGTACAAATACTTAGTAGAAAAAGGAGTAGATCCAGCCAGAATTACCGAACATAAAGGTTACGGCAAGCAAAAGTTAGCAAACGATTGTGATGGTACTATTAATTGTACAGAGGAACAACATCAAGAAAATAGACGTACACAGTTTATTGTTGTAAAAATGGAATAATTTAAGCTAAATTCAATAAGAGTTAAAAACCATCAAGAATCATTTACTTTTTTGATGGTTTTTTAGTTTACCTGTATATAAGATTTAAAAAAGGGGATTAAGGTACTCGTTAAGTAATGACCATTAAGCAAGCCCTGACCCTTGTTAAATTAAGATCAATAAAAGAATCACTTAATTACGCAGTAAACAAAAATCCCCCCATAAAATGAGAGGATTTTTTACCTAAAGCTAAATTCAATAACAATTAAGTTATCAATAATAACCAATTTAATTCTATATAATGATTAAATCATGTATATTTTGCTAAAAATTAGTGCATTAAATAGGTTATATTTTCATTGCTTATCCATAAGAAAAGCAATCTTATTTTTTAATAAAGATGTTTGTAAAATACCATCTTCCATTTTCATTTTTCTCTGCTGAAATATCAAAGTTTGTAAAATCGCCTTCAATGGTTCCTCTGTGTCCTTCACTTTTAATCCAAGCTTTAACAACAGTTTCTGCAGAACTATATCCATAAGCAACATTTTCAGATACTTTCTCAGCACCAGCATTCGATTTTAAATAATTACTGCGAGTAAAAAAATTATCGTGTGATACTTCATTTTTATCTACCATATAGTCTGTATGGCTAAATGCTACAGATTTAACAACAGACATATCATTTAAGGCATTTAAACCCAATGATATTCTATAATCGTTAATACGCTTAAGTATTTCTATTTCAATGTCTTTTGCTTCTTGTTCAACAAGGCTTAATTCAATAGCATCTGCCTTGTCATCAATGCTGTCTGTTGAACAAGAAGAAAATGTCAACACAGCAAACAATACCAATAAAGGTAGTTTAATTAATGACTTCATAAGTAGGTAATTTAGATTAGGTTCTGTAAAATTAGCAGCCTACCCTGAAGTAAATGTTAATAAAATGTTAAAATCGATTAAAAACATGTATTTTGTCGTATTATATTGCTTTTAATCGTTGAAATACAATTTGTAGTAAAAATATTATAAGTTTAATAGCTAATTCAAGGAGATAATCGGTCAATTTTCCAATTGTAATCATTTTGAAGTCTAAATCTTACCCTATCGTGTAATCTATTAGGTCGACCTTGCCAAAATTCAATTTCCACAGGCTTAACAATATACCCACCCCAATTAGCTGGTCTTGGTATTTCTTTTCCTTCAAACTCATTCTCTAATTCTGAAAGTTTTTTTTCAAGAGCATCTCTACTTTCTATAATTTGACTTTGATTCGAAACTAAAGCGCCCAACTGACTTCCCCTGGGTCTAGATTCAAAATAGCCATCACTTAAATTCTCTGCAATCTTTTCAGCTTGTCCTTTAATGATAATTTGACGTTCTGCACCATGCCAAAAAAAGGACAAACACACATTTGGATTTTGAGCTATTGCTTTTCCTTTTTCGCTATCATAATTGGTATAAAAAATAAAGCCTTCATATGTGTAGCGTTTTAATAATACAATTCTATTCTTAGGAAAACCATCTAAGCCAATGGTAGAAATAGTCATGGCATTAGTTTCATTTTCAATAAAAAATTTATCTACCTCATGAAACCATTTTTGGAATAATTCCATTGGATTTTCTGGTACATCTTTTAAAAGTAGTTCGTACTTCTCGTAAGGTTTTCTATAATTTCCTAAATCTTTTTCCATAGACAACAAAATAACAAAAAATAATGCTCTCTTGAACATTAAAATTTCTCGAAACATTGTAAATTAGCATGAACCCTCTACCAATCAATAGCTTTATGAAATTTGAAAACTCTCACTTAAGCAAAACAATTAACTACTATAAATTAGAAATGTCTTATGGTAATTATTTTTTATGTGAAAAATTTTTTATATCAGAATTAAATGCCGGTATTCATCTTGACTGGCCTAAAATTCAAGAAGCTGCTAAAGATATTTTAAGTTTTTATGATAAGGATGATAAGCTAGGCTATATCTCTAATAGAATTAATTCATATTCTGTCGATCCACAAGTTTGGGCAAAAGCAGAACAATACAATAAAAACAATATGGTTGTTGGTGGTACTATTGTGTATTATAATGATATGATGTATATGAACGCTACTTTAGAAAAAAGGTTTTCAAAAATTAATATCCACTCTTGTTTATCTTTAGATGAAGCCATAGAATGGATTCTTAACTTGGATGCGCTAAAGTAAATATCCACCACTAAAAGTGGTGGCTTTGGTCAGCCCCTAAAAGGTTTTACGATTTTTGATTGTAGACCTGTCAGGTTTTGAAAACATAAGTGTTCGGAAGAGCTTTAAGAGGTATCAAATATATCAGATTTGCGTGGATCTCCCTCGCAAATCACTACTATTTCTCTTATTATTTCCATATTTAGTTCCTCGGTAAATTCGTATTTAGCTATTTTATAACTCTTTACATTGTTTAGTTTTTTGTAAAGCAATAAAAGTATCCCAACAATCATGGTCATATACATCATGACCTTGATTCCGTTTTCACTTTGGTTGACAAGATGCTTAAAATGCAAGTGCTGCTTTATGAACTTAAAGAACACTTCAATGTCCCAACGTCTTTTATAAATCTCGGTAACATCATCCGCATTTAAATCTTCTATATTAGTCAGGAACAGTAACTCTTCCCTTGTCTGCTTTGAATGTGACCTTATAAGCCTGAAGGGTTTCTTTAAAAGTGATTTGTTCTGATGGTACAAGTATACCCTCTCATCACTAAAGATATTTAGAGTATCGGTCTCAATACTGTTTCCCAACCTATTTTGCTCAATGACCTTTATACTCTTTGTCGGGTTTATTCTTGTGACAAAGAAGATGTCCAACTGGTTGAATTCTTGAAACGTTGTTCTTTTCTTTAAACCTCTATCAAAAACGACTACCTCTGTACCCTTGATATTGGCATTAAGAATCGCTTCACGTAAGGTCAGGTCTTCTGCTAAGTGCTTCTGTTCGTTATAAAAACGAATATTGCTCGGCAGGTTGTTGGTCAGGCCAACAGTGAATTTTATCTGTTTCTTGCCATGCTCACCTTTCTTGTTCTTCAGCCCGTTGACCATCCCTTTTTTTAATAGTTTGGCAGAAAGGGACAGGCTTGTTGAATCAAATTGGCGAATATTGTAGGGCTCCTGTTCTGTATCAAAGTATTGTTCGGAAAGCTCATAAACATGGGCATGTATCCTTTCGAAATACTCTGAGTTTATAACGGAAATACGCTCTGACAAGCTACTGTGCCTAATGGTCTGACCTTTTTCTATTCCAGAATAAAGCTTGAATAGGTTGTTGGAAAATGTTTTCTCCATGAGACGCAAACTGATCTTTTTATCGTCTAAAAGGGACATCAGCAATAATTTGAAAACAACTTCGCCTTGTAACTTTTTTGATTTATAGTTTGTACCCGTCTCCAAGGCCAAAGACGTTAAAAAATCATTGCCTATTAGTTTTAATAAACTGTGAACACTAACTTTTTTTCTCATGTAACCTTGATTTAAGAAACTAATGTATGAAAATATGTCAATGAACTTTGCTCTTCCGAACACTTATGTTTTGAAAACCTGACAGGTCTTTGCAAAACCCATAATCAAAACAAAATTATAAAAACGGTAAAACCAATGGGGCGGACTTCCAACAAAGGTGGAAGTTTTCCTAATTTTCAATAAAATTCATAAATTTTGCACATAAAAAACCTTTAACTATTTCTTTGTACATATCTAACCTCTTGAAATACATTAAAGCACCTTCAAATAGTACTTATAATTCATTTAATGCACAGTTCAAATAAGTTATTTATCTCTCCTACAATGGAATAAATAATAGCAAAAATTTATGGTTTAGTAGGCGTAAATTTCATTAAACGTTGTAAATTCGTACCGTCATAAATAGCCCCTTATGAAATTTGAAAATTCGACCTACAGTAATAGTTTAAGCTATTATAAACTAGAAATGCCTTTTGGTATTTTTTATTTCTGTGAAAAATTTATAATAGCAGAATTGCATACCGGTATACACTTTGATTCATGTAAACTTGAATTAGTATTTAAAGAAATTATAGAGTTTTATGGTAAAGATGCCAAGCTGGACTATATCTCTAATAGAGTTAATTCGTATTCTATTGATCCACATAATTGGATAAAAATTGAGCCATATAATATTATAAAGAAGAGTGCCATTGTATTTTATAATGACATGATGTACATAAACACTTCTTTAGAAAAGATGTTTTCAAAAGTTAAAATTCAAACTTGTTTATCTTTAGATGAAGCTATAGAATGGGTTCTGAAATTGGAAGGAATAAAATAAAGAATTTCTTGAAACAAACTATCCCAGAGGCTCTGCCTCGGGAAATTCTTTTCGATTAAAACTCAAAAGTTTTTCCATCTTCACATAACTCCACATTATCAAAAACTTCTTGGGCTTCTTCTTTAAAAGCGTTTAAGCCATCGTAACGCGTTGAATAATGTCCAAGCAATAATGTACCTGCATTAGCTAATTTGGCTATTGTAGCTGCTTCTTTTGCAGTAGAGTGCTTTGTTTTAGGCCCTAAATGGGCATGTTTTTCTAAAAAGGTAGATTCATGATACAGTACATCTACATTTTTTATAATAGGGACTATATCTTCTTTATACATAGTATCACTACAAAACGCATAGCTTTTTGGTTTTAAACCAGCTTTTGTAACAGATTCATTTTTTATAGTTTCCCCGTTTTCGTTTACAACATCAAAACCCTGGGTTAGTTTTCTATAATAAGCAACATTGATATTAGCGGCCTCTACTGCTTCAATTTTTAACTTACGATCCCCTTCTTTTTCTTGAAATAAAAATCCATTGGTGTAAACCCGATGATTTAGAGGAACTGTATGTACCAGAACCTTTTCGTCTTCAAAGATCAATTCTGACTTATTTGAAGTTAGTTCATGAAAGATAAGATTATAATTAGTCCAGGAATCGGCTAACTTCATTTGTAAAGTAACAACTTCTTTAATTCCTTTTGGCCCATAAATATGTAAATCTGCTTCTCTGGTAAGTAATCTAAAGGTAGATATTAAACCAACTAAACCAAAAAAATGATCCCCATGTAAATGTGATATAAATATGTGCTTAATACGATTAAACTTTATTTTGTGCTTACGAAGCTGTACTTGAGTACCTTCTCCACAATCTATTAAAAACATATGGTTGTTAATCTCTAATACTTGGGATGTGGTATTGTTTAGTGTTCTTGGGGTAGCGCTATAACAGCCTAAAATAGTGAGCTTCATATTACAAAATAGGTTTGTAATTTAATGACTCTGATACTGTGAATTTGCTTTTAAAACTAAAAGCATAAGGCGTATCACCATGCTTATTTAAGTAATCTAATCTATTTTTAGCATCTTGAAATGTGGGTTCGTAACCTTTAGGAACATACCAGAATGCCATGTGCATCATTTTCATTTTACCAAACCATTCTTTTTTACGCTTAAAAACTTCTATATGGCCCGATTTATAGGTATAATTAAATAGCGCTTCTAAATTTTCCCATACAGACATATTAATAAGTAATTTATCGTCTTGGAAAATTTGAGCGCCTAAATCCTTGTCCTCATCTTTTAAACGCCAAACAAAACCCTCACTTTCGTCTGCCAAAGCATTAATTCTATCCAAGTTGTTTACAAAACCTTGCATAATAGGGTCGTCCATCGGGGCTAATCGCTTTGCAACATTTACTTGGGCAAGATGTAGTTCACTCATATTAAAATCCTAAATCACGTTCCATTTCTTCCATCTCTATAATATCATAAGCCTCTTGAATAGTTGGCACTACAATAATTTCGTCTGGAATATTTTCTAAATTGATATTATTTGAAACAATTACAAAGGATTGCTTTGATGCACGGTGCATATTTGATACTTCAAGAAACTCAACAATATCTTGCAACCCTAATTCATTTAAGGTGGTTAAAACTACAATAATATTATTGTTTTTAAATTTTGGGTATAAAGCCTGTAATTTCTTAACTAATTCTATAATCGTAGCTTTTTCTTGCGTGATTATAGAAGTGTTACCGTTTTGGTCTAAAATCATAATCTACTGTTTTATTTTGGACGCTAGTAAATATATAGCTGCCATTCTTATAGCTACACCATTTTGAACTTGATCAAGAATAATGGACTGTTTTGAATCGGCAACATCGCTGGTAATTTCCACACCCCTGTTAATAGGGCCTGGATGCATGATCGTAATTTCTTTATCTAATGAATCTAACAATTCTTTATTTACACCAAACTGTTGGGTGTATTCTCTGGTTGATGGAAAATAGCTAATATCCATGCGTTCATTTTGCACACGTAACATATTTGCTACATCACACCAATTTAATGCTTTACGTAGATTTGTTTCAACTTTTACTTCAAGCTTATCAATATACTTTGGCAATAATGTTTTAGGCCCGCAAACCATTACTTGCGCCCCTTGAAGTTGTAGTGCAAATATGTTTGAAAGTGCTACACGACTATGAAGAATATCTCCTACTATAACAACTTTCTTTCCATTTACATCTCCTAACTTCTCTCTTATGGAGTATGAATCTAAAAGTGCTTGTGTTGGATGTTCATGAGCACCATCTCCTGCATTAATAATACTTGCATTTATATGTTTTGACAAAAAGACACCTGCTCCCGGATTAGGATGCCTCATCACAACCATATCAACTTTCATAGATAAGATATTATTAACAGTATCTATTAAGGTTTCCCCCTTCTTTACTGAAGATTGTCCTGATGAAAAATTAATAACATCTGCAGATAGTCTTTTTTCAGCTAATTCAAATGATAATTTTGTTCTTGTTGAATTTTCAAAAAAAAGGTTGGCAATAGTAATATCTCTAAGTGAAGGTACTTTTTTAATAGGTCTATTAATGACTTCTTTAAAATGATCGGCAGTTTCAAAAATAAGTTGGATATCTTCTTCTTTAAGATATTTTATTCCTAATAAGTGATTGACACTTAATTCACTCATGCTTTTTGTATTCTGTGGCAATTAATTGCCAGTTATTTTTAATTTGGTCTCGACCACGCTCAACCTGACAGTCTAAACTTCTTCATTCTAGCCTCTAGCCTCTAGCAAAACTAATTATTTCTCTATTAAATAAACGGAATCTTCATTATCATGTTCTTCCCAGTTTACTTTCACTTTTTCGTTATTTATAACATCCACTTGCCTACCCCTATAATCTGGTTGTATTGGCAAATGCCTGCTGAAACGTCTATCTATTAGCGTTAATAATTCTATTTCGTTTGGCCTTCCAAAAGACTGAATAGCAGTTAAGGCAGCTCTAATACTTCGTCCAGTATATAAAACATCATCAATAAAGACTATATTCTTGTCCTCTACTAAAAAATTAAGTTTTGTGGTGTTAGCTTCAAGTGTTTTTTCACCTCTACGAAAATCATCTCTGTAGAATGTAATATCTAGGTGCCCTAATTGAATGTTTTTAACTTTATAATCTTCTTCTAATATTTTTGCTAATCTATCTGCTAAAAAGACTCCTCGAGGTTGTAAACCAATTAAAACGGTATTAGAAAAATCAGTGTGTTTTTCAATAAGTTGACAAGCCAATCGATGAAGAATGATGTTTACCTCTTTTGCGTTAAGTAAAACTTTTTGACTCATATTTACTATCCAAACGTGTTTGGAGCACAAAGATAATGCAAAATTTTAGAAGTAGAAACCATATCGATCAATCTTTATCTGGAAATAACCCTATGAAGCCAAACTACAAATTGCAGCGTCCTAATTAATGTGGTTTATAAGTTTCTTAATAAAATTATTAAATTAACCATGGTCGAATTCTGTAAGACAGGTATGACAACCATCATAACCATGCTTTATTGCTAACTCTAATTCTCCATATGGAATTTTATTTAGAGAATTCATTTTAGGAATCCATGGACAATTCTTCCTATGTACCTCTTTAGAATTTCTATTTGCCACAAATGGAAACTTTCCAACATTTAAACGCCTGGTAACTCTTCCCATTTCTTTACCATTAAAGCTTTGAATAAAAGCAACGTCATACACACCATCAGCTATATTCTCAGGCAAGGTAATAGTTAAAACCGCTTTAACATTCTCACTGCTATTTAGTTTTAATCCTGAAATTTTAGAAACCATTGATGGGGTGACTAAATAATAATTATAAAGCTTAGAAACTTTTTTAATGCTAAGGTTTTCCAATACAGCATTTTCAGTAATCCTTTTTAATATTTTAAGCTCTGCCTCTGTACCTTCAGGTAATTCAGATAAGTCAACGTCGAGATCACTATTAAGTGCTAATCTACTCCAACCCTGAATTTGAAAACTCATAGTAGCCATTCCCCCTGCAAACATATCATCAACATCAAAATTTTTCCATGTTATATTACTATTTTGTCTAACAAGGTTATAAAAATCATCAATAGTTGTTATGGAATTTATATCAGGTTTAGGATCCGTTGGTGTACCAATGACAGCTACAAAGCAATAATGCCCTTTATCCGGAATACTATTCCACTCCAAAGGACCAGCTATTTTAAAAGATCCTGGTAAAATATTTTCGGTAACAATAGTTCCTATAAGATTCCATGAGGCCGGAGAAGGTAATGTAGAAGGCAACATCCAATAAATATCAATTTCGGCATCATCAACACGATAACCCCTATTTTGTAATCTTACATATATATAATTAGTTTGCCCAATTTCAACAGTTTCAAATAAGTCTCCCTGATGCTTTGCAATAGGAGTCCCCAAAAAATCCTGAGGATTTAAAAGTTCTTGACGAAAATGATTAATATCTGGGCTTCTTGAAATCCCTCCACCAACTAATGGTTCTTCTCCAGAATCTTGCAAATTATCTCTTATATATATGTCCGAAGGTAAATTTGTAGCTTCAATACAAAACTGAATTAAACCTGCAGTTACTTCTTCTATTATCTCTACTCGCTTAATAAGATCTGGTTGCGTACCACCACTCCCGCATTCCATACCAAAACCATGTACCTTTTGCAAATTAGCGTCTACATAACTTCGACTGTTCATGTAATCGGCCGAAGCTCCCGCTACAGTTATTCCCTCAAAAGGGACTTGAATATCATATGTGTTTCCGTGAGCATTTTGAATGGCATTACTCATAGCATTTGCCATTGAGATTCTAAGCGTGTTATCAGCAGGATTTACATATTCTTTATAGGCATCTCCTTGTACACCGTGTTGTCCATGAAAATCCGTATTTCTAAAATTCATGTTTACATCTGAAGTTTGAACTTCATCATTACCCCAATTTATAAATATTTTTTCGCCAGAAGCATGTATGTCTATAAAAAAGCGAATATTAGGATTTGCATCAACAATATGTACTACATTTTTAGTTTCAGCTTCAGATGCTGCTCCACTGCCTATATATACCGAGCTTTCTTTATCTTTACTGTTAGCAATTGGTCGTTCTGGTGACATTAATGGATCATCCCCTAACACGTCTGGTGAAAAATACAGAGGAAAATCCCATAAATAATCAAAATTTCGATTTATGTCCACACCTCCTTGTCCATCGGAAAAATTTCTGTTTTTTCTCCAATCTGTACCTATAGGACTTGTTTGACTCCTTTCTCTTCCGTCTGGATTGACCAGGGGAAAAACAAAAATATCTAAATTAGAAACTATGGATTGAATTTGAGCGGCAGTAAAAGTTTGTCCTCCTATTGTCACCCCATTATTGCTTTGATAAGCCACAGCCACAACTTCTATAAAATTAATTAAAGCCTCAGGTGGCACCCACTCATTTCCATGAATGCCAGCTACAAAATAAACACCTATTCTACCCGCCTCTGTAGTGCTTGCTATTTTAACAGCATGGGTAGTTCTGTTTTGGTAGGTTAAATAAGGCAGCTCAAATCTTTGAATGAATGAAAAGTTAGTAGATGCAGTTTGCAAAGCTACTTCTATTTCTTCTACAGAAAAGTACATTGTTTGGTTTATTTAAGTTTCTTTACATCAATTCTTATTCAGATTAGTTTATATACCATCATCCTTACTTTCTTTATAATTACAAACTATATTATCTTTCTGTCAAGATACAAAAACTTTTGTACACAGCTTTATATAGAATTTTCTTCAAATGATTTACTTTTAATATTGAAAGTAAAACAATAAAATATAATTTCTGTAAGAAGCATATAGTTTCAAATACGCTCACGATAGGTTTCTCTAAAAAACATTTTCAAAAAAGTAATAAAAATTCATAGTAAGAAACTTTTTTCAGAGGAGATATGAAAACAAAAAAGCCTTCAATTTCTTGAAGGCTTCAAATAATTTATTTAAAGTTTACATTTGAAGTAATATTATCTAACAATAAAGGATTTTGTTATGATACCTGTGGTGTTATTTGTTTGTAAACGTATAATATTTAAACCGCTTCTTAAATCTCTAAAACGAACTCTAGTACCAAATCTTCCTTCACGTATTCTTACGGTTTCTGTTGTAACAAGGGCTCCATTATTATCTCTTATTTCAATAGTAGCTGTATCAGATATTTGACTTGTAATGATTGCTGTAGCTCTACCAGTAAATGTAGATGTAACAGTTAGATCTATAACAGATTCTATATCATCCGGAGTGTTATCATCTGGGAAAGATATCGTTATATTAATTGGTCTAAATCTTCTCCCGAAAATACGATAAAAACCACCAGTAGATACTTGTATTAAATCAATATCTCTATAGCTCAAAGCTCCCAGTTCACCCAAATCACTAGTTCTAGTTGTAGGATCAAATGTAATTGTAGTTTCAGAGCCAAAGTTACTATTGCCATTAGCAATTCGGTTTCCTACAGCATTTGTAACATTTCTGGCCTCTATACGGGCTAAACGCTCAGTATTTATAGCCCAAGCACCATTACCTTGAAGTCCATTACCAGCAGAATCTTTAATGGTTAATGTTAAAGGGCTAGTGCCAAATAAAGTAGTAAACTCAAAACTAACAACTTTATTAGCAAATTGATCATCGTAAGGTCCTCCTGATTGCACTAAAGTACCACTAGGGTTTCTTAATTCCCAAGTAATATCCTGTGGAGCATCATCGAATCTGAGTATTAGTTTAGAAGCGGCAGATCGAGGTCCTTGAGCAAAGATTAAAGAATTAAAAGTAAAGAAGAGGACAGCAGTAAGTAAAATTCTAATTTTCATCATGATTTTTATTTTAAGGTTTAAAAAGAAGTCGGAATATTCATTAATTACTTACCGTAAATTCTTAATAAATTAAAAAATAAAATAGTTTTATTTCTTAAGCACATGTAAAACAACAGCATCTTAGTAGTTTTTATACAGTTATTTTTCAAAAAAAATATAGAGCATAGAAATAAAAATTTCAGAACAGAATTTAATTATCATCAAAAAAGGGTTGTATAATACAAGTTAATAGGAAAATAGAATTTATAATAACAAAAGGCAGTATTTGAGTATTAATATGAAAACACCTAACTCTTATAAAACAAAAAACCAGAAAAACTAAATTCTCCGGTTTAATTGATTTGTCAACCTATTTGGACGACTCATATAATATATTTCAGGAAGTCTATGCTTTCCCGTCCATTTTATCTTTAAGAGCTTGTAAAGCATCATTAGCATCACCTAAAGTTGGTTTAGCTTCTGCTGCTGCACTAGCTGCTTTCTTAACTGCTGCTTTAACGTTAGCAACCTCTTCTGCTTTAAATACAGCTGTATGAGACGCTACAACACGTTTAAACTCTTTATTAAATTCAATGATTTTGAATTCTGCAGTTTCACCTTTCTTAAGTTTACTTCCGTCTTCTTTTTCAAGATGACGAGAAGGTACAAAAGCAACGATATCTTCGTTAAACTCAACGGTTGCTCCTTTATCAACTATTTCAGCAATAGCGGCATTATGTACAGTTTCTAAAGCGAATTCTGTTTCATATTTATCCCAAGGATTATCAGTTGTTTGTTTGTGACCTAAACTTAATTTACGTCCTTCAACATCTAACTCCAATACAATAACTTCTAACTTATCTCCTACTGCACAGAACTCAGATGGGTGCTTGATTTTCTTAGTCCAAGATAAATCTGAGATATAAATTAATCCGTCAATACCTTCTTCTAGTTCAACAAATACACCAAAGTTTGTAAAGTTACGTACAACACCTGTATGCTTAGAAGCTAATGGGTATTTACCAGTAATATCTGTCCATGGGTCTGGAGTTAATTGCTTAATACCAAGAGACATTTTACGATCTTCTCTATCAAGCGTTAAGATAACGGCTTCAACCTCATCTCCTACAGAAACGAAATCTTGAGCTGAACGTAAATGTGTAGACCATGACATTTCAGATACGTGAATTAATCCTTCTACACCATCAGCTACTTCAATAAATGCACCGTAATCTGCAATAACAACTACTTTACCTTTTACTTTATCACCAACCTTCACCTCTTCTGCAAGTGCTTCCCATGGGTGTTTGCTTAATTGTTTTAATCCTAATTGGATTCTTGATTTGTTTTCATCAAAATCAAGGATTACAACATTAAGTTTTTGATCTAATTCTACAATTTCATTTGGATGGTTAATTCTAGACCAAGATAAATCTGTGATATGAACTAAACCATCAACGCCTCCAAGGTCAATAAATACACCATAAGATGTAATGTTTTTAACAACACCTTCTAATACTTGACCTTTTTCTAATTGACCAATGATTTCTTTTTTCTGTATTTCAATATCAGCTTCAATTAGAGCTTTGTGAGATACTACTACGTTTTTGAATTCGTGGTTGATTTTAACAACTTTAAATTCCATAGTTTTATTTACATACTGATCGTAATCTCTAATTGGTTTAACATCAATTTGAGAACCAGGTAAGAATGCTTCAATTCCAAAAACATCTACAATCATACCACCTTTAGTTCTGCATTTAACAAAACCATTAACGATTTCACCAGTATCATGAGCCGCATTAACGCGATCCCAGGCTTTAATGACACGAGCTTTTCTGTGAGATAATACTAATTGTCCCGTTGCATCTTCACGAACATCAATTAATACTTCTACTTTATCACCAACTGCTAAGTTAGGATTGTAGCGGAATTCGTTTAAAGAAATAACACCTTCAGATTTTGCATTGATATCAATAATTGCATCTCTATCAGAAATGTGAACTACTGTACCTTCAACAACCTCATCATTAAGTGTGTCAACGAAATTTTCTGCTACTAATTTTTCAAATTCCTTAAGTTGCTTATCATCAACCTCATCAATACCTTCTTGGTAATTGTGCCAATTGAACTCTTTTAAGAATTTTTCTGGATTTGCTTGAGCTTCAGAGACTACTGGAGCTTCTTTTGTTGGAGCTTCTGTTGCTTCAACTTCAGCTTGTTTTGCTTTTTCAGCCATGTGCTGATTAAATTTGTATTCTGTATGCTTCGGAAGATTTATGCAATTAACACACAGAAGTGTTATTTTAATTTATTAAGTCAATCCCTTTTATCTCTCCGATGATTTGCTAAAAGGAGTGCAAAAATACATATTTTCAGTAAATCAGCCTAATTTTGATAAACAAACTTTGAATGTGACTTTTATATTTTTTTGTGTCAAAATACATAGAATAAAAACTTAATCTTTAAATAAATAAATTTTACATAAGAAATTTATTATATTGTAAACAGAATAAATTATTAAAATTAACACTTATGACTATGAGAGCAAAATACCAATCAGTATTAGATTTGGGAGAATCTTTAAACATTCAAAACGGTGATGTAAAAGAGGAAAATGGCATTTTAAAGGTTTGGGGAACTGCGAATACTCCTTATGAAAAAAACCTTATTTGGGATAAAATAAAAGAAATTGGAGGCGAAAGCCCAACAGATATTGTAGCTGATATAAAAGTTGCCGATGAAAGTGTTTTTCACAGACACACAGTTAAAAGTGGAGAAACTTTAGGAAAAATAGCTGTACAATATTATGGTAAAGCATCAAAATACCAAGATATTTTTAAAGCAAATTCTGATATTTTAAAAAACCCGGATTTAATACATCCTGATCAAGAATTAATTATTCCTAATTTGTAAATTCAAAATAACTTATAATTAGAAACAAAAAAGACTATTTAGATATCTAAATAGTCTTTTTTACTTGTCTTATATTTTTCGATGCAAATTCCAATTGTAATCCATGTACACTATTTTAGTTTTTGCATTAATTTTAGCACCTCCAGAATGCTTATTAATAAAATTTATCATATCAGCTAAACTAGCAAAATCATCCTTATACCATTGAAAGGTTTTGGACAACTTACTTACACTTGGTCCTATTTTATTCTTTGTTGGATCATTTAAAAAATGACTAGTTGCTAATCCTAAATCATGTTCCACAGACTCACTTTCATAGGCTGTTCTTTTCAATATAGGAGACGACATGGCAGTAGAATAAAGAGCAAAATGTATTCTCGGATCTTCTAGTTTTCGTAAAATTTCATGTTCTACATCATCTAGAGATATCTTTCCTCCTGCATAATCAATCACCTTTATGCTAAAAGCATTTTGTACATAATTGATACTTTTAATTGGGTAATGTTCTACTAACAGTTTTATAATATTAGCATTATAAAAATTTATCCAATACGCCTTTTTTTCACTTTTACTCCAACTACTATTTGGAGATATTTTTGAAAAACTACGAGTAATTTTATTTAACTCATCTATATTTTTTAAAACTTTGTCAAAATTTACAACGCCTTTAGAAGAGACATGGTCTTTTAAAAACTCATTATACTCAGTTAAATCGATTGTTTGTGCAAATCCGTTTAAACAAACAAATAGTAATAGGGGCAAAATACTTTTCATTATAAATAATTATTGATTAATACGAAACAATGAGTCGCCTTTTTATCAAAAACTAACACACCTTTATTGCAATAATTGATTTATATCTAAAATATTTTTTGTCAAATCTTAAAAAAAATAGTGAAATTGCTCCCTTCTTTGGGCATCAAAAAAAGAAGGTTAAATATGGTTTATTCTAAACCTTCTAGTGTGATTTTGGCCAAGTTCAAAATCTTATCAAATTGTTCATCTAATGTCATATTAGAATTGTCTATTTCTATTGCGTCCTTGGCTTTAACCAATGGGGAATCTTCTCTATTGGAATCTAAATAATCGCGTTCTTGAACATTTTTTAAAACATCTTCATATAAAACCTTATCACCACGATTAACAAGTTCTTGATATCGTCTCATTGCTCTTTTTTCAGCAGAAGCAGTCATAAATAATTTGAGTTCAGCATCTGGAAAAACAACTGTACCTATATCTCTACCATCCATAACAACACCTTTATCTTTGCCCAATTTTTGCTGTTGTTCTACCAATTTTTGACGCACATGTGATACTGCGGCTACCTTACTAACAAAACCAGAAACTTCTAGTGTTCTAATATCCCTTTCCACGTTTTTTCCGTTTAAGTACACTTCCGCAAACCCTAGAGATTCATTAAACTTAAAGCTTATTTCTATATCTGGTAGTTGATAAATTAATGCTTCAACATTAAAGTCTCCTTCTTCAATGAGTCCTTGTTTCATGGCATAAAAAGTAACAGCTCTATACATAGCCCCTGTATCTACATACACATAACCTAGGTGTTTAGCTAGTTGTTTAGCAACCGTACTTTTTCCTGTTGAAGAAAATCCGTCTATAGCTATAGTAATTTTATTCATTTTTTAAGTTTGAAGTACCAAAAATACTCAAAGCACTTTAAGCAAGAAAACTAATTCTTATAATTTATGTTTATTGGATTTTTTTAGATGTGGAACTGAGCTTTGAGGATAGTTTGTTTATTGTTTTTAAGGAGCATGAGAGGCAAAGAGTTACTGTTAACTGCCACTGAACACTGAATACTGAAATTGATTAATTCTTATGGATGTTAAATTTTCTCACGGAAACACAAAGGCGCAAAGAACTACTAATAACTGTAACTGAACACTGAATACTGAGACTAAACACTAAAAATCACCGTAAATCTATTTGCAATCCAAAAAAGTTTGAATTGGCTGCACTGGTATACTTGGCATGTGTATAGCTAAAGCGCATTTTATTCATTTTAATAGAAATTCCGCCAGATAAGCCTGAAAAATTACGTTGATCTACAATACGTAGTTCCTCACCTCTTCGAAAATTATAACCAAGTCTTATATTAAACCCTCCTTCTGGAAATATTTCTGCACCTATAATAGTATGTCTAATTACTTGACCTAAAAATCCAACTTTTTCATCTGTTTGATTACCCCCTAAATCACTAACCGATCGTGCAGGATTAGGTCTGGCTATTGGCCATTCTTGTAAATTTTCTAAAGTAACATGCCAACGAATTGGTACATTTTCTAATCGTTGTGACATTCCAAAATCAACTTCAAATGGCAGACGTTCGTTAAGCCCGGCATAGGTAGTTATTTGAGTCCCTAAGTTTCTAATAGCTATTGCGGCATTAAAATCCAAGTCTTCATTAATATAAATCAAACCTAAATCTGCAGCAATACCAAATGAATTATATTGTTCTAATTTTGAACTAATAAGCTTGAGATTAGCTCCAAAATAAAAATCGGAATAACCAATTTGAAGCGCATACCCCATGGAAAGAGCAGCTTCATTACCTGTAAATGTTCCTGTACTGTTACCATTTTCATCATAACCATCAAACGATCCGTAATTTATATAGGTAACTCCTGCATGAAATGTTTGAGTACGTCTATCTACAGTATATGCATAAGAAGCCGTACCATAACTTATACCTCCCAAATAACTTGTATAATTTACAGCTAACTGATTATCCATATCAACATTAATAGTTGCTGGATTAAAAAGTCCTTGGGTAACATCGTAATCAACATTAGTCAATATCTTACCTCCTAATGCTGCTTGTCGCGGTGACGATATCAAATTAAGAAATTGATACGTCGTCTCTCCCCCTACTTGAGCAATAACAAGCGAACTACAAGACAAATAAAAAAAAGTGATAATTTTCTTTAGCATATTTACGACACAAAGTAAGTAAATCTATCTTAAAACGGCAGCAGGTATCTTTTATTTTAAACCATAAAAAAAACCTCGAAATAAATCGAGGCCCTTTTTTTGTGTTATTTTAAAGCTTTTTAGCATTCTTTACCTTTTGGCTTGTAAGTGCTATTTTAATAACATCACTCATATCGGTTACATAATGAAATGTTAGACCTTTTAGGTAATCTGCTTTTATTTCTTCTATATCTCGCCTATTCTCTTCACATAATAAAATCTCTTTTATCCGTGCACGTTTAGCTGCTAGTATCTTTTCTTTAATACCGCCAACCGGAAGTACTTTTCCACGGAGTGTGATTTCTCCTGTCATTGCCAAACTTTTCTTCACCTTTTTTTGTGTGAATAATGATACTAAAGAGGTTAACATGGTAACTCCGGCACTTGGTCCGTCTTTTGGCGTGGCTCCTTCCGGTACGTGAATGTGTACATTATAATTATCAAAAACAGCAGTATCTATTCCAAAACGATCTGCATTAGATTTGATATACTCCATAGCAATAGTTGCTGATTCTTTCATCACTTTTCCTAAATTTCCAGTAATAGAAAGTGTTCCTTTTCCTTTAGATAAAATAGATTCAATAAATAAAATATCGCCACCAACTCGTGTCCATGCCAATCCAGTGACCACGCCCGCTACATTATTGTTTTCATATTTATCGCGTTCTAACTTAGCACCTCCTAAAACTTCAACAACATCTTCATTAGACACTTTAACATTATAATCTTCTTCCATTGCAATATTTTTAGCCGCATAGCGTACCATTTTTGCAATTTGCTTTTCTAAACCACGAACACCAGATTCACGGGTATACCCCTCTACAATCTTTTCTAATTGGGCTTTACCAATCTTTAAATGATCAGTTGATAATCCATGCTCTTTTAATTGCTTGGGCAATAAGTGACGTTTAGCTATTTCTACCTTTTCTTCAATAGTATACCCTGTTACATTAATAATCTCCATACGATCACGTAATGCTGGCTGAATGGTAGATAAGCTATTTGATGTCGCTATAAACATAACTTTAGAAAGGTCGTATCCCATTTCCAAGAAATTATCATAGAACTCACTGTTTTGCTCTGGGTCTAAAACCTCAAGCATAGCCGATGATGGATCTCCTTGATGTGAATTGGATAGCTTATCTATTTCATCTAAAACAAAAACAGGGTTAGATGTCCCAGCTTTCTTCAAACTTTGAATAATACGTCCAGGCATAGCTCCAATATAGGTTTTACGATGCCCTCTAATTTCCGCTTCATCACGTAAACCTCCTAACGAAATACGCACATACTCTCTCCCTAAAGCTTCTGCTATAGACTTACCAAGCGATGTTTTACCTACTCCCGGAGGTCCGTAAAGACATAAAATAGGTGATTTCATATCATTACGCAGTTTTAATACCGCTAGATATTCTATGATTCTTCTTTTTACATCTTCTAATCCAAAATGGTCTCTATCTAGAACTTTTTTAGCATGTTTTAAATCGAATTTATCAGTACTAAACTCATTCCAAGGTAGATCTAAGAACAACTCTAAATAATTACGCTGTATAGAGTATTCTGCAACCTGCGGATTCATACGCTGCATTTTAGCTATTTCTTTATCGAAATGTTTTGCTACTTGCTCATCCCATTGCTTTTCGCTGGCTCGTAACTTCATTTCTTCAAGCTCTTCATCGTGGCTTACGCCTCCCAATTCTTCTTGAATGGTTTTCATTTGTTGATGTAAGAAATACTCTCGTTGCTGTTGGCTCATGTCCATTTGAACTTTAGACTGAATATCGTTCTTAAGTTCTAATTTTTGAAACTCAACATTCATGAATTTAAGTGTAGCCAGAGCACGCTTTTTAAGATCATCCATTTCTAAAAGTGACTGCTTTTCAGCCACAGAAAGATTCATGTTAGAAGACACGAAATTTATTAAAAATGAATTGCTTTCTATATTCTTTATCGCGAAAGAAGCTTCACTAGGAATGTTTGGACTTTCCTTAATGATTTCCAGTGCTAGATCTTTTATAGAATCAATAATTGCTGAAAACTCTTCATTATCAACCGTTGGTTTTGCTTCAGCTAAGTCCCTAATAGTTGCATTCATGTATGGTTCTTCTGTAAGAACCTCTGCCACTTTAAAGCGTTTTTTTCCTTGAATAATAACCGTTACGTTACCATCTGGCATTTTTAAAACACGCAGAATTCTAGCAACTGTACCTGTTTCATTAATATCTTTTGCTGTTGGATTTTCTACAGACTCATCTTTTTGTGATACTACACCAATAACTTTCCCGCCTTTATTAGCATCATTTATTAGTTTAATTGATTTGTCTCTGCCTGCTGTAATAGGAATAACAACTCCAGGAAACAACACGGTATTACGCAATGATAAAATTGGCAGTGTTTCTGGCAATTCTTCATTATTGATGGCTTCTTCATCTTCTGGTGTCATTAATGGAATTAATTCTGAGTTCTCGTCAAATTCCTGTAATGACAAACTGTCAAGGGCTATAAAATTAGATTTCTTCATGTATATATTTAGGTCAATCTGTCATTAAAACAGAATTGATCATTTATTATATTTATTTTACAAAAAATTAAATCAATGAATATCAAATACTTAAGCACTAAATAAAGATACACATTACTACTATAAATTCAATAGCTATGCCATACTGAAAATTATGAGATTAAATATTTATGATAAATATCACATAAATCTTACATTAAAAAATTTACTTTTGGCGCATTCATAAAAAATCGAACTAAAAATGACATTAAAAAAACTTTTAATCTTCGGATTATGTATTTCACTATTTGCATGTAGCTCTGAGTCTACAGATACTCCTGATGAGCCAACTAATGACTCAACCTTATTAAAGAAAACTATTGAAACTTATGATGATGAAGTAATAACGACTAACTACACTTATGACGGTAATAAACTCATTAGTGTTATTTCTGATGATGGTTATAAATTCGAATACATATACGAAAACGGCATATTGGTTAGAGTAAACTCATACGTTGATGGAGAACTTGATGGTTATACAACTATAAGTTACAATCAAAACGAAAAAATCGCTAATTACATTCTCCATATAATTAATGATATCACTGAAAAATATGTTTTTACATTCAATTCCGATAATACTGTTACAGAAAGTAGATACATTGGAGACTTGAACTCTCAAACAAATTTTCAAAATACCACTACTTATTCTTATACAGGAGAAAACATCACAAATTTAACTAATACAGGTTATGAATTATCATACCAATATGACAATAAAAATGGAATTTATAAAAATATTCATGCTATAGAAGTGCTTAATCTCCTAAGTATAGATTTTGGAGCTTTAAATGGAAACACTAATAACCCAACTAGCATTATTGATAATAATAACGGAAATATCGCTTCTGAAACTTTTGGTTACACATACAATGAAAGTGATTATCCAAAAACTGCAAATTATACTTCTAAATACAAAGGAGTAACAGATGATACATCAACTATACAATTTTTTTATGAATAGCATTTAAAAGTATTGTATAGTAAAAAAGCTAAATCTAATCATGGATTTAGCTTTTTTATTTCTAAAAGATATTTTACATCTTCCCCATTCTTTTTAAAATAAACAATAAAACTATTGGTATTGCCAACAAACCAATCATAAGTAAGTTGGTTTTAAATAGTCCTGGGGACAATGCCAAAGTAATGACATAACCTCCTATAGCTCCTCCAAAATGCGCATCATGTCCTATATTGCCTATTCTGTTCTTCATTCCGTAAATAGAGTATAATAAATAGCCTATCCCGAAAATATATGCCGGTATTGGAAATGGAATAAAAAACATGTACAAGTCCATTTCTGGTCGTAATAAAATAGCAGCGTATAAAACTCCTGTAACAGCACCACTTGCACCAACAGCACTGTAGTGATACTCATTTCTATGAAAATACAGTGATAATAAGCTCCCTACTAATAAACTACCCCCATAAATTAAAACAAAATATAGTGGACTTAAAAGCGTAATAACCACTCCTGCAAAGAAATATAGAGTAAGCATATTAAATAACAAATGCTGTGTATCTACATGCAAAAAACCAGAGCTAAACATTCTAATTTGCTCTCCTCTTTGTACGCCTCCTACATGAAATTTATATTTATCAAAAAAACTGTAATCACCAAAACCTTTATAAGATATGATGACATTTGCTGCTATTATAATTATGGTAACTAAGTCTAATTTGCCCATGTTGTGTAAACGTTTAAAATCTATTTAGCATATATTTGCCGCTACAAATCTAAAATTAATTAATGCAATTTCTAATTTATATTATTGTTTATCCTTTTTTATGGAGTATCTCTAGATTTCCTTTTAAATTGTTGTATCTAGTATCGGATGGATTATACATTTTACTTTATCATATAGTAGGCTACAGAAAAAAAGTGGTCACCAATAATTTAAAACTTGTTTTCCCTGATAAAGCGGATAAAGAAATTGTTACTATTAGAAAAAAATTCTACAAACATCTCTGTGATATGTTTTTGGAAATGGCAAAAACCATGTCTATTTCTGATAAAGAACTAAAAAAACGCTTTAAAATAACGAATCCGGAAGAGTTTAAACGTTTAGAATCTTTAAATAAAAGTATCATTTTAATTTTTGGTCATTATGCTAGTTGGGAGTGGTCCATAGTACTTCAAAATTATATAAATTTTAAAGGTTTAGCGGTTTATAAAAAATTAGCAAATCCTCATTTTGATAAGTTGATTAGAGACATTCGATCTAAATTTAACACAACACTTATTAGTACTAAAGAAACTATAAATATTATAAACCAAAACGAGTCTGAAGGTATTAAAAGCATTACGGGTTTCTTAAGTGACCAATCCCCTAAACTAACTAAAGATGTGTACTGGAGCAAATTTATGGGGATTAATACACCATGCTTTACTGGTGCAGAACGCTTAGCAAAAAAATTAGATTTATCTACTGCTTACTTAAAAGTAAACAAAGTAAAACGAGGATTTTATGAAGCTGAAATTATTACACTTGCTGAAGACTCTAATAAGTATGAAAACTATGAGTTAACAGACCTGTTTCTTAAAGAAGTAGAAAAGCAAATTCATGAAACTCCTGAATATTATTTCTGGACGCATAAACGCTGGAAACATAAAACTAATACCCTTTTATAGGACGTTTTATAATTATTCTTCAAAATCAGGATTCATTAATATAACACCTTCTTCTTGAGCCTTTAAATAATCTGCTTTTGATGGTCTAGGACGAATACGGTATTTTGTTGGTAATCCAGTATCTCTAAAAAAGTCATCATTTAGGCGCACTGGAGGTAAATAATCTTTTGTCTCTTCTCTTATGTTTGCCATTCTAGAGCGCATATCATTTAAAACATCGGTATAATCTTTATTTAATGCTAAATTGTTCAATTCATAAGGGTCAGATACTACATCATATAGTTCTTCCTCCGCTCTTGGAATTTCAAAACAACTCATTTGCGCTTCATTAAGTGTTCCTTTTTTGCTTTCAATAAGCATACTCTGCCATGTTAAGTCCCTAATAATATCTGCTGAGGGGGTATTTGGTAAATCTGGATAAAAATTCTTTATGTATTTGTATTGTTTTGTTCTGACTGCTCTAGTATAGTCTTCAAAATCATGAAAATGATCTTCGGCATAAATTTCATCACGTATAACAGTTTTTGGTTCGTTTAACATAGGTATAAAGTTCTTCCCTACAAAAGCCTCTAAAGGTTTCAACCCTGCAAGACTCATAAATGTAGGGGCTATATCTACAGAACTTACTAAATTATTATTGACACTTCCTGGTATTATTTTCCCAGGCCATTTTACTATCCATGGCGTTTTAATACCTCCATCATAAAGTGTTGTTTTATCTCGTGGAAAAGCTCTGCCATTATCAGAAATAAATAGTACAATTGTATTTTTCGAAACCCCTTGAGTTTCTAACTCTGCTATAACCTGCCCTATATAATCATCCATTCTTGATACTTCATCATAATAAAGCGCAAAATCTTTTTTTGTAGCATCCGTTTCTGGCATGTAAGGAGGTATAATAACATCATCTGTTGAATGCGAATTACTTATGGTACCTTCATAATACGGTCTATGTGCATCAGCTGCAGCCAACCAAGTAAAGAAAGGTTTATCTTTTGGTCTTTGCTTCAATAGTTTTATCCACTCATCACAGCCACTTCCATCACCTACTAACCGTCTGTCAATACCAATAGGGGCATCTTTCCATGTCATCTCTAAAAACACGTTAAAATCATCCACCACATTAGGTCCCATATGATGCTTGCCAGCTAAACCTGTCCAATATCCAGAATCTTTTAATTCTTGTACAAAAGTCTCGATATAATCTGGTAATGGCCAAGATAGTTGTTCTGCATCCGTATTATGTGGGTAAAGCCCTGATATAATACTTGTTCTACTTGGACTACAAGAACTGGTAGTTAAAAAAGCTTGATTAAACTTCATACCATCATTAGCAAGCGCATCCAGGTTTGGAGTTTTAATTTTTGAATGCCCATAAGGTCCAATATCATCCCAGCCTACATCATCAGCTATAATTAAAACAATATTTGTTTTTTCATTTATATCAGTTACAATATTCTTTTTCTTTTCTTTTTTTGATTGACAAGAAATTGTAAAAATGGATAGAAGTAACAGTACAATTCGTGAATATTTTTTAATGCCCATAACCTATATTGAAATATTATACAATATAAATTTAATAGTTTATACCCATACCTCCTACTGGGATTATAACTAATGACCATTAGTTGCATGTATTTAACCCTCAATTATATACTTAATTTCATTTAACTATAAATCCTATAGGTTTTAAGAATCATAAAATTAAGTATATAAAAAAAGCGCAAATAAATTGCGCTTTTAAATTATAGTATAATTAGATCTTATTATGCTTTGGCAATGGCTCCAATTTCTTCTATAAACTTATCGGCCAATGTGTCTGCTTCTGATTGTGATTTAGCCTCAGTATAAATTCTAATAATAGGCTCTGTATTACTTTTACGAAGGTGTACCCAACTTTCAGAAAAATCTATTTTCACACCATCTATAGTCGTTAACTGTTCATTTTTATAACGATCTTCTATAGTGCTCAAAATGCCATCAACATCTAATCCCGGTGTTAATTGAATCTTCTTTTTACTCATAAAGTAGTTAGGGTACGTTTTTCTAAGCTCACTAACACTTATATTTTTATCGGCTAATAAACTTAAAAATAAAGCAACTCCTACCAATGCATCACGACCATAATGAGACTCTGGATAGATAATTCCCCCATTACCTTCTCCACCAATCACTACGTTGTTCTTTTTCATAAGATTTACTACGTTCACCTCACCTACTGCACTTGCTTCATAAGTACCTCCATATTTTTCAGTTACATCACGCAATGCTCTTGTTGAACTCATATTACTAACCGTATTCCCTGGTGTTCTGCTTAATACGTAATCCGCACAAGCCACTAAAGTATATTCCTCTCCAAACATCTCCCCATTTTCATCCATAAAAGCTAAGCGGTCTACATCTGGATCTACTACAATACCAAAATCAGCACCATGTTTTTTTACCGCAGCAGAAAGATCCGTTAAATGCTCTTTTAAAGGTTCTGGGTTATGAGGAAACTCTCCATTAGGCTCACAATATAATTTTATAACATCTACGCCTAATCGCTCTAAAAGTAATGGAATTGCTATACCTCCTGTAGAGTTTACACCATCTACCACAACTCTAAAACGTGCTTGCTCAATGGGCTTTACTGTTACTAAAGGCAAATCTAAAACCTCGATAATATGTAAATCTATATAGGCTTTGTTTTTTGTTATTTTTCCTAAACTATCAACATCTGCAAAACTCATAGTATCACTTTCTGCTATGTCTAAAATTTTAGCGCCTTCAATAGCATCCAGAAACTCTCCTTTTTCGTTTAATAATTTTAAAGCATTCCATTGTTTTGGGTTATGACTTGCTGTTAAAATAATACCGCCATCTGCATGTTCCATAGGCACGGCAACTTCAACTGTTGGTGTCGTTGAAAGCCCTACATCAATAACATGAATTCCCATACCTACTAATGTATTCATTACTAAGTTTTGAATCATTTTACCAGAAATACGAGCATCTCTGCCCACAACCACACGATAATTTTCCTTTTCCCTATTCTGTTTTAACCAGGCACCATAAGCTGCTGCAAATTTAACAGCGTCTATAGGAGTAAGGTTTTCACCTACTTGGCCGCCAATAGTTCCTCTAATTCCCGAAATTGATTTTATAAGTGTCATGTTATTATTTTTCAAAATTTTAGCAAACCTACATATTTTTTTTAGCTTGTATTTTAATTAAACTTAAAAAATGATAAATGGAATAATTTTAAAGTTAAAATACCTTTCTAAAATTTGAATTCGTAAATTTCACAAATGAACTACTTAGCACATATTTATCTTTCGGGAGAAAATGATTTAGTTACTATTGGTAATTTCATTGCAGATAGTATCAAAGGAAAAGACTATAAAAAGTACTCCAAAGACATTCAAACTGGCATTTTATTGCATCGAAATATAGATACTTATACAGACGCTCATAAAACGGTTAGATTGAGTACAAAAAGATTACACGAAAAATACGGACATTACTCAGGGGTTATTGTAGACATTCTGTACGACCATTTTCTTGCTAAAAACTGGAATAAATATAGTACAATTCCTTTAGATGAATATGTAAGTGCTTTTTATGATTCTTTAGAAGAACACTACCATGTGCTTCCTTTACGAATACAAAAAATAATGCCATATATGATGGCCGACAATTGGTTACTAAGTTATGCTTCCATCCATGGTATCTCTAGGGTTTTAGATGGTATGAACAGAAGAACTAAAAATAGATCAGGAATGAATGAAGCTATCGTTGAACTCAAAGAATTTTATAAAGAATTTGAAGATGAGTTTACAGCATTTTTTAATGAATTGATCACCTTTTCTAAACAAAAACTCAAAGAATTAAATAACACATAAATTATGAAGCGCATACTGTACATTATCTTATTTTTCAATCTTTATGTTTCTTGTAAAAACACTATAGAACCTAGAAAGACAGGCTTAATTACTAAACATGCTATGGCAGTTTCTGCAAGAGTAGAAGCATCAGAAATTGGCAATGATATTCTTAAAAAAGGAGGTAATGCATTTGATGCTATGGCAGCTATGCAATTGGCTTTAGCGGTTGCTTACCCATATGCCGGAAATATAGGAGGTGGCGGATTTATGGTTTACAGAAAAGCAAATGGAGACATTGGGTCACTGGATTATAGAGAAAAAGCACCCTTAGCTGCTACAAAAGATATGTACTTGGATGAAAATGGCAATGTTATACCTGAAAAAAGTACCTTAGGAGCCATGTCGGTCGGCGTACCCGGATCTGTAGCTGGTATTTTTGCTGTTCATGAAAAATTTGGCAGTTTGCCTATAGAAGACATTATAAAACCGTCTATTAACCTGGCTTATAAAGGTGTGGTGGTCACCAAAAAGCAAGAAGCAAAAATAAAAAAGTATCAGCCCTTTTTTTTAAAAGCCAATAAAGACTCCATCCTGTTTAATAAAGTATGGAAAATGGGAGACACCATAAAATATCCTGCGCTTGCAAAAACATTAGAGCGGATTTTAGTTCATGGGAAAAATGAATTTTACAAAGGAGAAACCGCCAAAAGATTGGTGAATTTTATTCAAGAAAATGGTGGTATTTTAACAGAAGAAGATTTAGCAAAATACACAGTTAAATGGCGTACACCTACTACATTTATGTACGATAACTTAAAAATTATTTCGATGTCTCCTCCCTCTAGTGGCGGTGTTTGTTTAGCACAAATAATGACCATGATTGAACCCTACGATTTAGACAATTTTGGTCATAATTCAGTTAAATCCATTCAAGTTATTACAGAAGCAGAACGTCGCGCATATGCTGATAGAAGCTTTTATTTAGGCGACCCAGATTTTGTTAACATTCCTGGTGAAACATTAATTAGTAAAACCTATTTAAACGATAGAATGCGTACTTTTTCTTTCGAAAAAGCCACGATGTCTAGCGACGTATCGCATGGCAATGTACAAGTCGTTGAAAGTGACGAAACAACCCACTACTCCATTGTTGACCCGTTTGGGAATGCGGTATCTGTAACAACAACCATCAATGGTGCCTATGGCTCAAAACTATACTGCTCGGATTTAGGTTTCTTTTTAAACAATGAAATGGATGATTTTAGCAGCAAGCCCGGAGTTCCTAATATGTTTGGACTTATAGGAGGCGATGCCAATAGTATACTCCCAGAAAAACGCATGCTAAGTGCTATGACACCTACTATTGTTGAAAAAAACGGAGCACTTTTTATGACACTTGGAACTCCAGGTGGATCTACCATAATAACATCTGTCTTGCAAACCATCCTCAATGTACATGAATATAATATGACCATGCAAGAAGCTGTAAACGCTCCTCGTTTTCATCATCAATGGTTACCTGATGAAATTAGAATGGAACCGAATTTATTTGATCCTACATTAATTTTTCAACTTGAAAAATTAGGATACACCATAAACGAAAAAGATTCCCCAGTAATTGGCAAGGTCGATGGAATACTTGTTTTAGACGATGAGTTGTTAGAGGGTGGTGCAGATCATCGAGGCGATGATGCAGCCGTCGGTTTTTGAAGTTTTTCTTTTACTAAGATAATAGTATTTAATAATTTAGACTTCTAATTCAGAAAAACTACAGGTAAGTTTTATGACTAAGAAATCAAAAAAAATATTAAAAATAATATCTGGGATAGTTGTATTTCTCACTTTGCCCAGTTTATTATTCTTTGGTTTTTTATTCTTCAAATTCAATGAAGATTTACCAAATGGGATCCAAGGAGAAGATGCTGATGCTTTAGCCTATAAAATGCTTGAAGCTTTAGACTACGATGCCTTTAAAAAAACGAATTACATTGAATGGACATTTAAAAAAAGGCATCATTATGAATGGGATAGATCCAAAAACATTTGTGAAGTTTATTGGAAAGAATACAAAGTAAATTTAGATTTAAATGATCATAACCAAAGTAAAGCTTTTATACACAGTTTTAAAACCGAAACTGAAATGGGCAAGGAATTAATAGCTAAAGCGCTCAATTTCTTTAACAACGATTCGTTTTGGTTAGTGGCTCCATATAAGGTTTTTGACAAAGGCACAGAACGTAGACTTGTGAAACTTAAAAATGGAGACGACGCCCTTCTGGTTACTTATACCACTGGTGGGTCTACACCCGGAGATTCTTACTTATGGTTACTTGATGATACGGGCAAACCTAAAGCTTTCAAAATGTGGACATCTATATTGCCTATAGAAGGCCTTGAAGCCTCATGGAGCGATTGGACAACTACTGAAAGTGGTGCGCAATTACCAACATTTCATAAATTACTTGTTTTAGGTTTAGAAATAGACCATATTAAAGGGACTACCAAATAAAAACCCTGTATTATTTACTACGTTGCCCTACAAAATTGTGATTCTTCGATTTAAACAACACATTAAAACTCGTTAAACTACCATATATTCTGGTAATATATTGCTGCAAATCTATTTTACCCTGTTCATCCAAATCGCTAGAATTTATACGCTGTTCCATAACACGTAATCGATCTCTAACCATAGTTATTTTATGAAAAAAAGTATCTATTGGTAATTCATAGGACTTTAAACTCTCGTCTGCAGGTTCTAAAATAAGTTTGCCTCCTTTGTATTTATCTGCAATAGGCACAATTTCGCTGGTATCACTCCACTTTTTTAGAATATTGACTAAGCTGCTTTCAACATCAAAAAAGCTAACTGTATCTACATCTCCATCTGCAGCTTCAATAACATCAAAATCACTATCTAAATCTATAGTTTCTAATCCGTTTTCAATAAAAGTCACCCAATAATGTTGAGTGGTCACATTGGTTACAACACCTTTACCGTATTCTGAATGATTAATTCTTGAACCTATTCCTAATAATTTCATAATATTTATTCTTGCGTATACAAGAACCTGTTACATGTTAAACTAAAATTTTAAATTACTAACACTATGATTTTTCGACTGTTTTCAAAATAACAATAGAAGGTTTAGAAACTATTTTTTATATAAACCCCAAATTCCTGTCGTCATAGTAATACACTACAATTATAATAAATCTGAAACAAATATTTGCACAAATTAAACAACTAAAATTGTAATTCTACATTTCACCTAAATTTATCAACAAATAGAAATTTCCTATATTTACTTATAATAAAACGCTTCATATGGTTTATTTACGCCCTAAACTTAGTGAAACTATGTTCTTAATATGAATTCCAATCGATATAAGATTTAATTTTTTAATTCTAAAAACATGAATCTTACTCTATATATGAACCTACATATCTCAAAAATATTTATCCTTTTATTCATTTTCAAAATTAATGCGCAAAACATTTCTTTTTCCAACAGAGCGTTAACCCAGCTATCTTACAAACAAAAAGACCCTATGCTTTCTGTTTTAAATGCAAATGATAGTTTATCATTACTTATAAAACATCAAAAAGAAGAATTTGCTTTACAAGAAGCATTTTATTTATCAAAAACAGAAGGAGACAAAAAAGGCATTATAGCATCTGGATTTAGACTAGAACGCTTTTTATCCTATACTATGAATAAAGATGAAGAGGCATTAAATATTAATATTTTTTTAAATAATTATTGCTCTTCAAATAATGATACTATATGCCTAGCAAGTTCTAATATGAGGTTGGGCGATATTTATAAAAAGAAATTAAATTATTTAAAGGCTCTAGAATACTATGAAACGGCTTTTAAGCTATCAAAAAAAATAAATGATAAACTATTACTATGGAGAATACATTATTTAAAAGCTGTTCTATATAAAGATATTGGAGATTGGAATTTGGCCAGAAATGAATTTAAAAAAGCTACGACTACTATTCCAGAAAAAGATGACGCTTATTTTTATACCATGTCTTATATTAATATTTCTTCAGCATTTAAAAATCCGGATTCGATTCTGTATTATGCCAATAAAGCCACAAAATATTGTAATAATACCAAAACAAAAAGAGCATGTTCTTTAGCTTATAATAATCTGGCTTGGGCTTATGTTTTAAAAGACCGGCCAAAAAAGGCATTAGAAGTTATTAATAAGCACATAGACTTAAAAACAATTAAACATAGTTATACAGACTCTTTATTTGATTCTTTAATGCATACATTAGGGCTGATTTACTTTAAACTGGGCCAATATAATAACGCTATAAAATATTATGAAAAAGCTTTAAAGTACTCATCAAAAGAAAACAATATTGCTGAAACCATATTAATTAAAGAAGATTTATCTAAATGTTATGAAAAATTAGGAGATCTTGAATCCAGTATTAAATTGCTTAAAGAAATAAGACTTATTACTAGTGAGTTAGACAATGTTAGATTAAAAAAAGAAATTGCCAAAACAGAAAATAAAAAGTTGTTAAAACTTAAAGAGCAGCAGATATCTAATTTAGAACAAGAAAATTTAGAAATAGGAAATGCTATAAGTACGACACGGCATTTTAGTTATATTTTAGGCTTTTTCTTAATAACCTCTGTCGTTTTTTTATTATATCGCGGTCACAAAACTAAGATAAAGTTTCATCAACTTAATGAAGAGTTAAGTTTCAATAAAATGAAATCTCTTAGATCTTTGATGAACCCTCATTTTTTATTTAATTCGTTTAGTACACTACAGAACTATATCCTTAAAAAGGAAAATATAAAAGCCAACGAGTACATGACCGAGTTCTCTGGGCTTATTAGAAATGTCTTATCAAGTTCTGATAGCATTTTTATAAACTTTAGCAAAGAAATCACATTATTAAAATCATATATCCACATTGAAAAAGATAGATTTGGAAACATGTTTGATGTACAATATGATATTGACGATGAATTATTAACATTAAACCCTGTTATTCCATCTATGATCATACAGCCCTATATAGAAAATGCCATTATTCATGGCTTTTCAAATTTGAAAAAAAAAGGCATTCTAAAATTATCTTTTAAAAAAGATAATAATATGGTAATCTGTAAAATAGTAGATAACGGTATTGGAAGAAAAGAAGCTGAACGTTTAAAGAAAGTTGGGAATAATGATTTTCATTTGTCCATAGCAACTCGTAATACACATGAACGCTTAAGTATATTAAATAAAATAGCAAATAATCGGGCGAGTATCCATATTAATGATTTAAGCGATATATCAGGAACATCAAAAGGAACTGAAATCGTTATTCTACTCCCCATAAAAAATAAAAAAACAGACAAATACTATGCTTAAATGTATTGTTATTGACGATGAAAAAAAAGATAGAGAAAACATTCGTCTTCTTTTAAATTTGTATTGTCCTCAAGTAGAAGTTATCGGGGAAGCTTACGATAAAATGTCGATTTTAGAAATGCTTTCTACATCAAAGCCAGATTTAGTATTCTTAGATATTCAATTAGGGGCGATTTCAATTTTTGAAATACTTAACGAGTTAGATACCATTAACTTTAATATTATTTTTGTTACTGCACATGATGAATATGCTCTAAAGGGATATCAATATAATGCTATAGATTATATTCTTAAACCCATAAACCCAAAGCATTTAATTAAAGCTATCAATAAAGCATTAGATATTAAGAAAAAGCAAATATCAAAAAATGATATTATAAACGATTTTAAAGAATTCTACTCCAAAACAATAGAAATTCCTAAAATATCTATTACAGATTCTAAAGGTGTTCGTATGGTAAAAGCTATTGATATACTATATTGTATGAGCGATGGGAACTATACGACACTAATTATGATGGATGAATCAGAAATTGTTATTTCAAAAAACTTAAAACATTTTGAATCCAAACTAACAATATATAACTTTTTAAGAATTCATAAATCTTATCTCATAAATTTGAATCATATAGACCTTTTAATGAAAGAACAAGGTGGTTCCGTTATAATGAAAAATGGCAAGTCACTTCCTGTTTCTCGAAACTCTAAAAAGGAACTTTACAAAAAGTTAAATATTTAATCAAAAAGAATTCCCCAAGGTTCTGCCTCGGGCTTGCCAGTCTACCAAGCCAAAGGCATGGCAGGCGGGTTTGTTACTTTTCTTTGGACGGGCAAAGAAAAGTAAATAATGAATCTTTTTTTAAGATTTGGGTACACCGTAGCCGCCGGCAAAGGCAGGGTTTCCATTGAAGTTATCATTCCCGTAGACCAGCTTGTCGGCAGACAGGAACAGAAATTCTTTATTAACTCTTTTTCCTAAAACACTTTAATTTTTAAAAAAGTGCTTTTATACAACCAAATAGTCCGTTTAAACATTTAATCCTTATAAGAAGCATTAGTACAACTATTTTTAATCAAAATATTAACTTATAATCTATCTGAAAAATGAAAACAATTTTGATTAAAAAAATTTCAATTAAATGTATGATTGCACTTTCTTTTGTATTTGCATTAAATTCTTGTGAAAAAGAAGAAGGTACTGCAATTAGTGAAGAAAGCGGCAATTTTGAAGCAACGATTACCGACTTAAATTTAAGTAAAACGCAAATAGCGGTTTTAAAAGATAATCTGGTCATTCCTGAAAACAGCACAGTACAGCAATTAGAAGGGACTTTTCTGGGAAGAAACATAAATGGGCTTCTTATTGATGATAACTTTGTTGCAAGTGAATTATTTGACCAATGGTTAAATGCTGACTCTAATACAGAGGCTTCAAAAGGATCAATAATGAAAAATAGAGTATCGTTTCCTGCTAATGGTAAAAGAACACTAAAAATAGGTATTGTTAGTCAAGGTTTTCAAAGTTTAAACGCTGTACAATTGGAATCAGCGATAGAATCAATATCGAGGTATAATTCTCTCAATATGGCAAAAATACAATATACATATAGACTGGGATCCGCATCTCAACTTATGCAAGACCAATCACTTAATCAAGTTATCTTTAATGATACAAATAACAACTTTGTAGGTAACCCGGATGGGAGAGCACAATTTCCTGTTAACGGAAACCCTGGATTTCTATTAGGTTTAAATAATAGAACCCGTAATTATACAAAAAAACAAAATACAGTTTTAATTCAACATGAAATGGGACATACGCTAGGCCTTGTTCATTCTGACTATTTAACAAGACGCTCATGTGACTTTAATGGAACTGATGTTAATCCAAATCTAGTAGAAGGAATACCTAATACTATTAATAGTGGTAATCATCTAAATTCTATTATGAGAGCTTGTGGGTTTTTTAGATATATTAATTTTAGAGGAGAAGATATAGTTGGTCTTCGAAATGCATATAATGGGAATTTTTAATTAGTAAAATCTCTAAAATAAAAATTAAAGGGTTCTATTTTAAAAATAGAACCCTTTTTTACTGGTAATGATTTTCTAATTATTATCTGAGATAAAACTTCACAAGAATTTAACAACTAAAATCGTAACTTCGCAGTTTTGCGATTTTTATGAGCCAATTTGATGATTTTATTGAAGTAAAAGGTGCCCGAGCACATAACCTTAAAAATATAGATGTATCTATACCTAGAGAAAAACTGGTAGTCATTACTGGACTGTCTGGAAGTGGTAAATCATCTTTAGCCTTTGATACTATTTATGCTGAAGGGCAACGACGATACATTGAAACGTTTTCAGCCTATGCAAGGCAGTTTCTAGGTGGTTTAGAAAGACCGGACGTAGACAAAATTGATGGACTCTCCCCTGTCATTGCCATAGAACAAAAAACCACCAGCAAATCACCACGCTCCACTGTAGGTACCATTACCGAGATTTATGACTTTATGCGTTTATTGTTTGCAAGAGCCAGCGATGCTTATAGTTACAATACAGGAGACAAAATGATAAGCTATAGTGATGAGCAAATTAAAGAGCTCATTATTAGTGATTTTAGTGGAAAACGTATTAATATATTAGCCCCTGTAATTCGCTCGCGTAAAGGGCATTATCGTGAATTATTCGAACAAATAGCAAAGCAAGGTTTTGTAAAAGTGAGGACAGACGGTGAGATCAAAGACATTACAAAAGGCATGAAACTAGATCGATACAAAACTCATGATATTGAAATTGTTATTGATAGGTTAGTCATAGACGCCTCTGCAGATAATGATAAACGCCTTACCGAAACGATTAACACAGCCATGTATCATGGTGAAGACGTACTCTTGGTTATTGATCAGGATACCAACGAAACGCGTTACTTTAGTAGAAATTTAATGTGTCCGTCTTCTGGAATTTCATATCCAAACCCAGAACCAAATAATTTTTCATTCAATTCGCCAAAAGGAGCTTGCTCTAATTGCAATGGTATTGGAGAATTGTATCAAGTAAACGAAAACAAAATTATTCCGGATGATAGTTTGTCAATCAAAGCAGGTGCATTAGCGCCTCATGGCCCTGAAAAGAAAAGTTGGATATTCAAACAGTTTGAAACCATAGCACAACGTTTCAATTTTAAATTAACAGATGCCTACAAGGACATTCCCAAGGAAGCCAAACAAATGATTTTATACGGAGGAAATGAAAAGTTCTCTGTAGAAAGCAAATCACTTGGAGTTACCCGAGATTATAAAATAGATTTTGAAGGCGTTGCCAACTTCATCGAAAATCAATACAAAACAGCCGAATCCACTTCATTAAAACGCTGGGCAAAAGATTATATGGATAAAATTAAATGTCCAGAATGCGAGGGTAGCAGACTTAAAAAGGAATCCCTTTATTTTAAACTAAATAATAAAAATATTGCAGAGCTTGCTAACACCGATGTTGTAGAATTAGCAGCTTGGTTTGAAAACTTACATGAGCATTTATCAACCAAACAGCTAAAGATTGCGGAAGAAATTTTAAAAGAAATCAAATCAAGATTACAATTTTTACTAGATGTTGGCTTAGATTACCTCTCATTAAATAGAAGTTCTAAATCATTATCTGGAGGCGAAGCACAACGTATTCGTTTAGCAACTCAAATAGGTTCTCAATTAGTGGGTGTACTATATATATTGGATGAGCCCAGCATTGGCTTACATCAACGGGATAATGAAAAATTAATTAATTCTTTAGTATCACTTCGAAATATTGGAAACTCGGTGATAGTTGTAGAACACGACAAAGACATGATTGAACGTGCCGATTATGTTATTGACATAGGGCCAAAAGCAGGAAAACATGGCGGTGAAATAATTAGTATTGGTAACCCAGACGAATTAAAAACACATGATACCTTAACTGCCGATTATTTAAATGGTAATAAAGAAATTGAAATTCCTAAAAAACGCAGAAAAGGCAATGGTAAGTTTCTAGAGCTAAAAGGTTGTACAGGCAATAACTTAAAAAATGTATCTGTAAAATTTCCTTTAGGAAAAATGATAGGAGTTACCGGTGTTTCAGGTAGTGGAAAATCAACATTAATTAATGAAACCCTATACCCTATTCTAAACGCACATTATTTTAATGGCGTAAAAAAACCAATGCCCTACAAAAGCATTAAAGGCTTAGAACATATCGATAAAGTCATTGATATTAATCAATCTCCTATTGGGAGAACGCCACGAAGTAATCCTGTTACATACACAGGGACTTTTAGCGAAATTAGAGCGTTATATGCCAAAATCCCAGAAGCCATGATTCGGGGCTATAAAGCAGGTCGTTTCAGCTTTAATGTAAAAGGCGGACGTTGCGAAACCTGTCAAGGTGGTGGATTACGAGTTATTGAAATGAATTTTCTACCAGACGTATATGTTGAATGTGAAACCTGCCAAGGTAAACGTTTTAATAGAGAAACATTAGAAATTCGTTACAAAGGAAAATCAATTAGCGATGTTTTAAACATGACGATTAATGAAGCTGTTGAATTTTTTGCACACATTCCTAAAATCCACAATAAATTAAAAACGATTAAGGATGTTGGCTTAGGCTATATTACTCTAGGACAACAAAGTACCACATTATCAGGAGGAGAAGCACAACGTATTAAATTGGCAACAGAATTAAGTAAACGCGATACAGGTAATACTTTTTATATCCTTGATGAACCCACAACAGGCCTGCATTTTGAAGATATCCGAGTGCTTATGATTGTACTTAACAAACTTGCAGACAAAGGCAATACAGTTCTTATTATCGAACACAATTTAGATGTCATAAAAACCGTTGACCATATTATCGATATAGGTTATGAAGGTGGGCAAGGTGGCGGACAAATTATTGTTGAAGGATCGCCAGAAGAAATTATTAAGCATAAAAAAAGTCACACCGCTAAATTCCTTAAAAAAGAATTGAATTAGTAAATAGTATTAATAGTTAACACAGTATTCATGCTGTATACAGTAAATCATATTGTAAAATAATTAAATTAGCAGGTAAAAAATAAAATACATGAGAAAAGAACAACATCATAAAGGGTGGAATGAAATAAAAACAAACGATTCTTGGGCTATTTTTAAAATAATGGGTGAGTTTGTTAATGGTTTTGAAAAGATGAGTAAAATAGGCCCCTGTGTGTCTATTTTTGGGTCGGCCAGAACAAAACCAGAAGACAAATATTATAAATTAGCAGAACACGTAGCAAAAAAGATTGTGGAAGCAGGATATGGTGTTATTACTGGTGGTGGTCCCGGAATTATGGAAGCAGGAAATAAAGGTGCTCACTTAGGTGGCGGTACTTCAGTAGGCTTAAATATTGATTTACCTTTCGAGCAACATGACAATCCATATATAGATTCCGATAAAAGCTTAGATTTCGATTACTTTTTTGTTCGTAAAGTTATGTTTGTTAAATACTCACAAGGTTTTGTAGTTATGCCCGGTGGTTTTGGTACATTAGATGAGTTATTTGAAGCCATAACACTTATTCAAACACATAAAATTGGTAAGTTTCCTATTATTCTTGTAGGCAAAGAATTTTGGGAAGGCTTATTTGATTGGGTAAAAAAGACTTTACTAGATACCTTTTCAACCATAAGTGCAAAAGACTTAGATTTAATTCATATGGTAGACACCGAAGATGAAGTCATAAACATTCTTGATGCATTCTATAAAGAATCTGGTTTAAGCCCAAATTTCTAAAAATTATAACTTTTTTACGACTAAGTGTTTACACATTGTAAACATTGGTAAATTTTAAAACCACTATATTTTGTTATATTGTAATGCCTTGCTTGAATTGTTAACCGCTAAATGTTATATAATAAATTGAAATTACATCTCTCTAATTACTTCATTATTGTACTAATAAGCTTTACAAGTTTCAGTCAAAATAAGATTGACGTGAAGGCGGTATTTGATATTGAAAACAAACAAATCAAAATATCACAAACCATTCAATATCAAAATACGACACAAGACGCGTTACAAACTATATATTTAAATGATTGGAGCAATAGCTATGCAACAAAAAAAACACCATTAGCAATACGCATTGCCGATGAATATAAAAATATTTTTCATTTGGCAAAAAACGAAGATAGAGGATTCACTGCTATTGCGTCTATTAAACAAAACAATCAAGACTTGGTATTTCAGCGGCTAAAAGATCAGATAGATGTTATTAAAGTTGAATTAAAAGATCCTTTAAAGCCAAATGAATCATACAACATTAAGCTTGAATATATAGTTCAAATTCCAAGTGCAAAATTCACAAGTTACGGTATAACAGATTCTGGTAATTTAAATTTAAGATATTGGTACATCACTCCAGCTGTTTATAATGGCGAGTGGCAATATTACAGTAATAAAAATCTAGATGATTTATTCATACCAAAATCTGATATCACGCTAGAAATCGAACATCCAAACAGTTATATTATTACTTCAGAATTAGATTTAATTAACAAAAAACAATTACCTAACAAACAAATAGTTAAGCTTCAAGGAAAAAACAGAAATAACAACAAATTATTTTTGAATAAAGGCTCTGATTTCAAAACTATACAATCGGATCATTTTGCACTAGTTTCTAATATTAGTGACGAAGGGCTCCCTATACTGGATAGAGTTTTAATTACAGAAAAAGTAACGGATTTTATTCTGAAACACTTTGGTGAGTATCCACATAAGAGACTCTTACTAACAGAAATTGACAATGTAAAAGATCCAGTTTATGGTATTAATTTTTTACCAAAACTCATAAAAACCTACCCTAGCAATTTTAAATACGAACTTAAATTATTAAAAATTGCATTACACAATTATTTAGAAAACACATTATTAGTAAATCCCAGAAAAGAACAGTGGTTATTAGATGGTATTCAGATCTATTATTTAATGAACTATGTACAGGAATATCATCCAGATGTGAAGTTTCTCGGAAATTTAGCAAAAATTTGGGGGGTTAGATCCTTTCATATTGCAGACATGAAATTTAATGACAAATATACACTGGCCGCCATGTCTGCTGCTAGAACAAACAGAGACCAACCACTTACCATGCAAAAGGACTCTTTACTTAAGTTTAACACTAATATTGCCAATAAATACAAAGCTGGTATAGGACTTAAGTATTTAGACGATTTTATAAACGAACAAGTATTAGAAAACAGTATCACGTCATTTATATTAGATAATAAATTAAAACAAACCACAACCAAAGATTTTGAAACTTACTTAAAATCTAAAACCGACAAAAACATTGATTGGTTTTTCAAGGACTACTTAACTACGCGAAAACAAATAGATTTCAAAATAAAACAAGTATCAAAAACAGAAGACTCTATTACACTTACTATTAAGAATAAACGAGATAATAGCATGCCTATATCTTTGTATACTTTAAATAATGACAGTATTATTTCTAAAAGATGGATAGAAAACATCACTAAAAGCAAAACGCTCACTATCCCTAGAAACAATGCCAATAAACTTGTTTTAAATTACGAAAAAACAGTTCCTGAAATCAACCCAAGAGATAACTGGAAATCATTAAAAGGCTTCTTTTTTAACAATAAACCTTTACAATTTAGACTTTTTAAGGATATCCAAGACCCTTACTACAATCAAGTATTCTTTATGCCTACTGCTGAGTTTAATAATATTTATGATGGCTTCACTTTAGGAATGAGAGCCTATAATACTACGGTTTTAAGAAAACTTTTTAAATACAAAATAGAACCATCATATGCCTTTAAATCCAAAACCCTAACAGGTTCTGCTTCATTACAAAGAACACATTACTTTAAAAAAAATCTATTTGCTATTAATTACGGTATAGCAGGAAGTTATACATCCTATGCCGAAGATTTATTTGTTAGACAAATAAAACCGTCTATAACATTCTTTTTTAGAAAAGATGATGATTTACGCTCAAATAAAAGACAAACATTAAAATTTAGATATTTAGATATAAAAAGAGATGAAGACGTTAATAACGTCTCCCCTACTTTTAGTCCAAACTATAAACTTTTAAATATTCGTTATCGAAACTCAAATGACAATCTAATAAATTTCAATAAATGGTATGTTGATTTTCAAGTAGGAGAAAAATTTAGCAAAATAGCTTTTAATTATGAGTACAGACGCCTATTTCAAAGCAACAGGCAATTAAATTTACGCATGTTTACTGGTACTTTTATAAAAAACAAAACAGACATAACTTCAGATTTTTTCAGTTTTGCTTTAGACAGACCAACAGATTACTTGTTTGACCTACCCTATTTAGGTCGTTCTGAAGCCACAGGAATCTTTAGTCAGCAATATTTAGATGTAGAAGGCGGCTTTAAATCTAAACTAGAAACACCTTTTGCCAATCAATGGATTAGCACACTTAATGCAAGTACAACATTATGGAAATATGTATTAGCATATGGAGACATCGGGTTTCTTAAAAACAAGTTTGATGATCCTCATTTTGTATATGACTCTGGTGTGCGAGTTAATCTAGTTACCGATTATTTTGAAATTTACTTTCCTATATATTCTAACCTTGGTTGGGAAATCGGACAACCAAATTATGATGAAAAAATAAGATTTAAATTTACTGTAGACCCACAAATACTTTTAGGGCTTTTTAGAAGAAGATGGTACTGATATTTTAGTGAATATTCATTTTTAAGCTATTTTTATTAAATAATTATCATTTTTAAACTCTTTTTTTGACTATTTTTAATAATACACCAAAAATTTAGAGGTCTAAAAAATTGGAAAAACGACAAAGTTTTGCTACTTTTGCACGAGCAAAAAGCACAGCTAAATGCAAACTATTCCAAATTTGAAGAACGACATATCATTTGATGATTTTAAAGCAGAAGTAATAAATGACTATAAAATTGCTATTAAAAGTCGTGAATGTAGTTTACTGGGCAGACGAGAAGTATTAACTGGTAAAGCGAAATTCGGGATTTTTGGAGACGGCAAAGAAGTCCCGCAATTAGCCATGGCAAAAGCCTTTTTAAAAGGAGACTGGAGATCTGGTTACTACAGAGATCAAACATTTATGATGGCTATTGGCGAATTAACAATTGAACAATTTTTCGCTGGCTTATATGCAAATACAGATTTAG
The DNA here is from genome assembly GCF_030540775.2 of Flavivirga abyssicola. Taxonomy (GTDB): domain Bacteria; phylum Bacteroidota; class Bacteroidia; order Flavobacteriales; family Flavobacteriaceae; genus Flavivirga; species Flavivirga abyssicola. Next base: position 3,916,977 of record NZ_CP141266.1, on the reverse strand, counting down.
AATTAGAACCTATGTCTGCTGGTCGTCAAATGGGTGGTCATTTTGTTACACATAGTTTAAATGAAGATGGCAGCTGGAAAGACCTGACCAAACAATATAATTCAAGTTCAGACATCTCTCCTACCGCAGGACAAATGCCTCGTTTACTAGGTTTAGCACAGGCTTCAAAAATCTTTAGACATGTCGATAACCTTAACACGAACAACTTTTCTATAAATGGTAATGAAGTCGCTTGGGGTACTATAGGAAATGCAAGTACCAGTGAAGGTTTATTTTTTGAAACTGTAAATGCTGCAGGCGTTTTACAAGTCCCTATGGTTATTAGCGTTTGGGATGACGAATACGGTATTTCTGTGCATGCTAAACACCAAACAACTAAAGAAAATATATCAGAAATCTTAAAAGGATTTCAACGAGATAATAAGCATAAAGGCTACGAAATACTACGTGTTAAAGGTTGGGATTATGCCAATCTTATAGAAACATATCAAGAAGCTTCTAATATAGCCAGAACAGAACATGTGCCTGTACTTATCCATGTGTTAGAGTTAACACAACCACAAGGCCATTCAACTTCTGGATCGCATGAAAGATATAAATCTTCAGAGCGTTTACAATGGGAATCCCAGCACGATTGTAATCTAAAAATGCGTGAATGGATCATAGAAAGCGGTATTGCTACAAATGAGACACTTACGGAAATTGAAAGAACTATTAAAAGGGATGTTCGAGAAGCTAAAAAGAAAGCTTGGAATACTTTTTTAAAGCCTATTGTAAAAGAGAAGCAAGAATTAATTTCTATACTAACACAAGTCGCTTCATCTAGCCCTAACAAGGCTTTCATATCTAAAATCAAAGATGACTTAAATCTTATTGACGAACCTACCAGAAAAGACATTCTTTCTAGTGCGAGGAAAGCTTTAAGATATGTTATAAATGAAACATCCAAAGAAAAGCAACAACTTGGTGATTGGGTTAACAATATCTTTGAAAAGATACAACCTGACTTTAGTTCCCATTTATATTCTGAAACAGATAGATCAAACATCCTTGTTAAAGAGGTAAAACCGACTTATGATAATGACGCTTCTCAAGTAGATGCCCGTATTATTTTACGTGATAACTTCGATTCCATTTTAAACAATCATCCAGAAGTGCTCGTTTTTGGAGAGGACACGGGTAACATTGGTGACGTAAATCAAGGTCTAGAAGGCTTACAAGAAAAACACGGTGAATTACGAGTAGCTGATGCCGGTATAAGAGAAGCCACTATCATAGGACAAGGTATTGGTATGGCATTACGTGGTTTAAGACCTATTGCTGAAATTCAATATCTTGATTACATTTTATATGCCCTGCAAATAATCAGTGATGATTTAGCAACTATACACTATAGAACAAAAGGCAAACAAAAAGCCCCTCTAATAATAAGAACCAGAGGGCACAGACTTGAAGGTATTTGGCATTCAGGCTCTCAAATGGGTGGTATTCTTAATTTAGTTAGAGGCGTAAATGTTTTAGTTCCAAGAAATATGACCAAAGCTGCTGGTTTTTATAATACACTTTTACAAGGAGACGATCCTGCCATAATTATCGAATGCCTAAATGGCTACAGGTTAAAAGAAAAAATGCCAAACAACCTAAGTGCTATTAAAACGCCTATAGGTGTTGTTGAAACCGTTAAAGAAGGTACAGACATTACATTGGTATCTTACGGGTCTACGTTACGTATAGTTGAGCAAACTGCAAAAGACCTTTTAAATATTGGTATTGATGCGGAAGTTATAGATGTACAATCATTACTACCTTTCGATTTAAATCATGATATTGTAAAAAGTATTGCCAAGACAAATCGTGTTATGATAATAGATGAAGATGTTCCAGGAGGTGCTTCGGCCTATATTTTAAACGAAATATTAAATACCCAAAATGCGTATCAGTATCTTGATAGTCAACCAAAAACACTAACAGCAAAAGCACATAGACCAGCTTATGGAAATGATGGAGACTATTTCTCAAAGCCTTCTGCAGAAGACATATTTGAAGCTGTTTACGACGTTATACACGAATTGAACCCTGCAGATTTTCCTAAATTACGATAAAACAAAAAACAAAATATTTTTTAAAAACCTTTCCTAACCAAATTGGAAAGGTTTTTCTTTTTATATTTATATACAAAACACCTATTGCATGTTAACAAAGCTAGATAAAGAACAATTTCGAGGAACCATTTTTAGGCATCTAGACGGTATTGCAACTGCAACAACCGCCCACTCACTCGACCAAGCAGGTGTACTAAAATATTTGTTGAAAAATGAAAAATCTAGCATTAAAAAACCCTCTAAAACATTTAATGCAAACGAAGGCTATCTAAATGTCGGCCTACGCATATTATCCTCTCAAGGTTGGCTAAACATGCGCATTAACAATACCGATGATACAGTACATTATGAAACAAATTCCAAAAGCAAAAAAGCCTTTAAATTAGTATCGATATATGCAGATGCAGTAAATTTACTAAACTACTCCGTTAAATTTCCAGAACAAGGTATAGGACCAGATGCATTTAACGCTTTGGAAAAAATATTTGTGAAATATGAACAAAATTTTGGGCTTTCTACAGTCAAAGAAAACACTATTGAACATCAAATACTAAAACATATAGAAGGCGTTATAGCGGCCCCCATAATTGTTTTACTAGGCCTTAATGGGTTTTTCCATAAATACTTCATGGAAGCCTCTTTTAGAGCTGAAGAATTTCATAAAGAACCCGAAAGTTTTAAAAAAATACTGGATTTCTTTTCACACTTAGGATGGTTCTCTAAAAAGAAAGCCACCTATCAATTTACAGATAAAGGCTTATTTTTTGCCAAACGCGCCAGCGCATATGGCGTAACTATTTCATATTTACCAACATTTATGAAATTAGACGACCTCATTTTTGGAAATCCTTTAGTCTTGAAAACGGAATCTCCCGATGAAAAAGAAAAGCATGTAGATAGAGAAATGAATGTTTGGGGAAGCGGTGGTGCTCATGCCACTTATTTTAAAATAATAGACGATATTATTATCGAATTATTCAATAAACCTATTGAAGATCAGCCAAAAGGGATTTTGGATATGGGCTGCGGAAACGGTGCTTTTATCCAACATGTCTTCGATGTTATTGAATTTAAAACACTAAGAGGTAAAATGCTTGATGACCACCCGTTATTGCTCGTTGGTGCAGATTTTAATCAAGCAGCTTTAAAAGTAACAAGAGCTAATTTAATCAAAGCAGACATCTGGGCAAAAGTCATTTGGGGCAACATTGGCAGGCCAGATATTTTGGCTAAAGATTTAAAAGAAGACTACAATATTGATTTAAAGGATTTATTAAACGTTAGAACGTTTTTAGATCACAATCGTATCTGGGAAACACCAAAACAGATTATAAGGTCCGTAAGTGATTCAACGGGAGCCTATAGCTACCAAGGGGAACGAATAAGCAATAATTTAGTTGAAAGCTCTTTATTAGAGCATTTACAAAAATGGAAACCCTATGTAGAACGGTTCGGTTTGCTAATCATAGAATTACATACCATAAATCCCGAATTAACAGCTAATAATTTGGGTAAAACAGCAGCCACGGCATACGATGCAACACACGGTTATAGCGATCAATTCATCTTAGAGGTTGGTGTTTTTAATAAAATTGCAACTGAGGCTGGATTGCATCCCGATCCAAATTATTTCACCACATTCCCCAATAACGAATTAGCTACAGTAAGCATTAACTTATTAAAAGGTCATTAAAAAATGAAGGCTGTTACATTAAGAGAAATTAAACAAGAATTAAATACACTCTCAACACAAGAAATCCAGGAACTTTGCCTTCGTTTATCAAGGTTTAAAAAAGAAAACAAGGAACTATTAACCTATTTACTCTTTGAGTCTCATAACGAATCCGGTTATATTGAAAGTGTAAAAAGCTATATAGATGAGGAGTTTGAATTAATTAATAGAGATAGCTATTTTTATATTAGAAAAAGCGTTCGGAAAATTTTAAGACATATAAAAAAATACGTTCGCTATTCACAAAACAAAGAAACAGAAGTAGAACTCTTACTCTACTTTTGTCAGAAACTAAAAGACTTCTCGCCTACTATCAATAGAAGTGTTCAACTACAGAATATGTATAACAGACAGCTTTTACTTTCTAAAAAAATCATTTCAAAATTGCATGAAGATTTACAGTATGATTATAATGTCATGTTGGATGATTTATAAGTTAATTATAAGAAAACAGACGTTTGTCATGTCGACAGAGCGAAGCATGAGTGACGAGACATCTCATAAGAATGAGATTCCCTGCCTTCCGAAAACTACGGTGTACCCACAAATATTGATCCCTAAACAGTAGATATAATAATATTAAAGAAAAGCTGCATCGTGATGATATGTGATAGTATTCACCAGATAGAAGCCCAACACCTTCAGAGGGGCGGCACATAGAATTCCTTTTGAACAGGGTATTCCTTCCTAAATAAGAGGATTATAAAAAAGAGTCTAAGGTACTCGTTAAGAAATCACCATCAGGCAAGCCCCGACCCTTCGTAAGAATAAAGGATAAAAGCTTCGAAACCCAGGAGCATAAGATTGGATGGCGCATTGGCGCGACGTCGAAGTTTTGTGCTTGGTTCTTCTTGAGCCTAAGCAAAAGAAGAAATTCCTATCGAAGGGGCGTCTTTTCTTTTGTTACTTTTCTTTGGACGCGCAAAGAAAAGTAAATAATGAATATTTTTTTAGATGTGGGTACATCATAGCTGTTGGTCTACCAAGCCAAAGGCATGGCAGGCAGGCTCCTCAAAAGCTCCACTACCTATCTTCAAACAAAATATATTTTGTTTTAGATAGCGTTTAGAATGACCAGGTTTCTTCTTTGAAATATTTTAAAATACTATATATCTTATAAGTTTTTAAAAGTTATAGGAATTCCATAAGAGACTGTAACTGGTTGGCCATCTTTTTCAGCAGGCTTCATTTTAGGCAATAGCTTAATAATACGTACAGCTTCTTCTTCTAAACTTTTATCTGGCCCTCTTGATCGGATTTTAGCAATATCCCCGGTAGAATTTATATTGAACAAAACAAATACACGTCCCTCTATGTTATTTTCTTGTGCTGTTTCTGGATAACGAAAATTTTTAACGATATGGGATCGCATTTCCTTTTGAAAACATTCTTTAGACTCTTCTTTTGCAACCCTACTGCATCCCGGAAATGCGGGTGCTTTTTCAATAAGCCTAAAGGGTATGACAGTATTTTTATTTATTAAGACTTTCTTTTTGGCTATTTTATTCTCAATTTCTGCTTTTTTGGCATCGGCAATAAGTGTTTTTGGACGGCTACCCTTAGAAATCATATTTAAAAATTCTTTATTAGCATACCAATTTTCCAAGGCTGTGTTATTGGCACTATCTTTTGACAATACATATCCTACACAATCTTTGAAATGCACATCTGTAATTTTAATTTTTTCTAAATTTTCTTGATCTATCTGAACTTTATCTTGTAATACAATAGCCGGCTTAAAACCAGAAATCATACTTTTATTTATGCTAACTAAAGTATTATGCCCCACGTAAACACCTTCTTTTATCAAACCTGCTTGAATATCAAAGTCTAAATCCTTACTATTATTAATTAATTTTAAATTATCAGCAACCAAAGATGTGCCTTTTTTAGAAAAATCAACATTTTCTTTCTTGTCATAAGACCTTAAATCCAAACACCTTGCGCCTCTACTATTGGATGTGTAAGGAAATCTAATAGCCAATGAATTATCTAACTTAGTTTTAGTACCAAAATTAAGGCTAAAATCATTTCCGCTAGATTTATAAGAAACCATATTCTTTAAATTGACCTCTCCCCCCCAAATTTTAAAAGAGTCTCCAGCAGAATAACTTACCATCACATTTTCTATAATAGTTTCATTACCTACACCTGCCAATAATAAACCGCTAAAACCACCGCCAGCTCTATATTCTTTTTTACCTGCATATTCAATTCTTACAAATCTTAAAATACCAGAATTCTTTATTACATTTTCACCTCCATAATTTGTGTTTTTGTAAAATTTCGGCTCTAATTTTGAATAAAAAGAAGAAACAGAAGCTCTTCCAAATTTATTTGAAGGTGCATCACCTAATAAAATTATACCACCCCAATCCCCAGCTTTTTTAACACTTCTATTTGATGTAAAAACTATAGGGTCTGTTACTAAACCATCTGCAATTATGTTTGCTCCTTTGGCTATAGTTAAAGATGCCTTTGTATCATAATCACCAATTATTACTGTACCAGGTTCTATAGTAAGCGTAACACCTTCTTTTACAAAAACATGCCCTAACAATAAGTAAGTTTCTCTTTTATAAAGCTTAATATCTTCAGTAATTTCTCCTGATAATATTTCTGAAGGTTCATTATTATTGGTCAAATTTGGTTTAAACTCTGTCCAATGTTTTAACCATTCATTCTTTGTTATTATTTCCTCTTCCTGCTGAGCATTTGCATTGTAAATTAGCAAAAAAAAGATCCAGAATATTGTGAAAAAATTTTTCATGTTAAATAATTGTTAATAATAGCACGCGCTAAACTTACAATTATAACCGATAAAATGCAAATTTTATCGATGAAAAGCATTGTTAATATACATTTTTTTGAAACCAAATACATTCAAGACTGCCCAATACATGTATTAAGTCCCTTAAATTATTCACTAAGCAATTCATTAACAAACACCTCAAACGCTTCTTTAAACGCCACATACTTATCTCCAGTAGCTGGTCCATTAAACCCTGTATGGATCTTCCTAACTGCTCCTTTTTTGTCAATAAAAATAGTAGTAGGATACGACAACACATGATTAAGCATAGGTAATTTCTCTTGCGCTTTAACTTTACTTGAAGAACCATACTGCGCAAGCAAAACAGGATATGTAATACCAGTCTTATTCTTTAAACGCCTAATATTGTTAAAAGCAGATTCCTTTGTTTTTACATACTCAAAAGCCAAAGCTATTATTTCAATATCTTTATTCTTATTGTTTTTATAAAATTCTGAATAAAACTTACTTTCATCCAAACAATTAGGACACCAGGTTCCCATAATTTGTACTAAAACAACTTTATCTTTAAAAGGTGCATCTTTTAAAGAAACCATGGTTTTGTTTTCATCAGGAAAAGAAAATTCGACTTTATCATAGCCTTCTTTTAAAAAGGTTAGGCTATGAGCATCTGGCAATTCATAAGTATCATTACGTTTGGCTATAAAAGGTTCCTGAAAATGATTTCCAGAAAAAAACGTACCAACCATAGAACTATCCGTAACTGTAGCAATGAATAGAAATGCATGCGCACCATCAAAAGTAGATAGTTTTAGTTCTTCACCATCTAACACCCCTTCTAAGTAACGATAATCACCTGTAGTTGTTCTAAAAGTTCCTGTAACAACATTCCCTTTCTGGCTAAAAATGCCTTTGGCTATATAAGTATCTTCTTCAGAGTCTGGACTAAAAACAGTTTCCCAATGACCAGAAACATCGTGTTTAGCTTTTTCAGAAGTATTAAAACGGTTGGCATTTTTCTCGGCTGAGAATACCATGACTCTATTTAAACCAGCCTTAACAAAACTACCAGTGAGTTTATTATTTTCAATTTTTGCAACCAAATATCCTTCAAAAACAGGCATTTTAATATACACAGAGTCATTTTTATAAGTGATATCATCAACCTCTATAACCTCTTCAGCATTAAAAATGTTTAATTTATTTTCAGAAACCACTTCAAAATTAAATGGTAAGTCCTCGGTGTTATTTACTTTTAATAAAGCTCGATATGTTCCCGTTTCCAGCATATTTATTTTAGCATCTTGTTTGCAAGCAAAAGCAAAAAGAATCAATAGAATTAAAGCAAAATGTTTCATAAAAGGTTATCTTGAATTACATTATTCGAAATAACAACATTATACTAACAAATAAAAAAATAATAATTATACTTTTTAAGTCTACAAATTACTAGCAATGTTTGAATGCTAGCTTCAATATTTTATCTTTGCATTCTTAAAATAGTAAATTTTTTATGAAAATTTCTTACAATTGGTTAAAACAGTTTTTAAAAACTGAGTGGACACCAGAACAAACTAGTGAATTACTTACAGATTTAGGACTTGAAGTTGAAGGAGTAGAAACCTATCAATCTGTTAAAGGTGGCCTGGAAGGTGTTGTTGTTGGTGAAGTATTAACCTGTGTTAAACATCCTAATGCTGATAAACTAAAAATTACCACTGTAAATATAGGAGAAGATACCCCTTTACAAATAGTTTGTGGTGCGCCTAATGTAGCTGCTGGACAAAAAGTACCAGTCGCTACTATTGGAACAACTTTATACACTAACGAAGATGAAGCTTGGACTATAAAAAAAGGCAAAATCCGTGGAGAAGCAAGTCATGGTATGATTTGCGCTGAGGATGAATTAGGTTTAGGAAAATCTCATGATGGTATCATGGTTTTAGATGATGCCACTAAAGTTGGAACACCAGCCGCTGGTATTTTTGATATTGAAAACGATCAGGTATTCGAAATTGGGCTGACTCCAAATAGAGCTGATGCCATGAGTCATTTAGGCGTTGCCCGTGATTTAAAAGCTGGTTTAGTTCAAAAAGATATTAATTTGGAGCTTATTACACCATCAGCAAGTGCATTTCGCATAGATAATCGCACGCTCAAAATTGATATTGATGTAAAAAATAAAGATTTAGCACCTCGTTATTGTGGCGTTACCATATCTGGATTGAAAGTTAAGGAATCCCCAGAATGGTTACAGCACCGATTAAAAGCTATTGGCCTAAGCCCTATAAATAATATTGTTGACGCTACTAATTATGTACTGCATGAATTAGGGCAACCTTTGCATGCCTTTGATGCTGTGAAAATTTCAGGGAATAAGGTTGAAGTAAAAACGTTAAAGAAAGGCACCAAGTTTATAACTTTAGATGGTGTAGAACGTGAATTACATGAAGATGATTTAATGATTTGCGATGCCGAAAAACCAATGTGTATCGCTGGTGTTTTTGGAGGCATCAATTCTGGTGTGACCGAAGCCACAACAAGTATTTTTCTAGAAAGCGCCTATTTTAATCCAGTTAGTATTCGTAAATCTGCGAAAAGACATGGCTTAAATACAGATGCTTCTTTTAGATTTGAACGTGGTATCGATCCTAATATTACAGAATACGCATTAAAGCGTGCTGCGCTATTGATTCAAGAGATAGCTGGTGGAGAAATTACCAGTGATTTGGTTGATGTGTATCCGAAAAAAATTAAAGATTTTGAGGTTAGATTAAGTTTTGAAAATGCAAAAAAACTAATTGGAGAAGACATCCCGAAAGAAATCATCAAGCGTATTTTAGCATCATTAGACATAAAAGTAAATAATGTCACCGAAGCTGGTTTGGGTTTAACGGTTCCTGCATATAGAAATGATGTGCAACGAGAAGCCGATATCATTGAAGAAATACTACGTGTTTATGGGTACAATAATATAAAAACGACTAAAAAGTTAAATGCTTCTATTTCTGGCATATCAAAATTTGAAGATTATAAAATACAAAATATTATAGGAGATCAATTAGTATCGCAAGGTTTCTATGAAATCCTTTCTAATTCATTAACAACTCCAAGTTATACGACTTTAAGCGAACAATTAAAAGACGAGCACAATATTACGATACTAAACGCCTTAAGTAATGATTTATCTGTTTTAAGACAATCTTTATTATTTTCTGGATTAGAAGCCATATCGTTCAATATTAATAGAAAACGTGCCGATTTAAAATTCTTTGAATATGGTAAAACATATCATGGTTTTGGAGATAAAAGAGAGGAATTTAAACATTTATCACTTTTTGTAACTGGAAATCAAACATCAGAAAGCTGGCATAGTACAAGCAAAAAAGGTGATTTCTTTTTAATTAAAGGCTATATTATTGCTGTATTACAACGTTTAGGTATTTCAAGATTTAATGAAACCCCAATTAAAAATGATTTGTTTAGTGAAGGTATAGAATTTAGTCAAGGAAAAACTAAACTCGTTGACTTCGGTTTAATTAAAAAACCAATATTAAAACACTTTGATATTTCTCAAGACGTATTATTTGCCAATTTTAATTGGGATGCTATTTTAAATTTAGTAAAGCATAACACGATTAAATTTAAGGCTATTCCTAAATACCCTGAAGTACGACGCGATTTTGCTTTATTATTAGATGATCAAGTTACTTTTGAATCTATTTATAAAATTGCAAAACAAAGTGAGAAACAATTATTGAAAAATGTCAATCTATTTGATGTTTATCAAGGTAAAAACTTACCAAAAGGTAAAAAGAGCTATGCTGTTAGTTTTACGTTACAAGATGAAAATAAAACCCTTACAGATAAACAAATAGATAAAATAATGAATAAGTTACAAGCTAATTTTGAAAAACAGCTTGGTGCAGAACTTAGATAATATGACATTGCAAAAAAAATGCTTTCTAATAATTATATGCTGTGTATCTTTAAAGTTGAGCGCGCAGGAAATGGCATTAGAAAAAACCAAAGACAGCTCATCCATAGGTCAATTAGCTGTCTATGATGCTAAACAAGCTTTTTTAGGAGTTAAACATGCCTTTACAAGACCTTTTCATTGGAAAAAGAAAGATTTTGCAACTTTAGGGACTATAGCACTCGGATCTCTTGCGCTTTCTACTATAGATGATGAAGGCAGCGCTTTCTTTATTCGCCAAGAGCCCGATGTACCAAATGTTTTTATGGAAGCTGGTACCAGGTTTGGAAGCCCACAAGTTTATTTTATTGCTAATGCTGGATTATATGGTTTTGGTTTGCTGACTAAAAATGAAAAGCTTAGAAAAACCAGTGTATTAATTATTTCCTCCTCATTTACTACAGGAGTAATACAAAGTTTGAGTAAAACTGCTTTTGGTAGGGCTCGACCAGGAAACGGTTATAAAAGTACAGAATTTAGATTTTGGTCAAATGAACCTGGGTTTCATTCATTTCCATCTGGACATACTATTTTATCTATGACAATGGCTCATGCTATAGCTAAACAGTTTGACAATATATGGTCTAAAGTAACTGTCTATACCCTAGGCTCGGTAGCTCCAATTTCAAGATTATTTGCTGGAGCCCATTGGCTTACAGATATTGCATTAGGAGCTGTAATTAGTGTTGCTGTTGTTGATTCTGTAGATAAATTTCTATTCAAAACAAAAGCTTATAATTATCCTGTAAAAGAAAAGAATCGTATTTCTTGGAAACTTCAGTTTACAGGAAATAAAATTGGTGTTATAGGAATGTTTTAAACTGTTTTTTAACCACCTAACCAAAACACACTATAAAACATCTTAAAAATAGCTTTTTAAAAATCGAGATAAAAAAGAAGTCTAAAAAAGTTAAAAAGACTGTTTAACTTTTTTAGACTTCTATCAATAATTTTTACAACTACACTAAAGAAAAGTAATTAATAGTTTATTTGAAGCTGCATTAAGTTTTTCTTGAGCTGTCATGTTATTACCTCCTGACCAAGTACCAATATGGCTACCAATTTCTACACTAGTAGTAGTACCTAAAAATCTAGCCATATAAACTTTTACTTTTACAGTATAAGTTCCTGCATTAAGAGTAATGGCATGCGAAAACGTAGAATTATTCATTAAAAGTCTAAAACTATCACCTCCTGGATTATGAATCATAGGCAGATAATTAGAAGACGTAACATCATTGGCGCCGTTAATTTCGAGAATAGTAAACATCTGAGCAAAACCGGAATCGGTTGACGAATTCAATTGGCCAGAAAACAATGTCCAATCTATTTTAATGGTTTCATCTTCTAAAATTGTAAACGTCGCACTTAAATCTGGCACATCAAGCCATTCACGATCATTCGATGTATCAACTACCAAAGATGTATTAGATACAATAACCGTAGGTATAGTTGCATTATCTGTTTTATTTAAACACTCCCAATCTGGAGAAAAAGGTGTGCCAATATTTACAGAGGTACATTTATTGGTTGTGTCATACACCATAAGTCCAGTTGCTGGACTCGGAATATTATTTTTCTGCGCATTAGTCAGTCGCGGAAGCAGCACACCTTTGTTAGTACTTTGAACATCAAGTACTGATGAATTATTTGGTGTTACAGTTCCAATACCAACTTGAGCATAGGACATAGAAATAAAGCAAAAAAGCATAAAAGTTAGAGTAGGTTTTTTCATTTTAAAATTTTAATTTAATTAGGGTAGAACAAGTATACATAAAAACGAAATAAACTGCAACTAACTGATTACAAATACGTTAAAACGCAACCGTTCGTCTAAAACTATCTGTATTACAAACAATTAAGGAAATTTAACAAGGCGTAAATAGGAATTTTTATATGATAAGAAATGTTAAAATTTACATCAAAAGCAAGTAAGTTCTTATTACTAAAATTTTAACCGCGACTTTTACTTAATCTAATGGTTTTTATTTAAAATTTTGTATCTTTAAAAGACACTCACAAACTTATAACTATGATGGATTCAAATTATATAAAAATATTTACAGGAGATTTTATAATTGTTCAACGAATTATTAGTGAATTAAAAGCAATTGATATTAATGCGGTTGTTAAAGACTCAACAGAATCTGCTCGTTTAGCAGGTTTTGGAGGAGGTATAATTCCAGGGTTTCAAGAAATTTTTGTAAATAAGGATGAGCTTGATAAAGCGATACGGATCGTTGAAAACATCTCTTCTGAGCTAAAATCATAAAAAGATGCGCCTTGATCTATCTTATTAGTTGCAATATCACACCAACCATACCTAAGAAAAGGCATAAGGGCGAGTAAAATTTTGTGTCTAATTTCCCAAAAGTTGTCGTCTTAACTTTTTTAAAAAAGCCAACATACTTAAATTCTCCAATGGATCTTAAAAAGAATATGGCAGGTATAATCCAGCTACCATAGTCCAATAACCAATCTGGTAAATTCAAATTTATACAACCCGCTTTTATTAAATAGAAAAAGGAAAAAGACATAAGCCCAACCCCTACAACAGCACTATCAAATTTTTTAGGGTTTAAAACACGCTCTCCTGTTTCTTTTGTAGGCAATGATTCAGCAAATCCAAACGTACCTCCCATAACCCAATTTAAATGGATAAGTGCTAATGTAAAGAATACAAAACCCAATATAGATGATAAAACTACGTACAGATTTAAATTATTAATTGTTAAGCGGTAACCGCATACATTTTATTACGCAATTCTTTAATTTTAGCATCTTGCATGTATTCATCAAACGTTGTATATCTATCAATAACCCCATTTGGTGTTAATTCTATAACTCTGTTAGCTACAGTTTGTGCAAATTCATGATCATGCGTCGTGAATAAAATAGTGCCCTTAAAGTTTTTAAGTGAATTATTAAAAGCCGTTATACTCTCTAAATCTAAATGGTTTGTAGGCTCGTCTAACTGTAGTACGTTAGCTCTTGTCATCATCATTCTGGATAACATACAACGTACTTTCTCTCCCCCAGATAATACAGACGATTTTTTAAATGCTTCTTCTCCACTAAAAATCATTTTTCCTAAGAAACCGCGAATATTAACTTCTTCCCTTTCCTCTTCAGTTTGAGCCCATTGACGTAGCCAATCAATTAAACTTAAATCATTATTGAAAAACTCGCTGTTATCTAGTGGTAAATATGATTGTGTGGTTGTAATACCCCAGGCAAATTTACCAGCATCTGCCTTTTCTTTATTGTTTAATATTTGATAAAATGCTGTAGTAGCTCTAGAATCTCTTGAGAACACAACAACCTTATCACCTTTAGCAAGGTTTAAATCTATATCTTTAAATAAGATCTCTCCATCTGCAGAAGCGGCTAAACATTCAACATTCAAAATCTGATCTCCAGCTTCTCTATCGCGTTCAAAAATAATAGCTGGATATCTACGCGATGTTGGTTTTATATCGTTAATATTTAATTTATCAATCATCTTCTTTCTACTCGTTGCTTGTTTACTTTTAGCTACGTTAGCGGAAAATCGTCTAATAAACTCTTCTAATTCTTTCTTCTTTTCCTCTGCCTTTTTATTTTGCTGTGCACGCTGACGAGCAGCTAATTGAGATGATTCATACCAAAACGTATAGTTTCCAGAAAAGTGATTTATTTTTCCAAAATCAATATCAGAAATATGGGTACATACTGCATCTAAAAAGTGACGGTCGTGAGAGACGACTATAACACAATTATCATAATTAGCTAAGAAGTTTTCAAGCCACGAAATAGTTTCATAATCTAAATCATTTGTTGGCTCATCCATAATCAAGACATCTGGATTACCAAATAACGCCTGTGCTAATAAGACACGTACTTTTTGTTTACCATCCAAATCACTCATTAAAGTATAATGAAATTCTTCCTTAATACCCAAGTTAGATAACATGGCAGCCGCATCACTATCGGCATTCCAACCGTTCATTTCTTCAAACTGTACTTGAAGTTCCCCTATTTTTTCAGCATTTTCATCAGAATAATCAGCATAAAGCGCATCCATTTCAGATTTAATCTTGAATAATGGTTTATTTCCCATTAAAACAGTTTCTAAAACAGTATGTTCATCATATAGGTTATGATTCTGCTCTAAGACAGACATACGTTTTCCAGATTCTAAAGAAACATGACCAGATGTTGCTTCTTGTTTCCCGGAAAGGATTTTTAAAAATGTTGATTTTCCTGAACCATTGGCACCAATAATTCCGTAACAATTACCATTATTAAAGGTTGTATTTACTTCATCAAAAAGAATACGTTTTCCAAATTGAACTGAAAGATTTGATACTGATAGCATAAGTGTTGTTTTAATTTTCTCAGATATTTTTATTTATCAATTAGGTCTTTAAAAACTCACTATTTTAATAAGGTTTACTCCTTGACATATCCCTTTTAGCAAGTTTTTGCAAAAGTAGAAAATTCAAATGTCACAAAGAAACTTAGATACATTCTTTTTAAATAAAAAAGTTTCGTTTTTTTCAGTTATAGTAATATTTAACAACGCATTAACAGCACTTTATAAATACAACACATATTTTTGTATCGTAATTTGTATTAATTTAATACTATTAGGGGGGATTTTATGAAGTTATACTTTTCAATAACATTAGTGATATTGGCACTTTTAGGCTGCAAGAATAAAAGTGAAATGGAAGATAATTACGCATACATAGGTGGCGAAATTATTAATCCAACCGCTAATTATGTCGTGTTATTAAAGTCCGATATAACTATTGATACTATAAAACTTGACAATAGAAACAGGTTTTTATACAAAGTTAATCATTTAGAAGAAGGACTCTACTCATTTAGACATGGCTATGAATATCAAATGGTGCTATTAGAACCAAAAGACAGTGTTTTGTTTAGATTGAATACTTTAGATTTTGATGAATCACTTGTTTTTACAGGAAAAGGATCTAGAAAAAACAATTATCTTATCAATGAGTTTTTAGAAAACGAAGTTGAAGAAAAATATATTTTTAAGCTTTGTCAATTATCGCCTACAGTCTATCAAAACCGTATAGATTCATTAAGAAACCTAAAAGTTAAAAAATTCAATACTTTTAAAAGCAAATTTGAACCCTCACCTTTATTTGAAAAAATAGCCCGTGCCAATATAGATTATGACTATTATTCTAGTAAAGAAGTATATCCGTTTGTACACTATGGAAATAATAAAGAGGCTGTTTTAAAATCACTTCCAGAAGATTTCTATAACTACAGAAAAGATATTAATTATAATAATGATTTATCCATTCATTACTATAAATACAAAAAATTTTTAAAGTATACTTTTAGCAATATTTCTCTAAAAGAGCATAATGCTCATTCCAATGGCAAACACTTCAACAGGTATTCATTATGTTATAATTTAGATAAGTTAAATCTTATTGATAGCTTAATAACAAATACTGATATTAAAGACGAATTATTATATGAGTTGGTAATAAATTATATATCTAAAAACAAGAAGCCAGAGAATAACAATGTCATTTTGAAATCTTATTTAAGTAAAACTAAAAGCGAAAAAGGCAAAAAGAAATTAACAGAATTCACTAATTCTTTAAATAATTTAAAAACGGGGTTTAACATTCCAAATATTAAACTTGTTAATTATGATAGTGTTGAAGTTGATATTAGTTCAGTTATAAATGCACCTACAGTTATTAGTTTTTGGTCGCATACTTATCATGAACATTTTAAAAACAGTCATAAAGAAATTAAAAAGTTACAAATGAAGTATCCCGAAGTTGTTTTTATTACTATTAATATTGATGATTATGGGCTAGAAAAACCGAAAAACTCATTAAAAAATAACAAGTTTACCTATAAAAATGAGTATACTTTTAAAAATCCAAAAGAAGCCTCTAGAACTTTAGCCATTCATCCAATGACAAAAGCTATGATAATTGATCAACACAAAAAAATAGTGAATGGTAATGCGAATATTTTTTCTGTAAAATTCGAAAAAGAGCTTTTAGGTTTAATAAATCGATAGATTAAATTACCTAATAACCAAGACATACGATTCTGAGGTATTATCGGAACATAACGGACCATTAATCCTTCCACCTTCATCATAGTGCGATGTAACTTCCAGGTAAACTTCAAGACGAAAACGTCCTGCTTCTTTAGGAATTCCTTTAAATACAACTTCTCTACGTCTATTATAAAATACTTCTATGCCTTCTGGTAACCTGCCTACAACATCGAAATAATAATCATAATCATTATCATTTACTTCATTTTTAATTTCGGCAGTAATGGCTTCAGAATAATACTCATCTACAAATCCTAATGCCAAGGTTTTAGTACGTATTTCTGGTCTTACATTAATAATACAATCTAATGTATCATCACAACTGCTAAAAGAAAAAAGGAACATTAAAAGAATTATAGGTAAATATTGTTTCATAGTATTAAGTTTAAAAAACAATAAATATCAAATAATATGCCGAAAATATTTTTACCCCTATTACCTTTTAGAACTTCGAAATGAAGGTAGAAAATACGGATTAAAGCTTATAATGATTCATTAATAACTTTTCATAAACCGTATCTGGCAATATTCGTTTTAAAACGATTGAGAATTTCTGCATAAACACTCCTATTTTGTAATGTACTTTCGGATTGCCTGTATTTATAATTTTATAAATAGCCTCTGCCATTAGGTTTGGATCACTTCCACTATCTACATGTGCATCCATTAAGTTTAGCGCATTTCCATATGGCTTTAAATAAGGAGATGTTTCTAGAAGCGGGGCATGATAACGACCAGCAGCAATGTTTGTAGCAAAATCACCTGGAGCAACATTGGTCATTTTTATGTTAAAACCTTTAAGTTCCATTCTAAAAGCCTCTGTTAAAAGTTCTAAAGCCCCTTTACTCGCACTATAAATACCTCGATATGGTAGCCCCATATAACCTGCTATAGATGTTATATTAATAATTAACCCCGATTGCTGTTTGCGCATTTGTGGCAACACTGCTTTTATAACATTAATAGGTCCAAAAAAATTAGTCTCAAAATTAGCTTTAATTTCTGCTTCTGGTATCTCTTCAATAGGGCCTGTTATACCAGCTCCAGCATTATTTATAACAACATCTAACCTCCCCTCTTTTTCTATAATAGTATGAACCGTTTCCAATATGGTGGTATGCTCTTTAACATCTAATGCTAAAATAGGAAACTTACTATCTTTATACTTATCAGGGTTTCTACTAGTACCATAAACTATAAAGCTTTTTTGGCTTAAGTATTCTCCAATAGATTTTCCGATTCCTGAAGAACCACCAGTGATTAAAACAACTTTAGACATTTTTTAAAATAATTGAAGTGTTAAAAATACAAATAAAAATTTCTTAAAACCAACAATCACCAACGCAATAATACGAGGTATTTAGGTGGTTTTAGCTTAAACTCTTAGGGGATTCTTTTCGATAAAAAATAAAAAAACCCGTCTTTATGGTAATACATGAAACTAAAAAATCTTGATTCGCCAAAGCTTTCAAGATTTAAGTTTATGGTACAAAAAAAGGCAAGCTACCTACATCACACCGCTACAACCGTATACCTTTGCTTCGTTCCCGACCTGGAGGATTCAACAGGAGCTGGTTGTGTAGGACTTGCCGGGTGCAAAGATACGATCTTTTAAAAATTTCACAATGATTTTTTAAACTGATTTTAAATAAATATCTTGCTTCAAATTAAAAATTAACAATGAAAACATTCAAATATCTATTAATCATATTTTTAGGAGGATTAATTATGTCTTGCGGACCTAATTCTGGTAAAAATAAAAGTGCCTTTTCTATTAAAACGAATGCTAATAAAGGTGATATTTCTATTAATACAGCCTTATCTCTCTCGTTAGAAAACAAAAAAAAGCACATTATAGATTCTGTTTTTTATACTCTGGATGGTATGAAGGTCGGCGAAACTATTCAACTAACCAATTTCAAATTAGGAAAACAAACTATTGAAGCCATTGTATATTTTAATAATGATGAAAAGGAAACAGTTACTACAACCGTTACCATATTAAATGATGCTCCTCCAAAAGTTTACAGTTATAAAATTATTAATGAATATCCGCATGATATCACTTCATATACGCAAGGGATAGAATTTTTTAATGATACGCTTTATGAAAGCACTGGTCAATATAAAAAGTCTAAACTTAGAAAAATTGATTACAAAACGGGGAAAATCATCAAAAACATTGACTTAGCTGATGAATATTTTGGAGAAGGGCTGACGATCTTAAATGATAAAATATATCAATTAACCTGGAGGGAAGGTACTGGTTTTGTTTATGACGTAAATTCATTTGATAAAATAAGTAGCTTCAAGTATGGAAACAGCAAAGAAGGCTGGGGACTATGCAACAATGAAAATACCATTTATAAGAGTGATGGTACCGAAAAAATATGGTCTTTAAACTCAAATACGCTAGTTGAAGAATCATATATTCAAGTGTATACTAATAAAGGAAAAATTGTAGGGATCAATGAAATGGAATGGATTGATGGAAACATCTATACAAACCGTTATCAAAAAGATGGTGTCGCTATTATTAATCCTAAAAATGGTGCTGTTACTGGTGTTATTGATTTTTCTCCTCTTAAAAAATTGGTCACTCAGCATGAAACCTTAGATGTTCTTAATGGTATCGCTTACAACCCAAAAAACAATACTATTTTTGTAACTGGTAAACATTGGGATAAATTATTTGAAGTAGAGGTTATTGAGAAGTAATTCACTAGTCATCATGTCAAATGAGGAACGACTGAGGCATTAATAAATAATACCTTCGTTTTGTCAAAAGTCACAATGTGATGTCTCCTACTGTCGATGTTGACCACTAAGCTTAATTACGTCCCGAGTCATTTCGAACGAATGTGAGAAATCGCATAAAAAATGACAAACAATTCATTGTACTAAACGCTGATTTCTTTCCCTTTCAAATAGACTTTTTCAATCTGATTAGTACCAAATGAATACGGTATAAACCCGTAAGAATTGATTGGTTTGGTAAGTATTAAATTAGCCTGTTTTCCTTTGGTTATAGAACCTACTTTATCTGCTATCCCCATAGCATAAGCACTATTTAAAGTAGCTGCATTTAAAGCCTCTTCTGGTGTCATCTTCATTTTTATACAAGCTGTAGAGACCACAAAATTCATATTCCCCGATGGTGTTGAACCTGGGTTATAATCTGTTGCTAATGCCAATGGTAACCCAGCATCAATCATTTTACGAGCTGGTGTATATGGGATACTTAAAAAGTAAGAACAACTTGGTAAGGACACAGGCATGGTATTCGTTTTTTTAAGAGCTTCAATATCTTCATCACGCATCACTTCTAAATGATCTACAGATAAAGCATTATGATGGACTCCAGCCTGAACACCTCCAATTGCCGTGAATTGGTTAACATGAATTTTGGGTATCAGTCCATATTTTTTTCCAGCTTCAAGAATTAATTCTGTATCAGCCACAGAAAAATAACCGGTTTCACAAAAAATATCGATGTATTCTGCTAAATGTTCTTTAGCTATTTTGGGAAGCGTGTCTTCTATTAATAATTTTAAATAGGCCTCTTTATGCTCTTTATATTCAGCTGGCACAGCATGTGCTCCTAAAAAAGTGGCTTTTATTTCTATAGGATAATGTTCTTTTAAACGTTTAATGACGCGTAACATTTTTAATTCGGCTTCCGTTGTTAAGCCATAACCAGATTTAATTTCAATGGCTCCAGTCCCTAATTGAATGACTTCTTCTAAACGCTCCTTACTTTGATCATATAGTGCTTCTTCTGATGTTTCTTGTAATTTCTTAGCTGAATTCAATATCCCACCACCATTGGCAGCGATATCTTCATAAGATAATCCTTTTATTCGATCTACAAATTCACTTTCGCGATTTCCTGCATAGACAATGTGCGTATGGGAATCACACCAGGATGGTAAGATCATTTTTCCAGTGGCATCAATAACTTCCGAAAATGCTGTTTTAGGACAATTTTCCATACTGCCGAAATCAGAAATCAATCCTTTCTCTACAATTAAAAAAGCATTTTTTATGGTAGGTAACTCACTCATTGCTTTTCCAGAAACAAATGCTATAGGCTCTGTTCGTACTTGAATGAGTTCTTTTATATTTTTGAATAAGGTAGTCATTAAAATAAATTATTAAGGATACTATCGGCTACTAAATTAGGAATTGTTACTTTTAAATTAGGTGTTCGTTCCATTTCCCGCTTTATTGCAAAGATAGCTTCATTATTTCGAGCCCAGTTTCTACGAGCAATGCCGTTATTTACGTCATAAAACAACATACTTTTTAAACGTGCTTCTGCTTCTGGTGTGCCATCCAGTAGCATTCCGAAACCGCCATTCATCACCTCTCCCCAGCCTACACCTCCTCCATTGTGTATAGATACCCACGTGGCACCTCTAAAACTATCTCCAATAACATTATGAATAGCCATATCTGCTGTAAATTTACTGCCATCATAAATATTAGAGGTTTCTCTAAAAGGGGAATCTGTTCCACTTACATCATGATGATCTCTTCCTAAAACCACAGGGCCTATTTCTCCTGTTGCTATAGCACTATTAAATGCTTCTGCTATCTTTGAACGTCCTTCTGCATCTGCATACAGTATACGTGCTTGAGACCCCACCACCATCTTATTCTTTTTAGCATTTTTAATCCAGGTTATATTATCCTGCATTTGCAACTGAATTTCTTCAGGTGAGTTTTCCATAATATTTTGTAAAACAGTTGCAGCTATTGTATCTGTAATGTCTAAATCTTTTGATTCTCCAGATAGACAGACCCAACGGAAGGGACCAAAACCATAATCAAAACACATAGGACCTAAAATATCCTGAACATAAGATGGGTATTTGAAATCAATCCCATTTTCTGCCATTACATCTGCTCCTGCTCTAGATGATTCTAATAAAAAAGCATTACCATAATCAAAAAAATAAGTGCCTTTCCCTGTGTGTTTATTTATTGCCATAGCATGTCTACGTAACGATGCCTGCACTTTTTCTTTGAACAACTCTGGTTCTTCGCGAATTAATCGATTGGATTCTTCATATGAAATACCTACAGGGTAATAACCACCTGTCCAGGGAATATGTAATGAGGTTTGATCGGATCCTACATGAATAAAAATGTTCTCTTCATCAAATCGCTCCCATACCTCTACCACATTTCCTATAAATGCTATAGAAACAACTTCTTTTGTTGCTTGGGCTTCTTGAACCCTAATAATTAAATCCTCTATGTTGTCAATCAATACATCTACCCACCCTTGTTCATAACGCTTCTTAGCTGCCTTTGGGTTCACTTCTGCACAAACAGTAATACAACCTGCAATGTTTCCTGCTTTTGGCTGTGCGCCACTCATGCCTCCTAATCCTGCAGTTAAAAATATTTTTCCTTTTGAATCATCTCCTTTTGGTAAAATATTGCGAAAAGCATTCATAACCGTAATCGTTGTTCCATGTACAATTCCCTGAGGGCCAATATACATAAATGAACCAGCCGTCATTTGCCCATATTGAGTAACTCCCAATGCATTAAATTTTTCCCAATCATCTGGTTGTGAATAATTAGGAATCATCATACCATTCGTTACAACAACTCTAGGAGCATGCTTTGAAGATGGAAATAACCCCATGGGATGCCCCGAATACATATGTAAAGTCTGCTCATCTGTCATGGTTGCCAGGTATTTCATCACTAAAAGATATTGTGCCCAATTTTGAAATACGGCACCATTACCTCCATAGGTAATTAATTCCTCTGGATGCTGTGCAACGGCAGGATCGAGGTTATTTTGAATCATAAGCATGATCGCTGCTGCTTGTGTAGATTTAGCAGGATATTCTATAATTGATCTAGCATATATATCATAATCTGGTTTGAATCTATACATATAAATTCTACCATATGCTTTCAACTCTTCAGCAAATTCAATGGCCAACTCCTGATGCCAATCCTTTGGAAAATAACGCAACGCATTTCTGATAGCCAATTGCTTTTCTTCTATTGACAAAATATCTTTTCGTTTTGGCGCTCTGTTTGCATCTTTAGGATATACTTTCTTAGCTGGTAATATATCAGGAATACCTTGTAATATTTGATCTTGAAATGTCATTTCTGTCTTTACTTTAAATTGAATGCTTGATCTTTAACCAATCGAATCATGGCATTAATATCGTCTTTTAAAATTCTATCATCTTCTAGTCTTGGTACTTTTTCCCTGATAATCTTAAAGTTTTCTTCAATAATATCCGAAAACGTATTGGGTCTTCTAAACTCTAAGGCTTGTGCTGCATACATGAGTTCTATGGCTAATACTTTATCAATATTTCCCAATATCTGATTGAATTGACGTCCTGATATACTCCCCATAGACACATGGTCTTCTTGTCCTAAAGATGTTGGAATACTATCTGCTGATGGCGGAAAACATAATGACTTATTTTCTGTTACCAAAGCAGCTGTTGTGTACTGCGGAATCATAAAACCAGAATTTAAACCGCCTCCAGTGGTTAATAATCGTGGCAATCCAAATTTACCTTCTAGTAATAAATAACATCTTCTATCTGAAATATTTCCTAATTCTGATGCTGCTATTGAAGTATAATCTAATGCCATAGCTAGAGGTTGCCCATGAAAATTCCCTCCAGAAATAGCCTCGGTATCACTTAAAACAATAGGATTATCAGTAACAGAATTCATTTCTATTTCTGCTAACTCTTTTAAATGGTAATAGGCATTTCTGGAAGCTCCGTGTACTTGAGGAATGCAACGCATGGAATAAGGATCCTGTACACGTTCACAATTTTCATGAGAATCAACATTCTGGGATTTATAGAGTAGCATAAACATTCTTTCTGCAACTTCAATGGTTCCTTTATAAGGACGTATTTTGTGTAATTCATCTCTAAACGGAGAAGAACTCCCTTGATACCCTTCAATACTCATAGCGCCAGCTACATCTGCCAAATCTAATAAATAGGCCATTTTATCTAAGCCAACAATAGCATGTGCTAAAATAAATTGTGTACCGTTTATTAAACCTAACCCTTCTTTAGCTTGTAGCGTTAAAGGGGTTAATTGATGTTTTTCTAATCCTATTTTTGCATGTTCAATGGTATCATCAATCCAAAACTCTCCCTCTCCTATCAATGGCAAAAATAAATGCGACAAGGGTGCTAAGTCTCCTGACGCTCCAACCGAACCTTGTTTTGGAACTACTGGTAATAAGTCATTTTCTATGAAATATAAAATTCTTTCAATTAATTCTAGTCGGACTCCGGAATATCCTTGACATAAAGCATGAACCTTGCAAATCATCATGATTTTCGAGAGTTCTTTATCTATAGGAGTTCCTACGCCAACGGCATGGGTAATCAACAGGTTTTCTTGTAACTTATTAGTTTCTTCTGCTGTGATCTGCACATCACACAAGGGTCCAAACCCAGTATTAATACCATATACAGCTTTATTTCCAGCAGCCATGGTTTCAACCTTTTTTCTGCATGCAATGACTTGTTCTTTTGCTTCTGAAGTAATAACAGCAGTTAATTCGCCTTTGGAAATAGCTAATACCTTTTTAACTGTTAAATTATCTATACCGTACTTAAATGACATTCTATAAAAATTGGTGAATAACAAAGTTATTTTTAATTTTGATAACTAACAATATCATTTATAGTTCAAAACAATAACCATGAGTTATCAAATAGAATTAAGACATATTAGATATTTTCTAGCGGTTGCTAAAGATTTACACTTCAGAAAAGCTGCTGAACGTTTATTCATTTCTCAACCAGGATTGAGTAGACAGATTAAACAAATGGAAGATGATTTGGGGGTTCTTTTATTTGAAAGACATAATAGAAAAGTAATACTTACCAAGGCTGGGGAATACCTTAAAGAAGAATTAACCTTAAACTTAAAAAGTCTGGAGCACACTTTTTATCATGCCAAATTATTGAATGATGGTAAAAAAGGTGATTTGAAATTTGGATATGTAGGGTCTGCCATGCAAGAAATAATTCCCAATTTATTAATAGCATTTGAGAAGGAACATCCTGATCTACTATTTAGCTTAAAAGAAATGGGAAATCATAAGCAAATAGAAGAGCTGCTTTCTTATGATATAGATTTAGGCTTTGTACGTTTAGACAGAGTCCCTAAAGAATTGGAAATTAAACCCATTTTAAAGGAGAATTTTTGTCTGGTGTTACCACATAGTCATGCATTAAATAAAGAAACCTTTAAGGGTTTACAGCAGTTGAAAGAGGAACCATTTATTTTATTTGACCCTAAATATAGTACTACTTATTTTGAAAAAGTGATGCAAATTTTCGATGATAGTGGTTTTTCTCCTATCATTTCACATAATACCATTCATGCTAGCTCTATATATAAGCTTGTTGAGAATAATTTTGGCATTTCTATTGTCCCCATGTCTCTAATAGATATCAATAACAAAAAAGTAAAGTTCATTGAATTATCTAAAATAAAACAAAAAACCACGCTTTCAATGGTATGGAATAAGCATAATAGAAACCCTATTTTGAATAGGGTCTTTGATTTTATTTAGGAACAAAAAAAGGGATTAAGGTGTTCGTTAAGAAATGACCATTAGGCAAGTCCCGACCCTTCGTAAGAGGGGAGAACGTTTAGAAATAGTCCAGTGGACTATTTTAGTGAAGCAGCCAGAGTGTCGCATTGGGGGAAAAACATTGAAAAGTAGTATAGCATTGGATAATACATTGGCGCGACGTCGAAGTTTTGTGCTTGGTTCTTCTCGGGCGTAAGCCGAGAGAAGAAATTCCTATCGAAGGGGCGTCTTTTCTCCTGCCTGTCGGTCTACCAAGCCAAAGGCATGGCAGGCAGGTTTGTTACTTTTCTTTGGACGGGTAAAGAAAAGTTAATAATGAATCTTTTTTTAAAGATGTGGTACACCGCAGTTCAGTAAAGCAGAAACCTACTCGCTATTAAATATTTCTGTTATTCATGTGGATTCCTGCCTTCTCACACTACTGTCCGGAATAATATATTATATTGTTTTATTTGTATTATTTTCACTGATCTTATTAAGATTAGTTAAACCAAAAGACTTAATTTTCATGTATTCTCAAACATATTTCGGAGAGCTGTTATCATTATTGCCAAAGCAAAAATTCAGGAGCATAGTAGAGCGTAATAAAACGGATAAATATTCAAAAGGATTTAAGACATGGGATCATCTGGTGGCTATGATCTATGCCCAATTAAGCAAGGCCAATAGTTTACGGGAACTAGAGACCACTTTTAACTCATTTTCTAACAAACATTATCATTTAGGGGTAAAAAGGATAAAGAGGTCTACCTTGGGAGAGGCCAATCAAAAAAGGGACTCAAGAGTTTTTGAAGAATTGGCCAATTATCTTATATCACAGGTCCATCATGATAGTACTAAAGATTTAAAAGCGCTTTTATATCTATTGGATTCCTCACCAATACCATTGAGCAACCACCGCCATAAATGGGTTGATGAAATGAATCACCGGACCAAAGGGCTTAAAATTCATTTGTTATATAGCCCATTGACCAAAACATTATCCCAATTAAGTATTACCAACAGTGATATTAATGATATCAATAAAGGTCAAGAGCTAAAAATAGAACCCAATGCTGTTTACGTTTTTGATAAAGGCTACACCGATTACAACTGGTGGTATAAAATACATCGGCACAATAGCATTTTTATAACCCGATTTAAAAAAAATGCGTCACTCAAAGTGGTAGATACCTTTCCTGTAGATTCAAAACAGGAAAGTAGAATAATGGCAGATGAGATCGTTTTGTTTAAAAATAAAACGCCACGCAAAGGAAAAAAGAATGAGTATAGGGAACCGTTAAGAAGAATTACCGTTAAAAGAGAAGATAAAGATACCCCATTGATAATAGCAACTAATGATTTAGAAAAACCTGCAGAGCAGATAGCCGATCTATACAAGAAAAGATGGGATATTGAATTGTTTTTCAAATGGATAAAGCAAAATTTAAAGATAAAACGGTTTATAGGCACATCTGAAAATGCAGTGAAAATACAGATCTATACAGCCATCATTACCTATACTTTGGCATTGATCTTGAAGAAAATGAAATCAGCTAAAGAACCTCTTTATTTATTTGTTGAAAAGCTCTGTTCTTTAATGTTTGTGCCTGTCAAAAACACAATGGACTATCAAAATAGAATTAGAAAACAACAACAAAATAAAGTTAAATATCAATATGCTATTTTTGAATAAATTTATTCCGGACAGTAGTGTGCCTTCTCAGGAATGACAAAGCAATAACTATAAAATAATGAGAGCTAACGATAAGATTACATCGAAATCAGACTATAAATTAAACCAATCTTTGGTTATTTCTTTTTCGATATTGTAATTTCCTTTATGAATAAACTCATTTTTTATAGCGTTGTATTCATAATCTTTTCCCCAAGCCTCATAATGCTTAGCAACCTCTTTAATAGCGTCACAAATAAAGTGGATGTCATCATTAGTCATAGTAGGGTGAATAGACATTCTTATCCAACCTGGTCGCTCTATCAAACAGCCTTCCAATATTTTTTGTTCTATAGACTTAGATGTTGGCTCGTCTACATTTAATAAATAATGTCCATAGGTTCCTGCACAAGAGCATCCTCCTCTGGTTTGTACCCCAAAACGGTCATTTAATAGTTTAACAATTAAATTGTAATGTGCGTCTTCAATATAAAAAGAGAACACCCCTAGCCTATCTGTATGCTCTGGTGCCAGTATTGTTAGATTTTCTATGGCTCCCAGTTTTTCAAAAATGATAGCATTCAACTCATGTTCTCTATCCAGGATATTTTGTACCCCCATTTTCTCTTTAAGTTGGATGGATAGTGCAATTTTTATAGCCTGTAAAAACCCTGGTGTTCCACCGTCTTCTCTAGTTTCTATATCATCTATATAATCATGGTCTCCCCAAGGATTAGTGTAAGATACCGTACCACCTCCTGGATTGTCTGGCACTAAATTTTTATATAATTTTTTATTAAAAATTAATACGCCTGAAGCCCCAGGACCTCCCAAGAATTTATGAGGGGAAAATGTAATAGCATCTAAATACATGTCTTCATCTTCTGGATGCATATTAATATCTACATAAGGTGCCGAACATGCAAAATCCACAAAGCACAAGCCATTATTCTGATGCATAATTTTTGCGACTTCATGGTAATTGGTTCTAATACCAGTTACGTTAGAACAGCCAGTAATAGCTGCTATTTTTATTGGACAATCTTTATACTTAGCAATAAGCTTTTCTAAATTTTTTGCACATGGTAAACCCGCCTCATTCGAAGGGATCACTTCAACGCGTGCAATCGTTTCTAACCAGGATGTTTGGTTAGAATGATGCTCCATATGCGACACAAAAATGATAGGTCTTAAAGCCTCTGGAACAACTGTATGTTCTTTTAAGTTCTCATTTAGTTTTAAACCTAAAATACGTTGAAACTTATTAATGGCTCCTGTCATACCTGTGCCAACTGTTATAAGCACATCTTCATTTGAAGCATTTACATGCTTTTTAATGATATTTCTAGCATCATGATAAGCCAATGTCATTGCAGAACCAGTTATAGATGTTTCTGTATGCGTATTAGCTACAAAAGGCCCTATTTGATTAAGTAATTTTTGTTCTATAGGCTTATATAGTCGCCCACTAGCTGTCCAATCGGCATAAATAATTTTCTGCTTTCCATAAGGAGATTCAAAAGATTCGTTTACACCAACTATATTATTTCGAAAGGGTTTAAAATAGTCTTCTAGGCTTGAATCATTATCTTTAGACTTAGGAGTTAGTTTATTCTTTATAGTCTTTATCATAATTTTATTCTAATATCTATAAATTTTTATTTGAACTTAGAAACCCCTGCTTTTAGCCATGTGTAGTATTCATCAACATCTGGTGTATACGCCACAGGATCTATTAGATTGCCTTCATTATGATCCATAAGAACATAAAACGGTTGAGAATTCGTTTTATATTTAATGGTTTGTAATTCACTCCATTTCTGTCCTATATACTTTAATTTTTTACCTGGTCGTAACTTAGAATCAATAACTTCACTGGCTTTTAATTTACGCTTGTCATCCACATATAATGAAATAAGAACCACATCGTTTTTAAGAATGTCCAACACTTTAGGTTTTACCCAAACGTTTTGTTCCATTTTTCTACAATTCACACAAGCATGTCCTGTAAAGTCAATCATAACAGGTTTTCCTATTTTTTTAGCATATGCCAAGCCCTTATCATAATCATTAAAAGCTAAGATATTATGAGGTGGCATAAGGTGGGCACCTTCTGGAACCTCTATATGATTATCTGCAGAACCACCAGAACCAACTTTGTTAAATCCAACACCGTATGGAGATTCACTATAATGTTGTGGTGGCGGGAAAGCACTAATTAAGTTTAAAGGCGCTCCCCAAAGTCCTGGAATCATATAAATAGTAAATGAGAGTGTTAAAAGACCAAGACATAACCGTCCAACCGAAATATGGGTTAAAGGAGAGTCATGTGGTAACTGTATTTTTCCAAAAAGATAGAAAGCTAACGCTCCAAATATAGCAATCCAAATGGCTATAAATACTTCACGTTCTAACCAATGCAATTGTAATACCAAATCGGCATTTGACAAGAATTTAAATGCTAAAGCAAGTTCTAAAAACCCTAAAACCACTTTTACTGTATTTAACCAGCCTCCAGATTTTGGTAATGAATTTAACCAGCCCGGAAATGCAGCAAATAGTGCAAAAGGTAAGGCTATAGCAAGTGAAAACCCTAACATTCCAACAATAGGTCCTACCTGACTACCTCCAGCTGCTGCTTCAACAAGTAATGTTCCTACTATAGGTCCTGTACAAGAAAAAGATACTATAGCTAAGGCCAAAGCCATAAAGAAAATACCAACTAGGCCGCCTCTGTCTGCCTGACTATCCACTTTGTTTGCCCAAGAATTAGGAAGCATAATCTCAAAAGCTCCTAAAAAGGATACTGCAAATATTATTAACAGTAAGAAGAAAGCAATATTAAACCAAACATTCGTTGATAAAGCATTAAGTGCATCGGGGCCAAAAATTAAACTAACTATAACGCCTAGCAATACGTAAATAACCATAATTGAAACACCATAAATAATAGCATTTCTAATTCCTGCTGCTTTATTTTTGCTTTGCTTGGTAAAGAAACTTACCGTCATTGGAATCATAGGAAACACGCATGGTGTTAACAATGCTGCGAATCCAGATAAAAAAGCAATAAAAAATATTGTCCAAAGCCCTTTCTTTGATCCTGAATTTGAAGCTGGTTTACCGGTCTCTGTTTTTACGTCTTTTAATTCTGATTCTGAAGAAGATGTGTCTGAGTGCGCTTCTGTAATTGCAGGCTTTTCTTCAACTGCTTTTGGTTCCGATTTGGTTAAAGTTGGTAAATTAAAAACCAAATCAACCTCTTTAGGTGGTAGACATCTCGTGTCATCACATACCATAAACTCAACAGTTGCATTCACTGTTTTTTTATCCCCTAAAACCTCTATTTTTTGTTCAAAAGCAGCTTTATTCTCAAAAAACTTAATTTTCATTTCAAAAATAGGATCATTCACAGTATGTCCTTCTTCTTCTGTAGTATTGCCTATAGACTTAAAAGCACCATTTGCTTCATCAAAAGTAAAGGCTGTAGCTATTGGTCCTCCTTCAGGTACATCTTGAGAATATAGGTGCCAACCCGGCTCTATGCTTGCTTTAGAAATTAACTTATATTCGGTATCAGATATTTTCTCTACAGAGGTTGACCACTTAACTGGATCAAAAACTTGAGAGTTCCCTATAGTTAAAGAAAATAAGGCTAATAGTAGAATAATTTTTTTCATAATATTATTTTATATATTTTTAAAAAAGGGTTATTTATAAATAACCCTTTAGTTATCTTTCTTATATTATATTTCAAAGGACTAACTCGAATATAATTAACACAAAAACAAAAGTATTAAGAAAGATGTTACTATGCTTTAATTTTATTTAATGAAATAATACGTTTAAACTTTAGGCTTGAATACAATTTCATAAGATTTTGCATCTTTTAAAAGTGTTTTAGCAAAGTTTTGAATATCTTTTATCGTAATATTATTGACAATATCTTCAAAATTCTTTGAATCATTCATATTGTAACCTTCACGATAATAACGCGTTAACAAACTCATTTCATATCTATTATAATCTTTTTGTTGCTTTCTCTCCTTTAAATAATTAGTTAATGTTTTATCTAAATCTAACTGAAGAATATGTCCTTCTGCCATTTTATTTATTTCTTCATGTACTATCGCTATTAAGGTTTCTACCTTATCTGGATTGCAATCAAAATTAACAGAGATAGATGCTTTTTGTAATGGTCGTTTAGACAAGCCAGCATTCGTACTGGCTCCATATGTTCCGCCTTCTTCTTCTCTTAAAGTTTCGGTATATCTTAAATCCAACATATCTCCTAATGCACGAGCTATCAACGCATTTTTCAAACTATATTTATAGTCATTTTTATATGAAATCCTTACAGAACTTTTTGGGTCTTCCATTTTTAGATAAATATCTTTATCTATTTTCCCACTTAACCAAGGCGTAGAATTATCTTTCCAGGTTTCTTTTGTATCGTTTGTAGGTATACTTGCTACGTATCTTTCTAACAAAGGCTTTAAAGCCTCTTTTTCTATATCTCCTACAATAAAAAACTCAAAATCTGCTGCATTACCAAATCTATCATTATAGATCGCCTTTATTTTATCAAAAGAAATATCCTTAATAAAAGCATCATTAAATATACGCTTCTTTGGACTGTTAGTCCCATACAAAGTAACAGTCATACTATCCTTCATTTTCTCAGCAATATTCTCCTTTCTTCTTATTTTGTAGTTTTCTACATTTTGCATGATGACATCATATCCATTTTCATCGAAACGGGGTTTTACAAAACGAAGATATACCATCTGTAACATCGTTTCTGTATCTTTTGTTACAGATGACCCTGAGATACTTTCTGATAAACCTGAAATACCAATAGAAGTATTTGCCGTTTTACCTGCTAATACTTTTGGTAAATCTGTAGAGGAATAATCTCCTAAACCTGAGTATTGAACAACATTAGGTAATATAGCTGTTGAAGGTAGATCTGTATCATTTAATAAGGATGTACCGCCTTTACTCAAAGCTTTTAATTTTACATCATTAGCATTTTTGTTAGCATATTTGTAATGTACTTTTATACCATTACTTAAAGTGAATGTTGTCGATTCTAAAGCCTTATTGGTTTCTTCTGAAGTAATTGCACCATTCTTTATTGTCATACCAGAAATTAATGTTTTTCCTCCAAACTCATCTGTATAAGCTTCTATGGATGCATCATTTTCTACATCACTGATTATATTTAATGCGTCTTCTTTACTTAAATTATTATTATCTTTTACTCCTGTTAGCGTTAAAAATCTGTTCTTATCTGTGTATAATTTTTTAAGTGCTGAATGAATTTCATCTGCTTTTAATGTATTAAATATTGATTTAACAATCTCAAATTCCTTTTCTATATCTGCAATGGCTACATTATCTAAATAATCGTTTTGTATCAATTTAACGATACGTTTATGAGACATGTCGTCTTTTTTGCTAATCTGATTCTCATAATAGCTCGTAAAATCTGTAATGGTTCTTTCAATCTCAGCTTTAGCAAAACCAAACTTCACCGCCCTATTTACTTCTGTTAAAACAGATTTAAAAGCTGCATGTTGTTGATTTGGTTTCGGGTTTATGGTTATATTGAATGCCTTTGTTGATCTAGAATGACCTCCATAGCCTATTCGTGCGCTTAAAAAAGTGGCTTCAGGCTTTCTAGAAAGCTCAGTAATTCTTGCAGATAACATACTTGTTATCATGTTATTTAAAAGAGAGGCTTTTAAGCTAGCTACTGTTTCTTCCTTTAAAGGTTTTGGGTGTCTTATTCCAAAACTTATACCCGAGGTCGTAACCTCTTCATCCATAGCCATAGAATATAGCATCTCATCATTATCTGGAATAGTAACAACAAACCGTTCTTTAGGCTCTTTTACGGCTGGAATCTTTGAGAATAATGCTTTAATTTTTTCTTCAACCTGATTAACATCTATATCCCCTATAATAGCGATGGCCTGTAAATCGGTTCTATACCAATCATGGTAGAAATCGCGTAATGCTTTGTATTCAAAATTATCAACAATATCCATCAATCCAATTGGTAAACGCTTTGCATATTTTGAATGGTTAAACATCGTACCTATATTTTTCTGAAGAATTCGCATGCCTCCACTTTGGCGGGTACGCCATTCCTCTTTAATAACACCTCTTTCTGCATCAATCTCCTCGTCTGTAAGCAATAAATAGTTAGACCAATCATGTAATACTAATAAGCCTGTATCTATAAGCTCTGGGGTTGTGGGAATATTG
Source organism: Flavivirga abyssicola (assembly GCF_030540775.2). Classification (GTDB taxonomy): domain Bacteria; phylum Bacteroidota; class Bacteroidia; order Flavobacteriales; family Flavobacteriaceae; genus Flavivirga; species Flavivirga abyssicola. Next base: position 3,883,744 of record NZ_CP141266.1, on the reverse strand, counting down.
TTTATATTATAAACTGTTTCATCAAAGGAAGTATAGGCATTAATATCTTTTCCAAAGACTAATCCATGTTTTTGCATCGTATTTAAAATACCTTTGCCTTCAAAGTTTTTAGTGCCATTAAATGCCATGTGTTCTAAAAAATGAGCCAATCCTTGTTGGTCATCATTCTCTAAAACAGATCCTACATTTTGAATAATATAATAACTCGCTACATTTTTAGTAACATCTGTACTTTTAAGATAATAGGTTAATCCATTTGGAAGCACACCTTTTTTTATACTTTGGTCTAAAGGGATTAGGCTATTTAATTCCAGATTTTTAGTTACACTTTGTTGTGCAAATACGTGAACTGCTGTACTTACAATGAAAAATAAAAGTGTAATTACTCTAATTTGTAGTTTAATCATTAGTAATTGTTTTTGTTTATGTTACTCTCTAAGGACGCTTTTTATCTTACGTCCCCTTATTAATAAAATGTTAAAATTGAATTTTAACCTTCTAAGACTCTATTTTTATAGCATTATATTTAACTCTAACAACAAATAAAACTTATAATGGGTGGCTTATTAAACTAATTTATATAGAATTCATCTTTACTTTTTCTATTTCCTAAAAAATGGCTAAAATTCGCCTATATGTTGTTACTTTTTTTATGCTTAGCACTGCTATGCCTTGCAAAAAATACCTCATCTGAACAAATTTTATCTCATTTTCGGTTAAAAACAAAAAGTCAAGATGAGTTCATAAAGTTTAAAATAACAAAAGTGCAAACATCTATGCCTCTATAAATTTAACTTCAACGGGTATATAATTCTCAATAAATATTTAAAATATTTCATTTGCAAAATACGTTTTTAATTTACCCCAAAATATTAGAATATTATAGGCTATATTTTGATTAAAATTAACCTTTATAAAGTACCTTTGTAATACTATTTTAAATCCTTTCTTATGGATAATTTAGATGCCTCAAGATTACAAATGGCATTTACGCTTATTTTTCACATTGTATTTGCGTGTATAGGTATGGTAATGCCTTTTTTTATGGTTGTTGCTCATAAAAAATGGTTGAATACTAAAAACCCTGTTTATTTAAAACTCACTAAATCTTGGCAAAAAGGTGTCGCCATATTTTTTGTTATTGGGGCTGTTTCCGGTACTGCATTGTCTTTTGAATTAGGTTTATTGTGGCCTGAATTTATGAAACATGCTGGCCCTATAATTGGTATGCCTTTTTCTTTAGAAGGCGCTGCTTTTTTTGTAGAAGCCATAGCTCTAGGGTTTTATTTGTACGGTTGGGGAAAGATTTCTGAAAAATTCCATTGGTTTACAGGAGTTATTGTTGGTATTGCCGGCGTAGCTTCTGGTATTTTGGTGGTTTCTGCTAATGGATGGATGAATGCGCCTTCTGGTTTTGATTATATTAACGGTGAATTCTTAAACATTGACCCCGTAAAAGCTTTATTGAACCCTGCATGGTTTACCCAAGCCTTGCATATGGTTTTGGCTGCTTTTACTGCAACTGGTTTTGCTGTAGCTGGGGTACATGCTTATCAAGTTTATAAAAAAAGACAAACAGACCTTCATAAAAAAGCATTTAAAATAGCGATTACATTTGGCGCCATTGCTGCCATTTTACAGCCTATAAGCGGTGACCTTTCTGCAAAAGACATTGCTAAAAGACAACCTGTAAAATTGGCTGCCATGGAAGCGCATTATGAAACAAAAAAAGGTGCACCACTTTATATTGGTGGTATAGTAGATGTTGAGAAAAAGGAAGTCTCTTATAAAATAGAAATTCCTAAAGCCTTATCATTTCTTGCTTTTGGGGATTTTAATGCCGAAGTAAAAGGTTTGAATGATTTTCCAGAAGATGAACGCCCCAACGTGGCCATCGTTCATTATGCTTTTCAAACTATGGTTGGTATTGGTACTTTACTATTAGTTGTTGGGTTATTGTTTTTTATTAGTTTAAAAAAGAAAACGTGGTGGCTCAATAACAAGTTTTGGCTTTTATTTGTCCTGCTTGCTCCCATGGGTTTTATTGCTTTAGAAGCTGGTTGGATTGTTACAGAAGTGGGTAGGCAACCCTGGATTATTCACAACATAATGAAAACGAAAGATGCCGTTACTCCAATGCCTGGAATGATTTATAGTTTTTACATGTATATCACACTCTACAGTATACTAACAGTAGCAGTCATCTGGCTTATGAGACGACAAATAAAATCACTTAATAATTCAAAACTTGTTTAGATGTTATACGTAGTTTTATTCTTCTTAATGGTTTCATTACTATTATATGTTATACTGGCCGGTGCAGATTTTGGCGCAGGTATTGTTGAATTATTCTCAACTAAAAAGAGTCAGCAAATAACAAAAAAGACCGTATATCGGGTTATGGGACCTGTTTGGGAAGCAAACCATATATGGATTATCATTCTTGTTGTTATTCTATGGGTGGGGTTTCCAGAGTTTTATAATGTGCTTACTGTGTATTTACACATCCCTTTAACCTTGGTTTTATTAGGTATAACCATGAGAGGCGTTGCTTTTGTGTTTAGGCATTATGATGCTTATAAAGATAAATCTCAAATTTTATACGATTGGATGTTTAGAATATCGAGCTTTTTGACTCCTATTTTTCTGGGAATGACAGCTGGAGGCATGTTATCTGGTGAATTAATCATCACTCAAGATTATGAATTATTTACTTTTTATGAATTATTTATAAACCCCTGGTTTAATGCCTTTTCAATTTTAATTGGGCTGTTCTTTGCTGCTTTATGCACTTTTTTAACGTCCATATTATTAATAGGAGAAGCAGAAAGAGACGATAGACGTATATATGTAAAAAAAGCTCGGAATGCGACTATAGTCGTTATCTTATTGGGTTTTATAGTATTAAGTTACGGATTTATCTATGATATTATTTTTGCTACAGGTTTTTTAAAAAACCCTTATACGATTAGTTTAGTATTACTCTCTGCTTTTTTAATTTTTCCTTTATTAAAAAGTATAAAGCAAGCTCGGAAAATTATGAGCCGTTCTTTGGCTGGCTTACAGGTTATTTTGATTTTGATAGCTGCCATGGTAACTCACTTTCCTTATTTTATTATTACTTCCAATGATAAAATCAGTATTTTAGAAACTGCTTCAACGAATGAAGTTACTAATGTATTAGGCATCTCTTTAATTATTGGAGGATTAATAATTTTACCTGGGCTTTTTCATCTTTTTAAGTCTTTTAAAATGATAAAGATTTTAGAAAAATAGTCCGTCTACTAGTTTAATTCCCTCAACAAAAAGAGGTGTTTACTCATTTTGGGTTTTATTTTATGTACTTCTTATAGATCTTTGAACTATGAGAAACGTTATAAAGATAGACATACCAAAACCATGTCATGAGAATTGGAACAAAATGACTCCAGAAGAAAAAGGGAGGCATTGTAAGGTTTGCCAGAAAACAGTTTTTGACTTCACTTCGCAAACCGATGAATATATTGTTAAAACATTTACAGAAAACTCTAATGTTTGTGGTCGTTTTAAATCAACTCAATTAAAAAGAGACTTGGTTTATAGCAGAAAAGAAACTAATAATTATTTATCTTTTCTGGCATCTGGTCTATTTGCCATATTAGGGTTTTCCAGTGAATATTCATATTCACAAGGGCGACCAAAAATCGTACAATTAGATACTCTGCAAAAGGATATACAAGTTAATCAGAATACTATAAATAGGGAAAAAGGAAATGAAATTAAAGGGACTATAATCGATAAAAGTAAAACACCCTTACCAGACGCAGTAATTTTGATTAAAGGAACTACAATAGGCACTGTGAGCGATTTTGATGGTAATTTTTCTATTAAAGCTAAGACAGGAGACATATTACAGGTTAGCTATCTGGGATATAAGCCTAAAGAGATTGAAATTAATAAAAAAATGCCTCGTGTTATTTTACTGGAATTAGAAGAAGTCATTACGGGCGAAATTATGACCGTTGTAGTTGGTAGAGCAGTTGGAAACTCAAATTATACTTGTTCTCCAGAAGAGTTAGAGAAAAAACGATTAAACAAATTAAGAAGAAATAACTATTTTAAATTTTATAAAAGGCAAGCAAAGGAACGTAAGTTAAAAATTAAAAATGGAGACATAGAACGCTCTAAACTAGGGGCTTTTTTCTATAATTTATTCCATTAATTTTACTGTTAACTAAAAAGCATATAGATGCATTTACTCTAGATAAATTAGAAATAAAGACTATTAATTGTTTAATGACTAATTAGTGCACTGGACTTTGTGTACATGGACAGTTACTAATACCTCGTAAAAAGTCTAATCCAATAGTAACCATATGTGTTCCTGAGTTGAAACTAGACAAATTATTGGTTGTTATTTGATACGCATATCCTAAATAGAAAATAGATTTCTTAAAACCTATCATGGGTCCTATATTTAAAGGTTTAAAAAACTGATCATTAAGAAAACGATAGGATATCCCAGCCCAATAATAATCTTCTTTTCTATTAAACTTTCTGAATTTAAAATTAATATCGGTACTTGATCTACTATCACTACTGAATAATTGATAATAAATTGATGGCTCATATTCTAAACCACTCTTTTTTGGGCCTCTAAATGTATATCCTGAATAAATTTGATAATTTAAAAGTAAATTAGGCTCTTCTATAGCATTAATAGTTTCCTCAAAATCAAAATCTTTACCTAAAATATTATTAGCATTAAAGCTCATAAAAAACCCTTTAAACCTATACAAGGCACTAACATCAAAGTTGTTATTTGTAATTGCCCTATCGTCCGTTGGGATATTTGTGATTGGATTTTGAGAGTTGTTTTCAAATTTATCAACATCAATTCTAAAACTATTAATGTTATAAGAAATACCAAATGATAAATACATTTTAGCATAATAGTCTAAAATAAGGTGATGCGCAAACGAAAATTTAGCACCTTTTTGAATGGTATTTCCATTACTATCATTATAAAAAGACACGCCTATTCCAGAACGATCTGCAATTCTAAAATCTGCATAAATGGATTGATTTTGTGGTGCATCCTTAATACCAACCCACTGTGTTAATCCGTTAGCCCTTACCTTTAAATTATCTCCAATTCCTGCATATGCAGGAGAGACTACAAAATTATTTTCTGCCAAATATTGTGTTAAAACAGGTAAGTGCAACTCTTGGCTATAGCTGTTAGCTATAACCAAGAGAAACATATATATAAATAATTTTTGTATTCGTATCATTTTAAATTTCAATATCATAATCCTTTATTTTCATTATCTATAAAGTGTAAAGTGTCCAACAAATTCACGATTATCTTTTGGATCATTAAGCTTTAATATATACCAATAATCTCCAGTTGGAAGCTCTGCATTATTATATTTACCATCCCATTTTTCTCCAACACGTAATGTTGCTATGGCTCGACCATATCTATCGAAAATATCGAAAGTAAGATCTTTGTATTGAGATGTACAACCTGGCCCCCATTCGTCTTGATCATTATCTCCGTTAGGGGTAAAATAATTCGAAATACATACATCTATATATTCAAAATATCTGGTAACTGTAGCAATACAACCATTTCTGTCTGTTACAGTAACAGTATAATCTCCAGATGAATAAATAAGGAATGTGTTAGTACTGCCATAAGATTCACCATTAAGCGTGTATTCGTATGGTTCTGATCCTCCATTAGTTACGGCAACAATTTCATTTAATCCGCCATCTTCTAAAACAAGAGTTAATGGATCTGATTGATCAATATCAAAACCTTCCGTTCTTTGAATACATCCATTTGTATGTCTTACGTCTACATAATGGTCTAATCCAGCCGGCACATTTACAAATACATTGCTAGCTTGATATGGTGCTCCATCTAACGAGTAATCCAGATCTGTCAAATCAGTTATACTAGCATCTACAGTTATTGTAACGGTATTTGTTGTTATATTTCCAGTACAAGCATACTCAACAGCAGCTTCAGGATTAATCCTTACTGATGACGGGAATGCGATAGTCCATTCAGATTCACAATTACGAGCATCTCTAACATATACAATATGATCTCCTCCACTTAGATTATCAAAATCGAACTGTGTTTGAGTAGCTGTTCCAGTCACATAAGTGCCATTTATATCATCTATAGCGACACTGTATGGTAAGTTACCTCCTGAAATATCAATGCTAAATGATCCATCTGCATCACCCTCGCAAACCTCAGGAATTAATGAACCAGGGACAAGACTTACTAATACTGGAGTTGGCGAACCAATAGTAAAAGTATCAAACACAAAACATCCTAATTCATCCTGTGCAATGGCCTGATACGTACCAGGAGCAAGGTTTTCAAATGTAGATGTTTCGAAAAACTGATCTAATCTTGGTGAAATAGCATATCTAATCAATCCTGTACCACCAGACGCATTTATTTGTAATATACCATCATCAGCACCTGGACAAGTTAATTCTGTTGTTACAAAATCTGCGATTAATGGCTGTGCAGGTTCAACAATGTCGATTCTTGCAGAAGTGATTAAACAATCCAGACTTTCTACTCTTACTTGGTAACTTCCAGCAACAAGTTCGGTGAAAACACCTGGTGTATTTTGAGTCACTGGAGTTATATCATTTCCAGACGTATCCTGCAACGTATAAACATAATTTCCTAAACCACCTTGAGCTGTTGCGGTTATAACACCTGTGTTATCACCGGCACAATTTATATTAACAGAATCCAAATCAACTGTTAAAGCTGGTAGTGGGTCTATTATAATTTCATTAGAAACATTTGCATTACAGCCATTCGCATCTCTTACATAATAAACATGAGATCCTACTGGTACTGGGAATGTTACCGATGTAGCAAATGATCCTAGTGTCGTAACAAAATTTGGAGTATCACTATACGTATATGGTCCTGTTCCTCCTGTAGCGCTTAATGTTAATGTAGCGTTTGTTAAACAGGTTTGTGAGGTCTCTTTTGCTAAAGTTGTTTGTATTTGAGTTGGCTCATTTATAACAACATTAGGCGAATTAAACACACAATTATATCCATCAGTTACAGTAACATTATAAGTTCCTGCACCCAGATTTGTAAATACTGGATCTGTTTGAGGTCCTGACGATGCTACTATTGGTGAAACCATATTAAGCGTATAAGAATAATTACTTCCTTGTCCGCCAGTAGCATTTACAGTAATCGTTCCATTTGTATCACCAAAACAAGATAATAAGCTTGCACTAGGCGTTACTGTGGCATTAATCGGTGTTGGAATATTTAAAGTAATTGGATCGGAAACTATACAACCCCCAGCATCTCTTACATTTACTATATAAGCTCCTGCTGATAAATTTGTAAACATTCCGCTTGGAGAATATGCTACCGTAGCCGCTCCTGTTAATTCATACTCATAAGGTGTTCTTCCCCCACTAGCTACAGCAGTAATAGTACCTACATTATTATCGCAGGTTACATTTGCTGTTTCTGTTGCTACCAATGTTAATGCACTGGCAGGAGAATCTATAGTAATTACATTCGATGTTGTAGTACAGAATGGGCTTGCCGTTTCTGTTACTACCACGGTGTAATTACCTCCTGTTAATCCTGTTACCAGTTCTGGGTTTGTTGATGTATTAGCTGCTGTAAGACCTCTTACTGAAGCTCCTGTGCTATCTAATATATCATAATTATAAGGCCCTGTATAACCACTTATATTAAGTTCAAATCCACCATTGTTATCTGTAAAACAGGTGACTTGAGTTGGTGTATTTATTACTGCATCAATAGTATCAAAAGGCAGTACTTCATATGATGCATCTATAGTACATCCAGTATCTAAATCATTCACTTGGAAATGGTAAGTTCCTGGATTAGTTATACTAAATATATTAGATGCTTGTGGCGTTCCACTAGGCAACATTTGAAAAGTAAAGTTACCAGATCCTCCTGTTACAGTTATATCAACCGAACCTGTACCATTACAATCAATAGGTGTAGCTACCGCTACTGTTGCAGCAGTTAACGTTGGTAATGGTGCTATATTTACAGTATTGCTCTCAATACACCCATTATTATCTCTTACAAAAATATTAATGGTCTGCGGAACACCCGTATCAATGATATCAAATGTATTCGTTGTGAAATAATTTGTACCATCAATACTATATGCATATGGTGCGGTTCCTGTTCCTGCGCCTTCATTAATAGTTAATGTACTTGTGTTTACAGAGTTATCTGGTGCACATGTATAAGGCGTTGCGGTTCCTGAAACCGTTAAAGCTAACGGCTCATCAACTCGAACAACTGCAGTATTAGTACATCCTTTACCAGAAGTTACTTCTACTGTGTAATCTCCAGCTACTAAATCTTCAAAAAGATTTGAGGTTTGTGAAGGTCTTAAAATAGGTCCTGCAATAATCTCATAAGTATAAACTGGGTTATCATTACCTGGGTCTAAGTTTACAGTAATTGAACCATCATTGCCACTATTACAACTAACATCAATTACAGTTGTTGTAAATGTTACAGGTATTGTAGCATTAGTTGTTATGACATTTGTTTCTGTTGTACAACTATTTGCATCAGTAATTTCAAACTGATATGTATCTGCCGTAGCGTTGTTATAAGTAAATGTAGTTCCTGCAAACGGTATTTGTGGTCCTGCATAAGCTACGCCTCCTATACTAACTCTATAAGAATACGGTCCGTTTCCTCCAAGCACTTCAATATCCATAGAAGCATCTGTTGGTAATGAACATGTTAAATCTTTAGTTAAAGTGGCATTTGCTGCAAGTGGTGCAAAAACGTCTATTGGCGCAACAGTATTGGCAGTACAATTGTTTCCATCTCTAATAGTTACAATATAACTTCCAGCTGTACTTACCGTAAATACGGGACTTGTTTGATAAGACACACCGCCATCAATACTGTAGCTTAATGGTGTTATTGCACCCGCTCCCGGTGTTGCTGTAATAGTAAATGACGATGTTCCCGTACACTGATTATCTACCACAGCAGTTACCGTTGGTAATGGATCTGTAGCTATAGTCACATCTATTTGTTCTTGACATCCGTTAGCATCTTGTGCCCAAACATCCCAATCTGTGTTTGTAGCTGGATTTAAAAACGCAGTCGCATTACTTGTAAAATCTGCAGGGACTGGCGCAACGCCATCTTGAACAAAGGCATATGTATAACCTGGTGTTCCAAAGTTTGCTTCAACAGTTACCTGTGCATCTTCATTACAATTCGCATTTATATTTCCTGTTTCAGTAAGTGTTAATAAAGCTGGTTCATTGATCACTACTGAATCCGTTGCAGTACAGTCTGTTGTTTCGTCTGTTACAACGATTGTATAGGTTCCAGCAATTGATGGAGGTAAATTAATTGTTGTAGCTGATTGACCAACCACTGCTGCAGCTCCATTAATGCTATAACTATATGTTCCAGCAAAATTTCCAACTGTAAAACTTCCTGCTCCAGTTGGAGTACCATTACAAGTTACATCGTTACCAAACACTCCTAAAACTGTAATGTTTGTTACATCTTCTACCGTATATGATTCTTCATATGTACATCCGTTAGCATCAGTTACTTCAAATAAATAGATATCTGGGGCTAATCCTGTAAAAACTCCAGAAGCAGCTCCTGTAGTATTTCCTGTGGCACTTGCCGGAGATAAAATAGCATAAGCTAACACACCTACACCACCAGTTGTAGTTAAAGTAACATCGCTTGTTAAATTTGTACAGGTTACTGGTGTAGCAACAAAATCTAAATCTGTTGGAGGCACTAATGCTGGAATATTTATTGGTACCACAGCACTTAAACATCCTCTACTATCTCTAACCATAGTATTTACTGGACCTGCTGTAGTGGTTGTAAAAATATTTACTGGCGTAAAATTCACACCTCCATCAAAACTATATACATACGGTGGAGTACCTCCCCCTGCATTAATTGTTATCGTAGCGGCTTGAGCAGCATTACCCGTTCCACAAGTTAATCCTTGCGTTAAAACTGGTCCTGAAGTAACCACTAAAGGTTCATCAATAACTACTGATGTTGCTGCTGAATCACAGTTTTTACTATCTCTCACAACAATGTTATATGTTGCCGGAGCTAATCCACTAAATTCATTAGATGCCTGGAATGTAACTCCATTATCATTACTGTATTGATATGGTGGTATTCCATTAGATGCTGTTACTACAATACGACCATCTGTATCACCTATACAAGTTACATCTGTATGTACTTCTGTAAGTGTTGGTGTTGTTCTTGGTGTTACCGTAACAGTATTAGATAAAGCCGGACATCCAGGAGGTCCCTGAGAATCTGTAACTCTAAACACATAATCTCCAGCAACACTTGTTGTAAAAGGAGAAACGGCAGGAATAAAGCCTCCACTATTAAAACTCACTTCAAGAGTGTACGGTCCTACTCCGCCTGTTGGTGTTAACGTAATACTTGCATCAACGCCTTGACATTCTAAATCCTGTGTCATATTAGCATTAAGTAATAATTGAGGCTCTACAACATAAGATGTTGTTGCAGTACAACCGTTATCATCACGAATACTTAAAGTATAGGTTCCAGGTGAAGCAATTGTAAAATTAGGGCTTGCCTGATAAGGACCAGCAACCCCATTAATACTGTATGCTGCTGTACCTACAAATACGGTTCCAGATAGCGTAATGTTAATAGGAGTTCCTGTATAACATTGTTGAGCTACTGGGCTTATAGTAGGTGGTTGATCTGTAGGTAATACTTGTGTAGCAAATTGAACACATCCGTAAGCATCTCTTACATAAATATCATAAGTTGTAGTTCCTGCTAAATTAAATGTATTAGCAGCAGCCCAATTAGCTGGCACTACAGGACTTCCTGATACTACCGCTTGATATTCGTATGGTCCAGTACCATTCGCTGCTGTAGCTGTAATAGTACCTAATTCATTACAATTTGCATTTTTTGAAACTGCAGCACTAATAGTTAATAAGGCAGCTGACTCTGTGATGCTAAATGTAGTAGTTGAAACACTACAACCTGCATTGGTAGCTCCTAAATCTTCTTCAACTACAACAAAATAATTCCCAACTGGTAATGGTCCTAAATTAGAGACTGATAATGTCCCGCTAGCAGGAACCGTTCCAGACCCGGTAATACCTGTTGTCGCTAGAGTTAGTGAATTAAATACTGTATAAGTTACATCGGTAGTAACCAGATAAGTACTATTTATGTCAAAGCTTACATTTCCATCAGCACTTCCGGTACAAGTAATATTGTTTTCAACAACTGCAGTTGTTGTCAATGTAGAGTTTGTTGGAATAGGAATAGTTGATGTTTCAAAATAATAACATTGTGTAAATTCATCATAAATAATGAACGTATAAGTTACTCCTGGTAATAACCCTGTAAATGTTGACGTTTCACTTCCAAAAGCATCTTCATCCTGCCACGGAGCAGCAGTTGGAGCCGAATAAGTCATTCCTGGTCCTGTATAAATGGCAAAATGATATGGACCGTTTCCTGTTAATGTTCCCCCAATAGTTACCACGGCTGTTCCTCCTGTAGTACAAATTGTTGGTAGTGTATTTACAGTTATATCTAAATCAGTTGGAGGAGATGCTACTAATACATCTTGAATCAACTGAGTACATCCATTAGCATCTACAACACTAATTTGGTATAATCCAAAATCAATTACAGTAAAAGGAACTGCTGCCGTACCAGGAACACCAAGTGCAGAATTAGAATAAGCACCTGTACCTGTAACAAAAATATTATAAGGGGCTGTACCTCCAGTTATACCATCAACGGTAATCGATCCACTTGATAACCCGCCTCCAAAACATGTAATAGGAACAGCTGTAAAAAGAGTATTAATAGCTGATGGTTCACTAATTGCAATAGTATCAGTATCTGTACACCCATTAGCATCTGTAACAGTTATAGTATAACTTCCTGCTGGCAGTCCACTAGTCTGCGTACCATAATTTGTGGTTGTTGTATCATTATTAACATTTATGGTATAAGGCGCTAAGCCTACTGTATTATCAATAATAATATCAATAGCAGCTGTCGGGTCTCCAAAACATGAAATAAACTGTGTTTGTGTTACACTAGTAATAACCGGATTAACCGCAGTATTTGTTGTTATGATATTCGTTTCTACCGTACAACCATTTGCATCAGTAATTTCAAATTGATATGTAGTTCCAACAAGTGAAACTGGTGTATAAGTAAATGCTGATCCAACAATTGGTATTTGTGGTCCTGCATAAGCAACGCCGCCTATACTAGCTCTATAAGAGTAAGGAGTATTACCTCCAGATACTGTTATATCCATGGTTGCTTCTTGTGGTACTGAACATGTTAAGTCTTTTGTTAAAATAGCACCTGCTGTAACTGGTGCAAAAACTTCTGTAGTGGTAGCACTAGTTGCTGTACACCCATTACCATCTCTAATAGTTACGGTATAAGTTCCTGGTCCATTAACTGTAAACGTTGGACTAGTTTGATAAGAGGTTCCTCCATCTATACTATATGTTAGCGGTGTAATTGCACCTGCCCCTGGAGTTGCTGTAAAAGTAAATCCAGAAGTTACGCTACATTGATTAGATGCTAAAGCTGGTGTACTTACTGTTGGTAATGGATCGCTAACAATAGTAACCGTAGTCATTTCTATACAATCATTAGCATCTCTTACATATACATCCCAAACTAAATCTGCCGCCGAATTTGTATCGACTGTTATAACATTACCACTACTATATGCTCCAATTGCAGGAGCTCCAGCTCCTGTAATAACCGCAGCATACGTATAATTTGGCGTGCCATCTGTTGCTGTAACTGTAATTTGTGAATTATCATTCGTACAAAATACATTTGTTGATGTGGCACTAAGTCCTAAAGCAGCTGCTGGTTCACTAACTGGTACAGTAAACGTGTCTGTACATCCAGTGGTTTCATCTGTTACAACGATCACCTGATCTCCTGCAGGTAACAATGTTAAAGGAATTGTTACTGCCGATTGACCTGTTGTTGCTGGTAACACACCATTAATAGTATAACTATATGTGGTAGCAAAATTAGAAACTGTAAAAGTTACAGCACCATCTGTACCACCATTACAGCTTACATCATTTACTAATGCTCCTGTAACTGCTATGTTTACAACTGGTTCTATTCTATGTGTTTCTGTATAATAACATCCATCTGCATCTGTCACTCTAAAAGTATAAGTAATATCTGGATCTAACCCTGGAAAAATACCCGTTCCATTTGAAGCTACAAAAGCTGCTGGTAAGGTTATTTCATAAGTCAATGCTCCTACTCCTGTTCCTACTGCTGGTGTTACTGTTGCCGTACTTGTTGTATTTATACATGTTACAGGTGTACTAGTAATAGTACCAGCCATTGGTGGATTTAGTGCATTTATTGTTACAGAACTATTAAAAATACATCCTTGATTATCTCTTACTGAATATGGAATAGTTTGGTTTGTACCATCATCGTTCACATTAAATGTGTTGGTAGCACTATAACCAGATCCGTTAAAACTAAATTGGTAAGGTGCTGTTCCATCTGTAGCAGTTACAGTTATCGTAGCTGGTTGGCTTGTATTTGTAGCACTACAACTAAATGGTGTTACCGCATGTGTTGCTGCTAAAGCATCAGGTTCTGTTAAGGTTACTGTACCATTAAAAAGACACTCTTTACTATCTCTCACTTGGTATGCATAAACAATACTAGCACTTAATGTATCATAAAATGATGTTGTTGTAAAAGCGCTTCCGTTAAAACTATACTCATAAGGTCCTTCACCACCTGAGGCTGTTATTTGTACAGAACCATTTGCCCCGCCATTACAAGTTGGGTTCACTGTGGTTACCGTAGCTGTTGGATTTACTGCTGGATTTACAGTAACAACTCCAGATTCTACCTGACATCCTTGTGCATCGGTTACTCTAAATCTATAATCTCCCGGAGAAGCTACAGCTCTAACAAATGTTGTTCCCGCTATTGCTGTAGACAATGGATTATAAGCCCCTCCATTAAAAGAGGTTGTATATTCGTATGGTGGTGTGCCTCCCGAAACATTACCTGTAATTAAAGCATCAGGTGCAGCAGAACAATCTATGTCTTTTGTTAAAACGGCACTTAATGTTAATTGTGGGGCTATGGTTTGCGCTGGCAAAGTAACTTGACAACCGTAAGCATCTCTGACTATGATGGTATAGCTACCAGGAGTTAAACCTGTAAATGTATTGCTAGAACCAAAAGGGCCACCATTAATATTATATTCAAAAGGAGCTTGTCCCCCAGATGTTACTGTTGCCACTAGAGTCGCTGCATTAGTCGTATCATAACATAAGTCTGATGTCACATCTATAGAAGCAACTGGCAATGTTGTTAAACTTAAAGTAAATGTATCTGTCGCTGTACATCCATTTGAATCTGTAACAGTCGCTGTATAAGTTCCTGCTTGTGTTAAACCTCCAAAAGTATTACTTCCTTGCGGTCCTAAAACAGTTGTATCTGGTTGTGTTAGTGTATATGAATTTCCTCCCCAACCGCCTACGGCATTAATAATAACACTACCATCAGCAAGACAGGTAATAGGAGATTCAGTTACTGTAACACTTAATGCTGCTGGTGGTGCATCTACTGTAACAGAAGCTGTTGCTTGACAGTTTGTAGCTGTGTCCGTAACAACAATTGCATAAGGTCCAGCCGACAATCCTGTTAAATCAATAGGTGACGTACCAGCTGTAGAAGTTCCTCCATTAATAGTATAAGTAAAACCTGTTGTTCCTGCAACTGTAAATCGAACTGCTCCGTCTGAAGCACCAAAACAAGTAATATTATTTACTAATGCTCCTACTACTGTTAATGCAGGAAGTGCCTCAATCTCATAAGATTCACTATAAGTACAATTATTAGCATCTCTTACTTCAAATGTATAAATTGCTGGAGCTAAACCAGTAAAAGTGATCGAGCTTTGATATCCTGTTACAGACGGGGCTGGTGCTATTATTCTATATTCTAAAGGAGCTGTTCCTCCTGTAGTTGTTGTAATTGTAACATCAGATTCATTTGTTGGACAAGTTAAAGCTGTATTACTAAAAGTTAAATTTGTTGGTGGATCTAATGGATTAATATCTATAGCCGGAGCTGTAAACGTACAATTATTAGCATCTCTTATTGTTACTGTATATGAACCATCTGTTAATCCTGTAAATGTAAGCCCTGGTTGAAAATTTATTCCATCAATACTATATGAATAAGGTGCAGTTCCTCCAGAAACCCCTGAAACCGTTATTTCTCCATTTGTAGTACACGTATATGGAGTTGTTAACGTCGCTGTTCCTGTAATTGCAGAAAGTTCTATGATATCTATAGTTTGTGGTGCCGTGACACACACATCTGTTCCGGAAGTATATTCAACTAATACTTCATAACTTCCAACTGCAAGTCCTGTGAAAACAGGTGAATTGGAATATGTCGCTCCATTATCGATACTATATCGTAATGTATTTCCGTTAGCATTCGTAACATTAATATCTATTTCTCCAACGTTTCCAGTACCTGCACATAAAATATCCGTCTTAGAAACAGTATAAGCAGGAGGTTGAATAGCATCTACATCTATTGATATATCTACAAAACAGTTGTTAGAATCTACAACTCTAATATCATATGTTCCTGCTGCTGTAACTGGTATTTGTGGTAGTGTTTGGAATACCGTTGTACTATTTACAAAATAGAAATAAGGTGATGTTCCTCCAACAGGATACACAGTAATTTCTCCATCGGTACAAGTTAAAGGACTTGTTAAAGCCGCTGTAGCTTCCAACAATGTTGGGTTTATTATATCTATATCGCCATTAAATACACAACCATCGTCTGTAGTAACGTCTATAGTATATGTTCCCGGATTTAAGTTAGGAAATGTATAATCACTTGCTACAATAGGACCTACACTATTTATTAATGTAGCTCCTTGGGAAATTGAAAAATAATATTGTGGACGCACATCATTAGCAGCTACTAAGACACTTCCCTGTCCGTTATGACATAAGGGTTGTGTGATGTCTGTTGTAACAGTAAAATTTCTTTCTCTTATTTGAATATCTGGTATCGTGAAGACACAAGGGTTAGGTGTAACTCCTATCTGTCTAATATAAACGGTATAGATACCTGCCGTAGTAATAGAAAAAACATTGCTAGGTTGAAAATTCACATTGTCAATACTATACTCATAGCCAGAAGGCACATCTGCTACAACTATTTCTCCTGGTGTTGTACAAATAATATCATTTGATGTTGCAGTTGGCAGTAATACATTTTCATAAACATTAAAGTAATACTCATTAAAACAACCACCTGTATAATTTAATGTTAATCGGTATTGTCCAGCCGTGTCTACTAAATAATCTGGTCCGGTTTGTACTGTATTCCATGTACAAGTTGCCTCCACATTGGGACATCTTATATCTGCAACTGCTGTACAGCTTGATTCGTCCAGTCTTTGCCAAATTATTGAGTTAGCATCAGTAATATTTGTATCAATAAATGTTGTATCGGAAGCACCACACATAAAAATGTTTGGCAATTCTGTTCCATCATCAGGACATACAACGACCTGATCTGCAAATGGAATCACTGGATTCGGAACTCCTGCTCCATAAGTAATTACATTAAAAATCTGGTCGATAGATTGACAAGGTGCCGTCGCTGTATTACGAACAGTATACGTTCCTGGAGCTGTAACTGTTATAGATTGTGTTGTTTCTCCAGTAGACCACAAATATGAATCGTAATCGTCTCCTGCCGTTAATACCACATTATCGCCACAAAGAATCACGTCTTCTTCAAACGTACAATCAATATCGGCAATAAAGTTAGTAGCCCCAGGTATTAACAGACAACCTGTATTGGTGCTGAAACTTGGATCATCTGAAATAACAAACAAAGGATTTAAAGTACCTCTATAAGTTGAAAAAGCTTGATTACTTACAATATTATCACAGGCATCATTCAGTAAACTACATTCTCTTACTACTGTAACTTTAAAACGGATTTCCAGTACAGGATCATTTTCCTCTATTACAGAATCATCTACAGCAAAAATAAGCTCTCGCGTTGCTGGATTATAACTTTGAACCGTTAGCCCTGGAGGCAATAAACCCATATCGGCTGGGTAATTAAATTCAATATTAGTCGGAAGTACATCTCTAATGGTTAGTCCCGTAGCATCATCGTTTCCTGTATTTTGAAAACCTATTACATAGTTTAATTCATCTCCGAGATCTACTAATCCGCCTCCAATGTTATTTCCAAATTCATCCTCAACGGTCTTAGTGAGCACCATGTTAGGGGCAATAATATCTACCGCAAAGGCGAAGAAATATGGGAAATATGTATCTCTACCTGTTTCTAAACGTACTGTAGCACTTGTGTCATCATTATTAATAACGGCATTAGCTGGATTAGGTACGGCTAATATACCCGTATCAAACCCTAAGGCATTACTACTATTAGGAACTCTGACCGGTGGCCCTGTTACTGAACTGTTGAAAAAGTTATTTTGATCTCGATTCAGGTCAGACAACCTGGTTCCATTAATTATTAATCGGTCACCAGTAATTGGCTTATCTCCTTCTAAAGCAGCAAATGCGAAATTCGCTCTAACTGGAGCAGGTGCTGGTACGGTTCTAAACCCTGAAACCGTAACATCTAATCCGGGAGTACTTCTTGTAATAGTACTAAAACCATCAAAACTAGTTATGGATTTACCTGGTAATGACGGGTTTTGATAAACTATAAATAAAGACCACCCAGCTGAGTTTCCTGTGAAGTTACCAAAAAGTTCTGTTTGACCTTGAGATGACGATACATTAGCCACAGTATATGTTCCTTGATCGGTACCTAACGCCCTTATAATATTTGTTACATCTGCATAACATGCATATGGAAAACTATTACCCCCATCTACCGATGTGCTTCCTGCATTGAAAATAACGGTTCCAGTAATATCATTATATCCACCGGTTGGTCCCCTTAATTTCACAGTATTAATAGGCTCTGCACCATCAGTAACGGCACTCCAATATAGGCCGGCATGTACAATTTCATAACAATCATTAGCTGCGGGTGGGATATGAGGATTAATAGGGATTTGTAAATCCGCACTCGATGAACTAAACGTGGTTCCATCAGAATCAATGTCAATATATCGCATATTAACCTCATCGTTATATGTCGAATTATTATTGAAATCATTGTTATTTGGTCCCAAAATATTATTACCTATCAATATGATATCACCTTTCAAATCTTGATTAAATCTGGGTGTGAAGGGCACTTGATTTTGAGCAAATAATTGTATGCTGAATAGTAGTATCAGCAACACAATTAGTTCTTTTTTTAAAGTAGTAGGTTTTTTCATAATAGTTTATATTTGACGCTTCTTTATCCTCATAGGTTTAGGGGCATAATCAGATAAAGTAAGCTGGGCTAATTTTATTACATATATATTTTTTTAATTTTCTATTTTAACCATAGACATTTCTCCATTATATGGCTTATCTCCTTTAGATTGTAAAGCTCTTGTTGCTTGTTCTACACTACTATACTGTTCATAATAAATGAAATATTTACTAGTGTTTTCATCGTAGAAGAAGTTTACGTTTGATTGTCCAGCAGATACTGTTTTCTTCACAAATTCATCTCTTTTATCAACATTATCATGTACAGCAATCACTAAATAATAACCACTCTCTACATTTTTAACATCTTTTACAATCCGTATATTACCACTCTGTTTTTCACCAAAATCAAAATCTTCTTCTTTAAGAGGTACTGAACTTACAGGAGTATTTTGCTTAATTCTATTTAATGTTGCCATATCCTTAGAATATCTATCATCCGCATTATCGTAAGCTGCTCGCTTAATTCTTCGTTTTCTCTCTATTTCTGTAGCTACTTTAATTTTTTCTAATGTTCCCATTAAATTTTCTCTAGACTTCAATGCTTGCGCTTGCTCTAATTTCAATCTTTCCAGCATTTTTAAATCAGCAGGGTTGATTGAACCTCTATATGATTTTTCTAGTTCTGTAATTTTTTCATTTCGGGTGTTTATAACACCATCAAGTTCTGACTTCAAGGATTCTAGTGCCGCATTTTCTGCTGTTATACTTTTAAAAGGTTTCGGCGCTGTGAAAATTCCTTTTTCACCTAAATCATTTTCTTCTTTTAAATCTTTAAGATCTTTATCTCTACTAGCTACCGTTTCATCTAGCTTTGTTAATAAATCATTCATCGATTTAGTAATATCGTCAACTGGTGTTGGTGCTGCTGCTTTAGCTTCTTCCTCTGCTTTCGCCTTGGCCGCTGCCGCTTCTGCTTCTTGTTTCAGTCTAGCTTCTTCGTCCGCTTTCGCTTTGGCTGCTGCCGCTTCTGCCTCTCGTTTCAATCTAGCTTCTTCGTCCGCTTTCGCTTTGGCTGCTGCCGCTTCTGCTTCTCGTTTTAGTCTAGCTTCTTCGTCTGCTTTGGCCTTGGCTGCTGCCGCTTCTGCCTCACGTTTCAGTCTAGCTTCTTCGTCTGCTTTCGCTTTGGCCGCTGCCGCTTCTGCCTCACGTTTCAATCTAGCTTCTTCGTCCGCTTTGGCCTTGGCCGCTGCCGCTTCTGCCTCTCGTTTCAGTCTAGCTTCTTCGTCTGCTTTCGCCTTGGCTGCTGCCGCTTCTGCCTCTCGTTTTAGTCTAGCTTCTTCGTCTGCTTTCGCTTTGGCTGCTGCCGCTTCTGCCTCACGTTTAAGCCTAGCTTCTTCGTCTGCTTTGGCCTTGGCCGCTGCCGCTTCTGCCTCACGTTTTAGTCTAGCTTCTTCGTCTGCTTTGGCCTTGGCTGCTGCCGCTTCTGCTTCTCGTTTCAGTCTAGCTTCTTCGTCTGCTTTGTCCTTGGCTGCTGCCGCTTCTGCCTCACGTTTCAGTCTAGCTTCTTCGTCTGCTTTCGCTTTGGCCGCTGCCGCTTCTGCCTCACGTTTCAGTCTAGCTTCTTCGTCCGCTTTCGCTTTGGCCACTGCCGCTTCTGCCTCTCGTTTCAGTCTAGCTTCTTCGTCCGCTTTGGCTTTGGCCACTGCCGCTTCTGCTTCTCGTTTAAGCCTAGCCGCTTCGTCCGCTTTCGCCTTGGCCGCTGCCGCTTCTGCCTCACGTTTAAGCCTAGCCTCTTCGTCTGCTTTTGCTTTGGCCGCTGCCGCTTCTGCCTCACGTTTCAGTCTAGCTTCTTCGTCCGCTTTCGCCTTGGCCGCTGCCGCTTCTGCTTCTCGTTTCAGTCTAGCTTCTTCGTCTGCTTTGGCCTTGGCCGCTGCCGCTTCAGCCTCTCGTTTTAGTCTAGCTTCTTCGTCTGCTTTGGCCTTGGCCGCTGCCGCTTCAGCCTCTCGTTTTAGTCTAGCTTCTTCTCCTGCTTTGGCTTCAGCTTCAGCTTTAGCTCTTTCTGCTGCTTCTGCTCTTTCTTTTGCTCTTGCTTCCGCTGCTGCTACTCTGGCTTCAGCATCCGCCTTAGCTTTAGCTCTTGCAGCTGCTCTATCTTGAGCTGATACTTTTGGTTTAGAAGGCGCTCTTCGCTTAGCGATATAACGTCTCGATTTTTTGTCTGGAATAATAACAGAACCTTCTTCTTCATCACCACTATATCTATATCTGTATCTGTTTTTGAATTTATAAGCTAAAGTAATATCATGGGAACTACCAAAATCTACTAGGTCTCCCATCGCTTTTTCATAATTATACTCTATAGAAATCTGAGTACTTATATTAAAACCTATACCACCAAATAACCCGTACAAAGTATTATACCCTGCTTGCGCCCAAATACCTTTGGGTACTGTTAGCATGGCTATTCCTGAAATGACTGTATTGTCTTTTTTGAATTCTGACTTGATTAGTCCAGAAAATTTACTTTCATCAAAAAAACCACGGGTATTTGCATAACCAGTGTACATAACATGAGCTTGTACACTTTGTTCTGGATCATCTTCAACCATTTTAGATGCATTAAGATTATACAAAACAGCATTGTTTATTGCGATTCCAAAATCAAGAAAGTCTGTACCATAATTTATTCCAGGGTTTATGGTTAGTAGGGAGTTTGAAGGGATATTATCCAATGATGAATCTGGGAAATTTGTTACGACTTTACCTTCGTTTAAACCACTTCTGTAAAATCCTAAATTTAGACCAAAAGTTAGATTACTATCTCTATTTAAAACGACATTATAGGCAAAGTTTAAAAGCCCTCCAAAAGTTGTTAATACGCCATAATTTTGTTGAAATAAACTAACGCCAACTCCTATGTCTTCTCTAAACCTACCAGAATATCCAAATAAATATGTTTGTGGGGCATCATCGAATTGAACCCATTGTCTTCTATTGTTAAAACTAATATATTTATTTTGTTCTCTTACAAAACTAAAGGTCGGGTTAATAATATGTCTATTAAATTTTAAAGAATTTCTAACAGGTATTGCAAACGAAACAACCCCATCTTCTTGAGCATGGAATTGTTGCGTAAAACATAAAAATAAAACGATATGTATTAAATACTTCTTCATGCTATTTTATAACCGTAATTGAACCCTTTTTTGTTTTTTGATCCTCGGTAGTTATTATATAATAGTAAACTGGGTTTACATCTTTAAAATCTAATTCTGTTTGTGGCCAATTATTCTGATAATCATTGGTTTGAAATACAATTTCTCCTTGCGAGCTAATTAATATAATTTCTGCATTTGTTCCTGTTATATACGCTTTGGGAATTACCCAAGTATCATTTACACCGTCTCCATTAGGGCTTATTAAATTGGGGATATTTTCAACATCGGGAAAGGTTTCTTGTATTACAAAAAGAAATTCTTTTGATGATACACAACCTACCGTTTGTTTTATAACAGCCTTATAGTCACCTATCTGCGATGCTTCAAAACTATTGCCAGTAGCTCCTGGAATTAATACGTCGTTTAAATACCATTCATATTCTGGATTAGTTGCTGTATCTGTTAAAGTAATTGTTAAAGTCCCACTTGCTGGCATTAAATTAACAGCTGGTGTCTCCTCAACATCAATACTACTTGTAAATTGATTGGCATCTAAATTAATGGATCCACTAGTTGAACATGCTCCTAATGAAACATTTACCTCGTATAATCCAGATTGGTCTGTTATATATGTATCACTTGTAGCATCTGCAATCTCATTACCATCTTTAAACCACTGATAGCTAACACCACCAGAAACAGTACTTAAAGTTGTTGCCCCTAAACTAGAACAATATGGATTACCAAAACTAGAACTTATACTAGTAGAGCCTCCAGATGAGGCTTGACTAACGGTTACTCTATTTGAAAACGAATTTGAAGAACAGGACCCATAATTTGTTTCAACAAAATAGGTTCCTGGTTCACTAACAGCTAAACTAGCCCCAGAATCTACAAAAACGGATGTAGTTGGGCTTGTTTCTTTAAACCAATTAAATGTTAATGAAGGATATTGTAATGGCGAATCGTTGTCTCCTGTTCCCGGATTATCTATAGTAAGTAAATAGCTTCCTCCGGCACAGTAAACACCTGTCTCATTTAAGTTATTAATAGTAAAAGGTGTGTCTTGAAATTTATAATATGCAGCAAAAGAATTAGAACCGCTACTTGTTGATGCCGGTGAAGTACTTTTTACTCGTACTTTATATGCTTCTCCTGCAATTGTAGTTGGTACAGAAAAATTAATCGTAGCTGGCGACGTTGTAATTGCTCCAGCAGCAGATGTGAAAAGTATTTCTGGGCTTGAAAAACTCCCATTTTCATCAGAAAGCTCCAATACAAATTGATTAGAGGCATTTATTAATGTAGATTCAAATGAAAACTTTACATTATAAGTGTTAAAGGAAGGACTCGCACAAGCATTTGTAAATTCTGTGCTAGGAGGGTTTACAATTTGCGCCTTGATTTGACCCGCAAAAAACAGAAAAATAACAATGGTAGTAAGATTAGTTTTAATAGTAAAGTTCTTCATACGATATCATTCTCTTTAGTTAATAAAAAACTTTGGGAAACAATTATCGTTCTAACGATACCATTAGAATAATTGAAATTCACTTTTAATAATTGTTGGTTGGTTTAATAAAAAGAAAACTTATTTTAAATTTATGGGAAGGTTATCATTTTACTTTATGAAGACCTTCCCTTTAAATTTAATTTTTTCCATTGGCTGCTATTATTTTATTAATACGCAATCTATAATCAGGCCTTTTCTTATTCTTCAAATCAATAAACGTTTCTGAATTTTGAGTTTTTGAATAGACATTATAAAAAGATCTGTTACCATACCAATTTTCTAAGTCTTCATTATTAGAGTTATACTCTTTAAATATGTTTCCATTACAATTGTTGAAAAACATGTCAACAAATTTAATTTTTTCTAAATTTTCTTGATTTATAATTATTTTATCATCTAATATTACTGCTGGATTAAATCCAGAAATAACACTCTTATTAATATCAAGTGAAGCATTTTCACCAATAAAAACAGCTTCTTTAATCAACCCTAATCCTATATGAGCATTTAAATCATCACTTAGATTTAACATTGTCATATTTTTAGCAATTACTGTTGTTCCTGCTTTTGTGAAATCAACTTCTTCTTTTTTATCGTATGAAGTAATTTCTAAACATCTTGCTCCAGCACTACTGGTTGAATATGGAGATCGGATTGCTAATGAATTATCTAATCTAGATTGTGTTCCTAAATTAAATTTAAAGTCATTACTATTAGATCTATAAGAAACCGCTTTAAGTAAATTCACCTCTCCGCCTATTACCTCAAAAGAATCTCCAGCGCAATAACTTACCATTATATTTTCCAATACAGTTTCACTACCTACACTGGCTAATAATAGACCATCAAAATTTGCTCCTCCTCTTCTTCTCTTTCCTGCATATTCAATTCTAACATATTTTAATACCCCAGAATTACTTTTAATATTATTACCACCGTAATTTGTATGTCCATAAGATGATTGGTCAAGATTCGCATACATAGATGCAACAGAACCATTTCCAAATTTATTAGTTGGGGCATCACCTAATAAAATAATGCCTCCCCAATCACCAGCTTTTTTAACACTTCTATTAGAAGTAAACACTATAGGGTCGGTTTCTAAACCTTCAGCTATTATAGTTGCTCCTTTGGCAATAGTTAGAGATGCTTTTGATTCCCAATCACCAATGATTACGGTTCCTGGTTCTATAGTTAGTGTAGTACTATCTGTAACAAAAACATTACCCATTAATAGATATGTATCTTTTTTATATAGTTTAGTATCTTTAGATATGTTTCCTGTAAGAATCTGACTAGGCTCTCCATAGTCAGCACTTTTAGGATAAAAATCGGTCCAATTATTTAACCAATTATCTGTACCAATTATTCCTTTTTCTTGCTGCGCCGATGCACTTCCAACCAGTAAAAGGAACATCATTATTTGTATAATTTTTTTCATAGCTGTTATTATTAACACTTGTTAAGTTCAGTATTCAAATTTACAATTATTTACAATTTAATTCCATAAAAAGCGAATAAATTCGATGAAATGCATAATTATGTAGGTTTTTACTTATTAATTTATTCGATGTAATGCACCTGTTTATTTCTTCCACTCTTATCTAAATAAAAAATCTTATATAACGAAAGTCTAAAACTTTATAAATGAAAAAAATTTGTGTTTATAAAGTTTTAAACTTTTAGAAAATCTGTAATGTTATAATGGTTTTTGTTATTCTATATTTTGCACAAATTGTTTTGTGCCATAAAATAAATTATAGAATAATAAGGAATAAGGTTTAATTATTATTATACCTTATTTATATAATATATATGGTTAATGAAAATCTTTTAATTATTTGTAAATCATCATCATCAGGTCAGACGATACAAATAATATAAATAAATTCTTAATTAATGAAATTCACTGTATTGATGCAGCGATTTCATTGTATCTTCATAAAAGATAATGGCAGCAATCAAATTACTTTTATCTGAATAGGGCAACATGGTTCGCTGGAAATTCAGAGTCGTTTCAAGAAAAGCATCTGAAGCTTCAAACTCATCATTCAAAGTTTCTCTATTATCTTTTGTATTTGGGATACCTAAAGTAGACATTGTTACACCTGGCTTGGTTGCAAATGCTATATAAGGTAATGTTTTTACAAGAAGTTTTATTCGCTCTATATAAAGCTCTAATAATTGACCTTTTTGCATACGGTCTAATTCTTCTTTATCGTGGTATTTCTTTATACCAACTTTTTCGCTAATAATACTTTTAGGTGTATCCTTTTTTTGGGCAAAGGTGGCACCTGTTATTAAAAATAAACTAAGACTAAAAAATATAATTTTCATTTTCATATTACAAAATTTTCTTGATTATGAATAGCAAAACTATGCAATTAATCTTAAAAAACAACATTTTAACCGATTTTTTTGCATTTTGTCCTAAATTTTGTAAAATTTTATAGTATAACAGTGAGTTACAATTAGATAAAAATAGTATAAAAATGTAAAGTTTTTGTTTTTAAATGCTACATGTTACTCATTCTTACTCACTAATCTAAGGTAATTTATTAATCATTATCAAATGAGGCGGGTTAAAATATTGATAATCACTTTACAAAAAGCATATAAATATCCCGACAGCATAACATACTGGACTAAGAAAAAACATCTCACCAAGTAATTTCAGAAATAAAGAAATTTAAACCTATAACCTAAACAAATATTATTATAGCATTACCATTCGGCAAAACTTCCATCTTTGCGTCTCCAAATCGGATTAGACCAATCGTGTCCCACTTTTTGTGCTTCTTTTAACTTATCTTCATCTATATCTACACCCAAACCTGGTTTTTTAAACAGTTCTATATAACCATCTTTAATATCAAATAGCTCTGGGTTAGTCATGTAATCTAAGATATCATAACCTTGATTATAGTGTATACCTATACTACTTTCTTGAATGATTGCATTTGCAGATACAAAGTCTACATGTAAGCAAGATGCCAAAGCAACTGGACCAAGAGGGCAATGAGGTGCCAAAGTAATATCATAAGCTTCTGCCATAGCAGCAATACGTCTTACTTCCGAAATACCACCCGCATGACTTAAATCTGGTTGAATAATATCTACAACACCTTGGTGTAATATGTCCTTGAAATCCCATCTTGAAAACATACGTTCACCTGTAGCTATAGGTATGCTAGTATAGCCATATATATGTTTTAAAGCATCATTATTTTCTGTTAAAACTGGCTCTTCAATAAACATCGGTTCATATGGAACCAGTTCATCTATCAATCGCTTTACCATGGGTTTATGGATTCTCCCATGAAAATCTAACCCTATATCTAAATCGTACCCAAACTCCTCTCTTAATAGTTTTATATTATTAGCTACCGTTTTAACGTCTTTTATAGAAGACACCCAATCCATGGCCCCTGTGCAATTCATTTTTACAGCTTTAAAACCAGCTTTCACCTTTTCATGTGCTTGTTCTAAGACTACATCCGGGTTATCTCCACCAATCCAACAATACATTTTCATTCTATCACGAACTGCCCCACCTAAAAGTTCATAAACAGGTACATTTAAATGTTTTCCTTTTATATCCCATAAAGCTTGATCGATTCCTGAAATAGCACTCATTAAAATTGCGCCGCCTCTATAAAATCCACCACGGTATAAAACCTGCCATATATCTTCTATTTCATTTGCATTACGACCAATTACAAATTTTTCTAACTCTTTTACACAAGCAGCTACTGAATCTGCTTTTCCTTCAACAACAGGTTCTCCCCAACCTACAATACCTGACTGGGTAGTTATCTTAAGAAATAACCAACGCGGTGGTACTTTGAATAATTCAATCTTAACAATTTTTAAATCGTTCATTTAATTTTATTTTATGTTATTTATGATATACACCACGCTTAACTTTATCAACACGGCATATTGTATGTTTCAATAGATGTTGTCTTAATTGCAGCAGAAAGATTCACATTCTCTCGTAATATTACTTTTTAAAGTCAATATAAAAATTTTAAGTTAGTCCTTGTCACTTTCCCCACATAAACTTAATTATCAAAAATCGAGTATTAAAAACTATTATAAGTTTCTTAGGGTTATATTTTTGTAGTTATAAGTAAATAAATGTTTCTTAACGTTTATTATGAAAATAACATCAACCTATTTATGCCTTTCCAAAATTGAACATTATCGAATTCCAATACGTGTTCATTTTGATTATCCTTAAAATATTTTTTACTGAGGGAAACAAACAAATGACTCTAAAACACTTTGTCTTAATAAAACATTTAGATTTTTACACAAGTTAATTAAATCTTAATTTATTAAAACATTTATGAAGACAGTAATGATATTAGGGGGTACCAAAGGCGTTGGTAAGGAGATACTTAAATCTTGTTTAAAAAAAGGTTACAATGTTTCTTTTTGTGGTCGAAACCTTGAGGAAGGCAATGAACTCATCCAATCTTTGCAAGCGGAAGATAAACTCTATTTTCATAAGATTGATTTAAATACCACCAATGAGCTTGAAAATTTTGTTATTCAAACTAAAAAAAGATTTGAAAGGATAGACGCTCTAGTTTTGTATGCTGGAATAACTCCTGTAGCTTCTATAATTGAAACCAAGGAAGATGTTTATGATAGTGTTTTCAATGTTAATCTAAAATCACCTTATTTTTTAATCAAACATGTTTTAAAATCTATGATGGAATTCAAAACAGGTTCTATTATATTTTTTGGTTCTGCTCACATGGATTATGGTATGAAAGACAGAACGGCATATGCGCTTACTAAAAGTACGCTTTACACTTTCTCTAGTCATCTTGCTCATCATTATGCTGAATATGGCATTCGATCGAATTACGTGGTAATGGGGTGGACAACTACAGAAGGAGAATTAGAATTAAGAGATGAAGAAGGCATAAGTGAAGAAGAATTAAAACGTCAAGCTGCTCATGATATTCCAATGGGACGTATGCTAACCCCTACTGACCCTGTACCAGCTGTAATGCATTTAATCTCTGACGAATCTGCAATGACAACTGGCTCTTTAATTAGAATTACTGGTGGTCAATATATATAACTAACTTTATTTTTATGATTCCATCTTTAGTTTTTCATTCTGACTCAGAACTTTTAGAAGGCCCTGTTTTTGACGAAAAAAACAATGACCTTTATTTTGTATCCATTTTTGATTGTTTGGTATATTATTATAACCCTGCAACTAAAGAGATTCTAAGTATAAAATTAGATTCTCCTGTTAGCTGTGTGTTTTTATTAGAAAAAAAAGTAATCTTAGTGTCGTCTAAAAATGGCTTTTTCGAAATAGACTTCAACACATTACAAAAGAAATTTGTTTTTCAAATTGATATAGATAATGCTGTAAGATATAATGATGGCATCAAAGATCCCATTGGAAGGATTATTATAGGAACCATGGGATACCCTGAAGTTAAAGAGAAAATAGGACACGTTTTTTCATATCATAAAGGTGAGTATAAAACCATTATTAACAATACCACTATTTCTAATGGTTTAGCCTTTTCACTGGATAATAAATTTCTTTACTTTATTGATACACCAACAAAAAAAGTAGCAAAGTATTCTTATGATATAGAAACTGGCGAGGTGGAATTTATATCAAACGTCATAGAGTTTAAGGGAGCAAGTAGTCCTGACGGCATGTGCATTGATAAAAATGGTATGCTATGGATTGCTGAATGGGGAGGCGGATGCATCTCTAAGTGGAATCCGTTAAACGGAGAAAAAATAGAGGACATAAAATTACCATGCACAAATGTCACGTCGTGTTGTTTTGATAATGATTCTAACTTATATATAACAACTGCCAAGGATGACCTTAATGAGGATATCTACGGAGGCGGGTTGTTTTACGTTAAACTGAATAAAATTTGAATTTATAAACTTTGTTGAAGTTAGCGTAAATGTTCCAATTTTTCAGATTGAAAAATTGGAACATTTTTTTTGAACTGATGTAGGAAAAGGGGGTTTAAAAAACCTAAAGGTAAATTATCCCTTCAACTTCTATTTATGGAGTATCTGGATGAGTACCTATAAATTCAATAAAAGACTCTAATGACTAACAGATACGTTAGGGCAAAAATTTAAACTAGAAATTCTGATTTTTTATACTTTTATTAAACTTATCTTTAAAGATGCTTAAGAGTAACTTAAGATTCTTAATATATTTTGCAAAATTACAATTAAAGAATAAATGAAAATATTAATCGCTGAGGATGAAATAACATTACAAGAATCTATCGTTAAATTTTTAAATAGAGATGCTCACATATGTGAAACTGCTTCTGATTATTATGAAGCGATCTCCAAAGTCTCTATATATGAATACGACCTCATTCTTTTAGATATAAATTTAATAACCGGTAATGGATTGGATTTATTAAAACTAATAAAAAAAGAGGGTAAAAAAATTCCTGTAATTATTATTTCGGCAAATAACTCGCTTGATGACAAAGTAGAAGGATTAGATTTAGGGGCTGATGATTATTTAACGAAGCCTTTTCATCTTACGGAACTAAATTCACGTATTAAAGCTGTGATGCGAAGAGGTAAATATGATGGAGATTCCAATATCTCTTTTAACGAAATAAAAATTAAAACAGAAGCCATGCAAGCTTATGTTAATGAAAAACCAATACAGTTAACTAAAAAAGAGTATGATTTACTGGTTTATTTTATTACTAATAAAAACAGAGTACTTTCAAAAGAAGTTATCGCAGAACATCTATGGGGCGATAATATCGATACTGTTGATAGTTTTGACTTCATCTATGTACACATCAATCATTTACGAAAAAAACTAACAGATGTCGCTGCTAACTATATTAGAACCGTTTATAGAATTGGGTACAAATTTACGGATGAAGACATGTAAATTATGAACCAGAAAAAGAAAATAAAATTACTAAAAAAAACATCCCGAAGTTTTTTGACTTATGGTTTGCTTGCCATGGTCTTGAGCGTTATTGTTTTATATTTTGTTACCAAGTATATTATAGAAGACGAAACCGAAGAAGCTCTAAATTCACAGGCATTTAGAATTGAAAAATTAATTGAAAAAGAAGGGGTTCTTATTAATGTGCATCCAATAATAAACACCCAAGAAGTTAAATATGTAGGGACGCAGAGAATAAAAGACACTATTTTATATGATCCTGCTGAAGAAGAGTTAGAACCTTATATGGAACTAATCACATATAAAAAAATAAATGAAAGGACATATAAAATTTCCGTTAGAACCAAGGTTATGGAGCTATACGATATTTTACAAGCTATTATTTTGTCTTATGTCGTAATTCTTATAACAGTGTTTCTGGCACAATATTATTTAAGTAGAAAAAACACCGCATTAGTTTGGAAGCCTTTTTTTGATAACCTTAAAAAAATAAAGACGTTTTCTATACAATCCAACAAAGCTCTCAATCTGGAAGAAACAGATATAGAAGAATTTTCCGAATTAAATACAGAAATAAAAACCTTAACAAATAAGGTTATTTCAGACTATCAAAATTTAAAACAATTTACAGAAGATGTCTCTCACGAAATCCAAACGCCTTTGGCTAACATTCAAGCTAAGATTGGTAATCTATTTGATGAGAATCAAATTAATGAAAAACAGTACAACCTTTTAATAGAAATATCTAATAATGCCCGCAGGCTAGCAACACTCAATAAAAAATTAATTCTATTAGCTAAAATTGAAAATCAACAATTTAAAACCTCTAATCGGATTAATTTCACCAATATTCTAAAAAATTCTATAGAATCTTTTGAGGGATTAAATAAGGTTCCCATTCTAACAACAGAAATGGAATCTATTGAAATTAATGGTGATTCATATTTAGCAAGAATAATTGCTGATAATTTATTATCAAATGCTATAAAATACACATCTTCTGAAGGAGAGATTATTGTAAAAGTCGTTGCTAATGAATTTATAGTGTCAAACTCTGGAGAAGCGGCTATTAAAAACCCTGAAAAATTATACGATCGATTTTATAAAGAGAACACAACCAAGAAATCTCTTGGTCTTGGGTTAGCTATTGTTAAGAAAATTTGTGATAATTATGATTATACCATTAGCTATACGTTTAGTGATAATCTGCATGTTTTTAAATTAACTTTTAACTAATAATACCCATGCCATTAGAAGCTACTATTTCTTGCCCCTATTGTAACCATAAAATGAACGCAAAAATGTCCGAAACCAGTATTCATTTTATACACGAATGCGGTAATTGCAAAAAAATATTGAGACCGTTAGATGGTAGCTGCTGTATTTTTTGTTCTTATGGTAATACTAAATGTCCTAGTTCTCAAAAGGTCTTAGAAGGATAATCATTTCTACCAATACTTAAACTATAGATCTTCTTAAACTTCTCTTAAGAGTAATTTAAGATTCTGCATCTACTTTGGCGATTCATTAGAAAAACCAGATGCTACCAGTCTTAAAACATACGTGTAATGCTTTCACAACAGTTTGGCTATTAACCATTCTACTTGTTAATTGTTTCTATTCGTTTTCACAAAACAAAACCATAGAAACTGCAGGAGATGTTATACTATTTACCGCTCCTGTTGCTGCAGTTACAACGACTTTGTTATTCAAAGATAAAAAAGGGCGTTGGCAATTCACCAAAGGAGCCATCCTTTCAAGTATTATTACTTATGGTTTAAAGTTATCGATTAACAAATCAAGACCAGACGCGAGCAACGAAAACTCATTTCCTTCGGGTCATACATCTGTTACTTTCCAAGCAGCTTCATTTATTCATAAAAGATACGGCTTTAAAAAAAGTATCCCATTTTATGTTTTGGCTGGATTTACAGCTTTTAGCAGGATAGATGCTAAAAAACATGACCATTGGGACATACTTGTTGGTGCTCTTGTTGGTATTGGCAGTTCTTACCTGTTTACAACACCTTATCAAAAGAAAAAACTCAGTCTTTCTTTTTCAAATAATAACAATAATTACCTCATAGGTTTTAAATATAAATTTTAATGAATCAGCGCAAAAAACTTTTAAAAAGAATAAATGTTTACAAGAGGAAATTCATGCATGCTATTACCAAAAACATTTCTAACACCAAGGTTCCCAATAAAGGCGAGACCATAAATGTAAATGAAATAAAAAACATCCTAATTTGTAGACCAAACCATAGGTTAGGCAATCAACTACTTACTTCGCCTTTGGTAAAGGAAGTTATTTCAACATTTCCAAATTGTAAAGTTGATTTAATTGTAAATGGTGGGCTGTCTCCCATTATTTTTAAAAATTACAATCCTGTAGATAAGATTATCCAATTACCAAAAAGGCCTTTTAAATATCCCCTACACTATTTAAAAGGATGCCTATCTGTAAGAAAAAGAAAATATGATATCGCTATTAATGGAGCAAGCGATTCATCTTCAGGGAAGTTATTTACTCTATTATCCGCTTCAAAACATAAAATAATAGGTAATCCTGATGAAAATAAGCATCTTATACATAACACTGAACATCATATGGCAAAAGAACAAATCTATTTGTTAAGGGAATACCTAACCTTGTTTGGTCATAAAAGCAAAAACGTTATTCCTTCATTAGATATAAAGCTTGATCCTGCAGAAATAAATCATGGAAAAAAAATTGTAGACCAATTAGCTGTTAACAAACAAAATAAAAGTATTAGCATATTTACTTATGCTACGGATAAAAAGTGCTACAGTGAATCCTGGTGGCTCTCTTTTTACGAAAAATTAAAAGCTGAATTTAATGACTATAATATTCTTGAAATTTTACCTGTAGAAAATGTCTCCCAGATTCAATTTAAGGCTTCTTCATTTTATAGTAAGGATATTCGAGAAATAGCGGCTGTAATTGCTAACACAGAAATTTTTATTGGTGCAGATAGCGGTATTATGCATTTAGCATCTGCATCGCAAACCACAACCATTGGATTGTTTTCGGTTTCTAATATAAAGAGATACCATCCTTATAGTAATAATAGTACTGCTGTTAACACAAACATGGAATCAACAGACGATATTATTAAAAAAGTAAAAAACAGTTTAAATCCAATAAAAAAACTAGCAGTTTAAATAGTTTATGAGTTATTATAGTCATACACATTTTTCCCTGGTACTAGTTATTCCTTGTTATAATGAATTTGGAAGACTACAAACAGAGGTATTCCATTCTTTCTTACAGAAGAAGAATAATGTTGCTATTGTTTTTTCTAATGATGGTTCACGCGATAATACACTTGAAATACTTCACAAAATAAAAGCAGGAGCTCCTAACCAAGTTTTTATTAATAACTTAAAAACAAATAGCGGGAAGGCCGCAGCAGTTCGTTCGGGGTTTTTATTTTCGGAAAAACATTTAAGATTTAGTAAAATCGCTTATTTGGATGCGGATTTGTCAACAACTTTAGATGAATGTTTAAAATTAAGTAAACTTATTGACAACAAGGTTTTATTTGTTTTTGGGTCAAGAATATCTAAAATAGATAATATTATTAATAGAAAACTGCTCAGGTTTTTTATTGGACGGCTTATTGCTACGCTAATTTCTATGCAATTAAAACTTTCTATTTACGACTCACAGTGCGGTTGTAAAGTATTTAGAGCAGATTTAGCCAGGCAATTGTTTAAAGAAAGGTTTCTTTCAAAATGGCTATTTGATGTTGAGTTATTTCATCGTTTAATTCAACTTATAGGCAAAAATAGTATCAAACATACTGTAAAAGAAATCCCTTTAGAATCTTGGATAGACACTAGCAATTCTAAAGTCAAGATATCTTATTTTTTTACACTTTGGTACGACCTTA
Organism: Flavivirga abyssicola; assembly: GCF_030540775.2. GTDB lineage: Bacteria > Bacteroidota > Bacteroidia > Flavobacteriales > Flavobacteriaceae > Flavivirga > Flavivirga abyssicola. Next base: position 3,849,733 of record NZ_CP141266.1, on the reverse strand, counting down.
TATTAATCTCAAAAAAGTATAAAACACAAACAAAAACTTCATGGAAGGCAGTTCTTCAAAGCATACTTTAAATAAGCCTATATTTTATTTATTAAGCACATTGGTTTTATTAATAATAAGGGTTTTTATTAATGCTGTGCTTCCTCTAATGGATAAAACTGAGGCTCGATATGCCGAGATTGCCCGAATCATGTCCGAGACCAATAATTGGATAACGCTACAAATTGATTATAACATCCCTTTTTGGGCCAAACCACCCTTATCAACCTGGCTATCTGCTTTTAGTATAAACCTCTTCGGGGTAACAGAATTTGCGGTAAGATTACCTTCTTTAATATTTGCCATTTTAATAATTTTTATGATTGGTAAATACTCTAAGCAACAAGGATTACCTTTCTTCTTACCTGCCTTTATTCTGTTAACCATTCCTGAGTTTTTATTACATGCTGGTGTTGTCTCTACAGACATGTCACTTTGTTTTTGCGTTGTGCTAACCATGCTTTCTTTTTGGGAAAGTAGTAAAACTGAAAAAAGAACTGTTTGGAATTATTTATTCTTCGTAGGGCTAGGATTAGGGTTATTGGCAAAAGGTCCGATTATTATCATTTTAACTTTGCCTCCTCTGTGTCTCTGGCTATTGTTTTTTAAAGACCATATAAAAGTAATAAGAAAAATGCCTTGGCTAATAGGCACACTTATCGTCATTATAATAAGTATCCCCTGGTATTATTTTGCCGAAAAAGCGAGTCCTGGCTTTTGGGACTATTTTATAGTAGGCGAACACTTTAAACGTTTTTTGGATTCTAGTTGGAGCGGTGATAAATATGGTTTTCCAAAATCTCAACCTATAGGCATGATATGGGTATTCCTTATTTTATTTACACTGCCGTGGATGATCTTAGTTATTAAAAAAATATGGACTGCGCGACTTAATCTAAAAACAAACAAATGGTTATTGTTTCTCATGTTATGGCTGTTATGGACCCCTATTTTCTTTACCATTTCCAAAAGTCTAATCCACCCATACATCATGCCTGTTATGATCCCTTTAGCATTGTTGATTGTTTTTTGGTGGAGCTCCATAACATTGCAAAAAACGTATTTAATAACCAGTTTAATAATACCAATAATTGCGGTTATCTTCTTCACAGTCTCTCTTCAGAATAAAAGTCTAGAGTTTTATAGTAAGACCGACAAATATTTGTTGAATGATAAAGCTGATGACAGTATTCCTGTTTATCATTTGCATAAGAAAAGTTATTCTAGCAGATTTTATTCAAATGGGAAAATTAAATTAATGACTTCAAATCAATTCAATGAAGCATTGCAAACAAGAACGCCTTTTTTACTAATTATTTCGCATCGTGATACGCTTTCATTAAAAAAAGAGCAAAAAACCAAGTTAAAAAAAATACAGTCTAATAAATACAAAAGCATCTATTCTTATCAATAAATCATTTTTGTTTTTTAAAAAGGTCATATTTTAACCCAAAAGCAAATCTTCTATCATAGTACTCAGCCTGTGCAGTTCTTGCGGATATTCCCTGATATAATCGAAGTGGTTGATTTGTTATATTATTTACTGCTACATAAATACTTAAATGTTTTTTTAACACATAATTTATGTTAAAGTCTAAAAATAGCTGTTTGTCATAATAAATATCTTCAAAACTATTACCTCCTATATTTTCAATATATCTGTCGGAAAAGTTTAACGCTAATCGGGTGCTTAACATCTTATCATCATAACCCAAAGCTGTATTTAAAGTATGTCTGGCAGTATTGGGAAGGTCTAAATCATCTCGCTCCTCCCCTTTTGAATTTCTTATTCCATTTGCGTTAGAGTCTATATAGGTATAATTAATATTGACATTAAAGTTTTTGGCAAACCCAGGCAAAAAAGAAAGTCGTTTTTGAAAAGCAATTTCTGCACCAAAAAGTGATGCGCTATCACCATTAAGTGGCTTAAACGTTGTAAACCCGCTGGTTCCTGATCCAAATCTATCATCTGTGGTTTCACTTTTAAAAGTATAGATAAAACCTTTGATATTTTTATAAAAAAGCCCTGCAGATATAATGCCAAAAGATTTAAAATAATGTTCTGCCGAAATATCAAAATTCATAGAAGTTGTTGCATCCAACTCTGGATTACCAAGTATAATTTCTTCATCTGCCAATACAATCTCTAATGTTGGAACTAAATCGACATAATTAGGCCTTGCCAAAGTATTAGTCCAGGCAAACTTTATAATGGATTGTTTAGAAAAATTATATTTTAAATGAATTCCAGGCAATATGTTTGTGTATGATTTCTCATTAGTAACCCTATTAAAATCATCTGGATTCTCAATATTATTTGCTTTCGCTTTAATATTTGTATGTTCCAACCTAGCTCCAGCTACCACATGTAGTTTATCTTTTATTTTTTCATTAAGCATCATATAACTGGCAAAGACATTTTCTTTAATCGAATAATGTTGTCTTAAAAACTCCTCTCCTATGGTTTCACCATTAATCAAATTCAAACCACTCAACCACTTTTTATCTGCAAAAAATCCAGATTTATATTTTTCACCAACTAAAAAATCGGGATCTGAATAATTCGTTACAGGAACATCGCCCAAGGTTGGATAGTCGTCTTCAAAATCGAAAAACGTAAAATCATTATTTCTTGCTTTATACTTAAATCTATTTTTTAATCCAAATTTTATAGTACCATCATTAAATCCCAATATACTTGACGGTATTTCAGTATTAACTAAGAAATTAAAGTCTTCTTCTTTATTAAATAATACTTCTTCTACTATTTCTTCAAATTCAAAATTTGATAAATTATTTGCATCATCTAAATCTAATGGTCTTAAAAAAGGAAATCGAGTATTTGAAACATCGTTAAATACACTGTATTCAGATTTATATTCAGCTAATCGCTCGTTAACCTTTTCTGAAGCATCAGCGAATGAAGCTAACCAATCCGTTTTTACATTTTTAAATAAATGAGTCCCTCCTACACTAAAGTTTTGCAATCTTTTAACTTCTAAACGTCCATTTTTGCTTCTGCTACTATTTGCTCCCCCAATGGTTTGCCTGCTAATTTCAACTGGAAAGTTAATAAGGTTGGTTCCGTTTAAAGTAAAATTTTCCTGTGCGATATCAATTGGATCCAATATTTCGCTCTCAAAAACAAACCTATTTTCTCTATCATCTCTCCAATTTAAAAAAGACTTAAAAAATACGGTGTGGTTATTATTAAACATATACTCAAAGTTTGCAGCAAGACTACGGCGAACTCTTTGTAAAAAAAATGTCTGCTCTAATAATGTGTTTGTATATGGAGAAACATCTACTTCTTCTATAATGGCTTCACCCTGCATATTTGTGTTTCCTGTATTATACTCCAAAGTATTGCCCCATTCCGCTTCAATACTATGCGATCCATAATCATTATCATTCACGGTAGCCGAAATCATCCAACCAAACTTTTTATTTTTAGATCGGCTACCTATTAAAAAATTAGTATTCCAGATGCGTTTGTCTGAAATTAAATTAATCCCTGAGCCTAATGTCGTAGAAAGCCTAAACCCATGTGGTGCTGTTCTGGTAATTAAATTTACAGACCCGCCTAATGCATCAGCTTCCATATCGGGTGTAAGTGCTTTAGCTACTTCTATAGACTCAATCATATCTGTAGGAATAACATCTAATTGAACGCTTCTATTATCACCATTTGTAGAAGGCGCCCTACTACCATTAATCGTAACGGAATTTAGCTCGGGGGCGAGCCCTCTTATTATGATGTCCTGTGCTTCTCCCTCTTTTACCTGCATGGTGATTCCAGGAATTCTTTTTAAAGCATCTCCTATATTCGCATCAGGAAATTTACCTGTTTGGTCTATAGATACAACATTAGTGATATTCGCTTTATTCTTTTGTGAATTAATGTCTCTTAAACGATTATCATTTAAATAAACATTTAAAACCACATCGTCTAACAATACACTATTTGTCGTTAATGTAAAAATTTCAATATTTCTATGATGTGCTTCTAGCTTTATTTCTTTTTCTAATGTTTTATAACCCGAATAATAGATTTTTAAGGTATAGTGTCCCTCATTTAAATCTAAAAGAAAAAAGTTTCCTTGAATGTCTGTTGACGTTTGTCTGTTAATACTTTCTATAACGACTATAGCTCCGGAAATGTTAATTCCGTTATCATCAATAACCCGGCCTTGTATCATACTCCCTTGTGCCATGGAAGCCGAACTGATGAACAATAGGATACCTATTAAAATGCTTTTCATTAATATTTATAAGTCTTTAAATATAAACTTTAGCTTAAATTTAATGAAACTTTTATGGTTTTAGATTTACTTAAAAGTAATTTTAGAATTAGTGATTAGATTTAATAAAATTTAATTGTGAAAAATTATATCCCTTTTATTATTCTTAGTTTACTATTTTGTTGCCAAAAACAGCAAGATATACCAGAGCTAGTAAAAAAAGCTTTTGAAACAAAGTTTTCTGAAGCAAAGCATCTAAAATGGACATACGAAAATGGCATATGGGAAGTCAGTTTCTATAAAAATAGCCAAAAATATTCATCAACCTTTGACGAACAGGGACGTTGGCTAGAAACTGAACATGACATTAACAAGAATAATCTACCTTTAATTATTCTGGAAAATTTGCAAACTAGCTATGAAAAATATGAGGTTGATGACGTAGCGTTTGTCGAATCAAATGAACGTGAATTTTACGAAATCGAGTTAGAATTTGAAGGCAAAGACATTGAAGTTCTCTATAACAAAGAAGGCCATGTTGTTAAAGAATATATAAATGAGATTGAAGATTAGCTTAATCTAAATTTAAAAACGAACATTAAAATATAAACCATAGTTTTCTTTACCAAAATCGTCTCTTCCTATTTTTGGTATAAAAGTAATATTTTCATTCTTTTTAAAAGGGTTCCACTTAATAGGCTCAAAATGATATATAAGTTCTGTGACCAAAATTGCAATTCCAGCACCTACCAACACATCAGAAAGATAATGTGCATTATTAAGCATTCTAAAAGAGCCTGTTGTTACAGCAAAGGCATAGCCACTATATGCCAAGATTTTATTAGAATCTTTAAATTCCTGATATAGTACTGAAGCATTTGCAAAAGCAAAAGATGTGTGTCCGGAAGGAAAAGATTCGTATGAAGGGTGTGTTATGGTACTGCCAGGTCGTTCCTTTTTTATGCCTTTTTTTAATTTATAGGTAATAAAATCTGTTATTAAGATAGACATGGTTAAATTTTTGGTTTGATCAAACCAATGATTCTTAGCCTTTATATTAAGAATATCTGCTGCATACAACTCAATAATAGGTACGTAACGCGTATAATCTTCTATTGAGGAATTAAAATTATTACCTGCAAATTTTCTAATGTCCTTTTGCAAGCTTTTTTCAAAAAGACTCTTACTTAATGCTGCTCCACTTATTATAATGCTTGCAGGTAAAATACTTTTTTGCAATAAGCTTTTTTCTTTTTTTAAGTGTTTTTTATCTAATAAAATTATTTGACTGTTTAAAGTAGAAAAAGTAAATACACTTATAACTAAAGTAATTATTCTTATATAACTCATAACATTCGATTTTAAGACGAATGTATATGTGTGTTCTAAGGTTAGCCTTTAGTAATATTGTATCTAATCTTAAATAATTCTAAAGCAATTCTTAATCATAGTCAAGGTTTTAACTTAACGAGAATCATATTTAACGTGAGTTAATAGCTATTGATTTTCAATTAGTTACATTAAAAACACCCCTAAAGTCCCTCAAGGGGACAATTTTACCGAGTGAGATTCCTCCCTCGAGGGAGGATTAAGGAGGGTGTTTTTAAATAAAAAACCTCGCCATCAATAAAAGATAACGAGGTTAAAAAAATTTAGTTGATTATTATAAGCTTACTCTACCACAATTTTTTGTGTAAATCTATCTGTCTGGTTAGATAGTCTTAACACATAGATACCAGGATTCAGGTTATGATTAATGGTTTTATTCCTTAATTCACCTTTCATAACATCACGCCCCATAACATCAAAAATCTCATAGTTAAGTTTGGTGTTTAAATCGTGTGATACATTAATAACATCAATAGTTGGGTTAGGATGTATAGCTATTTTACCACTAAATCCTATTGTAGATGTACTTAAAGTAGCTGTGTCAAAAGCAAATAATTCTCTTCCAACATCTGGATCATCAGTAAGATCTTCCCCTTCAAAATATATTACAGTACCAAGTACAGCTAGATCATCCACTGCATTTATGGTTACCCCATTTGCAGTACCATCAGAAAATAAATATTCAATAGATGTACCATCTGTTCTATACAAACTGTGCGAAGAGCTACCAGGAGTTTCCCCAGCATAATACAAATAACCATCAGGTCCAGGCACAAAGTCTTTAGGATCATGATCTGCTCCTTGCTGACTTAAGTCTGTAAGTGAGCCATCTGAAGGATCGTAAACAAATAATTGGGCACCACTTGTAATGCCTGGGGTAGTTCCTTCATCGTCTCCTTCAAAGAATAATTTACCATTCCATGCATACAAGGAGGTAATCTTAGCAATATCAGTAGTTAGAAAGTTAGAATAAACTATTTGCCCTGTAAGTGCCTCAGTACCACCGGTTTCCCATAATCTACCTTTGGCAGTAGTACCATTACCAGGAGAAAAATAAACTTTAGATCCTAATGTCGTTAAATTTTTAGGACTAGATGCTGCAGTTGGATCATTATCTATATCTTTTATTAAAGTAAACAAATCTGTAGCAGTGTCGTATGCATAAAGCTCACTAACAACACCATTTGGGTCAGTAGCTGTGGTATATGTGCCCGATATTATAAGTTTACTTCCTATCTTACCAATACCATTAGTTACATTAGGTGTAAATTTAGCACTTGTATCAGTGTCTGCATTAGCAACTTCGTTTGCTGTAGTACCATTAAACTCTATCAATCTACTAGCATCAGAAGCATCTTTAGCGTATAGATATGCTATAGAACCATCTACAAAAGCTTGAGATGGCTCATCTTGCGTGTTACCAGAGATTAAATCAATTTCAACAGTTCCAACTTCAGTTCCATCGCTAGTGTACAAATCTCTAGTAGATGTTGAAGCATCAGAATGCTCAAGAGCTGAGAAGTAAAGATTTCCATTCAATTCGAAAAAATTAGTAACACGTGAACTAAAATTCTGTTCAGTGTTAATATCTTTTACCAACTCAGTAGTTGTACCGTTAGTTCTCCATAATTCTATTCCTATTGCAGTAGGAGCATTCGGATTAGTTGTACCTGCATCATTTGCCTGGAAATACACATGCCCCCCAAAAGTAAATAAATTTGCAGGTAATGAATTTGCATCTCCTGCATTAATATCCATTACCAAAGTTCCAGTACCTTGAATTTGTGCACTGAGTGAGAGTGCTAGAGAAAAAATCCCTAAAACGAGTAATTTTTTAATCATGACGTTAATTGTTTAATTAATATTTAGAATAAAATAGCTTTTTACAACTTAATAATAATTGCTATCATATTTTAAGAGCCCTATTTTTTTGTATCCCCTAAAGTTTAATTACATTTTATTTTATAAAAAATCAAAAATGATAGATTTTTATAACTAATTTATCGAATAAATACCCCATTTAACAGTGATTTTATAAGGATTTCCACAATTATAAATATCTTTACTATAGTACATTTAAGAAAATTTAACAAACAGATTCCTTTAATTTTTGGTTATGTTTGTCAACTTTCTAACCGTATTAAAAATAGTTTTTATTTAAAAAGATTGTTTTTAGCTCTAAAAGATTTTATTTAATGACTCTCAAAAAACTCGACCCGTTTTGGCAACTTATAAAGAATAGAGACAGAAGGGTATTTGGAGAATTCTACGAGCTATACTACCCTTTGTTATTGGCACGTTCACTAAAATTTGTCAGCGATCAGGAAACCTGCAAAGAAATTGTACAGGATACATTTACCATATTTTGGAAGAAAGCACATACCATTACCCCCGAAAAGCATTTTATGGAAGCCTACTTATGGCAAATCTTAAGAAGTCTAATTTCTAAATTTTATAGAGGAAAAAAGGAAAAGAAGGTTTATATAGAGGAGTTTGACAGAGCCCATGCTCTAATTACCAAACAGGAAGAATTAACGTTGAAAGGTAATGAGCTTGAAACCAAAATTAATAGTGCCATTGAAGCATTACCCGAAAAAACAAAACAAATTTTTGTGATGTCCAGACTAAGTGGCATGACTTATATCGAAATTTCAAAAGAATTAGATATATCTGTAAAAACAGTAGAATATCATATGTCTAATGCCTTAAAAATATTAAGAGAAAACTTGAAATCGTATTTATATCTATTTTTGGCCTTCTTTAAACGGTTTTGGAATTAAAATAGTGTGTTTTAAATGCCATATGATTGTTAATTAGAATTTAAAGTGCGGTAACTTTTTTAATCTTAAATTAAGGTCAGTTTTATTTATTTTTTTAGAAAAATACTATTAAAACAACCCGTTGTGCATTTTGATCAATTCAGTCGAACTAAGTGTCAGTTCGAGTGAAATTCTGAAAGAATTTTGTATCGAGAACAGGTTTTGAAATAATTAAAAAATTGATTATCAATGCTTAATGTATCTAGCTCACTTTAAATACAGCCTTTTTCATTTAGTTGCATTACAATGTAAAGGATTTATATAGCTAAAATATTATTATAAAATTCAAAAAAAATATTAGGGTATTATAAAAAAATAGTCTCGTTTAGTTTAGTTGTGTACTTGTTTAAAGGGTTTCAAAATCAAGAAATGTACAAGCAATAATGTATATCACTCAATTTACTGTAATTAATCATATTTATTGTAAAAATAAATTATAAAGCAATGGCATGAAATACCTGTAAAAACCTAATTATCAAGTAGTTTTAATCAAAACAAGTATAATGCTAGTAAAAAAATAAATTTATTATGAAAAAAATTACCCTAGTATTATTTTTAATGAGTTCCAGTTTGGCGTTAGCCCAAATAACTTTTGACTGGGAAGCCAATAACACTTCTGATGTTAATGGTAATATTACACATGCAAATGGTGATTTTAATGTTACCGCTTCTAAAAATTTGACTAATGATTTTATAGTTCAATTTGGAGGAAACACAGGAGGTACATCAGGCAACGTTCTCTTTTCTAATGATGGCATTGATGTAGCCACATTTACGTTTAATGATGCTCTTAATGTTGATACCTTTAGAGTTGTTAACGTTTCTGGTTCTTCAAGTAATTTTGAATTAACCTTTAGCCCCTCTGATGGTGCAGGTAATATGGATGTAGTCATTACATATGCTCAAAATGAAAGCAAAGTTGTTAACCTAAATTGGTCTAGGGTAACGTCATTTACCGTTACAGCTGTTGAAGTTGGTGGCGGTAGCAGTCGTCCAGTACTCTTATTTGATGACTTAAACGTGACGCTTCCTCCTACAACTACCACTTTTGATTGGGAAGAAAATGCTGGTTATCCCTCAGGAGATATTTATTCAATAGAACATTCTAAAAATGGGATTACTGTAACAGCTAAGAATATTGGTGATGCAAATTTTGTTGTAGTGGAAGATTTCAGTTCGTTTAATGTTGGATTAACGGGTAATGTTTTTTATACAACTGACGGGGTATCACTGCAAGGATGTACATTTACATTTAGTCAACCTGTTAATATTGTTAGTATGCTAACGAGAAATGCTATTATTGCGCCCATAGGTACTTTTCGACTTACCTACAGCACAACCGACGGTGTTGGGAATAATGATGTTACACTTAATTATCCTGAAAATACTACACAGCCTGTTAATTTCAATTGGACAGGTGTTACTTCTTTTTTAGTAACTTTTGTTAACGTTAATGCTCCCAACCAAAGACCAAAAATAGCTTTTGATGACTTGATAGTTACTACAGGCACATTGTCTACAGAAAAAAACACTTTAACAGACACAAAGCTTTACCCTAACCCGGTAAATGATATCTTAAACATTTCTAGTGTTACAACTATAGATCATGTAAGTGTTTATAATATGTTGGGTAAAGAGGTGGTGCGTACAAAATATTCTAGCGTTGATGTAAGCGGTTTATCAAGTGGTGTTTATATTGTAAAAATTAATTCAGATAACAAAGTACTTACTAAGCGTATTATTAAGCAATAATTTGGCTCTTACTTTTAGTGAAATAAAAATTAAAAAATTATTAGGGTGCAAATTAAAAAAGGACTCTTTTATACTATATTGAATGAAAATTATGCAATTTATTAAAATCTTAAGAAAAGAAATTCATGTCTCAAAATAATAAGAACAATAGAAGTGAAGCCAATAAGGCTGAAGCTATATATAACCAGATAAGGCATTTATCGCCAGATGTAGTTGTAGATATAGAACATGAAAAGCGGAAATTCTTCTTAAGGATAGATAAGAAAAGATTTAAACCGTTTTATAGATACATAGCTGCTGCGGTTATAATAGGTTTATTAGTTGGAGGCTACCTTTTTAAAACAACTATTTTTAATACCCCAGAAACACAGGTTAAGCCAGTTATAGTAAATAATACTATTGAAATTGGTACAGATAAAGCAGTACTAACTTTAGCTAATGGCTCTGATGTGGTTTTAGAAGAAGGAAAAGCATTTCAAACACAGTATGCTTCTAGTGAAGGGAAAGATATTGCCTATAAAGAATCTTCGGTTACAGAAATTGCCTATAATTATTTAACAATCCCAAGAGGTGGAAAATACAACGTTACATTGGCTGATGGCACTATCGTTTGGTTAAATTCTGATTCAAAGCTTAAATATCCTGTAGCATTCTTAGAAGGACAACCAAGAGAAGTAGAATTGCTTTATGGTGAAGCCTATTTTGATGTCTCTTCTAGTATTGAAAACAAAGGTGCATCATTTAAGGTATTAACCCAATCCCAGGAGGTGGAAGTATTAGGTACAGAATTTAATATTAAAGCCTACAAGGAAGACCCTCATATTCTTACTACGCTGGTAGAAGGAGAGGTAACTGTTGACAACCATGCCACAAAAAAGATATTACTGCCAAATCAACAATCTAATCTTAACCTGAGTTCTAATACCCTTTTTGTTCAAGATGTTGACCCTTACAACAGCATAGCATGGAAAGATGGTGTGTTCAGTTTTGATAACGAATCATTAAATGATATTATAATAACCTTGTCTCGATGGTATGACGTAGATATTGTCCTTGAAAACAAAAACCTTGGAAGCCATGAGTATGTTGGTGTGTTTTCAAGAGATCAGAGTATTGAGGATATATTATCTACACTTCATAACGTAGGTGTTATTAATACATTTAGTATAAACTATAAAACAGTCACCTTAAAATAAATAATATAAAGATCATTAACATACAAAACCTCTCTATTTATATCAACATTTCACTCTTGGACTCAAATTAAACTGAGTTTGTAAAAAAGAGGAAAGTAGTTTTCAAACTTGTGCGGGTTATTCGACTACATTTCCTCCTTAAAACAAAACATGTCATTTAATTAGATTATTACTAATAACTAACAAATAACTTTCAAATTTATGAAAATTAAATTTACCAATAGTTCTATTTGGCTTAATTCAACATTTGCAAAATTTCTTATGAAAATATATATTTTTCTACTTTGTGCTACAGTTTTTGGTTTGGCTCCAATGAAGACTTTATCTCAAGAAAAGGTTGTCATTAGTTCAGAAATGACGGTTACTGTAGACGAAGTTTTTTCCCTCATAAGAAAGCAAACGGATTTTAAGTTTATTTACAAAAAAGGACTATTTAAGGACACTCCAAAAATAAACCTGAAAAAGGGTAAAATAAAGGTGACTTCGCTTCTTAATAACAGCCTTAAAGGAAATAAGAATATCGATGTAATTGTTACAAGTAATAATACGATATTAATAAAAGAACGAAAAAAGAATAATCAACAAGGTCAAAAAATAACGGGTAAAGTAACTGATCAATCTGGTGTATCTATTGCAGGAGTAACAGTATTTGTTAAGGGAACAAATAAAGGTGCTGTTAGTGATTTTGATGGTAAGTACACTATTGTTGTTCCGGATTCCCAAAATATTTTAGTGTTTTCTTATTTGGGCTTTAAAAAACAAGAAATTCTTGTTGGAAGCCAAACGGTTATTGATGTTGTTATGATAGAAGACATTAGCACATTAAATGAAGTTGTTGTTAATGCTGGATACTACTCTGTAAAGGAAAGAGAAAAAACAGGGAGTATTTCGAAAATTGAAGCTAAAGACATTGACAAACAGCCCACTAACAACATTATTGTTTCTTTACAAGGACTGGCACCTGGAGTAGATATTTCTCAAAGCAGCGGCCTTAACGATGGAGGTGTAAATATTGTTATTAGAGGTGTAAATTCAATTAATAGATTAGGTAACCAATCTTCACCCGGAACCTCTCCTCCATTGTTTATAGTTGATGGTGTACCGTTTGACGGAGAATCCTTATCTAACATAAATGTTAACTTTGAAAGATTTGGAAATGTAAGTCCACTAAATTCCATAAATCCAGCAGATATTGCAAGTATAGAAATATTAAAGGATGCTGATGCAACTGCTATTTATGGTTCCAGAGGTGCCAATGGCGTTGTATTAATTACCACAAAACAAGCAAAAGCAGGCAAAACGCAATTTCGTGTCAATTCTAGTGTTACATTTAGTAGAATATCTTTATTTAAAGATTTATTAAATACTGAACAGTATTTAGAGATGCGAAGAGAAATCTTTTCTAATTCTAATTTAGCCCCTACAGACCCTAACGTTCCTAATGGTCTTAGAACTTTTGATATTGATGGTACATGGGACCAAAATAGGTATACCGATTGGCAAAAAGTATTAGTAGGAGGTACAGCAATAAGACAAAACTCTCAACTTAGTGTGTCAGGAGGTAGTGAGCAAACAAAGTTTTTAATCAGTGGAACTTACTTAAATGAAACCACGGTATTTCCTTCAGATAAAGGCTATACCCGATTAGCATTACAAAGTAATATTAACCACCAATCTAAAGACAAACGTTTTTCAATAAACCTCACTGCAAATTTTAATGTAAATGATAACGATATCCCTGGAAATAATTTTTACATCCAATCGTTACGATTAGCACCTAATGCCCCTGCGTTGTATGATGATGAAGGGAATTTAAACTGGGAACCCGATGAAAACGGTTTAAATACCTGGAATAACCCCTTAGCACAACTTAACGAAATATACAATAGCATTACCACCACCACATTAATTAATGCCAATATTTCATATAAACTTACGAATAACTTAAAGCTGTCATCACGTTTTGGATACACTGATCTTATATTTGATGAATACAGGGCTGAACCTTTTACCAAACTTAGATTCCCTGATTTATTTCCTAGCTCTGTACAGTCAGAATTTTATATAAATAATTCCAGACGAAAGTCCTGGATTGTTGAACCACAAATAAATTGGGACTTAGTATTTGGCGATTTAGACTTGAAATTTTTGGTTGGAGGCACCTTACAAAAAAGAACGACTGATAGTTTTGCTGAACTAAGAGAAGGGTTTCCTTCTGATGATTTAATATTTAGCAGATTAGCGGCTGCAACATTAACACCCTTAAATCAAGTAGAAGAAGAATATAAATTTAATTCTGTTTTTGGACGTATTAATCTTAATTATCAAGGAAAATATATTTTAAACTTTACAGGACGTAGAGATGGTTCCAGTCGCTTTGGTCCAGGAAAACAGTTTGGTAATTTTGGGGCCATTGGAATGGCATGGATATTCTCCAAAGAAAATCTATTGGTGGATAGTAGTGTACTTAGCTTTGGTAAATTAAGGGCTAGTATAGGTGTTACAGGTAGCGACAATATTGGGCAATTACAATTTTTAGACACTTACGAAGCTACAAGCTTTGAATATAATGTATTAGGAGCCATATCGACAACTAAACTTCCTAACCCAAACCTACAATGGGAATCTAATGATAAAGTAGAGTTAGCCTTAGAAACAGGTTTTTTTAACGATAGAATATTTTTAACAACTGCATGGTACAGAAATCGCTCTGGAAATCAGTTAGTCACTGAACCTTTATCTGAAGTTACAGGATTTAGAAACTTTAGGAGAAATTTAGATGCGGTTGTTGAAAATTCAGGTTTCGAAATAGATCTAACAACCAGAAATATTGAAACTAAAGATTTCTCATGGAAAACCATATTTAACTATTCTCGACAACGAAATGAATTGGTTAGTTTTCCAGATATTGAAAACACACCATTTGCTCGTAATTTAGTTGTAGGGGAATCATTAAATGTACAACGAGTATATAATTATCTAGGTGTTAACCCAGATACTGGAGCATATGAATTTACTGATATTGATGGTGATGGTAGAATTAGTAGAAATGATGACAGAGAATTCTTGGTTGATTTAACGCCAGACTTTTTTGGAGGTTTTGGAAACAATTTTAGATACAAAAATTGGCAGCTAAACTTTTTCTTTCAATTTAAAAAACAACTAGGGCGTTCTGTTCAAACTGAAGATCTTAGGCCTTTAGGTGGCATGGAAAATGTTTCTGTGGAATTTTTAAACCGTTGGCAGCAACCAGGAGATATCACAGATTTTCAAAAGTTATGGTTAACAAATCGTGGTGGTATACCAGTAACCGATTTTAGAAATGGAGCTTTTGCATTTAGTTCTAGTAATGCCGCATATACAGATGCTTCTTACATACGTTTAAGAACAGCATCCTTGGCCTATAATTTGCCCAAGAATATATTAAAAGGTATTGATCTTAATATGTATTTACAGGGGCAAAACTTATTTATAATAACTGATTTTGACCATGCCGATCCAGAAACTGGGCTAAGCGCATTTCCTTTATTAAGACAAATAACTTTAGGATTTAACCTTACATTTTAATTAAACACAGTAATACCATGTTACATATTTATAAGACTTATAGTGCTTCATTTAAAAACTTAAAACTACTACTATTAGTACTAGTTATCCTCAATTCATGTTCTGATTTTCTTGAGGTTGAAGTACCAAGTAACGAAATAGAACCAAGTAGTGTGTTTTCAAATACAGTTTCTGTAAAGGCTGCCTTTGCTGGGGTGTATTCTCAAATTAGGGAAAATGGTATCATTAGTGGGACTCGAAGCCGTGGTAGTAGTATTTTGTTAGGTCTGTATACCGATGAACTTCAAACCTTTAATGAAAATAATAACCCTTTCTTTTTAAATGATCTCGATTCAGAAGATGCTACAGTTTCAAACTATTGGGGAGAAAGTTATAATAACATTTTTGAAGTTAACAAAATATTAGATGGCATTCAAAATTCTGATGCTTTAACAGCAGAAGATAAAAACGAATTTAGAGGACAAGCCTTATTTCTTCGTGCTTTTTTTCATAGCATGTTGGTACAACTTTTTGGAGACATTCCCTATGTAACCACGACTAACCATGAGATAAATAAAATAGCTTCCAGAGCATCTACCGGAGAAGTGTATGCACAAATCATTAAAGATTTATTAGAAGCGAAATCTCTATTAGGAATAACAAATCGTGATAACGATATTGTTTTTCCAGACAAAATTACTGCTGAAGCGCTTTTGGCACGCGTATATTTATACACAGAAGATTGGACTAATGCGGCGCAAAGTGCATCATTTGCAATTGATAATGTTATATGGGAACCAGATGTAAACGAAGTGTTTATACACGAGTTTTTTAATTTATCCGAAGAAGGAGAAGACATTGGAGAAAGTGTTATATGGTCTCTAAAAACAGACATTCTTAATAATCAAAATACGAATCTTGGCGCCTCATTTATTATACAAGAAAATACAGCAAATTTTGACGGACGACCAATCTTAACGAATGATTTAATAAATGCATTTGACCTCAACGATAAAAGGCGTGATGCTTGGGTTGGTTCTCTAATTGTAGGAAGCAATACGCTTTTTTTTCCAACAAAATATAAAGAACCAGCACCTACTTCACCTGTTACAAAAGAATATCCTATTATTCTTCGTTTAGCAGAGCAGTATCTAATTCGAGCTGAAGCTAGAGCAATGCTTGGAGATATTCCTGGAGCTAAAGACGATATTAATATAATACGTACTAGAGCTGGTTTACCAAATGTGGGTGCTTTTATAAATTCCCAAGAAGGTATTATAGAAGCCATTATACGTGAAAGACGCGTTGAGTTTTTTACTGAATTTGGACACCGTTTTTACGATTTAAAGCGAACTGGATATATAAATGCCGTTTTAACTGAGATTAAACCAAATTGGAATCCAGAAGGTGTATTACTACCAATACCCCAAAGAGAGCTAGACGTTAACCTTAATTTATTACCACAAAACCCTGGTTATCAATAATTTTTGAGAGACAAAACACCTGTTCAATTGCCTAAAAATCATTTAGAAAAACTATGTGTTTTTTCAGTAAACCATTTTAAATAAAATGCATCAAGTAAAAGTAATAAGCTATTTCTTTTTATGCTTTATAATATTCAATTGTAAATCGAAAGATAAAACAGCTCCTGACTTTAATCCACCATTAGCAAAGGTGCCGTTTAACATAGAAGGTTCAGGTTTAGTATTTGTTAAAGGAAAAATCAACAATAAAAAAAACGTGCATAACTTTTTATTTGATACGGGGGTTTCTTCTGAAATATTAGATGAAAAAGAAGCTAAAAAATTTAATTTTGTATACGCTGGTTCATCTCAATCTAAGGATGCTTCAGGTACCAAAACAAATCCAGTTGCACATAATCAAATTATAAAGCTACCACCTACAGATATTGAGATCCCGAATGTTAAAATATCGTCAGTAGATTTGTCGAATTTAAGACACATGTCTAAAGACACCATGCATGGTATTTTAGGTTATAGTCTACCAGCTAGGTATTATACCCAAATAGATTATGATGATAAACACATGCTATTGTACAACAGCATGAAAGATATAAGTTTAGAAGGCTACACTCCGGTACCTTTTGAGTTTATAGATGATATTAACATTCCTTTTATAGCGCTAACGTTTCAATTAAAAAACGGAAAGTACTTTACAGGTAAGGTACTTTTTGATACAGGGTATAATGGCACGTTAATTATCAATACAGGGTTTAATGAAAAGCATCAAATTAGTTCGCAAATAGATAAAAAATTAGTGTCTTCTGCTAGAGGAGTTTCTGGTGCCTTTAAAACTGAAAAAGTTGCTATTCAAGCGGTACATATTGATTCTTTAAAACTCAGTCATATTCCTGTTAACATATCTTACAGTGAAGGTGGCTTTACTTCAGACAACAATATTATGGGTATTCTTGGGGCAGGTATCATCCATAAGTTTAATTACGTATTGGATTATCCTAAGAAAATCATTTATCTAAAACCCAATGCATATGCTAAACGTACGTATAAACTTCCCTTAAGTAGTATTGAGTTTATCAAAAAAGAAGGCACAATTATTATTTCTAGTGTAGATGAATCCTCTCCAGCATACAAATCAGGGTTAAGAATTAAAGATAACGTGTTATCTATTAATGCAAAACCTCTTAAAACCCCTAATGAATATTATAAAATTACTGAAGGTAAAGAAGGAGATATTATTACCATTAAGGTCGCAAAGCCCAACGGAAAAGAAGAAAATATCATCTTCCAGCTAATGCCTTTACTTTGAATTATGAGACCATCAGATCCCTTAATTGAACAGTACTTTGAACAATTAAGTGTTTAAAAAACAATACTCTAACCATTTTAATAAAAGCTTTGAGGTTTTAAATATGCTTCAAAGCTTTTTTATTAAGAACTAAATATGATTATAAATGTGACTAATTTAACATTTCTTTAATAGGGTGACCGTAAGTTTAGGTCTCTTTAAATATGATAGTTTTTTTTAAAACTTGAATTAAAGCAACACCCTAACAGTTATACTTATAATTTTTTGAATTAGTCACTTAAAAATTTATTGAAATTGGGGGAACGTTGAAAAGGGCTGTTTTTTGAAATAGCCCTTTAATTCAAACATTAAAAACAAGAATATTATTAATCTCATAATTATTAAATAAACATGAAGCATTTCTTTTTTCTAGCCTGTATCACTTTTACTATATGTGTTTCAGGTCAAAATATAGATTTAAACCAAAAATTACCAGTAAATACTTCAATTAAAAAGGGGGGTTTGCCTAATGGCATGACCTATTACATACATCATACTGATGTGGTTAAAAATGCTGCAAGTTATTACATCATACAAAATGTAGGTTCTATTTTAGAAAATGAGGATCAACGCGGATTGGCTCATTTTTTAGAACATATGGCCTTTAATGGTACTAAGGCTTTTCCTAAAAAAGCCCTATTGAATGCGTTAGAAGAAAATGGATTAAAATTTGGAACCGATATTAATGCATATACCAGTTTTGATGAAACAGTTTACAATATTAATAAATTAGGCACCAAACCAGAACAAATTGATTTAGGGCTACAAATACTACACGATTGGTCTAATGATTTAACATTAGAAGAAGAAGAAATAGATGCAGAACGCGGTGTTGTAAAAGAAGAATGGCGTACACGTGACAATGGCTACATGCGTATTATGAAAAAAAACATGCCTGTTACATTTGGAGGTTCAAAATATAAAGATAGAATGCCTATTGGTTTGATGAGTGTTGTTGAAAATTTTGATTACCAAGCACTTCGAGATTTTTATCATGATTGGTATCGAACGGATTTACAAGCTATTGCCATTGTGGGTGATATTGATGTTGATGATATAGAGCAAAGAATAAAGAAAAAATTCTCATCAATTCCAGCTGTTAAAAATCCCAAAGAGCGCTACTATGCAACATTTGAGAATAATGAAAAAATGTTATACACCATGGCAACAGATAAAGAAGTTGCCAAATCTCAAATACTATTTAGTATACATTCTGAAAGACCTAAGTATAATAATACGATTGCTGATTTACGTGAGGATATAGTAAATTACATTGCCGCAAATGTTTTTTCAAGACGGCTTGCTGAACTAACACAACAACCTAACTCACCAGTATCCAAGGTTGGTTTTAGTATTGGTAAGGTTACACCAATGAATAATAGCTTTGGGATGTATATTACTCCCAAACCAAACAAACAAATAAAGGCCTTTTCTTTAGCAATGAATGAGTTGTATAGAACCATAAAGTTTGGTACCGTACCAGCAGAATTAAAAAATATTAAAGAAAAACTTACTAATACCTACCAAAACAGGGTGGCAAAACTGGAGGACCTTTCACACAGTGCTATAGGACTATCTACTATAAAAAATGACTACTTGTACAATGAGGTGCCTACTGACTTAATTAAAGAATTTGATATTGTAAAACAACTTTTAGATCAGTTAACAGTTGAGGATATCAATAAAAAATTAAAAGAAGTTTATACTACAACAAACAGAAAACTTATAGTTACTGGTGTAGAAGGAGAAGACAATTTATCTCAATCTAAAGCTTTAAAAATTATTAAATCAGCCGAAAACAATAAAAAATTAAAGCCTTATGTAGAAGAAGAAGATTCCAGAACTTTAATGCATGGTATTACTCTAATACCTGGAGAGATTATAGATGAAAAAGAAAATCAAGACTTAAAATTTACAACATTCACCCTTAGTAATGGCGTTAGGGTACATCATAAGTTTTCTGATAAACAAAAAAATAAAGTTAAGTTTTTAGCAAAGAGCAAGGGCGGTTACTCGTTAATTCCTGTTGAAGATATTCCTTCAGCTAGAATGATATACCCAGTAATAGCTCGATCTGGATTAGGGGCATATGACCTTTTAGAATTAGATAAAAAATTAACAGGAAAAACGGCTTCGGCTAAATTTCGCATTAAAGAATTACATGAAGAAGTTGGTGGCTTATCCAGTACTAGAGGTTTTGAAACGATGCTCCAATTAGTTAATATGGGTTTTACAGCACCACGCTTTGATGAGTCTGCTTATAATTTAGCTATTGAAGCAGAGAAAAATTTCATAAAAAACAAAAAGAAAGATTTAGGTTCAAGAAAACGTGATAGTATGGTAGTAAGTACTTATGGAACCAATAATCCATACAAGAATTTTATTGACAACGAAACACTAAAAACAATAAGCCTTGAAAAAATTAAACGTATTTATAATGAAAGGTTTAACAATCCAGCAGATTTCGAATTTTTTATTGGAGGAGACATTAAAAAAGAAGCCGTAATACCTGCTCTGGAAAAATATATTGCGAGTTTACCTACTACAAGCAAATTAGAAAACTGGAAAGATGTCATTCCAGATTGGGTTTCTAACACCATAGATAAAGATATTTATTTCCCTATGGAAAACCCAAAAGCAACCGTAAATATTCGTAAAAAGAAAGCGATGCTATACTCGCGTAAAGATAATTATACGCTCAGTTTACTTGCCGGAATTTTACAATTACGTTTTACAGAATCACTTAGAGAACAAGAAGGTGGTACTTATGGGGCATCAGCAAATTATGCCTTTTTTAGAGAACCAAAAGAAGAAGCACAACTAGAAGTATCTTTTAATTGTAATCCAGATATGGTTGAAAATCTAATAAAAATTGTGTATTCGGAACTAGACAAAATAAAAAACGGTGAGATTTTACAAGAAGATCTAGACAAGGTAAAAAGTAACAAACTTAAAAAACGTAAAGAATATAAAAACAGATCTGATTATGATTACAGGGTCATGATAAAATTTGTAGAAGATGGTCTTAATGCAGATGCTCCTAAAAATTATGAAGATATCATCAATGCTATTACTTTAGAAGATATACAGAAAATAATTACTGAAATATTAACAGACAGTAAATCACTAGAAATTGTATTTAAGCCAGAGATAAATCAAATCCATTAATAATTAACGAATACTAAACATGAAAAATTTAAATATTCTATTATTTTCACTAACACTTGTATTGTTTTGTTGTGAAAAAAAACCTAGATATTATGCTGTAATTCATGGAAAAATTGAAAACCCAGTTGCAGATTCTATGGTCTTTAGCAAATCTGGAATTAAAAAAACTATAAAATTAAATGCTGATGGCACCTTTAGAGATACTATTAAAGCACCAGAGAAAGGTTCAGGGCTTTTGTCTAACGGTAGAACTGGCACATCTTTATATTTAGATAATGGCTATGAAGTAGAAATCAATGCCGATGCCCGAGATTTTCTAAACACTGTAGAATTCAAAGGTAAAGGATTTGAAGCTAGCGCTTACCAAGCAGAATATACTAAACGCATAAGAAAAAAAGGAAATGATTTTGAGTTGTACTCATTACCAAAAGATAGTTTTGATATAAGTATGAAAGCTTTTAAAGAAGAGCTAGAAACTTTGTTGTATAGTACAAAAAATGTTGATTCTACATTCTTTGCTCAAGGTGAAAAGAGAACTAAGCGCCTATTTGAAAAAATGTATGAAACCTACAACGAGTTGCATGCGCCGGAACTATTAAACGGCAATCCATCTCCAAAATTTGTGGATTATGAAAATTATGCTGGCGGGACATTATCTTTAGATGATTTAAAAGGAAAATATGTTTATATAGACCTTTGGGCAACATGGTGCAAACCATGTATTGGAGAGATACCACACCTAAAAAAACTTGAAAAAGAATACCATGGAAAAAATATCGAATTCGTGAGTATCTCCATAGACAGAAAAGGGAAAGGCGGCAAATGGAGAACATTTGTAAAAGAAAATAATTTAACTGGTATACAGTTATGGTCTCGTGGAAATGGCGATTTCTTAAAAGCCTTTTACGTAAAAGGAATTCCTAAGTTTATTTTATTAGACCCTGACGGGGTTGTTCTTGAAACCGAAGCTCCAAGACCTAGTGATACTAAATTAAAAGACTTGTTTAATAGCCTTAATTTATAATCTTTCTTTTTTTAGTTCCTTAGAACCGTCATGAAGTGAAATTTGTGGCGGTTTATTATCGAAGCTTTTTGGAGTTATTATATCCTACCCTTATAAAGAGTATTTTTATTTACAGTATACCAATTATTTGCTTTTCTTTCTTAGGGTGACTCTAAGTTTGTGCCTCTTTATACATAACAGTTTGTTAGTTTATTATTCATAGCCCAAATAAGTAATATCAAGGATTTGACTTTAAAAAATAATATATGATGACATTTCTTGTTGTACTATTGATTTTAATTTTGTTAAATATATTATTCTTAATTTTTAGTATTAACAAAGAATGAAATAATGTCATATTAATGTGATCTTATTATTCTCCATCATTAAATAAAAATTAGAAACCAGAAAATTATAGTAAACTAACGTGAATCTTGGATAAGGAAATTTATGTCAGTTAGATTTCTATGACGTAACCAAACGGTTTTGATAAAAATCTTGATTTTTAATTAAAGCAAATATAATGTGTATTATTTTGTTTCTAACGGCATTTAAGACGCTCATTTTATTTTTGCCCTCCATAACTTTGCGTCGATAATAACAGGCCAAGTCATTATTTAATCTAATGGCACTCATAGCTCCAAGGTGCAACAATTTTTTAAGGGATTTGTCAGCTAGGTTAGAGACGCGATTTCTTCCAAATACTGAGGTTCCAGAAGTGTTTGCAAAAGGAGCAACCCCTGCATAACAAGCCAGTTTTCTGGGTTCCCTAATGGATTTAAACTCATTGGTTTTTATAATTAAGTTCCAACATAGTACATCACCAATACCAGGAATGGATTTAAGTTGTTTATTAATAGCAAACAATCCAGAGTCTTGTTTTATGAGTTCTTTAATTTGTTGTTCTATAGTTTTAACTTGCACACTGAGCTCTTTTATTAGCTTGTTGTTTTCCTTAATAAGTTTAAATGCCAGTTTTCGATTATCCAAGACATTAAGTTCTTTGTTCTTGGTAGAGAGCTGCTGCCTTTGTTGTATTCTAAACTTTCTTTCACTGACTAGTATTTGCAGGTTTTGTATAACGTCTCTTTTAGGGACAAATATTTCGGTGTCCTGATAGTTCTTTTTGATAAAGTGGGCTATTCTAATGGCATCAACTTTATCATTTTTGCCCCTTGTAAGGCCTAAACTTCTTTTTAAGTGCAATGGGTTTACCACATAAAACTTACAATCTAAATTGATAAGAACGTGCATTAACGACCAAGTATACTTACCTGTGTGTTCTGTACAGATATGGTACTGTTGGCCAGTGCCTTTTAATAGGTAGCTACATTTAATTTTTGATCATTGTAAATATTAGATATGGATACATTACTTCCCGATACAGAAAGTGACCTGTATTGATATTCAATTAGTTAAGATTTTCGAGTACAAATGAGGAACAAATGTAAACTATATTACAAAATATAAAGTTCGAACTCTTCTAACTCATGCCAATATTCATTAGCAATTGTTGACTCTCCATTAATAGAGTCTTTAAGAAAATTTTCAACTAGATCGCTTTTATTTTTAATAAGGTCTTTCCATTTACGATAGTAAGCTTGTTTAATAACGAACAGAACAAATGTCATAGGGCTAATAAATTTCTTAAAAGGTATTCTAATAGTGTTGTCATGCCCAACGTGAAGATGCGAAACTGGGTGCACTTGAGCTTTATAATTTTTAAAATCTGAGTCGTATCTAAACGTAATATAATTAGATTTAAAATTTAACTCACTCAAATGCTGCTCATATTCCTCATAAAACATATCACCTATTTCTTCAACCGTTTCTTTATACTCCCCATCTCCTTCTAATATTCCAAGAACAAATTCATTATAACTAATAAATTCAGAAGGGTTTTGATAATAAGCGTATCTAATCTCTATGTTTTCCTTTTGTTTAAACTCAAACTGAAAAAAGGAGTCGTCATTCAGTAAAAAATCATAATCAAAATTATCTAAGCCTGCTTTGTGAACTATATGATAACTTTCCTTAATAGAAGCATGAATAAATTTTTTTGAAACACCAACTTTATTAATATTCTTTATTCCAGAATCTTTAAATAAATCAATCTCTTCTAAAAATTTTTCGATTTGAGAAAATGAAATATTATAGTTCGAAAGAGTCATCCTTTTTTGAATTTTCTTTTTCCCAATCAATCTTTAATTGCTTTACAACTTCTTCTTTCGGTAAACCAGTTTCTTCAGATTTTTTTTGAGCAAATCTTTCAAAATCATTTAGCAATTTCTGCCTAGAACTAATGCCTTGTCTAATTGTTTTCACATCATCTTCACTTGGTTGAACAAAATGCATTTGATAACTATTCTTCTTTAATAACTCAATTTCATCTATACAATATTGTACACTTTTCCCAACTCCTGAAAGTGTTACCCAAGCTAAACTTCTTGTCATTGCTGTGAATATTTTATTGCGTTCTACTATGTTATCTTTATCTCTAAAAACTGTATCTATTCCAATAATATAAATACTTCCAGATTCATTTCCTTTTGCATTATAAATAGTAGATAAAGTAACATGGTTTGGTACTTTATATGATTTATTAGTAGTCGGCGCATTAAATAAATTAAAAGATTTTACGTCTTCATCTTCAAGCCTTTCTTCTAAGTATTTAAAGAAATCTCTAGCATTTCTATTGTCCATACAAATTACACTAATATCTTCTGGACACATTTCTTTAGCCAAATCACTTTTAATTGAATTTATAACAAACTCTATTTCATCTTTTCTGTCATCTGCTTTAAAAACTTTAAGTATTTCATCACTGCCTAACAATTCATTTTTAATTGATGAACTATTAGAAATTGGCCTATCAATTATCATTTTAGCACCGTTTTCTGAATCACCAGATACTACTTCAAAACCTAAACTTTCCCAATGCTCATTACTTTCCAATCTTTGAACCATTTGAATTTCATCAGACTCATTAGTATTATAAACTCCTAACCCTAAAGAGAAAGCTGTAATAAGTGATTTTCTTGGTGTACGATAGCAAGTATGCAAAATCAAGTCACGTAAATCATCTTTTGCTTTTGAAAAGTCCACATGATATTCACCATTTTCATCCTTTCCAAAAGTCTCCTTTTCATCTTGTAAATCAATATCTAAAATATTTTGAAAATCATCATAAGCCCAAACGACCCTACTCTTTTCCGTTATTTTACGACATAACCTATAAAACTGAGGAGGAAAATCTTGAGCTTCATCAATAAGGGAATAATCATATTGCTTTTTAAGCTTGTTTTTTATTAAATCCTCGCATACTACTTCAAATGGATCAAGCCGACTCATTCTTCGTGCTTCAGTTAAATTTATGGAAGCAATATTATTTAACTTACAAGCATTATAATAAACTCCTTCTAATCTTTGTCCACCCCAAGCATGCATAATCTTTATTTTCTCCCAGTCTGGGTCTCTATCCGCAAACTGTCTATAAAACTTAGTTATATAACGTTTTACAACATCATTTAAATTTTTAGTATAATATGTATATAATATATTTGCTTCTGGTTGATTTAAATGTATCATAGCGGCTTTCATAGCCAAGATTATTGTTTTGCCTGAACCAGCTAATCCCCTTATTCTTTGAGCTCCATCAACTATAAATAAGGCTGCTCTTTTTTGCTCTGAATCAAAATTTGATATTTCATTTTCTATATGAGAAAGAATTGCTCCTTTAGAATTTTTAAAGTCTTTGGCATCTTTTAATCCTCTTTTTTTTGGTTTCACGATTACCTTTGAACCTTCTAAAGTTGCCTTTAAGTCTTTAAATTCAGAATCTTTAAGCAAATTTGCATCATACGCACTATCTATAAGAACTTTAACATCATGTTTTGAATTGAGAATATTAAATTCCGATTGATAAACATCTTTAGAATCCTCATCATTAATAAAAATACTAGAGGTTATGTCTAACTTGAGGTTTCTTCTGTCTTTTTTTAATTTTGGAGAATCCTTTAATAATTTTGCATAAATCATAGTATCAATTTCTGCTAAATCATCTTCATGCTCCTCCAATTGAATTTCTACACCTCTCAATTTATTTAAACATTGAAAAATAAAAAGTCCATGTGTTTTACTAATAAATAATACATTCGCTGATACCGTTGAATCACTATCTGCTTCAGGATAAATCGGAAATTGATGATAGATTGCTGAATCTAAAAAAGATAGCTCTGTATCTAACTCGTGTAAATATCGGATTAATGATACAGCGGACGGATCATTTTTAAGTAATGACTCATTAATATTTTTTTCAATCATCTTATATTAATTGGTAAGCATAGTAATGTTATACATTAAATATATTTAATAAAAAAGCTACAAAAATATGTATACAGACTAATTATTCTTTTTCACTAAATTCATAGAAATTCAAATATAGAAAAAATGATTACAAATTAATCAACTATTAAAACGATAAAGAATATAATCTGTATGTTTTATATAATTTCATTATTAAGATTTATACTGAAATCTCTTGGAGTATTATTTGAATAATCATTAAAAACCCAATTCTCACTTTTACTAAAGAGTTTAAAAGTTTTCCAATAACGTCTAAATTCAGATTCTTTTATAAAATCTAAACTATCACAATCCGAAAAAGGGATAATAAAAACATACACCTTACAAGTAAAACAAAACCTCCCGACTGCAAAAGGAATACTTGTATCATCTTCTTTTCTTATATAGTAGGATAATTCAGGTTGTAAAGTAAAAAAATCATAAGTCGTTAATTCAGCTATTCTAGGAAGGTTGGTAGTTTCAATATCCCCTTTAATCCATTTAATAGTATCTCTAAAATGAATAAGATCATTATCGTCAATAACTGATAAAAAATACTTGCAAAAAGATTTATATACATTTTGAAAAACTAAAGGCTCTTGTAAATTAAGCTTTAAATTATAGTTTTTATCACTTGGGTTTGGTCTATCCTCTAAACTATTGAAGACAATGTTTACTTGTCCATTATTACTTAAAGTGAAGTTTTTACCTTTTAATTTTTTATTCCCTCCTTTACCTTTAACTCCGAAAATAGTCCTGAATAGAGATAAATACTGAATAATGTGAGGCTCTATCGTTTCGCTAAATTCTTTATTACACTTATCACACTCATCAAATAAGATAATAGTTTTATTCCCTAACGCTTCTGATATTGCATGTGCCTTATTATTAAATGTAGTTGGATTACTTTTATTTAAACAAAATCTACAAATACGCTTTTGCTTATCTTTTTCCCCAATCGCAACCCTATTCTTCCCAACTGTATTTAGCTGGTATTTTTTTAGAAAACTCTCATATAAATCAAGTAATTCATCACTTGGATTTACATATTTTTTACCAGCACTTATTGTTTTTATATACTCATTTAATTTTAAGATTTCAATCTGTTCCAAATTCATATTTGGAAGAAAAACAAAATACTCGTTTGGTTTTAGCTTTCTGAGAAACGCTGATACTGAATTTAGCCTTGGTAGTCTTAACTTGTATTTATCTATAAAATGATTTAACTCTTTTTTATTCTCTTCGGTGTACTTTTGCAGAGTGTTTAGTAATGGTTTGCCATTCTCTTTTAAAGTAATAAATATCGAAAGTAAATCACCTACAAAATTATCAACCTCATCTTTGTTATGAGATTTCATTATAAAGCTTATATCTTTTTTCGTTGTTATGAATTGAATTTTAAAACTATACATTTATCTCTTTTCTACTTATAATAAGTATTTATAATAGATTTCTGAAAGAATAGGATTAAACTCTTTTTTCAACTCAATCTCTACTGCATTAACTATATCTTCAATTCCGCTAAGGCTACCCAATATAAATTTATTATCAGAAGCTAAAATCCATTTAGCATCAAAATTAGAATAGTTATATTTTTCAGGATTTAGCAACCACTTTTCATATTCAGAAATATTGGCAAAAACGTTTAATAACTCTGATTCTTTATTAATATTTAAAATGTTTAAGAGAATAATGAAATTATAGAAACGATAGCCATCAAAAACAGGATTATTTCCTTTAAATTCATTCTTGAAGCCTATCTCCTTAGAATTACTAACATCTTCTACAAGCCTTTTAAAATAATCTTTCCTTTTATAATCATAAAGTTTCTTCCTAATTAAGTGATCATAAAAATTAACATCAAATTTCTCATCTAAAACATCTTCAACCTCTTTATTGAGAATATTTTTGCATTGCTCATCACTTATTAACAATAAATATGAAACATAGTTCCATTTAGAACAGCCACTTATATTTCCAATCGCTCTTTTTATTATATGTTTTTTGCTTATTTTAATATTTGGGTAAAACTTATGTAATGATTTTGATGAGCTTTCAATTAAGCCTTCGTATTTATTATTATTGGGCTTATCTCTTTCAATAGCAATTTCCAAAATATTAATTAATTGTTCCGAAGTAAAAGAATTACCTTTTACAGTAAGGAACTTACTAAATTCTCTTAATTCATGCCAAGACAAATTATCTTCAATACTTAAAAAGTGTATAATCACTTTAGATAAAGGTTCAAATAACGACTTAGAAATAGTAATTTTTGAAAGCAATGTAAATGAATTTGCTACTAAACTTATATATCGATCACTAAACTGTAAATCAATTAAGTATTCTTCAAGTATTCTATTTTTATAAGGAGAATTAGCAAAGAGACCGTCTTCAAAATAAGATTTTAGTAGATTAGTAATACTGCTAATTATCTTTTTATCACACCCTTCATTAACGTCTAAAAAATCAACTTTTGAAAGTAATTTTTGAAATTCAGTAGGGTTAATATTTGTAATAAATTCAAGCAAGTAAAATGAATTAAAAGAGCTCAAACCATTGCCTTTTGTTAAGTAACTATCTATAAGACCTTTAAATACTTTCGCTGTTAATAATTTATACTTATAGAATACATTATAAATAATCCTGTTTTTATTTAAATGTAATTGAAGGTTATAATATTCACTTGCTAAATCGTGAAAATAATTTGAGCCCATATATCCATCATTGCCATTATCGTAATGCTTTCTTAAATTGGCTATTTTATCTACTAATTCTTCTACTTTATCTTTAACTGAAAGTAAAAGGTTTTCATCTTTGATTTTTAAAAGATAATTTCTAACATCATAATTTATGCTATACTCTATTTCTTCATAAAGAATTCTATTTAAATCAATACTTCTAATTTCTTCTTTAATTTCAATACTATCTTTTAATTTCTTGTCCTCCCATACCAAATTATGCAAATATTTCATATTTAGTTTAGCCAAAAAATATTCTATCTCACACCCTTCTTTCCCTTTTATTTTTTCACATAAACTCTTATATATATTATAAGCATTTTTGTAGTTATTTGCAGAAACTAGATAATTACCATAAGCATATTCTAAAGTAATACATTCATCCTTATTTTGAGCAATTTTAAGTTTACTCAATAAATGTTTAAAATCAAAACTCTTAAAGTTACAAGAAATACAATCACAAGATTTATACTTTAAAATATCTATGCTTTTAGTAAAGCCATCTTTATCAGAAAGTCTAAAAAAGTGTTTATGAGAAAAGCCTAAAACATGAGACCTTCTCAATATAACTTTATTGTAATCTTCTATACAACTGATTTCGATTATCTGAGAATGGTTAAGAAACCTTATAAAAGAATATATTTTATCTTCATACTCAATAACCTTTTCATTCTCTAATTCTTTCTTTAATTCATCTGAAATTTTAATTTTTCCATCCTCAAAGTCTAAATGCTTGAATAAAGCATGAATTTTAGGGTTAATTGTAAGCAGCTTATTATCGGAATAATGCCAAACATGTTCATTTAAAATATTAAAAGGCTTTATTGTCGCCAAATAATTAGGGTCAATATATTTTAATCCTTCAAACCTCTTCAACGATGAATATATTTCATCAACTATATGTATCGACTTCTCATTCTCTTTTAATTCTAAACTACTTATTTTATATAGCTGTTCAGTACTCGAAATATTATCTTTTTTAATAAACCTGTCTTTATGGAAGAGAAACAATAATTCTTTTAATTTGTTTTCATCTGATAAATCTTCGAGAAAAAACACTTGGTACTTTCCTTGAAAATTTGAATAAAAACGTACCTCTTTAAAATTAGAGACTATTATCCATTTGCATTGCCCTCCCATTTTTGAAGCATATTCAAATGCTTGACTAACAGCTGATTTTGAATCTTTTCTATTTTGCTTTACATCAAGATTCTTATTAGCATCTTTTATTTCTATTACTGCTCTTACATCACTACTCTTTTTGTTCTTACCAAAGAAACCCAATGCTCCATCAACTTTAGTTCCATCAACTTTAGTTTTAACTTCTTCACTTAAAGTCCAAAAATTAGAATTACCATAATTGAATCCTAAAACATCCCCAAAGAATTCATTTAAAAATCGTGTTTTAAACTCTTCCTCCTTTAGGCTTTCAAGTTTACCTGATTTAAGTTCTAAAATTAAACCTTCGATAATATTTCTTGCTAATCTTATTTTTGGTACATTCGATAACTTAAAATCTATTAGGTAGTGAGAAAGAAAATTTTCAGTAAATAATGGTTGCATAAGTATAATCTAAGATTCAACATTAAAGATATTAATAATAAACAATCTTTCTTAGAGTTTCTTTTTAGATCATAAAAACTACTTGTAAACATTTCTTTGGTGTTTCTATACGTTACTTTCTGATTCAGAAAATAAAAAACTCTAGTTCTCTATTGATCCAGTATAAGAAGTGACCGTTTACCAGTATATAAAAGGTACAAATCATATACAGAAAAACCAAAATCGCATAAAAAAACACCTCAATTGAAGTGTTTTGATACTTATTTCAAAATTTAGCTTTTGATTATTCTATTTTGATAACCTCACATTTTTCTATATCAATTTCAGCTTTTACGCTTTCTAGTACAGTAGCCCCTAACTTGTTTTGACCTCTATAACTATAACGAATAGTAAATGTACTCTCCCCTGCTCCTAAATATTTACAATCTACATATTCAAAAGATTTAGGATTATGCATTACACTTTTTATCTTTCTGTGAGTTAAACTACATGCATTACTAAAACAATCTTCAATCTTATCTTTTTTAAGAGCTTGTACTTGCTTCTGTTCTTTTAGTTTTTTTTACATTTTCCAACCTTTCTTTTTCTGAACATTCATCAGAATACAAAATAGCTTTATTAAAAAGTTCTTCTGATATGCCTTTCTCAATCCAATACTGTTTAGTTCTTTCGATTCTTAACTTTTCAGAATATTCAAGGTGCTTCTTACCAAAATCAGGGTATTTATTATCTGCATCCTTAATCGATTTTCTCTCAATTTCTGATACATCTTTATAGATTTGACAAACTGATAAATCGTATTCTTTAATTATAAAGTCTAATGAATCTTTAATTGGTTTTAGTTCTGCAATTGATTCTTGTTGTTTTTCATCAAAACTTTTTTCGGATGAACTATCTAAACTAACCTCATCAGTAAATAAGCCTATCATGATAAAAAGAAATATATAACTACAATACCTGAAAATTCTAGAATTCCATATTTTGAACTTAGTAGGTAGTTTCTTTGATATATCTGGTAGAAAGACTAATCCCAAAATTGTTGAAAAAACAAATGATAAAAAAGAACCACTAAATAAATATCCCAAAGCTATTAGGAAAAATAGAACTGCTAAAATGTACTTTAAAACTTTCATAAACTGAATTTAAAATGCTTCCAGTCCCTAAAAGCTGTTAAAGGTTTAAAAAAATAAGCGTGGAACTGTAGCTTATCGTTACTGAGGTACTGGTAATACCCTATACACAAACAAACTAAGCCCACGCCATAGCATGAGCATTAAGTCTATTTATCTCGTGTATATTAAAAATTACCAGTTTTCAGTAACAAGAATAAATAGCTAACGCTAACTTATATTTCTATTTTATTTAATTTCTTCTTATAAACTTTTTATAGTTCTAACAGCAAATGTAATAAACTTCACTTCTTTAATATTCTTAATCATAAAACTTTCTAAAGGATAACATAGGATAATATGGTTAAAATAGCCGAATTCAGGTTTTAATAAGACCTGCTTAAAATCATTGACATTTGCAATAATTCTCTTTTTATTATCCACTTTATAGTAAAGATGTATGACCTTTTGAACAATGTATACATCATTTAAGTCTGCCGTACGGACTTCTTTTGCTTTAATATTTTTAATAATTAAACTTTCTAACTATTAACATAAATTAATAGTTCTAGATTCAACAACTCAGGTTTTTATAATACCGATTTAAAACAATTAACGCTACAGTAATTCTCTTTTTATTAATAGTCTTGTATTAATATTCATAATCTATTTGAATAATCTACTTGTTATTTGGTCTCCTCAAAAATTTATTAATATAAAGGTCTTCTTCAAAGCTATCTAAACATGATTTCTCACCATTTATAACCCTATATAATAATTCCGCCCAAACTAAATCCATATCAACTACAATATTATTATCTACCTCTTCCACATCAAACGTAATTTCATTTCCTTCGTCTTCGGTATAATTAGTACTATAATTAAAAATAGTTTTTTGATGGCTGATTCTCTGCCAAGGCCTTAAACTATAAATCCATTCTCTAACTTCCAATTTAATCTCCTTTGGATAATAAAAGATACGCCCTACTAAAAAATTTCTTTTGCCTAATGTATATTCAACTTCTGCTAATAGGTAAGCTTCAAAATATTTTTTAAAAAACCATTGATCAGTAGTTTTAATTGCTAATAAAAGCTTTTTCATTTCACTTTCTCTATTTGTATCCCATAATGGTAATTCACGTAAATAAGGCCAAGAATCCCTACTAATACTTAGATACTCGATTGTATAAATGATAAAGTTTTTATTGCAATAAATATCTGAACAGATATAATTCTTTGTTAAAGTTGTTACAAAATCTAAATCAACTGGTTTTGTAGTGAAATCTCCTCGTTTTCTGTAATAAATAGAATCTAAATCTTCATGATAAATAAAGGTGAAATTATCCCTTAACTCTTTTCTGATTAAATCCATATTCTCTTGAGGGATTAGATCTGTTTTTTCTCCGTTTAAATATTTTCTTTTTAATGTTTTCATATTTGATATGTTCTTATGTTATATTACTAGTTGAAACTCTCTACTGAAAGTTGATTGATTTTTTTTACTACTTTCTTTCGTAATTCGAGTAATAAGGGATT
Source organism: Flavivirga abyssicola (assembly GCF_030540775.2). Lineage (GTDB taxonomy): Bacteria > Bacteroidota > Bacteroidia > Flavobacteriales > Flavobacteriaceae > Flavivirga > Flavivirga abyssicola. Next base: position 3,816,464 of record NZ_CP141266.1, on the reverse strand, counting down.
TGCAAAAGGGTTTTCCTTATCTAATTTTGTAATAATGATTTTATACTGTTTTCTACGTCTTGAAGCTGTTGAGGGACTGCTGCATTTGGGTAAATTAACCCAATAGAAACGTTTAGCTCCTGCTATATATAACTCCAGTTCATTTGCAGTTAAAGTAGATACATCGTATCTACGGTCAAAAGCGATTCCATAAAACATTTCATGTAGAAAGTCTACCAATACTGAAAACTTACTATAATTAATTAAATCTGCTAAAGTGAAAACTCCCAAATCTTTTAGTTTTACTTTTTTGATAACAGCTTCAAATCGTATCATATTTGATGAAATATTTATCCTGTCTTTTTCAAAGACCTGTCTTGTCTTATCGTAAACCTTTAATTGATAATTACCTGTGAAAAACTTTCTACCATAAAACTTATTTCTCATGGTTCTCATATCTACACTAGGTTTTGAGAACTTAAAAGCTCGGATTAAACTTATATATTCCATTGATGGGTTATTCAATTCTATGTTTACCCCTATTTCCAATTTTCTTATATAAATTCTAGCAGGATCTAACTTATATCTGTTAGAAAGCATATTCACCATTTTAATGAAGTCAGTAAAAGAGAAATCAGACCAGTTGCCTGATTTCCCAATTACTTTTGAATAAGCTTTATGAGCAGAGTTTTTAATTTTATACTCCTTAGGGGTTATTACATGAAGTAAACCATAATCATCTTTAGCAGTATATTTAGTTATCCCCCCTCTATTACCCCATATAGGTCTAAACAATAGCTCATTGTACTCATAGAACTTAGGCATAGGATATTCCCATTTGAGAAAATCATTATCGCAATAAAATTCTACCCCATCAATCATAAACCAATTATAAATTGTCATAGGTTAATTGCTTACCCTTATTCACATAATCAATAAGCTCTTTCCTTAAAAACAGCCATTTGTTGTTTCGTTTATAACAAGGTATTTCACTTTTTTGTGCCTTACGACGTAATGTGTGCGGTGATAGTTTTAAAAAATCTGATGCCATATTAATATCTAAATAATCATCATTTTGTTTAAATTCTGGCTTAGCCTTATTTTTGGTTAAAGAACTTAACTCCTCTCGGATAATAGTTCTTAATTCATCAGGTTTACACATTAGGAAAAATTGTTCCATAATAATCTCTTTTTGTTAATTAATAAATGGGTTTAGCTAAATTCATAGCTTAATAGTATTCACCGCATCAATTTTATTTTTATCTAATAGGTTGAGATAGTTCATTGTAGTTTTCACTTCTTTATGACCTAGAATAGACATTACTGTAAAGATTGGTACACCAGAATTAATCAACATTGTTGCACATGAATGTCTAAAAATGTGATACCCAATGTTTTTTGAAATACCCGCATCCTCTCCCCAACTTTTAATAAGCCTGTACTTACGTTTAAAACCTTTAAAAAGTCTTTCATTAGGCTCTCCTCGTTCAGTAAGTAGTGCAAAAGCCTCTTCACTAATAGGTAAGGCTTGTTGTGTACTAGTTTTTTGATGCTGGAAGCGGATATGATATCCTAATTCGCTGGAATGCTCTAAATCATTCCAAATGAGTTTTTCTGCATCAGAAATCCTAAGCCCTGTATAAATCATGAAAAGACAAATGCGCTTTTGTAATTCATCTTTACATGGTGTATTTTTTAGTTTTATAGCTTCTTCCTTAGTTAAATAGCCTCTTTTAGTATCTACACATTTAATCCTTTCTATTTTAGGTGCTATATTTTCTTTAAGCAACCCCTCTTTATATGCCAACTTCAAGGCAAAAATAAACTTGGAAAAATATGACCCTGCTGTATTTTGAGAAATAGGCTTTAAGGTTTTAAAATGAGGTTTATATAGTAAATATTCCCTAAAGCTATTGACAAATTTTAAATTGATGTGCTTAACTTTAACCTCAGGTGAATGCTGTTTTAAATATTCTAATACAATCAAATAGGTAGTTCTACTAGAACTACTAATTCCTCTCCTTTTTGCTAGTTTTTCAAAATATAATAGGAAGTCCTTATTTTCTAAATCTGAAGCTAAAAACCCTAAATCATTATCAAAAATCTGCTGTTGTCTTTCTGCACATATTTTTCTCGCTCTTAGTAAAGTGTTTTTGTTATGAAGTTTTTCTATTTCATCCTTTGGATTTACATACATTCTCATACCCAAAAACTCTCTACGGGTTTGCTTACCTGTTCTTGCATTACGAATAGCAGGATAGAAATCAAAATACAGGCTATATTGTTTCCCATATTTGAGTAATTTCATCCTTATTTTAACTTTCGGTACTCTCATTTAAATATCTTAAATTTGCTCATCTCTTAAACAGAGTTTTCTTCCCTATTTTGTTCCACAAAGTTCTACTAAATTTTTTTTGCTTAAATTAAAAAACCCATATTTAGGTTTATATTTAAGTATCTGATTATCAAATATTTTAATCAAGAATAAAAGCTGTTTTTATAACCATCTCATTTACACAGAGTTTCCAAAATTGTTAAAATTTAGAACTTTAACATTTTTTTTAATTCCTCCCTTGAAATAAATACTCGATTTCTAATTTTTAGAGGTTTAATGACCTCATCCTTTATCAATCTATAAACAGAAGATTTACTCATACCTATAAATTCACAAACTTCTTTTATGGATAGAATCTCCTTTTCATTAAGTTTTGGATGCTTAATATGTTGAGGTATAACTTTATTAGTATCCTTATCTGATGCTTGTATTTTTAACTCCTTAATTTTTCTTTTGTAATCTCTACTGTTACATTTATGACTACAATACTTTGTTACTGTGGTTTTGGCTATAAATTCTTTACCACAATACATACAGATCCTTTTAATACGGATATTTGAACTCATATTTATTAATTGTTTAGATTTAACTATCTCAAAATTTATCTTTGGATAGTTTCTGGAAGTGTCTAGAAGTATCTGTGAGTCTCTAGAGGTGTCACAATCTATCCAATTAAGGCCAAAGTATTAGGCTTGGACGAGATATGACAATTGGAGGTACAAAAAATGTACACGTATTAGTCTATTTAATACGTATATATACTAATATTGGAAGTAAAAAGGAGTTATTTTAATTCTGAGAAAGATTGACTTTTGTTGACTTTAATTGTATTTTGCTGATAACCAACTATTTCCCAATACAAAAATTAGCAAAAATATTACCTAACAAATCGTCATTAGTTATTTCTCCAGTAATCTCTCCAAAATGAAATAATGCTTGGCGGATATCTATAGCCAACAGATCCCCTGATAAACCAGAATCTAATCCATGTTTAACCTTACTAATTTCCTCAAACGCTTTTAAAAGGGAATCGTAATGACGTGAATTAGTAATAATGGTATCGTTATTTCTTAAAGCTCCAGTGTTAACAAAACTCAACAAACATTCTTTAAGTTCCTCTACTCCTATCCCCTGTTTTGCTGATAGTAGCTGAATATGGGATTTTTCGCTAGCACTCGAAATAACAGATAGCTCCTCATTTAAAATAGCAACTTCATTTTCTGAAAGCTTATCAATTTTATTGGCAATTACTACCAATGGTTTTTGAGGGTATTTGTTCTTAATCTTTTCTATTTCTATCTTAATATTTTGAGATTTCTCACTAGCGTTCGAAATGACATCCGATTCAAAAAGATATACAACAACTTGTGCTTGTTCTATTTTTTCAAAGGTTTTTTTTATCCCTATACTTTCTACAACATCTTTAGTCTCTCTTATTCCCGCAGTATCAATAAATCGAAAACCTATACCACCTATAGATATTTCGTCTTCAATCGTATCTCTAGTTGTCCCAGCTATCTCACTTACAATAGCTCGTTCTTCGTTTAAAAGCGCATTTAAAAGTGTAGATTTTCCAACATTAGGTTCTCCTACAATAGCTACAGGAATGCCATTTTTAATTACATTACCAACAGCAAATGAATCTATAAGACGCTTGAGTACAAACGTGATGCGTTCAATTAAATCTTTAAACTGGGATCTATCGGCGAATTCAACATCTTCTTCCGCAAAATCAAGCTCTAACTCTATTAAAGATGCAAAATTTAAAAGTTCTTCACGCAACTTTGCTATTTCTGATGAAAACCCACCACGCATTTGTTGCATGGCAATTTGATGTGATGCTTCATTATCACTAGAAATTAAATCTGCTACTGCTTCTGCCTGACTTAAATCTAACTTCCCATTTAAAAATGCTCTTAAAGTAAATTCTCCTGCTGTTGCCATTCTACAACCTTGACGCAAAAACAATTGAATAATTTCTTGTTGAATATAATTAGAACCATGGCACGAAATCTCAACAACATGTTCACCAGTATAAGAATTAGGGTTTTTAAAAACGGATACCAATACTTCATCTATAGTACGATCTTCATCTATAATATGACCTAAATGGATGGTGTGTGTTACTTGTTTACTTAACTCTTTTCCTGAAACCGATTTAAATTGATTTTCTGCAAAGGTTATGGCATCTTTTCCAGATAATCTTATTATAGCAATTGCACCTGCTCCAGATGGTGTCGCTAAAGCCACTATGGTGTCTTGATTAATCATCTGGCAAAAATACTAAATTTGAAATGCTAATACCTATAAGTTAATCTTCAAAAAATCAATATTTTAAATAAATCAAATGATTTTTTTATTAAGTTTTTTCGTACAAAAAAAGATAAAATGAATTTTAAACAGTTGATTATATGATAATAAAATCATATTAAACTAAAATTTTTAGCAATATTTATTTGAAGAACTCGTAAAATACATAATTTATTATCCATTTAACAGAATTATATTCAATTGTTTGATTAGCAGATATTTAATCTTGCACATATTATGCATACATAGTATATTTGCCTCCCTGTTTTTATAACCACAATAATAATTTAACAGAATTTATAACTTCCAACCACAACCTAAATGAATTGAAGAATTTAATAAAAAGAGTAGTATATGAAAATTATTGAATCAGATTTTTCTAATCATGTTATAAAATCAGCACAAAAGGAATTGGGAGTCATATTCTTTTTTAATCATATAGCTGTTATAGAATTTAACGAGGGGGTACATGTTGACATTAATAATTCATCAGAAATTTTTGATGAGCTAAAAGCCTACTTTGGTGATTCCAGACCGTTTGGTGTAGTTGCTAATAGAGTAAATTCCTATTCTGTAAAATTATTGGATGTAGATTTATTTAGACAGAAGGCTAAAAACTTACGTAGTTATGCGGTTGTTGGACATAATAGTGCGAGTAAAATGAATGCTGAGATTGAGAATAGTTTCTGCATCTCAGATAAAATCAATTACGATAGTATTTACGAAGCAATAGATAATGTTTACAGCAAAGTAAAAAAGGATATTTTATTCTCATTAAACTAAAAATTTATAACATCTATTTCAGAGAAACTTTTTTATAGTAATAAAAGCTACCCAGGCGTTTTTACTAAAGCTAATATAGCGTCTTGATGAACCATCTGACCTAATTACAAGAAATTCACTATTATGAATAATTAAAACGCGTTATTGACTAAGATTTTTCGTATAAATAAAAAATTGACACGCTTTTTAACTATAATTTGTGAAGTAATAAAATTATTAAAAAATAAACATTTATTAACATTTAAACACAAATAATAATAATTATATAACATTAATCACAAAATAAAGAATTATTCGCAATAATAATATAGATGCGCTTTTTGTCTTGACTATAATATACGCTCATAGTATATTTACATACCTCTCATTTTATAATTAGATTATTATAAATTGACAAAGGTTATAACTTCCATCTCTCAATCCTAAAAAGAAGTATATAATAGCATATGAAAATTGCCGAATCTGATTTCTCTAGCCATATTGTAGAATCTGTACAAAAAGAATTAGGAAACATATTTTTTTTTAAACATATAGCCGTTATAGAGTTTAACGAAGGGGTTCATATTGATATAGATAATTCATCTGAGTTTTTTGATGAACTAATAAGCTACTTTGGTCACTCCAGACCATTTGGAGTTGTAGCTAATAGAATAAATTCTTATTCTGTAAAGTTATTGGATGCAGACTTGTTTAAGAAAAAAATTAACCGTTTATGCTATTATGCCGTAGTTGGACATAATAATGCTAGCAAAATGAATGCAGAAATTGAGAATAGATTCTGCGATACTACTAAAATCAATTACGACACGATTCATGAAGCTATGAATAGCATTTACAGTAAAGTAAAAAATGATATTTTACTTTCTTTACACTAAATAAATACCGTCTGGTTTTATTTCAATCTGTCGTTGTTTATATAAAGTACCGATAGCTTTTTTGAAATTTTTCTTACTCATTTGCAGTGTTTCCTTAATAACTTCCGGACTTGATTTGTCTGTCAGTTTTAAATAACCACTATTATCATGAAGTTCATTTATAATACGTTCTGCATTAGGCTCAATATTTCTATATCCTATTTGTCCTAAAGCAATATCTAACTTATTTCCTGGGCGGATTTTCTTAACTATACCTTTTAATTTATCTCCAACACTAAGGTCTGAAAAAATAGCGTCTTTATAAATAAGTCCAGAATGTATTTTATTTACTATAACATTCATTCCAATATCTGATGGGTGTGATACTATTAAATCAACCTCATCAAACACTTTTACAGTTAATTCTTTATTATTTAAAAATCGATTTGTTTTACTTGATGCCACCAACCTATCGGTTTTTTCATCTAAATAACAATGCACTAAATACCAACCTCCTGGTTTCATTTTAAAGGCTTGTTCTTTAAACGGACAAAATAATTCTTTAACCATACCCCAATCTAAAAAAGCACCATAATCGGTTACTTGGTTACAACGTAATAAAGCAAAATCATCACGCTTAATATATGGCATGTCTGTGGTAGCGACAGGGCGTTCTTCATTATCCAAATACACAAATACCTCTAGCTTATCCCAAATTTTAAAAGCCTCTGGTACGTATCTATTTGGTAATAAAACTTCATTATCATCATCATCAATTAAATACACCCCATGATCTGTTTCACGAAGTATTTCTAATGTATTTATCTGTCCTAAATGTATCATGCGGCAAAGGTAATGATATTAGATTGAGTATTTTTATTTGAATCTAAACGATTTTTAAATTAGGTATGGGTAAATCAAATTCAAGCTAAAAAAACGCTACAAGAATTGTAACGTTTATAATATCCTTATAAAAAAGCTCTGTTAGTAAACCGATTCTTTTTTAAAATGCTTTGTTAATAAATAATACACAACGACTCTATACTTATTGCGATTAGATTGTCCATATTTATCCATTATAGTAGCAATGCCTTCATCTAAATCGGTGCTATCTTTTAACCCTAACTTCTTAATTAAAAAATTATTTTTTACTGTAGCAAGTTCAGACTCGTCAGAACCGGAAACTGTTGAAGAATCTGCATTGTATATTGATGGACCACAACCAATAGTTATTTTAGTTAGTAAATCCATATCTGCATGAACACCGAATTTGTCTTTTAAATCTGCAGCGTACTTTACAATAAGCTCGTCTCTTTTACTCATAATAATGTGATGTGTTTGTTAAATATTTGTGTTAATATCTGTTTAAAGATAACTATTTTTTAGACTCAAAGAATGATAGTTTGTTACACATTATTTTAACCAATATGTTTGAAATAGTTTAAAAGTACTTCATCATTTAGGTTTTTTGGTGTAAAAACCTCTAACAGTTTTGGTTGATTTCCTTCTGAATAAAATGAATGTAGCGATGATTTTAATGTTACTTCATCTGAAGCAGATTCATACTTAAAACCATACATCTTACACAAATGTTCTGCGGTTAAGTGATGATTGGTTTCAAAATAAGTATCGAAATTTTCAGTGTTTTTATGACCTGGAAGAATTCTAAAAATACCACCTCCTTGATTGTTAATAACAATAATTCTAAAATTACTAGGAATGTAATTATTCCACAGGGCATTACTATCGTAAATAAAACTTAAATCGCCTGTTATTAAGGTGGTTTGTTTTTTATTTACTACGGCACAACCAATGGCTGTGGATGTACATCCATCAATACCGCTAGTACCTCGATTACAAAATACTTTTAATGTTTTATTTAAGTCAAATAATTGTGCATAGCGCACTGTAGAACTGTTTCCTAATTGTAAAATAGTGTCATTAGGGATGGCGCTCAATATAACATCAAAAGCTTTTAAATCACTAAAATCTATACGGTTTAAATAATCATCATGCTTAACAAGTCTCGATGCTTCTACATGCCTCCAATACGAATTATAATCACTTTTTAATGATTGCGTTTGAGGCAAAAATTTAGAGAAGAAATAATTTGGTGTTGTCTTTACAAAATTAGTTAAGCTAAAGAAAGTATCGTTTGCCTTCTTTAAATCTATATGCCAATGCTGTTGCGGTCTATATTTTCTTAAAAATGCCTTTACTTTTTTAGAAACTATTAACCCTCCAAACGTGAGTAAAATATCTGGTTGTAATTTCCTAAAGCCCTCATTCTTTAATGGTGCTATTAGTTTATCTATACTTGGAAAAAATGTATCGTGATGTAAATTTGATGTTGTTTCAGTAAATACAATAACACTAGCATCAGCTGCTAAATTATCTAACCAACGCTGCTCTATTTGATTCGGTTGATTAACTCCTACAAGTACCATTTTTTTCGAAGCAGCGTTCCAGTCTTTAATGCAATCACCCAGAACATAGTCATCAATTTCTAATGGCTTGTCTACTAGGTTAGTTGGCTTTGGTTTTATAGATAATTCATTTGCCATATCATATAACGGTTCATCAAATGGAACATTAATATGCACAGGACCATTTTCAAGAAGTGCCCTATTTATAGTCGTATCTATCTCTTCTTCGTTATATTCCTGAATGGTTTTTTTTAATCCTAGTAAGGTTTCCACCTTATTCTCCATGCTTTTAAAAATAGGTAACTCCTCTGCACTATTAGTTTCATCTTCTTTTAAATCGAGTTTTAAGTTTGATGAATACAGAACATGATTTTCAAATACATTTTTCTGATTAATGGTTTGCCCGTCACCAATACCAATTAAATGTTTTGGTCTATCTGCCGACAATACAATTAAAGAAATATCGCTGTAAAATGCTTCGGCTACTGCTGGATAATAATTTAATAATGCACTTCCAGAAGTACAAACAACTGCCGTTGGTTCTTGTAACTGTTGGGCTATTCCTAAAGCAAAAAAAGCGGCACAACGTTCATCTACAATACTATAGCATTTAAAAAACGGATCGTTTGAAAAACCTATTGTTAATGGAGCGTTTCTACTACCTGGCGAGATAATAATATGTTTTATCTGTTTTGCTTTACATAACTGCACTACAGTTTGAGCGAGAGGGATTTTTGAATACATCATTACTACAAAAATAAAAAATGATAATCAATGATTTGCAATATTTCATATTGAATTTTAACTATATTTGTGACTCATTTTTTACATAAAAAAATATACTCTCAATTATGATAAAAAACATTACTGTAATTTTCTTGATTTCATTCTTAACATTTAGTTGTTCATCTGATGATAATGACCCTATGGACAACCAAAATTGTAATACTGATTTTCCTTTTTTAAAAGAAGGACAAGTAATGGTATATGATGCTTCTGGTTTCTTTCTTGACGCAACTAAAATCACGTTTACCACTAAATCTTGCAATGGCAGTGGTTTTTTAGTAGACAGAACGGTACTTACTGCTACAACTAATGAAGAGATTGTATCAACTGATTTATGGAAACAAGATGGAGACTTTTTGTTGACTGATTCAAATAATAATCAAGATTATTTTTCCAAAATATATAAAAAAGGAGCCGTTTTAGGTGATAAATGGACACACACTGCTTTAGCTGGAAAGGTAGTTACTCATGAAGTTATTGCTGTCGATTCTTTAATTACTGTGCCTGCCGGTACATTTAGTTGTACAGTTTATAAATATTCAACTAGTACAACAATCAATGAAAGTTTTGTTTGTTGGAATGATGATATAGGAAACATTAAAGAAGACGGAGATGGTTTCTTTACTTTAGAATTAGCTTCATACCAATAAATAAAGCATATTATATTGTATATACAATATAATATGCTTTTAATGATTATTCATTTAATCTAGAATACTTTTTATTGTTTGTGTTTTTAGGACGGTTTCCTCCCATTCTTTTTCTGGATCAGAATATTTTGTTATACCTCCACCTACATAAATAATCGCTTTTGTATCTTTTAATTGCATACATCTTAAATTTACATACAGTTGTGTGCTTTTTTTATTTATGGTATAAGCTCGGTTTTCAATATTGCGTTTTGCAGACATTGATCGTAATTTGGTTTCCATATTTAGCTCACCTAAAAAGCCTGTATAAAATGTTCTTTTGTAATGTTCATGATCTAAAATAAACTGTTTTGCTTCTGGCTTGGGTAAACCACAAACTGCTGGTGTGGGATGTAATAAAGAAATAACTTCTTTTAAATTTGACTCAGGTTTTAACTGCGCAGAAATCATCGTTTTTAAATGCAATAAATTTCCAGCTTTTACAGTTTCAATGTCAGAGACTTTAAAACTCTCTACTGAAGGTTTTAAATTATCTATTATAAAATCGGTAACAAATTGTTGTTCTTGCTGTTCTTTATTTTGCCAAACAACATCTAAAGTCCCTTTATAATCTTGCGTACCTGCTAATGCCATGATAGACAATCTATTGCCTTCAATTTTTATTAATGTTTCTGGCGTAGCTCCCAACCATACTCCTACTTTTGGGTGATACCAGCAATATACAAATGCAGAGGTATAAGCATTTAAAAGGTTTTTAAAAATTGTTATTGGATTCGGCTCAGAAATTATAATTGTTTCCTCTCTAGATAGAACTACTTTTTTAAATTTATTATCTGAAATAGCTTCAACGCCTTTTTGAATTAGATCAATATGTTGTTGCTTTTCATGGTGATCTTTAATGGCTTCTAATTCTTTTTTCTTTACAAACTCTGTATGATGTTCAAAATCTACCTGAATGTTTTCAGAAACATCAAGAGGTATTATCACTGTTTTTTCTTTATCATCAAATGGAGAAAAAACGAAGCCTTTTTCCGTAAAATTACTTGTAAAATGTAAATCGTTTGTTTTCTGCAATAAGGCGCTTACCTTATTTTCATTTGGTTTTCTATAAACAACAAAGGGTAATTTATTGTTGTATTGTGTTTCAATACGTTTAAAAAAAAATTCCAACGCCATTAACTATTTTTTTTTGGTAAGGCTATAGTAGACAATTTACAGATTGAAATTAAGTTATCTGCTTCATCTGTAACTCGTATATCCAACAATTGTGTTGTCTTACCTTTATGTAAAAAAGTAGCTTTAGCATAAACAAACCCTGCCTTTACACTTTTTATATGATTGGCTGTTATTTCTATACCGCGTACAAAGAATTTTTCAGTATCAATAAAAACATGAGATGCAAAACTACCAACACTTTCTGCTAAAGCAGCTGTAGCACCTCCATGTAATACACCATCTGGTTGATGTACTCTTGAAGTTACAGGCATCCTGGCTACTAAAAAATCATCCCCATAATCTACTACTTCAATATTCAAGGTTTCCATTAAAGTATTTTTACAAGCTGCATTAGCTTGAGCCAAAACTTTTTCCTTAGATAATTGCATAGAATAATTTATTTTTAATGACGAAACAAAAGTACAAAACCAGTTTAACAAATGAATTCTAGCGAAAAAGAAATATCATATCAAACTACAAATACTTATTCTACTTTAAATACATTAACTAGTAAAACAAAACATGTTTGGCTAGTGTGTCATGGTATGGGGTATTTAAGTCGATATTTTTTAAAATATTTCAAAAACTTAAACGCTGAGGAGAACTATATTATAGCACCACAGGCAAGTAGTAAATATTATTTAGGTTCTAAGTTTAAACATGTTGGTGCTAGTTGGTTAACTAAAGAAAATACGTTGGCAGAAACCGAAAATGTTCTATGTTATTTAGACGCTGTTTTAGAATCTGAAAACATCCCAAATGATAAAAAACTAATTGTTTTTGGGTATTCGCAAGGCGTAAGTATCGCAACACGCTATGTAGTAAAAAGAAAATTAACATGTAGTCAATTAATATTACATTCAGGAGGTATCCCTAAAGAATTAGTAGTTGAAGATTTAAAATTTTTAAAAGCTAAAGTATCGTTGATTTATGGTACCAATGATGCCTATTTTAATAAAGACCGTATGGACTTAGAAGCTCAAAGGGCCATCGAGTTGTTTGGAAATAATGTGACCATCATCCCTTTTGATGGTATACATGAAGTGAATGTAGCATTGATTAATGATCTAGTGTAAACAAAAAACACTTTCCATAAAAATGGAAAGTGTTTTTTTAATAGTTATACTATAGAAATGATTACTCTATACGTTTACCTCTCATCTCTTTCCCATTTTGTAAAAGTGTAATACTATCTACTTTACCTTCACTATTCTTATTAAAAGTCAATTGGGCATTCACCACTTTTAAATAAAATACATTCTCCGATTTAGGAAAAAGATCAACTGTAGATTGTCCTGTTGCATGCCCTTTTAATTGGCTCCCTTCTTTGGTTATAGTGATAATAAAACCTGGTTTGAGCTCAAACTTGCCTATATAAGTTTGTAAAATAGTATCAGGCACAACCACTTCTTTCTCATATTCTGATACATCTGCTCCTAATTTTTTTAAAGCCTCTATCCCTGCAAAATTATTAGGGTTTAACTCAACAGACTTCTTATAATTCTCAATAGCCAGATCCTTCTTTCCTGAATTCATAAGCGCTTCTCCATAACTATCATAAACATTTGATGATTTTGGGAACGCATCAACATTTAGCTTAAACACTTTAACTGCTTCATCAACCTTACCAGACCTCATAAGTTGGTAACCAATGCCGTTCATTTCATTTTCTCTTAAATCATAATTTTTAGAATTCTTAATGGCATTATAATGTGTAATTCCTGCATCAATGCCTTTTTCTTCTATAACTGCTAATAAATCATCAGCAACCGATTTTTTAGGCATATTATATTCTTTACCATGTATAATACCTCTAATAGCTCTAGTCATTTGGTTAAGTGGTGCTCGTCCTGTGTTATTTAAAAGTACAATCAACGATTTATCTGAAGGTGCTCTGGAAATATTGGTATTAAAACCATTAATACCACCTCCATGACCAATGGTGTATATACTATCGGCAGACTTCCCGATTTTATTATAACCAACACCCCAACCATAGGCATAATGGCCTCTACCAAAAGCAGACACATATGGCTTAAAATACATCTCCATATAGTCTTTTGGTAATAAAGTATTGGTATACAAAGCTTGATCCCATTTATATAAATCTTCAACAGTGGAATACATGGAGCCAGCTGCGTAAGGAATAGACATGTCCAAATAATTTGAGTTTATAAGCTTGTTTCCTCTTTTTTCGTACCCTGTAGCTCTGTTTTTCAAAATATCACCATGATTATCGTAACCAGATTCGTTCATATTTAATGGTGTGAAAATTTTGTCATGTAGCATTTGCTCATAGGTTTTTCCAGATAATTTTTCAACAATAACACCTAAAAGGAAATAGCCAGAATTGCTATAACTAAATTTTTCGCCTGGTGAAAAATCTAATGCTTTATCTGCAAATTTTTTCACAAACGCATCTGGTGTATATGGATTACGACTTTCTTCTTGGAAAAACTTAGGAAATGAGGTATAGTTTGGTATTCCAGACGTATGGGTTAATAAATGATGTGTGGTTATTTTATCGCCATTTTCTTTTGGATAATCTGGAAGGTATTTAGTTATAGGTTCTTGCAAATCTAATTTTCCGTCGGCTGCTAATTGTAATATAAGCATGGCTGTAAATTGTTTTGTAATGGAGCCTAATCGATGTTTTGTATTGGGCTGGTTAGGGATATCCCATTCCATATTTGCCATACCAAACCCTTTTTTATAAATAACCTTTCCATGATCAGATACTAACACTGAGCCATTAAACTTACCATAAGCTTCATACGTACTTATTAGCTTATCGATTTGCTCTACTTTGGTTTGAGCAAAACATATATTGCATATTAATAATAAAGAAAGTAGTAAGCTGCCATTTTTAAACAATTGATAATTTGAATTTAATTTCATGAGTTAAAGTTTTGATTGATCCATTTTTAATGTTCTATTAAAAAGTAAGACGTCTGATCGCTGTAGAAAGTTACACAATAAATTCAATAATTCTTAAATTCATTTATTTTCGGTTAAAAACAAAAAGTCAAGATGAGTTCGATTATGAAAATATTATATTCAGCAAGTTTGGAAAAGTTTTTATCTTGATTAGTGAATACATTTGCACTACTATTTAATATTTGTTGTTAGCGTAAAAAGAAAAAAAGGACATTTTATTGCGATAAGCATAAATGTTAAATAGTATTTAATCCATACTTTAAAAATGATATTGAAACAAACCAACAAGGCTTTTTATGAACAAAAACTAAATGTTATTGTAGAATATATTCACAATAATTTAGATAGCAAAATAGACATAAAAACGCTGGCAGAGATCTCACATGTTTCACCGTTTCATTTTCATCGTATTAGCAGAGCGCTTTTAGGAGAACCCATTGGAGCATACATTTCTAGAATACGTATAGAAACCGCTGCAAAAATGATACGCTATACGTCCTTAGATATTGAAAGCATTGCTTATAATGTTGGTTTTGAAACGCCTTCGTCATTATCTAAAAAGTTTAAAAATCATTTTGGAGTGTCCCCAACAGCGTATCGCAAAAACAAATTATTCACAATTAAAAAATCAAACATCATGGAAACAACATCCAGTATTAAAAATAGTCAAAGTTTGAATATCAAAAAGCCTAAAATCCTAGATTTAGAAGATAAAAAATGTATTTACATTCGTATGCAGGGCCCCTATAAAACATTAGATTATGTAGGTTCATGGCAGAAGCTTTGGGGATTGGTAAAAGAACAAAAGCTATTTACAGCAGGGATTGAACATATAGGCTTACCTTATGACGATCCAAAAGTAACAGACGAAGATAAAATAAGATATGATTCTTGCTTAGTAATTCGTAAAGATGCTGAAGCTTCAGGAGACATTGGTACTAAAACCCTTAAAGGTGGCAAGTTTGCTGTATTTTTATATCAAGGCAGTTATGAATTTTTCCAAAACGTATACAATCATATTTTTAATGAATGGTTGTTAAATAACGACTATGAATTGCGTGATGAAATTGTTAGAGAAAAATACATTAGCAACCCAGAACGTGTAGAACCTCATAAACTAAAAACGGAGTTTTATATCCCAATAAAATAGGTATTAGTTAAAACCTAACCTCTTTTTCTAAAGCTAAAAGATGTGTAATTATATTATTACCATCTTTTAGTGGATAGATTTCAATGCTACAATTATACATCTCTCCATTTTTTCTATAGTTTACAATACTTTCTTTAAAATGAACACCTCTTTTTAAATAGTCTCGTATATTATTTAAAGTTGTGGGAGATGTATTTTTACCTTGCAAAAAATCAGGTTTCTTTCCAATAGCATATTTAAAAGGGTACCCTGTCATTTTTGTAAAACCTTTGTTTACCCATTGAATTTCTTGTTTAAAATTGGTGAGTACTAAAGCTTCAAATTGATTATTGGTGATTAACGCTTCAACGTCAAGAAACCAATTAAACCTATTCTTGAATATTTTTAAGGTTTCAATTTCTATCTGTTTATTGAAGTTAGTAGTCTGTTTTTCTAAATGCATCGAGTAAATATCCCAGCATTTTAAAGGTCCTTGTAATGTTTGCGAATTCTTTTTCATAGCTTCTGTATTTTTTGTTCCGGGAAATAAAGAAGCAAGACTCCAACAAAGATGTTATAAATTAGCTAGATTAAACATGTTGGTAATTATATGTGTCTTGACTTGGCCTTAAATCGCGAAAGCACATTTGTCTTGTTTTAAAGGGAAGTATCTGGCTTGTAATAACTTATATTACTTACAGTTGCGCGACAGCTTGTGATTTTAACACAATTCCTTATTATTTAGCATAAGCTAAACCTTTAAATTATATTCAAATATAAAGATTTTGAAGTTAATAGACTCCACGAATATATTGTTGTATGTCTTCAAAATACAATTTAGATAGTAAATGATGTGTTTCAGTTGATAAGGGTTCTATATTAGAGACTTTTGCGTTAGACAATACTTGTTTTGTAGAGCTAGCCCCAGGAATAACACAACTAACTGCCTGATGATCCAAAATCCATCGTAATGCTAATTCTACCATGGATAAACCTTCGGGTAAAATGTTATTAGAAATTATATCAATAAGTTCCAAGCCTTTTTCAAAAGGTAAACCCGCAAATGTTTCTCCTATATTAAAGGCGTCACCATTTCTATTGTAATTTCTATGATCATCTTCTGGAAACGTCGTATTCTTATTAAATTTTCCAGATAACAAACCACTTGCCAACGGTAACCTTACAATAATACCTACGCCTTTTTCCTCTGCTTGGGGCAATAAATCCTTAGTTAATTTTTGTCTAAAAACATTATATATGACCTGCAACGAAAGTAACCCTTCTTGCTTTAAGCATATTAATCCTTCTTCAACTGTTTCAACACTTGCTCCAAAATTTTTAATTAAACCTTCCGCTTTAAAATCACGAAGCCAGTCAAATATATTTTCTTCCAGCAATAACTGCTTGGGAACACAGTGTAATTGAAGTAAGTCTATCGCACTAACATCTAAACGTTTTAATGAGCTTTCAATAGCTCTACGCAAAACATCTTTGGAATACTTATCTGGATAAACGTCCCCGCCTCTACCAAACTTTGTCGCAACTCGTATTTGTTTATCTGTACTATTTAAAAATTCGCCTATGAGTTTTTCACTTTTACCATTTCCATAAACATCAGCGGTATCAAAAAAAGTAATGCCACTATCCACGGCTTCTTCTAATATAGCCAAACCGCTTTCTTTATTTATTGAGGTTCCCCAATCTGCTCCTAATTGCCAACAACCTAGGGCAACTTCACTTACCTCAAAACCTTGATCACCTAATTTTCTTATTTTCATAAATAAATTTATAAGTCTTTTTTGTAACGTTCAATCATATCCTCTCTCGATTCCGGAGCTCCATCAGAACCTAGCTGGTCTTTTAACATTTGCCCCATAGTTGGGAATGAGTTTCTATCAATTTTTGATGTTTCATCCCATAACTTAGAACGCATAAAAGCTTTTGCACAATGCAAAAACACTTCTTCTATAGTGATAACGATACACGCTTTTGGTTGCATTCTTTCCGAAGTAAATAATTCTAGATATTTAGTATCTATGCTAATAATGGCCTGACCATTAATACGAAGCGTTTCATCCACTCCAGGTATTAAAAACAGCAACCCTACCATACCTGTCTCTACAATATTACCAATACTATCAACAATATTATTCCCTTTAGCGTCAGGAATTACTATTTCTGTACTATTTGTTACTTTTACGAAGCCCGAGGTACCACCTCTTGGAGACGCATCTAATTTACCTTCACTATTACATGTTGACATAACCAAAAAAGGAGACGTTTCAATAAAATGAATGGCATGTTTTTCTAAACTAGAAAGTATTTTTTCCTTGGACCTACCCTTTGGAAAACCATATAGCTCACGAAGTTGTAATTCTGTTTTAATTTGCATGATAATAAGGTTAGAATACGCTTGCCAAAAATAACTAATATGGCGATAAAAATGACCTGTAACCAAATAAAACTGTATTTCAACAAGTATTTATTAATTCTATAGTAAATATTATATAAAATTACAATCAACAAACTAAATACCAATAATTTAATGAAAACTCTAGCTATTATTTTAACCTTTAGCTTTACAGGACTATGCAGTGCACAATTTATTTCGGGAGACGACAAGTTACATCTAGGTGCGGGTGCACTAATATCGGCAACCACCTATACTTTAGTTTACACGACTACAAAAAATAAGAAAAAAGCTTTTTGGTATAGCTTAGGAGCTTCTGCATTAGCAGGTTTAGCTAAAGAAGTTTACGATGGAGGGATACAAAATGAAAGGTTCGATACTGGTGAGGCTATTGCTACAACCATAGGAGGTTTAACAGTTAGTACTACACTGAGCTTATTTGTTGGAAAAAATAAGAATAAAAGAAAAGCCAAAATCGCCTTAGTTAATTAACTAAACGCTTAATAATTTCTTTAGTTGGTAGGATTTCTTTAGTATATTCAATACTTGGACCGGCAACCCAAACAGTTTTATAAGTTGCTTTAGTTGCTGCATTTTTAGTAGCATTCATACCAATTGAAAAACGAATCATTTTCACCCATTTTTTAAGCTTTTTGTTTTTATTTAAAACTGATTCTAACCAGGTTTGTTTAGTTCCAATTTTTTTAACATAAGGTGTATTTATTACTGTACATGGAGTTCCTGAAATACGTTCGGTCATAACGATATCATTTGCACCATACTCAACACAGGCTTGTTTATATTCATCGGTAACACTGGCCTCTATAGAAGCTATAAAAGGACTCCCTACAGATACTCCTGCAGCTCCATAACTTAACATATTATCAATATCTGCTTTAATACCAACACCACCAGCTGAAATTATAGGAATACGACAATTAGAACTTAACTCTTTAATTAAATCTTCTGGTGATTTATCCCCTCGATGGCCTCCAGCTTTATTATTTACAGCTATAATAGCATCAGCACCAAGTTCCTCTACTTTTTTTGCAAATTTTAAATCAACTACATCACAAAACACTTTAATTCCTACTTTATGTGCTTGCTTAATTGTTTCCTCTGGGCTTCCCAAAGATGTAATAATGAAATCACAGCCCTCTTCACAAAGCACCTCTAATTGCCCCTTATACTTTACGTTAGATTTGTTAACTATTAAGTTAAACCCAAAAGATCCACCTTCTACCCTGTTAGCCTTCAACGCTTTTATAGCTGTTCGTAATTCTTCTAGTGTTCTGTAATTTAATGCAGGTATACAACCAGCAATCCCACCTTTCATTGCTTCTTTTACCATAGCCACATTAGACACTAAAAACATGGGAGCCTGTATTATAGGATGTTTTATATTAAGAAGTTCTGTTAATTTAGTTTGCATAGATATTTAAAATTAATCTATACAAATATAAGCATAAATATATTATGCATGCATAATATATTTATGCTGTAATAACTAAATTCAAATAGTTATAAAAAAATTAAAGACAATAATGATTAAATATTTGATAGTATGACTTTTATCATATTTTTATTATGCATGCATAGTTAATTTTAACTGTATTTAATTTAATATCATTAGCCATGAAAAAAATACTAATTGGTTTATTTATTTTTGGAGTAACCACCCAAATCAATTCACAAACAATTGAATTACCAAACACAGTAATTTCTGTTAATTACAAGTATTCTGATGTAACGGATTTAGATCATACTCCTAAGCGCGTTAAAAAATTAGAAAATGAAATTCTAAGTTATAACCATAAGGAACTCTCTAAACTTTATGATAAAATAGATGATATTTATGAAATATCTTTTTATCTCCCAGAAGGAAGAATAATTGCTGCATATGATAAAACTGGAAAAATAATAAGAACTAATGAAAAATATAAAAATGTAAAATTGCCATTAGCTGTTATGCAATCTATTTCCAAACGCTTTCCTAATTGGGGAATCATTGAAGATACTTACCTGATCAAATATCATTATAATAAAGATTCTTTAACCCAAGAATATAAAGTCAAAATAAAAAATGACGATAAGACTATTATGATAAAAACCGACGAGAAAGGAATTTTTCTTTAAAGTTTGTTCCTTTTAGGGGCTAATTTAAAAATCTATAATACCCACATTTTAAATAAGCCCCTTCTAGGAAGCTAATAGGATGGTCGGTATCATGACCTGTTTTTAAAATGACTTTATAGGGCCGATCACTTGATGACAGCACCTGACTGTTTATATCGAAAAAGGTTTGAGAAACAACTCTTGACGAGCAAGAAGCTAAAACCAATAACCCATTTTTTGAAGTTAGCTTTTCTCCTAATTCTGCTAATTGGGCATATTTCTTTTTTGCTAAATCAATTTCTGAAGCTTGTTTTGCAAAACTAGGAGGATCTATAACAACAACATCAAAGGACATATTATTTTTAATTAGTTTTTTAAGCTCATCAAAGGCATCTCCTGCTATAGTTTTATGAGTTCCTTTATAAGTATTCAATTTGCCATTTTGAACAGCTATTTCTAAAGCCTGTTTACTAATATCTAAACTTGTTACTTCTTTAGCGCCGTTATATAACGCATGTACTGAAAACCCTCCTGCATATGAAAACACATCTAAAACAGTTTTATCTTTACTCCACGCTCCCACTTGTTTTCTATTTGCTCTATGATCTAAAAAATAACCTGTTTTATGCCCTTTAATCACATTTGCAGAAAATTTTACATCGTGTTCTACAAATTCTACAACATCATTTTCTAACGTTCCATAAACAACACCACCATTTTTTATTTTATGCGATTTAGATTGCTCTAAAGCCCTACTTAAACGTATTACAACTGTTTCTGAATGACTTACTTCCTGTAAAATTGGAATGATAGTCTCTAAATAAGGTAGCCAGATTTCAGAATAAATTTTCACGACTAAAACAGTCGCATAGACATCGGCTATTAACCCAGGAAAACCATCATTTTCTCCAAATAATAATCGATAGCTATTAGTATTCGTTTTTAATAAATCTAATCTTTTAAAATAGGCTTCTTGAATTTGCTTTTCAAAATACCGATCATCAATAGTTACTTTTTTAGTACCATGATGCAACATTTTAATACGTATCGGGGAATTAGCATCGTAAAGACCTAAACCAATAACACGGTTCTTATTTTTACCAAATATAATAGCTAAATCTCCAGACCTCGCAGTAGTATTTATTTTAGAAATATTGTTTGAAAACACCCAAGGATGCCCTTGAACTACAAATTGTTCGCCTTTTACATTAAGCTTTACTGCTAAATTTTTGGGTTTATAATTTGATTTTATTTGTGGTGAAAAAGACATATTTTGATAAAGTTTGTGTCAAAAGTATTCCTTTTATAAGGATAAAAAAACTATACACTTGAACGCTTGTGTATTGATGATGAAATTAAATGCATTTATATAAAAAAACGCAATCATTTCTGACTGCGTTTTAAATTAATAAGATTTTAGGATTAATTATAACATCTATCTAGTGCTTTACTATCTGTTTAGTTATATAATTTTTACCATGGTTTATTCTTAAAAAGTAAATACCATTTGTTAAATTTGAAATATCCATGGTGTGATTTATTTTATCTTCTTTTACATTTAGCTTAACACCCTTAATATCAAATAAATATGTTTCATAGTTTTCTTTATCACTTTTAATATTAATAAAATCTTTTGAAGGGTTTGGGTAAACTGAAATATCTTCTTGATAATTATTAGATGCTACACTCAATACGCTATTAGCAAAAACGCGACTCTTCCCTGTACTATCATTAAATGCTAATAACTCATCCCAAATAAAATCAACAGTGCTTTGGTAATTATTACTAACTAAACTACTAACTGTATTTGGTACAACATAACTAGCAGGTGCCTTTTCTTCATATATTGCCATATAAGTAATTAAAGATGCTAAAAAGTAAATGGTTGGTCTACCATGCGGGGCTTTATCCTCATACAATGTTTCAACAGGAATATCGCTCAAAGGTGTTTGGGTTAATATTTTACTTATAATTGGACCTACTGGAATCATTCTAACATTTTCACTTGGTCTTGCTGTTTGAACAAAATCGTGATAATCTATCCACCAATCGTGAAAGCTACCTAAAGTTACTTCATGGTATTTGGCAAATTCTGCTTCACTAGGAGGAAACTCTCCGTCCTCTGTAAGTATTAAGCCGTTCATATTTGGCCAGTTTTCATAAATATATTGTACCGCGTTTGGTTTTTGATTATTTACCCAATCTAGAATTGTTAAAGTAGAAGCCAAAGGGCTTGTATGGCTATTGGGTCCATCATAATTTTCGTTTGAAGGTTTATACTGTACAAAATTAGCTGCTGTGAGGAGAACTGCATCAAAGTCTATTTCTGAAAAGTTTTCATTATCAGAGTCCCATGCTTGAGTAACATGGTCAAAATTCCATTGTGCCCATACAGTAGAATTTACAGTACGATTTTCATGATTAGGTAAGAACCCATATTCTCCACTAATTTTAACTGAATTATTAGCATCTTCTGCAAGAAAATGTAGCCAATGTGGTACTGTAGTCTCATTGCTTGGGGTTGGAATTGTTGGAGGGTCATGTACTATAAGGCTATGCCCAAAGATAAACATTGTTTTTTCTTGTTGCGCAAAAGTCTTGCTGCTAAAAATTAAACAAAAGCATGCTAAAAATAATTGTATTAGGTTTTTCATAAGATTAATTTGGTATTATAGATTTGGTATTTACTATATAACAATCTATTTAAAAAAATTCCTACCTTCTTAAAAATAAAAAAACGCAACCAAAGAGATTGCGTTTTTTTGTATTCTTAATCTAAGTTATAATAATTAATCACATCCTCCTTGTACTTCAACAAATTCAATTGGAACATTAAATATTCTATCTATAGCTATTAAATCTTGATCTCTAAAAATTCCATCTCTCATATTAAATATAGAAGGTGATGACTGAGAAGTTCCTTCAATATTGGATGCCTGTGTACTTGTATGATAAAAACCAACAGAGTGCCCTAATTCATGAAGTAAAACATTTTTCTTTTGGTCAAGAGACAAAGTTCCTTCTTTATCTTTATTGACCCACATAGTCTTGCCAATAGTATGTTTAAAAATTCCTGAACCGCTAACAACCTCTCTATATCGTCCTAATCTTGCTTCAGCAAAAGAATTTGAACTAACTAATTCGCTGGAGGTAACTCTAAGAACTTCAATATTACCATAATCTAAATTATTTTCTGGAGCTATTCTAAAATAAATTTGAGGAGAACCATCTAAATAGGTATTAACAGTGTTATCGTTAAGCACTGCATTCCATTCATCTATTGCTTCACTATAAGCTGGCCCCCAAATATTCTGTGTAGTTACATTATCAAAATAAATATTTATATATACCTTTTCTACAATTGGTGTTACAACTGGAACTATTACAGGAAAAGGTATGTATATTACTTCATGACAATAATTAGCCAACTGTATTCTTGTTATAGCTGAAGTATCATTATTTCCTGATGATATATACTCATCACCCACGGATGTATTAAAAGTACGTGCATATATATTCGATTTTTTTTTGCTGATTATATCAAACTCGTTATTTTTAAATTTAACTTCAAGTTTATTTTTTTCAAATTCACATCCAATGATTAATTCTTCATTTATATCATTTTCATGAAATAAAGCTTCATTAATTAAAAAATCAAATCCTTTGTTTTTTATTAACTTAGAAATACTTCTTTCATTTCCAAATAAAATTAAGTTTTTTGATTCTTTAGAATTATTTAAAATAACTTGTTCTTCAGAATTACTACATGCTACTAATAATATCATAACAAATAGAAAATTTATTTTTTTCATATTTTAAACTTTATAAGTTTTAACTTGTCAAATATATAATATTTTAGCTACAAAATAATAACCTTTTTAAAACAAAAAAACGCAACCAAAATGATTGCGTTTTTTGCTTTAATCTATATTAAGATCCTTCGACTCCGCTCAGGATAAATGACTCATACAATTTTGTTAAACAAAATTGGTTTTCTATTTTTATTTGACTTCTTCAAAGTCTACGTCTTCTACGTCACTACCTTCTTCTCCTTGAGGTTCTGCATTTCCAGCATCTGGTCCTGGTGCACCTCCTTGAGCTTGAGCTTGCGCTTTGTACATTTCTTCTGAAGCAACTTTCCAAGCTTCGTTTATCTTATCTAAAGCAGGTGTAATAACCTCTAAATCTTTAGTTTCGTAAGCTTTTTTCAATTCTTCTAAAGCGTCTTCTATAGGTTTCTTTTTATCGTCTGATAATTTATCACCAAACTCTTCTAATTGTTTTTCCGTTTGGAAAATCATAGAATCTGCTTCGTTTAATTTCTGAGCACTCTCAGCTGCTTTTGCATCTGCCTCAGCATTAGCTTCAGCATCAGCTTTCATCTTTTCGATTTCTTCTTCTGTTAAACCTGAAGAAGCTTCAATACGAATATCTTGTGTTTTATTAGTTGCTTTATCTGTTGCTGATACTTTAATGATACCGTTAGCATCAATATCAAACGTTACTTCAATTTGTGGCGTACCACGTCTTGCTGGTGGAATACCATCTAAATGGAAACGTCCAATTGTTTTATTATCTGCAGCCATAGCTCGCTCTCCTTGCAATACATGGATTTCAACTGATGGTTGATTATCTGCTGCCGTAGAGAATACTTGAGACTTCTTAGTTGGTATTGTTGTATTCGCTTCAATAAGTTTAGTAAATACATTCCCCATAGTTTCAATACCAAGAGATAACGGTGTTACATCTAAAAGCAATACATCTTTTACATCTCCAGTTAATACACCACCTTGAATACCTGCTCCTAATGATACTACTTCATCTGGATTTACACCTTTACTTGGCGCTTTTCCAAAGAATTTCTCAACAGCTTCTTGCACAGCAGGGATTCGTGTAGAACCACCTACTAAAATAACTTCATCAATATCACTTTTTGATAACCCTGCAGCTTTTAAAGCAGATTCACAAGGATCTATAGTACGCTTTACTAAATCGTCAATTAATTGCTCAAATTTAGAACGTGTTAATGTACGTACTAAGTGTTTTGGTCCACTAGCAGTAGCCGTAATATATGGTAAGTTAACTTCTGTTTGTGCAGAAGAAGATAATTCAATCTTCGCTTTTTCAGCAGCTTCTTTTAAACGTTGTAAAGACATTGGATCTTTACGTAAATCCATATTTTCTTCAGCATTAAACTCATCTGCCAACCAGTTGATGATTTTCTCATCTACATCATCACCACCTAAATGTGTATCTCCATCTGTAGAAAGTACTTCAAATACACCATCTCCTAATTCTAAGATAGATACATCATGTGTTCCTCCTCCAAAATCAAAAACAACTATTTTTTGGTCTTGTCCTTTTTTATCTAAACCATAAGCTAAAGCTGCTGCAGTAGGTTCGTTAATAATTCTACGAACTTTTAAACCTGCAATCTCTCCTGCTTCTTTAGTAGCCTGACGTTGCGAATCATTAAAATAAGCTGGTACAGTAATTACAGCTTCACTTACATCTGTTCCTAAATAATCTTCAGCAGTTTTCTTCATTTTTTGAAGAATCATAGCAGATAATTCTTGTGGTGTATATAAACGACCATCAATATCTACACGAGGTGTATCATTATCTCCTTTTACTACTGTATATGGTACACGCTCTGCTTCTTTTTTAGACTCAGAATATTTATTACCCATAAAACGTTTAATAGAATAAACTGTTTTTGTTGGATTTGTTACTGCCTGACGTTTTGCTGGATCACCAACTTTAATCTCGCCTCCTTCTACAAAAGCAATTACAGACGGTGTAGTACGCTTACCTTCTGCGTTTGGGATAACAACTGGTTCGTTACCTTCCATTACAGAAACGCAAGAGTTGGTTGTTCCTAAATCGATTCCAATAATTTTACTCATAATATTTTATACTTTATTTGTGTTCAATAGTTTTTTAAACTCGATTTGTAATAGTCAATCATTATGCCATTTGAAAAATACTGACAAGCTGTCATTCAATCACACATATATTTTAAAGAATATTTATAATATGTAATAAAACAATCTATATTTGCTCCACTAAAACGATATAGTTATATGGAGTGTATTTCTGTTTTTGACATGTTAAAAATTGGTATCGGACCATCAAGTTCGCATACATTAGGGCCTTGGAGAGCAGCCGAAAGGTGGATTAAAGAATTGAAAGACGCTAATGATTTTGATGAGGTCGAAAAAATAGCTATAAATCTTTATGGTTCTTTATCATTAACAGGAAAAGGTCATGCAACAGATTACGCTGTCATACTTGGATTAAATGGTTCTGATCCAGAAATTATTCCTACAGAAACCATTGCTACTATTATTTCTGAAATTAAAAAAACAAAAACATTAAACTTTAATAATGAGAAACCTATTGCTTTTAATATAGAAACTGATATCATTTTTAATAGGGAATTTTTACCGTTTCATTCAAATGGATTAACCTTTACCGCTACTATAAATGGAAAAAATAAAAAGTCAACTTTTTATTCTATAGGAGGCGGGTTTGTAGTTAAGGAAGCCCTTGAGAACTCTAAGAAAAATTTTGAAATTAAATGTTCTTTCCCTTATCCTATCGATAAAGGCACAGAACTTCTAAAGTTTTGTGAAACTTTAGATAAACCAATCTCTGAAGTTGTTTTAGAAAATGAAAAATCAATTCGTTCGGAAGAAGAAATAGACCTAGAGTTAAAACGTATTTGGGACACCATGCTTGAATGCATATATATTGGCTGTCATACAGAAGGGAATCTTCCTGGAGGATTAAATGTAAGACGTCGTGCTTTTGATATGCATCAGAATTTAAAAGGACAAACAGCCTATACCAATCCTGTTGAATGGGTATATGCTATAAGAAACACCGAAGTTAAATTTCGACAAATATTAAAATGGGTTAGTTGTTTTGCTCTGGCTGTGAACGAAGTCAATGCCTCTCTAGGAAGGGTTGTTACTGCTCCAACAAACGGAAGCGCTGGAGTTATTCCCGCTGTTTTACTATATTATTTAGTAATTGAAAATCACGATGCCAATTTTGAGGACATAAAACGATTTTTATTAGTTGCAGGCGAATTAGGGAGTATCTTTAAAAAAGGTGCAACAATTAGTGCTGCCATGGGGGGGTGCCAAGCAGAAATAGGCGTATCTTCAGCCATGGCTTCCGGTGCACTTTGTGAACTTTTAGGAGGGTCTCCAGAACAAGTACTAATCGCTGCTGAAATTGCTATGGAACATCATTTAGGCCTAACCTGCGACCCTATTGGTGGATTGGTTCAAATACCCTGTATCGAACGTAATGCTATGGGCGCTATTAAAGCTATAAATGCTGCTGAAATGGCTTTGGACATTGACCCCAAAAATGCTAAAGTGCCTCTAGATAAAGTGGTTGCTACCATGTGGGAAACAGCAAAAGATATGCACACAAAATACAAAGAAACGTCTGAAGGTGGCTTAGCTGTTGGAGTAAATATGTCTGATTGTTAAATTATTTTTTTTGGCGCACCCTAATAAGGTCGGGCTATACAATACAAGTCCTCGTTCGTTCCTCTCTGTGGGCTTTCCTTTCCTATCCCTTGCGCAGAAAACAACTTACTAGTAAATTTAATCATGTTAAGTTCACCTTAAGTAATCAATCAAAAAAAACTTTGCGACTCTGTTCCTTAGTGAGAAAAACACATATAACTTTTCCTCATTAGCTACTTTGCGAAAAAACATCCCAACATCAAAAAACCTACCTATCACAAGTAGACTTTCTACGAGTATCAATCAAATAAATAATTTTCCACTGATCACCGTCTTTAAACAATTGAAATGAATTAACACCACAATGACTAAATGCGCCATTATACCAAAATTCATAAGGCGTCCAGGCATTAGCCATATTACCATCAACTTGGATGCTATAATCCAATAAACGTTCATCCCATTTCTGGTCAGCTGGCCTATTTGCAATAGCATTTATAAGTTTTCCAGGTTCGTCTGTTACTAAAATATCTTTTCCCTCTTTGTTTTTGTATGCTGTTTGCATAATTATTTTATCCGCAATAACAGATTTCATAAGTGTTGTATCCCCTTTATGGAATCCTTCAAAAAAGGTATCTACTGCAGCTTTTACTTCAGTTTTTTCATCACTTTGGGAATATATAGTAGATGTAATTAAAACGAATAAATAGAATATTGCTCGTGCCATAATACTTAAATTTTAACTAAAGTAAAATAAGATCCGTAATGTTGATGTCCCTTAAAGAAAAGTTTAACATATATACTTAATTCATTACTTTTACATACTGAACTCATCTTGACTTTTTGTTTTTAACCGAAAATGAGATCAAATTTGTTCAGATGAGGCATTTTTTGCAAGGCATAGCAGTGCTAAGCATAAAAAAAGTAACAAAATATGGTCGAATTTTAGCCATTTTTTAGGAAATAGAAAAAGTCAAGATGAGTTCACTATTTAAAATCAGAAAAAAATATGTCTGTAGCTAAAAAAGAATATAAACGCATTACAGTTAAATCATTAGTTGATATGAAAGCTAATGGTGAGAAAATATCAATGTTAACAGCTTACGATTACACCATGGCAAAAATTGTTGATGGTGCTGGTATAGATGTTATACTTGTTGGAGATTCTGCAAGTAATGTGATGGCCGGACATGAAACCACATTGCCAATTACTTTAGATCAGATGATATACCATGCGTCTTCTGTAATTCGTGCTATTTACCGAGCTCTTATAGTTGTAGATTTACCTTTTGGAAGCTACCAAAGTGATCCTAAAGAAGCCCTACGATCTGCTATTAGAATTATGAAAGAAAGTGGAGCGCATTCGGTTAAATTAGAAGGAGGTAAAGAAATAAAAGACTCCATTAAACGTATATTAAATGCTGGTATTCCTGTAATGGGACATTTAGGCTTAACTCCTCAATCGATATATAAATTTGGAACTTATACAGTAAGGGCCAAAGAAGAAGAAGAAGCTCAAAGGCTTATGGAAGATGCAAAAATGCTGGAACGTATTGGATGTTTTGCAATTGTACTTGAAAAAATACCTGCTAAACTAGCTAAGCAAGTAGCAGATAGCGTAAGTATTCCTATTATAGGTATTGGTGCCGGAAACGGTGTAGATGGTCAGGTGTTGGTATTACATGATATGCTGGGAATGACTCACGAATTTAACCCTCGTTTCTTACGTCGCTATATGAATCTATATGAAGATATGACCAATGCGATCTCTCAATATGTTGACGATGTTAAAACACTTGATTTTCCAAGTGATAGTGAGCAGTATTAATAAGCCCCATTGTCCTTTGGACATTTCCCCAAAAGGGAAAACAAAATTCGCATAAATCTAGATTTGTGTTAACTTATGTAATCCGTATCAAAGTAATTCATCATTTAAAGCGAAATATCTCAGTGTAACTCAGAGAACTCCTGTGTAACAACAAAAATAGTGTCAAAAAAAATCTTTTCAAATAAAAACAACCTTCAAGTTCTTTACGAGGACAATCATATTATTATAGTTAACAAGCGTGCAGGAGACATTGTACAGGGTGACAAAACTGGAGACAAACCATTAAGCGATGTTGTAAAAGAATATATTAAAGATAAATACAACAAACCTGGAAATGTATATTTAGGAGTGGTACATCGTTTAGACAGACCAACTACAGGGCTCGTTATATTTGCAAAAACAAGTAAAGTATTACCCAGACTTAATAAATTATTCCTTTCAAAAGATATACAAAAAACATACTGGGCTGTTGTAAAAAATAAGCCTTTAAAAACAGGAGACACATTAACAAATTGGCTTAAAAAAAATCCAAAAAACAATAAATCAACAGCGTATACTAAAGAAGTTAAAGACAGTAAAAAAGCTATTCTTCATTATAAAATATTAAAAAAATTAGATAATTATTATTTGCTTGAAGTTAATTTAGAAACTGGCAGACATCATCAAATACGTTCTCAATTATCCAATATTGGATGCCCCATCAAAGGTGATTTAAAATATGGTTTTAATAGAAGCAACAAAGACGCTAGTATTCATTTACATGCAAGATATATAGAGTTTGTTCATCCTGTAAAAAAAGAACCTATAACTATTTCTGCTCCACTGCCAAAAGATGCTATTTGGGACGCTTGTTTCCCATAATTTAGATATCTTTATAAAAAACACTTTTGAATACGATACCCGAAATACTTTCAAAACAAAAAGATTTTTTTAAGTCACAAAAAACAAAGGATATCTCTTATAGATTATCACTTTTAAAGACCTTAAAGCAGGAAATAATATCTAATGAGCAAGCGGTTTACGAGGCTTTAAAAAAAGATTTCAAAAAACCAGAGTTCGAAACATTTATTAGCGAATTTGGGTTGGTTATTTCTGAACTGAATTTAGTGATTAGGAGTCTAAAGAAGTGGGCAAAGCCCAAACGAGTAAAATCGTCAATGCTCACATTTCCATCTCAAGATTATATTTATAAAGAACCTTATGGAAATGTATTAATCATTGCCCCATGGAACTATCCCTTTTTATTAGCTATAGAACCTTTAATTATGGCGATTGCTGCAGGTAATACTGTTGTTTTAAAACCTAGCGAACTAACTAAACATACCGCCCAACTCATTACCAACATTATTCAAAAAGTATTTCCAAAAACAGTTGCAATTTCCGTTGAAGGCAACGCTGAGATTGCTACAGAATTACTCACCCAAAAATGGGATTATATATTCTTTACCGGTAGTGTTCCTGTTGGAAAAATTGTTGCTCGTGCAGCAGCTAATAACCTAACACCCGTTACTTTAGAATTAGGAGGTAAATCGCCATGTATTATTGATGAAACCGTTAATTTAAAATTAGTAGCCAGACGTATCTCATGGGGAAAGTTTTTAAATGCTGGACAAACATGTATTTCTGCAGATTACATCATTATAAAATCTAATATTAAGGATGCTTTTGTTGAAGCTTTAAAAACGGAAATAACAAAAAGATATGGCGTAGCCCCAAAAGAATCTCCCGATTTACCAAGAATTATTAACAAAAGAAATGCTCTAAGGATAGCAGACATGCTGGAAGATTCTCAAGTAATTTTCGGAGGGGATGTGGATGTAGAAAATTGCTATATAGCACCTACTATTATTGATACTCCAAATTTAGATAGTAAAATAATGAGTGATGAAATTTTCGGTCCTGTTTTACCTATTCTAACTTATAATACAGCACAGGATATAGAAAATATTATATGGAATTATGAAAAACCATTAGCCCTTTATGTGTTTTCAAACCATAGCGCTTTTGTTGAGCAAACAATCAAAAAATTTAATTTTGGTGGCGGTGTAGTAAACGATCTATTAATCCATTTTGGAAATCACAGATTGCCATTTGGAGGCATAGGTTCTAGTGGTATGGGTGCTTATCATGGAAAAACAGGATTCGATACGTTTTCACATAATAAAGCAATCTCTAAGCGAGGAAATTGGTCTGATCCAGGTGTAAGATACGCGCCATATAAAGGAAAATTAGAGCTTTTAAAAAAAATGTTTAAATACTTCTCTTAATTACTGCGAGCCAATTTAAACAGGCAAATTTAATTTAGTGATATTATTATGTTGAACCCATATCATGAAACCTCTGTGCGCTTATTAATCAAAGATTTTTAGTTAAACCCAAGTTAATTAAGAAATTGGATAATCTAATACTAATTTCACGCCTTGATTAGCTTTTGATGATAATTTAAACACTGCATTAATTAAGGTTGCCCTACTTTTCATATTTATTAATCCAGACCCTTTTTCTATATCACTCATATTAAATCCTTTACCATCATCGATAGCTGTAATTTTTAGACTTTGTGTTTTATATTCTATGGTAATGGCTAAGTTTTCAGCCTCAGAATATTTTACAGAATTAGATAAAAACTCTTGTATGATTCTAAAAATAATGATTTCGTGTTTCCTATTTGTAAAATCAACTTTCTTACCTACTGTCTTAAGTTCAGCAGAAGCAAATTTCATCTTTTTAAGTCGATTTAATTCATTAGTAATAGATTTTTCAAAGCCTATATTTAAAACCACTTCATTATTTAATGTTTTTGAAAGTGCTCGTACTTCAGATAAACTATTTTTAAGCGCTTCACTCGTATCTTTAAATTTCTCCTTTTCATCATCTGCTACCTGCATTTTTAAAATACTTAGTTGCATACTGGCAAATGAGAGTAATTGTCCCACATTATCATGCAATTCCCATCCTATATTTTTAAGCGTTTGTTCTTGGATTTCTGTTTGTGCCTGTGCTATTTCTTCTTCAAAAGCCTGTTGCTGTTTAATTTTATCTAACAACAGTTTGTTCTTTCTTTTTTGAAATACAATAAAAAAGATAACAACTAGGAATGTTACAACTACTAAAACAGTAATCATATATATCAATAAATAGCGTTCTGCAGCTGTGCTCGCTAATTGTTCTCCGGTTTGCACCATATTAAAGCAAATGTAAAAGTTAAATACATAAATATATTAGCAAATAAGAAAATTTCCCATTGCAAAAAAATAAAATTCCAGTCTCGGTTGGGGTTTCCGACTTCATAAGCTAAATAAGCATCATAAAAATCTAAAGGGGTTGTAATTAGCCACCATATAAATATGGCAAAACTAATATAGAAATTTATAGATTTATAAAAAGTTAGCACTTTATCACTTTGTAATATTTCAATAAAGTAAAAAACAGCACATAAGAATACAATAATAGCTCCTAAAATACTTAAGATTGGGAAAAACTTATAAAAAAACGTATTCCAATTTAATATAATATAGATAATAGAAAAAAAGAAATATGAATATCCAAAAAGCCTAATAATAGCTCTAAAACTTTTAGTTTTTAAAATTTTACGGTAATAAAAAGAGAAAAACATAATGGCTCCTATTTGCCAATAAAGTGTAGCCCACCAATGATTCTTCTCAAAAATAGTCCCTATAAGAAAACCAAAAGATTTTTTAGGATGTACATACCAAGTATAAGAACTAATGAAATCACAAATCGTTAGATAGATTAAAAAACATATGAAATATTTAGCAACTGTAAATTTGTATTTTTTATAAAATAACAAACCTGTTACAGCTGCTAAAGATTCAATTGTATATGTAAGTATACTATAATTTTGTTTTATAAATTCTTCCACAAAAATTAGTCAGGATAACCTCCTGACCCTCCATGCCCTCTATTTAAAGGAGGAATAGGAAGGTCTGAGTCGTTACCAACAAAATTAAATGGATTCATACTAGCTTCAGCATGTCTTTTTTCCCCCGTAGGTACAAGGAACATTGTACTTAAATTACATTTTTTAGGACCGGCTTCTTGGCCATAAACACCTAGATAAACACGGTAGCCTGTAATTTTATAATTTAAACTATCTGCCTGCTTTTTTGAGTATCTCAAATAATGTTTAAGTTCTTTAGCAGACCACCATACAGAACGGTCATCTTGCTTATGTCCTCCCATTGCAGCACAAGAATCCACTGCAGGTTTTCTATACTTAGTCCAATTCTTGTTTAATTCCTTAGCGTAAGCTTGCTTAATAACCCCTCTAGGTTTTACAATTTTAGCCTCAGTATCCAATTTTGTCTCCATAGCATCTAACTCTGGATTTCTTGGACAGAAATAATACGTTAATACGGCTCCAATAACAAGCCCTAAAACAATGTAACTTAATTTCTTCATCTTTGTTTGGTTTGGTTAATAGTTAAATAAGGGGCTAAAAATAAGAAAAAGATTTAATAACGTAGTCTTTTTATTCATTTCCTAAATCCTTAAAAAAATTATGCCGGAAACCCAAGCATACCTCCCATGCCAACCGTAAAGAGCCAACAACCATAAATAGCATGCTCTAAGGAAACCAATAATGTAGATTGTGTGTTTTTATACGTTATAGCAAATAGCACCCCACCAAAAAATGTTAGTACGATCACTAAACTATTTTTAAAAAAAATGTGACCTAAAGAAAATATAATAGCATTTACAAAAATAAACAACACTTCGTTTTTAAATAAGTCTTTGTAACGTTGAAAATAAAAAGTCCTATAAATTATTTCTTGTGGATATACCGAAAAAAAGCTATAAATAAACAATATAAAAAGCCACAGTTTCGGCTTATTTATTAATACATTAAAAAGTAACTTACTATCGGTTAACCACACAAACAATGTGGTAAGTATAGCAATTACGGCTAGTTTTAAAATAGTTTGTTTCCAAAATATACGCCATTTCAAGTTTGGAGCCATCTTAAATTGTTTCTTCTCAACTCTTAATAAAACATAAATGATATATATAAAACCAATGATACCAATACCCATTTTTAATTTTATAGAGTAGTCAATAGCAAAGCTAATTGGTAGTAGAATAAAAATAATTAAAAACTCAATACCCTTATAGATTGTTGTATTCATAGTTACATATTAATTGCTGTAGTATGCTTTACTTCATTTATTACAAACATGCTATGTGTACTACCTATATGATTGATTGTGGTTAGCTTTTTAACCATAAATTCTCGAAAAGCCTGCATGTCTTTTACTAAAACTTTTAATAAATAGTCGTAATCACCACTAATATGATAACATTCTAACACTTCACTTATATTAGCTACCTCTTTTTCGAACTTTACAACATAGTCCTGACTGTGCTGTATGAGCTTGATATGACAAAATGCTACAAAGGCTTTATCTACAAGCTCTTTATTTACTAATGCTACATATCCATCAATATAGCCCTCCCTTTCAAGTTTTTTTATACGTTCATAAACCGCCGTCACAGAAAGATTCAGCTTATTAGAAAGCTCTTTATTTGTTTGTTTGCTATCTATCTGTAAATAATCTAATAACCTCCTATCAATATCATCAAATACCATAATTGAAAATTTTTCATTAAAATATATAAAAACAAACAAAAAACAATATAATTATCTAAATTATTAAAATAATTTAGTTTTATTTTCTAAATAATAAACCATTCATTGTTTTATAGTCTTTTAATATTGAATTTTGTTATATCATTAATTAAATCTAAAATGTCATGGCTTTTAAACCTGCAAATAGTATACAAGACTTACAATATTTTGGTGAATTTGGAGGTGTAAACCCTTCTATTTCAGATTCCTCTACCTACACATTCTTATCTGCAAAAACCATGTTTGACACCTTTGAAGGTAACGCAGACGGTTGCTATTTATATTCGCGGCATTCTTCTCCTTCAAATCTATACTTAGGGGAAGCTTTAGCAGCTATGGAAAGTACTGAAACTGCAAATGTTTCGGCATCTGGTATGGGAGCTATTACACCTGTACTATTACAGTTATGTGATGCTGGAGACCACATTATTTCTAGCAGAACTATTTACGGTGGTACGTATGCTTTTTTGAAAAATTTTATACCACGGTTTAATATTGACACATCTTTTGTTGATATTACAGATTTGGAAATCGTCGAAAACGCCATTACAAAAAACACAAAAGTATTGTATTGTGAATCTGTTAGTAATCCACTTTTAGAAGTTGCTAATATTAAAGGATTAGCCAATATTGCCAAGAGACATAATTTAAAATTAATCGTAGATAACACCTTTTCTCCACTCTCTATCTCACCAGCAATACTCGGTGCTGATGTAGTGATTCACAGTCTAACAAAATTTATTAATGGGTCTAGTGATACCGTTGGTGGTGTTGTTTGTGGTACTCAAGAATTTATAAATGATTTACGTAATGTGAATGATGGTGCATCTATGCTATTGGGCTCAACAATGGATAGTTTAAGAGCTTCATCCGTATTAAAAAACCTAAGAACATTGCATATTAGAATGCAACAGCATAGCCATAATGCCACTTATTTAGCTAAAAAATTCGAAGCAGACGGTCTAAAAACTGTTTATCCTGGATTAGAATCTCATCCATCACATGAATTATTTAAAAGTATGATGAATGAAAAATATGGTTTTGGAGGTATGCTAACAATCGATGTTGGCTCTTTGGATAAAGCAAACGAACTTATGGAAATGATGCAAGACAAAAACTTAGGATATTTAGCAGTGAGCCTAGGATTTTACAAAACCCTGTTTAGTGCCCCAGGAAGTTCTACATCATCTGAAATTCCAGAGGAAGAACAAAAAGAAATGGGTTTAAGTGACGGATTAATTCGCTTTTCAATAGGTTTAGATGCAGATATTGAACGCACTTATAAAACCATGCGAGCATGTATGGAGACGCTTAATATTCTTGACTCCAAACGAGAAACCGTTAAATCCCTTTGATACGCTCCCACAAATCGGACATGGCAGTTTTAAAATCATCAAATTGAGGTTCAAACGGCTTTATGTTTAATCGATTACCATCTTTGTATAATGTTAAACTAAAAACAGAAGAATTTGGATCGTTTTCATCTAAAATAGGATACCTCAAATCATTGTATCGATACGCATTATCTGTAACTTTATAAACACTATAATAATGATTACTAAACCATGCTAAGTCTTTAATATCATCAAACTCTGAAGGATTTAAATCGCGTTGCTTTGGTAATTCTTTAAAATTCAAAAACCTATTTTTCCTATCCAACAAAGAATAATTAGCCATAAAATATGAAGCATCAGTTTCTACTATTCCATACCATAACACATTGTTAAATATGGCAGGTTGGGTACTGTAGCGATTAAATTTAATATGATGTTCTGCCATAGACTTTCTAAATATAGTATCTATATAAAACTTATTACCTAAGGTTAGTAACATGTAAACAGAACTTATTCCTAATCCTAACTTTAACCAAAGCTTTCTTTTATTCGATTTTCTATTAAAAAACATGAGAACAATTATACAGATTAGAAATGGTAAGGTATAAATAGGGTCAACAACCGCAATATTGTTAAAGGCAACACGATAATTACTAAGCGGTGTAAATAATTGAGTACCGTAAGGTGTAAAACAATCTAAGATAGGGTGTGTGAATAAAGACCAAAAGAACAAACGAACCCAATCATTTTTAGTAGTTGTATGCAAACGTTTACCCGAATTATATAATTTATAGGTAACCCAACCAAAAAGAAACGCTGCAAGAACAGAAAATAAAATAGAATACATAAAGCCTCTGTGAAACAACATAGCATCAATTTCATTATTATAAATCAAACTACCAATGTACACATCCAAATCTGGAATTGTACCACCAATAGCACCAAACAATAAAGCCTTATTTCCTATTTTTTTCCCCAGAACCGCTTCTCCACAAGCTGCTCCTAAAACGATTTGAGTTAATGAATCCATGTATGCGATAAAAATACAATTTAAACCAGAACACACATTATATACTTCAATATTTTAATTTATTTTGCAAAGACTTATAATAATTTATTTTTTGAGTAGTCTTTATAATATGCTTTTGAATTTTAGTTTTAAATTTTAAAAGTTCTTCAAAACGTTTCATTTCACGCTTTTCTTCATAATTAAATTCTATCACATAAATATATTCTAGAGTTTTTAAGCTTCTAGATAATTGCCGGTTATGCTTTTTAAGTTCTACCCTTACATCTTTAACGTCAAGGTCTACATTTCCACTTGATAAAACAGTGTGCTTCATTGTTATTAAATCTATTTTAATTTAAGCCTAAGCGAGAGAGTTTACTAATAAGTTAGGAGGCAAAGCTAACTCTAGATGAAAAAATTTTAAATTATAAATCAATTGTATTAAAAACAGTAGTGTACTTGCAAAAAATCAAAATAATTAATTGCATAATTTTGTTATAAATACAAAGATTAACTATGCGTTGATTATTATGACACAAATTTTACAGAAAAGTCACGCGATTTTTTACACATTCACAATAACTCTTAATAAACATTTAAAAATCGAAGCTCAGCAATTTGCTAAAAGATAAGTATTGTTGTAACATTACGTGACTAAAACTTTACATATGCAAGACGAAAATAATCTTTCAGAAATAAAAATAGAAGATCAAAAAATAATAGAAAACAAAGAACTTAATATCTGGGAAGCCCTCATCCCTGTACTTGCATTAGTTGGAATGTTAGCCTATAATATATATGTTTATGGTGATGATGCCTTAAGTGGAAGTAATCAATTTGTTCTATTATTAGGCGCTGCCGTTGCTGCTATTGTAGGCTTTAGAAACAAAGTCTCTTATGAAAGAATGCTTGAAGAAGTCGCAGAAAACATAAAATCGACTACAGGTGCATTGCTAATATTATTAATGGTGGGTTCATTGGCAGGAACCTGGTTAGTTAGTGGTATTATTCCAACAATGATTTATTATGGTCTACAAATATTAAACCCTACAATATTTTTAGCTGCTTGCGTCATCATTTGCTCTATTATTTCGATAGCGACAGGTAGTTCCTGGACCACATCTGCTACTGTTGGCATCGCTCTTGTTGGAATTGGAGAAACATTAGGTATTTCTATAGGTATGACTGCTGGTGCCGTTTTATCAGGAGCTTATTTTGGAGATAAGATGTCACCACTTAGTGATACTACCAACCTAGCACCTGCCATGGCTGGTGGCGAATTATTTAGTCACATAAAATATATGGCATTAACAACAGTACCTACCATATTAGTAACGCTTATCATTTTTATAATAATAGGATTAAATATTGATGTAACCGGTACACCACAAATAGAAGATAAACTATCTGCTATAAAAAATGCTTTTAATATAAGCCCTTGGTTATTCATTGTTCCTGTTTTAGTCATTATAATGATTGTAAAGAAAACACCACCTTTAATTGCATTATTAACAGGCTCTTTACTTGGAGGGGTTACTGCTCTTATAGCGCAACCAGACATTATAATAAAGATAGCTGGAGCAGAATCGTTATCGTTGCAATCTGCTTACCAAGGTGTTATGAATGCTTTAACTGTAGACACTGCTGTCGAAACCTCAAGTGAAGAATTAAATGATTTATTTACATCCGGAGGTATGAAAGGTATGCTAGGTACGATTTGGTTAATTGTTTGTGCTATGGTTTTTGGAGGCGTTATGGATGCCATAGGTGCGTTATCAAGAATTACCAAATCTTTACTCAACTTAGCGACTACTACATTTGGTTTATTCGCAAGTACTGTTGCTAGTTGCTTAGCTTTAAACCTAACAGCATCCGATCAATATTTAGCTTTAGTAGTTCCAGGAAAAATGTTCAAACAAGCTTATAAGGATAGAGGATTAGCTCCAGAGAATTTAAGTAGAACACTTGAAGACTCTGGTACTGTAACTTCGGTTCTAATTCCCTGGAATACTTGTGGTGCTTATCATTCAAAGGTGTTATTTGGATATGCTGGAGCTACTGCATACATTCCATATGTCTTTTTTAGTATTCTTAGTCCATTCGTTACATTATTATTCGCTGGCTTTTCAATTAAAATTAAGCAACTTACTAAGAAATAAGATTAAATTATAGTTATTTATTTTTAAAATAGACAAAATCTATAGTAAAATAAATAATTAAAATTTCTATCCTTATTAAAATCACTATTCTATTTTATATTTGCAGCGTCGAAAATTAATAATAATTAAAATATAAAAACACATGGCATTAGTAGGAAAAAAATTTCCAGATTTAAACGTTGACGCAATGAACGATATGGGAGATACTTTTAAAGTAAACGTTCTTGAAGAAGCTGTTAATAACAAGAAAAAAGTAGTTTTATTTTGGTATCCAAAAGATTTCACATTTGTATGTCCAACAGAATTACATGCATTTCAAGCAGCTTTACCAGAATTTGAAAAACGTAATACTATTGTTATCGGAGCTTCTTGTGATACACCAGAAGTTCATTTTGCTTGGTTAAGTGCTTCAAAAGACAATGGAGGAATTGAAGGTGTTACCTACCCGCTTCTTGCTGACAGTAATAGAAATCTATCAAGTATTTTAGGTATTCTAGATATTACTAATGAAACTTACGATGAAGAAACTGGTACGGTTCAAGTTGAAGGAGACAATGTAACTTACAGAGCTACTTATATTATTGATGAAGATGGTATTGTACAACATGAAAGTATCAATAATATGCCTTTAGGTAGAAATGTTGGTGAATATATTCGTCTTGTTGATGCATTAACTCATGTACAAGAAAAAGGAGAAGTTTGTCCAGCTAACTGGGAAGAAGGTAAAGAAGCTATGGCACCTAATGCTAAAGGGACTGCAGAGTATTTAGCTGCTCATGTAAACTAGTCTGATGGTACAAGAATTAAATCAAGATAATTTAGGCGAATTAATTGCTAGTAATGAGACTGTTGTTGTACAATATTCTGCAACATGGTGTGGTAACTGCCGTATTATGAAACCTAAGTTTAAGAAACTAGCTTCAGAAAACGAAGAGGCTTCTTTTGTTATTGCTGATGCGGAAAAATTTCCAGAATCAAGAAAGTTAGCAACTGTTGATAATTTACCAACCTTTGCTACTTTTAAGCGTGGTGAATTTGTAAAACAAGTTCAAACAAACAAATTTGAAGTTTTAAAAGAATTAGTTAACGAAGTCATTTAAATGAAATTTCTGCTTTCGCGGAAATAAAAAACACATGATTAAATGAAGTTACCAGTAATTAAGCACCTTACACAGTTTATTGAAGACAACGATGAGGATTTTGTAATAGAAACTATCGAAACCCTTGAAGCTTTAACAGAAGTTCCTTCTTTAAAAGACGAAGAACTAGATGTTATTGGGGAACTTATTTCCAATATGTATGGTGCCGTTGAAGTCAATAAAATGATAAAAGATGGTACAGGAAAGAAAGAAGCTTTAAATAGTTTTATGAAACGTGTTTTAGGTTCTATAGATAAATAACAAAAGAAAAATTACCGATAAAAAACCACTCTGCTTTTGCAAAGTGGTTTTTTTGTTTGAATTAAAGTTAAGCCTATAGGTTCGTTTTAACAGACTGAATGCCTGTTTCATAAAATACCGAAGTAGAAGATAATAAACATTTTAAAAATGAATTCGTGTGAATTCGTGCAATTCGTGTCAAAGTTTTTAGAATTTGAGACCAATAAATAAAAGGGGAAATATAATACTATTTCAAAAGCTCGATAATAATTTCAAACCCCTTTTCTTTGGCATAATCCAAAGCTGTACTGCCTTCGTTATCTTTAACATGTTTATCTGCACCATGTTTCAGTAACAATTCGACAATATTTTGTTTATTGTAAGTGGAAGCAAAGATTAAAGGAGTCATTCCATTTGAGTTTTTAGCATTTATATCTGCTCCGTTTTGTATTAAATATTCTGTTAAAGGCTCACTACCTTTAAAAGACACACCCATTAAAGCAGTATTTCCTGAAGCATCGATAGCATCTACTGGCGCATTATTTTCCACTAAAGTTTTAACTATAGATTCTTTATCAAAATATGCTGCAAAAATTAACGGTGTAAAACCTCTTGCATCTCTAACATTAACTAAATTTGGATTAAACCTAAGCTGCTCCTCAACCTGATTCTTATCACCAGATTGAATTGCACTGAAAAAAATATCTGTATCATTCATATACTATTATTGCTTTTAAATAAAATTGGGATAAGCATAATAAAACACATACCCCAATTTTATTATCAAAAAACTAAAAATCAGTGTAAATCAAAACGATCTAAGTTCATAACCTTTGTCCACGCTTTAACAAAGTCATTTACAAATTTCTCTTCAGCATCATCGGCACCATAAACTTCTGCAACGGCTCTAAGTTCAGTATTTGAACCAAAAATCAAATCTGCTCTGGTTCCTGTAAACCTTACAACACCTGTTCTACGGTCACTTCCTTCAAACAATGTATCATCATCTGATGTTGCTTTCCATGTATAGGTAAAATCCAGAAGATTAGTAAAGAAATCATTAGTCAGACTACCAGGTTTATCTGTAAAAACACCATGACTTGAACCATCATAATTTGTTTCTAATACTCGCAACCCACCAATTAATACAGTCATTTCCGGAATAGAAAGCGTTAATAAGTTCGCTCTATCTATTAATAAGTCTTCAGCAGATATAGATAAATTAGGTTTTATATAATTTCTAAAACCATCGGCTTGAGGTTCTAAATAACTAAACGACTCTACGTCTGTTTGTTCTTGCGAAGCATCTCCTCTACCTTCTTGAAAAGGCACCGTAATACTAAAACCTG
Source organism: Flavivirga abyssicola (assembly GCF_030540775.2). Classification (GTDB taxonomy): domain Bacteria; phylum Bacteroidota; class Bacteroidia; order Flavobacteriales; family Flavobacteriaceae; genus Flavivirga; species Flavivirga abyssicola. The sequence goes on along the minus strand of NZ_CP141266.1, from coordinate 3,774,346 downwards.
AATTGCTAGCTGCCTGCTCTACACCAACTGCCCCACCTAAAACAATTAAATCTGCTATGGAAATAGTTCCACTAAATTCTTTCTGAATACCTTCATATACTGCAAGTACTTTTGACAGTTCTGTTGGATTATTCACTTCCCAATCTTTTTGAGGTGCTAAACGAATACGTCCTCCATTTGCACCTCCTCGCATATCCGAACCTCTAAATGTAGATGCTGATGCCCAAGCTGTTGTTACCAATTGTGATACCGATAAACCTGAAGTACTAATCATATTCTTTAAAGACGTTACATCGTCTTTACTTAGCTTATAATCTACTGAAGGTATCGGGTCTTGCCATAATAATTCTTCGTCTGGTACTTCCGGACCTAAATAACGAGATATTGGCCCCATATCCCGGTGGGTTAATTTGTACCAAGCACGAGCAAACGCATCTTCAAATGCTTTATGATCTTTATGGAAACGTTTAGAAATTTCCAGATAAGTTGGGTCTAGTTTTAAAGCCATATCTGCATCTGTCATCATTAAAGCTTGACGCTTTGAAGCATCTCCTGCAGCGGGAGCCATTCTAGCTTGCGATTCTTTTGTTGGAGTCCATTGACTTGCTCCTGCTGGGCTTTTAGTTAACTCCCAATCATAATTCAATAGTACATCAAAAAAGTCATGATCCCATTGTGACGGGTTTGGTGTCCAAGCCCCTTCAAGACCACTTGTAATAGCATCATCTAAAACTCCTGTTCCGAATGTATTTTTCCAACCTGTACTCATCTCTTCAATAGAAGCTCCTGCAGGTTCAGCACCTACATATTTATTTGGATCTGCAGCTCCATGCGCTTTTCCAAAGGTATGCCCTCCGGCAGTTAAAGCTACGGTTTCTTCATCATTCATAGCCATACGACCAAAAGTTTCCTTCATAAGCTTGGCTGTTCCCAATGGATCGGATGCTCCATTAGGTCCTTCTGGATTTACATAAATTAATCCCATATGAGCAGCTCCTAAATGCCCTTCTATGTTGTCTTCTTTTTCAAATCGCTCTTTATTTCCTAACCACTCGGTTTCTGAACCCCAATATATATCCTGTTCTGGCTCCCAAACATCCTCACGACCACCGGCAAAACCAAATGTTTTAAAACCCATTGATTCTAATGCACAATTACCTGCAAGAATTAATAAATCTGCCCAGGAAATTTTCTTTCCATATTTCTTTTTTATAGGCCAAAGTAATAAACGCGCCTTATCTAAATTTCCATTATCAGGCCAACTATTTAATGGTGCAAAACGCTGATTTCCTGTTGCTGCACCTCCACGTCCATCTCCAACACGATAGGTTCCAGCACTATGCCACGCCATACGTATCATAAATGGTCCATAATGTCCATAATCTGCTGGCCACCAGTCCTGAGAATCTGTCATTAAATCAATAACCTCTTGTTTTAAAACTGAAAAATCAACACTATTAAAAGCTTCTGCATAATTAAAATCTTCTCCCATTGGATTAGATTTTCCTCCATGTTGACGAAGAATGTTTAATTTAAGTTCATTTGGCCACCAATCTCGGTTCCTTGTACCACTACCAGCTGTTTCTTTTTGAGTTCCACCCATAAATGGGCATTTGCTTATGTCTCCTCCTTTAGTATCCATTTATTTTTTTATTTATTTAGTTTATCTACCCAAATTTACTTTTTAAGTAAGAAAGTTCAATGCAAATTTTATATTTATATGTTATAAAACTATAATCAATATTTATCAAAAATAGATTGATTATAGTTTTTAATAATAATTCTGATAATTTTTATAATTAGCATTTATAAACAATTTTATATGCTTACTTTTAAAGTTCAATTAAATAAATAAAAAATGGCTACAGTAACCTTAAAAGGAAATCCAATAGAAACATCTGGAAACTTACCACAAATAGGGAGTTCAGCTCCAGATTTCACATTAACAGCAACCGATTTATCAACTAAAACCTTAAGCGATTTTAAAGGGCAAAAATTGGTGTTAAATATTTTCCCTAGCATTGATACGGGAACTTGCGCACAATCGGTGAGACAATTTAATAAAGAAGCAAGCCAACTGGAAAAAACGAAAGTTTTATGTATCTCTCACGATCTACCATTTGCACATGCACGTTTTTGTGGTGCTGAAGGTTTAGAAGATGTTATTAGCTTATCTGATTATAAAGACGGTAGCTTTGGAAAAGCTTACGGATTGAATTTCATTACAGGTCCATTAGAAGCTTTGCATTCTAGAAGTGTTATAATAGTAGATGAAAATGGTTTAGTAACATATACCGAACAGGTTTCTGAAACTGTTGACGAACCAAATTATAAAGCTGCTCTTGAAGCGTTATAAAGATTTTTTTTTTACTTCTTTTAATATGGCAAAGAAAGACTCCTTTATAGTAAATCGGATAAAAAGTGTTGGTTATGCCTATAAAGGAGCCTTATTACTTTTAAAAACAGAAGCTAGTATTAAAATTCAATTTGCAATTGCAGTGATACTCACAATTGCGGGAATTTATTATGAAATTTCATCTATAGAATGGATTATTCAACTATTATGTATAGGTGTTGTAATGAGCATTGAAGGTGTAAATACAGCTATAGAAGCCGTAGCCGATTTTATTCACCCAGAGCATCATAGTAAAATAGGTCTAATAAAAGATATAGCTGCCGGAGCGGTTTTTATTGCTTCAACCTTTGCCACAATTATTGGTTTTATTATTTATTTTCCAAAGATTTTTTAAAATACTATTACTTTAGGATAAACGTTAGTAATTTGTATTTTTGTTCAAACTAACACCCCATTAATGGCGAAAAGAAAAACTAAGACTAAAAAACCACCAAAACAAAAAATCAAAAAGCCTAGTTTTAAATTATCAAATCAACAAAAGTTGGTATATGGTACTTTACTAGTTATATGTGGTGTTTGGTTATGTATAGCCTTAGTTTCCTATTTTTTTACAGGAGAAGCAGATCAAAGCATTATCGATACATTTCCTTCTAGAACTTCGGAAACTCAAAATTGGGTAAGCCAATTTGGAGCTTGGATAGGTGAATTATTTATTCAACGTGGTTTTGGTGTTGCTTCATTTATATACTCTGGACTAATTTTTTTATCAGGTATTTATGTTTTAATGAATCTCAATAAAGCGAAACTAAGAAAACATTGGTTTTGGGGGATTTTGATATCTATTTGGTTGTCCGTTCTTTTCGGATTCTTTAAAAATAAGACCGATATTCTTGGAGGTACTATTGGTTTTGAGGTAAATTCTTTTTTGCAGGATTATATTGGAAAAATAGGGACCTCCCTCCTTCTTTTACTAGGACTAATTACATATTTAGCAATTCGTTTTAGAGTCACTTTTGAAAGTTTAGCGAATATTTTTAAATCTGCAAAAAAGGATATTAAAAATGAAATTTCGGATTTAAAGGATGATTTAATTATTCCACTAGATAATAACTTGTCTGAAGAAGCAGAAGCTATAAAAACTGCTTATGAAATTCCTTTACAAAACGAAGAACCTGCATTAAAGAAGGATACTAAACCTGCTAAAGACATAGCACCGCTTGAAGTTAAGGTCGCTCCAAAAGAAGAGGAAGAAGAATTAGATCTTGAAATGAAAGTTGAAAAGGTTGCAGAAGAACTTTCAGAAACAAATAATTTAGCTAATAAGTTAGTTGAGGATTTTGGACAATTCGATCCTACACTTGAATTGGCCAAATATCAATTTCCTCATCTCGATCTCTTAAAAAAATATGATTCTGAGGGTATTACCATCAATCAAGAAGAATTAGAGGAGAACAAAAATAAAATTGTTGAAACGTTAAGCAACTACAAGATAGGTATTGCCAGTATTAAAGCGACTATAGGTCCAACAGTTACTCTATATGAAATAGTTCCTGAAGCAGGTGTTCGTATTTCAAAAATTAAAAATTTAGAGGACGATATCGCGTTATCATTATCTGCTCTTGGTATTCGTATTATCGCCCCTATTCCTGGGAAAGGTACTATTGGTATAGAAGTTCCTAATAAAAATTCTACCATCGTATCAATGCGTTCGGTAATTGCGTCTAAAAAGTTTCAAACTTCAGAAATGCAACTTCCTATCGCTTTAGGAAAAACGATTAGTAACGAAACTTTTGTGGTTGATCTTGCAAAAATGCCTCACTTATTAATGGCAGGTGCAACAGGACAAGGTAAATCGGTAGGTTTAAATGCTGTTTTAACATCATTACTATATAAAAAGCATCCAGCAGAAGTTAAATTTATTTTAGTCGACCCTAAAAAAGTAGAGCTCACCCTTTTTAATAAAATTGAACGTCATTATTTGGCAAAATTACCAGATAGTGAAGATGCCATCATTACCGACAACACTAAAGTTATCAATACATTAAACTCTTTATGTATTGAAATGGATAACCGTTACGAGCTTCTAAAAAATGCCATGTGTAGAAACATTGCAGAATACAATGCCAAGTTTAAAGATCGTAAATTAAACCCTAATGATGGACACCAGTTCTTACCTTATATCGTTCTTGTAGTTGATGAGTTTGCTGATCTAATTATGACAGCTGGAAAAGAGGTCGAAACACCTATAGCACGTTTAGCACAATTAGCCAGAGCAATCGGGATACACTTAATTATCGCAACACAACGTCCATCTGTTAATGTAATTACTGGTATAATAAAAGCGAATTTCCCTGCTCGTATCGCATTTAGAGTAACTTCTAAAATTGACTCAAGAACTATTCTAGACGGCTCCGGTGCAGATCAATTAATTGGTCGTGGAGATATGTTATTCACACAAGGGAATGATGTTATTCGTGTGCAGTGTGCTTTTGTTGACACACCAGAAGTTGAAAAAATAACAGATTACATAGGATCTCAAAAAGCATATCCAGATGCCTACCTATTGCCAGAATATGTTGGTGAAGAAAGTGGCACAGGTATTGATATAGACATATCAGACAGAGATAAACTGTTTAAAGATGCAGCCATCGTTATCGTAACAGCACAACAAGGTTCTGCTTCTTTATTGCAACGAAAGTTAAAATTAGGCTACAATAGAGCCGGAAGATTAATTGATCAATTAGAAGCGGCTGGAATAGTAGGCCCTTTTGAAGGTAGTAAAGCTAGACAAGTTTTAATTACAGACTTAATAGCTTTAGATCAACATTTAGAAAACGAGATTTAATTTAAATTTGAAAATGAAACATATTATTACATACTTATTTATTGCTTTTACATTTACAGGCTTCACTCAAAACAAAGCCAAAACACTATTAAATGAAGTTTCTAAAAAAGTAAAAAGCTATAAAAATATATCCATAGACTTTAAATATACACTCGAGAATACTTCAGAAAACATAAAACAAGAGACTCGAGGAGATGTTATTATGAAAGGTGACCAATATAAATTGAATATTCTTGGAGTTATACGCCTCTTTGATGGTAAAACACTTTATACCATAAGCCCTGAAGATGAAGAAGTAACAATTTCATCTGAAAATGATAACGAAGAAGATGCTATCACACCAAGTAAAATGTTGTCTTTTTATGAAGATGGTTATATTTATTCGACAGATATCGAACAAAGTATAAAAGGTCGAAAAATACAGTATATTAAATTAACACCTATAGATTCTAAATCTGAAATAAAATATATTTTACTAGGTATTGATGCACAAACTAAGCATATATACAATTTAATCCAACTTGGAAAAAACAATACGAAAACAACACTCACTGTTAATTCTTTTAAAACAAATGAGCCTTTATCAGAAACCTTATTTACCTTTGATGCTAATAAATATGAAGATTATTACATTAATAAATTAGATTAGGTAAATAATAGTTAAACAAGTATTAACGAAGTTTTAAAAAAAATTATCCTTTTTTAAAGATTTTTAATATGAGAACGACGTACTTACATGCGTTCTTAATTTTATAATTAGCCTGTTAAACAATTGATTAATAAAATTTAAACGTGTAAAACATTTATGAATAAAAATTTAATCGCTAATGAAAATTATTATATAAATGTTGCATCTGGCTATAAAAAAACAATACGTGTGAGTAGATGAAAATATTAGACCGATATATACTAACTACATATCTTAAAACTTTTATCAGCGTGTTTGTAATTCTTATGCTGATATTTATTTTACAAACTATTTGGTTATACATCAAAGAGCTTGCAGGTAAAGATTTAGATATTGTAGTTATAGCTAAATTTTTAATTTACTTCATGCCTAAGTTAATTCCTTTGGTATTACCACTTACCATATTACTTGCATCTATAATGGTATTTGGGTCTTTTGCAGAAAATTATGAATTTGCTGCCATGAAATCAACAGGTATTTCTTTAAAACGTGCCATGTCTGGTCTTAGCGTCTTTATTGTTGTACTAGGATTTGTTACCTTTTTATTTTCTAACAATGTTATTCCCTGGGCTGAATATAATATACTTAATCTACGAATAAACATAAAAAACACGAAGCCAGCAATGGCAATTGCTGAAGGTCAGTTTAATCCTATAGGAGACAACTTTAATATTAAAGTGGGCAAAAAAAGCGGCGATAATGATCGAATTCTTAACGATGTAACCATTCACATTAAAGGAGGTACCCGCAATAGATTAAACTTAAAAACCATAAAATCCAAAACAGGAGAACTTGTTAGTGAAAAAAACTCCAATACTTTAAAACTTATATTATTTGACGGTAATTATTATGAAGATCTTTTGCCAAAAAGTGTAAAATCAAAAAACAAAAAACCTTTTGTTAAAAGCACCTTCGAAAAATACATTATCAATATAGATTTATCAGATTTTAATAAAGTAGATTTCGACAAAAAATCACAAACAGACAAATACAGCATGCTTAACATCAGTAGTCTAAACAAAACTATTGATTCTCTAACGGAAAAAAGGCAAAATGATTATCAATCATTTTCAAAAAGTTTATTTCAGCGGTCTGGTATATCTAAAAATATTAAAACCAAAAAAGTTAAAAAACCCATCAATGATTCTATTAATACAGATAACCTTTTTGAGCTTTTTAGCCCCACAAAAAAATTCGAATTAGCCGATATTGCTGTGAAATCAATAACCAGTGCAAAACAAATTGTCATTTCCAAAGAAAAAACAAGGAAAAATGCTAAAATTTTGGTTAATAAGCATATCATTTCATTACACGAAAAATTTGCACTTGGTTTTGCTTGTATCATCTTATTTTTTGTCGGCGCCCCCTTGGGAGCCTTAATACGTAAAGGAGGTATTGGCCTACCTATGGTAATAGCTATACTATTATTTTTAACCTATCACTTTATAGGTATTTTTGCTACAAATAGTGCCAAAAGTGGAAATCTTAATCCAATTTTGGCTAGCTGGTTTTCAACATTAATGATGCTTCCATTAGGTGTGTTTTTGACTAAAAGAGCTACTGCAGATCGAGGTATATTCGAATTAGGGAACATTATCGAACCATTAAAGAAAGTTTTTAATATCAAAGAAAAAGACGCTGTCGATTATAAGTTTCTTATTCCTTATAAAAATGAAGAACTCTACAATGTAATCAATAACTACGAAACGCTAGGACATGACGAGAATATCCGCTATGAAGCTATAAAATTATTAAATAGTCGAGGACTTTCAATAAAACAAATTCGAGAGAAAGGGGTTCATATAGATGATGATTATGATGTTTCAGAACACATTGCTAAAAAATATAAAAATCAAGCTAAGCTTGCTCTTATTTCATATAGTATAGGAGCTGCATTACTTATATTATACTTTATATGCAATAACAATAAATTACCATCACTAGCCTCTATATTAATTAAAATTAGTATTGGTGCATTCGTTTTATTTGCTTTCTACTATGTAAGGCTTTTAATTAGTACTTTCAAATTTTATACGCACATTAAAAAGAAAGATAAAAGCCCTAATTTTTTCCTTTTATTAATTGGGCTTCCTTTATATATAATTTCATTTGCTTTTTTGAATGTAAAAATTAAGGAAGACTTAAAGCTAAATTGTCTAAATTCCTTAAAATAGCAATATATTTGCACTATGATAGCAGATACGATGACACAAAAAACTACCCCCAAATTCAAACTAAATACAATACACGAAGCCATTGATGATATTAGAAATGGAAAAGTGATTATAGTTGTTGATGATGAAAACCGTGAGAATGAAGGGGATTTTGTTGCTGCTGCCGATAAGGTAACACCACAAATGATAAACTTTATGGCTACTCATGGCAGAGGTCTTATATGTGCGCCACTAACAGAGAATAGGTGTAAAGAGCTCGAGCTTAATATGATGGTACGTAATAATACCGACCCTATGGAAACCGCCTTTACTGTTTCCGTAGACTTAAGAGGTGGTGGAGTTACAACTGGTATTTCAGCAGGAGATAGAGCAAAAACAGTAAAAGCTTTAATCGACTCAAATACGAAACCATTCGAATTAGCAAGGCCTGGGCATATTTTCCCTTTAGTAGCTAAAGAAGGTGGTGTTTTAAGAAGAACCGGACATACAGAAGCTGCAATTGATTTTGCTAGATTAGCTGGTTTACAGCCTGCTGGCGTTATTGTAGAAATTATGAATGAGGATGGTAGTATGGCGCGTCTTCCAGAACTTATGGAGGTTGCTAAAAAACTAGACCTTAAAATTGTTTCAATAGAAGATTTAGTGGCTTATAGAATGCAACACGACTCTTTAATTGATAAAAAAGAAGATTTTCAAATTGAAACTCGCTTTGGAAGTTTTAGATTAAGAGCCTATAAGCAAACTACTAATAATCAAGTACATATAGCTTTAACAAAAGGACAATGGAAAGATAATGAAGAAGTCCTTACACGAATAAATTCAACACTAGTTAATAATGATATTCTTGGAACACTAACTAATAATGTTGACAAACAATTAGTTAATATGTTCAAAGTAATTAATGATGAAGGTAGGGGTGCTATCATATTCATTAATCAAGAATCTCAATCTATGAATATTTTAAAACGGCTATCTGTTATAAAAGAAAACCAAAAACCAGGAGACTTGTATAAAGCTCCAAGAATAAATATGGATTCAAGAGATTTTGGTATTGGAGCACAAATACTTCATGATTTAAATATCCACAAATTGAGATTAATTTCTAACGCCGAAGAACATACTAAACGTGTTGGGTTGATAGGCTATGGGTTAGAAATTGTAGATTATATAAAATACTAATTTATAATCACTTTTTTATTGTTTCTCGCATTTGGAAAAATTCCACATATTTGTGGGTACAACTGGCTACCAACAAGGTTCATGTGAACGACAATTTCAACAAAAACTCTGTCGCCTTGGGTCTACGAAGCCAAAGAAACGGCAGAGCTTAAGAGAATTCTTTTCGATTAAATCTTACACTTTTAAACAGTAGACTTTATAATCTCAACCATTTTCGTTGCTCTACTTTTAACTTCTTCTTCTGTCCAAGAAAGCTTTATCAAACAAGAAATATTTCTAGCTATATAACTATCTGACTGTGCAAACTCTTTTGTTTTCAGATAGTCAAGCCCTTTTTTAACTTCTTCTGAGATAGGGAACAACGACTTTAATTCTGTTAAATGATCCCATTTTCTAATATAGTGCCAATTATTGTCATAATAATGAAAACAAGCATCAACACCATGTTGCTTAAACATTTCAGATACCTTCCTTGCCTTTTTTAAATCAGGTAAGAAAAAATTTAAAAATGCATAACTCTCTTCCCCACCTTCTGGAACTGTTCTAAAGGTTACTTCTGGAATTTGAGATAGTGTATCTCGAATGATTGTATAGTTTGTCTTTTGAATTTCTAAAAACTCAGGTAATCGTTTTATTTGCGCTAATCCCACAGCTGCATGTAATTCTGAAATTCTAAAGTTATATCCTAAAAAAGGATGAGTTTCAGCCCCTCTATCATTACCAATATGGTCATGGCCATGATCACTATAATGATCTGCATGAGTATAGAATTTTTTATTATTAGTAATGACTGCCCCACCTTCACCACAAGTAATCGTTTTTACAAAATCAAAAGAAAAGCAGCCTAAATCTCCAATACTACCTAATGGTTTACCATTATAGCTCCCTCCTATTGCTTGGCAGGCATCTTCAACTAATAATAGGTTATGGGTATTGCAAACAGCTTGTATGGCATTCATATGTCCCATGCTTCCGCACATTTGAACTACCATAACTGCTTTCGTTTTTGGGGTAATTGCAGCTTCAACAGCCTTAGGATCTACTGCCAACGTATCATCAATATCAACTAAAACAGGAATGGCCCCTAGCATCATAATCGCCTCAAAGCTCGCTACAAAAGTGAATACTGGCATAATAACTTCGTCTCCTGCTCCTACTCCTGCAGAAGCCAATGCCACAGAAACAGCGGCTGTACCACTCGAAACAAGTTGTACATGATTCGTTTTAAAAGATTGTTGTAATTCAGCTTCTAATTCTTTTGATTTCCAATGTCCCTTCCGCATCCCATCAAAACCATAACGCATTAAAACGCCATTATCTAAGACATCGTTAACTTGCGCTCGTTCTAATTCTCCAAATAATTCAAATCCAGGCATAAATAATATAGTTATGTTTTAATTTATAATTCAATAATAGCGTCATCAATTGACTTTCTGACTTTTTCAAATTCAGAAAACATATCATCCTCTGCTCTATAACCAACAGGCAACAACAGTACTGATTTTAGTTTCATGTTATCTAATTTTAAAACGTCATCGAATGCATCTGGTAAAAAACCTTCCATTGGACATGAATCAATCCCTTCTATTGCACAAACAGTCATTAAATTACCTAATGCAATATAAGCTTGGTTTTTAGACCATTGTTGACGTTCTTCTACAGACATATTCTTCATCATATTAATAAGATCTAATCTATAAGGATCTAAAATCTTGTCTGACGTGTCTCTAATAAACTTAATGTTGTCATAATACATATTAACATCCTCCTCTGTAATATCATTTTGAATACAAATTACAAACAAATGCGATGCTTCTAAAACCTGTTTCTGATTGAACGCATGTTTAACCAATGGGATTCGCGTAGCCTCATCTTCAATAACGATTAATTTAATAGTTTGTAACCCAAAAGAAGTTGCTGTTAAATTAAAGGCCTCTTTTAAAACATCAAGCTTCTTATTTGAAAGCTTCTTAGTCTTATCAAATTTTTTAGTAGCGTAACGCCATTGTAACTGTTTTATAGTATCCATTTCATCTGTTTAATTTTTTTATTGTTTTTATAAGTCAGATGTAATTAGCCAATAATCATTCCGGTTGATATTAATTTATTTATGGCTCATTTCATATTAATATGTGTGCAAAAATAAGGTTTGAAATTTTGTTTTTTACAATAATAACAGATAAAAATTAACAGGCATAAGAGCGTGAAAATTATTTTTTTCAAAAAGTTAGCTTTTTATTTGAAAGAATTAAAAAAGGGTCCTATATTTGCACCCGCCTACGGGAAAAGAATTTCCCTCTAGCGGGTTAGCCTGCTAAAAGGCAAACGCAAAAGACACTGGAGAAATGGCAGAGTGGTCGAATGCGGCAGTCTTGAAAACTGTTGAGGGTCACACCTCCGGGGGTTCGAATCCCTCTTTCTCCGCAAAAAGAGACCTTCAACAAATTTGTTGAAGGTTTTTTGTTTTTAGGAATGCCGCAAATTCATTTTCGTAAATGAATGAAAACAAAAAATCAAGCAAGTAAAACCTGCTTAGGTTTCTATGCTTGTACTAGATACCCTATATGGGATCATTAAAAATAATCCCTCTTTCTCCGCTGAAACGATGTTTCAAAAGCACTTAAAAACTCATTTTTGGAGTTTCAATAATTTTTAATGATGCGCAATAATTGTAGATTCAAAATAAAGAAACAAAAAGACTACTAGAAAAGCTACACTGTATTTTCTTAATATTTTAGTGTTAAATGTATTATTAAAATTTTTCATTAAACCCTACAATTCGATAATTTTTAATATTAAAGTCCTTTTATTGACTTAATATCTTCAATTTTAATTTCTCCTTCTATAAACGCACCATCACCTTCTAAAAGTTTTATACAATTTTGGCGTTTTACTAAATCGTTATTAGCGTTAATTATTTCTTTAAACTCCAATATATCTTGAACTGTATTTATAATCTTTTTAACCTTTGGGCATAAATCTTCAATCACTAACCATCTGAACAACATATGCTCATCAAAAGCTACGCGTTCAGCTATAAGTATAGAACGTGCCATAGTATAATTGTTTGCCAATCTGATTATAGATCTTGGATTTGTATCAATATATGCATGATACTCTTGCAATAAATGCCTAAGTTCTTCTGTGTCTTTATTCTTTTCCTCAATAACAATAGTTGAAGCCGTATCTTCCGTTAGATTAAACCTATCTTGAATATTTTGCACAAACTTAGGATTTGTAAGTTCTGACTTTGAATCCCTTAGAACTGATTTTATCTCCTTCTGTTTATCCTCTGTTAAATCTTTTATTGAGCTTACTTTTGGTTCAATATTTTCTTTCTGCATTCCCAATATGTGATTCCAATAATTTTGTTTCGATTCTTCAGAAATATTAGACAATCTAAATGATAACTGAAATGCTTTTTCAATAAAAAGTTCTCCTAACTGATTCTTACCAATATCTTCCGATTCAAACTCCTCATAAGTATTGGCAAAACTTGTAGTTATCCAATTCTTGTCTCCTGCCACAATATACAATACTCTTTTATCCCTAAATAGTGTTTGAATGCCCTCTAGAAGGCATACAACATACTCCTTATTGCATCTATCTATATCATCAATAAAAATTGCCAGCTGTCTTTTCTTTTCTTTATTAATATCATCAACTAAATCATTAAAGTGTTTTTTTACTTGATTCATTGGATCACTAGCCTTTAAAACAAAAGATTCCGCATCCTTAGAAGAATTAATAAAAAACGGAATGGTTACAAATTTCGTGAGTCCATATAGTATACCTAATAAAGAGGATATTGTTAAAATCAATTTTCCAAAATCTCCTAGTTTAGTAATAACGCTTTTTTTGCTTATATCCTTTCCGTTTTGAATAACGGCAGTTGTCTCATTGAATATATTTATTATATCCTCTCCGAAAAATAGAATGCATATAATTGATAATGAGAATAAAATAAAAGCAATTATTTTTTGCCAACCACTATAACGCCAAATTCTTCTGAAAACTTCTTTTCTCCAAAGTTGGAAATAAGCAAGTCCGTTTAATTGTGCTCGTGATTTCAGATACACTTGATCTATTAAAGACCACCAAGGAGGACTCATATGTTGATTTTGCCATGCGTTATACTCTACAATAACCCATTGCTCTTTACCAGCGTTTAAGTTGTTTTTTACAAAATTCAAAAAAGAGGATTTTCCTGCCCCCCATTTTCCTTGCAAGTGCACTATAAATGAGTGATTTAATTTTTCAGTAAAAACGTCTTTCTTTATGAGGTCTACAAAAGCTTTTGCTACTGGATCTCGACCTAACTTGTCTTCATTAACAATTTGGTCTAGTTGAAAGGGGATTTTGTCATTTGATGCTTCATTATTTTGTTTTTGGGGATTTCCAATATCTTTTAAATCATAATCTTCTAATTTTATATTATGCTTTTTAGCCAATTCAAAAATATAATCTATCCTTAAGGGAATAGGGTTATAATTTAACCTATTATTACTAGACCAATTTGATATCAGGTCTATATCATTCTTAGTAAATGAATTATCAAAAATGCAGAAATAAGTTATTGGCAAATCATTTGATTGAAGTAGCTCAACATCTTCAACAATTTCCGAATAAAGAACTGACATTTTTCTATGGCTTTCAGTTTCAGTATTAAGTTCAGAAACTTCTTCGGTAATTATTTTTTCTCTATTAGTATAAAGTACTGCAAAAACATTCTTAGATTCATCTATTAAGTCAATCTCATTATTTATACTATATACAAGAGCTGACTTGAGAACCATCAAATTAAATGAATACTCTTGATTTAAAATATCTTTTATTAAAGGTAGAAGATTAAATCTTTCTTTTGTTGTTGAATTTGAGCTTGATTTAGAATCTTCATAAATTATTGATTCATTTGATGGATTAAATCCCACAGCACCTTCAATTGCTTCCTCCAATTCATTTTCTTCAACATTTTCAAAACCAACTGGAGGAGTGACACTTCTTCTTTTTATTGGCTTTACTACAATCTCTGTCTTAGTTCTTATGTTTTCCTCGAATTCCTCAATAAAATTCAGCCCTCTTTTATCTTCAGGGATTGAGATTGTAAAACTCAATTTAGGGAATAGTTTTAAAACTTCTAGAGTGGCATTGTAACTATGTACAAGTTCTAAACCAGCAGCACCTGTTCCCATTAAAGGTATCCAAATATTTTTCTCTTCAAGAAGTTTTATGTTATCCTTAATAGCATTTTTAAGATTTCTTCTTAAACTCATTATCGAGTTACCTTCTCCAATAGTCACAACAAATAAGATAGGTTTACGCATTTCAGAAAATAAATAATCATATCCTTTAGATGTATCAATTGATTTAATTGTGTTAAGACTATATCCATAAGACTTCAACACCATCCTATTTAATGCTCCCAAGTTTGCATTCTTATCTAATGAAACTATTGCCAAATCAAACTCACTGGGAGAAATGCCAATATCTATTGTAATATTATATTTTGTTTTCAATCTCGTATTAATTAAAACTTCTTGAAATTCTCTAAAAGCTCTTTTTGTAATTCAAAAGCTCTTTTGAGAGAGAAGACTTTTTTAAATACAATTCTGTCTTTGTTAAAGAGTTTTTTTGATAATAGCAATGAATTAATATTTTCCTAAAGGTTGACATAATTAAAGTTTTTTTATTTCGTTTGTTAGTCTGACGCACAGTATACCACAGACTGCGGTAAATGTAAAGAATAGAATTCCGACATAATCCCATATTGAAGCTATTTTGAAGTGATAAAAGAAAAAAATAGCGCAAACAATTGGAATTACTACAAGTGACGAAAGACCTATTAAAAAACTTAAGCTTCCAGAATATAATGGAACCCAATTAACTTTTTCAAAATCCATTCCTTCTCGTTTTTGTAAAATTCTTATTTGGCGTAGTTGCATAAATAAAAATAGGATAATAACTAAAGTTGTTAAGGGGCCAATTATTGTAACAAATTTCTTATCGATTTTTATACCAAATACTGAAAATCCATTAGAATATTGAGATTCAAATATTCTAGCATCAAGATGATCAATAGCCGATGTTAAATCTAATTCTTTAATCTCATCCCACACAAGTCTTAATTTAGGAAAAAGTATTTCATGTTGGCTATTTTCAATTCTAACTTTTTCTATAAGTGAGGTGTTTTTTAACAAGTCCCTAGGGTATAATTTATGCATAAGAGTACCATATTCTTGAATATGCCCTTGAACATCCATTTCAATTGTATAACCAGCCAAACTCGTAATATAACCACCAGGATGGTATTTATTTGAATATAGATCTAAATCCCCAACTACAGTTAAAAAAGCTGATTTTGGAATATAAAGGTTACCTCCTTGGTTATCTGATTTTTTAGAAAACGTCATGGACTTAAGCTTAAAACTAATGGCATTTTCCATTTCTACTTTTCTTTTTTCACTTTTTGACATCCAATCTGAAAAAGATTCATCAAAAAAAATTTTCCGTGACTGAAATTCATTAAACTGTTCGTTAGTTCGAAAAAAACGATAGATGTCTTCAAGTTTGTTCATATTTTTAAGAACTTCCTTTGAGCCAAAGGTAGTATGCTCATAATTAGAAATATCGATCTGTATCTTCGAAGAAGCCAAATTGGATTTAATTGCATTTTCAAAATTAAGTGCATCATACTCGAAAGAATCAGTCAATGTATCAGGAATTTTACTTAATTCATCTGACAATATATATTGTATTTCTTCAACTTCATTTATAGCGTTTTCATATTTTTCAGTCTCACTAGTTGGTAAAGAAAATATCAAAAAAGCAAAACATATAAGAAGAAAAAGTTGATAATAACGGTTTAATTTTTTAAAATGTTCTTCCATATTATAAAAGTTGTTTTTACATTAATAAATTTAATTTTTATTAAACAAATAGAATTCTATTCTGGACTTAACTACTACACAACCCTAAAAACTTTTATGCATTGCTTGGGTATTTTCTTTAAAATACCATCCTTTATCTATGTCATCTACATCGATTTCTAACATTGGGTTTAAATGGTACTCAATATTTAAAAAAGAATGTCGTAACATATCACCCTCTGCTTCTAGTGCCTCGTTAATGGAAGGTAGATAATGTGGTCTAATACGTATTCTATAAATAATATCCTTAAAATTATCGTGTAAGGCACTCACCATATCATCCTGAAATAAATTACCATCTATACTTGGTAGTGGTACTTTCTGTTGCAACGTCAATTTAATTTTATCCACTTTTTCAGGCTCTAAACTATAAGTAGCCCCCATAAAGACTTTATTTTCGAGCTTTTTTGGCACTTCATCATCTATGGTGTCTTTTCGATAAAGAGCTCTATATACCTGAAACAAATATTGATACCTTTTATTACCATGTACATCCTCAATATTGTGCATGTACATTGTGATGGAATGCGTATCTTCTGCAGTAGTCGTAATAATAGCTTTTCTGGATAATTTAGTATTGCTTAGTATAGAAATGGTTACGGGCAGCATATTGGCATAGGTTACCTCTACTTTCTTTTTTAAAAAGCGTCTATAAATGAAGCCAGAAAGCATTTTCATAAACCAGTTTAGTCTTGAAGGAAGCCTAAAAACAACTCCTAAAAGTGATACTCCTAAGGCTAATAGTAATTTCCCCCTACCTAATAGATGTTTGGTGACAACTACAACGCGTTTTAAACCAACTTTTACTAACTCTTTCCGTATATTATTCTGATAATGCAATCCTTCATGGAATTTAATTCCAGTAATCCTATCGGTTAATAAGGTTTCTATATAATCGGCTTTATCGGTTTTAACAAAGGGGTATATCTCACCTGAGTTATTGGCCTGCCTAAAACCTTCTTCTGCTAACAATAATGTATGCAACGTACTGAGTCTTCCGTAATGAAAAGCATACCTCCGGGCTTTTAGAGAAGCAAACCCACCAAAAGCACTGACTTCCTCTCCAGGAAGGCTGATTATTTCCTTTTCAGAATTAATGGGTAATATGGCAACGCGTTCCGCTTTTTCGTTTTTACCATCTGTATTTAGAGAAAAATCAAATATAGTTTTAAAAACCGTTCTCGCGAAGATGTTTTTATCAGAGGCACTAGAAATACCAAGTTTATTATAACCCTTAGGGTCAAATTCGTCATTTTTAATGTCTCCAGCATTAATCGCTACCATAAGCGCATCAAATTCATCCTTACCAATAAGCAAACATTTGCTATTAGGCTTTTTTTTAGAGACACAGGCCTTTTTTAGTTCATTCTGAAAATAGGTAATGACTTTCCGTGTTCCTAACGGTATAATATCATCTTTTAAGTTAGTGGAAATCTTATCATAGGCTGTTTCAAGGATCTTAACAGTAAGATTTTTACCTAAATTAGTATTAGATTCAAGGTAATCGAATACGGTATTCCGTAAGACTAAGTTTTCCTTAACATCAGAGATTTTGTGCTCTTCCTTTACTCTACCTTGATTTTTTAAAGAGTTTATTAAGCTAGAGGTAACATCTATAAGTTTCGAAAATTCGGAATTGGCTTCGGCTGTTCCTTTTTTCATACCAATTGGCGTTAAGGACGACTGTATAAACGTTTGGTATTTTTCGGTTCTCACAATAGGGTCTACAAACAATACCAAGCGGTCTGTATCTTTATCGGGATGTCCAAAATCCTGAAATGCACCAATTCTATAAGCCTCACGTATGGGTTCATTATTAAAAGTTCCCCCATCGACGTATGGAAAGTTAAAACTTTTGTAGTCGATAACATTATTTTTAGACTCATTAAACACACTACTCTTTTTAGCAATAGCATCATTGTTAAATAAATCATTCAGGTCATTAAACTGTATTGGCCATTGCCCGACTTCACCATTATCCTTACCGTCAAACTCTTCCTTATATCGCTTTAATATTACAGGCTCGAAAGCAATTGGAAATGCACCACAAGCCAAAGCCGAAGAACACATAACAGCCCAAGCTTTTGAGCTATTAATGTCAAATTTTCGCTCTTTTTCATCATCAACATCGGCAAACTCTAACCAGCGGTCATCTGTAATTTTACCGTTTAACTTGCTTTTATCAAAAACAAAATCAATAATACGTACTTCGGTATGGTTTTGAGCACCTACAGATTGGATAACATTTTTTTCTAATTGTGGTAAGCCCTTTTCATTCTTTTTAATCTCTATTGGAAGCAAATTGGTTAAAGAACATGCAAAAGGAACCCGAGTAGTATCTAAAACCTGAATATTACCCAAATTATTAAATTTAGGTTTAATGATATATTTTTTGGCTAACTTTTCTAATAATTGCCGATCTAGGAGACCAAATGTTTGATGCACATCATGTTTATGATTCTTAGTTTTACGATACCCAAAAAGCTTTCCTGCATCAAGCTCTTCTACCCATAATTTTTCTTGCAACATTTGTGCAGTTTCAAGAGCCTTAAGAGCTTCAATCTTAGGATGCTTTTTAGCATCCTCTACCGAATCGAAGTAAGCCTTTGCGACACTTTCTAATAAATCATCTCTATCTTCATTAACCGCTAGGTCTGGTAACAAAAAAAGCATGGATTTGTAGTCAATAAGTGTCTTTAACATAATAGTTAAGGCAATAGCTCCAGCACTGGCACCACTCATACCATCAACTATGACATTATCATATTCATTACCATCAGCATCTTGTCCATATAAAATAAGTAATTTTAAAGCTTCAGTCAATGCAGAACCTGAAAACGAACCCAAAGATACTCCTCCACCCATTGCAAGGCATATACGTAATGTTTTTCCCGGCATATTGTATTGTTTTAGTTTCTAATAAATCTATTCGTAATTAATATTTATCTATTACCAAAAATCTTTATAGCGTGAAGAATAATTCCATCTTGCCTTAGTTCCTCTAATATCATAATGAACAAAGCCGTTGTAAAGACCAACACCTCCTTGTTTTATTTCACCGTTATTAATCATTCTTTCAAAAATTAGCGAAATGTCTTTGGCCGTATAATTACGTACCGAGAAATCTGCCGCCTTACCTAATAAATGCTGGGAGTCTAATTCCCCTCCTATAGCAGAGTTATGATTAGGGCTACGATAACCACTATTAATATGAATGGGTTCTTTCAAATAATCTCGAACGACCTGAAGATTTTCAGCTAGTTCTTTGATGTTTTCCAAAATGTCATCAGGCATCTGAAAGCCATCTCTACTCTCAAATTCTACTTTACTAAAATTGGTTGTTAGTTTCATAATATTTAATCGTTTTATAATTTAACGCGATTTTGTATAAAAGTTTAATAATGGAATATCCACGGCTATAAAGGCTTTAAAGGAAAAGGAAGTATCGGCATCTACAACAATATCCATTGGGTTGACCTCACGCAGCTGTGGTCCTAGTTGTCCGCCTACGCCCCATGAAATGGGTAGCCTTGCCCAACCGTGTACCACGTAAAACCCAGGTGCAAAAATATTCTCAAGTTTAATCTCTGGTAATTCTTCGGTTTTTTCATCCGAGAATCGAAAATTAGTCACAGCACCTAAATCTATTAAAGGAAAAAATAAAGAAAATGAACCACCTTTTTTAGCTCCCCAACTAGTAGCAACACCAATAGGGACATTTACTCCCAAGCTGAATTTAGAGTCTTTGGTATCGCCATTATATTCTAAACTAGGAGAAATCCCAACATACGAATTTAAGGATACATTGAACTTAGATCGTTTCTTTATGATAGAACTTCCGGATGGCAAGGCAATAGATTCAATAATTTGATGGACTTCATCTGAATCTTTCGCTTGAGCAATGCCCACCATAAATGAACCATATTTTAGAAACTCTTCTAAAAAAGGTGAGTTTTTTACTCGCATATCCTCTAGTAAGAATCTAAGATCCACGATTAAGGTTGAATAGTTCTTAGTAGACAAATCGCGATAGATGTTTCCAGCTCTATTTGCTAATTGTAAAAACTTTTCAATTTCTATTTTGTGTTTAATAATACTACTGTTTAATGGTTTTAATACAGGGTTGAGTTCAGAAATATCCCCAAGCAATGAAATAATACTTTGGTAAAATGCGTAGTAGTCTATACCCTCTGGTATATGATCAGATCCTTCAAAACTCTTTAAATGATCCCATGCAATCCTAATTTGATCAATATCATTAACAACCTTTCTTAAATAATTTTCGATAGGCGCGACATTTTGAGCTAAGTTTCCAAGTATATTTTGTAATGATTTGGTCCCGTTTGAGGTCTCAAAGTTTATAGGGTTAGAGCTATCGAGTTGATATAGCAATCCAAGATAAATCTTGAACGTTACAGGATTGCTAATCATATTAATAATGTCGTTATTTGAAACCCATGTCACATTATCTGTAGCACTTCTGAAACTATTGGATATCAAGTCTGTAAACTTCATTAAGTTTTTAACATTGGTGAAACTGGGATCAGATAGCTTATTAAACTCAGAATTTTTAGTAATATGTGTTAATATTTCTGCAGGGTTAGTTCCTTCTTTTAATTCTTCAATTAGAGTTAAACCCGTTTTTAAAAGGCGACCACCGTCGTTCGTAAAAAAGTTGTTGTAAAAAGTTACTCTTTTTGTACATTTTTTGTTCTTGGGTTGACACGTAACCTGATCAAGCTTGATTAAATTGATATGCAATTCCTTTAAGTCTTGAAGAAAGCCTTCTTGTAAGGAATTGAGGTATCTATTAAAATTAAAAGTCTCAATAATTTTAAAATTCTCATGTGTTTCTGGAAACAGTAATTGGAACTCTGGATAACCGTTAAAAACCTCTTGAAACCTGTCAAAAAATGCTACCGTTAATTCTTCTTTGGCCCTATCTATTAAAAATTTCACAACACTGTCTGCAATAGTATTGACGTTCAGGTTACCAACTGATCCCAAAATATTAGAATTAGGGGTTATAGCAACTCTACCACTAACAGAGTTGTCTGCAGGTAAACTAATAAAGGCATTCGTTGCCAAAGCAGCTTGTACCTGATTGTAATTAGAGCCTCCTGTATACTTTATTAATATTTCTGCTGCAGCCTTATTATTGTCACCTATTACCGGAAAAAATATCTTATTCCCAACAGTTTTCGGATTAAGCTTGCTCAATTCAATGGCATCGTAATAGACAGTCTGAGCAAAAGATAGTATTGGAAAACAATAAAGGACGAATAGTAGTTTTTTCATGGTGTGTTATTTATAGCGTTAAGTGGATTTACAACTTTACCAAATGATTGGTTATCACTGGTTGAAAGCAAATGATCTTTAAGGTCAATTGCCTTAAATTTTGGATTGTTCTTTCTAATTTTAGACAAGAGTAAAGCAGCTAGACCTGCAACAAAAGGTGCTGCCTGACTTGACCCAGACAGTTTTTTATATGAATTTTTTTTAAATGTTGATAAGACCTCAAATCCAGGCGCAAATATATCTGTTTGATTAGTGTTAATTGTATCCCCCAACACCTTCTTGTTCCTTAAAATTCCTCCTACTGAAATTGTTTCTGAATATCTGGCGGGAAAATCAATATCTACATGTGTGTTGTGCAATTTATTACCTGCTGCACACACAATAAGTATATTACTTTTAGCCGCTCTCGAAATAGCTGCTTTTAATAAATTTGAATCGTTTTGAAAACCTTTACTTATCGAGATAATATCAACGCTATTTGCAACAGCCCAATCAATTCCTTTAACCAAAAAATCTAGAGAATCTCCTACGATATCGTTGGTAACTTTTGCAAAATAAAGGTCTACATTTGGTGCTAATCCATAAACACCTTTAGTATTATGCGCAGCATTTAAAATACCACAAACATGTGTGCCATGGCCTGTCCAGTCCTCTGTCGAATCACTATCAGTAACATCTTGAAGCGTAATTGAGTTGACATCTAAATCGGAATGAGGAAGCGATAAACCAGTATCAAGTATAGCCACTTTGATTTTTGATCCTTTATTACTGCTCTTCCAAACTTTATCAAGGTTATAATCTTTAAACCACCAAAATTTGTCTATTTTAAATTGCTCCCAAATATTTGGTTTAAAACTTGGATCTAAGATTCCTCCACTCCAATAATAATTTCCTGCAAGGTCTTTATACCACAAGGAATTACCTTCATAATCCTGACCATTATACAGTTTACCATCCACTTCAAGAATACTTCCAGGAGCCAAATACTGATAGTTAGGTGCATCTAATCGAGGCTCACCTACCCTTACATTAAGATATTTAGAAACGGTTACTTTCATTAGCCTACACGATGCATAATGTTGACGTCTTCATTAGGTTTTAAAGTAGCATTTGATTTCTGCTGTTCTTTAGGTTTGAGAGAACTGCGTAATTTTATCAAACGATTTAAGAGGTCGAACCAAAATGGTGAACCTAATGAAATGGCTAAAGCTGTTAATACATATCCCCAAAGATGCATAAAGCGAAATCCTTTACTCTTAAAAACATAGCTCCATTTATAATTTCGTTTATTGACATCAATAATACCTTTATTGAAGTCAGCACGACTGGTGGGACGAATACTTTTTTCAAAAAGTGCTTTGTCTATCGATTTATGTACTAGAATAGAAACATCAACTGTGTCTTTTTTTACTTTCTTTTTGTTGTCTCTTCCTCTCATAATATCCCAAACAACGAGCTTATAGCCATGTTTGGTGAAGTCCTTCGGAATGTCTTTAACGGGATTATTGAGTATTCTATCTGGTATGCGCCAGTTTGATGCGATGATATTTTGAGCTCTTACAATATCTTTCTGTAAGGTCTGACTTATTTTGTGCAACGAATCGTTATTACTTTTAATGACTTCCTTAATACTTTGTGTTTTAAGACTATCTTTACCTGGATTACTTGTCGGATTGGTCTGTAAACTGTTGATTTTTTTAATTAAGTTCTCATTATCTTTTCCATAATTACTGGCATGAGCCACAAGCTGCTCACGTGCTTTAGTATCGTTTGATAATTTTTTAATGATACTTAACGTATCTGCATTGAAGCTTATAGCTAAAATAAAACCAATAAAAAATAAGAAATACTGAACCCTACGCTTAAACCAACCTGTGGAACGTTCCATGGTGTCATCAAACCACTGCTGCAATAAATACTCAAATTTCTGAAGATCGTTATTAGCATCTTCCATTAAGGATACTAGATGTTTTTTAGTCGAAGATTCATGTTCTATATCTAAATTTAACTGTTTTCTGATGAAATGCTTCGTTTCTACAGAGGTTTTCTGTATCCACTTTTTGTTTTTCGGATTTTTATATGCTAGAATTGCCTGATCATTAGAACGATCAATTCCAACTTTTTTAATACCACTCTTAATTTTTTCAATCGGATTATCTAGTCCATCGTCACCCAAGTCCTTTAATGAATCAATTAAAGCCTTTGAAAAGTTCTGAGAAGTTATGTAGGCAGGTTTATTCCACAGACCTCCTCCTCCAAGGTATTTAATAGAAGGCTGTTTGTAAAAATCATTAAAAAGATCTGGTTTCATTAGATTGTACGCTTTCCCTGTAATTTTTAGAAGGTGATTAATAATCAGTCTAAAGAATTTCTTCTTTAAATTATTATTAGAACTAAATTCTTTTTCATCCATTAACATTCGCCTCAAAGCATATCGTAAATTTCTGGCTCTTAAGCCTAGAAATGAATTGATCATTTCCATAATTGTTGTGGCGAAAAGACTGTAGAGTAAGTAAATAAATACTAACCCAATTACCACATCTAGAGCTACACTTCCTGTCATATCAAGATTTTTTATTAATGAATACTGACTTAATTATTAATACAGTATAATAGTATACATACTGGGTATTAATTATTTATAATTGGGACAAAAAATGTAGAAATTAATTCTTAGGAGAGTTTAAATATAAGATTTTTTTTACTAAGAATCAATATCTTACGATTCTTTTTGTAATTCTCGAAGTTCTTCCTATCACATATAGATTTTGTGTCCGTTCCTCCAGTCCAACTGCAAAAAAATATTCTTTATGTTTAAAAAAAAGGTTACCCTATGAGTTACCCTAAGGCAACTTAAAAAACGAAAATTTGATATCACTGATAAAATTTAAAGGCCAGCGGAGCCTCTTTTTCTCCACTTAACAAAACCGTAACCACTTAACTAACAAGTATTTAAAGTTTTTCTGTTTTATATTTAGTCAACTATTTAAAAAATTGTTGTATTTAAGCAAAAATTACGTCTCCAATAGCGCTGCTTCAATGATGGGTACTCAACCTGCAACTTTCTGGAGTTTCTTTATCAAATAGCTCAAACTTAACGAGGGACGATATTTAATATGTATGTGAACGTGATCTTTGGATACAACACCTTTCAATATTATAACATCTCCTGACTCGTATATTTGAACCAAAATTGTTCTACATCGTAGTAGACTTGAATATCAATAAAACGGATAACAAAATTAATCTATGAGGATTGTAATAATAAATATCTTCACAATTCAAAAACCGTGAAGATATTTATATGTACAATTAAACTAATTTGTGCATATTAGTGTAAATCTAAAACTAACACTCTTTTTAAATTGTATTTTACTTTATAATAAGTTTTTTAGTTATAACTTCATTTTTATTTTGGATTGTAACAAGGTACAAGCCTCTAGATAAACCATGAGTGTCAAAAGAACTGATTTCACCTTTACTTACCTCTTTGAATACTACTTTTCCGCTAGGGCTAAGGATTGAAATTATTGATCCTTTCTTAGAAATAATATTAACCATATTCATTGTTGGGTTAGGGTACACACCAATCTCAATTTCATTATCAGGTATTTGTAAAGCTTCTTTATTTTGTAGCTCACAAGAACCTATTTCTTTCCATTGATTTATTGAACATTGAGAGTTAACACCGGGTCTACACTTACCTTTACTAGATTTTAATTCGTATAACTTTCCTTCAAGCTTAACCTTATCTCCTATTACATAAACATCAGACTTCTTCCAAACAGGTATATTTTCACAATTAGAGTTGCCTGGGTTATCGGGACCTGAAGGCACTAATCCAGCTGACCCAGGAGGCACAGGTATGTTTATATTTCTAGTTTGCCCTGGGTTTTCACTAACTGTTACGGTAATATCATCAAAGAAATTTCCGTCTTCTGTTATAACTCTAAAAGTTGCTGAACCTTTTTTTAAGGCCGTTACAATACCAGTCTTAGAATCTATTCTTGCAACGTCCATACCAGAAACACTATAAAACGTAAAGTTTTTGTTTGAAGCTTCTTTAGGTAGGATTACTGGTGTGAGTATGGTATTTCCGCCAACTCGTAATGGCACTTCTGACTGCTCTATAACAACATTATTCACAGAAACTATCGGTGAAGAATCACTAGTTAGCTCAAATACTTTCACGTATAAAACCTGCATAGTTTGCGGAAAGAAATCCTTAGCTCTTTCAAGTACCGACGGGTTTGGCATCACAAATCTATTACTGCAAAATTGGTTATAAGGCGCTCTGATTCCTAAAGATAATGTAATTCTCATAGGGTTTGATAAATCAGATTCCTTTTGCCATAGTACATTTGGCTTTCTTCCAATCTCTTTCCCGTTCACATACCAAACTATTTCCTGGGATGTAACCAAGCAACCAAAAATATTAATATCTCTAGGTTCAAACTCATGGGTTTCATTTCTTTGTGCGGCAGTATTTTGTTTTGGTCTCCACCATCTTCTTCCCGCAGTACTACTAATAGGCCCTAAAGACAATCCACCATTTTGATTTACTGCAGGAACAAAAGCTCCAACTGGTCGGTTAAGCGAAGAATCAAATTTATGTCTTGTTGAAGCTGAAGTAATAGCATGCAAATTATGGTCCATTACTTTTCTTTTAGCCTCACTTGTTCCTTCTTGAGTAAGTTCTACAATATCAATCTCAGAATAACGTACTTTACCAACAGTCTGGTTTGATTTTATTGAGTTATATAACCAAAATGCTGGTGAAACCCCAGGAAAACCAGCACTTCCTTTAATAGCAGCTTCATAATAACCATAGACAAAACCAGGTGTAGAACTTCTCAACATACCAGATGAAAATCTAACAGGTACCAAAGTAGATGATGGACTTCCATTAACACAAGCTGATGGAACTCTATTTTCTGGAAAACCAGACTCATTATATCTAGCTGTTATATACAGAGACCCATCTCTTTGTTCGATATTTTGTTTGTTACGCCAAACCCAACTTTGAACATTTTCTGGTGTTTTTGTCCATCTTCTGGTGTCATATTTAAAGTCTGAATCTGGAAAATTATCATTATTAAATAAATCTGATCTGTCCCAACGTATTTTCCAGGATATACCAGGTTTATCTGCATCTCCGTAAGGACGAGTTCTTTCTTCTAGGGTTTTTTCATTAAATGTTTGGCCAATGGAATTGAATGTGACAAACAAAATTACAAAAAGGTTAAAAAATATTTTTTTTTTCATTTTTAATAGTTATTTAGATTTAAGGAGTATTTTAGTCTTTCTTGTATCAAGACTAAATAAGTATCGGATTATTACATTCTTAAAGACAAGGAACTACCCTAAGGTTTTAGGTAGGTGACTCCTAATATGGATTGATGTCTTAAAACTTGTAAAGTTTATTTTACAAAAGTACTCTTAAAAAAAACACATAGTATGCATCAAATTACCATAAGATTGAATTATTTTACCTCTAATAAAATATTTACAGATTATCCGCTGAGGATTTACTAAAATCCATAAAAGCCTGTAAACTTAATGTTTACAGGCTTTTTAATTTTCTTTGACATCAATAACAAGACGGATCGAAGATCAAACTAACTAAATTGTGAAAGATTATTTGTTTATATATTCGTAAAATCTACTTAACTCCAAATATTTTTAGTAGTTCTATTCTCAAAAGGAATCATGTAAAAATCATACGAATGTATTTCGCTTCCTTTATATAAATACTGTTTTTCTGGTTTTGATTACCAGCCTGTTATTCTTTTAATATGCTCAGGAAAAGCATCAATACCCTTAATCTGTATAGACTTATAATAACATTCAGCTGCTTCAGATTGGATTTGTAGACGCCCCCCTTTCAATGGTATTTCAATTCCATTAGTTTCATAGCGTGTATTCTTTAAGGTTGAAACCACTTCTCCATTAACAACAAATACAGCTCTATCCCCAAAAGCATAAATTTCTACTGTATTCCATTCCCCATGAGGGTTTTCCATATTTTTAGATCGCTGAATTCTACCTCCTGTATGTTTTCCTAAAAATGAAGATGTTATTTCAACACCTTTTGAATTGTATACATGTCCTTTGCCTTTTGGAGAATTTACAACGGGAATTTCTGCTATAGTACCAGATAAAGGAAAAAAATCTCCAAAATCGCCTTCTTGCACTTGACATTCTAAACTGCGCATCCAAACATTCCAAAAACCAGCATGTGCACCCGTAGCATGAAATAAGATGCCATTATCCCGCTTTGAGCCCAAACGAGGTTCCCATTTTTTTTCGCCCCATTTAAACTCACATTTAAAATGGTAGTTTTGGTACATATGTTTTGTTGTTAATCCACCATAAATCTCTCCTGTAATATTTAGAATATTTTCCTTTTCTTTATTTTGGCCTACTGAAAACACATTCAAAACATCATTATTTAAACCAAGGGGTGTGCCTTTGGTGACATCGTCACTTTTAGGAAAATCAAAGGGTAAATCAACACTGGTATGTGGTACACCAATGTATTTATCCCACGCGGTTAAATCCTCATCCAATAAATTTATCCATTGGTTAGACAAGCTTATATCGTATAACTTTCCTGCCCATAAAACACCGTTTTTTAAGTGTTCTATAAAAAATGGATTTGAGTATTGTTCATTGGTATGTCCAAGACCTGTATAAAATACACGACCATTAAATTTTTCATGATACCAGGCTATAGGATGTGAACTACCAGAATTAGGACTACCTACTATAGTACTTTCATCAATGTCCAACAAAACTTTACAATGGGACTTAAGAGGTTCTTTAAAATAGTACCATTCGTCGGTAGTTACCCATTCATTATCCAACATATTTATAGCTGGATGCTTGGTATCCTGATGTACTATTAACCGTGCTTCTTGAATTTTAGGATGCTTCTCAAATTGAGCACCGACCAAATCATAATAAAAATTCCAGTTTAGTTCAGTGTGAGTCGCCCCATGAATACCAACAAAACCACCTCCTTTTTTTATGTAATTTTCAAAAGCTTTTTCTTGTTTCTCATTTAAAATATCACCGGTGGTATTCATAAATATCACAACATCTATTTTTTCTAGATAGCCTGGGTTAAAAAATGAGGCATCTTCAGTAGCTGTCATATTCCACAATTGTTCATCACTCAAAGTTCTTAATGCTTTAATACCTTCAGGAATACTGGTATGCCTAAAACCAGCTGTTTTGGTAAACACTAAAATGTTAAGTTGTGATTTTGTTGTGATTTTAGAACATGCTAGAACCTCAAAAGAGATAATACAAAGTATTAGTATTGATATCAATTTCTTCATATAATAGTTTTTTTATTCTTTTTGCAATAGCCACCTAGCTCCTCAAATATTCTTAACAGAGAAACTCTTTATATTATACCCAATATAATACTTTGTGATACTATTAAAAGTTGTGACTATAAAATTACACCTATCTCATAAGATAATTTGTAACAAATGGTTCAAATCATGACATAAATGCTGAATATCTTTTAAATGACCCCAAAAAACCTAGGTAACCACAAACTTAATTCTGAAAAATATGTTACTAGAAATAATGAAATTATCATAGCCAGAAAAAGTGGCAAAAGGGGTTTAATGACTTTTTCAATAGTCGTATTTGCTATACCTACGCCCACAAAAAGTACCGAGCCTACTGGTGGTGTACACAATCCTACACATAAGTTTAAAATCATTATGATACCAAACTGCACCGGATCCATTCCTAATTCTATAATTATAGGTAAGAAAATGGGTGTAAAAATTAAAACTGCAGGAGTCATATCCATAAAAATACCAACAAACAATAGCAACAAGTTTATAATTAACAAAATGACTATAGGGTTGCTACTGAGTCCTAATAACATGGTACTAATATCCTGCGGAATATTTTCGTAAGACATTACCCAAGACATACTCATTGATGTTCCTATTAAAAGCATTACGATTGCCGTAGTACCACAAGAATCCAATAATATTTTTGGAAGGTCTTTAGTTTTTATTTCTTTATACCAAAAACCTAGTACCAATGTGTAAAGCACTGCTATTGCTGAAGCTTCTGTGGCAGTAAATATCCCTGCCACAATACCTCCCATAATAACAACCAAAAGCAATAAACTAGGAAATGCACTAACAAATGTTTTAGCGACTTCCTTTAATGAGCTCCTTTTACCTATATTGTATTTCTTCTTTTTAGCATACAGAGAAGCTACAATCATTAAAAACAAACCTGTTAATATTCCTGGTATGTAACCTGCCAAAAAAAGTGCTGCTATAGATACCCCACCACTAGCCAAAGAATAAACGATTAAAACGTTACTAGGCGGAATAATCAATCCTACTGTAGAGGATGTTACATTTACTGCGGCTCCAAACTCCTTGGAATAACCTTCCTTTTCCATTTCTGGCCCTAAAATGCTCCCCATTGCTGACGCTGAAGCCATAGCAGATCCAGCTATAGCTCCCATTAACATCGCAGCGATTACATTTATAAGTGCTAAACCACCTGGTAAAGCACCTACTAAGGTCTTTGCAAAATTTATTAAACGATGTGCGATTCCTCCTTTATTCATTAATTGTCCTGAGAGTACAAAAAATGGAATGGCAAGTAGTGCAAAACTATCGAGTCCTGTTCCTATTCTTTGAGAGACTGTTGTAAGTGCTGGTAGTGCAGAAATACTTACCATCATAGTTAATAAAGATGAAATAGCAATGCTCCAAGCAACAGGAACTCCTATAAAAAGTAGGGCAACGAAGCTAAGAACTAATACGAGTATTGGTAAATATTCCATTATAATTGTTTGTTTAAAATATCCGAGATTTTATAATAGATAATTAGCATACCACTTATAGGGATAACAAAATACACAACAGACAGAGGGATTTGCAATGCAGGAGAGCTTTGTTTTAATATAGAAGTAATGTATACCAACCTAAAACCACCAATAACTAAAGCAAAAAAGCAAAAGAGGATAATAATGATATTTACAAAAATTTTAAGTTTAACTTGCCCTTCTTTATTCAGTCTTGTTGGGAGTAAATCTATGGCAACGTGCATTCGTCTTCCAGAGATATAAGCTGCACCGAGTACGCCTACCCAAATCATAAGATATCTTGCTAATTCATCTGTAAATGAACTGGGAGTTCCTATAACAAAACGGGTAAAAACCTGCCATAAAACATTAACAACCATACCTCCCATTATTATGACTAGCACGGTTCCTAAAATTGTATCTATTTTTTTTCTTAGCTCCATATGGATATGCTTATTGAGTTACATATTTATTGTATAGCCTGAATTCTTTTTAGAAGCTTATAAACCGATTCATCATCTTTATAATCTTCATATACAGATTCAACTTTTTCCTTAAACATTGTTTTATCAGGCCTGGTAATAGTAACTCCTGCTTTTTTAACTGATTCAAGAGCTTCTTCCTCAGAAATTGCCCATAACTTTCTTTGATATTTAACAGAGGCATCAGCTGCTAATTGCAACCACTTTTTTTGCTGGGAGTTTAACGCTTCCCATACATGTGTGCTAATAATTAAAACATCTGGTATGGTGGTATGTTCATCTAAGGAAAAGTATTTACAAACTTCGTATTGCCTTGAAAGATAAAATGTTGGTGGATTATTTTCTGCACCATCTACTACGCCTTGTTGAAGTGCCGTATAAAGTTCTCCAGATGAAATTGGGGTTGGCGACCCTCCCATACTACGAATCATGTTCATGGCAGTTACACTTTCCATGACTCTAATTTTTAATCCATCCAAATTATCTGGACTTAATATAGGTTCTTTTTTGGTATAAAAACTTCTGCTGCCCGCATCATAATAACCTAAGCCTTTTAACCAATATTGGGTTCCACCGTCCAATAATTCTTTTCCAATTACACCATCCAAAGTTTTAAATGTGTGTGCTTTATCCCTAAATAAGAATGGCAATCCAAACACTTTCATATCTGGTGAAAAGTTTTCCATAACGGCCGCAGATACTTTTGTCATTCCCAAACTACCAATTTGCAATAACTCTAAACATTGACGTTCTGAACCCAATTGCTGATTTGGGTAGATTTCTAGCTTTAACGTACCTTTTGACAAGCTATCTAAGTCTTCACCCATTTTTAGCATAGCCTTGTGTACTGGATGATTGGTATCTAAACCATGTGCCAGTTTAATGGTTTTATATTTAGATACTTTGCCGCAACCATAGAAGCAAACAAGTAAAATAATGATCATTTTTATTTTCATTAATTCCTTTGTTTTTTATTAATACTACCCAATCTTTTTAGTTGCTATTCGGAAATTTTCCGAGTGCGACTCATATGCCTCCATCAACATTTTTAATCGAAAAGAATTCTCAAAGCTCAGCTTCGGAGTTTCCATTGAAATTATCATTCCCGTGAACCTATCTGTAGACAGAAAGGAACGGGAATCTAAATAACAGCATTTCGATTTTTGAATCGCCCTAATTACAAAGGTGATTTATGCATTGATGAGGATCTTCAAAACTATATTTTGAATTGCTATTAAAAAAGGTATTTCCCGTAACATAAAATCCTTTCTTTTATGTTATGAGAAATTTTAAATACCTTCTTTGATTGCTATTAATCTACAATTACTTTTTTATTTAAAATGCCATTATTAGAAGACGTAACTTTTAATATATATATGCCTTTAGCAAAATTACTGACGTCTATTTGATTTACACCTTTAGCTGTATATACCGTTTTACCTAATACGTTTATAAGGCTTAATTCCTTAATTTCAATATTGTTTATGGCGTTAATGTTTAAAGTACTTTCTACAGGATTAGGATAAACACTTATGTTTTTTTCAATAACATTACTACTAGTTGATAATACTGGACTATTTTCTACGAATCTTACATCAGAAATAAACCAAGAGCCATTCCTATTTGTTGACGAATTAAATACACCATCATCATTGAAATCATATTTAAAAGCAAAAGCAAATTTATCAGAGCCTGATAGCGATACAAAAGCACTCAAATCTAAATAAGCATACGTCCATGCATCATCAACACCAAAAGCATCCGTACTTAGGCTTACTACATTTGCTGTTATGTCTGTCCATGTTACCGTACTTGGGTCTGTACCATCTGTATAATTTGTAGCATACATTAAGGTAAATGGGTCTCCCCCTGCGCCTTCTTTAAATCTACTTCTTGTTGCAAATGATACTATTGCATTTGCTTTTGTTGATAAATCTACAGCATCGGTTACTATCCATGTAGTACCTAAAAAATTACCCCCACCATCATTTCCGCTTAACCTAACTGCTCTTTGATCTCTAACATCGGTTCTTGCACCAATATTATTTGCAGGTCTTGTATAATCAAAAAGACTCTCTGGTGGAGCTACCTGTGCTCTTACAATAAGTGTACTTTCGGCAAGTCCATTAGGATTACTAGTAATAAAGCTTGTATAACCTGAATTGGCTGCAAATCTAAAATCATCGTAATAAAAAGTCGTCTGTGCTTTTAGGGTTATAGACATAACCATAAATACAATGCACAAACAAAAAGTAATTTTTTTCATAATATTTAAGTTTAAGGATTGTTTAACTTTGGTAAAACTATTGGAAACACAAGTGTATGATGAGGTACAAGTAATTCAGAAATAGGGGGTCAATTCGTCTTTCTATTTTTTTATGATTATTTTTTTAGTAGAGATTATATTTTCCCTAGATTTTATTGTTAAAAAATAAATTCCATTTGAAAACGAAGCCACATTTATAGGGGTATCGCTTTTTTGACTATGGATTAATTTTCCTGTTTCATCAATCAAGTTTACTTCTACTATTTTAATCGCTTTGTTTAATGTTTTTATGTTTATAATACTATCTGTGGGGTTAGGAAATGCGATGATGCCTTTATTAAAATCTACATCCTCTATGGATAATGCCGTTTTGCTTAATGCCATGTCAACTGGTAAAGCGTCTTTAGTATCTATAGTAATAGTGGTTTCATTAGTCCCCGAAGTAACATTTACAGCACCACCAGAACTTACATTTAAGGTCCATTCGCCATTTAAAACCAAATTAATTGTCTTGATTTGACTTTCTTCTGTCGTGTCATTCTTATTTAAATCTGGATTAACCACTGTCATTTTTAAATCATTTCCAGTTTCCTCTGTCATTATCAAACATGGTGCATCATTACTTTTTAAGGTCGCTGTATTACCAAAATTTCCTGAATTAAAAAGAGCATAACCTCTCATAGCATTATATTTAACAATATGTGCCATGTCATCATGTTGTAAAACTTCGTAAAATGCTGTGGCGTTACTATTCATATTATTTGTAAATGCTATCATATCTGTACTATTGGTACCAGGAATGATAACATATTCATAATTTGAATTTACAGGTGCTGTGCCATGATTTATATAAGCTGAAGCAAAATTCCCTGAGGTCGTACCTCCTCTTCCATTTTCTCTTGGCGACACTTGATTTTTTCTATCAATAACCACCGTTGCGCTTTTCACAAAATAACCTGTATTGTACGCATCGATAATCCAATGGTTTGCACTACTATTTAAAGTTGAATTATACGGGAAATTTGATGTGCTAACATTATCAACTTGAATCGGTGTGGACGTTGCGCTGAGTTTATTTTGAAATAAGTTCGTAGCTGTAATATTTGAAGCATCATTATTATTGATATTACTTCCTAAACAAATGATTTTGCCATCAAAACAAAATACCGATTTCTTAAATGTAAATGTTGGATTATGAGTTGCTGTAATGGCTTTTTGGGTAAAATCCATACCAAACATACCATAACTGCCTTCAATTTTATCGTCAATATAATAAGCGTTTTTTGTTCCAAAACGAAGACTACTCGCAAAATTGGAATCCGTAAACTCATCTTGCCTGCTTTTACTCGCCTTTAAACTTGAAAAAGGTAAATGAATCGTGGTTGCTCCCGGAGTTTTGTTCCAATCCCATCCGCCAATAACAGTACCAGAATTTGATGCACCACCAGGGTAAAGTATCTCTATAGACCCATAACTTTGGTAACGCCCGTAGCGGTTATCTGAGCTGTATATTTCCGTTCCCCAGAAATAGTTATTAAATCCTTTAATACCTGCTAACCAATTATCCTGTCTATACGTTCCTAAATTGGCATAATTTATTTGCCAAAACCCTGTCGGAAGCGTTTCAGAGCCATAAGCATTCGTTTGCGAATCACCTCCTGTTATTCCGTTGTATGTCTCTAATAACTGAGTATCTATAGGCGTTGACAATCCTAAATTTTTATAAGCACTGGTGATGGAGATATCATTAAATGGACTTCTTCCTGACAATCCGTTAGGGAAATCGTTGTTAGACATGTTCACTCTGGCACCCAATAACATGTTTTTAAAGACATCTTTTTTGGAGTTACTTATGCCATAAACCCCTCCAGATATAAAGTTTACAGCCGTAGAAAGACTTTTATACGCTCCAAAAGCATATTGTGGATAATAAGTACCATGATGAAATCCTGTATAATCGACCTTTACTCCATTTTTACTAACTAAAGATCTTGGTGTTAACCAATTTTCTACATATTGTTTGTAGCCTTTTAAATATTGTACTTTCTCAGCATCTGTTTCTTTATACAAACATGCACCCAGTATAGAAATTGCTCTCGTTAAAGCATCATCCATATTACTTTTATATGCTGATGGATGCCAAATAATGTCTGTACCAGCATACCATTCCACCATTTTTCTAGCTTCATCCCACAAACCTGCAGTTACAAGTTCGTCTTTCATAAGATGAATCGCTTTTGAAACGTCCCTAAAACTATAACCAATATGGTGCATAGTTTCTAATAAACTGCCATCTGCGTAACCTTGATCTAAAAGGTACCTCACCGTGTTTAAAAAATACGTTAAACTTGTTGCTGTATTTTTATGTTTATAATCTCTTGCTAGTGTGTGGATAAAACCATCAACGACATCAATATTTTGAGCATTTCCGTAATCTTTTCCATAAAGGGGTTTTCCTGTTACAATCCCTCCAGAATAGACAATGTCTTGGTTATTATATGCTGAAATGGCATTGTTCAGGTTTGAATTACTAGGGGCATTTCCTAAAATAAGATCATCATATTTTTGCTTAACTACATTAAAATCTGCCAATTCTTGTGCTGATGGTGTTGTAGCAGGAATTGTTTTTGGTAACGATTGAAAATACATAAAATCAAACCAATGCTTTCCGTTATCTAAGGTTATAAAAGGTAATTGATAATCGGCAGATCGATCAGTATTTCGTTCCATAGTGTAGTCTATAAAATCGAAATGTAAAGTGCCACTTCCTGATGTTGGAGCCTTAATTTTTAACGTCGTAATATTATCGGAGCCTTTTGGTCCCAACATTTCATGTCTATAACTAGCTGAACCAGCTCTCCAACCCGTAAAGTTTAAATAAAATGGATAATTGAATTGTTTAACACCATTATTATCATAAAATTCAATTTCTAAACTACCTGTGTTAATGGCATTGGTATTATAAATCCAAATTCTAAACATATTTTGAAAAAAGCTTTGAACTTGTGCGGGTACTAATCCTTCTGCCTGTAAATTGGTAACTGTTAATTCATCATTTGCAGACCAATCCCATTGCAATGATTTGCTTCCTAATTTATAATGATTTGATGAAATAGATAAGCTCCCCAAAGCCGCGTTCCAATTTGATGGTACCGATGTGCCTTCAAAAGATTGATCTTGAGCATGAACTCGAGCTTGAAAACAAATAAAAATAAGAAGGACTAGTTTAAAACGTATTAGGTTACGCTTTATTAGCATATAAAAATAGTGGTGTATCATATTAGATATTTTCTTTTAGCAATTAATACTCCAAAAATATGTTTCAGAACTTGAAGGGACAGGAGACATAAAATTCATTTATAGGGTTAAATTCGTCTTTTCAGACCTAAGACCTGTCAGGTTTTTTGTTTTATTAGTAAACATTCTAAATTCATACCTACAAGGTTTTTAAAACCTTGTAGGTATAGGGTATTTAACAAACCATAGGTTTTGAGAGATTTATTTAATTGACTTCTATGATTTCTGTTCCCTTTAAAATGCCATTTTCATTGAATGTATCAATCGTGAAGTAATACGTTTGAAATTTATTTAACGTTCTAATAGTAAGAGAATCGTTTTTTAGAACCTGATAATTATGGTATAATTTTTCTGGATGAATCCCGTAGCGGATATTATACCCAAATGCACCATCAATACTATTCCATTTTAGGTTGACAATACATTTATCGTTTTCCAATCTTGATATTTCTAATTTTGGTTTTTCAGTTGGAATATTGCCTTGCGCATTTCCAAAAACCCTGAAATCGGCTAATGCAAATGTTCCATCCGGGACACTATAATTTGTCATTTTTAAATACCTTGCTTTAACCGGAGTTTGTAATGGCGTAAAGTCGTGAGGCGCGTCTTCTTTATGCTTTGTTTTATCAATTAAAGGGTACCATGTGCTATTATCTTGTGAATATTCTAAAAGGTATTGATGGTAAATATTTGCATTTCTACCATGCAACGTTGTGTTGTGCTCCGCATAATTTATTTGAACAGCATTGATTACCACCTCTTTTTCTAAATCCATCTGAAACCACTCGCCTTGGTTTCCCGTTTTGGCACTCCAATAGGTTCTTACTTCTTCATCTGAAGCTAAATTTTTTGTATGATCTTCTAACTCTGAAGATACTCTAATGGGTTTATCATACGACAACAGCATCCAATTGGGAAACACTTCTTGAGGGCTTGAAATTTTCTTTTGAGGCACTTCATAAGGAAAATCTCCAAAACCAGTATACGCATATAGCATATTATCATCATCAAAAAAAGCAGGATACATACCAATTCTCCTTTCAAATTTATGTTTTAATGTAAGAACCATAGTCCCCGTATGCCAGTAATTCCCATAACGATCTTGAAATGTGTTGCCGTGTCCAGCACCGTTTATAAAGCCTTCTGGTTTAATAGCCATGGGGTTGTGCTCCGCCAATTTAAAAGGCCCTAATGGATTGTCTGCAATATAAACCCCATCGTTATAACTTTTAAATCGTGTTCCAGGGCCTGCATATTGTAAATAATATTTCCCTTGATGTTTATTAACCCATGCACCTTCTATCCAAGGGTTAAGATCCTGGTCGTTATAATCGCCCCAGCGTTCCCAACCGTAATCTTCTTTTTTACTATTTAAAATGGCTATAGGTTCCGATATTGGGTTTAAGGTTTTAACATCTAACTCTACAACTTCTAAGGGATTTTTATTTGAACAACCGTAGTACAGAAATAATCGACCTTCATCATAAAACAAGGCTGGGTCTGTCATCGCTATTGGAAAGTTCGGATTTGCAACCTCCCACTCCCCAGATTTTGGATCGGTTGTTTTATAAATGGTTATTGGCGCTTTATTATTGGATGCCATAAAATACAGGGTGTCTTTAATAACCACTGCAGTAGGCGCATAATCCTCAAATGGGAGTTGTTTGGATGTAATGAAATCCCAGGTAACTAAATCGTTTGACGTCCAATAGCCTCCAGATTTCGATGCAAACAAGTAATAATCGTCTTTGTAAAGCACCACCGTTGGGTCTGCTGCTTCGCGTCTTGAAGAGCCATCATCTACAGCAAATCTGTAACTAATATCTAATGGGTTGCATACCACCGTTTGCTTTGTTGGTTGTGCAATTTCATCTGAAGTCTTTTTTGTGCTGTTATTGCAACTAAAAAATGATACACTTAATACTGAAAGAAAAAATAAGACTGTTATTTTTTTATACATCTAATTCCTGTTTTTTAACTAGAACCTATGGTTTCTATTTTAATTCTAATGCTTCTGTTTTTAAATAATCTTTACCTCTTATGGCTTCAAATTCGGCAATCATTGTTTTTAACTTTTCAGGCATTTTTTGGGCTAGATTATTTTTTTGACCAACATCTTCCTTTAAATTAAAAAGCATATAATCATCTGCATTACCCAATTCAATATTTACCTGTTTTTCTATTTCAGGACCTTTATAAGGTGGAATCATAATCCAATCTCCTTTTCTAAAGGCTGTTCTGGTAGTCGCTTCAATAACAAGTTCTTCTCGTCCTTTTTTACTTTTCCCTAAGAATGTATTTAGTAAATTTTTGCTGTCTAGATTTTCAGTTTTATTATCAACTAAATGCGCTATAGATTCCATTAAATCTACTTGACACACCAAAGCATCAGAAACCGTAGGTGCTATTTTTCCTTTCCAATACGTGATAAAAGGCACTCTTGTACCAGCCTCAAACAAACTGTATTTACCACCACGAAGTGTACCATTTGGATCGTGTTCTCCTAATTTTTCAACAGCATCGTCATAATAACCATCATTTAGCACGGGTCCGTTATCACTGGATAAAATAATCAATGTATTTTCTAACAGATTTTCATCTTCTAAAGTTTTTATAAACGCTCCTACGCACCAGTCTGCTTCAGCTATCACATCGCCTCTAGGCCCTAATTTAGAAGCTCCAACAAATCTAGGGTGTGGTGTACGCGGTACATGCGGTTGTTGCATAGCATAATACAAAAAGAAGGGTTCGTTTTTATGTGCTTTCACATAACTTTGTACTTTGTTTAGAAAGTGGTCTGCCATATCTACATCACTCCATTTGGCCGATTCGCCCCCTTTCATATAACCAATTCTGGGAATGCCATTAACAATGCTACTATTATGGCCATGGTGCCATTTCATACTAAGTAATTCTGGATTGTCTTTCCCTGTTGGCTGTCCTTCAAAATTTGTTTCATAATTTATTTCGATAGGATCGTTAGGGTCTAAACCATCTACAAATCCATTATCTATATAAACCGTTGGAACACGATCTTGGGTAGCCGCCATAACGTATGAATAATCAAACCCTACTTCATTAGGGCCTGGTGTTATTTTTTTATTCCAATCCACAATACCCTGTCCTAATCCCAAATGCCATTTCCCAATGACCGCTGTTTGATAGCCTTCATTTTTAAGTAATTTAGGTAACGTTTGTTGTTCTGTACTAATTAATAATGGTGCTGTGCCCGGTAAAATTTTAGCATCTTTATTTCTCCAAGGGTACATACCTGTAAGAAGTGCATACCTACTTGGGGAACAGGTAGCGGAAGTGGCGTAGCCGTTTGTGAATTTTACACCTCCATTAACCAACCTATCTATGTTTGGTGTTTCTAAACCTTTTGCTCCGTAAGAACTCAGATCGCCATAACCCAAATCATCCAGATAAATCATAACGATGTTTGGTTTTTCTTGAGGGGCTACTTCTACTTTCTTGTTTTTTTTCTGACAGCTATAGCATGTGATAAATACAATACATAATGATAGTGTGTAAAATATACCTTTTGAAGTCTTTTTTTTAAAATTATATGCCATGTTTGGAATGTCTGTAATATGAAATTTTGTTTCTAAATTAATTATTTTAGATAGTACTATAGGGAATAATATCCTTGTATTTTTTCTCTTGAAACCATGGGTCGTTGGTTTTTTCTAATAGTCTAGCTAATGCTTTAAGTAACACATTTGAAACCTCTGGTTGTTCTTTTATATCAATTTTATTAAGTTGATAAGGATCTTTTAAGTTGTCGTAGAAAAAAGCTTCTTCAACTTTGGTTCCTTTATCTTTATCCCATTGTTTTTTGTTTTCTCTTAAACAAAGAGAATACCTATCTGTAAAAACACCTCTAGAATTACCCAGCATAAATAAAATGGCTTCTGGTTTTTTAACAGTACTGTTTTCTTTATTCATTAATAACGATGAAAAATTAGTGCCTTCAATCTCGTTAGGGATTTGGTTTTCTAATCCTGCAAGCCCCATTATGGTTGGTAATACATCTGGGACGCTAAATAAAACATCTGTTGTTTCTTGTTTTAATCCTTTTGGCCAATGGATAATAAACGGAATTGCTGAGGCTTCCAGTTCAACAGCATTTTTTCCTTGCTTTCCATGACTTCCTAACATTTCCCCATGATCTGAACTAAAAACCACAATGGTATTATCTAAGGCTCCCATTTTTTCTAGTTGATCCAGTACCAATCCGATATAGTAATCTGAACTTGTAACGTTGGCATAGTAATGCCTTACGTAATTACCAACTTCTTTATCTGCATTACCTCTAACTAATAGGGTATCGATTTCTGGAAATTTATCTGCATCGTAGTACTTTCTTAAAGTTTCCATATCCGTATTGTCATCACTCCAGGGATTATGAGGTGGATTCATGGACCATATCATACAAAAAGGCTTACTTGCATCTCTTTGTCCTCTGGTGTTTTTTAAATAATCAATGATTATTTTAGATTCATTCTTTGGAGAAAATATTTTAGGCAAGTGCAATTCCCCATCTTTTTTACCTTCAATAGTAAAGGGATCATTAGAATAAATATGTGGGTTAAAGTGAGAATCCTTAATAGATTCATAAAAATACTCAATACCATGACGTTTTCCTGTAGGCACATAAGTATCGTATTTATTAACATAATGACCTCCTGGTGGTTCTGTAGTGCCAACGTAATTACCTTTATCGTCAAATAATGGTTCTGGCTTTAGCCAATGGCATTTTCCAAAATAGGCAGTATTGTAACCTGCATTTAAGAATAAATCTGGAATGGTTGGAATATCATCTTTTAAACTATGATCTCTACCGACTTTACAATTATTCCAAATACCATTTTGCTCTGGGTATTTACCAGACATCAACATGCCTCTATAAGGACTACACAACGGATAATTACTAACTGCCTGAGTAAAAACCACTCCGTTTTTTGCCAATTTATCTATGCTTGGTGTGACAACTAAATCTGGCTTACCAACAACCAAATCTTTATAAGGTGCTTCAGACCAAAACCCAGCGCTATACCTTCTAAGTTGATCTGGAAAGACAATAAGAATATTTGGTTTTTTAGGGGTTTCTATGATGGTATTTTGAGCTAGGTCTTCTTTTTTAGTATGTGATTTACATCCAAAAAGACTAAGCAGGCAAAGTAATGCGGATACCAGATAAATTTTTTTCATACTATTTAATTACTAAATACGCGGCTGAACTTATAGATTGTTCTTTACTTGGGCAAATGGCAGCTGTCTTATTAAAATCTGTATTTAATAATGCCAATGTAATTGTAGTATCCTTTCTTGAATGCATTTTAAATATTTCATAAGTGTTCAAAACTATTTCTTGCCATTCACTTTGTTTACCTTCGGTTTTTTTCAAATTTATGCTACCTACCTTTTTGTTTACCTCTGGTTTTGTATCCCAAGTTAAAGTACTTTCATTCCAATTATCACTTTGTACTGTATACACATCTAGTTTAAATGTTTTTTCTAAATCATCTGTTTTATTAAAAACCTTAACTGGTATGTGTAGCATGGCGCTCTCCATACTTTTAAGTTTTTTTGGAAGTAGAAACTTTAAATAGGTTATTCTGGCATATTTATTTTTTGCATTAGAATTGGATATTCTAAGCTGTTTTTTGGATGTTTCTCCCATAGCCTTGGCAGAAGTCTCACCCCCTTGAACGTAAGTATCTTCAGAAGCAATAATTTTAAAATTGTCTTGTGCTTCAGCATAAATTGATGCACAAAAAAATAATGCATACGGTAACCATTTCAATTTCATAATATTTAATTTTTTTTGTTGTTTTTTATATCTATAATCCATTTGGGCAATTTGCCTAAACGTAATTTTAATTGTTCTTCAAAAAGAGATTCGGGCTGTACAGGATTGCCTAAGCTCTCAATTATTTGTACTTCATCTTTTTTAAAGGTCGTACCAGCACCATGAAACCCAACAATAATTGGTGGTACCATTCTCCAGTACCAAGTATCGGTTGCTACAAAACGAAAGTCGGTTTCGGGCTCATCGGTTTCCTTAAAATTCCATAATACTAAATACTTGCCGTGATTGGGTAAGTTTTGAACTGCACCACCAGCTCTTCCTTGAAAAAAGCCGCCTTCTACATTATCAAAAAGTGTACAACGCGGTTGCGATGCATGAGATTCGAAGGATGTATGGGACGCGTATTTGCTTCTCCAGATTACAGTTCCCGTGGTACTACCTCCTCCAACACCTATGGAATGGTGCATACCTGCAACATCATTAATATTGGCCATTAGTATTCCTGTAGAACCTGATGCGTGCATCGCACTATGCCCATAATTACCTTCAATAGTAACGTTTAACGCAGTACATGAGGCTGAAGACGAAAAGCTAACACCATTACTAACATCTTTAAACATACAGTCTTTAACCCACGAATCTACCGCCTTTGAAATTTTTAATATGCTCCACCCTCCATCGTCTTGTGCAGATCTGTGATGTACAAATTTCTTTAACCAATTGCCTTGAAATGTTAAATTCTCGAACCCTGTATGGTTTACATGCTCAAAACTGGAAACTGTCCAATGATGTTTAGATTGTATATCATAATGGATTGGAGAAACCAATGAAATAGTATTGTTATTTACTTCGGCTACTTGATGATGTTCGTTTACTTTAACACCTTTTTCTAGTAGAGATTTCCATTTTTTTTCTGGTTTTAAAGCGCCTAAATCGTAATTTATAAGGTCTTTACTATTATTTAATACTTCTAAAACGATCCAATCTCCTTTTTTAATTTTTGACGCATTTTTAACCTCAATGGTATGTGTTTCTCTTTTTGAATCGGAAACAATAGTAGTTAAAACAGTATTTTTTTTATTTGTTGATACCTGAATGGCATTAGGGCAACTCCACAATTTATCTGGATTTGAAGGCGGCAAATCTTTTTCAAAGAAAAGGATGGTATTCGCTTTATCTTCACCCCGAAACACAATATTTGAAGCATTAATTTTAATAATACTTTCGTCGTCTGCCTCCGTATTGATGTAATATTTACCTTTTGGAAAATAGATGACCCCTTTGCCATTTTTCTTTGCTTCTAAAATAGCTTTTTTAATTGCTTCTTTATCAGATAGGGTATCGTTTGCAATAGCTCCAAAATGGGTAACGTCAAATGTTTTATAGTCTACATATGGAATTTCTACTTCGCTGTACTTATATCCTGAATAAGAAAAATCGGGTAATATAGGTTCTGTACCATTCTTTTTTGCCCTTTTATAATCTTTCCAAACCACACTTTCTTGTGCTTTACAATTTGTACAAAGTAATAAAGCGACAGCGCAGAAACTAAAATATATTGTTCTTAAAAACCTTAAATTCATAATGATTCATATCTAAGCAATGCTTCAATATAGTAATAATCTGCATAGTTTAAGGGAACGTCAATTTCGTTGTTATGCGGAATACTGCCCACACTATGCTTTAAAATAAAGTTATTGTTCTCTCCTAATTTAGCCGTGTATTTTTCTGATGATAAGGTGTTTATTATCTTATCAATATTTAAACGATAAGATTCTTGTGTGTATTTATCCAGTTCTAATAGTGCCGAAACCGTTACAGTAGCTGCCGAAACATCGCGAGGTTCATTAGGAATGTTAGGCGCATTATAATCCCAATAAGGAATGCCATCTTTTGGGGTGCCCGGATAATTTAAAATATA
Source organism: Flavivirga abyssicola (assembly GCF_030540775.2). Classification (GTDB taxonomy): domain Bacteria; phylum Bacteroidota; class Bacteroidia; order Flavobacteriales; family Flavobacteriaceae; genus Flavivirga; species Flavivirga abyssicola. The sequence continues at coordinate 3,730,245 of NZ_CP141266.1, read as the reverse complement.
GTTTGCTATCTTTTTGGCTTGATTTAAATAGCTAGTATCTTGCGTGTATCTATAGCATACTGTAAACCCATAAAGCCCCCATGCTTGCCCTCTTGCCCAGGAACTTTCATCGGCAAATCCTTGCGCTGTTTGTTTGCTTCTAACGGTACCCGTTTCAGGGTCGTAATCTATGACATGATACGAACTATTATCATCTCTAAAGTGATTTTTTAAAGTGGTATTGGCATGCGTTATCGCCGCATTTTTATATTTAGGGTTTCCTGTTAATTCGGACACCTCAAACAGTAACTCTAAATTCATCATATTATCTATAATGACAGGGAATTTCCAATTTCTTTTAGATTGCCAACCTTTCTCGGTATCCCAACTTTTAATACAACCAACTACTGGATTAAAACGACTGAGTAAAGAATCGGCAGCTGTAATCATAACTTGTTTAAATGTCTCATCTTTAGTTAACCTATAACCATTTCCGTAAGACGAATTAAAAACAAAACCTAAATCATGATTTGTGGTTAGATTCTTGTGATCTTCAAATTGAGTTTGAAATTTTTCAGCAGCATTTTTCCATTTAGCATCATTTGTAAATTCGTATAAATACCAACAACTTCCAGGGAAAAAACCTTCCGTCCAATCAAACGATTTTTTAGTCCAATGTATCTCTCCATTCTTCTGAACGGTTCTTGGGTTTCTATTTTCCTTTTCAGCAATCTTTAATAAGCCTGATAATTGTTCTGCTGCAGATTCCAAATATTGCTTTTGAAAAACTTTCTCCTTATTTGGAGTGGAATTCATACACGAAAGCATTAAGCTTATTATTATTAAAAATAATAATTTGTTTTCTCTCATTTTCAGGCTAGTCTTTACTGATTATTGAACGTTTTTATTTTTTTAAATGCTGTTGGTTATTTTATTATTAAAAAACTACCAACCTTGTTTTTGGTTTAAACTGTTGTTCAATTCCACTTCTTGCAAAGGGTAAGGGAGAGATAAATGCTTAGATGGATCGAAAAATAAACCTGGTCTTAAATATGCTTGATGATCTGCGTTTGTAGCAGAATAATTTGGATCGCCTTGGATAGTCGCATTTAATAATGTTAGTTTTTCTTCTAACAATTCCCATCTAATTAAATCGTGCTTTCGTAAGGCTTCAAAACATAATTCCCGCAAACGCTCATCAACTAATTCTTCAAAGAATGCTTCTTTACTTGCTATGGCAGCTGGTTTTTCTGAGATTGACACCAACCCTGCACGTGTTCTAACCTCATCTAAATATTGCATCGCTGAAGCTGATGGTCCTCCACTAACTTCATTATCTGCTTCGGCATACATTAACAAGATGTCTGCATAACGCAATACGGGGAAATTAATATTTGTAAAGTTTCTTCCAATAGTCCCATTTTCCAACACGACATATCCTTCCTGAGATCCTGGAGCTGGTGTTACACCAGGCGCAATATCATCAAAATTTGAAGGTTCCCAACGTCTATATTTACCTGGAACATAACTTCTACTCAGTGGATTGGTTACACTTCTAACATCTCCACTACTACTGTAATCAAATCCTGGTATGTTCCAGGCTCTACGTATGCTATCATTATTTGAATTATAGGCATCTCTTAAAATTGAAGTGGTACTAAATCCACCAAAAGCCGATGGAAATCCAAGATTGCTTCCTCCACCAAAACCAAAAGGGATTCCATTAGTTTCTCCAATTCTACCATCTACATTTAAACCGATATCTCTTAAATATGTGAATGAAATTTCGAAAATAGATTCTTGGGTATCGTATATACTTTGAATGTAACTTAAAAAATGATTTCTGTAACCATCACTTGTAACTACAATGGTTTCATCTCCATTAATATCTGTAACTGTAGTACTTGTCGATGGGTTTAAACTATATTTACCAGAGTTAATTACAATTTCACATTGTTCTTTGGCTAAGGCGTAATTAGAGGTATCTTTTAAAGGATAACCAGCCATTTTTAAATATACGCGCGCTAAAAGCCCATGTGCAGCCATATCTGTTGCTCTACCTTGAACGTAATTTGGATCGTCTACACTTATTAAATGCTCTGATGCAAATTTGAAATCGCTAACAATTTGTGCGTATATCTCTTCTAAAGAAGATGCCGGAATGTTGTTAGCAGATTGATCTTTAGTAGAGGTTAATGGCATAGGTACTTCTTCATACCAATTGGTTAGTAAAAAATAGGCCTGGGCTCTTAAAAAACGAGCTTCTCCTAGTAGTCTATTGTATTCTTCCTCACTAAAACTGTCTTGTTTTAATTTTTCAACAAATAAATTACTCAAATTAATGGCGGTGTATAAGCTCGTCCATAAATCTTGTACAAATCTATCTGCTGGAGTATGCCTGTATAAGCCTACGGTCCAGTTTTCATTAAAACGTCTGTTGTAATAACCTTCATCTGTACCAGATTCCATAATTATGGTCATGGCATTTCCGTATACTTCATAACTTGCAAAAACGGAATAAATTCCTGAAAGTGCTATTTCTGCTTCGGTAGTAGAAGAATAAAAATTATCAATTCCTAAAGTGGACTCTGGTTCTACGTTTAAATAGTCTTCACAGCTTACCGATAATGCCAATAAGCAGAATAAACCAATATATATTTTATATTTTTTCATGTTTGTAATTTTTAGCTTTTTGTATATCATCATTTTAGAAAGTAACATTAATACCCGTCATAATAGTGGCACTTAAAGGATATGCAGACCAATCTAAATTTGGCGTAAGTGCTCCAAATCTTCCTACGGAAACATCTGGATCGTATCCTTCGTAATCTGTCCATGTAAATAGATTTTGACCTGTTATAAATAATCTTAGCTTTTTAATCTTTAATTTTTCAAGCACATCCTTAGGCAGTGAATAGCCAATAGAAACCGTTTTCAATCTTAGATAGGAACCATCGTCAACATATCTATCATCTAATAAATTTCCTGTTGGTGGTCTTCCAAATACTGAGAAGTATCTGGTGGTACCAATGTTTGTATCGGTATTAGTAGGTGTCCAACCATTTGCCAGTTCTGTAAATCCACTAGAGTTTCTTGTTCTTGGTACTGTAAATATGGATTTGTTAGCATTTAAAATATCAAAGTCATAAGACCATTGTAATAATACTTGAACATCAAAACCACCAATTTCAAAAGAGTTATTTAACCCTCCAAAGTGCTTAGGTTGTGTATCTCCTATTACAACTCTATCTGCTTCGTTTATGGTGCCATCGCCATTTTGATCGATGAATTTAACACTCCCTGGAGCGATTGGTAATGCCCCGTTATCTGGAATACCATCTTTTAAAGTGAAGGATTGCAATGCATTATCGAAAACAAAATCGTCTACTTGATAAATACGATCAAACTGTAATCCATAAATTTGCCCCACTGGCTGCCCAATTCTTGTGATGTATTGGTTCTCTGCATCGCCACTCCATTGTGGGTCTGTGAAAATAGCATCTTGTCCACTATTTAATGCTACAACTTTATTTTTATTAAATGCAATATTAAATGAAGATGACCATTTGAAATTTTTATTATTGACATTTAAAGTATTTATACTAATTTCCAATCCTTCATTTTGAACTTTCCCCACATTTTGTTGTACGCGTTCAAATCCTGTATGTAAAGCTGTTTCTGCATTTAACAATAAATCACTGGTTTCTTTCTTGTAGTAATCTATGGTTGCTTCTATTCTATTATCTAGAAAACCTAGATCTAGTCCAATATCTAACTGGTCTGTGGTTTCCCATCTTAAATCTGGGACACCTAAATTACTTTGGAAAGCTCCAGGAACAAACGTTTGACCTTGCCCCCAAACATAACCGCTATTCGCATTAATATCCAATTGGCTAAAGGCATCAAAATCACGTACTCTGTTGTTTCCGGTACGTCCCCACCCTGCTCTTAGCTTTGCGTTAGTAATAAACTTAATGTTTTTTACAAAGTCTTCGTTATTTATTCTCCAAGCTGCTGAGAACGATGGAAAATATCCCCATCTATTTTCTGGTTTGAATTTTGAAGAGGCATCTGCTCTATATGTGGCAGTTAAATAGTATTTATATTTATAGGAATAACTAGCTCTACCAAAGAATGAAAAGAGTCTGTTTTGGCTCACAGCTGTTACGGGTATGGATGGTGAAATACCGATACCTATTTTGTCTATCCCGAAAATGTCTGTTGGAATTTGCGAGTTTCTGGCACTAGAAAAATCTGTAGATCTATCTTGTACCTCCATACCTCCAAGGAAATTTGTATTGTGTTTTCCAAACTTTTTCTTATACGTTAAGGTATTTGATGTTGATATGGTTTGAATTCTTCTATTTGTTACCGTACCATTTATTCCATTAATTCCGTTTGTTCCTTGCTGCGTTTCTTTCCCAAAAAATACAGTTTGTTTTGTGTTATTTAATTGATAGTTTCCTGATAGCTTTAAAATTAAGTTATCATTAAATTTATAATCTAAACTCAAATTACCTCTTACTACATCAGAGCGATTGCTTCTATCTGTATTTTCAAGGTTTTTTACAGGATTAAAAAATGCCCGTTGGTTAGAATCGTTTGGGTCTATTCCTCCTAATAGAAGACCATCTGCATTAATTGGTTCCACGGGTCTAAATTGAACAGCATCCCTAATAACACTTACGGTATTATCTCCAGATACATTTAAACCTGTTCGATCTGAAAAGGCATATTGAATTTGTCCTCTAACTTTTGCTTTATCATTAATTTTATGATTAAGCCTTAGGTTATTTATGATTTTTTTGAATCCTGTATTTATTAAGGTTCCTTCTTGATTAAGGTATTCTGAAGAAAAATATAAAGATGTGTTCTCATTACCACCACTAATACTTAGATTGTACTGATCTGTATCTGCCAGTCTAAAAATTTCGTCTTGCCAGCTTGTACCTTCCGTATTTCTATAAAGCTCTGGATCTCCCCAAGTGTTGTAAAATTCATCGGTTTCAGTTCCAGGTACATAATTATCTAAAGCAAAAGCAATACCTTCTTGATACTTTACATATTGAAATGGACTCAATACTTCCAATCTATTAGGAATCCACTGTAAACTGTGTGCTATACTAAAATTAACATCGGTTTTACCATCTTTACGACCATTTTTAGTTTTTATAATAATAATACCATTAGCGCCTCTAGACCCATATATGGCCGTTGCAGAGGCATCTTTCAAGACATCGAAAGACTCAATATCATTGGTACTAATACTCGCTGGGTCAAAATCTTCTAAAGCAATACCATCCACTACGTATAAGGGTGAATTATCGCCTGTTATGGAGTTACCACCTCTAATCACGATATTTAAACCAGCTCCCGGTGTACCATCTACAGAGGTAACTTGCACTCCTGAAACTCTACCGGCTAGAGCCTGATCAAAATTAGTAGTCGCTGTGTTTTCTAAATCCTCTGCTTCAACGCTGGCAATAGAAGTTGTAAGGTCCCGCTTGTTTACAGAGCCATACCCCACTACAACAACTTCATCTAGGGATTCTCTAGATTCACTTAAAATTACATCTAAAACTGTTTTGCCGTTTGTTGAAATCTCTTGAGCCTCGAAGCCCAAATAGGTAAAAACTAAAACCGCATTTTCATCAATGTTATTAATACTATATTTACCATCAAAGTCTGAAACGACCCCTTTATTTGTATCCTTTACAAGTATAGATACACCCGGTAGAGGTTGATTATTAATATCTGTGACCTTTCCATTAATGCTTTTTTGAGCCATAGCATTAAAAAAAGCGGTCATGCAAACTAATGTGGTTATTATTAATTTTTTCATCTTTTATTGTTTAGTTTGATAATTGGTTGGTTATTGTTCCGTAGCTTTAAAATGAACGTCAGAGATCAAGTATCTACCTGCTCTTCCTGTTGCGCCTCTAATTTCTCCTGTAAAATATGAGGCGTACTTAAACTTAAGCGTAAAGCGTTTCTCATCTTTGTACGGATTTAAATCCAACTCACATCGCACCCATCTACCATCTGCATTTCTGGTAGGGTCTTTTAAACCATCTGGATCAGCTTTATTCTGGTCTCCTGGATAAGGTGTTCCTATAAATGGTGTAGCTGTATTACTGTTTATTTGACAGGCAACTTGATCATTAACTTTAGTCCATGTGGCTGCAGCATTGTCTCCTGTGTAATCTGTGGAGATGTAAATTTCTAAATCTGTAGGTGTTCTACCATCTGATAAGTATTCAACAAATCTATTCTGTGTATAAAATACAGCTGACAAATTGAAACCGAGTCTGTATTGACTCAAATCTTGCGTATTTATAATGACATCAGATTCATGTGGTGTTGAAGCTCCACCAACAACAGCGTTTGTAAAAATGGCTTGTTTGCCATCTATAACCGGCAAGGATGTATCTAAACCAGCTAACGGTGAAGGGCCTGTTTGTTTCCAAATATTTGCTGGAGCTACTGATCCTGGTGTTATGACTTCTACTGAATAACCGAAAAGTTTATTATTAGCTTCTAATGTTGGGTAGAAAAAGTAATTTGTTTGCTTTGGTAATGTAACTGGTGTATTGGATGCAACCAAAAACAAGAAGCTTTCACCTTGAAATTCTGTTTTCTCTCCACTTATGTTACTAGTTACTATAACTTTCGGATAAATGGTATCATTTTCTACTGTTGCATATCCTGCTTCAAGTGAAATTATACCTGTTTGAGAATCGATATTTAATTTATCGTCATCACTTCCAAGTTCGAACATTACATCTGGATTTCCAGTAATTAAAAAAGGTTGGGTGGTAGTAGACCCTGCTCCAACTACTAAGTTTTGAGCCAATGGTGAGTATAATAAGTTAGTGACCAATTCTGGTCCCACACTTATATGTAATGCATCTTCAAACGTTGTTGATAGTGTTTTGTTTCCTGCTGTAGTTGTTGCTCTAATAGTGAAATAATAATTGCCAATTCCAAAATTATTTTCGTCAGCAATAGTAACTACACCATTATTTTTTGAGTTAACAGCAACGTAAGTGGTTACGGTTTGTCCATTTAATTCATAGTAATTTTCAGGACTTAGGTTTTCTATAGTTTCAACAGCTCCAGCGATACTTACTTGACTCATAAAAGTATCGTCTAAAATAGTACCGTCTTCTGTTCTTCCTGAAACAATTTCAAAAGTTGGTGTTAGCCCATCTGTATCAATAGTCGGTACATCGGTTTTTAACAAGGAAAATTCTCTGGCATTTAAAATCTCTGTATACGATAAGTTTTTAGGAGCTCCAAGGCTCTCAAGTGTTGGATCGTCTATAAACGTATCTTCATTACAACTTTCTGTAAACAGAAATAAAAAGCTTATAGATATTAAAAGGAAACAGTTTTTCATTAGTTTATAATTTTGCTGGTTCTTAAATTGAGTTTAGTTAGTTATCTAAATATAATCTGGAAACGTACATGCATTTAAAAAGCATAATCTATAACCAAAACATATTAAATGTAATTTTGGTAAAGGTGTTTATTTACACACGAAATTATGGGGTATTTTTAATTGAAAAAAAGGGGGTAAATTAGGCATTTTCTAGTGTGAATGCCTAATTTCTCTACTTATTCTACGTTTTTTTGCTTTCGGTACTGTGATGGTGTATCATTAAATGCTTTTTTAAAACATTTTCTAAAATATTTTAAATCATTAAACCCAACATCGTACGCTATGTTAGAAATGCTCATATCTGTTTGTGAGAGTAATTGACTCGCTTTTTTTAACCTTACTGATCTTATAAATTCTGATATAGACTGCCCCGTTAATACTTTTACTTTTCTGTATAATACAGATTGACTCATAAACATTTTATCTATAAATGTATTTACATTAAAATTAGCATTGGATAGGTTGTCTTCTATAATTTGCATGGCCTTTTTCAAGAAAACCTCGTCTGTAGATACTGCAGTAATTTCTTTGGGTTCTAAAAGAATATCTTTTTTGAACTTTTCAATTAAATGCTTTCGGGATTTTAAAATATTAAGCACTTGGAGCCTTAATGTTGATCCATCAAATGGTTTTGTTAAATAAATATCTGCTCCAGTTTCATACCCTTCTTTTTGAACTTTTGATGATGTTCTGGCTGTAAGCATAATAACCGGTATGTGGCTTGTTCTTATATCTGTTTTAAGTTTGGCGCACATTTCTAGTCCATTCATTTCCGGCATCATAACATCGCTAACTATAACATCTATGGGGTTGTATTGTGCTAAGTAAATACCTGCATGCCCATTTTCTGCTTCATAAACATTGAAGTCTTTTTCGAAAATTTCTTTTATAAACTGTCTTACTTCATTGTTATCTTCAACGATGAGAATGGAAGGCAATGCATCATCAAACTTAGTATCCTCAATTTCGATGTCGTCTCTTATCCATCCAGATTTAACATTAGCAACCTCATAATAATCTAGAATATCATTATCCTCGTAATCGTTTTCAATAATTTCTTCTGGCTTTAAATGGGTTTTTCCCAAAGGTAACATGACGGTAAAACAAGAGCCTACCCCTAATGTACTTTCTACATAAATATGACCATGGTGTAATTCGACAATATCTTTTGCGAGAGCTAAACCTACTCCTGTCCCAGACCTAAGCTCGTTCTGTTGCCCTAATTGAAAATATCTATCAAACACATAATCAATATCTTCTTCTGGTATGCCTTTTCCACTATCTTTAATTTCGATTTTCACATACTTGTGATTGCCCTCATTATTCAATATAACTTTATCTGATATATTTATGGAAACACTACCATTTTGTGGTGTAAATTTAAAGGCATTGGATAGGATGTTTAGTATCACTTTTTTCATTTCAATCTTATCAAACCAAACCTCCGTAGATGTTTCTGTTGATTCCAAAGCATATGTTATATTTCTATCTTTCGCCATGTCATCAAAAGAAAGCTTAATATCCTTTATAAATGTAACAAGGTCACTCTTAGAAGCATGCAAAAGTAATTTTCCTGTTTCACTTTTTCTAAAATCTAAGAGCTGATTGATTAGCTGAAGTAAAATACTAGCATTTCTATACATCCCATTAAGTTGATTTTGAATGTACGTATCTCCCTCTTTATTGTTTATCAACCTTTTAAGGGGTCCTATAATAAGTGTTAGAGGTGTTCTAAAATCATGGGAAATATTTGTAAACAGTTGAAGTTTCAAACGGTTTACTTCTTCCATTTGTTGTTTATCTAGCCGTTCTTGTTTTAGCTCGTTTCTGTCCTGTATTCTTAAAAGTGTATATTTTCTAATGAGCCAAAATAACGTAAGTAATATTAAAACGTATAATATATAAGCCCACCACGTTCTCCATATAGGCGGAAAAATTTTAATTTTAATGGAATTTCCATTTTCATTCCATAAACCATCATTATTAGAAGCTTTAACTTTAAATGTATAATCGCCATTATTTAAATTCGTATATACCGCTGTTTTGTTATTGCCAATAAAATTCCAGTCCGAATCAAAACCTTCTAATTTATATGCATATTGATTTTTATTGGGCTGAGAATAGCCTAATGCAACAAAATCAAAACTAAAATCGTTTTGGTTATATTTTAATTCTATTAAATTTATGGAATCTGTAATGGTTTTAAATGGTTTATTTCTAACGGAAAAAGATGTGATGACTACAGGTGGCACAAAGGTGTTTTCTTCAATTTGATTTGGATTAAAAATGGTGAACCCATCGGTACCCCCAAATGCAAGATTGCCTTTTTTTGTTTTTAAATACGCCCCGTAATTAAATTCATTTCCTTGTATTCCATCGGTCTCTTCAAAATTTTTAAACGTTTTTGTTTCTAAATTCAGTCTACTTAACCCTTTATTTGTGCTAATCCATAAGTTACCGTAATCATCTGGTAGAATCCCATAAATCACCTCATTGGGCAAGCCATTAGCTAAACCATATCTTACTTTCTCATTAGTTTTCGAATTATAATTATATAACCCGTTTCCCTCAGTGCCAACCCAATAACTATTTTCAGATTCTTGGTATGTGCTTAATACCGGATTAATAGTATAAGCATTTAATGCTTTTTTCCTAAAATTAACAGGGGTTATATTTTTTGTTTCAACGTCTATTTTTGCAAGTCCGTTTATACTACCAATTAATATGGAATTGTCTTTTTCTGATTTTGAAATGGTGTAAATAAAATTCCCCAACACACTATTATCGTCAGCTATTCTCGTGAAAATTTTTGTTTTCCTATCAAAAAAGTTTAAACCTCCCTCATTTGTCCCAATCCAAATATTACGATTTGTATCTTCTAATATGGCTGTAATTTTATTATCGCTAATACTGGTGCTATCACTAGGGTTGTTTTTATATCTTTTAAATAGTTTACGGTTTTCATTAATGCTAATATGATTTAAACCTCCATCGTGTGTCCCTACCCAAAAACCGCCTTGATAATCTTGAATAATAGACTTAACGTTATTAGCACTTAAGCTATTAGAATTGTTAGGATCATGTTTTAAATAAGTAAATGTTTTATCTGTTTTATTATAAATATTTATACCTCCTCCTTCTGTACCTATCCACAGGTTATCGTTTTTATCTTCTACAAAAGAACTAACAACCTTGTAATTGAGATTCTTTTTGGTATACCCTTCGGAAAACGTTACGAAATCATTTGAGCTTTTATCGTAATAACTTATACCACCAGCCCAAGTGCCTATCCATAAATCGCCCCTAGAATCTTCGGTTATATCGTATACAGAATTTTGACTTAAACTTTTTGGGTCTATAATATCGTTCTCATATTTGTAAATGGCATTATTGTTTAAATCTAATTTGGTTAAACCATCATACGTTCCAACCCATAGGTTGCCTTCATTATCTTCACAAATGACTCTCACGGAACTTGTAATAGTAACTCCAGATTTTAGAACGAATGTTTCAAAAGTATCTGTTTTGGTATTGAAAAAAGCCAAACCATTATTGTAACCCAACCAAATTCGTCCATGAACATCTTCATACAATGTGGTTGTATTATTTTTAGTTATTGTTGGCGATGCACTATTAGGGTATTTGTAGTGTTTAAATTGATTACTCTTTACATTATACAAGTCTATTGTTTCGCTTGTACTTATCCATAAATCTTTAGTTGAAGACATCAGGATGTTTCTAATTTTATTTGAACTTATACTGTTAGGGTTATTTTTGTTATGATTAAATGTTAATACAGTATTTGTTAGGATATTAAATTTATCGAGCCCCTGATTTGTTGCTATCCATAAAAACGTAGAGTCTTGAACTTTTATATCCCAAATTTCATGGTTGTAATACTGTTTGGATGCGTTGGATGTTTTGACTCTTAAAAACTCATCGTTTTCAGGTATGTACTTATTAAGTCCTTTTTTGGTTCCAACCCAAATTGCACCATACAGGTCTTTTTCAATCTCTGTAATCCAGTTATGACTAAGACTATTTATATTATCTGAACTATAGTTGTAATGTTTAAAGATATGTCCATCGAACTTATTTAATCCGTACCGCGTGCCAAACCACATAAACCCTTGATTATCTTGAATAATACTGGTTACAGATCGTTGAGAGAGCCCGTCTTTGGTTGTGTAATTTTTAAACTTTATATTATTTGAAAAACCCATGTTTTCTTGCCCCTGAGCAAGCGCAAAACATAACATAAATAATATAAATATTGTATTTGATATTTTCATAAATTAAATATACTAGACGCTTTTTGAGAAGAATTTTACCTCAATTTCATTTAAATAGCTTTTAAAAATAGTGATTCTTTTAAATACAAAAGAGGTTTTATCTAAGATAAGACCTCTCTTGCCAAAACATAACTAACTAAACGAACTATTTATTGAATTTTAAATCCTTCCGGATTTTGAACCAAATCACTTAAAGAAATAGAATTAAAAGGTATTGGTGCAATGTATTGTGCTTCGCCTGGTTGTCTTACTAGAGTAACAGGTTCTGAGGCATCTCTTTTAGCTGCCATTTCAGCGACACGTTCTGTTCTTACTAAGTCAAACCATCGCTTATTCTCTGCGGCTAATTCCCAACCTTTCTCGTCTACAATTTCATTAGGAGTTGCAGATGCCACATCAACTGATCCATCTGGACTTAAATAAGGTAATCCTGCTGCTCTTCGTTTTACCTGGTTTAAAGCTTCAATTGAACTGGTGTTTTCGCCGTCGCCCCTAGCTTGAGCTTCTGCATATATTAATAAAATTTCTGCGTATCTATATAATTCTATAGATCTAAAGGACACTGGTCTAGCTCCAAAGGTTAAATCTTCTGAAAGTACATACTTTTTATACATAGGATGTCCTCTATCAGAATCTGGCCATGGTATCGTAGGTGGGTCTTTAGGAGTAATAACACCTCCGGGACTATTTCTATTAGGGATATCCAATATGAACGTTGCATCTTTTCTTGGCCCTTCAGGAAAATCATTAAAAAATTGTAATTCTGGAAAACAGTCTGAAAAACCTCTACCTTGATGAAACGTAAAAGCTGTAGCTGCTTGACCTACTATACTTTCATCATCAGAATATCTCAAAGAAAAAATAGACTCTTTACTGTCTGCTCCTTCTAATAACCATAACTGATCAATTGGCAACAACGTATGATAATTATAGTCGATAACGTCTTTTGCTTTTTCGGCTGCTAAAGGATATTTAGAAACATCTTTAACTGGCCAACCAGCCCAAGTTAGATATAAATCGGCTAAAATTGATTTTGCCAAAGACGCAGAAGCCCGACCTTCTTCTTGCGTGCCTGGAATAGGCAAAGAGGTTTCTGCAATAAGTAGATCACTTTCTATTTGCAGATAGTTTTCTAAAACAGTAGCACGTTGCTCTTCTCCTGTCGGCAAAACACCATCTAATATTAAAGGCATGTTACCATGAAGTTTGACTAAATTCAAATAACTAAGCGCTCTAAAAGTTCTGGCTTCTGCATCTGCTACTTTTACAACCGATTCTGGTGCTGTAGCAGTTTTAAGACCATCTATTAATGTATTACAGTAATAAATGGTTTGCCAATATCCATCCCAAGCATGAGGCAACCAATTAATATCGGAATTTTCCCCACTGCCATAATCATATCTATCAAAGACACGTAACGGAGCCTTATTACCAGCAATCCATGTTGTTATATCATCTCCTCCATAAGTAGCAGTTCTTGTAAAATGAGGAGTCTTGTGCATTTCCAAAAGTCTTCTGTATATAGGTGCTACACTAGCAGCTATATCTGCTTCGGTTTCTATCTTACCAACAGTTAATAGACTACTGGTATCTTCTTCCAAATCTGAACAAGAGTTGCCTAGAAAAGCTATTATAGCAAGTAAGAAAATTTTATTTATATGTTTCATCGTATTTATTTTTATTGTTAAAATGTAACATTAAGACCAAATGTAACGGAACGGTTAATGGGGTATGTATTATAATCAATACCAACGTCTGCATCTTGATTACTTACTGATGCTGTAGCTTCTGGATCAAACCCAGAATAATCAGTAATTGTGAATAAATTTTCAACACTTGTATACAATCTAGCACTACTTAAACCTAACTTACCTAAAAGTTTAGTATCAACATTATAGCTTAGCGCTATGTTTTTCATAGTGATATATGACCCATCTTCTATAAATTGTGAGGATAAAATTTCTGTACCATCTCTCCCAGAAGGAATATTACTTGGGTTATTTGGAGTCCATCTGTTTCTATAATCTCCATGAACAGCATGAAACTGTTGAGCCCCTAACGCCATTAACCTAGCGCGTTGTAGGTTATAAATATCATTTCCTTGAGACCCTGTAAGTACAAAATTCAAGTTCCAATTTTTATAGCCTACATCCCAATTCCATCCCCAGGTAAAGTCTGCATTACCATCACCTACGGTTGTAATATCATCAGTAGTAATAGCATCATCGTTGTTAATATCCCTGTACTTTGCATCTCCAGGTACTTTATTATATATGGCGGCCTCTGCTTCTTCTCCTATTTGATATACACCTTCGAAAATATACCCTCTAAACGTACTAATAGGCAATCCAACTTCAACTCTAGTCGGGTTTACAGGGAATGTATTTGCTCTAATTTCATCTCCAACTACTAAAAATTCTAAATCGTCGTTTAATGACAATACTTTGTTTTTATTACTTGAAAGGCTTAATGTAGAATTTATACGCCAGTTATCATTTTGTAATATTCTTGTGCCTAAAGTTATTTCAAACCCATTATTCTCAACTTCTCCGGCATTAACAAACTTTCTCGTTGGACCTACAAATTGAGGCAACTGAGTATCTAATAATAAATCTGTTGTGTTTTTCTTGTAGTAATCGAAAGAAAGTGTGATTGCAGAATTTAACAGTCCTAAATCAAAACCTGTATTTATTTGCTCGGTAGTTTCCCAAGTTAAATCTGGATTAGCTACTCTGTTTGAAGGTGCTACACCGGTTGATAAAGTACCATTAAACGGGTAGTTGATATCTTCATTCAACACGGCTCTGGATCTGGTACCAAAAGGGGAAATACCCTGATTTCCAACTTGTCCATAACTCAATCTTAGTTTAAGATTGTTTATAGTTTCTATGTTTTTTATAAAGCTTTCTTCGGATATTTTCCAAGCAAAAGAGGCTGAGGGGAAATATCCCCATTTATCTTTTTGAAAAACACTAGTTCCATCTGCTCTAAAAGAAGCCGTGAATAAATACTTGTTAAATAACGAGTAGTTTATACGTCCTAAAAAAGACTCTAAATCCCTATTATTCTCATTATTTTGAACAGTTTGTACATTGGCTGCAGATAAATCTTTAAAGGAGACAACATCTGTAAAAAAATCACTCGCATCAATTTCTACGCGATTAAATTTATCCATTACCAACTCATGTATCGCATCTATTTTTAAGCTATTATTTTCATTAATATCTACAGAATATGTTAATCTATTGGTATTAAATAGGTTTGTTAAATAAATATTATCCACATTTGCCCTACCATTGTTACTGGAAATTAAAGGCGCGTAGGTATTAAAATGCCTTTCGGATTTAACAATACCTGCGGAAGTATTAAATACTAAATTTTTAGCAATATCCCAGTTAATATTAGCATTAACACTAACACGATCTATGGCATTTTCCCTAAAATTGTTTTCAACTGCTACTAGAGGATTGGTTTGTGAGGTCGCTAAGTTTCTTGTTGAGTTAAAATTATAATTTCCATCTTCATCAAAGGCTCTTGTTGCAGGATCAAACGATAATCCAACACCTAAATCTGCTCTAACGCCAGTCCCCACTTCTCTACCTAAATTAAGGTTAAGACCTACTTTTAATCTTTCTGATAGTTTAGCATTTAAATTAGATCTTAAATTTAATCGTTTAAAATTCTGATTTATGACTGTTCCATCTGCATCATAATAGTTTCCTGAAAGATAATAATCCACATTTTCGCTTCCGCCACTGGCAGAAATCTGTACGTTGTTAAAATATCCTGTTTGAAATAATAATTCTTGCCAATCTTCACCTCCATTGGCTCTTAAGTCTGCTATTTCCTGAGCAGTAAAAACTTCTGTACCATCAGAAAAGTTTACACCTTCGGCAAACTCTGCGGCATTCATTATATCTAATTTTTGAGTTACATTGGAAATTCCTGTAAAGACATCTACATTAATTTTTGCTTTACCTGTACGTCCTTTTTTTGTGGTTATTAAAACAACACCGTTAGCTCCTCTAGTTCCGTAAATAGCCGTTGAAGAGGCATCTTTTAAAACTTCCATAGATGCAATATCATTCACATTAATTGTAGAAATATCTACAAATTGCCCATCAACAACGTATAAAGGTTCATTACTTCCTGTTATGGAATTTGCACCACGAATTCGTATTTTAAAAGCCCCACCAGGTACTCCACTGGTTTGAGTAACTTGTACACCGGCTGCCCTACCTTGTAATGCTTGACTCACATCATTTAAGGGTTGCTTGTCAAAATCTTTTGATGATACCGACGTAAGAGCACCTGTTAAATCACTTCGTTTTGCTGTTCCGTAACCTACGACTACAATTTCATCTAACTGTGCTAAATCTTCTTGGATAATAATTTTTAGGTTTTCATTACCAGAAACTGTTTTTTTCTGGTCCTTATACCCCAAAAACGTAAATAAAAGTTCAGATGGGCTGTTTACAAGGTTTATTTCGAAATTACCATCAAAGCCTGTAACAACACCATTTTGTGTACCAATTTCAATAATATTAACACCTGCAATTGGTATTCCTGATTCATCTTCAACAGTACCGGTTACTCTAGTTTGACCATGTGCCGTCATACCCAAACATAGCACTAATAGAAAAAGCTGAGCTAAATGTTTGGTTAAAATTTTGAGTTTAGTTTTAATCATAAGTTTGAGTTTTAAATTAGTTTATAATACAAATGACTGAAACCAATAGTATAAATTGGGTTACAATTTAATTTATTAGAGGGGGTAAATTAGCCTGACTAAAATCAAAATGTCCCTCTTATAGAGGCCTTAGTCTGATTATAATCCTTTTTGGTTAGTGCTTAAATTCTTTTTGAAGAGTTTCTTATAATTAATTCAGAATCCAAAACTTTAGATACTATTTTAGTGCTGCTAAATTCATTGTTAATCTGATCTAATAATAAAGTTGAAGCTATTTTACCCATTTGAAATGCTGGTTGATTTATAGTCGTTAAAGATGGGTCTATAACTGCAGAAATAGGGTCGTTATTGAACCCCACAACCGCAATATCTTCCGGGATTTTTATATTTTGACTTTTTAAATATTGTATAGCGCTTATTGCCGAAGTATCATTAGCCGAATAAATGCCATCTATTGTATTTAATTCAAGGATTTTCTTTGCAGATGCTATTCCGTCTTGTTCTGATAAATTGGACTCAAAAATATAATTTGGATTAACCTCAATGCCATGTTTAATTAAAGCCTCTATATAGCCTTTTTTTCGTTGCCTGTAAAGCTCAATATCCTGAGAACCCGATAAATGTACAATGTGCCTGCAGCCTTTAGAGATTAAATGTTCTGTAGCATTATAGCTTGCTTGAAAATTATCTATTTTAATATTGTAACAATCTTTTAAAGCACATGGTCTATCAAAAAAAACGATTGGTTTTTCTAAATCCCTATAGGCTTCAAAATGCTCATAACTTGTGGTTTCCATAGCTATGGAAATCATAATACCGTCAACACGATTCGATATTAACGTATTCATTATTTTCTTTTCTCTTTTGAGATTATCTAAAGATTGACAAATAATAACATTGTAACCTGCTTCGTATGCCGTTTCCTCAATACCTGCAATCACTGTCGCAAAAAAGTGTCTTGAAACTCTTGGCAAAACAACGGCAATAGTTTGGGTTTTATTGGTTCGTAAATTAGACGCCAAACTGTTCCGAAGGTATCCAAGCTCATTTGCTTTATCTAGTATGCGCTTTTTTGTTTTTTTTGAAACTCTGGGGCTATCGTTTAAGGCTCTTGATACCGTAGAACTATCAATGCCCAAGGCATTAGAAATGTCATGTATTGTTGCTTTACCTTTGCCCATTTAGAAATTTAAACTTTTAAGAGGATAAATATATAAAAACAAATATATACAAAACTTAAAATACAATCGATTGTATTTTTAATATATTTTATTACTTTTACACAAAACACAAAAGATTTTAAAATTATGAGTACAAATTGTGATGTTAGATATGCAGCATCTCCCAGAGAAGTAAAAAGAATGGATACTACCGAGCTTAGAGATGAGTTTTTGGTAAAGAACTTAATGAGTAAAGATGTTATAAGTTGGACATATTCTCATTATGATAGATTTATGGTAGGTGGTGTTGTTCCAATAAATAAAGCAATAAATTTAGAAACTCTTGATGAATTGAAATCTGAGTTTTTCCTTGAAAGACGAGAAATGGGAATTATTAATGTTGGACAAAAAGGAACTGTTTCTGTTGATGGAAAAACATATGTTTTGGAACACCGAGAAGCGTTATACTTAGGCCAAGGAAATAAAAATGTTACATTTTCAAGTGGCCAATCTGAACATCCAGCAGAATTTTACCTAAACTCCACCCCTGCCCACAAAGCCTTTCCGAATAAAAAAATTGGTGTAAATGACGTAGAAGTTATCGAACTAGGGGCTCCAGAAACTGCAAATGCACGTACTTTAAGAAAATACATCGTAAATAGTGTTGTGGATGTTTGCCAATTACAAATGGGTATGACTACTATAAAATCCGGTAGTTCTTGGAATACTATGCCTGCACATGTTCACGACAGAAGAATGGAAGTCTATTTTTACTTTGAAGTACCAAAAGACCAAGCCGTTTGTCATTTTATGGGCGAAACTCAAGAAACCAGACATATTTGGATGGCTAATAATGAAGCTGTTATCTCTCCACCATGGTCCATACATTCTGGTTCTGGAACTAGCAGTTATAGTTTTATATGGGGAATGGCTGGCGAAAACCTAGACTATGGCGATATGGATGTTTGTGAAATTAATAAATTAAGATAACGATGTCAATAAACTTATTTGATTTAAAAGGAAAGGTGGCCTTAATTACTGGAGGTACTCATGGATTAGGACAAGCCATGGCTATTGGTTTGGGTAATGCTGGCGCAAAATTAGTTATAAACGGAGCTTCCTCTCAAGAAAAGCTGAATAATGCCGTAGCTCAATATAAATCTTTAGGATTAAATGCCTATGGCTATCTTTTTGATGTTACTGATGAAGCTCAGGTTATAAAGAACATTGAAAAAATTCAGACCGAAGTTGGTACGATAGACATCCTTGTAAACAATGCCGGAATTATAAAAAGAACACCTTTGGAAGACATGGAAGTTGCCGATTTTGAGCAGGTTTTAAAGGTAGACTTAGTAAGTCCGTTTATCGTGTCAAAACATGTTGTTAAAGGCATGATTTCCAGAAAAGAAGGAAAGATTATTAACATTTGTTCTATGATGAGCGAATTGGGAAGAAATACTGTTGGTGCTTATGCCGCAGCCAAAGGAGGCTTAAAAATGTTAACTCGAAATATGGCTACGGAATGGGCTAAGCATAATATTCAAATTAACGGTATCGGACCTGGTTATTTTGCAACCAGCCAAACAGCCCCCATTCGCGTTGATGGGCATCCTTTTAACGATTTTATTGTAGGAAGAACACCTGCTGGCAGATGGGGAGATCCAGATGATTTACAAGGTGCTGCCGTATTTTTAGCTTCTAAAGCGAGTAATTTTGTTAATGGTCAAATTATTTATGTAGACGGAGGTATACTTGCCACTATTGGAAAACCTTCAAACGAAAGTTAGTCAAACTTTTATTAATCCTTTTGAGAATATGAGAATTTATAAGTTATTATATGTTTTGTTAATTGTCTTTTTATCAGGCTGTTCACAGAAAAAAGCTGATAAAATAATTGTTGTTAAAAATACGCTCAATATTGAAAGAACTTTTGAAACAGTTGAACTCACAAAAGCATTTTTAGGTGTTGACGATTTATCAACTATTGGAATTCGTGATATTGAAACTAATAAACTTCAAATCACTCAAATGGTAGATATTGATGATGATGGTGTGTTTGACCAATTATTATTTCAACCTAAAATAGCTCCTAAATCAGAAAAAAAATATGCTGTAATTCAAATCACTGAGAAAGAAAAACCTAAAGCTATGGATTATTGCTATTCCCGTTTTATACCTGAACGTACTGATGATTATGCTTGGGAAAATAATAGAGTCGCATTTCGTGTCTTTGGTCCTGTTGCACAAAAAATGGCAGAAGATGGTATTAAAGGAGGCACACTTTCAAGTGGTGTAGATGCTTGGCTGAAAAAAGTTGAATATCCCATAATCAATAAATGGTATAAAGAAAATGACGAAAACATTGGAAGCTATCATATAGACCACGGTGAAGGATTAGATAATTTTCATGTGGGTATAAGCAGAGGAGTTGGTGGTATTGCTGTTAAAAAAGATAGTACTTATTATTACTCTAAAAACTTTATCAAATGGAAAACCATCACTACGGGTCCGCTAAGAACACGTTTCTATTTAGAATATGCTAATTGGGATGCAGGAGGCAATCAAATTACAGAAAGTAAAATTGTAAGTTTAGATTATGGTAGTAACCTATCTAAGTTTGAAACTAAAATTGAAGGGACTAAAACAATTTCTGTTGGTTTAACACTCCACGAAAAGGATGGTGAAGTAAGTGGTAATAATGAAAATGCTTGGGTAAGTTACTGGCAACCTCACAAGGGTTCTGAGTTAGGGACTGCTATTTTAACCCCAAAAAAATATTTTATAAACCATGAAACGTATCATACTGATAATGTGGACGAAAGCAATGCTTATATAAACTTAAAGGTTATAGATAATGAAGTGACTTACTATGCTGGATTTACTTGGAAAGAAAGCGAGCAGTTTGCTACCAAACAGGAATGGGAAGCGTATTTAAAACTATTTTCTAAAAAAATAAATATGCCAATAGAGGTAACTCTTAATTGAAAAGTATAAATTTATGCGATATACTTTTCTAACTAAATATTATGGCTAACAAATTTGTTTTTTGTTTTATTATTTTAATAGTTCTTTTTAATTGCAAAGAAAACTCAAAACCAATACACACCGATAGTAATTCTCTTATTAGTACTAAATCGAAATTAGATCCAAAGCAGTTTGAAAAAAATATAGACGGAAAAAAAACAAAACTCTTTTATTTAAAAAACAAGAATGGTTTAGAAGCTACCATTACCAATTTTGGTTTACGAATAGTGTCTTTACATGTACCTGACTCTAATGGTAACTTCAAAGATATCGTCTTAGGTTTTTCTTCAATCAACGATTATTTAAAACCGCAGGCAAAATATTTTGGTTCTATAATTGGCCGATATGGTAACAGAATAGCTAAAGGTAGTGTTCTAATCAATCAAGAAGAATTTAGACTAACTACCAATAGCGGAGAGCATCATTTACATGGTGGACATAAAGGCTTTAATAATGTTATTTGGAATGTTGGTAAAGTTTCTAGCAATGACATTGAGTTTTATAGAACCTCAAAAGATTTAGAAGAAGGATACCCTGGAAATTTAAAAGTTAGCGTAAATTTTAAATTAACGGACAATAATGAATTAACGGTAAATTATTTCGCTACAACTGATAAAACAACGATCATCAACCTTACCCATCACCCGTTTTTTAATCTATCTGGAGAAGGTAATACAAGTATAAACAAACATTTATTGATGATAAATGCAGACTATTATACACCAATAAACAAAAGTTCAATACCAACAGGTGAAATAGCTAAAGTTAAAGAAACACCGTTTAATTTTGTTAGTCTAAAACCGATTGGCAAAGATATAAACACAAAAAATCAGCAACTTTTATATGGAAAAGGTTATGATCATAATTTTGTTTTAAATGATAAGTCTAAAGATAAATATGGAATTAATTTAGTCGCAAAAGTAGTTGAACCAAATAGCGGAAGAGTTATGGAAGTTTATACCAACGAACCAGGTATTCAATTTTATACAGGTAATTTTTTAAATGGTGAAACTATTGGAAAAAGTGGTAAACCTTATGTATCCAGAAGTGCATTTTGTCTGGAGACACAGCACTTTCCCGATTCTCCAAATCATCCAAACTTCCCTTCTACATTATTAGAACCTGGTGAAACATATAAATCTACGTGTATATATAAATTTAAGGTAGAAAAAAATTAAAAAACACTATATCAGGTTATTATAAGGGTATTTCCCATTGGTGTTTTTCTTTTTATGATTAAACAAAGAACAATATGACCACCAATAAGAATAATTTATCTGCTCAATAAAAAAAAATCGTACCTATATTTGAAATTATTATGTGCTACAATAGCATAGTATATAATATTATCCTAATTCTCTCTCCCATCAGGATATAATTAAATAGCTAAGTTCATTTTTTAACTTTAATTTAATTTTTTAATAATTTGAATAGGGTATTTACAAATTCAATTGTTGTTTATTTTATAAGTGTTATATATAATAAACTAAGAGGTATCCTACTCTCGTATATTTAATTTCAAAACTATACCATAGATGATGCCTCAAAATCAAAAGTCTGTATGCGAAGAAAAAAATTTTAAGATAATTTTTGAAGATTATTCAGAAGTCATCAGAAACTTTGTTTACTATAAATGCGGAGATATTTCGAAAGCAGAAGATATTACACAAGACGCATTTGTAAAACTTTGGTTAAATTGTAAACAAGTACTATTTAGCAAAGCAAAGTCTTATGTAATGAAAGTAGCCCAAAACACTTTTTATAATTTAATAAAACATGAAAAAGTAAAATTAAATTACAAAGTACATTTAAAATCAAATTATGTCAATAAAGAAAGTCCCGATTTTATAATGGAAGAAAAAGAATTTATGGTGTTACTAACAAAAAGTATAAACGAGTTACCCGTAAAAGAGAGAGAAGTATTTTTATTGAGCAGAAAAGACAAAAAAACATACAAAGAAATTGCTGAGATTGTAGGAATAACACAAAAAGCTGTTGAACGAAGGATGCACCTCGCTTTATTAAAACTGAGGAGTAAAATTGGAGAAAAAATTTAAACTAACAACACAACTAACTAGATGAAACTATTTAATGACGATAGATTTTTGGCAAAATGGTTAGAAAATAAACTTTCGGATGAGGAAAAAATAGTATTCGAAAAGACTGACGATTTTAAGCTATATGATTTGATACTGAAAGGTACTGAAATACTAGAAATTCCATCTTATGACAAAGAAGAAACCTATAAAAGGACTCAACAAAAGATTTATGAAAGAAAAAGGCAAAAGGTAAAAACACTACAATATACATTTGCAATTGCCGCTTCAGTTATTCTAATTTTGGGAATAACTTTTTTCTTTAACCAGAACGAAATTATTAATACAGATTATGGCGAACGGTTAGCAATTGTAATGCCTGATAAGTCTTCTATTACGTTAAATGCTAAATCAACCCTAAAGTATAAAAAGAAAAAATGGATAAAGGATAGAGTTGTAAATTTAAAAGGAGAAGCATTTTTTAGAGTAAATAAAGGGAATACTTTTAAAGTTCTTACAAATATTGGCAGTGTAACTGTATTAGGTACGGCATTTACAGTAACAAATCAAGAAAATATATTTGAAGTACAATGCTTTGAAGGGCAGGTAAAAGTTATAAAAGGGAATAGAAAAATAATCTTAGACAAAGGCAAAGCTATTAGAATAGTAGGCGATTTACTAGAAGAATGGCAAATTAAAACAACTAAACCATCTTGGATATCTAATGAAAGTAGTTTTTATAATGCTCCCCTATTACAAGTAATAAAAGCACTGGAAAACAACTATGGAATAACTATAGATGCTTCAAGTATTAGCCAACAAACCAGATTTACCGGTAGTTTCACAAATACAGACCTTGATGTCGCTTTACAAATAGTATTTGAGGCTATGGATATTCAATATATTTTTAATACGGACAATACTGTTGTACTCAAGTCAAAAAAATAAAAGAAATATAGTTGTATTTCTTTGGACTCTTTTTTGTTTGCATGTTTCAACATCTCAAACTAAAAAGCCTTTAAAATCTAACCTCGAGAATATTGTCCATAATATAGAACAGACCTTCAATATTCATTTTTCGTATGAATCGAGTACACTAAATGGTAAAATAGTTCAAATTCCTAATGACTTAACTTCTTTTAATGATATCATTGAACGTATTGAAGACCAAACAAGTTTAATTATTAAAAAGGTAAACAAGCACCATTTTCTTATCAAGGAAAACAAAAGTATTATTATCTGTGGGTATTTAAAAAGCATCGAAGATAAATTGCCTATGGAAGGGGTTAATATTCTTAATAAAACTAAGGCAAAAGGTATTATTACAGATAAAAATGGCTTTTTTCAACTGGAAAACAATAACAATTATGATTCTATAGTAATATCATTCATTGGATTTAAAAAAACACGCTTTTTAGCAACAGATTTAAAAAAAGAAAAATGTTCTACAATTAATCTAATACCCCAAAATATTAATTTAAATAAAGTTGTAATTAACGATTCACAAACATCAAAATTTGGTAAATTATCAGAAGTTTCGACTCTTTTTAATAGTAACTTAACAAATTTACCTGAACAAGACATCTTAAGCTTTGTGCAGCAACTTCCGGGTATTGAAAGCACTTCTGAAACAGTTTCAAATATTATGGTAAGGGGTAGTAATATTGATCAGAATTTAATTTTGTGGGACGGGATAAAAATTTATAAAAGAGACCATCTTTTCGGTGCATTATCATCAATTAACCCACATATCACAGAAACCATTAATATTTATAAAAGTGGTGTAAGTTCCTTTTACAATGGAGGTGTTGGAGGTGTTATAGACGCTAAATCCTCTAATATAATTCCTGAGAGAACTGAAGGTAGTTTTGGAATGAATATGCTTTATGCTAATGCAGACGTGAAGTTACCTATCTCAAATAAACTTGCCTTCTTATTTTCAGCAAGAAGATCTCTAATAGATGTATTTAGCACACCTACTTATGATAACCTCTCAGAAAGAATTTTTCAAAAAACAGGAGTTTATGAAATTAATAAAATATACAATAACAATAGTTTTTCAGAGACTCAAAAAACGAATTACTTCATAGATAATACGTTTAAATTCATCTTCGAACCATCAAAAAAAGACAAAATCACCTCATCTTCTATTTATAGTAATAGCAAATATCTAAATGATGTAGTTATCAAAGATAATGAAACTGATTTAAGTAATAAATTAAACACTTTTACTTTTGGGTCCATATTAAATTGGAAAAGGTTTTGGTCTTCAAACTTCTCTACCGATATAAATATGTATCTCAATACATATGATTTTGATTATAAAGGCGTATTTATGTTTTCTCCTTCAGAGATTAATACAGAGATTAAAAAAAATACAATTCATGAAGAAGGATTTAAAATTCACACCAAATGGAAATTAAA
Organism: Flavivirga abyssicola; assembly: GCF_030540775.2. GTDB lineage: Bacteria > Bacteroidota > Bacteroidia > Flavobacteriales > Flavobacteriaceae > Flavivirga > Flavivirga abyssicola. The sequence goes on along the minus strand of NZ_CP141266.1, from coordinate 3,705,199 downwards.
TAAACTCTATACACTATCAAGTGGCTACCAATTTACGCATAGTAGCGTCTCATATACTTTAAATAGTGCTTTTTTAGATTTCCAACATGAAAATTCTAATAAAGGCTCTGACCATGCTTTATATACACAAATGGAATATAATGATCCAAAAAAATTATATGTAAGTCTTGGTGTTAGAGCTAATAAGTTTCCAACAACAAATAAAATTTTAATAGAGCCAAGAGTTTTCCTTAAAAAACAACTCAACAATCGTTTTAGTTTAAAAGCCTCAGCAGAAAACAGAAATCAATACATTGGTCAAATTATTGATTACTCCCCTAGTGAATTTGGTTTAGAAAATAATCTCTGGATTTTTCTCAATGACGATGACGATGATATTCCAAACTATAAAATCGATCAATTTTCTATTGGGTTTACTTACGAAAAAAATAATTGGTTTATAGATTTTGATACTTATTTTAAAAAATCATACGGTTTAACTTCTCTTGCTCAAGGTTTTCAATCTAGCATCATAAATAATAATGTAGGCTCCAGTACAAGTAAAGGAATAGAATTGTTTGTTAAAAAAGAATGGACTAATTATACGAGTTGGTTTAACTACAACTATTCGGATACCAACTATATTTTTGACGACTTAAACAATGGTACAGCCTTTAGAGGAAATGGTAATACTCCGCATTCAATAAGTTTTACAAACTCACTGGCTTTAAACAAGCTAACCATAAACTTATCATGGAAATACAGAACGGGCATACCGTATACCAATACGCTTTCGGTTGTTCAGGATGAAGAGAATGCATACTTTATACATGGAGCTATTAATACAGCTTCATTACCAGACTATCATAGATTAGACACCTCAATTTCATATCATTTGGAGTCAAAAAAACACCGTTCGGTATCTTATAAATTACTATTGTCCGTATTAAACATTTATGATAAAAAAAACATATTAAATAGAGAATATAATAGTTTTCTATCTGAAGATGGTGAATCTTATATTATACAACCTGTAGATTATAAATCTCTAGGCATAACTCCCAATTTATCTTTTCAAATAAATTTCTAAAATAACGTCAGTTTAATTTTTATAAAAAATAATACTAAATCGAACTGACATTAAAACTAAACTTTTCATGTTTTATAAGGGTTTAAAAAAGGACTAAGTTTCCTTAGCCCTTCTACACATCAACTATAATAAACAACTAACTCAAATAATTATATAAAAAATTAACGGATGTGTGTCATTATTAATTCAAAGGTTCTCCTTTTTCGTTCAATGAACCTGATTTTATAATTATTAATTTATCTAAATCTATATACTTTTTTATGACATTATTCACTTCATCGAGCGTCACAACTTCAATGTCTTTAGGGTATTCATCAATATAATCTGGTTCTAATCCTCTTTCAAGAAAACTTAAAAGCGTATTCGCTAAACCGCCTGTAGTTTCTAAACCAACTTTAAACCCTCCAATAAGATTATTTTTTTTAAACGCCAATTCTTCCTTTGTAATGCCATCTACTACCCACTTCTTAATTTGTAGCATTGAAGCGTCTAATCCTTTTTGGAATAAACTAGGATTAAAAGAGGCGTTAACATACCAATATCCACCAGTGTTTGTATGCCCAGCATGTCTCGCACTTATACTATAGGTTAACCCTTTTTCATCCCTAACAGTTCTCATTAATCTACCAGAAAAACCTCCTCCTAAAATGCTAGTTCCTATATAAAAGGGCATGTAATCTTTATCAGCTCTTTGAATGCCAGTATATTGTCCAATGTACATTTCTGCACTTGGTTTTTGAGGTATGGTAATAACTTTGGAAACAGCTTTAGATTTTTCAGGTTTGGTATATTCTATTTTGTCTGTGATACCGCTATCCCAATTTTTAAATGCTTTACTAAGTGCTTTATATAAATCTTTTGTATCAACGTCACCTACAGCAACTAAACGCATCCCAGCTGTACCAAAATAGGCTTTATGAAATGCTTTTACTTCATTTAATGTTGCCTTATTTAAATCTTCTATTGAGGTTTCTATGTCTGAAGAATAGTTGGGGTGTCCTTTAGGATAAATTGCCTGGGATAAGGCTATTGTTCCTAACGTACCTGGATTAGTTAATCCTTGTTTCATGTTACCTTCCAATTGTTGTTTTAAAAGCTCAAATTCTTTTTCATCAAACAATGGATAACGTAATTCTTCAGCCAGTAAATCAATGACATTTGGTAAGTCCTTTTTTAGACATTTAAAGTTTATTTTTATATGATGAGTACTAGATCTCACATTTAAACTCACCCCTAATTTTTCCAATTTTTGTGAAAACTGAAACTTATCTAGTTTTAATGTCCCTTTGCTTAACATCCGGGCTGTTAAACCAGGTATCATCTCATTTCCTTTTGTATTAAAATAAGATCCTATCGGAAAACTTGCTGCAACCGTTAAAAAATCTTTTACCCCCGTTTTTGTTGTAACAACATCTATATTAGCGACTTCTTTTCTAACAAATCGATCATTATTTTCTATGGACTTTATATTCTCCTTAGTGGAAATAGTTTCCGTAGATGGGTTTTGCGAATGATTATTGTTCTCGATTACTTTAGAGTGTGTTGAATTTATATGATCTGGATGTCTATAATATAGCTTTTCAGCATTATGCTGTATATACTTTGAGGCTTTTTCCTTTTTTGGTGCATTATTCCCTAGTCTCTTTGGAATAAAATACCCCGTAGTACTTTGGTCTTCAATTAAATACTTATTAGCAACATGTTTAACATCTTCAACAGTCACCCCTCTTAATCTTTCAGCCCCCAAAATGTAATCTGTCCAATCACCTCCTGCTATAGCTTCGTTCAATTGGCTTGCAATATTTCCAGAGCCATCTCTGGAAAAAATACTTTGAGCATTAATTTTGGCTACAATACGATCAATATCTTCTTGTAATACGCCTTCAATTTTAACGTTCTCAATCATTTCTAGCATTTTTTCATTCAGATCTTCATGCTTTTTATCTGGAGTAAAGCCTAAGCCAATAGTAAATAAACCTACTTCCTTAAAATTTGAAGGACTTGAATAACCATATAGGGCTAACCCTGTATCAATAAAAGTTTTATTAATTATAGAAGAGGTTCCACTACCGATTATTTGTCCCAGTACCCTCAATGCCGGTAAATCTTCATGTAGTCTTCCTGGTATTTTATAACCAATAGTAATAACGCCTTGCTGTCCTGGTTTTTTAATCACTACTTTTCTTGGACCAAATTGTTGTGGTTCCTCTGTATAAGGTTGAGGCATTGGATTTGGTGACTTGGTGATTTTTCCAAAATACTTATCTACCGATTTAAAAAGGGATTCTTTTTGGAAATCCCCAATAATTGTTAGAGTTGCATTATCAGGCCAGTAGTATGTGTTATAAAACTTGCGTAATACTTCAATTGGCATTTTCTCAATATCCGAACGCCATCCAATGGTTGAATGATGATAGGGATGAGCCATATATGCTGTGGCCCAAACCTCTTTACTTAAAACACTATTTGGATTGTTTTCACCTCTTTCAAACTCATTACGGACTACAGTCATTTCTGCATCCTTATCTTCTTTGAGCAACAAGGAATTACGCATTCTGTCAGCTTCTATTTCAAGTGCCACTTCAATTTTGTCACTTGGTATCGTTTCATAATAATTTGTTCTATCATTCCATGTTGTGGCATTCATCCTAGCTCCAATGCTATTTAATTTACTATCTATTGAAGTGCCTTTACGCTTATTAAACTTGTTTGTGCCTTTAAACATTAAATGCTCTAATAAATGTGTTGAGCCTGTATTACCAGTAACCTCATGTTTAGACCCTACATGATATACAATTTGTACAGTAACTACGGGTGCAGAATTATCTTGAAGCAATAGCATTTTCATACCATTCGGTGCATACAAGTATTCCTCAATTCCTCCAAGTTCTTTTACTTTTGAAAATTTTTGATCTGCTTTTTGGGCATTAATAAATGTAATGAAGCTTAACATAATGAGAAACAACGCGTTTTTTCTAAAAATCAATAATCTATTTGACATTAATATTTGGTGTTTTAATTTATATACTTTCATAGACTTTGTTAAAGAACAATACCCTTATTAAAAAAATGTTAAATATCTAATTCATTGAATAATTCTACCAATTTCTCTTCGGATGGCTTAAGTGTGTTGACCTTAGTTATATTACGCTAATTGTAATAAACCCCACAATCCTGTATTGAACTGATATACAAAACAATAATACTTATTTTATTTGTTGATAGCATTGAAAAAATTAAGAGGATGATGTAAAGGCATGCCTTGTACTTCATCCTCTTAAAAGACTAATCAAATAAATCCTTTAAAAATTACGGGACAGTAGTTATGGTTAAAATTCCATCAAAAATATCTCCTTCTTCATCAACCGTATAATTTAGAATAATAGTCTCTGTCAATTCATCATAAGTTCCTGTAGCAGTAAAAGTTGATACTAGGAAATCACAGGTATAGTCTTGTTCTGTTACAGATACTGTACCCTCCGTAGCCCCATCAAAGTCAGGTTCGAATGTTAAGGTAATATCTAATGTATCTGTATCTGCACATGGACCATAATTAAAAATATAATCTAGAGGGTCGCTTACAAACAGAAACCCACATCCTGCTATAGGTGGTGAATTAGGATTTGAATTGTACTCATAAACATCTCCAAAAACTTCATCTTTAAAAGCAAGAGGACCACTCCAAATATCAGTATCTACCATTGAGTCGCATGTCGCAGATTCATACGGGTTAGTCCCATTAGCAATCTCATCACCATTAGTGTCTCCATCACCATCACAATCCGCTGCCATCCAAATTGGATTGGTTTCATCAAAATCAGTATAATTTGGTAATTGAGATGGTACGCATGGGTCATTATCATCTTGATCGGTATCAGAAAATATACCATCACCATCATTATCCACTGGAGCAGCTTCAACGGCTATGGTTATATTCGAGTTTTTCGAAACATCACCATTTTTTACAGTTACTGTTAAAACAATTTCAGGATTAACAGAGGCATCAATAATATCGGGATTAGCTACTGTCAATTCACCGACTATTTCATCTATGGACAAAGCACCTTCTGGAGTTTGCGAAATGATTTCAAATGAAACCAAACCTATATTGGTTCTACCTTTTATATTGCCTACAACATCACCAAATTCTAGATTATCCAGAATTGTGGTGTTAAAATCTAAAGTGGTCACGACAACGCCTCTATCTGGCGTGTTTTCATCATCTGATGTACAAGCGGATACTAAAAGTACCGACAGCAGTGGAACCAGTATTTTTTTGAAGTATTTCATAATTTAATTTTTAGTTTGGTTTTCATTTTAATCAAGTTATTGCAATGGTTTAAAGACGACCTCGTAAGATTGATTGTTGGTTAGAATTCTTTTGGCAATGTCTTGAATTTGATTTTTGGTTATGCCAGTAACAATTTGTTCAAAGTTTTCGGGTAACTCCATATTATAACCTTCAAGAATATAGTTCTGCATTGCCGTAAGATCGTAGTCCATATTATTTTTATTGTCTTTACGTTTTTTTAGTATGGCCTTTTTGGTTTTGTTTAAATCTTCTTGACTAATAATGCCATTTTTCATTTTTTCCATTTCTTGATGTACAATGGATACCAGTTTATCTACCAACTCAGGGTTGCAATCAAAGTTTACAGAAATCGTTGCAGAACCTCTTGGTTTCCTTACAAGTTCTGCATAGGTGCTTGCTCCATAAGTACCCCCTTCTTCTTCCCTAAGTGTTGCCGTGTAACGTAATTCCAAAAGTTTACCAAGGGTGCTGGTCAACAATTTGTCTTTGATGTTATAGGGCATATCTTTTTTAATTTCAATATTTACTGTGCCTTTGGCATCTTCCATAGGCAAGAATATATCTTTATCAATTTTTTCCTTTTGCCACGCTACAGTATTGTCCTTCCACTGTTCCTTTTCGTTAGTGGTCGGCATACTGGCTATATAATTTTCTAACAGTGGTTTTAGGGTTTCTGCCTTTATATCGCCTACAATAAAAAAATCAAAATCTGATGGGTTGGAAAATCTGGATTTGTAAATAGCTTTCATTTTTTCAAAACTAATCTCTGCGGCATATGCTTTGTTTATGATACGCTTAATCGGATGATTTTTACCATAAACTGTGACAGTTAAACTATCTTCCATTTTTGATCTGGGATCCTTGCCTTTTGAGTTAACATAAGCTTCTATATTTTGCATCATTAAACCGTAGCTTTTTTTATCAAACCTGGGTTTTGTAAAACGAAGATGCACCATTTGTAAAAGAGTCTCGACATCTTTTGTTGTTGAAAACCCCATGATTTTTTCCTCGGTATTATCAATCATGGTACGAGCCATAGCGGTTTTTCCTGATAATACTTTGGATAATTCCGTTGATGAAAAGTCACCCAATCCTGCTTGTTCTAAGTACATAGGCAAAGCTTCTGCAGAGGGTAAATCCTCTGTAGGAACCAAAGAGCTTCCGCCATCACTTACAATATCTATCATAACATCATTTTTATTCTTATCTACATATTTGTGATGTACTTTAACCCCATTACTTAACGTATAGGTAGTAAAACCCAGTGCTTCGTTCTTTTTTTCACTGGCTATGGTACCTGGAGTAAAGTTTGTTCCTGCCATTAATGACTCAGCTTCTCCTGTATCTTCATAGGGTTTTAATGATGTATTATTTTCTGCAGATTTAATAATGTCTTTTACCTGTGTTTCAGTAATATTATTATTTCCTTTTACTCCAGTTACCATGACTACCCTGTTTTTATCGGTATACATCTGCCTTAAATGTTGCAGGACATCTTCAGGTTTTAAATTATTGTAAATCGCCTTCGTGATCTCGTAAGTTTTAGCGACATCAGCAATAGGTTTATTCTCGAGATAATTCATCTTTATACCTTCAATAATCATCCAATGCATCCTATCTTCTAAACTAGCAATCTCACTCTCGTAATCTTTAAGCTTGCTGGTAATTGCCCTATTGATTTCAGATTTTGTAAATCCAAATTTTACTGCTCTGTTTAATTCGTTCATAGCCACGGCAAAAGCATCTTGCTGTTTATTTTTCTTGGGTTGTATATACAAATCGAAACTCTCATATAAACGAGCTAAATTTGAAATATCTGCACCCACACTCAATATTGGTGACTCCGGGTTTTGTAATAATTCCTGGAAACGTTCGTTCAAAATGGACTTTACCATGTCGTTCAAAAGGTCTTTTCTCAAATCTCTTACGGTCTCATCTTTTAATGATTTTGGTTGACGTATCTTAAACATCAAATTTGAAAAGGCCACTTCTTTATCCATGGCTATGGAAAAATCCAATTCCTCTTTGTCTTCTATTTTTACTTCATAGCGTTTGGGCGGGTTTTCTACGGCAGGTATTTTTGAAAATTTCTCCTGGACTTTGGCTTCCATTTCATCAATGTTAAAATCCCCTATAATGGCAATGGCTTGTAAATCTGTTCTATACCAATCATGATAGAAGTCTCTGAGCGCCTTATATTCAAAATTATCAACGATGTTCATAAGACCAATAGGTAGTCTTTCTCCGTATTTAGAGTATCCATATTCTGCACCAATATTTTTTTCCATAATTCGCATTCCCCCACTTTGAGAGGTCCGCCATTCTTCTCTAATAACGCCGCGTTCTGCATCTATTTCTGTATCGGTCAATAGCAAATAATTGGACCAATCGTTAAGAATTTGTAGCCCTACCCCAGTCATTTCTGAGGTCGTAGGGATATTGTTAACGTTATATACCGTTTCGTCAAAACCAGTATAGGCATTAATATCCCTACCAAAAACCAACCCGTTTTCTTCTAGTTTATTTAACATAGATTTTCCTGGGAATGACTTCGTACCATTAAACGCCATATGCTCTAAAAAATGTGCTAATCCGCGTTGGTTCTCATTTTCTAAAATAGATCCTACATTTTGTATAATGTAATAGCTTGCAACATCTTTATTAATATCTGTACTATGTAAATAGTAGGTCATACCATTTTCTAATACACCCTTCCTTGTTTTTTGGCTCTCAGGTATTTTTTCATTTAAATCGATAGTTTTTTTAACTACCTGACTGTTTGAGCTACTTTGTTGACTTACGACTTTAGTTTTGCATCCCATCAATAGCATAGAGAATACTGCGATTGATAATTGAATATTTCGTTTCATTAATTTTGTTTTTAGTGTGTTAATTACTGCTTCTTTTTTTGTTTTAAAGGCCTTGTTCTTCCAACCATGTATTATGGATAAGTTCTGAAGGTCTTGGTGACTCTGCATTTAGAATGCCCCCTTCTGGGTCTATCAATATAAATTGGGGAATGCTAAAAATGTTGTAGGCCTTAATGAATTCAGAATCAAAATCCTTATCGGCAAACAATTGTACACCAGCCATATTTTCCTCCTTTACCATTTTTTTCCATTTATCATGATCTCTTTTAGAATCAATTGAAATACTTACGAACGTTAAATTCTTATCATGGTATTTTTTCTCGAGTTTTTCTAAAAAGGGTATTTCTGCTCTGCAAGGAGAACACCAGGTGGCCCATACGTCAATGAATACATATTTACCTTTAAAATCATCTAAAGACGTAGTGCCTCCTTTATAATTTTCGTAATCCTTGAACTTTGGGGAAGGCCTCCCTGGCGCGTTAGCCAATTTGGATTCATATACTTTTATAAATTCCTTTTTCCTTTTTTCATTAGTGGCTACACTCATGTAACGATCATGTATATCTTGTAGTTCTTGCAATCCTGAATCTGTATACAGTACTGAACCTTCTGCACTTGAAAACGCCACCTCATTCCTAATATATTCGTTCGGAATTTCTTTGATGACTTCAAATTCAACCTTTGGATAATTTACTGTGGTATCTTCGCCTATGCGTTCATTGGTTTGCTTCATTATCTGGTTAAACACCAATGCTCTGTAACTTTTTGACGAGCGATAATCGGCTTCTCTATTTATTGGTAAGTTGGAGAGTTCTTTACTGTATCTTTCTGGTAATGCAACACCTTCTCTATTTTCTGGAGTTCGTGTCATAGACACGTATTCAGACAAACTGTGCAGTAAGGTGTAATGTAATCGTTTTTTTTCAAGCGCCTTGAAAGCATCAGAGAGACCATCTGATGTTTCAAGGTTATCCATCATTTTGGCATGTCGCTTTTCTAGGTTAGCCACGGCTTCTTGTAGTGTTTCGAGTTCTTTTTCGGGGTTTGGGTACATATCATAGCTGAGCAAAAGTTTTTTCTTTTCTATGAGATAGTTGCTTTCTTTAGCTGCATCACCTGAAAATGAAATACCTTTTTCTAGGTTGTCTCCATTAATGTTGATGTTAAGTTCTGCTCCAGGATATAGATACAGGTAAGTGCGTTGTCCTACGGCGTTCTCAAACTGGTATTCGTCGGGGGTTTTTAAATGTATCGTGTCTCCGAAGATACCATCATCATTAATTTTTAGTTCATATACATCTTCTTCATTTGTGAGTCTGAGTAATCCACTATAATTCGTGGCTTTTCCTGACACAATAGCGTATTCTTTTTTGGGTTCGGAGCTTTGTTTTTTTTCATTTTTGCAAGCATATACCAAAAATGTAGTTACAAGTAGTATTAAAAATTTATTGTTCATTTGTTTCTTTATTATTTGCTTTTAATTGCTGAAATAATTTTTATAGGTCCAAAGTATTTAACATGGGGCGTAATTCCGGTTCAGATGGCAAATAGGCATTTGATGCAATTATTTCACCATCAGGCCCTAAAATGATGGTCCTGGGTACACCTGGAATTTCATAGTCAACGATAAACTGAGAATCAAAGGCATCATCGGTCAAAAGATGAATCCCTGGTAAATTTTTCTCTTTAATCATTTTTCTCCATTTCGCTTCATCGTCTTTAAAATCAACAGAAATACTTACAAACTGTAGGTTGGTACCACGATATTCCTTTTCCAGTTTTTTAAGTTCTGGTACTTCGGCAAGGCAGGGTACACACCAGGTTGCCCAAAGGTCTATATACAAATACTTGCCTTTTAAATCTGCCAATGAGGTGGTACCCCCGTTATAGTTGATGTAATTTTCAAAGTTCGGAGAGGGCTTGCCAGGTGTTAGTGCCATTTTTCGCTCATAAACCTTTTTAACATCATTAATATGTTCTTGATTAGTTGCTACGGATAAATAACCTTCATGAGCACTTTTTAATTTATCGGCAGTCATTTCAGTTTTATCCAGCGCTCCTAAAATTATCATAAAAGCCATGTTGTTTTTAATGTATTCATTCGGCATTTTTTCTAACCAACCGAACATTGCCTCTGTTTTACTGACCTGAGGATTTTTTTGCACAACTTCTTTAACGTGCTGATCTATCTTGTGATTTAGGATAATTTGGTAGCTGCGAGATGTTTTGTAATCCTCTTCAAGATCAATGGGCACATTTGCCATCTCTATTTCATATTTTTTTGGAAGTTTAAGGTTAGAATCTTTGTTCGAATTCTTATATAAGCTAAGTATCATATCCATTTTTTCCAGATTTTGATATTTAAGTTGTTTTTCTTCTGAGGCTATAAAAGATTCTGAAAGTGTTTTGTGCTGTTGTAGTTTTTCCAATAGTTGTCGATACTGGTTTTCGATACGATCAAAGGCTTCTTCTGGCTTAATTGTCATCCCTTTGAACATGTTCTCAGGTTTTAGGTCTTTATCCTGTTCCAAGATCCTTGCTTTTGCCAAGAAATAATCTGCTATCTCTTTGCCTTCTCCAGAGAAAGACAGGTTTTCGAGAAACTTATCTCCGTTTATGGCTATATGTAGATCTGCTCCAGGATATAGGTAAACACCAACTTTTTGCAAGGCTTTACCCTTTTGGGATGTTAAATTTAATCTCACAGGTTTTTCTAAAAGCAGGGTATCGCTAAAGGAACCGTTACCGTCGGGTTCAATTTGAATTTCGGTATCAAGATTATCAGAAATCATATATAGTAAATCTTCGTAATTTTGAATACGCCCCGAGACTACTGCATAGTTTTTTGTGTCATTTGATTTTTGGTTATTGCATCCTACGAAAACGAATAGTAACATTAACCCTATCCATGTGTTTTTAATTTTTTTATTTACTTTATACATTACTTTGCGGTGTTTTATATTTAATGATTGATTTATAAGTGTTGTAACAAACCATGCTAAGACAGTGTTAACTCCACTGGTATTACCTACCAGAGTTACAATTCAACAATGCATGAGACTTATAATTTACTCTCTTAGGTTCTGCTGTATTTGTCCGTTACTCGTATTGATTACATTCTCTGAAATTGGCATTGCCCAATTGATACTGTTGGGAGCATAGGTTATATCTCCTCTGGTTAAGGAAATGCCTGCATTTTCAATGGCATTTAAACGTTTGATGTCAAAAAAACGTTTGCCACTAACATGAAATTCACGTCTGGATTCATCGATAATATGAGCTATGGCTTCATCAGCATTCGCAGCGGTGAGTAAGTGACCATCTGTGGCAACAAATGAGGCTTCAAAACGATTTGCTCTTAATTCATTGACCACGTTCATAGCTTCTTCAAAGTCACCAGTTCTTGCCAAACATTCTGCTTGTATTAATAATAATTTGGGCACGGTAATTCCTAGCTCAAATATATATTCATCAGAAAGAACGGTGTTGCCAGTATTGGGGTTTTCTATAGTAAATAGAAAACGTAGATCGTTATCCACATCACTGATGCTTAAAAGTTCATCTGAATACCCAGAGAATATTATTTCCTCAAAAGTTCTGGGGTCAAAAGCTGTAAGCACAAAAGCTTCTTTCATCAAAATGTTTTCAGGATTATCTATATCTGTGGGTAAAGACAATAATCCAAAAAAGTCTATTAGATCTGTATTATAATCTAAAACGGTGCTGTTTATAGACAGCGCATCTTCGGCATTAAGGAGTGCTTTTTCGTAATCGCCCATATGCAAATACACTTCAGCCAAAAGCCCCAAAGCAGCTGCTTTTGAAGGTCGGTTATTGGTACCGTTTATATTTGGTAACGCTGCAATGGCATCTTCTAGATCTTGAACTATAAAATCGTAGACCTCGTTCACCGTGTTTCTTGAAATTGGTACAATATCATCAGAAAAAACAGTTACTATAGGTACTCCAGAACCAGACTCTGCTGCTTGAGGAAGTCCATAGTGAACACCGTATACATTTACAAGTTGAAAATAATGATATGCGCGATGTACTTTCGCTTCTCCTTCATATACATTTTTTAACGGATCGTCTGTATCAATACCTTCAAGAACTTCAAGAATATGATTGGTATATCCTATACTGATATAATGGCGGCTCCAACCTAAATCGGTTTGAGTGCCTTCATAAAATATAGGTTCTAATTGATAAATATTGTCTATAAAGTCAGATTCTCTAGAGTTTCCAGCAGTCACAATTTCGGCTTCGGAAAGCTGTATGTTATCATGTACTAGATTGGGTATGGCATTGCCAAGTTCAAAAGACAAAGCACTTGCATTACCCAATAGTTGATCAACATCATCTAAGCTAGATGCAATGGCATTACCTTTAGGTTCAATATCTACATAATCGTCGCATGATTGGTTGATCAATGCTACAATGATTAAAATTATCGGTATTATCTTTCTCATTTTATTAAAAGTTTAAATTGACACCAAAAACAATTGTAACGGGGGGTATAATGCCTGGCCTAAATGCTTGTGCAAAATTGTCGGTAAAGGAAAAACCGTTTGCAGTAAATGGTACCGATTCAGGGTCTAACCCTACGTTATTTGCTCTCCATAACAACCCAAGGTTTCTAGCTTGAAGTGTGAAATTAACGACATCAAGTCCTATTTTTTCAGTAGCTAGGTTATTTAGTGTATATCCTAATGTAACATCACGCAACCGCACATAGGATGCATCTTGAATGCCGTAATTGGACAGGGTAAAGAATTCTTCCCTGGCAAAGCTTAGTTCGTCTGCATTTCTAGGTAATGCAGGGATATTGGTAGTAAGCTGATCTCCAGGTATTTTCCACGCATTGGAAACATCTTTATGGTATACTTTGTCTGGGGTACTGGCATATTTTTGGGCCAATGATTCTTGAAAAACGTGTCCAAACTTAAATGAGGCCAAAAACGACAACGTAAAGTTTTTATAGCCAAAGGAATTTCTAAAACCTCCAAAACCAGGAGCTATAAAAGGTTTTGTGGTAACCAAAGCTGCAATGGAAGGAAGCCCTTCTTCATACCCAATAATGTCTCCGTTCTCATTAAAAATCTGTGGATTACCATCTCTATCAAGTCCAGCCCATTCAAAGCGATATCGCGAACTAATATCTTTGCCTATAATATTTTGCTTACCATCATTAACATCTGTAATTAAAAATGTTGATACGGGTTCGTTATTTTCAGCAAAGGACAACACCTTATTTTTATTAAACGAAAAATTAAAGTTGCTATTCCATGTCAGTTCAGCATTTGTTAGAATGTCGAAATTTAGATTTATTTCTATCCCTTTATTTTCAATGGCTCCATCATTTCTGAATATATCTCCTGTTTGTCCAAAAGTTTCATTGATATTGAAAGGTACCAGAAGGTTTTCTGAAACACGCTCGTACACATCGATAGATCCATTGATCATATTGTCAAAAAAACCAAAATCCAAACCTAGATTTTTGGTCGTAGTTTCCTCAAAAGTGAGGTTTGGGTTGCCTGCACTTGAAATGTTTGCATAATTTTCTTGGGTAAATTCCTCATTAAAGTTATACTCAATGACTACTACCGTGGATAGACCTCTTCGAAGGTTACCATTTACACCATAAGACCCTCTCAATTTTAGTGTGTTGATCCAATCTGTAGCAATAAAGTTTTCTTTGGCCAAATTCCATGATCCCCCTACGGCCCATAACAATGGCCTGCTCAATCTTTTGTTAATGCCAAAGGCGGTTGTTTGATCTATCTTACCAGATAGGGTTAGGTTGTATTTACTTTTATAACTGTATGCAATGTTACCAAATGTGGAAACCGCCCTACTTACAACATCGGGTCTAAAAATATTGTTAGCCTGTATGCGTGCAGATCCTTGCAAATAAGATGGTATCGACCCAAAACGATATCCTTCAACAGATGTTGGGTCAAAGTTGACATTGGATACTCCAGTTCTGTCATTATATCCATAATAGATTCTTCTTGAAAGATCTACTGTATTTTCTGAGACTTCCATACCTCCCAAGGCAGATAAATTGTGGTATTCCCCATATGTATTGTTGAATTGTAAAGACCCTCTCAGTACGCTGTTTATTGTGTTTTCATAAGAGTTTTCTAATGTCCCTCCATAGGGCACATTGCGTACCACATCTGTATTCTCGTCGCTAAGAACCTCATCGATGTAGTTATTATTATTGGTTCTGGTCTCAAAAAGCCTGACATCCTTATTATTATTTATTTCATTTATGATTCTATTGTATTGATATTTTATATCGGCCGTCAACCAATCGGTTATTTCATAATTGATGCCCGCTGCCAATCTTAGATTAAATCGTTTGTTTTCATTATCCCGTAACTTTTGATCAAGTATTGGGTTGTAGGATGGGTCTTCAAAACCTAATGTTTTAAATTCATCCCTAAATTCTGAATATACATTTCTTATAGCCTGTGGTTCGCCATTATTATCTACCAAGCGATCGTATATTTTTAATCCTCCCACTCCTGTTAATAAACTTGAAACCCCTATGCCGTTATCTTTAGTCACAGAAGATGTCAATGATGCATCTAGTACGACTTTAGTTTTCTCATTGATTCTAAAATCTGTAGTCAAACTAAGGTTTAATCGTCTAAACTTATCTCCTAAATCAGGCCTTTCTTCATTAGCATGGGTTACTGTGAAATTATAAGATGACAGAGGATCTCCACCTCTTACACTTAGAGTGTTCTCCCTAATAAAGCCAGGAGATAAAAGGTATTTTTCAAAATCTTTTAATATGTCATTTTGTGCTAGTGCAGCAAGTCTTGTATCTCTTTCTGTGGCTGAAATTCCTCCGTTGGGATTATAAAAATCTGCCCAAATTTGTTGAAAAGGATCTAAAGTCTGATACCTACCCCCTATGTTAAATGGGTTACTAGGATCATTAAACACATTAAATGCTATATTGTCCAGACCATTATCTAACTCATAACTATTGCTATAAATTTTTATGGTCTCTTCTGCACTTGCCAACCCCAGGTCTCTTAAATCTTGACGCGTACCGATGGTTAGATTATTTGAAAACGTTATTGTGGGCTTTCCTGCATATTCGCTCCCTCTTTTTGTAGTAATTACCACAACGCCATTAGATGCGCGAATGCCCCATAAGGTTGTGGCAGCAGCATCACGCAAAATATCTATGGTTTCTATGGTTTGTGGATCTATATCATTTAAGGGGCCTTCATAAGGAAAACCATCAAGAACAATCAAAGGTTGCCTGTTCAATGAGTTTTGCCGTTCTTTTTGACCGCTATTTTGACTGCCAACTTGAAAATCTGTATCAAAAGTACTTATACCACGTATAATGAGCTCTGTTTGCTGTTGTCCTCCCGGAGTGTTAACCGAGTTGATATTTAAACCTGGGGATAACCCCTCTAATCTATCGGATAAATTAATTGCTTTTTGACGCGCAATGTCTTTTTTGGTAATTTTTGATGCCGCTACCGATGACCTTTCAATATTAGTTTCTGTATATCCAGTTAAGACGACCTCATCCAATTCATTCAACTCTTCTTTTAAAACAATGGTATATTGTTCTTGCTTTGTGGTAATAAGCTGTACATGATCTCGAAACCCTAATGCAAAGGCAGATAATTCAAGGTTTAATGATACTTCCAAAGAAAAACTTCCATCAAAATCTGTTTCTGTTCCCCTAACTATAAAATTAGAATTTCTGTAGGTTCTCTCCGTTGGTTGCGGTGTGGCAACCACAACGCTAGCTCCTACTATAGGTATTCCTGCTTTATCGAGAACACGTCCAGTAATGGTAAATGTTTCTTGTTGGTCATTGGCTTTTTTAACGGTTTTTTTCTTCTTGACTATGAATGTATTTCTTTCAAATTCATAAGTACACGATATGGGTTCAAGTGCCATTTTTAAAAGGTGTTTTATCTTTACAACTCCTTTTTTTACTTGAATAGGTTTGGTACCTTTTACCATATCTACATCGTAAACAAATAGATAGTCTGTTTGCGATTTAATAAGCCTAAAGATTTCTTCAATAGCAATTGATCTGTCTGAATCAATTACAATCTTTGCGTTTTGGGAAAACCCAGTGCTGGCATTTATACTAAAAGCCATGGTACAAAACAATAAAAAACACGATTTCATAATGACTTCGATTAGCCTTTTATCTTTAAAGAGTATGACCTCCTTTAAATTATATTTCATAAATTTACGATTGAGTTATTTAATTGGCTCTATAATTAACAAGGGATTAAACTGTTACTTTGGACGGTGCTAGTTTTTTCCCTTTTTTGATTATTTTACTATAATTGTTTTTCCTTCTATTTCAAATACAACCCTTTCTGTTTTTTCTATATTGATTAATAGTTCTTTTATATTACTTGTTCTTTTAAGCACTCCAGAAAACATAAAATCTTTCTTTGCTTCATCTTCGTAAACAATTGTGACATCATACCATCTGGATAATGTTTTTAGCATCTCGTACAATGATTGTTTTTCAAAACTGAAAAAACCATTTTTCCAAGCTATTTCATTGTCTACATCAACTGTGTTGATAACAATATTTGAATCCTTATTGGTAACTATTGCTTGTTGGGATGGTTTTAAAATCACACTAGAATCAGTATGAGTAATAGCAACCCTACCTTCTATTAAGGTTGTGGCTATGAAATGATCACTTTTGTAAGTTTTTATATTAAATTCTGTACCTAGAACTTCTATTTCCTGCCCTTGTGTAGCCACTATAAACCTTGCTCCATTATGATTAACACTAGAGGAAACATCAAAGTAAGCTTCTCCATAAAGTAATTCGACTTTTCTCAAATCGCCTGAAACAAAATTAACAGGGTATTTTAATTTAGATTCGGAATTTAACCATACTTTAGTTCCATCTGATAGGGTTACAAAAAATTCTCCTCCTCTGGGAATACTTAAATAATTATAAGCAATATTGGCTTTTTTAGAGTTGGTTACATTTTTATACGTAATGTTTTCACCGTTGCTACTTATATAGTCAGTTTGAAATTTTTCACCCTTTTCGAGGGCTATTTCTTCGCCATTTTCCAATGTAAGGATGGCTCTTTCTGTTCCTGGTAGAATTGGGCTTTCAATTGTCGTGATGATTTTGGTATCCAATTCACGAGTATTGACAAGATAAAAAACTCCTGATGATATTAAAATAACAGCCACTGCTGCGGCATATTTGTAGAACGTAAATGATGGTTTTCTCGACTTTTTATCTAGTTTAGCGAACAGCTCCTTCCATGCTTTTTCAAGATCTAAGTCTAAACGATCACTACGGTAGTTTTTCTTTACATTATCAAAGTATTTTTTATGCTCAGGAGATGCATTGTACCAAAGCGTGAAACTCTTGTTTTCTTCTTCAGTTAAAGAATTTTCTAGTTTTTTTAATATAAATTTAAACTCCATGAACTCTATTTTGTGGACGGGTTATACTACTTAGACAATTAAATTCTAACTTTGGGTGACAAAAGATTAAAAAAAATGTAAATTATTCACATAAAGAGTAAAAAAAACTCACGTTTTAAAGTCTTTATTGATTAATTTCCAAAAGAATAAGCAATGAAGTTATTAATTCTGTAATTGCGACTTTTGCTCGCTTCAAATGTGTTTTCACAGTATTTATAGAAATGTTTAATTCTTCAGCGATTTCAGCATAAGTATAGTTGTGTAGAAATTTTAACCGAACCACTTTTTGCATTTTTTCTGGCAGTGTATCAACAATTTTCAAAATTTGATGATAGACTATTTTCTTTTCATCTTCTTCGGTCGAGTCGAAAACATGTTCGGTAATCAAGTGGATATTCAATTCTAAATAGTGAAAACTATCGGTAATTTTAATGGACTTAAGATAGTTTAGGCATCTGTTCCGTACCATAGTCGCAACATATCCTTTTAGTGAAGATTTAATTTTTATTTTCTTAGCATTTTCCCAAATGTAGATAAAGACTTCTTGGACCAAATCTTCGCTAGCCTGTTGGTCAAAAAGATAACCATTGGCATAGGTCACCAGATCAGCGTAATTTTTATCGAAAAAATTTTTGTAGACCTTTCGGTTTTTCTTTCGTATTTCTTCAATGATTATATTCATGAAATCCCTATCTGAATAGCTTAGAATTTTTATAAAAACTAAAGAGTTTTGTTTGCTAATATAAACATTCAGTTGATCCTTATCGTCGAAAATACGCTCTTTTTTCATTTTATGGGGATAGACAAAAGGGTTACAGCTACCCCTCAAACCCAAAAATTTTATTGCCGTTTGCAAATAATCAATCCTACAAAATACTAAAAATCAATTAAGTACATAATAAGCACAACATGCCCAATATTTTAGAAACTGTTTTTATAACTACTCTATTTGACAAGCTTACTATTATATAATAAAACCGTTCACTATCTCCTTAAGATTTTTATTAACTTTAATAAAGGAAAATTCCTATATTTTACATATATTTATTTTAAATATAAACGGATACACTTATGCCATATCATAGCAAGTCTGAAAACAAAAACACGAATTCTGATAATAAAAAAAAAGGTACTCCCCTTATTCAATTTAAAGATAAAAGAGCCAGTAATACTAAGTTAAGTAATATTCAAGACACTATAGATAGTAGCTCTAGAGTTACAGGTCAAAAAGCAACAATGGACACTATTTCTAGTGAACCAATCCAAAAAAAAGAAAATAACACAGGATTACCAGACCAATTAAAATCAGGCATAGAAACATTATCTGGGGTAGATATAAGTGATACCCGAGTACATTACAACTCACCTAAACCGGCACAATTACAAGCGCATGCCTATGCACAAGGTACCGATATACACGTCGCTTCAGGGCAAGAAAAGCATTTAGCCCACGAAGCTTGGCATGTGGTACAACAAAAACAAGGTAGAGTGAAACCAACTACTCAATTAAAAGGTAAAACACTTATTAATGACGATGCTGGATTAGAGCGAGAAGCTGATGTCATGGGAGCTAAAGCATTACAGATTAATAATGATGCCCAAGAAAACAAGACATTCAATTCTAAAAGTGCTTCTAATCAGACCTCAACACAATTAGCCAAAAATGAAAATATAGTACAAAGAGTAGTTGCAAAAGAGTCTGGTGTTAGTGGTATAACACATATCGTTAAGTTGAGTGATGATGGATCAATATTTGACGGAACTGAGCTACCAATTGAAGTCACTGAAAGCGATTTGCTAATCATAGATGTATCAGATAAAATCCGTTCACGACGTGGTCCTAATCAGGAACTTTATAGTAGTCTAGATTCTAAAGGTGGAACTGATTACAGATGGTTTAGAGTTTTAAGCATTAATGACACTGATTATGAATCCAACGAATTGTATATTAGAGATGATGCTTTAACCCTAAAAGCCTCAGATAAAGGTAAACGAGCAGCCGACCATCCTAGAGAGCGAGTTGACACGATAGAGGAAGCTTTGGTTCACCTTCCACAATCTTATGCTCCACCTAAAGCCAGTGACTTTAAAGACGCATGGGAAAAAGCGACTCACCCAGAAATACATGGTTATAGACTGGCATTAGAAGGTTTTCAAACAGCCTGGGGATCATGTGGTATGGCTAATGAAGCATTAATACACCGCCTTACATCATTGAATACTCAACCGAAAATATTAAAGCGCGTAAATTTTGTGGGAGCAGATATGGCTAGCGCATTAGCCGCATTACTAGAATTACCTGTAACTGCTACAACTCTTATACAAGTAGCTAATCCATTAATCCATGAATTTACATTAGAGAAACGAACGGACAACAATAGCTTTTTACATCAAGGTTATATTAGCAATTTCAATGCTGCATGGTGGGCTGGATTGGCAGATACAGACATTCCACACTTTACTATGCTTGGACCTGAGAAATCAAAAATGATAGAGTCCAGAGAAGAATGGGGCAAAGGCCAACCTATAAATGTTGGAAAAATAGCCAATGGTTTAAAAAAATTCATGTTGAATGATACTTTCGGCAAGGGAGCATTAGAAGCATGGAAACACCTCCCTTTCCCTGTCGAAAAAAATCTGGAGACAAAACATGGTAAACTATCCTTTATGACAACAGTCTTTCAACTTCAAAATGAGAAGGCAGCAGTAGAAGCTCTAAGTAAATACGGAAAAACACAATCTTTGACTGAAAAGATTATGAGAGAAGCGGGAGCTGTCGCCCAAAATATCAAAAAATTTAAAGGTAAAGAAATGACCGAAAAAGGAGTCGAAGCAAATAGGCCAAAACTAAACCTCTTGGGTGGTTTACGTGCCGCTTCCCAAGGTGGATTAAAGGAAACAGGTAAGGCAGAATGGAAATAGAAGACTGGTAAAAAAT
The DNA here is from genome assembly GCF_030540775.2 of Flavivirga abyssicola. Classification (GTDB taxonomy): domain Bacteria; phylum Bacteroidota; class Bacteroidia; order Flavobacteriales; family Flavobacteriaceae; genus Flavivirga; species Flavivirga abyssicola. The sequence goes on along the minus strand of NZ_CP141266.1, from coordinate 3,684,551 downwards.
ATATTTCGATTCATTTTAAGCACGGATCTGTATTTTTTATAACTAGTTTACATTAAAAACTTTTACGCCTCCTTTTAAAATTTTATAAACGGCTTGTATACACATTAAAACCCCATAAAGACTTATACCATGTTTCCAATGAATTGCTAGGTGCAACACATCTGCTTCATATAGTTCTTCTATACCTATAATAATTAAACCAATGGAGACAATGAGATTAACAAATGGGGCTTCTATTATTTTAGACAAAAAGGATATTCCGTTTTTCATTTTATAAGATTATAATTTAACGTCAGTTCGGTTTAATTTTTTTAGAAAAATAATATTAAATAATTTTCAAGTGTTTGTCATGTCGACTGAGCGAAGCATGAGTGACGAGACATCCCATCATGATGAGATTCCCTGCCAACGGCTAAGGTGTCCCCACATCTTTAAAAAAGATTCATTATTTACTTTTCTTTGCCCGTCCAAAGAAAAGTAACAAAAGAAAAGACGCCCCTTCGATAGGAATTTCTTCTCTTGCTTGCGCTTGAGAAGAACCAAGTACAAAACTTCGACGTCGCGCCCATGTGTTATCCAATGCCATACTACTTTTCAATGTTTTTCCCCCAATGCGACACTCTGGCTGCTTCACTAAAATAGTCCACTGGACTATTTCTAAACGTTCGCCCCTCTTACGAAGGGTCGGGGCTTGTCTGATGGTCATTTATTAACGCTCACCTTAATCCCTTTTTTAAATCCTATAATCATAATCCTCTATTTAGTAGGGAACGACTTGTCCAAAATAGAGAGTTAAGTGCCGCTCCTTTGATTGTTGGGTTTTAATATATCAAGTTTACATTAATTTAAGCTGAATTATATATTAAGAAATATCTACATCTTCTTCACCTGCATCAGAAAAAGAAATTGATCCCTCCCAAAGGCAATCACATGTGCTATTATTATCTAAGGCATTCATCCCATTAATCAAAACATCGGATATGCCCGGAGACCATGGAGTGACTGTGCTAGGGACACAGGGTGCTGGTGTTTCTACACCTTGTGCTGCCGCTGTTGCTGCTATTACTGCCGGGTTTATTTCTGATGAACATTCTCCAAAAGACATGATATTCTCTAATGGAATATAATCATCGACCGTGGCTGCTGGCATACTATCTGAATTGACTTCATTTTCTGGTAACACCGTAAAAACAGATGTTGCAGTTCCAAAAGTACAGGAGATTGACGCACCGCTACATGTTAAATTTGCCATAAGTTTATTTTTTAATTAAACGTTTTATTTGATTTTTTATATTCTCTTTTTATTCCAGTCATAATATTAGTAAAGCTAATTTTCTTTTCACCTTTATTGGCTGCTCTAATAGCACAATATCTTAACACATTAATCATTTCTCCTCCTGATAATTCATAATCTCTTGCTATGGTATCTAACACCTCTTGTCCCTCCTCCACTTCAAAAGTATTGCTGACTAAGTTTTCCCATAAAATTTTACGTTCTCTGTATTTTGGTTTTGGAAAATTGATCGTATTTTGAAAACGTCTTAAAAAGGCTTCATCGATATTGGTTTGCAAATTAGTTGCCAGTACTACTAAACCATCAAAGCTCTCTATGCGTTGCAGTAAATAAGCAACTTCTTGGTTTGCATGCCTATCATTAGATGTATTGGTATCGGTTCGCTTACTAAATAAGGCATCTGCTTCATCGAAAAATAAAATCCAGCCTTTGGATGAGGCTATGTCAAATAGTCGTCCCAGATTTTTTTCTGTTTCTCCAATATACTTAGAAACGATCATGGACAAGTCTATTCTAAATACCGGTGTTTCTATAGCCTTTCCCAACAGCGTTGCTGCTAATGTTTTTCCTGTACCCGGAGACCCATAAAATAAGACTCTATATCCAGGTTTTAATGTTTTATTTAATTTCCATTGATTCAAAATAAGATCACTATGCTCTAGCCACTCTTTAACCTCTATCAACTGATTCTTGATACTCGTTTCTAGTATTAAGTCATCCCAATCCATTTTAGTAGTTATTTCTTCTGCAGGGAATTTAGAATTATATTTCGGAACGTATTTTTTATTGGTTATAATTATACCAAGAAATTCTTCAGATAATTGTAGAGGTTCATTAAGTTCTACAGGCTGCTTTTTAGCTTCTAGTATGCCTTCTTTATAAAGGTTATTGTTTTCATACACAATCCTCATAAACGCCATACGAATCTCAATATTATTGGCACCTCCCAAAAGAAAACACACAGTCTCTAAGGTTGGTACAAAACCGTGTTGTGTTTCATCTTTAGAACCTCCAAATTCTGAGAATTCGGTCTCTAATGCTTTATTTTTTATTAAAAACAAGTCTAAACTCTGCGGTTTTAAATGTCTTATAAGAGCCATAATAAACATTAAACGCTCTTCAAAAACCAAATTATACCGTCTTAGTATTTGTGCATAACCAGATCGATCTTCTTCTATAATGTCTGGGAGTTTTAATTCTTTTATAGATTTGTATTCGTTTTCATTATTAAAATATAAAGCTATTGCTGTTTCAATAACTGCTTCCAGCCACAAAATATCGCTCTGTAATGTTATTTGCGTTTGTTTATTGGTTATGCTCTCCATATTACTTCTACAAATTTTTCCATCCAACTTAATTTTAATTGTCCAATTGTCCATGGGATATTATCCAATAGCATGTCATATGATTTTTCTTCGACTACAAGTACATACTTTTTCTCCTCAATAGTCACTCTCCCTTCCCTGCATAAAAAAGAGGTTCTTAAACCATCTACAGACGTGTTGCCAATAGTACTCCAATGGGCTATAATTGCTTCAAGTAAGCCGTCTATAAGCTTTTTCTCTTCTTCATTTAAAGTCATAACAGATTCTATGGGCGTATGAATGTCCATACCACAGATAATTTTATTGAGTACTAATGCATGTTCTTCAAATTCTGTTTTTCCTGTAGCTGCATATTGTAATATATAAACGGCCTTTTGTTGACATACATCATTTTTAAAAGCCTTATTTTCCATTAGCTTCATACGTTCAAATAGCATGGGGATATAAGGTCCCAATATGACCATACCAGCATTTTCAATAAAAACAGATTCACCTACGGTTTCTTTTTCTATAACTTCTGGAACTTCCTCTGAGGACTCTTGTTTAATGACTACTTCTTCTTTTTGAGCCACAATCCTTTCTATTTCATTTGCTATTTTCTCTGAAGTGATGTTGTTATTCACTAATATTTCGGGTATTAATTCTTTTAATGAATTTGAATGTTTTATAGTAGATATACTTTCATATAAGAGCAAGCTCCAATCGTTTATTGACCAATTAACGCCTCCATGCATTGCTATTTTTAATAGCAACTTATCAATAAAACAACTCCAAACTATCTGATAATTTTTAGTAGTTATTTGTTTTTTGAGGTTTTTAAATATTTCAAAAACGGTAAGTAACTGTGACCTATCTGCTACTGGAAAAAATAGTTTTAAAGTGTCTCTATGATTTTTTACACTTAGCTTACTTATTAATCCTTTTCTAAAAGACAGCCTTTTTAGATGATACATTAATTCTTGAGGCTTATTTTTATAAATAATCTCTAAAGCCTCAATGACCTCTTTTGCATTTGAAAATGAAATGGATGCTCTCCAAGGCTTATCGTCTTCTATTTTTTGAATGACATCTTTATATTCAAATGCTGTATGTTTTATTTCTGTTTGCAGCCAGGATTCTAAATTTTTAGGCGTTTTAAATAGTTGCTTATCATATCTCATTCTACTTAAAAGCAATTGATACAAATCTTCTTTTGAAACAGCTATTATTTGCTCCAATTTGTGAACAATAAATGCTGTTAATTTAGAAATATCAATCTGTTGATTGGATTGGATATACTCTAATAGCATATACTGTATGGCTTTATGATGCGCGGGTAGTATGTTCTTAATTCCCGATAAATCTTTATCTAAAAGTGTTGTAAATAATTGCTTTGTGGCTATTACGGATTGTGTAACTGAAGCATTAATTTGTTTGATAAAAACATTATAAGTCTTATGATCCATCAAATCTAAAATAACTTTCTGGTTTTTCGATTTTTTAAACCAGACAACAAATTGTTCTGGATATATGCTTAATACTTTATACATGGACTTTTGAAACAAAGCGGTGGATTTACTCTTAACCCACCAAGGCAATCTGCCATAAATAAAAAAATACTGAACACTGTCTAAATCAAACCTATCATTATTACCCCTTTTGTTTGATGCCTTTTGTTTGTTTGAGTTTATATGTTCAAAAATTATTTTTAAAAATTCAGAAGCGCTTTCACCTGTATTATTTTTTTTAAGTACTTCTAATAATCTATTTCTTTCTACATTGTATTTTTTAGAAAACAACTCTAATAACTCTTCAATACTGTTATAAAAATCTTGTTGTGTCCTATTATAAACTCTATTTTTTATAGCCTCTACAAGTTCTTGATATACTTGTAATGGAACCTGGTTAGCGCCTGTGGTTCCGTTTTCTAATGACGCTATTTCTATTTTATTATTCTTTAGAAATGCCCCTTTTGCTTCATCAATAGCTTGTATCATTTTTTTATCTACAAGTAATACCTTAGCCATCTTGTGCATTTGAGATAAAATCAACTCTATAGGATTTACTTTAGAATCCAGTTCTGTCAATCGCTGGCTTAACCAACCTATTATTGATTGCTTGGAGCTATTTTTGTCTTTAGAAGTAAGGTCTAATAATATAATCATTAACTTGAATGATACTTCTTTATAATTGGTTGCTGCTAAGTTTATTTGGAATTCTTTTAGAGACATTGGTGTTTTCCCTTTGTAATACGCAAATAATTTTTCAGAAAATTTGGAAAAAATGGCACCTTGCTTATCACCTGTACTGTTCTTAGATACAGTTATGTCCTTAACAAATAATGAAACGTCTTTATATGATTTGAACCCTTTTTCTTTTTCAAAAGCTTTTAAAATGATTATAAACTCTTGATCAATAATAAGTTCTCTTACTGTTTGATATAAAAATTCTCGAATTGAGTTGGAAGGTGTTTTTCGAATCACTGCATAAGTATGCCATGCTATTTTTCCAAACAGTTTTTGCAATCTATTCAATGTCATAGATTGAATCGATAATCTATTTGATATGGTAATCATTTGCTTAAAAAAATGAGCTATTGTAATGAAAACCTCATCTGAAGCATTTGTGACTATACTATTTACTAAATGGCTAGAAAAACGACTGGTAAATCGGTTTATATTAGAGTCTTCTTCAATGAATTTATAAAAAACAGTATAAAATTCGGTTGGGTTTGTCTGTATGAGGTCTTCTATGTTTTTAGAAAAAACATCTAAAGTCGTTATAGTACTTGTAACCGGCAACGCATTATATTCAAAATAATAGTTAAGTGTATCTATAAAATCTAACGTCTTATTTTCCTTGGATGTTTTTTTAAAGGTCATTTCGCCTTTTTCAACTTCTTCCAACAATGTGGTTACTATTTTCCCTAAGTTAGGCATAGTTCCTATCTTATCATTGTTGTTTTTTATTCCTAAAACAATTCTTGTTAGTAAATTTTTATACGTTAAATTATATTTGGTTGCTATTTTACGAATAAGATATTTTAAGAAATTTGTTTGATTGGAATAGCCTGTAACTTCTACAAAAATATAAGTTAGTATAATTTCCCATATGGCATTTCTAAAATAACCTTTATTAACCTCAACTATTATATTGTTTTCTTGATACTGTATGATATCCCTGCGAGATTGATTTATATAAACACCTTCTTCATTTTTAATAGCTATAACAATCTGTTCTAAAGCCGTATCTTTTAATTGAGATATTAATCGCTTTCTTATAGTTTCTTTTTGTCCTTCTTTTTTTAAAATGGCAATTAATGCTTCTTTATTATTTCTAAGCGCTGTTGTTAATAATTCTAAGGGCTTAGTGGAAGACGGTGTATCCCATTGTAAATATCCGTTTTTAAGAAAAAAAACAAATTGATCAATTTTTGTTTTATGGATTGGTTTTCGTTTTCCTCTTATTAAAGAGCCATTATCGTAGGTGTTATTCTTGAAAAAGTCTATAAAAGCTTCTTCTATTTTATAACCGAGTTCACGATCAAAATTTGATTCAGAAATGGTTCCTAAATCCAATACAACTTCATCATATTGATCTAGATATTCTGTTGCATGATAGGTATCCATTACTTTCTGTAAAATAACCTGAATGCCATGCTCTTGAAGCTGACTTACTCTTGATTGATATTCATAACCTTGTGAAGCATCATGCAATTCTATTTCATATTGCTGGCTTTTAATAATATGTGTTTGGGTATCTTTCAAGATTCAGAATATTTGCGATCCAACTCCTGTAATAATACTATTAACTGATATGCCTGAGACATAAGGTCTTCTTTAGATTCTCTTAGTCTTAATAATTCCAACCATTTAAAGTAACAGGTTTCAAATTGAGACATGGTTTTATAATCTAACCAATAAGAATCTGATCTTATATGAATTGGCATTTGCTCATAAATGGTCGTCTCAAAAAGGTTTTTAAAATTTTCATTCTGAAAACGTACGGGCCACATAGGCATAATAAAACTCATTCTGAATGAAAAAAACTGCTCATCTACAGCGTGGTCTTTATCGTAAAACACATAACACTTTGTAATGGCTTCTATATCATCTTTTTGAGTGTTAATCATTTCATTTTTTAAAAGCTCTACAGTTTTTTGAAGTTCTGCTTCCGATTGAAAATCATTGTTAGAAACTGCTAGAACGTCACCATTTAATGAACTTATTTTTAATCTATACTTCCTTTTATTAGGTTCTATGGTAAATTGTATCTCTTGTGTTAATAACGCTTCTATTAATGAGGCGATGTTTTCGTCTCTTTTAGAAAATGTAGCAGGCTGAAAATGAGAACACACTATTTTTAATGATGGGTTTAATAAAGAAAAATCCATTTTAAAGCCATAGTAATCTTCAAAATATGAAGGCAATAATAAAATGTGCTCCATTACCAAAAAACCTTCACTTTTTTGACTAATATCTATAAGATAGTTAATGGCTTTTTCTATAGCCTGGGTCGCATCTTCCTTACTCTTGGCCAGATGTACAATATTAGACTTCTCATCATTTCTTTTATGCAAAATATAATATTGCTTTTTCTTATTGGGGTCTTTACTTATTGTATAATTATCTGGAACAATGCCATACTTCAATACATTGTTTAGTAAAGTATCCTCTGCACCTACATAATGCATTGTATCGTATAAGTTTTCTTTTATATCCTCATTTACTACAACATCTTCAATTTCAACAATTCCTATCTCCTCTTCTGGAGTATAAATATCAATTTCACGTACTATAAAATCTATGTCTATTGACCGGGGGTGGATCCGTATTTCTGATTCTGATATATTTTTAGTTAACGACTTTATTTGATAATCGTTAATTCCCACGAGTATGGCTATTTTTCTAAAGACACCCGGAATGGCTTCTTTTTTTTCTTCAACTGTAGTAAGCGAAGTCATATTATTATAGTTAAAGGATTTGGATCGGCTATAACTAATGGTTGCATATTCTTTTATAAGCTCTTGCTTTACTAATAGCGATTGTTTTTCAAATTCTTTAGAACCCATAGATTTCCCATAGCTTGCTTTATTAATTTTTAGCAATGTATAGGTTTGAAAAGTCTCGCTATATCTTGCTAATAATTGGTCTGCCACCTTATTAAGCCTTTCTAGTGAATGATTATCAAAAAATATATTTAGATCGTTTGTAATCTGATTCCAATATGCTTTAGTCTCTTCTAAAGTATATGATGTTGATGGTGGTTTAACAAGATCCAATACTTCTTCTATATCTGGCAAACTGTCTGTGAAGTATGATAACTCTTGATTGTTATGGACATCGTACAAGGTATATACATGACATAATTGTGCTAAAAAATTAATTATCAGTTGGTCGAATGGTAATAAATATCCTTGTAGTTGTTTTACCTGAGCTTGTCTTAATGGTGTAGCTTCTGCACTAATTCCTCTATCTCCTACGCCATAAATTTCGGGAAGTTGCTTCCTTATAGGATAATGATAGCTTATATCTTGTACGGTTCCTTGTGGTATTGGTATATTATTTAAGGAGTTGGATGCCGCTTTGAATTTGCTGGCATCTAATGCTTGAATAAAGGACAATTGTTTTTTCGTTTCTTTTAAATCTGGTTGAAAGGAAACTCCTGAATTTTCAAAAATTAGTTTTTCGTTTGATTCGGGAAACAAAACTCTGGCGGTTACATTTTTAGGAATCTTATAGCTTTCCTTAATAACGTGTTGTTCTTTTGTTTCTGGATCTACATAACTCAAACAAAAATTATTAATATTAACAACACCTGGGATTTTAGATATTACCTTAATGATTTCTGAGATTTCAATAATTTCCAAGGGGTCTTTTAAATCTTCTTCTTTTATAAATCCATTAGACAAATGTGGACCGTTAAAAATATCATTTGTTGATATATCTGCTTCCTGTAACTGTCTTAATGAAAAATAGCCTACTTCTGGTGCCAAATAATCATTAACACGAGCTAAAATATTTGCTAAGACCTCTTCTCCATTTATTAAATCCAACAAAGCTATCCGTAGTTCCATAACAAGCGTTAAAGGCTTGTAAACCTCAACTTTGTATAGATCCTCACATAGGTTACGGTGTTCATTATACAATTGGGTTATCGCTTCGATAATCTTATCATTTTCTACTTTTTCCGCGTCATCCTGTGCATGATATTCATATTTCTCTACATAGATATGTAATAAGCCTTTTATATTATTTAAGGCTTCTTCATAGCCATCTACCGGGTAAATCCAGACATTTTTCACATTGGTTATCTGATCTATACAAATCTTCCTGTAATCGTTAAATGTTATTGGGTCTGTTGTTAAAATCTCTGAGGCTACAAAAAAGCCATTATCGCCTGATTTTAGCTCGGTTCCTTTGGACGATTGCAAAAGGTCTTGTATAGATAAACCTGTTTTATGTGCTAATTCTGTAATTGCATACGATATATTTTCAAGTAGAGTAACCCCAGGATCGTGTTCGTTATAATCTGTCCATATACCACCACTTAGCTTTTGGAGTATTTCCAAGGCTTCTTGATGCAATGCTTCATAAAGACCTGATCCTTTTTTCTTTTTGGAAATATATCCTTTGTTATTCATATAATATCTACTCTTATTGAACTTTTCTTAACTTTTCTTTTTCCTGAAAAATGGCTGAAAATTCGCCCATACGTCATGAGTTCATTATTTAAATAACTTATTCATATCACTATCCCATAATTTGGTAATATGAAAGTTTATATTTTGCCCCTGACCATAATTTGATCTCGTTTTGAGCTGTAGCTTATAATTATAAGTCGTACCTGTAAAACGAATGGCTATTTTATTCCAAAACCAACCATAATGTGCTTGTGTCTTACGAATCTTATGATGAGATTTCCCAAAGGTACTTAAGGCATGTGCATGAAGTAAGGCATATCTGCCTGCTTTTTCTTTACCTACTTGTGCCATAACCTCAAAGGCCACACAGCCATCTAAATTGGTAATAATATCATGCCAATCACCATCTGCCCGAACAGTTCCTATTTTATGTGTTCCTATACGGGTATCTGCCCCCAACGTGCCATCTACCTCTAATGAGGTTCTTGGGTTTTTTGTTCCAATTCCTACTGAACCGGATTTCTGAAAGGATATGGCTGTTGTTTCTTCTGTTTTAGTTACTGGAGCAACTATGGATAATCCTTTATTTTCTTCTTGATCCAACTCTATACTCCATTGTGCTAATTCATCTTCAACATTCTCATAAAAGCTTATTACACGGTTGGATTCTTTTCCTTCTGGTGAAAGAATCAAACCATTTTCTTCATCTTTTGAGATGCCATCATCTATTTTATTCACCATAGAGTCTATCAAGCTAGAGAAATTACTTTCTTTTGGTCTGGCTCCTGCTCCAAACAGTGTTTTTAGGCTTTGTCTATTTAATAACTTGATTTTCAATAGTTCTAAATTTTATTTAACATTATTTTATTTTAAAGCTCAAAATGGTGTCTGATTTTGATGTTGCTACAGTCAAATCATTTTGTGTGCTTTTTTGATCTATTTCTTTATTTGATTTTATAATTTCCTGTGTGTCATCATCATCTCCCGCAATAATATAATCTACACCTATCTGCAAACTTTGACTTTCTATTTCCTCTATGGTTTCTTCTTCCAATATTGATGATGAATAAATATTATGCTTCATTTTTGGCACTAGAATAGACCATGGTTTTGTTGGTTTAACCTCATTACTTTCTTCATATATTTTTGCAGAAAAATCATCAAGCCCTTTCTTTACAATGTGTTCTATTTCTAATTTCTTTACAGATTGGATATATGGTAAGTTTTCAACATGACTTCTTAATGTTCTTGGCACCACTGTAGCGCCTATACCTTCAATAGTTGTAGAATCGGGGTTGGGTAACGGGCATAAATAATTACTCAATTCGGTATTCAATGCATTTAAATAGTATCCGCCTTGGTCTTGTACATAAAACTCAACGATACAATTAACTAATAACCATTCTATGGTTGGGTTTTGGACTTTGATTCTGATAAAAGAATTGGATTTACTTTTTATAAAACGGTGTATAGCATCCAACTCATTACCAGTAAAATAACTATGGTTATCATATTTCCATGTTCTGGACAGAACTACAATGGTAATTTTACCTGCTTGTGGTTTAAAAAACCGATCCAGGTTTGTACATTTTACAGCTATAACGTCATGAAAGTATTCTAAAATAAGATGTTCATAATCCCAAATGGTTAAAGCTCTGTCTTTATGCCTTAATCGTTCGCTCACTTCTGTATAAAACAGCTCTGGTATGGTCGGTATTTTTCCTCCATAAGAAGCTGTTGGCTGTATGACTTTTTTAAGTTCTGCAATCTTTTTTACTGGCTTGGTAATACTATTGGCTTCAACTTTTTTACCTATTATGGTATCATCATCGCTAATACAGCTTGCTACAACAGCATTAGGGTAAATACCATGTATTATCGGATATTTATAAGCATCATGCTTTGCAACAAATCGTAATTCATAGTCTTGATTACCAGCTTCATTATTATAATATGGTAGCAGTAATTCTATAATCCCCGATTTACTTAATTGATTTGTACTATCTGAAATGATATTCTTTCTAGCGAGCGTTACCCAGCTATTCATTTTTTTGTATTCGATAACGATATTGTTAGGATGTTCGCTATATTCCGGTACATTATTATTCAAATCAAAAAACAGGGATACCGTTGTATCTGTTTCAATATTTGATAGTTTTAAATACAGATACCCTTCTCCTTCAAAATCTGTGACCATGGTATTTTTATACACCCTGCTGTCTGATACTATTTTTTCTGTTCCAAAAGGTGTTAGGTGGATATAATCTCCCCGAACTGTATCTGAACTATCATCAAATGCATTGTTAAAGTATATTGAATCACTAGCTGTGTAATCCATAACCAATTGTTTTACCTTTGGTACAAAAGGTTTATTTGGCAATGGTAATGACTCTTGATTTCTAGCATTATAGGTCGCTATTTCCCTATAGTTTTTTTGATATAATTCTTTTCCAAAAGCTTCTTGTGGTGCTATAAATGACAGTTTAAAAAAACCGCTGTTGGTATGCACATCGTAAACTATTGGGTCTTGTAATTTATAGTCTCTGGATAATTGATATTTTCTTAGGTCATTTAATTTAATGGTATTCTTTTTAGATATAATAACGCTATCATAACCTTCTGGAGTGGTTGCAGGTTCTGTATTAAAAAGATTGACTTGTGCTCTTGTTTTTTCTTCTCTAGGGAACCAATATCCATTAGATAATGCGGTAATATCTACAACAAAAGAGTCATTATTAAATGTTTCGGAATATTCGTTATAGTAAGTCTCAAAACCACCATAATCTGTTGGTACAGCATCCCACTCTATATGCAAATCTATATCTACGAGTTCTTTTTTAAACAACTCACTTTTACCAACCAATAAATACCCGCCTATTGTTGGAGACAAACCAAATAAATTGAATGCTTTAGTTAATGGCATCTTACCTAAATTATTGTAAACTGCCAGGTTTTTAATTCCTGTTACGTTAACATCAATTGTTATGACTTCTAGCTTGATTCCTTTAAAAAAGGAATAAACATATATGGGGGCAAATTCGTCTAAAACGACTTTTACCATGGGCCAGGAATACTTAGTTTCTGATGGTAAAATAGTTATTGATGGTGCTGTATTATCTAATATAAAATGGATGCTAAATGTATTCTCTGTTTCATTAAATACAACCCCATAAGATGATACGGTTTCCCAACCTTTTGCTGTGGTATATGAGATGGCAAAAGCATCTTCAAAAACGGTATTAAAAATAACATCTAACGGAAGGCCTTGGTTTGAAACCATTTCATTCAATAATTTCCAAAAAACGTTTTCTGAAGATTCTTTTTCTAAGGTAAATGTGATCTTTACTTCTCTCTCCCCTTCTTCAAGAAACAATACCTGAGAACCTATCATAAAACCAATATCGGTTATTGTTTTTGAAGATAACTCTGAATCTATAATTGAATTTTCATCTGCTCCAAATAACGATTTGTTTTCAATGTCTTTTATGTCTTGCTTTTCACAAACAAGATTATTTTTGACTATGTTAGATATAATTGATTCGTTAGTTCCTATTTTTATAAAAGGACTTTTATTAAAATATAAGGTTTGTAATGTACTAATGGTTATTGGTACAGTTAATAAAGGCTTTGTTGTCTCAAAGAGGATATTTTGTTTACTTTCAAATAATTTCCCTGCACTTAGCTGTGTTTTTTCTGGAATTAAAATGCCTTTTGATTTAGGTAGCAATTCAAAACAGACTACTGCCTGAGTGTCTATACCCTTTCGAGGTGTTTGTTGTAACACATCTTTATAATAAAATTCTAAATGCCTATGTCCTACGGTGTTTATTTTGTCCTGAATCTTCTTAAATAACATCGCAAATGTAATATACATGGCGTTGTTGGGCATATGGTCATTTTTAGCAAAAACATTACTCTTCAGATAGTCGCGCGTAAAATTCTGAATATAAAGTATCATTTTCCCAAACGTATGGGTCGTTTCATCCAAGTCGAAATCATTACGTCCTTTTTCAGAATTTGTATATATTTTTAAAGCATCAACAAACGAATTCGTGCTAAGTGTTTGTGCTTTTATGTTTTCTAAAATATCTTCAAGGTTTTGCTTTTTATCTTGAAGCACATCAAGCAATACATTCCCTATTTTATTGGCAAGAAGTCCTTCTTTAAAATGTAATAGTGTATGATACCATTTTTCTATTTTATCGTACCAGCCTAACAAAATTTGAATCTTTTTTTCAGGAATGCTTTCTTCTTCATGAAGACTATTTATAGGTGCTTTTATAATGCCTATAATATAAATAACCGGGTCTTGTTCTACCAAAGCTTTCCAATTACCATCAATTATATCTTCTGTTGTATAAAAGTTAATATATTCTACATAGGACACTATATAGGCTAATAAATCTTCAAAAGAACGCTCGTCTATCTTAAACTCTGGGTTAAGTAGATTAGGGTTTATTCTTTGATACTGTATGGTTCCTTTCCTTCTTTCTATCATCTATTGATTAAGCAATACTGTTTTCTATTGTGCCTTTTCTTTATTAAGAGCTACCAAATCGGACACACTCTTTGGCTTTCGGGCTTGTTTTTTATATAAATCCGGAATGTCTGTACCTTCTATTTTATAATATGGGAATACTAGATTAAATCTGGTATTTGTTGATGGAATTCTATAATCCAAATTAATTTTAATCACACCATCCAAATATTCAGATTCATCTAAAAGCACTTTTATGAGCTTAATTCTGGGTTCATATCTCAAGATGGCTGTTTTAATCATTTCTATAATTTGATACATTCTTGAGTTTGATATTGATTCAAATAAATAGGTATATACATCACATCCATATCTCGGATTCATAATACGTTCTCCTAATTTTGTATTCAGTAATATTTCTAAAGATTGTTGGATATCTTTTTCATTAGATACCATCTCGACTCCTAATGAGCTTTCTTTATGAAATGTAGGCGGAAAACTCCACCCTGTACCTAAAAATAAATTATGTTTTTCTGTGTCTTCTTTTTTAATTTCCATAGCCAAGTGTTAATTAAGGTTAATTGCTGAACCACTTATATTTGTTTCTCCGCTACTGCTAACTGTACATCCACTATCTCCATTAAGTGTGGCTGAATTACTTGCGGAGGCCGATATAGAGCTTCCACTAATAGATACATCATTATCTGCCGTTATTTTTACCGATGATCCTTGTATGGTAAGATCATCAGCTGCCTTAATGGTCATGGCCGATTTACTTTCTATTGTAATACCACTGCTATTCATTTGTATTTGATTACTGTTTTGATCGGTAATGGTTATTCCTTCATCTTGATCGCTGATCACTACTGTATTCCCATTAGGTGTCACCATAGTCATCACGATGTTTTCATCATCAAACTTGAACTGCAACTGACTTCTGGTCATTAGCATTTTTATATTATTATCGCTATCACTTACCACTTCCGGAGGTTGTAACGAACTACTGTACATACTTCCTAAAATAACGGGATATGCAGGGTTTCCATCTATAAATCCGAGTATTACCTCATCACCTACTTCTGGATAAAAATAAGCACCGAAACTACTGCTTGCGTAGTAAGAAGCTAGGCGTGCCCATACAAATTCTGTAGTATCATTTAAAATAGGAATTTCTACTTGCACTCTAAATTCACCACCATCTTCATCATAAGTATCTTTAACAATACCTACTTGCATGCCTTTAACATCAATGAGTGTATCTTTTGTTCCTGGCTCAGAAGGTGCTGTTTTTACTTTCTGACTGTGTACTTCGGGGGGTACTCCTATTTGTATTTCTGTAGACCAATTTCCTCCGCTGAAACTATGAGACACACTAGATATATAAGCGTCGCCATCAAAAAGCTCTCCTAAACCTGTTAAGGAAATTAATGTATTGGGTTTGGCATCAGCTGATCCCGGAAATTTTATAGAGCCTCTATATTTAGACATTCTTTTTCGCAATAACCAGGCATCAGAAATTTGTTGTGCTTCATCTTCTGTTAGTGGTATTGAGGTATTAAAAGCTTCATTGGCATCAGTAATTGATTCTAAATCTGATTCTGAAGCATCTCCTTGCTCATTAACAGTGGGCTCACTTGCCTCAGAGTTTACAGAATCTTGTTCTGAAGGTGTCCAGGCATTAATGGAAAGTGATGTGGATTGTTCTATAGATTCAAGATCTATATCCATTTCCATAATATCCCTACCGTATTGTAGTTCTAATGCAGGTTCATCATCCGTGGTTATTGCACTAACCACCAATGTTCCATTATCTGTTACTACGGCCATTCCGTTACGTTGCGCTCTGCTTACAATAAAATCCCAATCTGTGGCACTGTATTGAATAATTTTTTCTTTTTGTACTGTTGTTGCCGTAACGTTACTTTCTACGCCCAAATTTTCTACAATTTGATCAATAGCGTCACTATCCAACGAATCTGTTAACACTAATTTACTTTTGCTTTTTACTGCTTTTACTAAAATATCTTTACAGGTAACTTGAAAGGTTGTCCCGGATTCGTCTACTTTAACCGATTGTTTGGTAACTTCTCCAGAAAAAATAGTTGTTGTATCTGTTCCATATCCTAGAGCTATTTCTATAGCATTTCCTGTTTTAAAGGTTGATGCGTCTGCAATTTCAAACATTTGCGTTGTGGGATCACCATCTCTAACAGTAATTTGTGCCTGTGCTATGGTATCTATTTCTTGTGATATATTCACACTTACTACACCATAGGTATCGGGAATCGCATCACCTTCAGAGGTAATGGTAAATGATACTAAGTTATTTCCACTTATTATTGGTGAACTTGCCATAATTCAGTTTACTTTAAAGGGGGTAAATACAACTTTGTCCCCGGAGCTATATTCCTAAAATTTAAAACATTATTGTACGATGCTACTTCTCTATAATACCCACTGTCTCCATAGATTCGATAACAGATTAGAGGTAACGTATCTCCTTCTTTTACTTCAATATAATGGGTCAGGTCTGGAGATTGACTATCTGCTTCTGCGGCTATATCATCTGCAGAAATGGCGCCTTCAAAAGTGGTGCTTAATTTAGCTCTTAATGGTGTACCATCACTTTGAAAAAGCGTATACGAAATATTTAAAGCGGTTAGTTTGCATTTAAAAACCAATGTTCCCCATGAAAGTATTAAATAGTTGGGTTCGTGTATGCTTCCATTATAGGTAAAACAAGTGCTTTTAAAGCTATCTATCTGATCTGAAACCGGAGTTTGCGATGCAAATAAACTATCCGTACTTACTGCCCCTGTGGCATCAAAATAAATATCAAAAGTCACTTTTTCCGGGGGTGTTCCTTTATACCATACGGAAGTCCCAGGAGATCCTACAGGTTGAAATTTATTATATTCAATGGTATGATCATGTGTATATGATGCCGGGTTTATTTGTACAGTGCAACTATCTCCTGTTTTACTGGAATACTCATTATCTGAATATGCTGTAATGGTCATTAAATTTTTTGACATCTAGCGCTCTCTTATTTTTTGTAATTGTCTTTTTACTTCTTTTTTACAAAGGTTTTCAACGGTTTCTTTTATCATGCTTATGTCTAAAACCTCTTGTTTTGGTTTTATAGACTCTTCGACTTTTACTTTTATGATCAACTCTCTTATTTCTATAGGCATAATTTATACTACTAGTGAATAATCGTATGATAATTCCAGTGTTTCTATAAGAATTTCATTGTTCATGGAGTTTAATGGCGAAAACTCCCATTTTACAGGCCATGCGTTAATAAAACTCCAGTTTTTTATAGGAAAACTATCTTCATCCAAAAGGCTTAATATGACTGTTTGTGTAATAATTGACGATGATAATCCGCCTCCAATAGTGGCTTCGCACCATAATGACAAGGCCGAAACACTTGACGTTACGCCACGTTTTAGAACAAGGTTTTGGTATTTTGCTCCGGTAGGAACCCGGTGTTTAAACCGGTTTTCCCCACCTTCTGCAATTTCTTCTGTACCCATTTCCATAGACATACCTGATACTTCTTTAAAGGAAGTATCAAATAAGCCTAATTCTAATGGAAATGTTAGTCTAAAATAAAAACCTGGTAATGGGTAATCACTCATAAGTTTTAACTATTGGAAATAGTTAAGCCCTCGTGAGCCAATTCTAAAGTTTCTACCGCTACTTCGTTTGCTTCAGATTTTAGATCTGTAGCTGTTATTTTGGTAGGCCAGGCATTCGTTAATGTCCAGGTCATTGTTGGTGATCCAGACTCATCCAATAATTTGATAACGACTGTTTCTCTTTTAATGGTATTCATTTTTATAGCATTATACCAGGTCCAAAAGTTATTATCTTTTACAAAAACACCTTTTTTAAGTGTTACGTTACTAAATTTAGCAAGGCCAGGCATTTTAATTGTACTAAACGTTTTGCTGTCTCCGTGCCTGTACTCTACCACTTGTGTTTCAGTATCTAAACCTGATACTTCCTGAAAAGAAGCTGTATTATCTTGGGAGCCTAAACTAACTGTAAAATAAAATTTAGTTAACGGCCATATTGCACCTTGTGCTGATCCATCATCTGCCATAATTGTATATTTTTAAAATGATTAATTAATAGTTATTTTTTATGCTTTTTGCATCTCTTGTTGGAATGTAATCTCAATGAATTCCGCTGGATGTGATATGGCTACTTTTACAGCTACGATCATTCTTCCATTAAGAATATCATCCGCAGTCATAGTACTTCCAAGTCCTACTGTTACAGAAAAAGCATCTGCTGGTTTTGGACCTACTAAACCACCTTGATTCCATAAGCCTAATAAGAAGTTACTTATCATGCTTTTTACTGACACCCAAGTCTTAGCATCATTAGGAGCAAAGACATAAGCACTTGCTGCTTCCTTTACAGATTGTTCTATGTATATTAATGTTCTTCTAACATTCACATATCTCCAATCGTTAGAGTTACCATCTAATGTTCTGGCTCCCCAAACGAGCACACCTTTTCCTTGGAATGATCTAATGGCGCATATCGATTTCCCATCTAATGGCACATTAAGATCTTCTTGAGCTTGTAAGTCTATTTTAATTGCTGGTGAAATCACACCTTGTACACCAACATTTGCAGGTGCTACCCAAACACCTTCATTATTGTCTACAATGGTATAAATCCCTGCCATAGCTGCACTAGGTGGCATTAAATTTAATTTTTCCAATACATGATTCAATAACAGTTTGTAAGACGCACTTAGGTTTTTAAGTACTGTATCTGCTTTATCCTGTGTAATACCATCTGCAGCAGGTTTTGCAGCTAATAATGCTGTAATGTATTTTGCTATTGGATTAGGAATAGAACTATTGGTTTTAGGGTCTGTTACGTTTGGAAATTCTGCATTTAGCATTGCTTTGACAGCGGTATAACTTGCCGTTGCAATATTTTTATATGATATATCCGTTAATTGGTTTACTGTAGTATGTAACCAGGGGTAATAAGCCGCTGCATAACTATTAAACTTAGGTAATGTTGGCTCTACGGCATTTCTAAACCCTTCAACACTTGTTGTGCCTACCAAAGGTTCACTATAACCACCAGGAATATCTAAAAGAGCTACCCTAGTGCCAAGTAATCCGCAATGGTTTATCATTTCACCCTGTAGCGTATAACATAACGCGTATTTTTCTGCTAATTCCGTTTGTGTAGGATCCATCAACTCGACTGCATCTGGTATCACTATCATGGTTGGCTCTTCTTCTTTTTCCAATAGTGTTAACGCGTCTGTAAAAGGTGTGGTAGCTGTTAAGCCTGTTGCTGAAAAATCATACCCTCCTGTAGATACAATATAACAGGTTCCGCCTCCATTTTCGTAAAAAAACCGAACCGCACTATATAGTCTATAATTTACTGTACTCGTTGCTAAGGTATACCCATTGCCTCCTACAGAAAAGTCAGCCGGAGTTGAAGCTGCTGGAGTTGCTGGTTTTGCTGGGTCTGCTCCTTTTTTTGCTGGTGCTGCTGGCTTAGCTGCTGGCACTGGATTTACACTAAATTGAATTTGTGGTGGTTGGCTACCAAAAATAGCATTAAACTCTGCCAATGAAGTAATTCTCACGGCTTTGTTTACTAAATCTTTTCCATTGTAGTTGGTCTGTCCTGTGTATCCGATAAAAGCCGGAATTGCAGTAGGTACCGGTACAACGGCATTTCCAAAGGCATCCAATTCTTGGATATAAACCCCAGGTGTTTTCATTGCTGTTACTGACATTCTTCTTGATTGTTTTTAAGTGTTAGACATAAATTATAGTTTGAGAATAATATAAATTCTCGTTATTTTCATTTTCGGTTATAATAGATGATACCCCCGGAACTGGCATTTTCATATCCAATTCCTGTAAAGTATCTGAAAATTGATTGGTGTACCGAATTTTTAATGTGGCATATTTTTCTGGTTTTTGATTAAGCTTAATGGCATTAGTAGAAGTAAAAACATGAGATGCTTCCTGATTTCCTAGGATTATTTTTTTTTCAGATGTTTTATATTCTTCGCTATCTACGCTTTCTATGCTCATATTCTGAATTTCAATTTTCTTATCTTTAGGCACAATAACAACATATTCCCAAAAAGTGGCTCTGGATTCAAAATTTACCTTTAATGAGGGTATGGTATTTTCTTTTAGCGATTCTTGAATGTTTCGCATTTGAATATGTAATATCCCATAACAGTTTGTATGCAAGATCTGTGATGTACCAAAAAATGTACTGGTTAAGCTACCATCTATCCATAGTTGATAGATCCCTGCTCCAAAAGCACTTATATCTATAGGAATATCGGATTGATTTTTTAAAGACTGTTGACTAAATATGTCTTGTCCTTTACTATTTTTAATAATGACCGATGTGGTTTCTGTTATCGAAGCTTTTACATTAAAACGCAACGGACGTGTCTCTAAAGGCAACGGACTTACGGTTTCTTCTTCTTTAAGTGTATTAGTAACTTCTGAGTTAGTTATATATAATACGGATCCTTCTTTTTTAGGTAAATTTACATTGGTATAATTATCAAAATTCTGATCTGTATTAATTAATTGAAAATATAAATCTTCAGCCCTTTGAAGTTCTTCCCAAATTTTTTTGGAAGGCGCTACTACTGCATAAGCGTAGTATTGATGCCCTAACTTTTGAAATCGGATTCCATAATTTTTCATGATACGCCGTGTCTCATGCATTGGCAACAATTCAAAAATATCACATTCATTATTATAGAAATATTGATGTTCTATTCTTATTGTAAACCAATGTTGGTGATTCATATTCATATTTTACTTTATTGCTTTTTAGCGTTTGTATCTAAGCCACTTATGCTTGCTATTTGTTCTTTTACTTGTCCTTTTTGTATGCTAATCATTCTAACTTTGTAGAGCATAGAGGGCACATACTTAGCTCCTATGCCACTCCATACATGACTTAATTCTTGTATGGGTACATTATAAATTTCAAAAGCTAAGCGTTTTATTAATGGATCGAGTTCTGGATAGGTTTCCGACTTAAAAACTCTGGTGGATTGAAATACACCTATTACAGCAGACAGCATTTTTAAGGCTTCCATATAATTATCTGAATTATAATTGGCAGATATTAGCAAATACAGATTAAGGTGCACTGGGGCATTTACTTTATTGAAAGCTCCTTGCTCATTAGTAATATATCCTTCTCTATGTTTTACTGTTTTTTCATGTTCTAGATTTATAATAGACAAAACCACCTTATTCTCAATATTCTTGGTAATACTGCCATCCAGATTTATAAGACTGCCCACTACTACGATATCATCGGTAAGTCCAAAGGACATTTTAAGTTCTTTGTTTAGTAAATTGCTTATAAATAATAATGCCTTATCTAACATCTTTAAACTATTTGTTACTCTCTAATTGTGTTTTTATAGCTGTCATCACCATTCTTGAAAAATAAATACCTAATGCGCATATGCCATATACTACCCTAAATAAAGGTTGTTGGTTGGTTATAATCTCGGAAACTTCTTCTATCTCTTGGGACACCGTTTCACTTATAATATGAGCATCTGAACTTATAATATATGAAACTACCAAAGCCAAAGGGATACTAATTGCCATGATAAATAGGATCCACAAAAATTCTTTTGATACTGCTTTTTTTATAGCAGCAAGCATCTTTTTAATTTTACCCGAATCTTCTTTTATACTTTTAACATTCATTTACAAAAACCTTATTCACGGTAAATCTTTTTGTTTTTTTTCTATAATCTTATTTGCTACATAAAAAGCAGATATTCCTATAAAAAATCCAATGATTAATAAAACAACGCCATTATTTATCCAGTTTTGCATTCTAAAAATCACGACTGCAAAAACCAGTATGGTGGCTATATAATATGCTTTTAAAGATGTATCGTTAAAGAAATTATTACGTGTATTAGGGTATAGCATAGCCATTAAAAAGCCTATGCAAGCAAAAAACAAAATAAAGGACATCACGTAGAGTAAGATCGTTCTATAATTAGTTACTGTTTCTAATTTTCCTTCTACCTTATTTATTTTACTATTGGGGTCTGTAAGCCCTAATGTATTTACTATACTAGAAACTATAGAACTGGATTCTCCATCTGCTGCACTGTCACCTCCGCTAACCGAACTACCGTTAGCACTTGCGGCATCTTGTTCTGGTGGCTTCGATAATTCTTCACTAATGACTTCCCATATGTCATTATACCCTTTATCATATCCCAAAGCCCAAAGTCCCAGGCCTTTTAGCTTCTTTTCTTTAATAAGCTGGGTTTTGTATATGAAACTAGAGTCGTTTTCAAACCAACATTGTCTATATTGGGTCTTATTACTTTTTATTTTATAGGCACTGTATGCACTTTTACTTACGGGCTCTATATAAATTGCTTCGTTTTTTTCTATATTGGTTTTAATATAGCTGTAGGTTCTGCTACCTATGTATTTTTTTACCTTAGACTTTAGGTTTAAGTTTTTTGTTTCCCATAAGCTCCCATAAGTTGGTAATGCTAATATTATTTTAGAGCTGGCTATCCCACTATAAATATAATAATCGACTGATGTTGTCAGGTTATATGGTTCCCAGGTTTTGTCACTTTTTAATGGAGCCACTGGTCCTGCAACGGTACTAGCCTGTCCATAATAATCGTAACCCATAATCACAAATCGATCTATAGCTTGATTTATAGCCTTAAAATCTAAAGCTTCACTCCAATTTACACTGGGTACAGTAATATAAATTTCATAATCTTTATTTGCTTTTTTAAGCCTGTTAGATAAGGTTAATAAAAAACCTGTGTACTCACTTTTTTGTTTTTTTGCGACACCTTCAAAATCGATACACACACCATCTCCATCTCTTTTAGATAATAATGTAATGAGGTTGCTTATCAGTGTATCAATAGCATCAGGATTTTTCAAGAATTTCCTGTTATTCGTATCTCCAAAATTGCTAACTGTAAGGAGTATTTTTTTATTTGGCTGTGCTTTTAATGAATCTATTAATGCAGTCGTTTCCCAGTCGTGAGTTGTAATAGCATCGCCTGTTTTAGGATTCACTTCGTATGAAAAATAGGCAACAGTAGAAAGTAATGAGAAATTAAGTTGCTTGTAATACTCTTTTTCCCAATACGGATACCATCCTAACACTTCATAATCTAACTCAAAATCTTCTGATAACTCTATAGGTGTGGAAGTAATTGTATCGGTACTTGTAGCAAAAGTTGGAGCTTTATTATCTTTTAAGACCTTATGGTGCTGATGAATAAATTTTCTTGCCTGTTTAGTGGAGTCATTATGATTGAATATACTTTTTAAAAATGTTGCTACTTTGCCTGCTTTTTTAAGAACTTTAGTGGTATCTTGTAAAGGAAAATCATCCTTTATAATACTTGAAGGATACATATATTTTTGTATCACAAAACACATAAAAATTATTAAAAAAATATTTTTTTTACTCACTAAATTAAATTATGTAAGATTAATTTGTAAGAGTGTAAGATAATTATTTTAAACAAATTCTTACGTATTTACGTAGTAAAATATTTATATTTTTATATTTTTATTTTTAATGGTATTGATAGTATTGGTTTCGCTATTCTAGACAAAACGGTTTCTCCCTTATTCCTAGTGGTTTCTATTTTATTACAATAGCTCGAAGTTACAAACTTCGATTAGCTGGAGAAGACCGTAAACATATCTTTTCTGTTATTGATACTTTTTACTGCTAAAAGAAAGATCAATCTATTCTGTAAACTAAAAAACCACACTATATCACTATAATGTGGCTTCTCTTTTTTATTTCTTACTTATACTCAGTACTAGTTACAAACTAGTTTTCCTTTTTTATTTAGCTCTACGAAGTCACAGACTTCGCAGAGCGGGATTCACAGAATGGAATAATTAAATTTAACTATTGTTAAATAAAAAATATAATTATAAGTATAATTATGAATAATGAAGTTACTCTATTTCTAAAGTAGTTTCTTAGTTTGTTTTTTCTTACTCTTTACTATCACAAGTTACAAACTTGAAATTACAAACTCAGCGTAGCCGGTACAAATATAACCCAAAGGTTAAAAACAAATGTAAAAGAAGAGTTTCTAAAACTTACAAATCTTACTATTTTTTATCGCTAATCAATTTCTCAATTTTAGCCAATCTAAGAGATAATGATTGTTGGGTTTTGTTTTCTTTCTTAAGAACTTCAATCTCTTTTTGCTGCTTTATAGTATATAATGTTAACTCTTCTATTTTCTGTAATAACTTGGAATCCATTTTTCCTAAAAAGAAACCGTCTTTTTTAACCTCTTCTGCACTTGGAATACCTTTTAAATGCCCTTTGTTCTTTATATATTGCTCAACTTCTCTGAGTGTTGGTAGGTTATAATTATTTTCAAAAACAAAATCAGACCACTCATCTAGTGTGACCTTAATCTCTTGAGTAATTATTTTACCTTCAACACTTAAAATATAATCTTGTATTGTATTAGTCCTTCCAATTGCGACAGCATTTTCAAAATATAAATTGTTACTATTTGGAATCCAAGAAACTTCTTCATTTGTATTACCACTATTATCTTGACCCGTAAAAGAGTCTGATATTTTAATATTGTTCAATGTTCCATAAAGATCAAAAATAGATATATCTACTAATAAACTTGTAGTTGATGTTATTAATGAGGTATAAAAAATATTATCGTTAATTTTATAATTAATAACACCACCCATTCTCTCTACTTTAACTTTGTCACCACTTAAATAATTATTAACTGCAGTAAACTTATTTATCCCTTTTTCATAAACTTTTAATTCCCCTGTATGTCTTAGGTATATTGCATAATCAATTGTTGTGTAATTAGCATCAGAATTCATCTCAGAAAAACCTATCATTCTTGCTTTATCTAATTCTAAAACAGTAGACTCGACCCAACCATCAAGATTTGAATTTAGTACCTCCATTGATGCAGCTCCTCCATTACCCCAAGCATCGCCTACTTCGGTTTTTCTAATATTATCACCTGTTATATCTAGTCCCACTATATCTACCCAAGTGATTGATTGTTGACTAAAGGCATCTTGAAAATTAATACTTACAAAGGTAAATATCACTAACAGACATGTTTTTCCGATTTGTTTTGTTTTCATTTGATTTTTAATTATTTAATTATACAATATAAAAGGATTTTAAATGCCAAGGATTTGCTCATCAATATTTGTTTCTTCCTATGTTATTTCCTCATTAAATCACATCTTACTATAGTTGAAAACCCTTGCTACCGCTATTTTCTAAAACTAGTGGCGTATTAAGTAAGTTTTAAGAAAAGAATAATACCATGAGCTATTTTAGAAATAGAGTAGCTTCTTCTGTATTTTTCTTACTCTTTACCGCCACAAGTTACAAACTTGCGGGAGCAGGGGTTGTTTCTCCAAAAAATTGATTTCATCCTATATTTTGCTTTTCTATTACCAATTAATGATTGTAGTTTCCCATTGCCTTTACTTGTTGCAGCAATTTGAGCTAAATTTGTCATAGCCCCTTTGACGTTATTACTAATTATAATATCTTGTCCATCTGGGGGCAGGCAGTATAAAATTTATACCCGTTTTAAAATTATAATGTTTTATTATTTACTTTGCTTACTCATTAACGCCACTAGTTTTGAAAACTAGCGGGAGCAGGGGCTTATTACCTGCAATTATTGATCTTTTCACTAATTATTTTTGAGGTGTTTTTACCAAACTCATTGCCAACTATGTAAAGTTGATTATCAATTTTATTAATTTGTCTTTCATATTCATTGATATTACCCGATTTATACAAATTAAACAATCCAGTCAATTCCTCTTCGGTAAAATTAGTTTTGTAAACCCCTCTTATTTTGTCTAATAAGGGTTCATAATCAATCTCACTTTTAACCTTTTCCCAACAATGATCGGATATGCTTGTATTAGCTTCTTTATGCTTATCCAATATAGAGTTAACAAAAGTCGATATAGTATTATCGAGATCAGTAATTTCAATTAGCTCATCTATTTTAGAGCCTCTTTTTTGTTGCCCCGATATATTTATACTTGTAAATAAAAATGTTATTATTAATATTACATTTTTCATGATTCTTATTTTACCTGTAAAAAGAATCAATAAGAGACTCTAAAACTTTTCCATTTTCATTTAATTCATAATCACTATCAAAACCTTTAACCTGTAACTGTTCTGATGCCCAATCTCTAATGTTTTCTATTTGATTTTCATGGAAACAAACATCTAGCCTGCTTTTCTTTAAATCATGGTAGTTATTGATTAGATATTCGACTTCTTTCAAACTTAATTTTATTTTATATTCTTTCATAACTTAATTATTGTTGCTGTAGTAGTTTTTGAGCTTTTTTGGTCGAAGTTGGGTTAACAGATATTATTTTCCCTTCAGCGTTTATAACAATTTCTGCCTTTGCTCCAATAATTCGTTGACTCTCTCTTCCTAAATCATCAGTTTTTGAGGGTAAAATTTTCAAAGGGTTCTTGATTGCATCAAGTATGGCCGCTGGTTTTACCGACCTGTTTATAGCCCGATTGATTGCATGTTTTGCAAAACCTGTTACTCCTTTATTTATCAGCTGAATTTCTCCGCCAGGTGAAGGCTCTAATAAGGCAAACAGTATAATTCCTGTATAATATGTAGTTCTCTCTCCTTCAGTAAATTCTATTTCAGGAATTATCCCTTCTCCTGTTATAAGTTTGCTTAAATCATCTATGCCCTTATATAGGGGATTAGTTGCTATACTCGTATCAATCAAACCTTGGGCAATTCCCTTTAGTAACCCGGTTATCCCATCTCCACAACAATCTTCTTCACTGCTGTTGTCTTCCGAGTTATCATCCTCATCGTTAGTATCACTATTGTCCGAACTGTAGACGGTAGTGTAATCTGCACCTTCCGTCAACGTATGCCATTTACCATTTAAATCTTGTACCCTCGTAGTTTGGGCATTGGCACCGCTAGGATCAGCCCAGAACACGGGGTTGTTATCAAAAGCCGTATAGGTGCTCATCGAGTAATGTGTAACGGGATCTATAGAAGTAAACCTAGCGATAGCTGGGTCATAACTGCGTACATCCATCTCATAGAGGTTCAGCCCCAGAGCTTCCTCCAATTCGACACCATTGTACTTTCTCTTTAGCGCAATATTGCTGGAGGTTACGTTGGAATTGTAGCCCTTATGTTTCAATCCAAAGGGATAGTAGTTGTTCTCCTCCAGTATTTCAGAAGAAGCTACACTACCATTATTGTCACTATCTTTATAGCTTAATCTAACATTCCCCAAATGGTCTTTGTATTGGTATATATATTGATATACTATAGAACCAGCATCAAGGATAGGTTCTATGTACCCTTCCTCATGGTTAAAGAATTTTAAAAAATCTCCCGTACCTGAATCTTCATACACATAATTTCCAGCATACTTCGTTTTTGTCATAGAACTTCCTTCTGTAACTACTTTTTCAAGTTTTGCACCAGAGGCATCGTAAATATAAGAAATATTTCCACCGCCCAAAACAACCTGGGTAGGTAAATTTAAGTGGTTGTACGTGATATTCGTTGAAATGCCCTTGTTGGCATCGGTGAGCATGTTGCCGTTGTCATCATAAGTGTATTCGGTAGTTGTATTAGAACCATCTTTAAAACCATAAGTACCATTTCCATTATCCAATACTTTTTTAAGTTTATTACTACTAATTTCATAACTGTAAACCAAATCATCCATGATTCCAAAGCTCGTTGCTCCTGCATTTGTTTGCCCATGCCTAATAAGACTGGTAATGTTCCCATTCTTATCATAGGCTACGGAGTTTAGGTTATAATTACTTGTATTTCCCGTAGCACTTGTAATTCTATTCAAGGCATCGTAATCATACTGATACCACTTTAAACTATTATCTGTATTTGCAGTTTGCCACTCAATTTCCGAAATGTTCCCATTATATAGTTTAGTACCACTATGGTTTACAGTGTTGTAATTAATTTTAAACCCAAACAAATCGTTATTAGCCAAGGTTAATGTATTATCTGTACTTATGTTATCGTTAATACTTTTAAGCCAACCTCTAATATTATAAGCATAATCAATGGTTTGCAACCCTAGTTGTAACTTTGGTGATAAATTATTATCTACAACGCCTCCTACTTTTTTGCTTTCCAATTGACCTAGTTCATCATAAGTATTAACAACAATTAACTCCTTTTTTAAATTATCAGGATCGCTTATTTTTGCACTGAACCCAGGTGTCCCTATAAAACCGGGGTTTAATGTAATACTATTTATAGATAAATGCAATGCGCTTGACGGCTCTGTAAGTATAACATTTGAATTTGTTGTAGGCTCAAAATCAGTTATACTTTGGTACTGATTTATTAACCTCTGCATATGGTCGTACTCGTAAGTATCTGTAATCACAATATCTTCTTGATTTTGTTTTTTATGAATACTCACCACCTTTGTAGGGTT
The DNA here is from genome assembly GCF_030540775.2 of Flavivirga abyssicola. Classification (GTDB taxonomy): domain Bacteria; phylum Bacteroidota; class Bacteroidia; order Flavobacteriales; family Flavobacteriaceae; genus Flavivirga; species Flavivirga abyssicola. Next base: position 3,656,266 of record NZ_CP141266.1, on the reverse strand, counting down.
TCCTATAAAGTTTAGTTTGTTTTTTACAATATCAGTCGTTAATAAATATTCGTTATAACTAGCTAACCATATGGGTCTTGCTTTTTTATTGTATACAGTTACACTAGTTATCCATTGATTTGTATCTAATACTTTTATTTTAGAACCCGTTGCCAAGTCTTGTACGTTAATGGCAACATCTCCTGTTTCCCATACAAACGAGGGTTTTGTTATAGATGGAGGTAATGTAAACGTATAATCATCATAGTAATTAACCGTAAGTACCTCTATATTGGTATTAGGAAAGCTTTGATTACTGTAGTAATGATTATTATTTTCAATATTTAATTTGCTTTCATAAATATTTAATTCAGAATCATTATCGTAAAAGGCATCCAAATGACTTTGCATTTGAGCTTGACTTAATAAACTTGCATGAGTATATATCCCTGTGTAAACAACTCTACCAAACACATCATATTTTGTAAATAACCATTTATTACGCTGTGTTAGGTTTGTATTGTATCTTAAATTATAATCTTGGGTTAATATTGGTCTATCTAGCTTATCATAAACGATATATTCCCATTCTTTTCCTGGTATTTTCTTTTCTATTAACCTATTTCTATTATCATATTTATATTGATAGCATAGCTCTGATAATTCTACCGTACTTACACCGTCTGAAGTATTTACTTTAGGAGGTATTACGTAAGTTAAGTTACCATAAATATCGTACACATAATAAGTGTCGTGGTTTACAGCTTTTTCATTGGCATCATCAACATCTCCATCATTGTTAATGTCTACATCATTAAAAGTACGCTTAAGAATTACTTGCCCACGTTCATTTTTAAACTCTTGGGTACTGTGAGAATTACTACCATGAACCCAATTTTCATCTTTTGTATCAGTTTGATAAAGTTCGTTATCACCATAAACGCCCATATCTTCTAACTTCGGATCACTTTTGTTATCATTCAAAAAGGATACTTCAAATAATTTAATATTTTGATGATCTGCATTAAGTGTGTAAAGAAATTTTATTGATTTATTCTTAATTACATCATAATAATTTACTTTACTATCTACTATCCAATCATTTCCTGGTGCACCTTGCTCTAAAACCCTTGATTGTGCAGTATTTTCCAGTATAGTATTAGAATATGGGTTAATGGTATTTTCATACTTACTGGTATTGTAAAAATCATGTACTTCTTGTATTGGGTTAGTTCTTATGGCTCCTAAATTTGATGAAACGGCATAAGGTAAATAGTCTCTTATTTTTCTCCCAAATTCGTCATAAGTTATTGGTGTAATGATATCTTCATATTCTCCTCCGGCACTAACAGCTATATTTTGTAATGGTCTGCCTATACCATCTATATAGCTTATATCTACATTCCCGTTAGTACTATTAATGTTTCCATTTACATCTGGTTTAACATCTACATGATAAGTTGTAGTTTTTATATAGTTTTCATTATCTGTAAGTATTACTGGATAAATACCATTAGGGTCTGGTTTAAAAGAAGCATAAAATACATTTGATGAGTAATTTTGTATTGGGACAGAATTTGATGTTCCATATGCCTCAATTTCCATGACTTGCTCATTACTCGAGGACGCATCAAGTTTGCTCCATATTACTTTAATACCTATCACTACATCAGAGCTATCTTTTAACTGCTCAGTTACTTCTGCACCTCCAAATGCATACCAACTCCAGTTTGTATCTTCGGGAATGTCTGTTTTGAAAGTATATGTATATTCAATGCCTTCTTCTACATACTTTTGACCAACAATTTCGATATTATCTGTTTGTGCGCTTAATGTGCTGCAAAACATAAATAACATTAGAATAAATACTGACTTTTTATAAAATTTCATCATAACTATTCTTGGTTTTTATAGTAATATTCATTTTTTGTTACAACGTTTCCTTCATGATCTGTGACATATTTTAATCTGTTAAAATCGTCATAATGATAGGTGACTATATATCCGCGGGGATCTGTCACAGATAAAATACCTACTAATTTTTTATAGGTATAAGTTGTTATTCTTACATTGCTGAAATCTGGATGTATCCGAAGATCATCAATACTTGAAATATTATCCTCGTCAAAGTCGGAGAGTGCTTCTGCTGTTATATTAAGAGCATCTGCTACTTCTTGAAAAGTTGTGTTTTCTAGTTTAGCTATGGGGTATTGCTTATTTCTGTCCCAAATATAAGTAGTATGGGTTTTTGCTTTTGAACTCGATATTTCTAAAATATTTCCCGAACTATCATACTTTTCATATATGATATCTGTTTCTAAATCACTTTCTGCAACAGCCGTTTTATACTCTTTCGGTACGATTAAACCTGTTAATTCCTGGTATATTATTCGCTGTTTTGATAGATTATTAGTTACTATACCGCTCGATACATTGCCAGTAAATATTTGCTTTTCTGTTTGTATAGGTGTATTGATTCTATAATCGTCAATAAGTGCATTTACTGTTAATAACTCTGATGGTGAAACATCATTTAGGTTCCCTATATCTTCTGGATAGTAAAGCTTGGTTTTTATTGTTTTACCATCCACATCTATGTCTTCTATCAACGTAGGATTTAAATGCTGCTGAAAATCAAAAGCATCAAAAGCTGAATATGTATAATATTTGCTACTTTTTTCTATAGATTTTCCACCTTGCTCATAGAATGTTGTTCTCTCTGATATTAATGGATTAAATTCAATTGGTATTTGGTAATCTGTTGCGTATTTATATTGGTAGTAATCTGGTGTTGGAGAAGTATATGTGTATGCTTCAATATCATTTACTGAAACATTTTCATATTCAAATTCAGTTTTTTCTTTTATGCTGCCATCTTGATACTTTTCTACGCTTAACAATTTACCATTAGACAATACAGGAGTCTTAGGCGCACCTAATCCTGTTTTTTCTTCTTTGTGATTAAAATACGAATAAATAGTTCTTATTTTTTCACTTGATTTAGAATCAATAATATCCTCAGTTACTCTAGAATATCCCACAGCATTACCATTTATAGTTCCTGTTAATGCATAATTACTATTTGATTGTCGTTTTAAGATATAAGAAATATTCCAAGCATTTGGAGGGCATGTGGTTGTCTCTTTATAGAGATCATAATAATCTAGTTCTGTCATTGAAACACCTGAAGAATAATTATTTTCTAATGTATATGTAAAAGTCCTTGTGTTTTTAGGAGATAAAATTTTCTTTACTCGTAAGCCACTAGATTCAATTGCGTTTGGTCTAGTTTCTGTTACAATATTATAGGATATTGTTCCATTAAGCCTTTGATTAACAACAGACTGAAATGGAATACTATCTATTACAAAACGAAGTCTATATTTTCCAGAGCTTAATGTTGTACCAATAATCTCCTCTGAAGAATGCCCATACTCGTCAGCAGTACCAATAAGGAACCAAGTATATGCACTGTAGGCGTCATATAAATCAAATCTACCTACAAATTCTTCCTGATTCATTTCATTAATTTTAAATAACGATAATCCGTAACTATGATTTATAGGAAATTCATTTAACATTTCTTTACTTATAGTATACTTAAGTTTAAACGAATTTGCAGATAATCCTTCGGGTATTTCAAATTCATAAAAATTTGGCGGGTCTCCACTTTCGTCTGTAATACCATCAAATTTCTGAAATGGTTGTGCATAGGGTACATTATTTTCAATATACCCTTTGTATGAGTTAGTAACAAAAGTCGTTTCAGAATTATAATCATTTAACTCATATTCATAATTTGTAATACCACCTGTTGGATATTTTAAAGATTTTAAAGTTCCAGAAACTGTGTAATCAATATCAGCATCTCTTATAGCTCCTTGGAAAAAATTATTATTGCCCATGACAGTAAATACATCAGAAGTGCTTTGGTCTAACTTATATTTATGTAAATCTTCTATAAAAAGATTAGGTATCTTTGATCTAAATTCATTTATAGTAGCTCCATTATAGTAACCCCAATGATCATACATATTTGATGTTTTACTAGGTAACTTGTTTTCTTCAAAATATTTGAATTCATATGGTGGAAGTTTTAATACTTCTGTACTATCTATTTTTATTTCTTGAATTTCTTCTAGCTTTAATCTTAAATACTCTCTTTTTTCGGATGATGAGACATTTAAATACTGATCATTAAAATAGTTATAATTAAAATCATATTGTTTTACAATTTCTTCATTCGCATTTTCAATATCGATCCTTGATAACTTTTTAGATAAACCATAATCACTACGTGAAGTTGTTATAAAATTAACTTCTCCTCCTTTCCAATAAATTCTATTTAAACGTCTTCTATAATGGTGCAATGTTCTAGAATAATGAGTATAGTTGCCATTAGCTATATATGGGGATGCACAAGGAACATTTATAGATACACTATTGTAAGAAATAAATTGTTGAGGATATAAAATTGGGTTAAACGGAATAGGGTTACTAGTAGAATTACTATATGACGATGTAGCTATTAAAGCTTGCTCTACATCAGAAGAACGAACCAAATCCTCTACTGAATCGTCACCTACATAATCAAAATTAATCTCTTCATTATTTACCAAGATAATTTTAGTTAAAAGCCAGGAATTAATTACTTCTGGTGCCTCACTAGGGTCCGAATGGATATCCCCTCCTGTTGAGTTTGTAGTAATTGATTTTTCTTTTTCCTGAAATTCGTATTGAATACCATTGGGGTCTATTACTTTAAAAGTTTTAGATGACCAGTCAAATTCAATTTTTAGATTACTTTCTATGTCTAACAAAACACCTTTGCCTTTATGCCAATCCCCGTTTTCATAAGCTAAAGATTGTAGTATAAATTTTCCTGAGTATCCTCCAAAATTAAACATGAATAAATCAGGCTCAGAATCATGCTTTGCATGGCATTGCGGCTCGTAAACACCTGTCATCCTACCACTCCCTGCTAACCCTCCGCCATATGTAAATTCCCATGCATTTGTAATACATTCTATGGCATCATTAAAAGGGTCATCATAATTATCGTAATTAAAAAAATAGCCTTTAGCATCATTTCCAGAAGGAGCCGTTCCACTAAAAAAATCATCCCTACCCCTAATTTGCCTAGTAATAGCACCTCCTGCATTTAAACTCCAACCCAAACCTACCCAACTAGCTTCTTGAGCAACTTTAATTCCAGAAGCATGGTAGCTTAAGTTTATAGGTAATTGGTATCCTGCTGTATTAATAGTGTATAGGGGAATGTTAATATTAGGAACTCCTGAGTAATAGCTTACCGGCGTATCTACATATTGGGCCAATGCAGCCACATTAGGAGTAGCAGAAAACTGAACACCTGGAGCCCCTATGTCTTGACTGTAATTTATTTTATAGAAAAACAGACTAATGAAAATAACAACAAAACTTTTTTTCATAATTATTTGATTTATAATATTTTAATTTTTAGAATTATTACTTTATTTTTAATATCTGTTTCCATTCATAATCCTGTAATATTAGCAATATCTATATAAGAAGTGCTTTTATCTGTGAATACAATATTTTTTTCATCAATGGAATCTTCCCTTAATGTTATTGGAAGTTCTATTTCTCCAAACTTAACGTTAAATAATGGAATGGATATAATGAGTACTCCTGCATAGTGCCCTAAGAATGCGGTATTAGAAAAGGGAGGAAAAATATTAGGAAGGTTAAGGTCTTGAGCTTTTGCTCCAATAGGACATAAAATGATTAAAGCAAATACGGTTAACGGCAAAAGTCTTTTCATAAGATTATAATTGTTTATTTAACTCCAAATTATCAGCCTATAAAACTACAGAACCCTCAAAGAATAAAAGTAAGGTTTTACCTTACTTTTAGTAAGGTTTTTTATTTTTTTTGGAAGTATCAAAAACTATAATTTTATGACATCGACCACAGTCGTAATCTTAACAAGAACAGGGTTCATTAGATCTGCAAACTATTTTTAACAAATCTTTATTCCAAAAAATGTAGTCAGAATCCATATTTTTAAATAAATTTGTACAGTAAACTTTAGGGGTGTTCCTAATTTGGAACTGAGACATACCCTTTGAACCTGATGTGGTTAGTACCAACGAAGGAAAAAGTTAAAAATGCATGAATGCATGTATTTACATACTTCTTATATAAGTACGCACTATACTTAGTTGCCGTGCTATTTTCAAAGTATTTCGTCTCAACCTTTGATAGTTTATACAAACTATTAAAATTGTATTATTTATGATTAAAATATCGGTAAATGAGACGACAATAGAAGTTGAAGAAGCGACCACTATTTCTAAGCTACTCACTAAAATCAAGTCACCATCAGAAGGTATTGCTTTTGCTATTAATAATAATATTATAGCAAAAGAACAATGGGACTCTTATGGCCTCAGCTCCAATGATCAAGTTTTAATTATTCAAGCAACTCAAGGTGGTTAATGCTCTTCCAGTAATAAAAATATTTACGAAATGAAAACAAAAGACACAGCTCCAAAAGAAGGAACAATTTCAAGAAATCCGTTTCCTAATTCTAAAAAAATCTATGTACAGGGTGACATCCACCCAAACATACAAGTAGCCATGAGAGAAATTGCTCTTAGCGATACCAAGGATGCGATGACGGGGAAATTAACCCCAAATGAACCAGTAACCGTATATGACACTTCGGGTCCATATACAGATCCAAACAAGGACATTGATATTCATAAAGGCATCGATCCTATTCGTAAACAATGGATCTTAGATCGCAATGATGTAGAGGAATTAAATCAATTTACTTCTACATACAGTAACGAACGCTTAAATGACCCAACATTGGATCATATGCGTTTTTCCTTACTCAAAAAGCCTCTGCGTGCTAAAGAAGGCCAAAATGTGACCCAATTACATTATGCAAAACAGGGTATTATAACTCCAGAAATGGAATACATTGCCATTCGTGAAAATCAGCGAATTGATGAAATGACAGAGATCAGCAAGCAACATAAAGGAGAACACTTTGGTGCTTCAATTCCTTCTAAGATCACAGCTGAATTCGTTCGGTCTGAGGTAGCCAGAGGTCGTGCAGTTATTCCATCAAATATTAATCACCCAGAAGCAGAACCCATGATTTTGGGAAGAAACTTTCTGGTAAAAATCAATGCCAATATTGGTAATTCTGCCGTAATATCTTCCATTGAAGAAGAAGTTGAAAAAGCTGTTTGGGCTTGTAGATGGGGTGCAGATAATATCATGGATTTATCTACAGGTGAAAACATTCATGAAACCCGAGAATGGATTATTAGAAATTCTCCTGTACCTGTTGGAACTGTTCCTATTTATCAAGCTTTAGAAAAGGTAAATGGTGTTGCAGAAGATTTAACATGGGAAATTTTTAGAGATACATTGATAGAGCAAGCAGAACAAGGTGTTGATTATTTCACCATCCATGCAGGTGTATTGTTGAGATATGTCCCTATGACTGCTAAACGTGTTACAGGAATCGTTTCTCGAGGCGGTTCTATTATGGCAAAATGGTGCTTAGCACATCACAAAGAAAATTTCCTTTACACACATTTTGAAGATATCTGTGCCATTTTAAAACAATACGATGTTGCCTTTTCTTTAGGAGACGGGTTACGTCCAGGTTCTGTTGCAGATGCCAATGACGAAGCGCAATTTGCAGAACTGGAAACCTTGGGAGAACTAACCAAAATAGCGCGTAAACAAGAAGTACAATGCTTTATTGAAGGTCCTGGTCACGTGCCAATGCACATGATTAAAGAAAATATGGAGAAACAAATTGAAGTCTGTGATGAAGCGCCATTCTATACATTAGGGCCATTAACGACAGATATTGCTCCTGGTTACGACCATATTACTTCTGGAATTGGTGCTGCCATGATTGGATGGTACGGGTGCGCTATGCTTTGCTATGTAACACCAAAAGAACATCTAGGGCTACCAAACAAAGATGATGTACGTACAGGAGTTGTGACTTATAAATTAGCGGCACATGCTGCCGATTTAGCAAAAGGACATCCAGGATCGCAACATAGGGATAATGCCTTAAGTAAAGCACGATTCGAATTCCGTTGGGAAGATCAGTTTAATTTAGGACTTGATCCAGAGTTAGCGAGAGCATACCACGATGAAACCTTACCTGCTGATGGTGCTAAAATCGCCCATTTCTGTTCTATGTGCGGACCAAAGTTTTGCTCTATGAAAATTTCCCAGGAAGTACGAAATTTTGCAGCAGAAAATGATATCATAGATGATGAAGTCGTGCAAAAAGGTATGGAAGAGAAATCAAAAGAATTTAAAGAAAAAGGAAGCGAAGTCTATTTGTAATACCAAATAAACTTCAAAATAACCGATTAAATTCGTTTCTATTTACTTTATATTTCAACATAAAATAAAACCTTAACTATGGCTATGCTTATATTTTCTATTTCATCTAAAGTAAATATAATTCAAATTTATTATCAATCATTTTAAAATTCATTAGGTATAAACCATGATTGTATTAATTGCTCCTGAAACCGATATTCATAATGAAATTTTAATTCTAAATCAGCTTTTCGAAGCTGGTTTAGAATACTATCACTTAAGAAAACCTGAAAAAAACTATCAGGAACATTGTACCTATTTAAATCAAATTGATGTTAAATACCACAATCGAATTGTGGTTCATTATTTTCATGAGTTAATTAATACTTACAACCTAAAAGGGATTCATTTTCAAGAGCAAAAAAGAAGAGATCACATAGATAATCCAGGGCAGTACTTTAAAGGATTAAATATGTACGGAAAAACCATTAGTAGTTCGTTTCATGAGCCTGATGATTTAGCTAATTGCGAATTTGAATTTGATTATCATTTGCTTAGTCCAGTTTTCTCTTCAATCTCAAAAAAAGGCTATGAAGGCAGAGGATTTGATGTAAATCATATTGACAAACGCATTATTGGAATGGGTGGCGTTACGACAGATAATCTTAATGAATTTAATGCATTAGGTTTTAAAGGCGTAGGTGTTTTAGGAGGCATTTGGAATAATAACAAACCTCTAGAGGTTTTAAAAAAAATGAAAAATCACTTTGAACAATAAATGAACAACAGCACATACATACTTACTATTGCTGGCCATGATCCCTCTGGAGGAGCTGGATTAACATCAGACATCAAAACATTTGAGGCACACGGTTTGTATGGCTTGTCTATTTGTACAGCCATTACGGTTCAGAATGATGTTGATTTTAAACAATGTGTTTGGACAGAAGTTGATGTGATTATCGCTCAAATTGAAACCCTCTTTGAACGTTTTGATATTAACACTGTAAAAATTGGAATTGTAGAATACTGGGATACATTACATCTCATTTTAAACAAATTACACAATCTAAATTCCGATATAAAAATTGTTTTAGATCCCATCATTAAAGCAAGTGCCGGTTTTGATTTTCATGAAACCGAAAACCAAAGTTTACTAGACAAGATATGGAAGCAATGTTATATTGTCACACCTAACTATGATGAAATTCAAAGTTTATATCCTAAATTAAACATTGAAAATACGATTGAACATATATCCTACTTCACCAATATTTATTTAAAAGGTGGCCATCGAACCGATAAAAAAGGTTGGGACGAATTGTATCACAGTGGTATCGTTATGGTAAATATACCTCCCAATACAGATAAAGTTTTTCAAAAACATGGGAGTGGTTGTGTACTATCTGCTTCTTTAGCAAGTAATTTAGCCTTGAATATTGAATTAGAAGATGCTGCTAAAAATACTAAATGGTATACAGAACAATTCTTGAATTCTGATAAAGGGTTATTAGGAAAGCACAAATACAATACGTTGGGCAAACTCAAATAGTTAAAAATTAAAATTATGATTCCGAAGTTACATTATATATCACAAGGAAATACAGGAAAAGAACATCTTGAAAACATCAAAAAAGCATGTACTTCGGGAGCAGAATTGGTACAATTGCGTTTAAAGAACCTGTCCAAAAAAAAGATTCTAAAAATCGCTGAAGAAGCTAGGGAAATCACTTTGCATTTTCAAACCCGCCTCATTATCAATGATCATTATAAAATTGCAAAAAAAATAAAAGCAGACGGCGTACATTTAGGAAAAAACGATACCTGTCCTACTATTGCAAGGAAACATCTAGAAACTTGGCAAATTATTGGAGGAACTGCCAACACACTCAAAGATTGCGAAATGTTAATCGAAAAAAAAGTAAACTATATTGGCTTAGGGCCCTTTCGGTTTACAACAACAAAAGACAATTTAAGTCCGATTTTAGGAACAAACGGTTACTTAACCATTCTTGAGGCATTACGAACAGACACTCCAATTATTGCCATTGGAGGTATTACTATAGAAGATATTCCGGACATTTTAAAAACAGGCGTTCATGGAATAGCAGCTTCAGGTGAAATCACCAAAGATTTTAATAAAATTAGTCAATTCAACAAACTGTTAAACACTGCTTCGCAACAAGAACAGGTTTGGAATCCAAATCAAAACATATAATATGACAACAGATACACTTAAAATTGCTGACAAAACTTTTAAGTCAAGGTTATTTACAGGAACAGGGAAATTTAGTAGCGCCAATAAAATGAGAGAAGCTATCATAGCTTCAGAAAGCGAATTGGTTACTGTCGCTTTAAAACGTGTGGATTTAGAAAATGAATCTGACGATATGCTTGTTCATCTAAGTGATAATCAAATTAATTTGCTTCCCAATACATCTGGTGTAAGAACCGCAAAAGAAGCTGTTTTTGCTGCCGAATTAGCCAGAGAAGCACTTCAAACCAATTGGGTAAAACTAGAAATACATCCAGATCCTAAATACCTGCTCCCCGACCCTATTGAAACCTTAAAAGCCGCTGAGGAATTGGTGAAACTCGAATTTGTGGTTATGCCTTATATTCATGCCGACCCTGTTTTATGTAAACGTTTGGAGGATGTTGGTGTACCATGCGTCATGCCCTTAGGCGCACCCATTGGAAGCAACAAAGGCATTAAAACACTTGAGTTTTTAGAAATTATTATCGAACAAAGCAACGTACCCGTAATTGTTGATGCTGGTATTGGAGCGCCGTCTCACGCTGCATTTGCTATGGAATTAGGTGCTGATGCTGTTTTAGTAAATACCGCTATTGCCGTATCTCAAAATCCTGTAGATATGGGAATTGCTTTTAAAATGGCTGTTGAAGCTGGTAGAATAGCTTATAACGCTAAACTAGCCCCTATTAAAAATCAAGCAGAAGCTAGTAGCCCACTCACCTCTTTTCTAAACGACTTAAATTAGTACAGACCATGTCTTTTAAAAATACATTTGAAAAATACGATTGGGATACTTTAGAAAAAGAAATCTACAAAGTAACAGCCAAAGACGTTGAAAAAGTACTCCTCAAAGAGAAAATTAAGTTAGAAGACTTTAAAACTCTAATTTCTCCAGCAGCCAAACCGTATATAGAACAGATGGCACAACGCAGCAATGCCATTACCAAAAAACGTTTTGGGAATACCATTCAAATGTACATTCCCATGTATCTATCTAATGAATGCCAAAACATCTGTACCTATTGCGGATTTAGTATGGATAATGGTATTAGAAGAAAGACCTTAAGCGATGCCGAAATACTAAAGGAAGTCGAACATATTAAAAAATTAGGGTATGATCATATTCTTCTGGTTACAGGAGAAGCAAACAAAACTGTTGGAGTATCCTATATAAAACATGCGATAGACTTGATTCGATCCCAATTCTCGAATATCAGTATCGAAGTACAACCTTTAGACCAAGAAGACTATGAAACCTTAATCACCTCTGGGTTGTATGCCGTTTTAGTCTATCAGGAAACCTATCATAAAGCAACCTATAAAACACATCATCCAAAAGGTAGAAAATCGAATTTCGATTATCGTTTAGATACACCAGATCGCTTAGGTAAAGCTGGTATTCATAAAATTGGACTAGGTGCTCTTTTTGGCCTCGAAGATTGGCGCGTAGATAGTTTTTATACGGCTTTGCATTTAAAATATTTGCAAAAAACATATTGGAAAACAAAATATTCCATCTCTTTCCCAAGGCTTAGACCACATCAAGGTGGACTAGCTCCAAAAGTAGAGATGACAGATACTGATTTGGTACAATTGATTTGCGCGTATCGATTGCTGGATGAAGACGTTGAATTATCACTATCTACACGAGAAAGTGAAATATTTAGAAATCATAGCATTCACTTAGGCATTACTTCTATTAGTGCTGAATCTAAAACAAATCCAGGAGGCTACAGTGTGGAACCTGAATCACTCGAACAATTTGAAATTTCAGATGAGCGCACCACTGAGCAAATTAAGCATATGATTCAATCCCAAGGCTATGAGGTGGTTTGGAAGGATTGGTCTAAGTCTTATGTTAACCTGAGTTCGACGTAAACTTTATTAAAAACATCTTATATAATCCAATGAAATACAGCTGTTTGTCAATGTCGACGGAGCGAAGCATGAGTGACGAGACATCTCATCATGATGAGATTCCTCCTCGTTCCTCGTCCTTTAGATTTGTATAATAGATAATATCAACCCCAAAAACAAAAAATAACCCATCAAGCAATTTAGCCTAGCTAATAAGTTTTGTAATTGAATCAATTATAAAGAAAACCTCATCTATATCAGAACTTTTTAATATTACGTGAATCTTATAATCCAAACAATCTTGGTAAAAACATGGATATTTCTGGAATATAACTTATAAGCATTAAAACACTTATCATAATAGCCAAAAAGGGCAGTAAGGGTTTTATTACTTGGGTGACCGAAACCTTGGCAATACCACTTCCCACAAATAAAATAGTACCGACAGGGGGCGTACATAAACCTATACACAGATTTAAAACGAGTACAATTCCGAAGTGTACAGGATCCATTCCTAAGGCCACTACCACAGGCAAGAAAATAGGTGTAAAAATTAAAACTGCAGGTGTCATATCCATAAAGGTTCCAATAATTAACAACGTCATATTAATCACTAAAAAGATCACAAATTTATTACTAAACTGTTCTAATAAGAACCCACTCATAAGCTCAGGGATACTTTCAAAAGAAAATAACCAAGACATCGCCATAGAGGTACAAATTAAAAACATAACAACCGCTGTTGTTCTAGCACTGGTCAATAATATATCTGGGAAATCTTTAATTTTCATATCTCCGTAGATCAAAGCCAATATAGCGGCATATAATACGGCTATAGCAGACGCTTCTGTGGCTGTAAATATTCCTGCTACAATCCCTCCTACTACAATAAACAATAGTAATAAACTAAAAAATGCTTTTCTAAAATGCGACCATATTTGGGATAAAGGTGCTCTTTTTCCTTTTTTAAACTTTCTTTTAATAGCGACATAAGCGATATACCCCATTAGGGCAACTCCTAAGAAGATACCAGGCAAATAACCCGCGACAAATAAGGCCGCTACCGAGGCTGTTCCACCACTGGCTAAAGCATAAACAATTAAGATATTACTTGGAGGGATCAACAATCCTGTAGTAGATGATGTAATATTTACCGAAGCACTAAATTCTCTTGGATAGCCCTCTTCTTCCATTCTATCTGTCATAATACTTCCTATGGCTGATGTTGCTGCAATTGCTGAACCAGAAATAGCACCAAAAAGCATAGAGGCCAAAACATTTACATAAGCTAATCCTCCCGGAAGACTTGCCACCAAAGATTTAGCAAAATTTATGAGTCGGTTTGCTATACCACCTCGTTTCATAATCTCTCCTGCCAATACAAAGAACGGAATAGCCAATAACGCAAAACTATCAATACCAGTAGTCATACGCTGTGCTATGGTTGTTAACCCAGGAAGCTTATCTATATTCAATAACAGACTAAGTGTCGTTGAAATCCCTATAGAATAGGCTACAGGTACTTTTAACATAAGTAAAACGAAAAAACTAACAAATAATGCTAAGATGCTTAAAACTTCAATACTCATAATTAGTCGGTTATTTGATTTTTATAAATTTTTGATATGTGATAAACAGAAAAACACATAATAAGGAAGCCACTAAACGGTAAAATAGCGTAAATATACCCTAATGGGATTCTTAAAGTTCCTGAAAGCTGTTCTAAATGTAGTGTCGTATAAACTAAATTCACCCCACCAATCACCATCACTATTAAAGCAAATAGAAAGATTAATATCTCGATAAGTACGGATACTTTTTTCTTTGTGGCATCAGAGAACTTTCGATACAGAAAATCCATTGATAGATGCTCTCTCCTAGCATTTAGATAAGCAGCTCCTAAAATGGATAACCAGATTAAAGAGAATCGTGCCAGTTCTTCTGTCCATGAAAAAGACCTGTTTAAAATATATCTTGAGAAAACCTGCCAAAGGACATCCAACACTAAAAGTGCAAAAATAAATACTAAAAAGATTTCCATAAATCGGACCACTTTTTTAAAAATAATATCAGATAGCTTCATAATTAATCTGCTTTAATTTTATTTACTAGTTCTGTCATTTCTGGGTGTTCTTTTAAAAATTCTTCCAAAACTGATTTTGACTTTTCTGCAAATAATGCTTTTTCAGGAATTATAATTTCTACGCCAGCAGCTTTAGCTATTTCCATAGAAGCTTTTACAGACTCATTCCAAAATACCTTCTCCGCTTGAGCGGATTCATCTGCCGCTTCCTGAACCCATACGCGTTCCTGTACTGATAGCTTTTCCCAGAATTTAGTACCAATAAGCAAAACATCGGGTACTGATGAGTGCTGATCTAGCGTGTAGTATTTACTAACTTCATAATGATTAGAAGATACAAATGATGGCGGATTATTTTCTGCTCCATCTACTACACCTTGCTGAATAGCAGTATATAATTCTCCATAAGCCATTGGTGTGGCAGAACCTCCCATGGCATTTACCATGTTTATTGCCATTTGATTATTCATAACCCGTATTTTGAGTCCCTTTAAATCATCTGGGGTTCTAATAGCTTTTGAACTTGTATAAAAACTTCGACTCCCTGCATCATAATAACAGAGTCCACGTAACCAAAATTTACTCCCTTTCTCTAATATAGATTTACCAACTTCGCCTTCTAAAATATTAAATTGATGTGCTTTACTTTTAAACAAATATGGAATCCCTAATACATGATATTCTGGAACAAAATTAGACATCGTAGCGGCACTTACTTTGGTAACGGCAACACTTCCAATCTGTAATAATTCTAAAACCTCTCTTTCGGAACCTAATTGACCATCTGGAAATATTTTGATCTTCAAACGACCTTTTGACTTTTTTTCTAAAGCCTCTTGAAATGTTAAGATCCCTTTATGAACAGGATGGGTTTGAGGCAGAGTATGTGCTAAATAAAGCACCTTACTATCAGACTCTTTTTTACAAGAAACTGATCCGAAACATAGAATCACTAATAAAATGACATAGTACTTCATAATTTATTGTTTAAATTCAAAATAATCCACTGCGTTATTATAACAAATATCCTGTATCATTTTACCCAAGAAATCAATATCATTAGGTACTAACCCTTTTTGTACATCGTCAGCAATTAAATTACATAATATCCGTCTAAAATATTCATGTCTCGGGAAGGATAAAAAACTACGACTATCTGTCAACATACCAACAAAATGACTTAACAATCCTATATTTGATAGCGCATTTAATTGTTTTTCTATACCATCTTTTTGGTCTAAATACCACCAACCTGATCCCCATTGCATCTTACCTGGTAATTCTCCTGTATTGAAATTACCCATCATACTTGCAAATACTTCGTTATGTGCTGGGTTTAGATTGTAACAAATTGTTTTAGTTAATTTATTTTCATAATCTAACTGACCAAAGAATTTTGACATGCCTTCAGCGAATGAATAATCTCCTATGGAATCACATCCCGCATCAGCACCACATTGTTCTACCAGTCTTTTATTATTATTTCTAATAGGGCCTAAATGAAATTGCTGTGCCCACCCTTTTTCGTGATATTTACGAGATAAATAAAATAAAAGGTAGGTTCTGTATTTTGCAACTTCAACTTCCGTTAGCTCTATTTTACTCAAAAATTTCTTGAAAATTTCAGCAACCTCATCTTCTGTATAATCTACGATATATAAAGGTCCTGTAATACCATAATCGGACAATTTACATCCATGTTCATCGAAAAAATCAATTCTTGTATCAATGGCCTTAAACAAATCATCAAGGCTATCAATAGAAAAATTAGCGCAATTAGCTAACTTATCCAAATAGGCCGTAAACGTAGTAGTATTATCAATAAAAAAGAGATTATCTGGTCGAAACGTAGGTAATACTTTTGTATAAAAACTACCCGCAGCAATTTGCTTATGATACTTTAAAGAATCTGTTGGGTCGTCCGTAGTACAAACCAGTTCTACTTTCATTTGTTCTAACAACTGTGCTGGGGTCGTTTGAGCTAAAATAGTATTGGCTTTTTCATAAATAGCATCAGCTGTATTGGGTTGTAGAATCGTATCAATATCGAAATAACGCTTCAACTCTAATTGCGTCCAGTGAAATAATGGATTTCTTAAGGTATATGGAACCGTTTCTGCCCATTTTGTAAACTTATCTTTTAAAGAAGCGTCACCCGTAATAAAAGCTTCTTCAATACCATGAGCCCGCATTCCACGCCATTTATAATGATCTTCACTCAACCAGGCCTTAGTAATATTTTCAACAGGTTTATTTTCTGCTATTTGTTTGGCAGATAAATGATTATGATAATCTATTATAGGCATATCTTTAGCATAATCGTGATATAAGGTTTCTGCTTCTTTAGACTGTAGTAAAAAATGGTCTGTTATAAATGCTTTTGAGGTTGTTAACTTCATAACCCTGCACTTTTAGAAATTCCTAATTCCAGTCCTCTCAATTCTGCTAATCCTCTTAAACGCCCAATACCAGAATACCCTGGATTGGTTTTTTTATGCAAGTCATCTAACATCTGGTGACCGTGATCTGGGCGTACAGGAATCAGTGCATCAACTCTTCCTGCTGCTTTTCTTTTTGCTTCTTCTACTACAACTTCTTTTACAACACTAAACATATCTACATCACCTTCTAAATGATTGGCTTCGTAAAAATTTCCTTTTGAGTCTCTTTTAGTACTTCTTAAATGTAAAAAGTGCACGCGATCTGCAAAGCGTTTAAAAATTTGCACTAGATTATTATCTGCTCTTACGCCTAAAGATCCTGTACAAAAAGTAATCCCGTTAGAAATATGAGGTACCTGTTCAAAAATATATGCATAATCTGCTTCGGTACTCACCACCCTTGGCAATCCTAAAATGGCATACGGTGGATCATCTGGATGAATGCACATTAATACATTATTCTGAGCTGCTACTGGTATAATTTCCTGCAAGAAGGCTACTAGGTTTTCTTTTAATTTCTGAGCATCAATATTAGCATAGGTATCTAAAATGGTTTGAAATTGCTCTAGAGTATACCCTTCTTCTGCTCCAGGTAAACCAGCTATGATATTATTTACTAATGCTTTCTTTTTGTCTTCAGATAACCCATCTACATATGCTTTTGCTTCGGTTTTTTCGATATCAGAATATATAGCTTCTGCTCCTGGTCGTTTTAATAAATACAACTCGAAAGCTGCAAAGGCGACCACATCAAAACGCAATGCTTTAGAACCATCGGCTACTTCATAATCCAAAGATGTCCGTGTCCAATCCAAAACAGGCATAAAATTGTAACAAACAATATTGATACCGCAAGCTGCTAAATTTTCTATACTTTTCTTGTAGTTTTCAATATATATTTTGAAATTCCCTGAACGGGTTTTTATATTTTCATGTACAGGAATACTTTCTACAACAGACCATTCTAAACCAGCAGTTTCAATAATCTGTTTTCTTTCTTTAATGGCTTCAACAGTCCAAACGTCTCCATTAGGAATTTGATGTAATGCAGAAACAATACCTGTTGCTCCTGCTTGTTTAATATCTGATAATTGTACAGGATCATTAGGCCCGTACCATCTCCATGTTTGTTTCATTTTCTCTTTCCTTTCTCTTAATTATTACACACCACTAAAAGCACTAAATCCGCCATCGATAGGAACTACAATTCCTGACACAAATTTTGAAGCATCAGAACATAAATAATGTACGGCTCCGTTCAACTCGTCGGCGTCACCAAATCTTCTCATTGGTGTATTTTGAATAATTATATTTCCTCTATCGGTATAATTTCCAGTTTCTTTATCAATTAGTAAATCTCTATTTTGATTTCCAATAAAGAATCCCGGAGCAATCGCATTTACCCGTAATCCATCACCAAATTTCAAAGCTAATTCAACAGACATCCATTTTGTAAAATTATCAATAGCAGCTTTTGAAGCTGAATACCCTACAACTCTTGTAATGGCTCTATCTGCTGTCATGGAAGACACATTTAAAATAACGCCTTTCTTCTTTTTTGCCATTTCTTTTCCAAAAACAATAGATGGTAAGATACTACCAAAAAGATTTAGATCTACCACTTTTTTAAAGTGATCGATATTTACATCAAAAATGGTTTGTGTAGGTCCAATCGTAGCTCCTGGCATATTTCCTCCAGCTACATTTAACAAAATATCTATGCGCCCGTATTTTTCAATAATAGTATCAGAAACTTTTTGTAAATTTTCTTCATCTGTTACATTACACAAAAGACCATCTACATGTTCGCTTATGGTTTTAAATTTTGTTACTGTCTTTTCTATAAGATCCTCTTTATAATCTAGTAAAACTACTGTAGCCCCTTCTTTTAATAAATATTCTGAAATACTTCCTCCTAGTACTCCACAACCTCCCGTTATAAGTACTACTTTATCTTTAATGTTAAATAAATTCATTTTATGAGTTAACTTTTTAATACTGTATAATTATATATTTTAAAAAAAACGTGTGCGTACACGCAAATTTAAATATTTTATTTGATTTGGTTCTGAAAAACGAAGGAAATTAGCTCAGTATTTTATATTTTCGTTTATTATGCTTTACATTAACTAATTAGTTCCTTTATCTGTTAATAAGGATTTTAAAAATATATATTGAAAACAATTAAAGATATTGCAGCCTTAGCAAACGTTTCTATTGGAACTGTAGACCGTGTTATTCATAACAGATCTGGAGTTTCTAAAAAAACAAAAGAACGTATTGAAAAAATAATTCAAGAACATGGCTTTCAAATAAACAAAACGGCTAGAATACTTGCTTTAAATAAAAAATACAATATCGCAGTTTTAATGCCTACTGCTGAATCTTCATCCGATTTTTGGTATCTTCCAAAAAAAGGTATTGAAAAAGCATCTGAAGAATTTGAAATGCATCGGGTCTCTGTAAATTATTTCCACTTTGATCCTTTAAATTTAAATTCCTTTAAAGATGTATTTGATACGTTGTTGGAAACCTCTTTTGATGCTGTACTTTTGGCTCCTATTTTTTTAAATGAAGCTAAAGAGAGACTTATACACTTAGATCAGAGAAAAGTTCCTTATGTGTTCATTAATGCAGAATTAGAAGGGGCAAACAATATTTCTTATATCGGACAACATTCCTTCGACAGTGGAGCGCTTGCAGCTAAACTTATGTCATTATTAATAGATACGGAAGATGATATTCTTATAGTAAAAGTTAGAAAGGATAATATCCATCACTCTGCTATTGAAGATAGAATTTCTGGTTTTAAATCGTATTTTGATACTCGGAATACACCTGTACAAATACATGAAGTTATACTTCCAAAAATTAAAGACCAAGCGGCTATTAACACATTACTTCGTAAAAAATTGACCAACCATAAAATTAAAGGCTTGTTTATTCCTTCTAGTAAAGTTAGTGTTGTTGCCAATTACGTAGAAGAACGCAAACTGAAACATTTAAAATTAATTGGTTACGATCTAAATGAAGAAAATGTGCATTTAATTAAAAATGAAACCATTGATTTCTTAATTGATCAAGATGCTTTTTTTCAAGGTTATGAGGGGACTAAAACACTATTTAACTTTATTATTAATGATGTTGTTCCCCAAAAAAACAGGTATTTACCTATTAAATTATTAACAAAAGAGAATGTTAAATATTTGTAATTGAAGGTGAAGCGTCCTTTATTCTTACGAAAGGTCAGGGCTTGCCTGATGGTCATTTCTTAACGAGTACTTTAAACCTAAAAAATCCCTGCACAGTTTTGTACAGGGAAATAAAACAAACTATTCAAAATTAAACTAACTTATATAAAATAATTTTCTTGCTTAATCAAAACCAATGTCATCGATAAAAGCGACAACATCATTTCCTCCAATTTCTTGAATTACAAATTGCGTGTATGAGGTTGTGCCATAAAGCGCATCTGCAAGAGGAACTGTATAATGGTTCCATTGACCAGCAGTTGGATTAATAACATAACCATCCCATTGCTCGTTAAGCACTAATTTGAAGGTCGTGGTATCATCACAGTAAATGGAGAACTTCACTACAGTATATGCTGTTAAATCGATATTGGTTCCTCCTAGCTGGAAACCTGAGTCAGCAACCATAACATTTCTTATGGAAAATATTCCTGTACTTGGATTTGAAGTGTCATCAAAGACCGGAGTTGTCCAGCCTCCAATCCAATCTGCATTTAAATTATTCTCTGTATAAACTTCATAATTGAATGTTGGTATAGCCGCTTCGTATGTAACATCAAGTCCAACTTCATCAATATAAAGTGTATTTGCCGATAAACTAGCATCCCTAATTACAAATTGATCTAGAACCGTAGTACCATTAGATATATTCGTAATTGGTATAGATACATTTGTCCATTCGCCAGCAGGAATACTTACAGTTTGTCCACTACCCCACTGTTCGTTAAGAATAAATGTTACCGAAGTACCATTTTCTGAATAAAAAGCAGCATTTACTGTTGTGTACTGTGTTAAATCTTCTCCAGAACCTCCAATTTGGAAGCCATCATCACCAACATAATCTACTCGAATGGAATAAACCCCAGACTTAACCTGATCTGTACTTGCAAAATCAGGAGCTGTCCAACCACCAATCCAAAAGGCTGGATTTAAGGCATCATCATAAATTTCGTAACCATATACGGCAGCACCCGAAGGAGGCAATGGATAACCTAGAGCAACTGCATCATTATCGGAAACCAATACATTATCTATCTCATGAATTACACCATTATTAGCCCCAATATTAGAATTTACTATAGTGGCAGCTGGCGCATTTGCATGTGAAGGCTCAAAACTCATTGCAACATCATCAAATGTAAAGCTATCACCTTGTAGGGTTTCAATAGACATTCCCGGAGTTAATCCGCTTGCAAGCAACGTACCTGCATGTAGATGATATTCTACTAACCTCTTTAATATTTCAAGTTCTTCGGGAGTATCAAAATCATCTAAACTATCAAAGTTATTAATAGTTAAAAAGAACGTAGTAAATGCACCATTATTAGGAGCAAATGCAGTTAATTGATCTGTAGAGACTTGAGATGTTAAACCAACTTTTTCTATAGCAGCTGTAAACGAAGTAAAACCTTTATCATTACATCGTTCTACAACATTTAAAGTTCTATCCAATATTTCTTGAAATACCGTATTAGGTAGTAATACCTTGTCTACACCATGCATAACACCATTAATGGACTGAACGTCTGTTAAATTAATAGTAGCGTTTGTATAACTAGTATCATCAATAGATGCATCGTCATTTATTGAAAACCCTTCTCCCTGAACTGTCGTTTGCGCAGTGCCAAGAGCATCCGAAGAAACAAGATTTGAACCAGATAGTACATGATACAACAACACTTCTGTTAATATATCTACTGGAATATCGTCTAAAGATGTCCAACCGAAAGCAGCTTCAACATCCATCATGAATTTTTCAAAAGCCATGTTATTTGGCGCAAAAACAGTAAAAAGATCAGTCCCGTTTAATGTATCTACTAAATCTGCTTTCTCTAAAGCTTCTGCAAGTATAGAATATTCTGGATTTGCCAAAACATGATCTGCCAATGTAGGTAGTAAAAGCACATTGTCAACAACGTGAACGATACCATTTGTGGCACCCATATCTGTAGCGCCATCAACTAAATTAGCCATTCCATTTATAGCAATATCTCCTGATGCATTTGTAAAAATGCTTAGATTATTTCCATCAGGACCTGTAGCCAGTGTTTTTAAGTATCCCGAAACCATTGTAGACGTAAAGTCTGGTGTCGTCGTACTAAGCACATGGTTTAACAATACGTTTGTTAGTTCTTCGCTCGATAAAGCAGAGGTATCTATACTGCTAAAGGCCACATTATTTGGTGCAAAAACCGTATATGTGGTTGTACTTTTTAACGTCTCCGTTAAACTAGCGGTTTCTATAGCTCCTGCCAAAGTGGATAAATCTGTTGTTTCTGATAAAATTTCAGATATATTTTTTGGATTCAGGCTTAATTGTTTGTCTAGCACATCATCATCGTTTGTACACGATGTAAAAATTAACGTAGCTATCAACAAAAGGTTGAATAAATTTTTAAATGATTTCATTAATAAATGTTTTTTTATTATTCTTTAAATCTAAATAGTTCACGCCTAGGATTTATAGAAACCCAAAATCGTCTACATAGAATATATATTGTGGCATCCCTGTACCTGATGCTTCCTGGAAATCTATTCTAAATATGGTATCTGGTGCACCTCCGCTAGGATAAAAATCTGATAACGGAATTACAAATTTTGTCCACTCTCCTGGAACTAGCTGTAAATTAAGCTGTGTCTGAAAGTCATTTAGAGCCAAATTCACGCTATCACCTGGAGCACCAGTGCCATAAATAGAAACCGTTATGGCATCATAATCATTGTAATTTATTGTAACATCATCTGGCCAAAACGTTAACCCTGACCATCCTTCTCTAACACTCTTAACCGAAAACTCTCCTAATACGACTTCTGTTGATTCTAAATCATGTGTCCCGCTCCATTCAGTAGTAGACCAATCCGTATTTAAGCCGTCGATATAAATGGAATAACTGAATCCGTAAGATTCTGACCTTGCAATCGCACCACGCGATGTTTCTAAGAAAATGAAAGCTTGCTCGACCCCTGGAGGAACTTCTGCCTGAACTTCTCCAGCAGAAATTATTGTAAAATTAGCAGGGAGCTCTACAAGATTTCCATTTTCCTCTGATCCACTCACAAACGTAACTAAAGACGTTTCGCTAAAGTCACCCCCTAAAAGATTTACAACCTTTGTCCCATTTACAGTAGCTTCAGTAAAGTCTGTTATAGTTAAAAGTGAAAAGTCATACTCTACACTACCAAACAGGTTTTCAACTGTCATTTTATTACTTTGACCAAGTACAGGAGCTTCCTCAGGTACTTTTACAAAAGCAGTATTATCGGTTAAAAGTGCTGGATTAAAACTAGCTTTAAATCCGTTGAAATAAATTGCAACTAGAGATGATAAATTTTCTCCTCGAATGGTATAGACATTGTCTAAAACTCCTTGTGTCACAGCTTTATCTTCTTTTGTTTCGCTAACACTGGATATTACTGGAGGTGCGCTATTAAAATTATCACTAGGTTCTTTAAACTCGCTTTCACAAGATGAAAATAAAACCGTAACAATTATTAGGCTTAAGTATAAATACTTGCTCTTTAAGTTAAATTGTTTTTTCATAATCTTTTTTTTAATTAAAATCATACGGAACTGGAGCTTCTAACAAAGCTGGGTTATTTTGTGTTTCTACTGTAGGGTACGGAAATAACAAATCATCCGTAGAAGCTTGAAAAAATTCAGGTTGCAATACTCCAGTATCACTATTAAAAGTTCCTCTGTCAGTATTACTCAAAAAATTTATGGCAAAACCAGGACCACGTCTTACGATATCATACCAAAACTCAAATTCAAAAGCGAGCTCTATACGTCTTTCCTGGAAAACATCATCTAATGTAGGAGCAACAATTTCATCCAACCCAGCTCTTCGTCTAATTTTATTAAACGATTCGATGCCTCTTGCTGCTGGTCCACCGCCATTAAGTGCGGCTTCCGCATGAATTAACAACAGTTCACCATATCTTAAAATATAAGTGTTATTTGATGTTGTTGTGTTTCCGCTACCATCATCTCTAGCCGTAGCATCATCAGATCCTACAACATATTTTTTAAGTCCATGGCGCGTGCCTTGAAAATCGATATTATCTGGAACTGTATAACCGCCATTAATATCTGGATATGTAGCTCCTCTTTCAAAAATGGTTGCATAGAATCGAACATCTCTATCGGTGTCTTCGTAAGCTGCTAATAAATCTGGTGATGGGCCTATTGCCGAATACCCATCAGCTCCACCAGTAAATGCTGACGGCGCAAATAAAGATTGTACCCCATTGCCTTCAGCAAATCTGCTTGAACTTGTCCATTGTAATGCAAAAATAGATTCTTGGTTATTATCATTTTCAGGAAGAAACAAATCGTAATAACTACTCGATGCAATGCCGTCTGTATCATCACCTCCTAACAACTTAAACTCTCCAGAATTTATAACTTCATCTGATAATTGATAGGCCATTTGATAGTTCTCTTCATACAAATAGACTTTAGCCAGCATCGCTTTTGCAGAACCACTAGATATTCTTGCATTCGCATCAAAATTTGCACCTCTTATTTTGCTGTAACAATTATCAGCGGCAAACTCAAAATCTTCTCTAATAAACCTATAGACGTCTGAAACCAAATTTCGGGATACAACGGGCTCTAGTACAAAATCTGTATTTCTTTCAATAATTGGTACTGAACCAAAAATTCTTACTAAATAAAAATAGGCAGTAGCTCTCATAAACCTTGCTTCTCCTATGGCATTATTTACAACCTCTTGAGGGATATTTGGATTAACTGCTTCTGGAAGCGTATTAATAATGTAATTAGATTGACCAACCACTGCGAATAAAGATTCCCAAGTTCTTCCAATTTGTGCGTTATTACCATTAACTGCAAAGTTTGTAAAGTCTGCATTTCTAGGATCCCAAGTACGCCCGTTACCAGAACTTAACTCACCAATAACCCACATGGTATTCGAACTAAAATCAAACCACGGAATAGAATACAAAGCGTTAGTAGAAGTTTCTACCTGAGCCTGTGTATCGAAAAAGTCTGCTACATTAAATGAATCTTCTGGCGGGCGATCTAAAAAATCTTCACTACAGGAAGTGACCCCTAAAAATATTACTATTGTAGTTAGTATAAAATTTGTTTTGAATAATTTTTTCATTTTGTATGTCTTTAAATTAACTAACATTAAAACTCTACATTAACTCCGAAGGTGTAAGTTCTTGGCGAAGGATAACGTCCAGCATCAATACCTGTTAAAAGTGTATTTTGATTGAAAGATCCTATTTCCGGATCGTAACCTGAATAGTCTGTAAAAGTGTAAAGGTTTTGAATACTTCCATACACCTTCAACATAGTCAAACCTATTTTGTCTGTTATTTTAGAATTTAGCGTGTAACCAAGTGTTACATTCTGAATTCTTAAATACGAACCATCTTCAATATATCTATCAGATATTTCAATGTTTCTGGTATCGTTTCTAGCTAATCTTGGTGCAGTCGCATCAGGATTATCAACAGACCAATAATCCAAAACTGAAGATAATTGATTGGTATACGTTCTATTTCCTGCCGTTAACAGCCTTCCAATACCATTAAACACATCGTTACCATAAGAGCCTTGTAGAAAAACTGACAGATCGAAACTTTTATACTTAAATGAATTTTGAAAACCGAAAGTAAAATCTGGATGCGGATTACCAATAATAGTTCTATCGTTATCATCAATCACACCATCATTATTTTGATCTTTAAATTTTATGTCGCCCAACCAGGTTGTAGCAAAAAGCGCATCTTCAAAAGGTCTACCGTATTGGATTGCAGCACCTTCGAAATCATCAACGGATCTAAATATGCCCTCTACTTCTAAACCATAGAACAAACCTAACGGATCACCAGCTCTGGTTATGGTAATATTCTGTTGTCCGTCATAATTAATGTTCATCGCACCGTTAATTTTTGGCACATTTCCTAAATCTGTAACTTCATTTTTATAGTGAGAGACTGTTAATGAAGAATTCCATGAAAAATCTTTACTTCGATCGGTGCTGTAGTTTAGCGTCACATCAATTCCTTTATTTACCATTTCACCTAAATTCACCCATGGTGCTTGTATTGCTCCCGGAGCCATTCCGCCAGTAATAAAATTTGTTGATGCAAATTGATACAAGAAATCTTTGGAAACTTTTTCATATAACTCTACAGATGCGTTTAACTTCCTATCAAACAAAGAAAAATCAACACCTATATTGGTTTGGGTAGAAGATTCCCATGTTAAATCTGGATTGGCAAAGTTTGTAACTAAAAAACCAGTACCTAAGCCCGTATTAACAGGATTCAATCTTGAACCATAAGCAAAGTTTGGAATGTTTTGGTTACCAACCTCTCCATAGCCTCCATAAATTTTTATGTTTTGAATCGCATCAACACCTTGCATAAAAGGTTCGTTTGAAAGTTTCCATGCACCCGATATAGACGGGAAATACCCCCACTTATTACCTGCTGCAAATTTTGAAGAACCATCAGCTCTTAATGATGCTGTAACACTGTATTTATTATCGAAAGAATATATTGCCCTTCCAAAGTACGATTCTAATGCCTGACTTCCTTTAAATTGTGTACTATTATCATCAGCATCACCAGTCCCCAATATTGGAAAATCATTTCCAACAAAATTACCATCGGTTGATGTTACACCACCAAAACTTGCTTCTTGAGATTCTGCCCCTAATAAAACGGTTAAATCGTGTTTACCGTTAAAAGTATTACTATAGGTTAAAAAGTTTTTTATAATCCAAAAATCATTATAATTATTGGCAACACTTAACGTATTATTTTCAACCTCAATTTCTCCATAGGAATAGCGTGGTGTAAATTGACTATTAAGTGTCGTTCCAAAATCACCACCAAACTCAGTTCTATAGGTTAAATTTTTAGCTATTTTAACTTCAGCATAAATGTTTCCTAAAATTCTATTTCTTCTTAAGTTATTTCTTAAACTTAGTGCTTTAGCAATTGGGTTTTCGGTTCTAAAATCATCGCTAAGACTTGGTCCAGCAAAACTACCGTCCGGATTAAACACCGCAATTGCAGGGTTGTTTAAAAGGGATAACCCTATAATTCCATCACTTCTTCCATTTAAAGTAATCTTTTCATTTACTCTACTTGCTGTAACATTAACACCTACTTTTATCTTATCACTTATTTTAGCATCCACATTTGCTCTAACTGTCGAACGATTAAACCCAGAAGCAATTACAGTTCCTTCCTGCTCTAAATGACCAGCAGAAATAAAATAATTTAGACCTTCCTTACCACCTTGAAAAGAGATTTGATGACTTTCCATAGGAGCATTATCAAATATTTCTTGTTGCCAATTTGTTCCTTCACCCAGCAATTCAGGTCTTGTATACTCTACTATAGGATCAATTCCATAAATATCATTTATAGCATTTTGCAGTTCGGCATATTCAGGTAGCGTTAATACATCAATAATGTTAGTGGGCTCCTGGATAGCTATAAAAGAGTTGTAGCTAACTGTACCTTTGCTTTTTTTACCACGTTTAGTCGTTATTATAACGACACCATTAGACCCCCTGGAACCGTATATTGCTGTAGCAGATGCATCCTTTAGGATATTTACACTCTCAATATCGTTTTGGTTAATGGAATTTAACGGGCTCGTACCACCATCTACAGACTCACCAGGAACAGGAACCCCATCTATTATATATAGAGGCTCACTAGACCCAGATATAGAATTAACTCCTCGAATTCTTACAGAAACTGCAGCACCTGGTTGCCCTGAATTTGTAGTAACGCTTACCCCAGAAGCACGCCCTTGGATCATTTGATCCACACTTACTTGAGGAATTGTTTGTAAATCCTCAACCTCAACGGTAGCAACCGCACCAGAAATATCTTCTTTTAATTGAGAACCGTAGCCAATAACGACTACTTCGTCTAAACTTTCAATGTCCTCTTTCATTATAATATCAATAGAACGTCGCCCATTAACATTAACTTCCTGATTTACATAGCCCATGTAACTAAAAATCAGTACATCAGAATCTGAAACCGTAATACTGAAGGCACCATCAAAATCGGTTACCACTCCTTTACCTGTTCCCTTAACGAGGACATTAACGCCAGGTAGAGGCAATTTGTTTGTGTCTTTTACAGTCCCACTTACATTACTTTGAGCAAAGCAAATCTGACTTACCAAAAGAAATAGAGCAACAAAGCAAAATTGTTTTGGAGAAGAAATTGCATTTCTCAGCATAGTTTTTTGCATCTTATTTTTGTGTTAGTTTATAATTGTGTAATCCATAACAATACACACAAATAATTAGATGATTAATAAATATAAAGTGTGTTTATTATGAAATTCAAAATTATAACAAATAACAACTCATAACCAGTATTATTTTGTCAATTGTATATAAAATTATATACCATTATAAAGATTTATTAAGGCTATAACAACGAAAATCTAGCAGGATACACAAAATAAGACACAGTCAGCTTACACATATCTATGCAAAACCAACATCTTAAATGACAAATTAATATAGACGATTTGGATATTTACAATTACTAGCTAAAGAATTCTCTTAATACCCGAAAATTCTTTTTTATACTGACTTGGCGTCGTTTTTTTAAGCTTTTTAAACACCCTATTAAAGTTTGCTATATTATTAAAACCACAGTTAAAAGCAACCTCCGAAACACTACTATCACTTTCAACAAGCTTTATAACAGCAAAACCAATACGAACATCGTTCACATAATCAACAAATGTTTTGCCTGTTCTTTTTTTCATAAACCTATTAAAGGACACAGGACTCATATTCACAAGACCTGAGACATCTGTAAGCATCAGCTTTTTATCATAATTCTCCTGGACATACTCATAGATAACTTTTATTTTATCACTATTTTCAAAGCTATCCCTACTCACAGTATATGTAGACAAAAGCCTTTGGTTTCTGGAATTAGCTAAATCATGCAATATAGAAATAAACTCTAAAAAATAATCCATACTATCTAACCTTGAAAGCTGAGATATTCGATTACGGGTTTCTGACGCCGTTTTTTTTGAGAACAAAATACCATGTATAGATCTATCAAGCATATCTTTAATAGGCTTCATTATTTTCCTGCTTAAAATACCTTCGTTCAGCAAATTTTCATGAAACTGTAATGTGATTTCGTGTATTTCTTTACTCGAGCAATTATGATTTTGCCATCCATGATGCAAGTTAGGTCCCACCAGCACTAGCTCTAATTCGTCAATTTCCTCAACACTATCTCCCACCACTCGCTTTACACCTTTCCCGTTTCCTATGAAATTAAGCTCATACTCAGGATGAAAATGAATTGGAAAGTCAAATTCGCTCTTTACCCTATCAAAAACCAAAAAGCTATCCTCTGGCGATAAAGGCGTTATTTCTCTATGTATATTTTTCATTGACCCCATAACATTTACTAATAGTTTGTTTATTTGATAAAATAATACTAGTTTAAAGTGAATTATAAAATTATGTTTGTATTATGAATATTGCGCTTTTTAAATATGTAATATTTTATACTAATTATAATACAAAAATATAAAAATTTACATATGATTTGGAAAAATATCATTACAAAGACTGCCTACATCTTTTTTTTGGTGTTTTTTTATTCATGCAAACCATTGTATAATTCTGAATATAAAAAGCCTGTTTTAGTTGACAACAAGACTACCAGACTTACTAAAAAACTACACAAAAAATTAACATATATCTCCAAAGAAGGATTTGCAATTGGTCACCAAGATGCCACATCTTATGGAATAGGCTGGAATAGTTTAAACGAAATGAACACAGTTGAAAGTGATGTTTTCGAAATAGTTAAAGATAATCCTGCTGTTTATGGTTTTGACATAAGTAAAATCGAGCTTGAATCCATTCAGAATTTAGACAGCGTTCCGTTTAATGCTATGAGAAACGAAATTATCACGGCACATAAAAATGGGGGTATCATTACCATAAGTTGGCATGCTGACAACCCTACTACTAATGGGAATTCTTGGGATACCAAGTCTACAGTTAACAACATTTTTACAGATAAAACTATTAAAACAAAATACGAATTGTGGATTGAACATTTAGCTGCTTTTATAAAAACACTTCAATATAAAGGCAAATCTATACCTGTTCTTTTTAGACCCTTTCACGAAATGAATGGGTTCTGGTTTTGGTGGGGTGATCCCAATTGTAATGCCATAGACTATATAAGATTATGGCGAAAAACAGTGCGATTGCTAAGAGACGAACATAAAGTCCATAATTTATTATATGTCTATTCACCTAACAAGCTAAATCCCAATGATGATTTTATGAAATATTATCCTGGAGATAATTATGTAGACATTTTGGGTATTGATATCTACGATTTTAAAAACGCTCAGAATTATATAAAATCGGTTGTAAAAGATCTTGCTTTAGTAAAAAAAATAGCGACTAGTAAAAACAAATTATATGCTTTTACAGAAACTGGGCTTGAGAAAATACCAACCCCTAATTGGTTTACACAAGTACTGTATCCAAATATTAAAGATTCTGGTATTTCCTGGATTCTTTTCTGGAGAAATGCACATCTAAATCATTATTATGTTCCGCACAAAGAACATGAAAATGCTGAAGACTTTAAAGTATTTGCCAACTACCCTAAAACACTGTTTTTAAAAGACATACAAAATTTAGAAAATTAATTTTAATTCCATAAAATTGTTAAACACGATAGACATATTAATTATAGTTTTATACCTTGCTACTGTCATAGTAATTGGGCTTGTTCTTAGAAAAAAAGCGCAAAGAAGTAAAGGAGATTATTTATTGGGGGGCAACTCCATTCCATGGTATATGCTTGGTTTATCTAATGCCTCAGGAATGTTTGACATTTCAGGAACCATTTGGCTTGTTACCTTAATGTTTGTTTATGGCATAAAAAGTGCCTGGATACCATGGCTTTGGCCCGTATTCAATCAAATATTCCTAATGGTCTATCTATCTAAATGGCTTAGACGCTCTAATGCCACTACAGGAGCAGAATGGATTGGAACACGATTTGGATTTAATAAAGGGGCTAAACTTTCTCACATCGTTGTGGTAATTTTTGCCTTGGTATTATGTTTAGGTTTTTTAGCATACGGCTTTATAGGCCTTGGAAAATTCATAGAAATTTTTATCCCATGGGAAACAGTAAGTCCGTATGTGCCGTTTTATGTTGCTCCAGAATATGTAGCTCATTTTTACGGTATCATCTTCACACTATTTACAGTGTTTTATTCTCTATTGGGAGGTATGTCTGGAATTGTATGGGCCGATGTCGTGCAGTTTGCTATCATGACTATTTCCGCATTGGTAATAGGTTGGCTAGGTTTTCTGGCAATTGGAGAAAATCCTCTATTGGTTCCAGACGGTTGGATGAGTCCGTTTTTTGGATGGGAATTAAATTTAGATTGGACACAAATTATCCCCGAAGTAAACAATAAAATTAAAGAAGATGGATTTAATTTATTCACTATCTTTTTTATGATGATGGTTTTTAAAGGTGTTTTAGTAAGTGTTGCAGGGCCTGCACCAAATTACGATATGCAAAAAATATTATCAACTAAGTCTGCTGCAGAAGCCTCTAAAATGAGTGGGTTTGTGTCTGTTATTTTAATGCCAATACGCTATTTAATGATTGCTGGTTTTGCAGCATTAGCACTTATATATTACGAAAAACTAGATTTAATGAACGCTGCAGGTCAAATAGATTTTGAATTGATCCTCCCTACAGCCATTAAACAATTTGCTCCAGTAGGCCTTTTAGGACTATTATTGGCAGGGTTAATTGCTGCTTTTATGTCTACTTTTGCGGGCACACTTAACGCTGCTCAAGCCTACTTAGTAAATGATATCTATCTAAAATATAAAAACCCAAACGCCTCAAGTAACCAGATAAAATGGATGAACTACGGTACTGGTATGCTTGTTGTAATTGTAAGTATCGTTCTAGGTTTTTTTGCTAAAGATGTTAACTCGGTATTGCAATGGATTGTCTCTGTTTTATATGGCAGCTATGTTTCTGCCAATATTTTAAAATGGCATTGGTGGCGTTTTAATGGCGAAGGTTTCTTTTGGGGCATGCTTTCCGGAATGGCAGCAGCAGCTATTATGCCAGAGTTATTCCCAGATATATTAGGTTTATACCTGTTTCCTATTTTACTTATAATTTCATTCATTGGATCTATTATAGGAACTTATAGCGCACCCCCAACAGACGAAAAGGTTCTAAAATCATTTTATAAAAACGTAAAACCATGGGGATTCTGGAAGCCTATTCATAACAAATTAATGGAAGAAGATTCTAGTTTTAGATTGAGATCTACTTTTAAAATGGACATGTTTAATGTTTTTGTTGGTATTATCGCCCAAACAGCCTTAGTAATCATACCTATGTACGTAGTTTTTAGAAAAACAACACCAGTAATCATATCAATAATAGTTATAGTAGTTTGTACCTATCTCTTGAAAAGGTTTTGGTGGAATAAGTTAAATGAACAATTAAATTAAGAAATGAGCAAACAAATAAAATTAATACCATATCATCTTGATAAAATCAAAAAAGAACACGATGAATTAATAGCTAGGAGCAATATACCTCATCGTGATTCCAATGGTATTTATTTGAGGTATAAATACCCCATAATTACAGCAGAACATATCCCAATTCACTGGCGATTTGATTTAAACCCTAACACGAATCCCAACGGGTTGGAGCGTATAGGGATTAACGCCACAATGAATTCTGGTGCTATTAAGTGGAATGGAAAATATGTTTTATGTGTTCGTGTTGAAGGCAATGATAGAAAATCATTTTTTGCCATGGCCGAAAGCGACAATGGTATAGATAATTTTAAATTTTGGGACAAACCATGTATTATTCCTAGTATAGAAGGCGAAGAAGAAACGAATGTTTACGACATGCGCTTAACCAAACATGAAGATGG
Organism: Flavivirga abyssicola; assembly: GCF_030540775.2. GTDB lineage: Bacteria > Bacteroidota > Bacteroidia > Flavobacteriales > Flavobacteriaceae > Flavivirga > Flavivirga abyssicola. The sequence continues at coordinate 3,623,043 of NZ_CP141266.1, read as the reverse complement.
ATGGATTTATGGTATTTTCTGTTCAGAACGCAAAGATCCTAATGCTCCTGCCTCCGATACTAGTTCTGCATTGGCAAATGCAGGGATACTAAGAACTAAAAACTTAGTGGATTGGGAACGCTTACCCAATTTAATTTCAAATTCCAACCAACAACGCAATGTTACTATTCACCCAGAATTTATAGATGGAAAATATGCACTTTATACCCGCCCACAACAAGGGTTTATTACTGTAGGAAATGGCGGCGGCATTGGGTTAGGGTACGTAGATAATATGGAAAACCCCGTTGTTAAAGATGAAACAATTATTAATAATAAAATTTACCATACTATATACGAACTTAAGAATGGTTTAGGTCCATCTCCTATAAAAACAGAATATGGTTGGCTACATTTAGCTCATGGTGTGAGAAATACTGCAGCAGGATTAAGATATACACTTTATATGTTTATGACGGATTTAAACGATATTTCCAAAGTTATACATCAACCTGCAGGCTTTTTTATGGCACCAAATATCGAGGAACATGTTGGAGACGTTTCAAATGTTTTGTTTTCTAATGGTTGGATTAAAGATAATGACGGCACGGTTTATATCTATTATGCCTCAGCCGACACAAGAATGCACGTTGCAACTTCTTCAGTTGACAAGTTATTGGATTACTGCATGAATACACCTGAAGACAAACTTACTTCCGAAGGCTCTGTTCAAAATATCATCGATTTAATAGATAAAAATAAACCTTTTCAATAATGATAACCGCCTATGAAACATTGAAGTTAGAACTTGACCAAGAGTTAAAAAATATTTTAAACTATTGGTCTCAAAACACTTTAGATGAAACTCATGGTGGTTTTGTAGGTGAAATTGATTATGAAAATAACACTATAGATTTTGCTTCAAAAGGCATTATATTAAATACCCGAATACTTTGGGCATTTTCAGCGGCTTCTAATTACTATAATAAACCTGATTATAAACACATCTGTGATCGTTCTTATGAATATATAAAGCGTTTTTTTAATGACGAAAAATATGGTGGTGTGTTTTGGGAGCTTGATTATAAAGGTCAACCAATAAATACAAGAAAGCAGATTTACGCACAATCTTTTGCTATTTATGCCTTATCAGAATATTATTTATTTACAAAAAAGGAAGCAGCTAAAACATGGGCGATTGAGTTATTTAAACTTATAGAAAAGCATGCTAGAGATACTGTTCGCAACGGATATACAGAAGCCTTTAACGAAGATTGGTCGCCAATTGAAGATATGCGATTAAGTGATAAGGATATGAATGTATCTAAAACCATGAACACACATCTACATATTCTTGAAGCTTACACAAATCTCCTTAGAATATACAATTCCGAAGATTTAAAAAGTGCTTTAAAAAACCTTATAAGACTAATTCAACAAAAATTCTTAAACGAGAATTATCATTATGATTTGTTTTTTGACGATAATTGGAATTTGAAAAACCGAATCATTTCATACGGCCATGATATTGAAACTATTTGGTTAGTTATAGATGCTGCAAAGGCCATAGGAGATAAACATCTAATTGAACAAACTGAAAATACAGCCATAAAAGTTGCCAATACATTTTTAAATGAAGGAATTGATGAAGAAGGCGCTGTAATAAATGAAAAAAACTTAAACACTGATGAAGTTGATTCTGACCGACATTGGTGGCCACAAATGGAAGCTCTAGTAGGATTAAAATATGTTTTCTATCTTACAAAGGATACTAAATACATTGAAGCCTCTTTAAACATTTGGGAATTTACTAAAGCCCATTTAATAGACAAAGTTAATGGCGAGTGGCATTTTAGGGTAGATAAAAATGGTAACGTGTATTCTCAAGAGAATAAAGTGAGTATGTGGAAAGCCCCCTATCACACATCTAGAGCTTGCATTTTAATACAAGACTAAGTATAAATGAAAAAAGGATTTAAACATATTGTTTTATTATTTGTAATTCTAGTCATGGGATGTTCTAAAGATGCAAGTATTGAAGAAGAAGTGATTGAAAAAAAGATATTTATCACTATTACCTCTAATACAAGTAATGCTTCAGAACCTCAAACGCATAGTAGCTTCACGATTAGATTATCAGAAAGTTTAGATACAGATGTTACGGTATTTTATACCGTAGAAGGAAATGCAACAAATGGTCTAGACTACAATGAAATCCCAGAAAAAGCGACAATTGCAACAAATACTTTAAGCACTGAAATTCCTATAACTATAATTAACGATTCTGAATCAGAAGAAATTGAGACAGTAAAAATCACATTAGATCGTGTGGATAGTGAAATCGTAAAACTAGGGACACTTATAACCGCATCAATAAACATTACCAATGAAGCTGAGGAATTTTTGTTATCACCTTCTGAAGCTAGATTTTATGTTGTAAACCCCAATGCAACTCCAGAAACTATAGCCCTTTTTTATCACCTAAATAAAATAGCCAGAACGAGCTTTATTATAGGGCAACAAGATGCTTTTAGTTCTTTTTTTGATGATGCTTCCGGTATTTCAGATATGAAAAAAACCACAGGTAATGACCCTGGTTTATTAGGCTCGGATTTTATGTTTATTACCGATGACATGAATAATGAAACTTCAGGAAACTGGTTTTACAATCAAGAACAAACGATAAAATCAAATGCTATTGAAGCTTACAACAAAGGCATGGTGAATACCTTTTTGTGGCACATGAGAGAACCTTATGAAGGTGATCATTTCTACACAAGTAACATGACCGATTTTCAAAAAACCAATGCTTTTAAAAGTATTTTACCAAGTGGAGAAAACCACGCTTATTATAAATCGAAATTAGATAAAATAGCGAAAGTGTGTAATAGTTTAATTGGTAATGACGGCAAGCTTATACCGATTATATTCAGACCCTTTCATGAGTTTGATGGCAATTGGTTTTGGTGGGGTAAAGATTATTGTACACCCCAAGAATTTATAGATTTATGGCGCTTTACTGTAAATTACCTAAAAAACACTAAAGGTGTTAATAATATGCTTTTTGCTTATGCATCCGACAGGAATTTTAATACCGATGCCGAATATCTAGAACGCTACCCTGGAGATAATTATGTAGATATTTTGGGAATGGATAATTATGGCGATTTTAATCAAGGTGATATGGGGTTAACACAAGTTAATGCTAAATTAAAAATACTTACTTCCCTTGCTAAACAAAAGGTTAAAATAGCAGCGCTCACAGAATCATGCTTTTTTGTAACCCCAGGAACTAATGAGCCCATTGCTGATTTCTATTCTAAGAACTTATATAACTCCATAACTGAGAATGATGTAAAACTAGGTTATATGATGTTCTGGTCTAATATTAAAGAATCGTATTGCGTACCAACACCTAGTCATTCTAATGCAAATGATTTTATTCTGTTTGCAAATAAACCTAATACATTACTCCAAAATGAACTGCCATCACTTTACAAATTACCAAATTAATATGAAATATAGAATCATTTTATTAAACCTATTGACAATATTTCTGTTGTCTAGTTGTAAAAGTACATCTTCAGCTGTTAAATCTAATGCCAACACTTCGAGTTTCATAACCGTAAAAGATTCTCAGTTTTTCCTCAATGGGGAACCTTATTATTTTGTTGGTACAAACTATTGGTATGGCCCACTTTTGGGTGCTAAAAATATTGGTAATCGTGAGCGTTTAATAAGTGAGTTAGATTTACTACAAGATATTGGTATTAATAATTTAAGAATTTTAGTTGGTGCCGAAGGCGATGGTGATGATTATAAAGTATATCCTACTTTACAACCAGAACAGGGTGTTTATAATGAAAACCTGTTAGATGGTTTAGATTTTTTAATGCATGAAATGCGAAAAAGAAACATGTATGCGGTACTCTATCTAAATAATAACTGGATTTGGTCTGGAGGCATGTCAGAATACTTAAAATGGAACGGTTATGGCACCGTACCAAACCCGTTTTTAGAAGAATATTCTTGGGATGATTATATGAGGTACACCATGCAATTTCATAGTTGCGAACCCTGTATGGAAGCCTATTATAAGCACGTAAAATTTATTATTGGAAGAACAAATAGCTATTCTGGTATTAAGTATACCGAAGACAAAACAGTAATGTCTTGGCAAGTGGCTAATGAACCAAGGGTTTTAGTAGAGCCTAGCCACGAAAAAGCATTTGCAGAATGGTTGAACGAGACGGTTAATATTATTGAAACATTAGCGCCAAATCAATTAATTTCTACTGGTGCCGAAGGAAGTCACAGCTATTTGGATGACATAGATATGTTTGAACGGCTTCATACCAATAAAGATATAGATTACTTAACCATGCATATGTGGCCTAAAAATTGGGGCTGGTACGATTCTGATAATGAAAAGGAAACTTTGCAAAAATCTATCGAAAAAGCTTATGAATATATGAATGAACATATTGTTGTAGCGGAAAAACTAAACAAGCCCATAGTGATGTCAGAATTTGGTTTTCCAAGAGCAAAAGAAAGTAATGCCCCATATGCTTCTGTGGAGTACAGAAATATATTTTATGAGGCCATAATAAATAAAGTTTTAGACCATTATAAATCAAATAAAAGTCTAGCAGGTCTTAACTTCTGGGGGTTTGGTGGCTACGGAATAGCTAATCCTAATCATGATAAATGGGAAAAGGGTGATGATTTTACCGGAGATCCCCCACAAGAACCACAAGGACTAAACACCGTTTTTGCTTCCGATTATTCTACTTTAAATATAATCAAAAAAGCGAATTTTGAGATAGCCGAGTAACTTATTGGTATTCTAATTCTACTCTAACTATATCTATTGTATCAGAAGCTTTAAATTTGATATACTTGATTTGTTTGTTAGAGTCAACAAGACTATTACTTATAACATACTTTCTTGGCACTAAATAATCGTAATTATCTTCATTAGATTTGTATTCGTCAACATCAAAACTAATTTCTTGATAATCTATTCCGTTCTCTGAGCTATAAAAAGATACATTGGGTTCTTTGGAAGACTCATAATTAAAAACACGTATTTCTTTAAATGAATTGCGAGCAGGTATAACATAAACACCTTCGGCTTTTTTCTCTCCATGCATTCTAGAAAAAGCTTCTTTATAAGATCTACAATCTCCAGTTTTTATTTCTAAACCTTTCTGCCGCTCTAAAGCCATTAAATTTTTGGCATAATCCACTCGAGTTAGATACTTAATTTCAATAGGGCCAACAACATTAGAAGGCTCAGATTTCCTTGCTTGATTTAATGCCCTAACACGGTAATAATAACTTTGGCCTATAGTAGCACTTTCATCACTATACAAATCAAACCCAGGCGTGTCAACATCATCAATATTATGTTCGATGATGTCCCAAGGACCGTCTTCAGAATGACTTCTTTCTATATCATAACCACTCGCTCCTGCCGATCCTTGCCAGCTGAATTTAGGAGTTTCAGAAAAATCCAAAAGCTTAGGGGGCTTAGGAGCCGTTATATCTGGCACATCTAAATTTCTAATTTCAAAAGACTTTTCTCTATATAATTTTAAAGTTTCGCGCTCTCCGTAAACTTCACCATCTTTAAACCCAGGCCAATGATAAGCTCTGTACAAAACTGTTGCAAAAGGTTCGGTATGATGATAAAAGCCACCACTAGAATCGTGACGTCTCAAACTCCAAATAAGTGCTCCACAAAGAGCTTTTTCATCAATAACATAATCTAAAACTTCCTTAATACCGAAAACGCCAATAAAACCAAATTCTCCGATCATTAAGGGTTTTTTACCATTTACCAAAGCCACGGTTTTCTTCAAATTATCAATCATGAGTATTGAAGAAGGTTCGTAATGATGTGTACTAATAATATCAATAGCTGGTTCGTCTATTGAATATTGCTGTACAAAAGTACTGTGTTTATTACCATCATGTATAGCAAAAAATCCATCCATAAATAAATGGTTTTTATCAATGCTTTTAACATATCTGGCAATTTCAATACCCCATGCTGGTGGGTTTTGCAATTCGTTTCCAGACTCCCAAGCCATGATGGTTTTATCGTCTTTATACTTTATACCGGTAACTGTATTTGTTCTATTTAAAACATATTTAATCGTCTTTTTAAAATCTTTTATCAATTGCTTATCTGTCCAAAATTCATCCTTATTTTTATTTCTAAAATCGGCATAATTAGGACGACCACCCATCCACTCCCAGTTATTAACCAATGGAATAATAAGTCGGATTTTATATTCTCTAGCCAAAGCCAGAACAGTATCCATGGCTTTGAAAGCTTCTTCATTGAACTTACCAGGTCCTTCTACATAGGTGACAGATTCTGCCGGGAAGTTTTTATTTCTAACAGGAATAGTGTATGTTCTTGCAACATTACCCCCAACCAACTTCAAGGTTTCAAATAAATCTCTCAATTCAAATTCTGAAGGAATCCCATAAGGATTTGTTTCTTCAAAGTCCATATTGTCCTCCACATAATTCATTGTGGGAACATTGTAAGAAAGAAATCTAAATGTTTTATCGCCATCTAAAAGTTGATTGCCTTCTACTGTTATAAAATTTTTAAAACCTTGGCTATTAGTCAAAAATGAATTTAAAAACATAATTGACACAAATACGAGATAAAATTTCTTCATAATCTAATTTTTATTCTATACGAGTTGCAGTATATAAGACAAGTTATTAGATAAAGAAGTAATTAAAAAATTAAAGTAAGAAATTGAATAAATAATTTATGAGATTGATAGTATTGTATATAATGTTTGGTTTATATTTCCATTATAAGCATATAGTTGTGAATATTTTACACAGATTAAACAAAGACTGGCGTCGTCATTTTTATGACTTTGACTAGCAATAATTTTTGAAATATTATTCGTTTTATTTTGAGCTATTAACGTCATTGATAATAGAAAACCTAGTAAAATATTGAGTGTGTTTTTATACATTTTATCTGTTTTTAGGAATTAAAACCGTTTAGGGTTGAAGGCGCCTGTTTTTTTAAGTTTACCACAACTTTGAAAAGAATGATAATCTCTAAAATGTTTATAGGAATATATAATATCCACCCGATCAAATTAAAAATAACAGAGACGGTACAACATCCACCTATTATAAGTAACATACCATCATATTTTGCCGCTTTCCCAACATGTTTTTTTAATTTGAGAATAGCTACCCCAGCAACTATGCACAAAACACCAAGTGTAATACTAAAGAAGTAGCCAATAAATGTTCTTTCTACAGATTCTGTAAATATTGAAATGATTTCATAGCTATTTATGAATGCAACTAAAATCATAAAAATAAAAGCAACTAGCTTTAGTAGATGATTTTTGTAAAGCATTCCTATAATGATAAACCCACGCTGATAAAAAATATAAGAGATTGTAGAAATAATTTTTACTAAAATGAAAAAGGGGGTACTAAAAATTATTCTATTCTGGTTATAAAGAAAATAATCGGATGCCATTTCTAAAAAGCCAATTACAAAACAAATGATTGCAGATATTCCGGCAATGTTAAGTTCTTTGATAAAAAAATCGGATGATTTGGCGGTAACAGAATCATTAAGCAAAAAACGCTCTATCCATTCATTTGCCAAGTCGATAAAAGTGTGTTTTTTATTTACAATTTCACTAAACTCACTATCTAGGGCTGCTGCAACAGCTTTTAATGTGTGGCTTCTTGGTGTGACCTCCCCTGCTTCAATTCTTTGAATCGTCCTTACGCTGATATTACATTTCTCTACAAGCTCTTCCTGTGTCAAGCCTTTTGCTATACGTAATTCTAAAATTTTCTTGCCTAGTTCTGGTTGTTTCATTGTTTAGAAATTTAAAATCGTTAGCAATTTTACTTTCAAAAATTCAGTAGTTCAAAAAATCAAGCTGGTATTCACCCGACATTTACCCGACACTCAACACAACTAATTCAAAATCAATAAATTAGACCAAATACATTAGTCAATCTTGATTTGAATTTAGTTTACCATAATACACCAAATCAATTATTTCCCCAGAAGTGGTCTTGTAGTCTTTCCTTATAACGCCTTCCTTTTGAAACCCACATTTTTCGGCAACTTTTTGCATGGAGATATTTTTTGTATGGGTTCTTAAAAACAATTTTGCAAAATGATATTTATTAAAAGCATACTCACAAAATAGTTTTAGAGCTTTTGTCATAATTCCTTTTCCTGAGTAATCTTTATCAATATATAAGCCTAATTCTCCTTTTGGGATATTCCAATCTATATGTTTCACATCAATAAAGCCTATAAACTTAGTAGTCTTTTCCTCTATAACAACATGCGGGAGGTAATTGTCTCCTTCCATTCTTTCCTTCATTTTGGACAGGAATACTTTAGTGTCTTCAATAGTAGTCGTTTCTAAAACTGTATCCGTAAATACCTCTCTCAGTCTGTCCCTGTTATTTTCTAGAAGTTGGAAATAGTTGTGTACATCGTTACTATTTAATTTTCTGATAGAATAATTATCAAATTCCATGATTTACTTTTTTACAATATCATTTTTTTTAAGATTTACTCCTTTATACCCTTCAATAAAACTGATTTTTTCTGAAATTAATCCAGTAGGCGTAGCTTTTAGAACATTGAAATGTAAATGAGGTATCGTTGTAAAACCCGTCATTCCGCTTATAGCAATGGGTTGACCAATTTTAACTGTATCTCCTACTTTTACTAAGCTTCCGTTGGTTTTTAAATGAACATATTGGGTATACAAATTACTTTTAGGGTGGTAAAGCGTTACGAAATTTGCGTAATCCATCCATTCTCTATTTCCATATCCCGAGTACTTATCTAATACTCCAACCACATACCCATTGTCACTGGCACAAATTGTATCACCAATTTTCAAATTAAAATCTATGGCATAATATGAATATCTTCGGGTATGCGAAAACTTACCTTTGTAGCCCTGAATAATGGTATACTCAGAATTATTTTTAAAAGGCAATGCAATGGGGTATTTATTTATTTGCAAGGAAGGATTCCCTAATACGTTTTTTAAATTAATTTTATCTCCGTTGTTCTTGAAATTTAAAACAATTATACTGTCCTGTAAAGGTCTTAGGGTTATCGTGTCTAACGATTTTAAGATATTTTTTAAGGTTTTACTTTTTGTACTTAAAAAATACGTTAATGGTGCATTAATTGGGTTGTTCAATTTTATTACAACTGAATCTTTTAAATATTCTATTTTACTGTTATGATAAAAGGAATAGGCTTTCTTTTGGGGTAAACTTTTTTGATTACAGCTTAGTATTGTTAGAACCAGATAAAAACACATCCATATATTTTTCCTAGTACTCATAATTCTATTTCGGTTGATTTATAATCCATTCTTTTATGTCTTTTAAAACTACAGGAGAAAACGTTTGTTCAATTTTTGCGTACTCTTTAATTAAACCTGTTTGGCATTCTTGGAATAAATGGTTTAACTCTGGGTAAATTTTTGTAATTACCTGTTTGTTGCCCCCTTTTAATAAGGCTTGTTTAATAGCCTCAATGTTTTCTATTGGAGGAACCTGTAAATCTTTCCCTCCGTTAAGTGCTAAGACAGGACATTTTACATTTTCTAAATCATCTATTGGATTATATTTTAAAAAGTATTTCATCCAGGGGCTCAAGAATTGTGCGAGACTATTTTTTTTATGAGCTCTTAGAAGTTCCTTTTTGTCTTCTTCATTTGCTTTTATATAGCGATTGGTTTGCTTAAAGCTTTTTTCAATTATTGTAGATAAATTTGTTTTTAGTTCGTTATCATTTTTTGAATTTATAATCAATTCATAGGCTTCACTATTGCTTTGGGTTATTTTGCTTATTTTAGATTGCGGCATGCCTCCAGCTTTAAAAATCACTTGTTGTTGTAACAACAATATATCTTTTCCGGACATACCTGTTCCAGCCAATAGCACTATAAAACTAACATCTTTCGATTTTGAAGCTACCATAGGGGCAATCATGCCTCCTTCGCTGTGACCAATTAATCCAATTTTGTTTTTGTTTATTTCTTTTCTTGCTTTTAAATAAGCAACAGCACTTTCTACATCGGTTGCAAAATCTGCCGACGTAGCTTTTGGGAAAACACCCTCAGATTTCCCCACTCCCCGGTCATCATATCGTAATACAGCAATACCATTTCTTGTTAAATAATCAGCTATCACAAGAAATGGCTTATGCCTCATTATTTCTTCATCTCTATTTTGTGGTCCACTACCTGAAATTAAAATTGCAACCGGAAAAACACCTTCTTTCTTTGGTAATGACAATGTCCCACATAATGAAATATTAGCCGTTGGATTGGTAAAAGTTACTTCTTCTGTGTAATAAGGGTATGGTTCTATTGGGTTTTGAGGTCTTTTAACAGACTTCTTCTTTGCTGTTTTTTTTGATAGGGTTAGAGGAATTTCATACCCATTTTGTTTAAAAACCCCTTTAAATTTTTCACTATTGAATTCACCTTGATAGTTAATACCTACATTGGATATTTTAATAATTAGTTTGGAATTGTTAAAGCTAATATGACTAACCGGTATACCCTTTGCTCCTTGATCTGGACTATCCATAGTAGCAGTATATCCTTTGTCATTTTTAGAAATATTGAATATTACTCTAAGTTGCACCTCATTTATATCAAGAATTCCGTTCCATTTTCCTTCTATATTTTGACTGTAAGTTGATAATACAGTGAGTAATGCTATAGTAATTATAAGCAACGATTTTTTCATATTTGTTTTGTTGTTATTTTCATATTGTAATTGTTAATATGTCACTATAGTATGGTTTTAGTTACAATGCCTGTTTTGTTATATTTAATCCCAATCTGACTGTTCTAACTCAAAAAGGTCATCTACTTTCATTTTAAAAACAAATACAATTTTCATTGCCAATGCAGTTGATGGAACAAAACGCCCCTTTTCAATAGCATGTATAGTTTACCTAGTTACGTTTACTTTATCAGCTAGAGCAGACTGAGATAAGTTATATCTGGCACGTTCTACTTTTATAAGGTTTTTCATTCTCTATAAGGTTATGTAAAAGTCATAGCAAATATTGTAAATAACACACCATATAAAAGCGAAATTTTATCCAGAGAAAAGCATCTGATTTTTTCATGATTTATAGATTTTTGTAGTTTATTTTTATACAAATGTAAATTATAGTTTACATTTTGATAATAATAGTTTTCAAAAAGATCATTTATAAACTATTCTCTTATCTAATTTCTCAGCTCTTCAATATCTGAAAGTAAATCATTTATTCTTTTTAAAATATTGCCATAGCCTAATTTTAAATCCCATAGATATATGCTTTTACCTAAATAGGATAAGGCTATTGCTACAACAAAAACTACGAGTAGTATGCAAAGTGGAAAACCAAAAACCAAAGCAATATTAGGATAATATTCTGATAATAAATACACCACCCGTTTTCCTATTATTGTCCCATTTAAATCAAAATACCAATACCCTAAAAACATGGATATAAACATATATGGGTATAAAACTCTTGCTAGCATACTATTTACAGATGTTTTATGATCCATCCATGTTTTTACCTTTTTTAAGTAATGGTAGCATGTTTTCGTATTGTCTATTTGATTTAATTTATTGGCGAACGTCTTATCTATTAAAACCATAACATTTAAAATGACGAACATAGGAATACCCATAAAAGGCATGCCAATTAACAATGTAAAAACCAACAAAATAATTGATGCTAATGAAAGTAACATCATATTTTTATTAAACATGCGCTTGTATTTTTCGACTAAGCTAATTGACTTTTTTTCATATAAATTATTAAGTTTTGGAACTATTAAAGCTTCTTTATTTAGAAAACCTTGTTCCCAAATTGATTCAATTGATTTTTCCATCTAATATTTTTTTTAATCGTTTTTTGATTCTATTAATTCTTGTGCCTATATTATTGTGATTTGTATCAATAATTTCTGCTATCTCTTGATATGATTTTTTTTCTAAATAGAGTAAAACAACCGCCCTGTCAATTTCTGACAATTGCTTGATTGCCTTAAAAAGAAGCTCCAAAGACTTATCTGTAAATTCTTGATTACTATCTTCAATAACTTCTATTGGTACATCTGAAGAAAAATTATTTGTAGTTACTTTTTTCTTTTTAGTTAGTGTTAAACACACATTTAAGGATAACCTATAGATCCAGGTGGACCATTTTGACTGTCCTAAAAACTTATTTCTACTCTTCCAAATTTGCAAGCACACTTCTTGATAGTAGTCTTCAAAATCTTCTTGAGTATCTGTGTACGCCCTGCATATTTTAATAATAATTCCTGCATTGGGCAATATCACTGATGTATAAAAATCGTTACTCACGTTTGCTTTTTGTTGATTAGTGGTAAGATTTACAAATAATCACACCTACCCTAGAAATTTAATAAATATCCACCATTAGAAGTGGTGGCCCTGATTAAACTCTAAAAGAATTTATTAGTTTTTGCCGTCATTCACTTTCTAACGCTCTGGTTTAGAATTGTAATACTTGCCTAAAAAACAAACTACATACGCAAATTCGAAGTATAAGTTTCATTATTAACATTTAAAACTCTGACAGTTTAACTTTAATTTTTGTTTTCCTTGACTCTATAATCCAAGCAGGAATTCGTATTTCAATACGTTTTAATCCTTCAATTTGCTTGTCTAATTTTAATGGGGAAGGGTAAAGGGATATTATAGACACAGTTATATTTGGATGCGATATATTTTCAAGTCTCAATTTCTTACCTCCTTGACTAAGAATGGCGCCTTCCTTAACAATTTTGACGTTGGCAGTTGTCATCATTTGCCACGTTATTAATTTTGTACTATCTGAAACTTCTAAATCATCTTCAATTAATAACGAAGTCGTACTTTCTTTTAGAAATCGCCTATGTGCTTTTTTAATGTTTTTTCCAAAAACAGAGCTCAAATCAAAACTAGCCTCTGGCTTATCTCCTTCCTTAAAATTAATTAAAGGAGCAAAAGCATTATTCAAAAATAATTCATTATTAATAGTCAGAGTACTATGCCCAAAGTTATTTTTCGTTAGTAATGTCCACCGATCACCATCTTGTGCATTGGACCAAAGATTAAAACCCTCTTTTTCCAATTCATGATATCCTTGAACGCCCGGATCTATAGACCAACGTATGCCATTTAATTCAAATACAAAAGAACCCGCGTCCATATTACCATGGCTTATGCTTGCTCTCCCCCCTTTGCAACCCAAATAAAATTGATTCTTATCTTCTGCATGAGATTTAAAAATAGCTATAGGGTTTTTACCATCTCCTTTCCAAGCCGTTGGAATACCCTTGAAAAATCGCTTCTTATATTTGGCTAACCATAACATAGCAATACCATCAAATCGCGAAAGTTTATCCATTTTGTCAAAAGGCTGTAAAAAACTTTTTTTCTTGAAAAAAGCTTCATTTCCTGATTTCATTGCAAACCAGGCAAGACTAGAATTGCCATTAGCATTTTGTTCATCTTTACAATCTGAAAAGTTAAAGTAGAAACCCGAAGGACATTCACTTAGCAGTCTAAACTTGGCACTCTCCTTAAAACCAGGCACATCATAACTCCCAAAATCGGTACCAAAAGCGCTCTGAAAAATACTATTTGTTGTTACCGAGTAGGCTGTTGCATAATCCCAATAGGTTGCTCCCTCTGGATAATTACCATCAGGACCATAAGTAGCTAAAGCATTTGGGAGACCATCCAGTACTCTGTGGATAGTTTTAACTCCTAGTTCTGGGTTTTCATCAGCAATGGCAATTGATGCTGCAACTAACCCACCTGCACATACTTGATTCCAATTGGTATTACCATAAGCAATTCCCCATTTTTTATTTTTTTTGGGCCACGATTTAAGAATTGCCTTTTCCAACAATGCTTTTTTAGCTAATTGTATGGTAGATTCTGGCAAATTATCTTGCGTCCAATCAATAGCAATAGCAACCCCAAGAGCCATTTCTGCTACATCTAAAAAATGTGAAGGATTCCAATTGACAAAATTGCACACAGTTAATAATTCGTCATTAATACGAGCTAACGATTTTTCATCATTCTCCATCAAATAAACAAATCCTAGCATATTCATGCGGTATAATAATTCTCGAGATACATCCAACAAGCGCCTACCCTCTATAATATATTCTAAAAGTGGCTCTTTATAAATGGCATCTGCATTCAATTTAATAGCAGCATACATATTTTGAAGAACAGAATCTGTTTTTATTTTTTTTCTCACATGTTTAACACTTTCCTTTGTATAAACTAAACGGGGAAGGCTTTTTCTAAGTTTTTTTTGAAAATATCGTGTAGACATAGGATTGTCGAGAATAGGAAGGCTTTCCTGACCGCCAACAAAGGAAGACATTATCAATGCCACGGTAACTATTGATAAATTTAAAAGTGTTTTTAATTTCATTGTCAAGCTGCTATTTTATATACAAACACTCCTTACTATTTATTTTTCTGAAAGAATTTATAAACCTCTGTCCCTGCAGCTAAAAATGCTCCAGATCCATATACCTCAGTATAATCCTTAAAACTCTCACCTGGTGCTGCTCCAACGGGTTGCACATATCCTAACATACCTTTATTATCAACACAGGACACTATGGCTTTCCATGCTTTCATCATCACTGGTTGGTATACATTTTTATCTAGAATACCGTTATTAATACCCCAAGCGAGTCCAAAAGTAAAAAATGCAGTACCACTTGTTTCCATTTTTGGATAGTCTTTCTCGTCTCCTAAAAGACTAGCAGACCAAGAACCATCCACACGTTGTTCTTTTTTTAATGTTTCAGCCATTTCTTTAAAAACAGTTATATAGAAATCTCTATGCTCCCAATCTTTTGGCAAATCTGGAATCATGAGGGCTAAGCCAGCAAACACCCAACCATTTCCTCTTGCCCAAAACGTTTTCTCACCATTATTTTCTCTAGTTTTAAAATAACTTTTGTCTCTAAAGAAAAGCTGTTCTTTTTTATCCCAAAGAATGTCATAAGTCATATGATATTGTTTATCCATGAATTCTAAATATTTAGAATCCTTAGTAACTTTTGAAAGTCTTGCCCAAACAGGCGGGGCCATAAACAAAGCATCACACCAATGCCAATGCCATTTATTAACTCTTTCGCTTTTTAAAATAGAATCAAAACGCATTTGCAAGGGGCTTATCATTTGCTCTTCTTTGTACTTTTCATAAAGATTTAAATAAAACTGACCTACTGCATGGTCATCAGCATGATACATGCGTTTATATAAATTCCAACCATTTTTATTTCCAATATCCTTTAACCATTTACAATATTTTGGATTATCGGTTATTGTACTAAACTGATAAACACCTGCATATAAGGCTCCGCAATGCCACTCCAAATCGTGATAACGATCTCGGTGATGCCATTTTTCTCGATTTGCTTCAGATGGTAGGGCACGATATTTCCCCATATCTTCAAAAGTTTTAATTTGCCAATCTGCTACTTTTTGAGTAATTGTTTTTACTTTTTCTGTCTTTGCTGTTCTACACTGCACAGAGAGCACAACGATAAGTAATACTCCTAAATTAACACCCTTTATTTTGTTCATTCTTTATTAATTTAACTGATTACAAGTTATTTCTTCTTAATCTAGTAAATTGCTTCAGTTTTATTTTCATTTTTATTATAGGTAGTTCATTTCTACATTTACACTTAACACTATGAGCTAAATGTTTTTCATAACTGAAATATTGGGATTTATACCAAATAAACTTCAAAATGATTGATTATAAATTCGTTTGGTATTACATAAAAATACACGGGAAAAAATTTCCCGTGCACTAACTAAAAACTACTTAAATAAAAATAACTAAACTTTTTTATTTAACAAAGTCATCAATAATTAGACTCCATACTTTTACAGTATTATTGGCTGCAGTAACTTCATACTGGATAGTACTTAAACTAAAATCACCAACTTTGCCTAATACAGGTGCATTACCTATAGGTTTCATACTAGCAGCAGTTGTAAGATCTGCAAAACCAACAATATTTGAAAGCGTTACATCTGCTCTAACTGAATCTGGAAAATCATCATCAGATGCCGGTACTGTAATTGTACAATTTACTGTATTTGATATAGTATCTATTGTTATCGTTCTATTTAAGGATTGCACCTTCAATTTACTAAACTCACTAGAGTTATCTATCCAACGGTATTCAAATCTAAAATCTATAATATCAGCATTTTCAAAGGTTGGTAGTTCATCAAGATCCGAGGTTAAGCATGAGGTTAATAGTAGGCCTAAAACGATGATTGGTATGTATTTTATTAATTTATTCATAATTTAAAAGTTTTATATTTTGGATTACCACTCAGGGTTCTGGTCTAGTTTATTATTCAACTGTCTCTCATTTTCTGGTACAGGAAAAAGATATCTTCTTGCAGAAAAATTCATTCTGTTTCTATTGGCATATCCATTTGGGATTTCAATAAGTTCAAACGACATGCCGTCCTCTGAAATTTCAAAAGCTTTCTTATTAGTATTTAACTCGGAAATAATTGTACCTCCATCTTCTTTTCCCCAACGCAACAATGACCAATACCGATCATTTTCAAAGAATAAATCAACTCTGCGCTCAATTTTAAAATATTTCCATACATCTGATATATCAGTACCTATTGCCAGTGGTGGCAAGCCGCCATGAGCAGTTCTTGTTCTATTCATATATTCAATAGCAACATCGGGTTGATTAAGGCGCAACATAGCTTCTGCATAGTTTAAATATGCGCGACCAAGCCTGAATACAACAATATGATATGGTGTGTTAACGGGAGCTCTTAACTGTACTTCTTCATACAACCCCTTTCTTTGATTAAATCCAGATGCTGTCATGCCCCATTTTGAACCTGTATTGGCATTCCAATGTAAATTACCGCCTTTACGATAGGTTACCAACTGACCAAAATACATCGATGAATCTCTCACAATTGAAGCTTCTAAACGCTTATCTCTATTTTTAAAAAGCATCTTTGAAACATATCCACCATTTGTCATATAATCTTGATAATATGACGTTTCATTCCATTTCTTTGCGACATTATCTTCATCTACAACTAAATAATCTTCAACTAATGACCAAGTTGGTTGCATACGACTCCATCCGGAAAAACCTTGACTTAGTTGAGGTGTCGCATTAGTATCTAGCCTACTGAGAGCCAAATTAGGCACAATACGCTGCATAATGGTTTCTCTAAAACGTGTATTATCAATATGCTGATAATATCCCAAAATAATCTCATTAGAATTTAAGCCTCCATCGTAATTATTAAAAATGTTCGCATAATCGTTATCTAATTGGTATACTCCTAAATTAAATAAATCTTCACCAGCTTCCTTAGATATTTGGTAATACTCCTCTTTATTGCTTTCAATATATGCACCGCCATGTAATGCAACTTCTGCTTTAAGGGCTAAAGCAGCACCCTTGGTTAACATTCCTGCTTCCCCATTCAATGGCAAGCCGTTGGCTGCAATAGTTAAATCATTTAAAATAAAATCATACGTTTCTTTAACGGTTGAAGAACGACCTAGAACTAAGTCATCTTCTGGAGTAAGCACTTTATCTATAATAATATATTTACCAAAAAACCGTGCTTGACGTGCATAGACCATAGCACGGATCATGTGTCCTTGAGCAATAAAAAGAGTCTTTTGATTTTCAGTAAATATCGTTGATTCAGTTACTTTTTCAATAATTAAATTAGCTTGTCTTATTACAGAGAACTGATCCCAACCTGCATCAAAAAACCGATCGTAGCCATCTGTATTAATATTTCCTCCTCCTCCAGTTCTAATCTGGTTGTCTGTATGTAAATCATTTGCAGAATACAAAGTGGAACTTGCTGGCACACTCAAAAATGCTCTTATAGCATCATTTTGTGCATCATAAATAAACCCTTGAGCAAGAGCTGGATCTCCCCAAACATTTTCTTCTGAATACCTGTTTAAAGGTTTCGTTTCAAGTATATCTTCACAGGCACCGAACATGGAAGATATTATCAATAATAGTAATAAGCTTTTTATATTTTTCATAATATTTTTCAATTAAAATTCAACATTTAACCCCAAAGTATATGTCCGTTGAATTGGATATGTGCTACCTGTTACGTTACCATCAAAATTGTTTGATCTTGCTGTCCATGATTCAGGGTCAAAATAATCGTTCACATCAGAAATTGTAAATAAATTAGTTCCAGTTAGTGAAAGCCTAAGCCCTGAAATACCTTTTAAATTTTTCAAAACACCTTTTTTGAAATCGTAACCTATCTGTAAATTTTTTACTCTAACATATTTAGCATTGAACAACTTATGATCTGAATCTAAACCATTAGGATTATCAAAAACCGTAGATATTCTTTGAAATCTTGCATTAGGGTTTTCTGGACTCCAATAATCCAATTGGTATTCCAATAAAAGTTCTTTTGGAATCTCACTTCTCAGCCCTAAATCTATATAACGATCTCCCGTACCTTGAATTAATCCAGAAAATGACCAGGCTTTGTATCTTGTTGAAAAATTAAATCCATAGTTAAGATGAGGAAAAGAAGGCTTACCTATACGTCTTCGATCATCATCATCTATTTTTCCATCACCATTACTATCTATATAACGAAGATCACCTAATTGAATATTACTGTCGTTAGACGGTCTTGGCGTATTTAACAATAAAAACTCATCTTGGTAGTATCCATCCGATAAGTACATTCTTCTAAAAAAGTCCTTCTGATGTGTTTCTCTTACGTAAGGGTTTTTTAAAGAAGCTTCATCCTCATCTACTTTTTTCACCCATATTTGATCAAAATAAGACATATTTCCTCCTATTTCGAAATAAAAATCTTCTGTTAATTTCTTTTTATACCGCAAACTAAATTCCCATCCTGCTCTACGCTGTTCTGAATCTGACTTTATTTGTGGCAAATTTTTTCCTAATGGTGCCGAATACCTATCCTCTGGGCTTACTAAAAAGCCCGTAGTATTATACAAGAAATAATCTATACTTCCTTCTAGTTCATAATTTAAAGAACTAAAATCTAAACCAATATTATTTGATTTTCTAGTAAACCAAGTCAATTCATTTGGACTCACTAAATTACCTTCAGAGTATCCATTTATTAAAGTGTTCCCAATATTTATAACATTGGGTTCAAGGCTATATGTTGATAAGTAACCAAATCTATTTACCCCCTGTACAATACCTGTTTCACCAAATGAAAATCTAAATTTAAGATTGTTTAAAATATTTTTCTCACTTAGCGACTCCATAAATTTTTCATTAGAAATAACCCATGCACCTCCAATAGCAGGAAAAAACCCCCATTTTTTCCCAGAGGCAAAATTGTCATTTCCGTCGTAACGCCCACTAAATTCTAAAATATAAGTTGAATCATAATCATATTTAACACGTCCTACTACTCCAGCAAAAGCATTTTCACTAGCGGAACCTGAATTATTTTGCCCTTCAGAAGGTCCCGCAAACAATTGATCTACGGCACTAGACTCATAATTAATTCTTGAAGCCGAAAAATTCTCATTAACGCCTTCACGCTGCACATAAACAGCAGTCGCATCAATACCATGATGCATACCAAACGTACTTTTATATGACAAACTAGCCTCTAAATCTAATATACTATTATACCTAGCAGATTGATTTAAAGACGGTGGCAAGGAGTTAGCCACATCTCCCGCTGGATTATATCTTGGGACTGTTAAACTCCATGTTTTATTAAATTCATCTGATTCTCTATAACTGCCCATTACTCCCGCTGTTAAACCTTCTACTCCTGGGACTTCCCATTTTATATTTAACTGAGTATTTATATATTTATCTCGTTCTCTTACATACCCTGACCCTCTGTCTGCACGTGCCAATGGATTAGATCCAGCAGCATATGTTCCATCAGGATTAAAAACAGGCTCTAATGGTGAAGTAAGATAACTTATCTGACGGAAAATAGTATTTCCCCCTATAGATGGGTTTCTCTCTTTTTGTAAACTAGCATCAATATTTAAACTAACATTTAGTCCTAAATTTTCAAATGTTGTACTTATATTGCTTCGTATATTATATCGTTCTAAAGTAATTGCATTAGATTTTAAAATCCCATCCTGATCCAAATAACCAAGCGACAAAAAATAGTTCGTTCTATCCCCCCCTCCATTTAAAGAAATATTATGCCTTCGCATAGCCGTATAGTCTCTAAATGCCAATTCTTGCCAATCTGTATTTGGGTATCTGACTTGGTCTTCGCCGCTTCTTATAATATTTATTTCCTCTTGTGTAAAAATAGGATCTATGCCATCATACCTTGCTGCATCATTATTCAACTGAGCAAACTGCAGCGAATTCATCTTTTTAGGTAATACCGTAGGTTCACTCAATTGATAATTCGTGGAATATCTTAGTTTTAGTTTATTATTTGCCCCCCGTTTTGTTTTTACCAATATTATACCATCACCTGCACGAGTACCATAAACTGCTGTTGACACCGCATCTTTTAAAAATGATATTGACTCAATATCTTCCGGATTGATAGTAGCAAACGTAAATTCATCCCTAATAACGCCATCAATTACAAAAAGAGGGGTTTCTCCTCCTCGAATAGAAATTCGTGGAATATCTCCCGGTGCTCCACCTTGTCTGTTAACAACTAAACCTGATACCTGGCCTTGCAATGCTTCAGATGCATTATTAAAAGGAGTCTGCTCTAATCTTTCACCCTTTACACTAGTAACTGCACCTACAGCTTTTGCTTTTGTAGTTGTTCCAAAACCTATAATTACGACTTCTTCCAGTTCTGAAGCATTTTCTTTTAATATAATAGATAAGTTTGTCTGTTGATTTACCGAAACTTCCTGAGTTAAGAACCCTATATAAGAAACAACCAACACAACATCCTCTGAGTTAACTTCTAAAGAAAATTTACCATCAAAATCAGTCTGTGTTCCATTTTGTGTCCCCTTCACAATAACAGAGGCTCCTGGTAAAGGTGCTCCTTTGTCATCTGTTACCAAACCACTCAATTGTAACTGTAAGTTGCTATTTAATGTCTGAATTAGCTGTTTGTTAACTATCGATTGGGGTTTTCTTTTAACTACTACGGTTTTGTTTTCTGTGAATTCGTAAGTAAAATTAATTGGAGAAAGGCAGTCTTCCAATAATGTTTTCGTCTTAACCAATCCTTTTTTCAAAAAAAGCTTGGGGGCATTTTTAACTAAATCATGCCTATAAATGAACTTATATTTCGTTTGTCTGTTTATTAATTTAAAGACCTGTTTGACAGTCAATGTCTTTTCCTTTTCTATTGTAATATATGCATTTTGCGAATGCCCCTTTTTTGGCCCAAGGGCGAACACAAAAGTACAACACAAAAAGATAAATAATTTCATAATAATCTTTAGAAACATCTTTCCATAATTGGAGTGTCTCCTAGTTGATTTAAATTCCATAAATTTGCTTTGGTTTAGTTAAACATTGTTTTAATTAATCTGCTGGAAAAAGGCTTTTACTGTCCAAGGTGCTAGCCTTTTCCTTTTTTATCTTATTATTATTGTTTTTCTGTTAATTTCAAATTCCACTTCTCCTTCGCTTGTCGTTTCAATAAGTTTCAGAATATCAGTAAATGATTTTGTTCTTTCCAATACCCCTGTAAAAACAAAATTCTTTCGTTTGGCTGATTCAAAAACAACTTCAACATCATACCATCTTGATATTACTTTCATCATTTCCCCTAAAGATTCTTCATTAAAAGTAAACATTCCATCTATCCAAGAAATTTCCTGAGACACGTCAACATCCATAACCTCAATTCTATCTAAATTTTGAACAATTCGAGATTGCTGATTTGGTCTTAAAATCTTTTCAATCTTGCCTTTTTTTATCGCAACTTTTCCCTCAACCAACGTTGTTGCAATTTCGTCATCATCATTATAAGCTTTTATATTAAACTCTGTTCCCAGAACATTTATCGTTTGCGCTTTAGTACGTACATTGAAAGAGACTCCATCATGATTTTCACTAGGAGACACCTTTAAATAAGCCTCACCGTAAACAAGTTCTATTTCTCTGATTTCTCCTTTAATAAATTTTACAGGGTATTTCAATTTTGAATCTGAATTCAACCAGACTTCAGTTCCATCAGATAATTGGACAAAAAACTGCCCCCCCCTTGGAATTGTCAAATAATTAAATTGTAATTTTTCCTTTGCTTTATCACTTTTATTTCGAGACGAATAAATAATTTTCTCTCCATTAGCGCTTATAGTTTCTGCCTGAAAACTTTTTCCTTTTTCCAATGCTACTTGATCACCATTTTCCAAAGTAAGTATTGCTTTATTTGAACCTATCTCAATTATATTTGTATTTCCAGACAGGGAAATTTTGTGGTCATTGTTTAATCTAAACATTGATACCCCGATAATTAATAGTACTGTAGCAGCTACAGTCATTCTTTTATAAAGAGTTACTTTTTGCTTTTTCTCAGAATTTTTGATTTTAGTTTCTATAGACTTTTTCGCCTTTTTCAAATTATATTCTGCCATGCATAACGCGATTATATATTCTGTTTGAACGAAATGATTAAATATTGGAACATTTTTAGCATTTTTTAACCAAGTATTTAATTTTTCTAGTTCCTTATAATTTGCTTCTCTATTGAGAAATTTAATTATTATTTTATGTTTTTTTGAACTCCCCATTATTACCTATTACGTATATTTTTTTATTACCCCTCTACTTTTTATTCATTTTTTTTTAGATTTGTTCATTAATGCAGTACTTATTCTGAGAATTTCTCAATATATATATATGATGTTTGAAAACAATTTTTTTTTAGCAAAAAAATTAAGTTTAGGTGATAATAAAGCCTTTGATTTTTTAGTAAGTTCTTTTTATCAAAAACTTTGTACTTATGCATATACATTGATTAACGATCATGGGAAAGCTGAGGATATTGTTCAAAATGTATTTGCAAAAACTTGGGTTCACAGAAAAAAAATCAATCCAAATTTTTCAATTAAAAGCTATTTATATAAATCTACATATAATGAATTTATTGACCTATATCGAAAAAATCAACCAGTAGTTTATTTGGAGAAGAAATATCTCGAAGCCATAGACCTAATAGTAGAAAATGAGGGTAAAAATTTGAACGAGCTAATGGAATTGGTTAATTATGAAATTGACAATCTACCTAAAAAATGCAAACAAATATTTCTATTAAATAAAAAAGAAGGGCTTACTCATATAGAAATTTCAAATTACCTTGGTGTTTCAATTAAAACTGTTGAAGGTCATATTACAAGAGCTTTTAAAACACTGAGAGAAAAACTGGGTTCCAAAGCAGAGACCCTGCTTTTTTTACTATTTGATTTTGAACAAATAAATTTTTCCCAGTATACTACAAAAAATAAAGTTAATTAGCACTAAATCTATTCTTAATTTAAACCAAATGTTGACCTAATTGTTAATCGAATTAAACTATATTAATTTGGACTTTCAATAAAAAATCGGACAATTAACACTTTTTAGATTCCAAAAGTGTGAACCGAATTAAACCATATCAATTCAATTCTTATTATAGTCTAAAAACCAAAAAGCCTTGTCAATCACATGATTGACAAGGCTTTAGTTTGCATTAATATTTGTCGGGGTGGCAGACTTAACCACCACTATATATATCACTGTTATACAGTATTTTATTTTGTTTTTCAAATCGTGAACACCTATTTGTACATTACATTATTCTTGTATAAGTTTTTTTATTTTTTCATTTAAAGTCTTTCCATATTGTCTACTCAATTGATACATTTTTTCACGTACAATTGGCTTTGGTTTGTAAATAAATTTACCAGTATCATTGACTGATGCTACCATATCGTTAGCCTTAAAGATATTATCTATTTCGTTTAAAGGATAATGCTCTTGCAAGATTGATTTTATACTGATTAAATAAGTACTATAATTTATTTTTGACTTTATTGTTTGCCACTTTGATACACTTACCCCATTACTTTCACTTGCGAGTTTGTCTATATAATTATTTATAAATTCTTTTATTTGGCTTTCTATTTCCATTTTTTGCATTAGTTGATCATATTTATCTTGTGCGGATATTGTAGTTGTTAACAGTATCATTATTGCTATAAGCATTGTTTTCATACGTTTTGTGTTTATGTTATTATTTTCAGATGTAAAAGTTACTGATATGGGAAGTGCGTATTATAGTATTACTAGCTCATTCTCCTATAACTTCTTCAACTACTATTGGTTCTTGGTGTTCGGAAACATCCACATCTGTAATGACAGTTGGTGCTTTATAGCTAGAGTATGTAGAAAATAATATCTCTAAAACTTCCGCTACAGTCATTTCATTTTTTTGCTTTTGTTCACTTTCTATATAAGTAACAAATGTTTTACTGTTGGGTTATTTAATAGAATTTCCAAAGCTCTATCTTCATTAGCTGGAACACCATAACCGAAATAATAACACAACCCTAAAAAATATCTTGCTATTGGGGCTTCACTACGTTCAAACCAATAAACTGCCTTTTGATAATTTTGAGACACCCCAAACCTTTTGTAATACATATAAATAAGCGGCTCTTTGACTTCCGTTTTCTGTTGCTTTAGTAAACCACTCTATTGCTTGTATAAAATTAATGCTACAACTTGTACCGTATTTATATAATCTTCCTAAGTTATATTATGCGTTTACATAGCCTTTACTAGTAGTATTAGAATATGTAAAAATGCTTTTGCATTATCTATGGACACACCGATACCCTTTAAATACAGTGCCCCCCTTCATTAACATCGACTACTCATCTCCATCTGTTAATCCTTTTAAATTGTTATACCAATGTAAGATGAATTTGACTATTCCTTTATAAAACCAATTAATTTACTACTCTTATCTCCTAAAAAATCTAGATACAACTCTCCTTCTCCAATTCCGTTAATTTCATATTCATAAACATCATTTGCATCGTTAATATTAATTAATTTAAGAAAGTCTAAAATAAGCTTATTATTTGCTGAATTTTCAGTATGAGTGGTATAAAAATAAATCGTAGTAATCTGACCATCCATATAGTTATAACATTTTCCATCTTCTTTAAACTCCCATTTCCATTCAGGGGTTTCCGTATTAATCCATATACCTATTAATGATTCTGGAGGTCGAACTGATAATTCCTTGTTTTTGAAACTAAAACCAATTAATAAAAAAATAATCAGTAGAACATTAGTATAATTTTTTCGCAATCTTCTCATAATAATAATATTTTTATAAACAGTTAACATTTTGCTTAGCTTTAGTATGAAGTTCTTTTCTGTCTTTTATTCCAGTAGAGCCTCCATTAACTTTCTTTGTAACGGCCTCTACAGTTGTGCTTGCATTAATTGATATTTTATTCATTACGTTATTTTTGTAAAACCACATTGCGCTTATTATTGCTATGTCAATGTCTGTAGAAAGTAATTCAGGGTTGGTTAATAGGTTTTTACTGTTATCATAATTATCTTGGTAAAAAGTATTAAAATTTTCATAATTATCCTTACCTGTCAATTGAATAATACCTCTTCCCCTATATTTATAACCATCACCAACAGAATCATTTCCTAATTGACTACTAGAGCTCCTATTATCATCATCATAGACATAGTTTGCAAACTTTTGCACATCAACATATAAAGAAGTACTATCTCTTTTATAATCATTTGGATCTTCTTTGTTAGGATCCTTGTCAGGATCGTCAAAAGGATTAAAATAGCGATTCCAATAACTTTTTCCCAGCTTCTTCCATCTATAGTTTAGGTTTTCTTCTAAATCTTTGAAATGTGTAGATTCATGACCTGCTTGCGACAAAAAGTGTTGCATTTTTTCTTTAGTATCAATATCAAAATCTTTGCCATACTTTATTAAGGCTTGTTTGACATCTTCCAATCTACTATTATTAGTTGTAGAAAATATCAAAGATAAATCTGTTGTAGTAACATCACAAGGATTAATGCACTTTCCTTTACCATTCCTTTCTTTTCCTTCTTCACAAGGCTTACACGAGCCATCTGCTTCTTTTTCTACACACTCTACACATTCTCCATTATCTACCCTTTCTTTTCCATTATCACAGTCTTTGCAAGAACCATCTGTATTCTTTTCTTTACAATCTATACATTCTCCAACGCGATTTCTTATTTGCCCCGTATCGCAGTCTACACAAGAACCATCAGTTTCATCCTTTTCCTCACATTCTACACAATTATCATTAACATCTTTAGCATACCCCGTGTCACAATCTTCCTCACAAACGCTGCTATCGCAATAACAACTACCGTCACAATCTTCAAAACTCACATCTTCGTCTTCATTAATAGCATCTAACTCATCTATTATTAATCCTTCTAACCAAATTTTCAATAAATCCAATTCAGCAGAAATTTCAGTTCCAGAGCTTGCATTGGCTGTCATTTCTGCAACAGCCGTTTCGGCTGTTATAGTTATTCCTGTTTCAGCATTATAACTAGTTAATATGGCATTTAAATCTGCTGTGGGCATATGTACAATATGAAGAGATATAGGCGCAACTACCAATTGATTTACATTTACTTGCTTTACCCTAACTTCAACTGCTAATATTTGAATACTTCTTGTTTGATTAAAATCTGGGTTAAATTGCGGCAAATCCGGATCTGTGGGCGAATCATTATCACCACAATCACCATCGCAAAGACAAGGATCGTAATTTGTTTCACAAGGGTCTTGGTCTTCCTCTTCACAATAAGAAGAATCGCACCAACATTCGTAACATTCACCTGTATTATCCTGGTCTCCCCCTGGGCAAAAAAACGGGTCACAGTCACAGTCATAGCAATCATCATCATACCAATCGTCATCACAGTTTATACAACCTAAATCTACCTCATCAAGTTCGTTATACTGTGCGTGTACTTCTTGTATACCAAGATATAAAAATAAAGCAAATCCAAAATATGCTTTTATTAAATATAATTTATTTTTTCTCATAACTCTTAATTATCTTTTATTATCATTCTAGTATACAATTGTTCCCCAGCTATCAACCTAACCACGTATAGACCTTTAGGTAAACTACTTTCTACAGGTATTGTATAAGTATAATCACCTGCTTGTTGACGTATACTAGGTAAAACAACTATTTTATTTGTACTATTTAAACTAATAAGCTCTACATAAACACTGCTAGGTACTTTTAATTGATACTGTATTGTAAGTTGCTCGTTAAAGGGCACAGGGTATAGTTTTATAAACTGGTCTCCTTGGGCGGCTAATGCCAGTAAAGCCTCTTCATTCAAACCATTTTTAGAACCCTCTGGTTTTAATACCAAACTCATAGGCGCTCCGTATTCTGTCCATTCTGGTATATATGTATCTAAATAGCCTATAAGGTATTTTGAATTTTGGTAGGTATACTTTTGTAAACTTGTAGCAAGCAAATTATAATCGAGCGTTAGTTTTGTAGGATGCTGTGGGTATAGTTTACTTAATCTAACTGTTTGGCTAAGGTTTTTAAAATACAAGGTTTCATCTTGCCAAATAGCATGAGTATTTATTTTTTGTTCTTCAAGAATACATGACACTTGTATTTCATTAGATTCCTTATCAATGTCAATTGTTATAGTAATAGGTATAATGCGCTGTATATACTTTCCAGACCAATCGTACTGTAGTAATTTTCCAGACCAAGCTCCTTTTATTTCTTCTAATTCGAGTTTATCATAAGGTAGATACTCTAGTTCTTCTTGGGTTTCTATAACCACCTCTGGGTTTATAGGCTTAGACTCTGGGGCTGTTACTTCTAAATCCTCTATTACTTTGGCTTCTAGCATTTCTTTTTGTTCTCGTTTAATATAACTTACTAAAGTCTTGCTGTTTAGTGTGGGGTTATTTAATAACAAACCCAAAGCTTTATCTTTATTTGCGGCTACTCCATAGCCTAAATAATAGCATAAGCCTAAAAAATGTTTTGCCATTGGGTCTTCACTGCGTTCAAACCAATACACTGCCTTTTGATAATTTTGAGACACCCCAATACCTTTGTAATACATATAACCCATAGAATAAGCGGCCCTTTGACTTCCATTTTCCGTTGCTTTAGTAAACCACTCCATTGCTTGTATAAAATTAATGCTGCAACCTGTACCGTATTTATATAACCTTCCTAAGTTATATTGTGCGTTTGCATAGCCTTTACCAGCAGCATTAGAAATATGTAAAAATGCTTTTTCATTATCTATAGGCACACCAATACCCTTTAAATATAGCATACCTAAATAATTTTCGGCTTCAGCATTTCCATTTGAAGCACAGGGTTCTATCAATTTAAAAATATCGCTCTGCTCAGTAAAAGGAGAAGCTTTTGTTAAGAGTTGTTTTGCTTTTTCGAGGCTTTCCTCGCAAGCCTTTTGTGCTTCAGCAGTTAACCCATAAAAGAAAAATAAAAAAATAAATATTTTGTATGTTTTCATGTTTATAAAACTTTAATTATTGAATAGCTTAATTATATAATTACCATTTATAGGTTCTATCATCAGCCTTTGTAGGATGGTCAATTTTAATATCAAAACTGGTCATCAATTCCAAATAATTTTTCTCAAAACGATATCTCAAAACACTTAGTTTTTGTTTTTTAAGTAGGCCTTGGTGTTTATAATATACATTTGCTATTGCTTTATTAAGAAAATAACCATAAACTAATTCGTGTACCTTTTGCTGCTGTTCTTTATTTAGTTTATGTGTTTTGAATATAGATGCTAATTGTTCTTTTGTGTCTTTTTTTGCAGTTGCTCTAAATCTATCAGCAAATATTATTGCAAATTCTTTTTTAGAAAGCATACCAGAAACATCTCTTCCAAATTGAGCTATAATTGCTTTTCTTGTATCGTAGGTACTATCCTGAAATAAATCTGAAAAAGTTGAAGCTATTTTTTTAGTCTTGTTTTCTTCTATCGCCAAATTTTTATTTTTCACTAAACTGATAAGTTGTTGAGTTCTATTTTCATCTAGTCCAGCCTCAATGGCTTTTGCTTTAAGAGCAGTAAACTCTTTTTCCTTACTTAGTGTTTTTTCTTTTTCTTTTCCAATATTGTAAGCTTGCGTTCTTAATTCCCAATTTAATCCAAGTAAAAATGGTTGATGTGTTGTAGTTTTTTCTAAAAATTTTGTTCGTAGATAATCTTTTAGCACTTGTTTCGCATGGCTATATGGGATTGAGTCTAATTTTTTTAGCCTATTATCATAGTCCATTGTCGACTTGACTCTAAAATCTATTAATTTATCCCCCATTTCTTTAAATGAGTCTTTAGTTATTAAACTTTGGAGTTCTGCAATAATATCTTGTTCTGTAATATGTTTGTCTACACTTAATTCATCTGATTCTTTTATAAGATTTACCAAGAAATGATATGATATAAAGGTGTCCTCATCAATGATTTTAACATTTTTACATTTAGAAAAATTTGATTTCCATTTAAATCTGGATTTAGAAAAATTTGCTTTTATATAATCAACCCATTTAGATTTTGATGCGTTTAAATTAGACCTTTCTAACAAATATCTATCTTTATCAAAAGCGTGTTTTTGCTCTATATACAGTTGCTCATATTCATAATCATACAATACTTTTGTTAAGGCAGATTCAATATTTACAGGTAATTTATGCTTATTAACCAATGCATCATATTCTTTCTTCGAGACCCTATCCGCAGTATTAGTGTCTATATTTGATCGATACATTTTTGACTGTTGGTTCTTGTCAAGAATTTGGTTGAGTTTTTTACGATACGCTTTATTTATATCAAAATTTTGCTCTTTAGTTTCACTTAAATTAATAGCGCTATTCCTTTCTAACAAAATATCGTTTAATTTATATACCTGGGCTTCTGTCGCATTTGTAACCGAGGTAATCCTATCTAAACTATAATAAGAATTGTTAATTGAATCTTGAGCATATATATTCATGGCGAACAAGAACAAAAGAAGCATTATTTTTAGTTTTTTCATGTTTACTTATTTAGTTTTTAATTTATTATTTAATACCATCGTATTTTTCTGGTCTTATTGTCCAGAACAAAAATTCTTTCATAGCCATCATAATCTTTAGGAATTAATCTAAACACTGCATTTGAGGGGATGTTTTTGAAATAGACACCTTCATTATTTGCTTGTGAAACACCAAGTTTTTTCCATTTTCCGTCCCAATACATTAATAGATATTTTTTGCCTGCTTCGATTTCTGAAGAATTATTTTCTTTATAATTATTCTTATATTCGTTCTTTCTACTAAGGGTACATTCAAAAGTATTTTTAAAATCTGGTTTTAGTATATGTGGTTTACCCTGCTTGTCTAACAGAATAGGATACTTTTCATAAATTGTTCTCTGGTTATTATATATACTTGGTAAATAAATTAAATCGGTTCCTAAGTTTTTATAGATGAATTTTCCGTTTGTTTTTTTTGCCCAATCAATAGTTTTCCATTTGCTTTTGTTGAAAACATTTAGATAACCAATTTCTATACTATCAGGCACTTCAAAGACATAATTTATTTCTCCAATTGGGACATATTCATTTGTTACATCCACTAAATTTTTCTCTTGTAAGAAACCCTCAGGGATATTCTTTTTTGAAATATTACTAGCTAGTGCTGTTTTTTGAATAGAAAAAGTTTTTCTAAAAACTTTCCCCATCCTTTTATGGCTGGGGATATAAGTATATGGGAGCCCATCAGTTGTGTTAACAGAATTACCATTAAAAGGGATATGTTCTTTTTTAGCACTAACCACAGTATTAAAATAATGCCTGTTTGATGAAGCAGCATAATGTGGGGTAAAGTCAAAAGTCACTGCCACTCCTAATGAACGACAGGCAAGAAGAGCCAAATTAGCCAAATCAGGACAACTACCTTGTCTTCTAAAAAGTAATTGACTTGGGCTTAGAAGAGGTATGGGGTCTAATCTTTTCTGTTCAAAGGAAAAATCTTTTAAGCTTAGAATAATTTGTGTGGCAACTTCAGTAGGGTCTTTTAAATCTTCAACTTCATTTAAAGCACTTGTTACTAAACTCTTATAATTTTCCCTCCAATCATCTATAGGCTCTATGAGGCTTCTGTAAGGCAAAATATATTCACAAAAAGTTTTAAAATCGTAGCTAGAAGACCATGGGTTATTCTTCCACTCATAGAAAGCAAGGTCTATATTTTTTATTAAGAATTCAGAGGTTATTACTGAAACATCTTTTTGAATGTATTGTTTGGGTGTTATTTTAATATTATTTTTTATCCTCTCAAAAGCTTTTAAAGCCATATCAAAATCAGTAAAATCTAGTTCTGAAAAAGGAATTATTTTCCCTTCGTCATCTATCCAATTATAATTGATAGATTTATGAATAGAGATATTTTCTAATAAAAAATTAGCAGCTAGATACTTTTCCTTTTCTCTAGTTTTCTTATAGTGTTCCAAAACAGCGACCAAGTTTCCTTTGTTCTTACCAGCTTCTAAATAGACCTCTGCTAAAGATTGCGGATAAATCATTTTGGTGGAAAAGCATATTGTTAGGATTAGAAATAACCTTTTTAGCATCCTTATCCTTTTGTGTTATTTAAAAAAGTAAAATTTAGCATAAACTATTTATTTGTTTAATTTGCAACTGAATTAAAATATTTACACATATTTAAATATATAGTAAACACCTGATTTTTAACATAGTAAATGTCTGCCTTTTAGATATGGTTAAAGAGGGGTGTATTATTCTTTTAAGAGGGGTATATTATTTTTTTTGATAAGGTTTGCGCATATGAAAGTAAAAAAATTGGATAGTATTTTTTTGAGCCTAATTTTTAGCACTTCTTTAATTTGTAATTTAGTTTTTAAGTTAAATCTAGAAGAATTAAGATTAATCACTATAACTATTTTAGTATTTTGGGGCTTTACAAAGTCTTGTTATAATGGCTTTAGTTTGATAAAATTCACATGGTTTGATGTAATTGTACTTACTTGCTTTGGGTGTTT
Source organism: Flavivirga abyssicola (assembly GCF_030540775.2). Classification (GTDB taxonomy): domain Bacteria; phylum Bacteroidota; class Bacteroidia; order Flavobacteriales; family Flavobacteriaceae; genus Flavivirga; species Flavivirga abyssicola. The sequence continues at coordinate 3,590,866 of NZ_CP141266.1, read as the reverse complement.
TCTATTTCATTTTTTTTACTTTTCAAATGCACCAATGTATTACTCAAAACTATGGGTATATATAGCTTATTTTCTTAGTTATTATTTATTTAGATGGATTTTAATCAATAAAGCCTTTGATAAATTAATACATTTTATACTTTCCTTAGTCTTAATTACATGCATTATAGAATCAGGAGCTGCTTTTTTACAATATTTCGAAGTAATAGAAGCAGGTAATGACTATTTTAAATTATTAGGATCCTTTAAAACTCCTAATTTTTTAGGAGCCTACCTAGGTATTGGATTTAGCTGTTTAATGTGGTTTTTCATAGTAAATAAAATTGAACAAAAAAACATGCTAATAATTGGAGCAATCTGTTTTTTGTTTATTGGTATAATTATTGTCATTACAAACTCAAGATCAACTTGGTTATCACTATTATGCTCAATGATAGTATTATTTATTACTTCAAAAAAGAGCAAGCTAGTTCTTAAAAAACTTCCAATTACAAAAAAAATAATAGGAGCTGTCTTGTTTATTGTAATATCTATTTTCACTGGTAAATTTTTATATTCCTTAAAACCTGAATCTGTTAATGGAAGGGCTTTAGTTGCCAAAATAACTTTACAAGAAATTGGAAAAAAACCGATTTTAGGTCATGGGCTATTTTCTTTTTCGGGAGGTTATAATCGAGCAAAAGCTGATTATTTTCTAGAGGCAGAAAGATCATGGGAAGAAATTAAAAATGCAAGTTATGTATTTACACCTTTTAATGATTATTTGTTGATAGCCTATGAGTTTGGTTTATTAGCTTTATTTATTTCTTTTTCTATGATTTTATACTTGATCATAAAAATGAAAATAAATCCCAAAACCCGATTAGGTTGTGTTTTACTGATGAGTGTAAGTGTTTTAGCATTATTTACATCTCCATCTAGTAATTTTTTGTTAATGTTTCTTGGTTTATTTGGTCTTGCCTTGATTGTTACTTTTGGTAATTTTAAAGTTTTTATTCTTAGATTAAATAAGCACCTCATTTATGGTATGCGTTTGTTTTTTATTGTTTTGGCTTTAGCAAGTTTTTATATTTTAATAAATAAAGGTATTGGAATCAAACATTTTAGAGATTATACCTTGAGTAATAAAAAAGCTTTGGATCGAGAAAAAATAATTTCTCTATCTATGTTCACTTATAATCATGGTTTTTCAGATGCACATTTAGGGAAATTATTGTATGATTCTGGTTATAAGGAAGATGGATATAAATACATGGAGAAAGCTTTTTTTATTAGTTCAGCTCCAAGAATAGGAAAACTATTAGCATCTTATTACATAAAAGATGGTAATTATAAAAAAGCAGAAGAAATATATCGCTTAAATATTGCTACGGAACCATATCGTTATGAAGGACAGATGGATTTACTTTCTTTAATGGATAAAACAAATAGATACCTAGAGTTTACGAAAATAGCTGATAAAATTGTAAATTTCCCTGTAAAAGTGCCTTCAGAAAAAGTAAACAATTACAAAAAAATTGCCAATCTAAAGGCAAAAAAATATTCTAAACTCATTAATTATTTACCTGATTTAAAAGGTAGTTTATCTAATGGAAAATTAGTAAATAGTCCTATTTTAAAGAAAGCCTTACCTTATAAGATTTATTTACCTCCAATCGATAAAATAAACAAAAAACTTCCTGTTATTTATATAAATGACGGCTATAGCTATATTAGAAAAGGCAAGCTATCAAAAACGTTAGATAGTTTAATAGTAAATAATATTATCAAGCCTGTTGCTGCAATATTTTTAGACCCTAGAGATAAAAATGAAAACTGGAAAAATATTAGACAAGAATTGTTTTTATGTAATCCTCATTTTGTTGATTTTTTCACAGATGAATTAATTCCCAAAATTGAAAAGTTATACCCCGTGAGTAATAATCGAAAAGACCGTACAATCTTAGGTGTATCCTTTGGTGGATTAGCAGCATCGTATTTTGGGGATCAAGTGCCTCATATTTTTAAAAATATAGCTATGCAATCCCCTGCTTTCCATACCTGTCCTGATATTTACAAATCTTACGAATTAAAGCCTAAAAAGGATTTAAAAATTTATTTAAGTTATGGTACTAGAAGGGGTACTGAGAAACAAGATATTCCTATGGTTAACATTTTAGAAAACAAAGGGTATGAATTAAAAGTTAATATTATTGAAAACGGAAATCACAATTGGAATACATGGAAAGAGCAATTGGATAATATTCTCATATATTTTTATGGCACATCTGAGCAACCGTAAACTAATCAATAAACACTTACTTTAGTCTATCTATAGTTTTCCTTCGATGAAATTACTACATTTCCACAGACAAACATTTTAAAATTGTTTAACTTAACTATAAACAACAAATATCTTAGAATTATGAAAGTATTTCCCTGATAAAAGTCAACAATTACAGAAAATCACTAACATATAAATAATCCCTAAATAAAGTGTGTTTACAAAACTAAGGAGGAAATAAAAACACACCAGTTTTGTAAAGACAAAAGTCAAATTGTTCTTAAAAGCTTTTTAAAATTACAACAATTTTAGCAACAAAGTGCACACCTAATTGCACACCTTTTTATTGGTTTTAAATGGTTTTGTTTGGCATCAAAAAAAATGCATAAAAACAAAAAACACTGAAAATCAAATGATTAACAGTGTTTTGTTGTGACCTATTTCTAGGTTCGTCGGGGTGGCAGGATTCGAACCTGCGACCTCCGCGTCCCAAACGCGGCGCGATAACCGGGCTACGCTACACCCCGAATTGGTTATCTTTTAAAAATCGTTTAGCTCCTCTTTTCTTTATCTTGTTTTCCAATCTTAATGCTTCCGACCTATTAGCAACTTCTAAAGTTTTTATCAATTGCCACGGTGATCCGCCTTTTGTTGAAGGAACTAAACCATTGTTGTGTCTTTCTAATCTTTTCTTGATATTATTTGTTTGACCCACATAATATCGTGAACGTTTTTGGCTATATAATATGTATACTATATACTCCATGTTTTTTTATTGGGTGGTCACGCCTCAAGCGTGACGACCTCCGCGTCCCAAACGCGGCGCGATAACCGGGCTACGCTACACCCCGAATTGGTTATCTTTTAAAAATCGTTTAGCTCCTCTTTTCTTTATTTTGTTTTCCAACCTTAATGCTTCCGGTCTATTAGCAACTTCTAAAGTTTTTATCAATTGCCATGGTGATCCGCCTTTTGTTGAAGGAACTAAACCATTGTTATGTCTTTCTAATCTTTTATTGATATTATTTGTTTGACCCACATAATATCGTGAACGTTTTTGACTATATAATATGTATACTATATACTCCATGTTTTTTATTGGGTGGTCACGCCTCAAGCATGACGACCTCCGCGTCCCAAACGCGGCGCGATAATAACTCCTTCGGCGTCATCTTCGACCGGGATAGACCTGTCACGCCTTAGCGTGATACACCCCGAATTGGTTATCTATTTGCGGAGAGACTGGGATTCGAACCCAGGGTACCTATTTCTAGGTACGACGATTTAGCAAACCGCTCCTTTCGGCCACTCAGGCACCTCTCCATTCTAATATTAAGAACATTGCAATAAAATTGCGGTTGCAAATGTACTAGATACTTAGATATAACGCAACTATTTTATTTACTTTTTTATAATTTTTATTCGGGATATTCTATGCGCAAATGGTAAATATTTGCAAGCTTGTGTTTTAGCACTTTTTTAATAGATTCAATCTCCTTAAACGTAATATTTGCGTTTAAAAATTGACCTTCTTCAATTTGCTTATTTATTATGCTCTCAACAAAAGCATCAATCTTTGTTGACGTAGGCTCTTTTAAACTCTTAGAAGCTGCCTCTATACTATCACACATCATTAATATAGCAGTTTCCTTACTAAATGGTTTTGGCCCAGGATAACTAAAATCCAATTTGTCAACCTCTTCAAAATCCTTTTTCTCTTGCATGTAAAAGTAATAAACAACACTGGTACCATGATGTGTACGAATAAAATCTATAACTCTATCTGGTAAATTATTTTTTCTAGCTATCTCAATACCATTTATAACATGATCTGTAATTATTCGAGCGCTCTCTCTTGATGATAATTCATCATGTGGATTAATTCCTGTGGATTGATTTTCGGTAAAATACGTTGGATTTTCCATTTTACCTATATCATGATACAAAGCGCCTACCCTTACCAGCATAGCATTTGCACCAATTTCATTTGCGGATGCTTCAGCTAGGTTTGCAACATTTAGAGAATGATGAAATGTTCCTGGTGCCTGATTAGATAACTCTTTTAGTAACTTAGAATTAGTATCAGACAACTCCAAAAGAGATACATCTGAAACCAAACCAAACAGTTTTTCATAAGCATATATCAAAGGCTGTACAAACAAGGTAGCTAACCCACTCAAGATAAACCACATAAACGTCTCCCACTTTATAGTTTTCACACTTCCTTCATGAATTACAAAAAACGCAAAATAAGCTATAATGTAAATAAGTGTTATTTGTCCTACCGAAATAAACAAATTTGCTCTTTTATATAACTCAGAAACAGTTAGTATTGTTACAATTCCTGCTATAATTTGAAGAAACATGTATTCATAACTATTAGGCACAATAAACCCTATTAATAATACAGTAAGCACATGTGCAAACAACCCTAATCTAGCATCAAAAAAAGCTTTAAATACTAAAGGTAAAATACAAATAGGGACAACATAAATATATTTTGAATCATAATTTACTACCAAAGTCGTTATGAATATTACCAAAGAAACATTAAAGAAAATAAAAGTAACTTTTGTATTATTTTCAAATACGCGCATTCTATATTTTCGTAAGAATAAAAGCAACATCAATAAAGCTAAAGCTACTAATAATGTGTAAGCAAACAGCACCCATATATAATTAGATTCATTCCAGACCTGCGATTCATACTCAGATTGTAATGATTTTAAAACCTGATATTTTTCCCCATCAATAACCTCTCCTTTTGAAACTATTAAGGTTTCTTTTTCAATACTTCCTCTGGCATAAGCTATTTTTCCAATTTCCTCTTGTAATACTTTATCTGTAAACGACTTATTGAATGTTAAATTAGGTTCTATTAAATCAAAAAACAAAGACGTAAATTCTGTTTTATAATGAATTAATTCATGCTTATTTAATATATCATCTATTACTTTTGAAACAGCATCTTGTTTAATTAAATTGGAAAAGAATCCATCTTGTTTTTTAACTCTTCCATCAAGTACGACGATAGCCTTTTCATTTGGAAAATTATAATTTTCACTTAAAATTCCGAATAAGTACAAGTTTGAAATAATAACTTCTCCTGCTTTGTATAATTTTCTATATGTACCTCTGGAAATAGAATCAGAAAATAAGTTATCAAACTGATTTTTATATGAAGCTTTTACTTTGGCCTCAATGGTATTATCTAAATTAAAATATAAGATGGATTTTTTCACCAACTCATCTTTTTCAGAAGCAATTTCTACATCATTTTTTATAATAGCAAAATCAAAAGGGGCATATAAGTTTTCCGATTGCCAAGGTTTCCCTTTTTCAAAATTATATTTAAACTTCCCTCCTTTAGGAAATAAATAAACAATAAAAAAAGTAGTCGCTATAAATAATAACCCCTTGTAAATTAAGGAGTGATTTTTATATAATTTATTTATAAAATCTTTCATCAAAAAGCGTAATGGTTTCAAATGTAATAAAATTATAAGCTTTCACCATTTTTATAATAAATGAATCATTCATATTTCTACTAAAAAATCGTTATTTTCGCAAGTATAAACTAAACATCAAATTAATGAATAAAGAAGTAGTTATTGTATCAGCTGCAAGAACTCCAATTGGGAGTTTTTTAGGTGCTCTGTCCACTATTCCAGCCCCAGAATTAGGCGCTATCGCTATTAAAGGAGCCTTAAATAAAATAAATTTAAGTCCAGAATTAGTTGAAGAAGTTTTAATGGGCAATGTAGTACAAGCTGGTACAGGTCAAGCTCCTGCGAGACAAGCTGCTATTTATGCAGGCATACCAAATACGGTTCCATGTACAACTATAAATAAAGTATGTGCATCTGGAATGAAAGCAGTTATGCAAGCTGCTCAAGCTATTGCTCTTGGTGACGCAGAAATTGTAGTTGCCGGAGGCATGGAAAACATGAGTTTAATCCCACATTACCTACATGCCCGTACTGGCACTAAATTTGGACCTTCTTCTTTAATTGATGGGATGCAAAGCGATGGTTTAGTAGATGCTTACGATAAAAACGCTATGGGTGTTTGTGCAGATGCCTGTGCTACAGAATATAAATTCTCAAGAGAAGCGCAAGATGCTTTTGCAATACAGTCTTACAATCGTTCTGCCGCAGCATGGAATAGTGGAAAATTTGATAATGAAGTTGTTCCTGTTGAAGTGCCTCAGCGTCGCGGAGAACCTATTATAGTTAGTAAAGATGAAGAGTTTACTAATGTAAAAATGGAGAAGATCCCACAATTACGTCCAGCATTCACAAAAGATGGCACCGTAACAGCTGCCAATGCTTCAACTATAAATGATGGTGCTGGCGCTATGGTTTTAATGAGTAAAGAAAAAGCAAATGAATTAGGACTAACTCCTTTGGCAACCATAAAAAGTTATGCTGATGCTGCTCAAGAGCCTGAATGGTTTACAACCGCTCCTGCAAAAGCATTACCAAAAGCTATAAACAAAGCAGGAATTAAAATTAACGACATAGACTATTTTGAGTTTAATGAAGCTTTCTCCGTAGTCGGTTTAGCTAACATGAAAATATTAGGATTAAATGATCATAATGTAAACGTAAATGGAGGAGCTGTTTCCTTAGGGCATCCTTTAGGTTGTTCTGGTGTTAGAATTATAATCACTTTATTAAATGTCTTAGAACAAAACAATGCCAAAATTGGAGCAGCAGCTATTTGCAACGGAGGTGGCGGGGCATCTGCTATAGTTATTGAGCGTTAATAATATTAAATATTGTTATTATTTACTATGAAATACTTTTTAAAATTTCTATTCAGCAACCTTATTATCCCCTTCAATAATTGCATAAATAATTAATAGTAATAGCCAATAGATAATAATTTTATGCAATACGGAATTTGTAATTTAAGCATTGTCCCCCTTAGAGAAGAACCCGCAGACACCAGTGAACTTGTATCTCAAGTTATTTATGGTGAAATTTTTAAAATCTTGGAACAACGCAAAAACTGGAGTAAAATTCGCTTAGCATTTGACTCTTATGAAGGTTGGATTGATAACAAACAACATCTTGAAATTACAGAAGAAGCATATAAAGATTTAAACAAAGAAACTCCTAGGCTTTCTGCTGATTTAGTCGAGTTTATTGAAGATAGCAACAGTCAGTTATATCCCATTGTATTGGGAGCTTCCTTAAATGGGTTATCCAATTTAAACCATAAACATGAAGGTAATTATATAGAGGGTAAAAAAGTAAAAAGTGACATCATTCAAACAGCATTTTTATATTTAAATACCCCCTACCTTTGGGGTGGAAAAACACCTTTTGGTATAGATTGTTCTGGCTTTACTCAAATGGTTTATAAATTAAACGGTTATAAACTACTACGTGATGCATCACAGCAGGCAACCCAAGGAGAAGCCTTAAGCTTTATTGAAGAAAGTGAGCCTGGTGATTTAGCTTTTTTCGATAATAGTGAAGGAGCTATTACACATGTAGGTATTATTATGAAAGATAATTACATAATACACGCTCATGGCAAAGTTAGAATAGACAGGTTAGACCACTCAGGCATCTATAATGTCGACAAAAAAACACATACACATAAACTACGTGTCATTAAAAAAATAATCTAAATAAAAAAAGGAGCAAATTAAATTTGCTCCTTTTTCTTTATCAATTAAGTATTCTCAGATTAGTTAGCATCTGCTCCTTCTATAGCAGCAACTTTTTCTTTCATACTTTTATATTTATCAGTTTCTCCAAGAATACTATAAATATTCATTAACGTTTTGGCAGCACTTATACTTTTTGAATCAATTTCAAGCGCTTTAGTCAAATAAGGTATCGCCTCTCTATAAAGGTTTTGACGTTGTGCTCTCAACTCATCATAACGTTTATTATCAGCTCTGGAAGTCCCTAAACCATTCATCTCCTTAATTATTGCCTCTTCATTGTTTAAAACTAAGGCTGATAAGTTTATATATGCATTAATATATTTAGGATCTAACTCAATCGCTTTTTCATAATACCGCTTTGCTTCTTCAGTTTGCTTAGACTCCGCAGCAATAACTCCTAAATTATACTGTAACTCAGGATTATTAGGATCCATTTGTGTAGCCTTTTCTAATAACTTTTTAAACTCTTCTGTGTTACCCATTTTATAATGAACATTCGCCTCTGATAATATTAAGTTAACATCATTAGGACTTTCTGCTCTTGCCTCTTTCATAGCCGCAATTGCTTTTTCATTATCCCCCTTATTAACATATATAAGGGCAACATTTTTTACAATTTCTGGCTTTTTTGATTCAGATTTACGCGCAGTTGGCTTAATATGAGTTTTAGCTTTAATAGAAATATCACGCAACTCTTTACTATTAAAGACTTCTTCTTTTTGTGTTGCAACATCAATAGCATAATATTGCTTTGCAATTCCTGTGTAGCCTAATTTTTTTAGCTCTTCATAAAGTTTTAAAGCTCTATCGTACTCACTAACATTAACAGCTGTAGCTGCTGCATAATAAAGAAATACCGTATCCCTTTCTGTTACTCTATAAGATTTTTCAAAAAATACAGATGCATCCGAATAATCTTTTTTCTCATAGGCTTTATTTCCTTTTAATAGTAAACCATTTGCAATGTCTTGCTTTAATAGATTGACCTCTGCTGAATACCCTACTTTAACTTTTTTCAGGCTTACTAAAGCTTCATCGATATCTGTTAATGAACCTTTACCTTTTGCATACAAAGCCTGACTATTTAGATAATAAAACTTTGATTTAGTTTTATCATCCATACTAGACTCTAATGATTTTGCTTGTTTTAAAGCTGTTTTTGCCTCTGCAAAATTTCCTCCTTTAATAGCTTTTGCTGCTGTTTTTAGCTCTTTTTTTTGCGCAAATGTAAATGAAGCACTTACTGAAAAGATTAAAGCTATGATTAACTGTTTTCTCATTTTATAAAATATTATTAATTAATTTTCGGTATTATCGGTATTATCGTTATTATCTTCTACATTATTATCAAGAGTTGTGCCGTCTTCTAAATCGTTAGTGTTTTCAATAGTTTCGGAATCTTCAACTTCATCTTCATCATGCATAACTTTAGCAACTGCTGCTATAGAATCATTTCCTTTTAAATTGATTAATTTAACACCTTGAGTGGCTCTACCCATAACTCGTAAATCTGCCACAACCATACGTATAGCGATACCTGATTTATTAATAATCATTAAATCATCATTATCTGTTACGCTTTTTATAGCAACTAAATTTCCTGTTTTCTCTGTAATAGAAATGGTTTTTACTCCTTTTCCACCTCTATTTGTAATTCTATATACTGGCTCTCCATCTTCAGGATCATCAATATAAGTACGTTTACCATAACCATTCTCTGAAACCACAAGTACAGATTCTTCTTGAGAATTTTCTATAGTTACCATACCTATAACCTCATCCTTATCGTTAGCAAGTCTAATACCTCTAACTCCAGAAGCACCACGTCCCATAGGTCTGGTTTTTGCTTCTTCAAAACGAATCGCTTTACCAGATTTAAGTGCAAGCATAACTTGACTATTTCCTGTGGTTAATTTTGCTTCTAACAATTCATCATTATCCTTAATTGTTATAGCATTAATTCCATTTGTTCTAGGACGAGAATACTGCTCTAAAGAGGTTTTCTTTACTTGACCATTTTTAGTAGCCATGATTACATAATGACTATTAATATAATCTTCATCTTTTAAATCTTGAGTACAAATAAAAGCCATCACCTTATCATCTTGCTCAATATTTATCAAGTTTTGAATCGCTCTCCCTTTAGAAGTCTTGCTTCCTTCAGGGATTTCATAAACACGCATCCAGAAACATTTTCCTTTTTGCGTAAAGAACAACATGTATTGATGATTAGTACCAACAAACAGATGCTCTAAGAAATCTTCATTCCTTGTAGTAGATGCTTTTTGACCAACTCCGCCTCTATTTTGTGTTTTATATTCTGTTAGTGATGTACGTTTAATATAACCCGCATGAGAAATGGTAATCACCACTTTTTCATCAGGAATCATATCTTCAATACTCAAATCTCCACCAGCATACTCAATAGTCGAACGACGCTCATCACCATACTTATTCCTAACAACTTCCAACTCTTCCTTAATAATATCCATTCTACGCTCTTTTTTAGCCAAGATATCTTTTAAGTCTTCAATGGTTTTCATTATTTCCTCATATTCTGAACGCAGTTTATCTTGCTCTAAACCAGTTAACTGGCGCAGTCGCATTTCAACTATAGCTTTAGCCTGAATCTCAGAAAGTTCAAAACGTTTTATTAAGTTTTCCCTAGCTTCATCTGCATTAGAAGAAGCCCTGATTATAGCAATAACTTCATCAATATTGTCTGATGCAATAATTAAGCCTTCTAATATATGAGCACGTTCTTCAGCCTTTCGTAATTCGTAAGTAGTACGTCTTACAACAACTTCGTGTCTATGCTCAACAAAATAATGAATCAGTTCTTTTAAGTTTAATAGCTGTGGTCGACCATTAACCAATGCAATATTATTTACACTAAAAGATGATTGTAAAGCTGTAAATTTAAATAGCTTATTTAAAACGATATTAGGAATAGCATCACGCCTTAAAACATAAACAATGCGCATACCATTTCTATCGGATTCATCACGAATAGTGGATATCCCTTCTAATTTCTTATCATTAATCAAGTCAGCAGTCTTTTTAATCATATCTGCCTTATTAATCTGATAAGGTATTTCATCTACTATAATACACTCACGTCCGTTTACTTCCTCAATATTGGCTTTAGCACGCATAACGATACGTCCGCGACCTGTGTGAAATGCTTCTTTTACACCATCATAACCATAAATGGTTCCTCCTGTTGGAAAATCCGGAGCTTTAATATGGGTGATTAATTCATCAATTTCAATATCATTATTATCAATATAAGCTATAGTACCATTAACCACTTCGGTTAAATTGTGAGGTGGCATGTTCGTAGCCATACCTACAGCAATACCAGACGCACCATTAACTAAAAGCCCTGGGATACGAGTTGGTAAAACAGTAGGTTCCTGTAAAGTATCATCAAAATTTAATTTATGATCTACCGTTTCCTTTTCTATATCTGCCAACATGTCCTCAGATATTTTTTGCATACGTGCTTCTGTGTAACGCATTGCTGCTGGACTATCACCATCTATAGAACCAAAATTCCCTTGTCCGTCGACCAGCATATAACGCAAACTCCATTCCTGAGCCATACGTACCATCGCATCATAAACAGATGTATCTCCATGAGGGTGATACTTACCTAAAACTTCTCCAACTATTCTTGCGGATTTTTTATGTGCTGAACTCGCTCTAACACCCAATTCGTGCATACCATAAAGTACACGTCTATGAACTGGTTTTAAGCCGTCCCTTACATCCGGTAAAGCACGTGACACAATGACTGACATTGAATAATCAATGTATGCCGATTTCATCTCATCCTCAATATTAATAGGGATCAATTTTTCTCCTTCTGCCATATATAATTTAATTAAGTTTTATCTATTTTTCAAAACATGCTAATATAAGTATTTCAATAGTCATGTTAAGCGTTTCCTGACTATTTTTTCATGTTTTTTATTAACAATTTTATATGTTTTTTTAGTTAATAAGTATGCTTTAAAAAATTTTGATTTTTTAAAGATTTTTTCGTCAATTAGCAACTTACAGACAATTTAAGGTATAGTTTTTGCCTTTAGTAAAATGTTTTACTATTTTTAATGCAGAAAGGAACACGAATATGGATGATAATTTTTCCCCAAGAGTAAAAGACGTAATTGCATATAGCAAAGAAGAAGCGCTAAGGTTGGGCCACGATTTCATTGGTACTGAGCATTTAATGCTTGGACTTCTAAGAGATGGTAGTGGCAAAGCTATCAACATCCTTAACGCTTTAGATATTGATTTAAACCATTTGAGACGCAAAGTTGAGATATTGAGCCCTGCAAACCCCAACATTACTGTAACTTCAAATCAAAAAAAGAACTTACATCTTACAAGGCAAGCAGAACGCGCTTTAAAAACTACATTTTTAGAAGCTAAACTATTTCAAAGTACTTCAATAAATACAGCGCATTTATTGCTCTGTATTTTAAGAAATGAAAATGACCCTACGACTAAGCTCTTAAATAAGCTAAAAGTTGACTATGATAACGTTAAAGAACAATTTAAACTTATGATTACTAACGACAATGATTATATAGAACCAAAATCTGAATCTTTTCAAGATGATGATATGAATACTGAAGGGGACGCTTCAAAAGACAATATTTTTAATGCCCCTGCCGGAAAAGCAAATAAGAAGTCCAAAACACCTGTTTTAGATAACTTTGGGCGTGATTTAACCGCCTTAGCTGAAGAAGGGAAGCTAGACCCTGTAGTTGGACGTGAAAAGGAAATACAGCGTGTCTCACAGATTTTAAGTAGACGTAAAAAAAACAATCCCCTTTTAATTGGTGAACCTGGCGTTGGTAAGTCTGCCATTGCTGAAGGTTTAGCGCTTAGAATAGTAAAACGAAAAGTCTCTCGTATTTTATTTAATAAACGTGTTGTGACTTTAGATTTAGCCAGTTTAGTTGCTGGAACAAAATACCGGGGACAGTTTGAAGAGCGCATGAAAGCTGTTATGAACGAGCTTGAAAAGAATGACGATGTTATCCTTTTTATTGACGAAATACATACCATAGTTGGTGCTGGTGGAGCTACAGGTAGTTTAGACGCCTCTAATATGTTTAAACCTGCTTTAGCTCGTGGTGAAATTCAATGCATTGGAGCTACAACTTTAGATGAATACAGACAATATATTGAAAAAGACGGTGCTTTAGAACGTCGTTTTCAAAAGGTTATAGTAGAACCTACTTCGGTAGAAGAAACTATTGAAATCCTTAACAATATAAAAGGAAAATACGAAGAACATCATAACGTTGATTACACACCGGAAGCTATTGAAGCCTGTGTTAAGTTAACAAATAGGTACATGACTGAACGTTTTTTACCGGACAAAGCTATTGATGCTTTGGATGAAGCAGGATCTCGTGTACATATAACTAATATTGATGTTCCTAAACAAATAATAGAACTCGAAAAGCAACTGGAAGATATTAAAGAAACCAAGAATGCTGTAGTAAGGAAACAAAAGTATGAAGAAGCTGCAAAACTTAGAGATGATGAAAAACGCATCGAAAAAGAATTGGCTATTGCTCAGGAAAAATGGGAAGAAGACACAAAACAGCACAGAGAAATAGTTACAGAGGATAATGTTGCAGACGTAGTTTCAATGATGACTGGAGTACCGGTAAACAGAATTGCACAAACAGAGATTAACAGACTGGCCGAACTACCTAACCTTATTAAAGGAAAAGTTATTGGACAGGATGATGCAGTAGCCAAAGTTGTAAAAGCAATTCAGCGTAACCGTGCAGGACTTAAAGATCCAAATAAGCCAATCGGTTCATTTATCTTTTTAGGTCAAACTGGTGTTGGTAAAACACAGTTAGCAAAAGTACTATCCAGAGAGTTATTTGATAGCGAAGAATCACTCGTTAGAATTGATATGAGCGAGTATATGGAAAAATTTGCCATTTCCAGATTAATTGGAGCACCTCCAGGGTATGTTGGATATGAAGAAGGTGGTCAGTTAACTGAAAAAGTGAGACGCAAGCCATATGCAGTTATACTGTTAGATGAAATCGAAAAAGCACATCCAGATGTCTTTAATATGCTGCTTCAGGTACTTGATGATGGGTATTTAACTGATAGTTTAGGAAGAAAAATCGATTTCAGAAATACCATTATTATTATGACATCCAACATTGGGGCCAGAAAATTAAAAGATTTTGGAACAGGTATTGGTTTTGGAACGGCATCACAAAAAGCTCAGGAAGATGCGAATGCTAGAGGTGTGATTGAAAACGCATTAAAAAAATCGTTTGCTCCCGAGTTTTTAAATAGAATTGATGATGTTGTGGTATTCAATGCCTTAGAAAAAGAAGATATCAATAAAATTATTGATATTGAATTAGAAAAACTCTTAGCCCGAATTAAAGGTTTAGGCTATATCTTAAAGCTTACTAAAAGTGCTAAAGATTATATTGCCGAAAAAGGTTTTGATAAACAATATGGAGCAAGACCTTTAAAAAGAGCTATTCAAAAATATATTGAAGATGCTTTAGCTGAAGAAATTGTTGCTTCCCATCTTGAAGAAGGTGATAAAATTAAAATTGATTTAGATAAAGCAACTCAAGAATTGAGTATATCGATAGAAAAAGCTGAAAAGCCAGCTGAGTCTTAAATTAAAGTAATTATTAAGAATAAAAAGCTCGGAAATAAATGCATTTTCGAGTTTTTTTTGCTCTTAAATTAATGCGGTTTATCACATAAATCAGTTATTGTTTTTATTAAAAAGTATCATGTGATGTCTCCTATCGTCGACATGACATCAAGGTTCATTTGTGTTTTGGGTCATTTCGAATGCAATGAGAAATCACATAAAGCAACCTTGTTAATCATCAGATTCATCCTCCTCACACCTTGATAAAATAACCAATGGTTTATATAACAAATTAAATAGGAACCATATAAGTATTTTTAATTTCCCCCATCACAAAAGTACTGTGAGCGCTCCCTATATTTTTCAACTCACCTAAGTGGTTCAAAACAAAGTTCTGATAAGCCTTCATATCTTTAACCAAAACCTTCAATAAAAAATCATAATCACCAGAAATATTATAACACTCAATCACTTCACTTAAAGAAAGAATGTCTTTTACAAATTGGTTTCCTATTTTACGAGTATGCTCCTTAAGCGTAATATTACAGAACACCATAAGCCCCCTGTCTAATTTCTCCGAATCCAAAATGGCTTTATATTTTTTAATATAGCCTGTATTCTCTAATTTCTTCACCCTTTCAAAAACTGGCGTTGTAGACAAATTCACCTTAGCTGCTAACTCTTTTGTCGTTAAATTAGAATTGTTTTGAAGTATGTTTAAAATGCGTAAATCTGTTTTATCTAATTGCATGTGTAGAATTATTTTCTGTCTAACTTATTTCTAGACACTATTAAAAGATTATAAAACTATTATTAAAACCAAAAATAGTTATTACAACCAAATAAATAACATTTAGTGATATAAAAAATCTATAAAACTAATTTTGTACAGATATAAAAAACAATGTGATTTTATGAAAACTACAATTTTAGGATATCCGAGAATAGGAAAACAAAGAGAACTAAAAAAAGCAAACGAAGGGTATTGGGCTGGTAAAACAAATCAAAAGGAGCTTTTAGAAGTAGGCCTCAGTATTAGAAAAGAAAACTGGCAACTTCAAAAAAATACAGGAATAGATTCTATTCCATCAAATGATTTCTCTTTTTACGATCAGGTATTGGACACCTGCTTAAGCGTAGGGTGTATTCCCAAACGTTATGATAAGCTAAAACAAGGAAATTCGTTAGACTTATACTTTGCAATGGCAAGAGGTATACAGAACAAAGACATTGACTGTACTGCCATGGAAATGACCAAATGGTTTGATACAAACTACCATTACATTGTGCCAGAATTTGAAAAAGAACAAACCTTTGAGTTTTTCTCCACTAAAATAATTGACGAATACAAAGAAGCTTTAGAATTAGGTATAAAAACCAAACCTGTACTAATTGGTCCGGTAACATTCCTTTTATTAGGTAAAGAAAAAGAAGCGGGTTTTCACAGGTTAAATTTATTAGAAAAACTATTACCTGTCTATTTCGAAATTATTTCTCAACTAGCTTTATTAGATGTTGAATATATTCAATTTGATGAGCCTTGTCTAGCTTTAGATTTAAATGAACAAGAAAGACAGGCCATTAAATCTACCTATGAAAAAATAAACACCAAGTTCCCAAATTTAAAAGTCTTTTTAGCAAATTATTTTGATTGTTATGGTGATAATTTAATTACAGCACTACAATTACCTATCGATACGCTGCATTTAGACTTGGTAAGGTGTCAATTACAATTAAATGATATTTTAGAATCTAAATACTACAATCCAAACACCAAATTATCTTTAGGTTTAGTAGACGGTAGAAATATTTGGAAAAACAATTTTGATGATTCTCTTAAAACTATTGAACTAGTGATTTCGAAAATTGGGGAAGAAAATATTTGGATCTCCTCATCTTGCTCTTTACTACACAGCCCTTATGATTTAGACTTAGAAACCAATGAAAATAACTTAACTCCAGAAATAAAACAATGGCTAGCATTTGCCAAACAAAAATTACAAGAAATCAGAGCTTTAAAAGGATTAGCCTCATCCAATTATAATGAGTTTGAAAAAGAATTTAAGGACAATAAAATTGCGCAGGTAAACAGAAAAACATCTACGCTAATTCATAACGAAAAAGTAAAAAATAGAGTGCTTGCTCTAAACGATACACATAGCCAAAGAAAAAGCACATTTAAAAGCAGGCAAACAAAACAGAAATCAGCATTAAAACTCCCCTTATTCCCTACCACTACCATTGGATCTTTTCCACAAACCAAAGAAGTTAGAAACTGGAGATCTAAACTAAAAAAAGGAACCTTATCACAATTAGAATATGATTCCTTAATAGCCAAAGAAACAAAAGAGTCCATTCGCTTTCAGGAAGAGACGGGTATTGATGTTTTAGTTCATGGAGAATTTGAACGAAACGATATGGTTGAATATTTTGGAGAAAAATTAAATGGATTTGCTTTCAGCAGTTTTGGTTGGGTACAAAGCTATGGCAGTAGATGTGTAAAACCCCCTATCCTCTTTGGTGATGTATCTCGAGAAAATGCGATGACTGTAAAATGGTCTTCCTATGCACAATCTCAAACGGACTTACCCGTAAAAGGCATGCTTACTGGGCCTATAACCATCTTACAATGGTCTTTTGTTAGAAACGATCAACCCAGACAGGTAACATGTAATCAGATCGCATTGGCCATTAGAGACGAAGTGGTTGATTTAGAAAGCAACGGAATAAAAATAATTCAAATTGATGAACCCGCTATTCGAGAAGGTTTACCGTTAAGACAAGAAGCTTGGAAAAACTACTTGGATTGGGCAGTAAAGGCATTTAGAATTTCTGCAAGTGGTGTTAAAGACGAAACACAAATTCATACACATATGTGTTATTCTGAATTTAACGATATCATTAATAGCATTGCTGCCATGGATGCAGATGTCATTACCATTGAAACCTCTCGATCTGAAATGGAATTATTAGAGGCTTTTGTTGATTTTAAATATCCTAACGAAATCGGTCCTGGTGTTTACGATATTCATTCACCAAGAGTGCCTTCTGTGGAAGAAATTGAACACCTACTCGTAAAGGCAAAAAACGTTTTACCAAAAGAGCATATCTGGGTAAATCCCGATTGTGGTTTAAAAACCCGAGACTGGCCGGAAACAAAAACGGCTTTAAAAAACTTGGTAAAAGCAGCTAAACAATTAAGAAAAGAAGACATGGAAGTTGTTTAAATTTATTTATATACTAATGAAATTTTAAAAAAATTTCCTTTTTAACCATGAACTCATCTTGACTTTTTGTTTTTAACCGAAAATGAGATGAAATTTGTTCAGATGAGGCATTTTTTGCAAGGCATAGCAGTGCTAAGCATAAAAAAAGTAACAAAATATGGGCAAATTTTAGCCATTTTTTTAGGAAATAGAAAAAGTCAAGATGAGTTCCATATTAAAATCCTATATTCTATACAGAATTTAGGATTTTTTTTTGCAAAACTGTAACAAAAGAAAATAACACCTCTCTATACTATAACAAATTGTTTTTTTGACGCCAACTAAATTAAATATCGAACAGCTTGTCGAGTTTTGTAAATCTGGAAACCAATCTGCACAATTGGAAATATATAACAGATATTATAAAGCCATGTACAATGCTTCTTTTAGAATTGTAAAAGATAGCTTTGAAGCAGAAGATATTATGCAAGATTCATTTTTAATGGCTTTCACAAAATTAAATAACCTTAAAGAATCAAAAACATTTGGAGTCTGGTTAAAACGAATTGTTATAAACAATAGTATTTATCATTACAAAAAGAATAGTAAAAACAAAGAAATTCCTTTAGATGATATGCTATATAAGATAGAAGATGACAATAACGGCATAGATAGCAATTACGAGTTTGCAAATATAAAGGCAAAGCAAATCTTAAACACAATGAAATCATTAAAAGACAATTATAGAATTGCTTTAACCTTAAATTTAATTGAAGGTTACGATTATGAAGAAATCAGTGATATTTTAAATATTACAAACGCTAATTGCAGAACAACTATTTCTAGAGCCAAAGAAAGCTTAAGAACAAAATTACAAATGGTTTATGAGTAAAAAGAGTATAGATCAACTGTTTAAAGAACATGAAAATGATTTCGATATAGAAATCCCCGAATCAAATCATACGGATCGTTTTTTAAACAAATTAAACAAACAAGGCGGACTACAATCAATTAAAGTTGATAAGCAAAGGCGTCGTTTATGGAAACCCTTAATTGGTGTAGCCGCTTCTGTTATATTATTAATAACACTTTTTATAGGTTCTCAACAAGAAACAAATTATAGGGAATTAGCCAGTGTATCTCCTAAAATGGCAAAAACAGAAGACTTTTTCACATCCACAATAGCCGATGAATTAAGCAAAATCAAGAATGAAAACTCACCTAAAGTTCAAGCGTTAATTCAAGATACTATGGCACGTATAAAAGTATTGGAAAAAGATTATGAAGCTTTAAAAATAGATTTGACTGAAAGTGGAGATGATCGTAGGGTTATCTATGCCATGATTTCCAACTTTCAAAATAGAATAGACCTATTACAAAATACTTTAGAGCAAATTGAAAAAATAAAACAATTAAATAATCGATCATATGAAATATCTGATATCCATATTTAATGATACGAAAATCATTAATTTAAGATATTACATGTGTCAATTAAAAAACAATTAAAATCAATCATATGAAACAAGCACTACAATTTAAAACACTAATATTATTTTTAATATTACCGCTACTAGCTACTGCCTCATCAACAGAAGCAAAAGGCAAATACACAAAAAAGAAAACAATTAATAAGTCATACTCAGTTGCGCCGAATGCCTCGCTAAGTATAGATAATAGCTACGGAAATATAGATATTGTTACTTGGAACGAAAATAAGGTGGTTTTTGAAATTACAATTACTACCACAGGTAATGACGAAGAAAAAGTTCAAGAAAAACTAGATGATATCACCGTTCATTTTGAAGCTTCCTCTACTCATGTTTCTGCAGAAACAAGATTTGGAGAAAAAAGGTCAAACTCTTGGTGGAATTGGAAAAGAAATAATAAAGTCAATATGAAAATCAATTACATTGTTAAAATTCCAATTACAAACAATATAGATTTAAATAACGACTACGGGAGTATTAATGTCGATAAGCTTGAAGGTCATGCAGAAATAAATTGCGACTATGGTAAAATCACTACTAAAGAACTAATGTCCGATAACAATAGTATTAATTTTGATTATACGAAAAACTGCTACTTTGAATATATAAAAAGTGGAAAAATAAATGCCGATTATAGTGGCTTCACTGTGTCTAAAACTAATAAACTAGATATTAATGCAGACTACACAAACTCTAAAATCGAAATAGCTGAAGACGTTAATTATAATTGTGACTATGGTAACATTAGCATTGACAAAGCAAACAATATTATTGGAAATGGCGACTATTTAACAACCATTATAGGTGATGTCTATAAAAACATAGTTATTAAAGCAGATTATGGTTCCATAAAAATAAAAAGGATGAATGAAAATGCAGGTAACGTGACTATAAAATCTGATTATGTAGGTATAAAAATTGGTTACGTTCCTACCTATAATTTCAATTTTAATATTGATTTAGAATATGGGTCATTAAACGCTGACGGACTGGAATTCACAAAGAAAATTATAGAGTCTACAGACAAACTTTATATAGGTCATTATGGTAGTAAAAACTCCAG
The DNA here is from genome assembly GCF_030540775.2 of Flavivirga abyssicola. Classification (GTDB taxonomy): domain Bacteria; phylum Bacteroidota; class Bacteroidia; order Flavobacteriales; family Flavobacteriaceae; genus Flavivirga; species Flavivirga abyssicola. Next base: position 3,570,497 of record NZ_CP141266.1, on the reverse strand, counting down.
TAATACTGTCAATATAGAATCTGAGTACGGAAGTGTATCACTTTTCAAAAATTAATTCATCAATAATAAATCTTAAACACATGAGAACATTAATCAAAAAACAAACAGTCCTAATTATAGCGACCTTACTTTTAGCATCTACATCTTATGCACAATGGAAATCAATAAAAGGAAATGGTACTATGAAAACCATAACCCGAACAACCCCAGAATATGATGGTATAAAATGTGCCGGAAATATGGATTTCATTATTGTAAATGGCACAGAAGGAACCATTAAAATTAAAGGTGAAGAAAATTTACTGGATTACATTATTACTGAAGTTAAAAACAATAATTTAATAGTAAAAACAAAAAAAGGAATAAATCTAAAATCCAGCATGGCTAAAACTATAAAAATTACTATCCCTGTTAAAGAGATAAGTAACGTCTCTCTGGCTGGTTCTGGCGATTTATGGAATGAAAATACAATAACAGCCAATAATTTAGATATATCATTAGCGGGATCTGGCGATGTTAGCCTTAACATTAAAGCGACATCTGCAAAAGCCTCGATAGCAGGTTCTGGAGATCTCAAACTTAAAGGAAACACTAATGATTTAGTAGCAAAAATAGCGGGATCCGGTGATTTTCATGGATTCGATTTACAAGCAAATAATACAGAGGTTTCTGTTGCCGGCTCTGGTGATGCTAAAGTTATTAGTAATAAAACCTTAAAAGCTAGAGTATCTGGCTCTGGAGATATTGTTTACAAAGGAGATCCTATAGTAGACAGCAAAGTAGCAGGCTCTGGAAGTATTTCTAATAATTAAAATATTCATCAATCAATCAATCAATCAATCAATCAATCAATCAAAACATCACTCATAATACTACTGCCTAAACATAAAAATATTTTATCTTTTCAAATAAAAAGTGTAAACAAGATGTTTTGAAAATTAAAAAAATAAGCGATTAAAAAATAGGGTTTACTCCTATCCTTAATCGCTTATTAACTTTAACAATATTCTGATATTCAAAGAATACAAATAAGAATTAGAAGTATTTTATGCGCTACTTATTATTTGGCCTATAGTAACAAATTCACTACACAAAAAAACACTTGTTATTGGACTATTTTGCAAAAATGAAAAGTAAAATTATAACTGCCTTCATTTAAAAAAAATATTGCACCTGCTATCGCTAAAATAGTTCATTACTCAATTTTCCAAATTTTAAGTATTTAACATTTCATTAACACATCCATCAGCAATATTATAATTGAATTTTTAGTTCTAAAGTTGTATAAGAATTATCTTATAGTCCCAAAAATCTAAAATCAAATGAAAACAACAATTTTTTTAAAAAAAATTAAAATTAGCCTATTCGCTTTTATATTAGTTTTTGCTTCATGCGAAGACAACGAAAGCATTGCAGAACCTGTTAATGAAACTACAACAACAGATCAAGAATTTATCGAAAAATATTTTCTTGGCGAACCTGTTAAAGTAAAAAAAGAAGAAGATGGTACTTTTTCACTTCAAGGTACCGATATTAGATTATTTGAAGAACAACTTACAGATACTAAAGTTACGTTTGATAATAACGAAGCTCCAAGCCTCGAACCTACTAATAAAAGTAAGTTAGGATTAGCCAGTGGCATTCGTAAATGGTCCAACAATACGATTGTATATGTTATTCAAGGCTTAAGTGAATCTGTAAAAAGTGAGCTTCAAAAATCCATAAAAGAATGGGAAAGTAAAACAAACATAAAGTTTAAAGAGCGTACTAATGAGTCTACTTATGTTACTATAAGTAGCAATGGTAATTCTTGTAATTGCGGTGTTGCTACCTTAGGTGCTAATGGATCTAGAGGTTTTATTAGACTAGGAACAAGGACAACTGCTGTTGTCATTATTCATGAAATTGGACATACGTTAGGGTATATTCATGAGCAAAATCGTTCAGATAGAGACGATCACATCATTATTAATTATGAAAATATTACTGAGAACGCAAAAGATCAATTCTTTAAAAGTACTTCTGCTATTCTGGTAACAAAAGACTTTGATATCAAATCAACTATGATGTATGGTAGTTACACCTTTAGTAAAAATGGAAAACCAACAATTACCGACCTTAATGGTAATGTGCTTCCTAGAAGAAAAGCTCAAATATCCGCACTAGATATTGAAGGTACAAATAGCGTTTACCCTTCTGATACTAACCCTCCAAACCCTAGCGATCCATGTGATGGTATTGAGGCTTGGAGTAGTTCTACAAGATATTCTGTTGGTGATAAAGTAACTTATTCTGGATATTTATTTGAACGCGATTTTATCAGATGGAATCAAATAGCAAAATGTGGTAATAATTAATATATCAATAACCTACTTATAAAAATGGATTAATTAAAGATATTTCTTATATATTTAAGGTAGTAATTTAAAATTACTACCTTTTTTTATCTTAAACTAAAACCGTTTATTTACCCTTCATCGTTTAATTTTGGAACTCTGAATAATAAAATAATACCTGCTAAAAAGAAAATAAACAAAAATAGAATCGCATTTCTCATACTTCCCGTTATCTGATCTATAGTCGCAAATATTCCCATACCAATTACAATACCTATTTTTTCTGCAACATCATAAAAACTAAAATAAGATGTTGTATCCTCTGTTTCTGGTAAAAATTTCGAATACGTAGACCGTGCTAAAGATTGAATCCCTCCCATTACTAAACCAACAATGGATGCTGCAATATAAAACTGCATGGGTGTTTTCATAAAATAAGCATAAAAACATAATGCCATCCAAATAAAATTAATAGCAACTAATGTCTTAATATTTCCATATTTTGAAGAAGCTCTTGATGTTAAAAAAGCACCAAGTACAGCTACTAATTGAATAATTAAAATGCTTCCTATTAAACCTGTAGTTTTATCCGAAGCACTCCCCCACGCTATTTCCTCTTCTCCAAAATAAGCAGCAACCAACATGATGGTTTGTACCGCCATACTAAACACAAAAAAAGCGTATAAATAACGTTTTAATCTTAAATCTGATTTTAGTTGTTTCCATACCTGTCTTAGTTCCTTTAAGCCATTAAAAACAATAGCCTTGGTTACTTTATGACCTGATGAAGTCCCTTTTGGTAAGTGGTAAAACGAATACTGACTGAATAGTGCCCACCAAACACCTACCGTAATGAATGATATTTTCATAGCTTCGATAGAAGCCGCATCTTTTGCTGTTTTTAAAGCTTCATTGATTTCTAACTCAGAACCCGTATTTCTTATAGATTCGGATATACTAATATCAAAACCAAACCACTGAGGAAACATCACCATCAGCAAATTTAAAATCAACAAAAGCACACTCCCCAAGTACCCCATAGAAAACCCTTTAGCACTAATACTATCCTGCTGTTCAGGAAAGGCTATATCTGGTAAATAAGAATTATAAAAAACCAAGCTCCCCCAATACCCTATTAAACCCATAAAGTAAAATAGCAAGCTTAAGTGAATATGCTCTAAGTCAAACCAATACAACCCTATACAACCTGCACTTCCGACATAGCAAAAGAATTTTAAAAAATTCTTTTTATTTCCAATATAATCGGCAATACCAGATAAAACTGGAGACATAAAAGCGACTACTAAAAAAGTGAAAGCGGTAACAAACGTGATAAGAGCGGTACTTTTAAATTCAAATCCAAAAGCAGAAACAGTTTTTATCTCTGAAAGAAACAATGCCGAATAAAATATCGGAAAAATAGAGGATGTTATTGTTAATGTATAAACTGAATTTGCCCAATCGTAAAACGCCCAAGCATTTAAAAGTTTTTTACTCCCTTTTTCTAGTAATGCCATAATAAAAAAGCTGCCCTTTTATGAGCAGCCCACTAAAATAATCAAATATTTTTATTTCTATGTTAAGAAATCAGCAATAACAAGTAGTAAAAATCAACTAAAATGATTACTAGTTAATTACAAACTAAATTATTTTCTAAAGGTAGTAACCCCAAACTTTTTAGCCTCTGCCTTAGCTGTAGGTGCTAATGCTTTTAGGTTTGCAATACGAGAATCGTTTGATGGGTGTGTGCTTAAGATTTCCGGTGGTGCTTTACCGCCACTATTAGCCTTCATACGCTTCCATAATTCTGACGCTTCATCCGGGTTATACCCTGCAATTGCCATTAAATATAATCCAATTTTATCAGCTTCAGTTTCATGACTTCTACTAAAAGGCAGCATCACTCCTACCTGCGATCCTATACCATAGTATTGATTAAATGCATTTCTAGATTTTTCATCTTTAATGGCTACATTTCCAGCTACAGCTAAACCTTGCTGTACATAAGCTGCACTCATACGTTGCTGTCCATGATTCGCTAAGGCATGTGCCACCTCATGTCCCATAATAGCTGCCACGCCAGTTTCTCCGTTAGCAATGGGTAAAATACCAGTATAAAAAACTATTTTCCCTCCTGGCATACACCAAGCATTAACTGTTTTATCATTTACTAAATTATATTCCCATTTATAATCATTCAAATACCCATGATGTCCATTAGCATTTAACCAACGTTCCGCAGCCACAGCTATACGCTGCCCTACTCTAGTTATCATAGCTGCATCTTTTGTTCCTTTAACAACTTTATTCTCATTCAAAAACTGATTATATTGAGCAAAAGCTGTTGGGAACAATTGAGAATTCGGCACTAAAGCCATTGTCTTTTTACCGGTAAATGGATTTGTAGCACATGATAATATGAATACGATCATACCAAATACTAAAAGTGCCTTTTTTAATTTCATCATATAAGGTTTATAATTTTTTATAAAAATACAAAATTCGGAGTATTATATATTTTTTAGACACAGCATATTTTTATTCGTCACATGAATAGAATAAAAATATTCCAACAAATGGTGTTATGTATCTTTAATATATCCGACATATTAAAAAACTAAAACCTTATGAAAAAGCTAATTATATTCTGTTTTGCAATAACACTATTTAATTGTAATAGTAGTGCTCAAAAAACAGAACAAAAAACCTTTGAAGTTTCTAAAACTGATGCAGAATGGAAAGCGCAATTATCCGAGATGGCATATCATGTCTTAAGAGAAGCAGGAACTGAACGCCCATTTACAAGTCCGCTAAATAAAAATTACAAAAAAGGAGTTTACGTTTGTGCAGCATGCGATACGCCTTTATTTAAAAGTGAACACAAATTTGATTCTGGTACAGGATGGCCTAGTTTTGATAGAGAAATTAAAGGCAATGTAGCTTTTGGATCTGATAATAAATTAGGATATTCCCGTGACGAAGAACACTGTGCTACATGTGGTGGACACTTAGGGCATGTTTTTAATGATGGTCCTAGAGATACTACAGGAAAACGTCATTGTATTAACGGTGTAGCTTTAAAATTTATTCCAAAAGAATAAATTTTTAATATTCAAAATAACAATTACAAAATTTCAATTCGCATGTATTTATAATGGCTATTTGGAATTTAAAAAATGACGCTTTATTTTTAAAAAATGGAAAGCTATTTAAAAAGTGTCATCAAACAATTTGAATATTATAAAAGTTTAGGGGATAAAACATTTAACCAACTAAGCTTTGAAGAACTCCAAAAAGAATTTACAGAAGACTCTAATTCTATTTCCATAGTTGTAAAACATATTGTAGGCAATATGTTAAGTCGATGGACGAATTTTTTAACTGAAGATGGCGAAAAAGAATGGAGACATCGCGATCAGGAATTCGAAGACACTTATACTTCCAAAGATAACCTTACTAAAGCTTGGGATCAAGGTTGGAAATGTTTATTTGATGCTATTACACCTTTATCTGAAAACGATTTAGAACGTATTATTTACATTCGAAATCAAGGGCACACAGTTATAGAAGCTATCAACAGACAATTAGCACATTACTCTTACCATACAGGACAAATCGTTTTTCTTGGAAAATTGGTAAAAGGCAAGCATTGGCAATCATTATCAATCCCTAAAGGGGACTCTTCAAAGTACAATGCAGAAAAATTTAGTAAAGAAAAAGGTAGACGTCACTTTACAGATGATTTGTAGTTGGATATTTTAAGACTTAAGATCGCTTCGCTATTAGAACCAAGAACAAAGACCTATTTTTAGTTAAATTGAAATATCACCACTTAGCAACTTTGCGCCTTAGCAACTTCGCGAGACCAAAACTAACGACCCAAGACCGCTCCACAGTCATAACCAAGAACAAAAACGCATCCTCAGTTAAATCGAAACATAATCACTTAACAACTTTGCGCCTCAGCGACTTCGCGAGACCAAAACTAACGACCCAAGACCGCTCCACAGTCATAACCAAGAACAAAAACGCATCCTAAGTTAAATCGAAACATAATCACTTAACAACTTTGCGCCTCAGCGACTTCGCGAGACCAAAACTAACGCCCCAAGACCGCTCCACAGTCATAACCAAGAACAAAAACGCATCCTAAGTTAAATCGAAACATAATCACTTAACAACTTTGCGCCTCAGCGACTTCGCGAGACAAAACTAACGCCCCAAGACCGCTCCACAGTCATAACCAAGAACAAAAACGCATCCTAAGTTAAATCGAAACATAATCACTTAACAACTTTGCGCCTCAGCGACTTCGCGAGACAGAACTAACAACCTAAGACCGCTCCACAATCAAAACCAAGAACAAAAACACATCCTCAGTTAAATCGAAACATAATCACTTAACAACTTTGCGCCTTAGCGACTTTACGAGATTAAAACTAATTTCCTCTGTAACTCGACCAAACAACACTATTATTTCAACTTCTTCTTAAAAGGTCTAATAATTAAACGGGCTTCTCTATCAAACCTCACATAATTATATACCCAATTTATAAAAACGACCATCCTATTTCTAAAACCTATTAGAAAAAAGAGGTGAACGAACATCCAAACATACCAAGCAAAAACACCTTGAAACTTAAATCGCTTCAAATCAACTACTGCCTTATTTCTTCCTATGGTAGCCATACTCCCTTTATCCTTATAAACAAAAGGCTTCATAGGTTGTTCTTCTATCAATCGAAGGACATTGTCCCCTAATTGGTCTCCTTGTTGAATAGCAGGCTGTGCCATCATAGGCAAACCGTTAGGGTGTTCTTCATTGACCATGCAAGCGACATCCCCTATGGCAAAAATATGTTCGAATCCTTTTACTTGACTAAATTCATTTACTAAAAGTCTATTCCCTCTAGTCACAAATTTTTCGGCTTCCAACCCTTTTATATTGGCTCCTTTTACTCCAGCAGCCCAAATTAGAGTAGCTGTTTCAAACGTTAAATCCGTATTGGTTGTTACTGTTTTTCCATCATAGTTAGTGACCCTAACATTTTTCCAAACATTTACTCCCAATTTTTCTAAAAAATCTTCAGCTTTTTGTGAAGCATTAGCACTCATTCCTTTTAAAATACAATCACCGGATTGAACTACATGAATTTGAGCTAATCGTGTATCCAAATCTGGATAATCTTTGGGTAAAATACCTTTTTTTATTTCAGCTAAGGCACCAGCTAACTCAACACCTGTAGGCCCTCCTCCAACAATCACAAAATTCATAAGTGCATTTCGTTCATTAAGATCTGAAGTCAGCAAAGCATCCTCGAAATTCTCAAGAATCAAACTTCTTAAATTAAGAGATTGCGGTATGGTTTTCATGGCCATACTATACTTTTCTATGGCTGCATTTCCAAAATAGTTGGTTGTAGATCCAGAAGCTACAACTAAATAATCGAACCTGAGCTTACCTATATTGGTAATTACTTTACGCTTTTCAACATCAATTTCTCCAACATTGGCTAATCTAAAATGAAAATTAGGAAAGTCTTTTAATATTTTTCTAATAGGATAAGCAATAGAGTCTGGCTCTAATCCGCCTGTAGATACTTGATATAATAAGGGTTGAAAGGTATGATAGTTATTCTTATCTAACAAAACAACTTGAAGATCTTGTTTCGATAATTTTTTAGCTAAAGCTACTCCTGCAAAACCACCTCCAATAATAACTATTCGAGGAAAACTTGTTCTTGGTATATTCATAAGCAGGCTTTTCTCTTTTTAATAGATTTTATGTAATTCGCAAAATTCAGATTATTATTTAACATTGGCTATGCTTATTTCATATATAAATGCTTGCAATGCAAAGGTAATACAAAGATGTAAATTTAAGGCTTTCTAAATTCTTTATTCGAATTCGATTTTGTAGATTTGTAGCCTAAAAAATCACACATGAATAAATACGATATTATTGTTCTTGGTAGCGGCCCAGGGGGGTATGTTACAGCTATTAGGGCATCACAATTAGGCTTTAAAACTGCTATTGTTGAAAAAGAAAATCTTGGTGGTGTATGCTTAAATTGGGGTTGTATCCCAACGAAAGCTTTATTAAAATCTGCCCAAGTATTTGAATATCTTAAACATGCAGGAGATTATGGACTTACAGTTAAAGATTTTGATAAAGATTTTGATGCGGTAGTTAAGCGTAGTCGTGGTGTAGCTGATGGTATGAGTAAAGGCGTTCAGTTTTTAATGAAGAAGAATAAAATTGACGTTATTAATGGGTTTGGAAAACTTAAACCCGGTAAAAAGGTTGATGTTGACGGCACAGAATATAGTGCAGATAATATAATTATTGCAACGGGTGCTCGATCTCGTGAATTACCAAGTTTACCCCAAGATGGAAAAAAGGTTATCGGTTATAGAGAAGCGATGAGTTTACCTAAACAGCCAAAGAAAATGATTGTTGTTGGTTCTGGTGCTATTGGTGTTGAGTTTGCTTACTTTTATAATTCGATGGGAACTGAGGTAACTATTGTTGAATACCTGCCAAATATAGTACCTGTTGAAGATGAAGATGTTTCTAAACAATTAGGACGATCATTTAAGAAAAGTGGTATAAAAATTATGACTTCTGCCGAAGTTACTTCTGTTGATACATCTGGAGAAGGTGTAAAAGCAACTGTAAAAACTAAAAAAGGCGAAGAAGTTCTTGAAGCTGATATTATTTTATCTGCTGTAGGTATAAAAACAAATATTGAAAATATTGGATTGGAAGATGTTGGTATTGTTGTAGATCGTGACAAAATTATTGTTAATGATTTTTACCAAACAAATATCCCTGGTTATTATGCAATTGGAGATGTTACTCCTGGTCAGGCTTTAGCACATGTCGCTTCTGCGGAAGGCATCCTATGTGTTGAAAAATTAGCTGGACAGCATGTTGAAGCTTTAGATTACGGAAATATTCCTGGTTGTACATATTGTTCACCAGAAATAGCCAGTGTTGGTCTAACTGAAAAACAAGCTAAAGAAAAAGGCTTAGATATTAAAGTTGGTAAATTCCCCTTCTCTGCTTCAGGTAAGGCAAAAGCAGGTGGCGCAGCCGATGGTTTTGTAAAAGTGATTTTTGATGCTAAATATGGCGAATGGCTAGGTTGCCATATGATTGGAGCTGGTGTTACCGATATGATCGCAGAAGCTGTTTTAGGTAGAAAGTTAGAAACTACCGGACACGAAGTATTAAAAGCTGTACACCCACACCCAACTATGAGTGAAGCTGTCATGGAAGCAGTTGCTGATGCTTATGATGAAGTGATACATCTTTAAAAGATGAAAGAAATAGATATCTAGATGTTAGATATTAGATTAAAAAAAGTTCCGAATTTATCGGAACTTTTTTATTTATATTATATAATATGATCTGGTTTATATAAGTGAACGAAGCAAGTCCAGATTCCAGGTTCTAGGTTCTAGGTTCTAACTTATAAAACTTTGAATAGCCAACTCATAACTCTGCAATCCAAAACCAAGAATAACGCCTCTAGCATTTGGTGAGACATAAGACTGGTGACGGAATTCCTCTCTATTAAACGTATTTGAAATATGCACTTCAATTACCGGGGTTTCAATAGCCTTAATGGCATCACCAATACCCACAGAGGTATGTGTATAAGCAGCAGCATTCAATATAATACCATCATGATTAAAACCAACTTCATGCAACTTATCAATGAGCTCACCTTCAATATTAGATTGAAAATAATCAATCTCTACATTAGTATATTTTTGTTTTATCTCTTCTAAAAACTCAGTAAATGATAAACTCCCATAAATATTAGGTTCTCTTTTTCCCAGTAAGTTTAAATTTGGCCCGTTAATAATTGTCAATTTCTTCATGAAGTAAAAATATTAAAAAATTGAGCATAAAAAAAGAAACCTTCAAAGGCTTTATCTAGTTCTATTTAAATTTATATCCTAAACCAACAAAAAGACCATTTAGCTTTCTAGTAAGGCCGCTAGGTGCTTCTTCAAGTAAATTAGATAGACCAATGTTATATCTAGCTTCTACAAATAAGCCATCTATAAATCTACTAATATAAATATCATAAGCAACACCAAATTCAATACCATAATTAAATGACTTAAATCCGTCATTAACATTAAGTAAAAAACCAAAGCTTGGCCCTGCAAGTACATTGAAATCTTCAGATACTTCATATTTTGCCATAAGCGGAACACTAATTTGATTTAAATCCTTTACAGCAATATAAAGCAACTCGGGACGAAAAGCAACTGCTTTAAAAACTCCTATCTCAGCAAACCCTCCTACATAAAAACCTGTTTCATTGTTTGTTATGCTAAACACTCTGTTTTTAACTTTTAATGAAGAGAAATCTACACCAGCTTTAGCCCCATATTTAATTTCTTGAGCCTTTGTGTTTAACCATGTAAATAACACAATTACGGTACATAATAATATCTTTTTCATAATAGATTTGGGTTTAATTAACTTTAAATACGGATAAAATTATCTTAAGGTTTTTTTACTGATAAAAAAATAACTACATAACTTCATCTTACGAACCGTATATAACAAAAAAAACCTAAGAAGTAGCTTCTTAGGTTTTTAATTTTATTAAATCTGTCAACCTATTTCAAGGTGACTATTTTTAAAATATAAAATAACCAACAGAAAGAGAGAAAACACTATTTTTAGCATCAACATCTTTAATGATGTCACTAAAACCTAAATTGTAACGTGCCTGAAAGAAGAGTCCATTAGGTAGTTTGAATTGAGCTCCAAATACAGCACCAAAATCAGTGCTTTCTGCTCCTAAATCTTCAGTTTCATCATCAGAATCTTCCTCATCAGTAATTACAAATCCTATTTGCGGTCCAGCTTGTACACTTAACCCCTCTACGATAGTAACATCAGCCAAAACTGGTATATTAATGTAATCTAATTTACCAGTAGAATCAAATCCAGGTTCAGAGTAAGTAAATCCTTGAGCAGAATAAATTAATTCTGGTTGTAAAGCAAATTTATCGGAAATACCGATGTTTGCTACAGCTCCAATATGTAAACTTGTTCTTCCATCTAAATCATCAACATCATCACCAGTAACACTAGCAAAGTTAGCACCAGCTTTGGCACCAAATTTAATTTCCTGAGCATTTACGCTTGTTAATCCCAATACTGCAACAGCAGCAAAAAGTAATAATTTTTTCATAAGATAAAATTGTTTTTAGTTTTTGATTGAACAAATAAAGCCTATTTTTTTTTAACTGCAAAAATAAATCATCAAAAAAAAATCCCTTTACCGAATAAATATGCTATTAATCGGTTTTTTTACGTAGTAAATATTATTATTTTTACAAACTATGAAATGGGAACATGCACTTAATGATTATAAGTTATATCTAAAAATCGAAAGAGGCTTATCCGAAAATTCCATCGAAAATTATTCTCGTGATGTTAAAAAATTAATTAACTATTTAGAGCATCATAATATTAAAGAATCTCCAATAACAATTGCCAAAGAAATAATCCAGAGGTTTATATACGAAGTTGCCAAAGCAATAAATGTACGTTCGCAATCTCGTCTAATTTCTGGATTGCGGAGCTTTTTTAGCTATTTAATATTTGAAGATTACAGAACTTCAAACCCCTTAGAGCTTATAGAATCCCCTAAAATTGGGAGAAAGTTACCAGATACACTAAGTGAAGAAGAAATTGATACCATTATAAATGCTATAGATTTAAGCAAACCAGAAGGAGAACGTAATCGCGCTATGCTAGAAACACTTTATGGGTGTGGCTTGCGAGTTAGCGAACTCATTAACCTTAAGATTTCTGATTTATTTTTTGACGAAGGCTTTATAAAAGTTACTGGTAAAGGCGATAAACAACGCTTTGTGCCTATTATAGATGTTACTCAAAAATATATTAATATATATAGAAACGAAATTCGGAATCATTTAAACATTCAAGCTGGCTTTGAGGACACACTCTTTTTAAACAGGAGAGGCAAACAACTTACCAGGGCAATGATTTTTACTATTATCAAACAATTAGCAGAAAAAATTGGATTAAAAAAAAGTATCTCTCCCCATACTTTTAGACATTCTTTTGCTACTCATTTATTACAAAATGATGCAGACCTTAGGTCTATACAATTAATGCTAGGGCATGAAAGTATAACGACTACTGAAATTTATGTCCACTTAGATAAAAGTCATTTAACTAAAGTGGTAGAGAAGTATCATCCTAGGAAATAGATGTTAGATGTTAGATGTTAGATGTTAGATGTTAGATGTTAGATGTTAGAAAAATAAAAAATTGGAATTAAAAAATCCAGCATGAGCTGGATTTTTATATAATTTTAATATGAGATTCTCTATAGTTTATCTTGAGTGAAGATAAAGCAGGAATGTATTACTTAGCAATATTAACAGCTCTGGTTTCTCTTATTACGGTTACTTTAACCTGACCAGGATATGTCATATCCGTTTGTACTTTTTGAGATATGTTGAATGATAAATCGGCAGCTTTTTGATCATCTACTTTTTCACTTTCAACAATGACTCTTAGTTCTCTACCAGCTTGAATAGCATATGCTTTCTTAACACCTGTAAAGCCAAAAGCAATATCCTCTAAATCTTTTAATCGTTGGATATAACTATCCAATACTTGACGACGTGCTCCAGGGCGTGCTCCAGAAATAGCATCACAGACTTGTATAATTGGTGCTAATAACGATTTCATTTCAATTTCATCGTGGTGTGCTCCTATGGCATTACATACATCGGCTTTTTCTCCAAATTTTTCTGCCCATTGCATCCCAAGAATAGCGTGTGGTGTTTCCATATCTGCTTCAGCATCTGGCACTTTACCAATATCGTGTAATAATCCAGCGCGTTTTGCCAGTTTAGGGTTAAGCCCCAATTCTGCAGCCATAACACCACAAAGCTTTGCAACTTCACGCGAGTGTTGTAGCAAGTTCTGTCCATAAGAAGAACGGTACTTCATACGTCCTACCATCTTAATAAGTTCTGGGTTTAAATTATGTATTCCCAGATCAATGACAGTACGTTTTCCTACTTCAATAATTTCTTGTTCAATTTGTTTTTTAGTTTTCTTTACAATCTCTTCAATACGTGCTGGGTGGATTCTACCATCGGTCACTAGTTTATGTAATGACAAACGGGCAATTTCCCTTCTTACAGAATCAAAGCAAGATAATATAATAGCTTCTGGTGTATCATCAACTATAATTTCAACACCAGTTGCAGCTTCGATAGCACGAATATTTCTACCTTCTCTACCAATAATACGTCCTTTAACATCATCCGATTCTATATTGAATACAGACACACAATTATCAACAGCTTCCTCGGTTCCTATACGTTGTATGGTATTTATAATAACTTTTTTAGCATCTTGCTCTGCAGTTAGCTTCGCTTCTTCTAAAGCACTTTGTATGTAAGCCATCGCATCATTTTTAGCTTCGCCTTTTAAAGACTCAACTAACTGTTCCTTGGCTTCTTCAGCAGAAAGACTAGAAATAACCTCTAATTGCTGTACTTGGTTTTTATGAAGCTTATCTAGCTCCTCTTGTCTCTTTTCAAGCACATCAAGTCTATGGTTATAATCTTTAGTTTTTCTTTCTAGATTTTCATTAAGCTTTTTTCCTTTTGAGAGCTCATTGGATATTTGCGATTCTTTATCGCGTGTACGCTTCTCTGCTTCTGCCATTTTCTTATCTCTAGATAAGATGACCTTTTCATGTTCTGATTTAAGTTCTATAAATTTTTCTTTAGCTTGAAGAATTTTATCTTTTTTTAATCTTTCCCCTTCACTCTTCGCTTCTTTGAGTATTAAATCTGCATTTTTTTTAGCTTCTTTTATCAGTTTAGAAGCATTATTCTTCTCTAGCCTTTTTGTTATGATAAAACCTATTATGAGTCCTAAAATAACGCCTCCTACTGCATATATAATTGAGTTGTCCATCGTTTTTAGTTAGTTATTGTATATAAAAAAGCCTACACCAGTATAAAGTTTTGTATAAACTCCTTAAAAACAAGTTTAGGGCTAACAAGTTGATCAAGGGTCTGCTCGAGCTACTGAAATAAATCCAGTACTAGCAGCATGCTTTTACAACTTAAACTCACCCTTTTTAAAGAATTAACGTTGAGTTTATCAAAAAAAATAACCAATGTAGGCAGTAACTTTTTAGTTTATTTTAAAGAACGTTAAGAGATCAAATAAGAATGCAATAAATCATTAAGCGAATTTAGCTTTTCTTCTACATGCTCATTTACATTATCTTTATTAATAGATTCCTGTTCTACTTGAGATGCAAACTGCAAGGCACACATCGCCAATACATCTTGTTTATCTCTAACAGAATAACTTTGCTCAAATTGCTTTATCATAGCTTCAATGTTTTTAGCTGCTTTACGCAATCCTTCTTCTTGACTTGCTTCAATAGTTAAAGGATATACTCTATTTGCTATAGACAGCTTTATTTTAAGCTTTTCTGACATTGAATTTATGTTACACTAATCTGAGAGTTGAGCAATACAATGATCTATATCTCTAATTAATGCGTTTATTTTAAGCTTAGTTTCTCTTTTATTATCGTCACTACCAAGCATTGTATTTGCTATTTTTAAAGCTTCATATTTTTCTTCCCAACTTGCGATATGCAATTTTTGGTTCTGAATTTCTTTTTTTGAAACTTCTAATTCTTCGTTTAATTTAGAATTAGCAAGTTTTAAAAGCTCTAATTTGTGTAATACCTTACTAATTTTGTTTTCTAAAGAATCTACAATATCTTCAATATTACCCATTTACAAATTTCAATACTTATAACACAAAGTTAACATACCTGTTTATAAATTACAATTGTTTTTTCATAAAATTTCAAAATCTATAGATATTGCTCATAATCAGATTAATGGTTACAACTATGGTTCGATTATTGTTTTATTCTTTGCATATCCATTTCAAATTAATATTTTAGCCATAATACTTTTATATGCGTTTTATACTTTCTCTTTTATTTATATCCTCGTTTTTTTTAAATGCGCAAAATAATTATCCTCAAGATTATTTTGATAGTCCTTTGGAAATTCCGTTAATATTATCGGGTACGTTTGCCGAATTGCGTTCTAATCATTTTCATTCTGGTTTAGACATAAAAACACAACAACGTACGGGTTTAAAAGTTAAGGCATCTGCTGACGGATTTGTAAGCAGAATAAAAGTTTCTCATTATGGTTACGGAAAAGCATTGTACATCACACATCCAAATGGTTATACAACTGTTTATGCCCATTTGCAAAAATTTGCTCCAGAGATTCAAGCGTATATTAAAAAGCATCAATATGAAAAAGAATCCTTTGAGATTGAGTTATTTCCAAATGCTGAGGTTTTACCAGTAACAAAAAATAGTATTATAGCTTATAGTGGAAATACGGGAGGCTCAGGGGGACCTCACTTACATTATGAAATACGGGATAAAAAAGAACATCCCATTAATCCGATGCTTTTTGGCATTGATATAAAGGATTCCACAAACCCAATAATAAAATCGATTTACGCATACCCTTTGGATGAAAATTCGTTTGTAAATAAAGTGAATATCAAACAAAAGCTGCAATTAATCCCTTTAAAGAATGGTGATTATACGATAAAGAATATTGAAGCTTATGGCAATATTGGCTTTGGTATTGAAACTATAGATAGGCAAGACTTGGCCGCAAACTCAAATGGTGTTTATAACATTCAAACTTTTTTAAATGGTCGTAGAAACTTTGAATTGGATTTTAGAACGTTTTCATTTGGAGAGACTAAGCACATCAATCGGCTTATTGATTATGAGCATTACGCTACAAAAAAACAGCGGATTCAAAAACTATTTAAAAAAGACAACTATCTAAGCATATACAAGTCTGTTGTAAAAGATGGTTGTGTATCTATACAAGATAGTACATATTCAGTTTATAAAATTAGAGTTGCCGATTATAAGAACAATGAATCATGGGTGACCATACATATTAAGGGTACTAGAGACCATTTTTCTGAGCCGCAAAAAAAGCAAACAACCTCTTATTATATAAAAGCTAATAAAGCTACAAATCTAAAAGAAGGACACGTTTCTGTTGATTTTTACAAGGATACGTTTTACGATGATTTTTATATAGATTTTCAAGTAAAGAACGACACACTTACTTTACATAAAAATATTATTGCTGCTAATAAATCATTCAACATCACTTACGATGTAAGTGCATACAGCGATGAAGATAAATCGAAATTATACATAGCCCGTCTGTTAGGACGTAAAAAACAACCTTTTTACACATCCACAAAGAGAAAAGGCGACCTTTTGATAGCAAAAACAAAAACCCTGGGGACGTTTACATTAGCTACAGACAGCATAAAGCCAATAATTACTCCTGTTAACTTTAAAAAAGGACAATGGTTAAGTAAATATCGTTATTTAAAAATTAAAATTGAAGATAAGCTTTCTGGAATTTCTAAATACAGAGCTACGGTTAATGGCAAATGGATTTTAATGGAATACGATTATAAAACAAAAATACTCACTCATGATTTTAATGATAGCATCATTACAGACACAAAGAATCATTTAAAAGTAATAATAACCGATAATGTTGGAAATAATTCTACTTTTGAAGCGTTATTTTACCGAAAATAAATTTACACTCTTTTGAAAACAAAACTACTAGTAACTTCCTTTCTATTTTTTTTCATAATCACAATTGGTTTTTCGCAAACAGCAACAATTAAAGGCGTTATATTAAATGAAAATAGTCAACCTGTAGAAAAAGTAAATATTAAAACAGGTACTAGTGGAACCGTAACAAATTCTAATGGTTTTTTTATTTTAGAAATCAATGCCAACCAAGACGTTACAGTTGAGTTTACTCACCTCTCTCATAAAAAAATTGTAAGTACATTCAATTTGAAAAGTGGAGAAGAATACGAGTTTAACCCTGTAATGAGCACTTCTGTTGAGCAAATAGCCACCGTTGTGGTGACCAACAACAGACGTAAAGAAGTTGAAGGCATTATTACTTTAAAACCTGAGGCTATAAGAAAAATACCTGGTGCCAATGCTGGAGTGGAAAATTTATTATTAACACTACCTGGCGTAAGTAATAATAACGAATTAAGTACTCAATATTCTGTACGTGGTGGTAATTATGACGAAAACTTAGTCTATGTTAATGGCATTGAAGTTTATCGTCCCTTCTTAGTACGTTCAGGACAACAAGAAGGCTTGAGTTTTGTAAATACAAATTTAGTGCAAAACGTTGATTTTTCTGCTGGTGGATTTCAGGCAAAATATGGAGATAAGCTTTCTTCAGTTCTTGATATAACCTACAAAACACCATACCAATTTGAAGTTAATGCAGATTTAAGTTTATTGGGAGGAAGTCTTTCTGTTGAAAATATAAGCAAAGATTCAAGATTTACTGCAATTACAGGTGTTCGCTATCGCGATAATAGCTTGCTAGTAAATGCTAAAGAAACTGAAACCAATTTCAATCCTACGTTTGCTGATGCTCAGACGTATTTCACTTATAAGTTTTCAAATAAATTTCATTTAAGCTTTTTGGGAAATGCCTCAATAAACAAATACAATTACGAACCACAAACAAGACAAACCAATTTTGGTACATTAAGCGATCCTGTGGCATTGATAGTCTTTTATGAAGGGCAAGAAAAAGATCGTTACCAAACTTATTTTGGAGCTTTAAAAGGCACCTATTTTGCTAATGACGACCTAACTCTTAAACTCATTACATCCACTTATCATACAACAGAGGAAGAGTATTTCGATATTTTTGCACAATACAGATTAGGTGAAGTAAATACAAATATTGGTGATGAAGATTTAGGTGAAGTAGAGTTTAGTCAAGGTATTGGTAGTCAGTTAAATCATGGTCGAAATGATTTAGATGCTCTAATAACTAATATTGAACATAAGGGCGATTTTAATATTAATGATAATAGAATAGAGTGGTCTGTAAAATACACCAACGAAGATATTAGAGATCGCTTAATTGAATGGGAGATTATTGATTCATCTGGATTTTCAATTAGACCACCAAGAACAATCCCTGTAAACGAACAACCGTATGCTCCTTATAGTGGTCCGTTAGAAGCATTTCAAAATGTAAGAGCGACCAATAATACACAAATAAATAGAATACAGGCTTATTTACAATGGAGTAAACGCTCTAAAATAGGAACAAGCGATGTTTGGTATAATGCAGGTGCAAGGGTTCATAATTGGAGTGTTAAAGGAGATGGTATTGCATCTTCAAATCAAACAGTATTTAGTCCTAGAGCCCAATTTGCCATCAAACCTTCTTGGGAAAAAGACATGCTTTTTAGAGTTGCGGCCGGGTTGTATTATCAACCTCCTTTTTACAGAGAGCTTCGAGATGCTAATGGTGTCGTACAGCCCAATGTAAAGGCGCAACAATCATTTCATTTAGTATTGGGTAACGACTATAGTTTTAAAATGTGGGATAGGCCTTTTAAACTAACCTCTGAAGTTTATTACAAAAACTTAACCGATGTAAATCCATATACTTTAGAAAACGTACGTATTCGCTATAGAGCAAGTAATAATGCTGAAGCTTATGCATACGGATTGGATATGCGTTTAAATGGGGAGTTTGTTCCGGGCACCGAATCGTGGTTTAGTTTTGGATATTTAAAAACCGAAGAAAATATAGATAACAGAGGTTATATCTCTAGGCCAACAGACCAACGCTTAAAATTCGCTGCTCTATTTCAAGATTATGTACCAAATGTGCCAAGCATGAAAATGTATTTAAATTTGGTTTATAATACTGGTTTACCTGGTGGTTCTCCTAGCTATGCAGATCCTTACGAATTCCAAAATAGATTACCAGACTATAAACGTGCTGATCTAGGTCTACAATTTGTACTTGTTGATGCAAAAAAACAATTTAAACGCGGCTGGAAAAAACCTTTTAAAGAACTTTCTTTCGGATTTGAAATTTATAATATGTTTGATGTCCAAAACTCAATTACAAATACCTGGGTAAGAGACGCCCTTAGTAAACGTCAATTTGCCATTCCTAATTTTTTAACACCACGTGTTTTTAATGTCAGAACAACTATGAAGTTTTAAATTTCATTCAATAAAAGCTTTTAAAACGTCTATAACATAATCGACCTCCTCCTTAGTATTATACACGCTAAAAGAAAAACGAATGGATGGTTTCTGTAAATCGATATCGTTTAAAATTTCAGTTAAAACATGCGAGTTTTGAGAACTACCGCTTTGACATGCACTTCCTTTAGAACATGCTATGCCTTTTAAATCTAATTGAAATAACAACATAGCAGCTTTTTTAGGAGGTACTGGCAAGCAAATATTGATAAGCGTATAAGTGCTTTTTTCCAAATCATCAGACTGCCCATTGAATGTTACTTTAGGGATGTCTTTCATTATCTTATCAATAAAATAACGCTTTAACGTTTTAATAGAATCAGTTTCAATATTCATATTAGCGTAAGCACTTTTTAAGGCTACTTCCATACCAATAATATTATGTACACTTTCGGTACCTGCTCTAAGACCCCGCTCCTGCTCACCTCCAAAAATTAACGGTTTTAAACCCGAATTCTTTCTAATAAAAGTAAACCCAACTCCTTTTGGTCCATGAAATTTATGAGCACTCGCCGCTAAAAAATCAATTTGTAACGCTTGTAAATCCATTTTATAGTGCCCTATAGATTGTACAGCATCAGTATGAAATAAAGCATCATTAGCTTTACACAAATTGGCAACATGCTCAATATCTAAGATATTACCAATTTCGTTATTGATATGCATCAAACTTACAAGCGTTTTATTTTCTGTTTGTATTAACGTTTCTAAATGTTTGTAATCAACATCTCCGTTAGCAGTAATATCAACATAACTAACTAGTATATTATACTCTTTTTCAAGTTGCTCTATAGTATGTAAAACGGCATGATGTTCAATTTTTGAAGTAATAACATGATTAACTCCTAAATCCCTAACGGCACTTCTAAGTACTAAATTATCAGCTTCAGTACCTCCCGCAGTAAACACGATTTCTCCAGCAGATACATTTAAATATTGAGCAATAGTCTTTCTTGATTGTTCTATTAATGACTTTGAAGATCTTCCAAAACTATGTGACGATGAAGCATTTCCATAGTTTTTTTTCATAACTTCCGTAATGGCCGTTATAACTTCGTCTCTCATTTGAGTAGTCGCAGCATTATCAAAATATACATTCTTCATAGAAAAGACATTTTTATTAATTCAGTACAAAGTTCAGGTAATCAAAAAAACTTTTTAGAGTTCAAAAATACTTGAAATAAAATTATTTTCAATATGCTACGTTATAAATAACAATTCCATTATTTTTGTCCTAAAATTCGAACCCAATGCGTAAATTATTTTTAGTTTCAATATCTCTATTTTTATTAGCTATATACTCTTGTGACGATGGCGATGTAATTACTGTTGAGTTAGAATTTGGAGAAACTTTTGAAGCTTGCGAAGGCGTATCTAGTTTAATCCTTTACAAAACTAAAAATGATCCTTCCGAATCTTTATCTTTAAGAGTTAATGCTCTTACTTTTGATGAACTTCTTGACGTTGATGAAGTGACTAAAACCTATACAAAAGAGGTTACAATAAATAGCTCTAACCCGTTTAATTATAGAACTTATAGTAATGCTACACTGCCTTCTAATTTATTCTGTAATGACATACCGCTCTCTGATATAATTATAACCCAAGATATAGAAAGTACATCTGGAACTGCTGTGATTGAAACCGTTTTAACAGAAGACGACAATGACGGCATCCCTGCTGAATTTGAGGATATAAACGGTAATGGGAATTTAGAAGATGATGATACTGACAACGATTCTATACCTAATTATATTGACCCAGACGACGATGGCGATAATATCTTAACAAAAGATGAAAACGTCGATCCAAATAATGATGGTATTTTTAGTGATGCTCAAGACACTGACGGAAATGGTACGCCTGATTATTTAGATGATGATGATGATGGAGACGGGGTTAAAACACGCGATGAGGAAAACGATTCTGATGACCTAAACCCTGCAAATGATATTACCATTGGTACAACACCTGACTATTTAAATCCAGATGTGTCTACTTCTGTAGTAGCTATAGCGTATAGAGATCATAATATTACCCAAACATTTACAGTATCACTTACAATTTCTAATTTTGATTTAACACTAATATCTTTAGATATATTTGATTTTGGAATCCTACAAGACTCTAGACTAACCAAAACAAGAAAAGGCGAACCCGTTTTTAATTAATTGGGTATAACATTCTGATAAATATACACTTCGGTAGCTCCCAAACCATATTTCTGGTAATTGGCTTCATAGAATTTCACATTGTTATAGCGTCCAAATAAATATTCTAATTCTACTTTCAATACGCCTTCACCTACCCCGTGTATAAATACTATTTTTTGAATGCGCTTTCTTATGGCAAAGTCTAATTGGCGTTTCGCCGTATCTAATTGGAGCGTTAATATATCGTGCTTAGACATTCCTTTTGAAGATTTAACTAATTGATTAATATGTAAATCTATCTCTAGAGTAGGCTCATACCTATCTTTTGCTCTCGTTTTTACCTGTTTTCTTTTTGAAGGTTGCTCTTTTTCAGAAACAACATCACTAATAGTTGTTTTTGAAAATAATTCTCTAGTAAAAGTACTACCAGCTTTGTTTATAACTAACTCATCACTTTGAAAATCTAATAAAAAACCATCTGTTGTTTCAATAGAAATAGTATTACCCGAAACCTTTTTTATCACTCCGGATAAGTTTTCATCTATAACTAGCACAGAATCACCCAATTTAAAAGACATAACTAGTCGTTTTCGGTATTATCAACATCATCACTATCCTCTTTACTTGGTATACTCCTAGATATTCTATAAACCCCTAGCATAAGTATAATAATTCCTGCTATTAAAATATATTCATTCTGCTCTGTACCAGATTTGGCGTAAGTAGCAACAATAGCACCTAAAATTATCAATATATAATTAAAATACTTCATTAATAACATGTCTTTTTATGATTGGCAAATTACATTAAAAAATTAGATTTTAAATAATGATTTCATCGTGATTTTCTGAGCTTTATTCCGTTTAAAGACGTTTTATACCGATGAAAAACTGGTTTTTGTGAAAATATATATATATTTGTTATCCCCAATACATGTAACCTATTTAAACAATGTTTAGCAGATCTACCCTTTTTCTTCTACTAATAAGCAACCTTTCTTTCTCACAATTATCAGTAAGAAATGACGCTTATGTTTTTATAAATGATGAAATTGTCTTTGTTGAAGATGATATTAACCTAAACGAAGCAGATAGTTCTATTTATTTGCGTGACGAAGCTCAGGTTATTCAAGGTTCTGGTACTACAGGGAATTCTGGTGTTGGTGAATTAAGTGTTTATCAGGATGGTAACGTTGGAGCTCATGAATATAATTATTGGTGTTCTCCGGTTGGTAGCAAAACCAGTAATAATACAAACAATCCTTTTGGGGTTACCTTTCTTAATGATGTTACTGGTCTTATAACTTCAACCCCTGCTACTGTTGGCCGTTTACCTGGATATAATGGCACTTGCAGTCCATTAGCTATTGAGTCTTATTGGATCTGGAAATTTATTGCTTCTGATGAGTATTCTGAATGGATACATGTGGGTGGTAGCACAGACTTAAATCCGGGAGAAGGTTTTACAATGAAGGGGACTGCTGGATCTGGTGATGCACAACAATATGATTTTAGGGGAAAACCTAATAATGGCACTATAGGGGTTAGTGTTTTAAACGGGCAATTTACATTAGTTGGTAATCCGTACCCATCTGCTATGGATGCCTTAGCTTATATACATGATGCTGAAAATGCTGCTGTAATTACTGGTACTTTATTTTTTTGGGAGCAAGACCTTAGTGTAAATTCGCATAACCTTAGAGATTATGAAGGTGGTTATGCTACTTATACTATTAATGCTACTGGTACCATTGAGACCTATACTCCAGCGACTTTTAGTACTTATAACTTGAATGGGACTATTAATGGAGCTGCAGGTGGTGGCCCTTCTGGAAAAGAACCTCAAAGATACATTCCTATTGGGCAAGGATTTATGGTTGAAGGTACAGCAACTGGTACAGTAAAAGCGAAAAACAGTCATAGAATATTTATAAAAGAAACACATGCTGACAGTGAATTTTTTAAGTCTTCTAACACAAAAAAGAAAGCTTCAAAAAATACTAAAGGTTTTTTTAAAGTTCCAAGTGACTATAAGCGTTTTAGATTAAATATTGATTTCAATAATAGCTATACAAGACAATTAGTAGAAACATTCCATAACTCTACGACTTTTGGTTTTGATTATGGTATGGAATCTAATATACATCAAGATGATATTTTGACTTTGGATGCGCATTGGTTAGTGGACGGAAAACCTTATCTCGCAGAAGCATTACCTTTTGATGTTTCTTTAAAAATTCCTTTAGCTATTAAACTAAATAAAGAGTCACAAATTAGAATTAGAATTGCTGATATTCAGAATTTTGAAAGTGATCAGCCTATTTACCTGCATGATATAGAAAATAATACGTTTGTTAATTTAAAAGTTCAGGATTTTAACATTAATCTTGAGGCCAACAATTATAAAGATCGATTTGAAATTGTTTTTGATAAGAATACCTTAAATACTCCAGAGACTGATTTAAATACTTTAAAAGTATTCCAAAACAATAGCATTTCTGAATTAAAAATTTCCAATCCAAATTCTTTAAATGTAAAAGAGTTTAGTTTATTTGATGTAGCTGGTAAAGAAGTAGAAAATAAAAGGCTTCATGATAATTCAAAAAAAGCATATACCTACTCTACAAAATTACTTAGTGATGGTATATACATTCTTCAGGTAAATTTAGATGATAATCAGGTATTTAAGAAAAAGATTATTATTGCTAATAAAAAGTAGAACAGTCATAAATTTATTTGATTGACTTATTTTATATGTCATTTTTCTATATGAACTCCTTTAGACTTTTTCAATTTGCTAAAAAATTGCCGTTTTCAACTCTGTTTTTGTCTTTTTTTCCTTCCGTAGCTCTGCTATGTAACTCAAAAAAGTCTTCAACAGAGGCAAAAATTTCTAATTTTCGCTTAAATCCAAAAAGTCTAAATAGGTTCTATGCTAAAATCTATTGAATAACCTAAAAACGCCTTCAATACAACAATACTTCCAGTATATTTTGAGTGTTAAAAGACAGCAATATATCCTTTTTACTTATTTTAGCGTAATAAAATCTTATTATACGTGCAGGCTTTAAATGATTATATGTTACCATGCTTAAACAAAAAACTCTTTGGTGTAGAATGCATGGGGTGTGGCTTGCAAAGATCACTTGTATTAGTATTTAAAGGGCAATTTTTAGATGCTTTTTATATGTACCCTGCAATTTATAGCTTAATAATTCTTTTTTTAGCTATAGGGATTAATATTTTCTTTAAATTTAAACACTCCACCAAAATTATTGGTGCATTGGCTATAATAACGGTTTCAACAATAATAATAAGTTATCTAATAAAAATAATCAATTAAAATTCAAAAATGGAACAACAAAAACTCAACCCAGCAATTGTTTACGTATTAGCTATTATAGGTTTATTATGCTGCTGTTTTGGCGGGCTCGGATTCATCCTTGCAGGCATTGCATTTATAATTGCTAATAGTAAATTAAATGCGGCTAAGCTTAATCCAGAAAATTATGATCAAAATAGTATTAAAGCTATGAATACAGCTAAAATTGTAGCTTTGGTTATATTAATAATAAATCTTCTGTATCTAATAATGTCCATTTATAGAATATACACGGTGGGTTGGGATGAACTTATGCAAAAGTCTCAAGAGATGATGGAGCAATGGCAACAAAATCAATAATATCGCATTATTTTAGAATAAAGAATACCGTTTGGTAGTCATGGTCGGAAGAAATTTCGGCCATTTTTTATGTTTAAAAAGTATCCTCTAAGGTAGGTGGGCTTAGTTTTTCATTATTTTTTGGAATTACGTTTTACTCTTGTATTTCCCCGGAGAAACCTTGTACTTATCTTTAAATGCTCTACTAAAATGTGGTGTACTTTTAAATCCAACGTAAAGAGATACTTCGGACACTTGTAAATCGCCTTTCACTAATAACTTTGCTGCTTTTTTAAGTCGATATGTTTTTAACAACTCATAAGGCGTCTGGTTAGTTAAGGCCTTCACTTTTTCAAAAAATTGAGACCTACTTATCCCTAACTCTCTAGCTAAAAAGTTAACATCCAAGTCCAGGTTTTGCAAGTTATCATCAACAAGTTTAAAGAGTTTATCTACAAAAATTTCATCATATTTATTTACATGATGTTTTTCCAGAGCTAAACGATTATCAATTTGAAAACGCTCTCGTAAAATTTTTCTATTCTTAAGTAGCATAACAGATCGCATTACCAAATATTTTACTTCAAAAGGTTTATTAATGTATACATCTGCGCCAACTCCTAAACCTTTAAGTTTGCTTTCCATGGATAAAACTGCAGTTAATAGAATTAATGGAATATGACTCGTTTTTATATTTGCTTTTACGTGTTCGCACAATTCTATGCCATTCATTTCTGGCATCATAACATCACTTATTATCAAATCTGGCCATTCTTGTTCCAAAAATTGAGCACAGTCTTTGCCGTTAGAAAACGTTTTAACATTAAAATGGCTAGAAAATACATTTGCTAAAAATAACAACATTTCAGCATTATCTTCAACAATAAAAACCCTTGAGCCTACCAAGGTTTCTTCAACTTCTAGTTCAGGAACATCAAAACCGCTGGCGTTTATCACAACATTATTGGTGTTCTTAACCTCTTCATCAATCAGTGCTTCAATTTTACATTCTTTTAGATTATATTTTTCCAAATCGCCTATCGGGATATTAAATGTGAAAGCTGCCCCTTTACCTTCAATACTTTCTACGTTTAATGAGCCATCATGTAATTCCACTAATTTTTTTGAAAAAGCTAATCCTATACCAGAACCTCCATAATGCGATAAATGGTCTTTTTTAGATTGAAAGAATCGCTCGAAAACATGAGGAATATCTTCAGATTTAATGCCTATACCCGTATCCTTAACCGTACAACTCAGCTGTGAATTGCACTCTGAATACTTAATAGATATGGTGCCACCCCTATTTGAAAATTTGAAGGCATTATTGATTAAGTTATTAAGAACTTTTTCAATTTTACTTTTATCTGCTGCCAAAAAAACATCTTGTTCGGGTGCCTCTAAAGTTAATTTTATCTGGTTTTTTGAAGCTAAAAAGTTAAAATCTAAGATGAGTTGAATGATAAACTCAGAGAAATTAAATTTATCGATATTTAGCTTTAGCATGTCCTTTTCTACTTTCCTAAAATCATGAGCCTGCTCAACCAGTTGCAATATTTTTTTAGATTGTCGTTTTACAAGCTCTAAATAATTTTTAATGGGTTTTTCCTTATCAAATTTTTTAAGAAATGCCTCTATAGGCCCATTAATTAAAGTAAGTGGCGTTCTAAACTCATGAGAAATATTAGTAAAAAACCTCAGTTTGGCATCGCTCAATTCACTTTCTTGCTTCTTCTCTAGTGTCTCTATTTCCAGTTTGTGCTGTAACCTAAAATATCTTATCAATAAAAATGCAATAGTTAAAATAACTGATAATACAATAATGCCGTAAATGGTATAAGCCAGATTTGTTTTTAAAAAATAAGGTGTAATAGCAATATTGATTTTTTTAGGATTGCTCCAAACGTTATCACTATTGGACGCCATGGCCTCAAAAACGTAATCTCCAGGAGGCAAACCGTTGTAATGTATTATATTGTTAGATGAAGGGTTTACCACCCAATCTTTATCTATAGGCGATAATTTATATTTAATAAAGTGATTATCTCGACTTTTAAAGTGCAATGAAGCTACTTCTATTGAAAACACATTTTGATCGTATTCTAATTCTATTTCACTCAACAGTGATAGATTTTTTTCTAGAATAACTCTCCCGTCAATGGAATCTCCAGGCTTGATGGTTTTATTAAACAGTTTGAAATCTCCAAAAATAAGACTGGGAATGGTGCTGTTTTTCTTTATTTGCTCTGGTTTAAAATAAGTAAATCCTTCTCTCCCTCCAAAAAGCATAGTGCCATTGTCGGTTTTAATTGACGAGAATTCAAATTGTAAAAAAGGCAAGCCGTCATCTTTTTGATACTTTCTGAATTCTTTGGTTTTTGTTATAAACTTATTGATTCCCATATTTGTTGAAAGCCATAAATTATTTTCAGCATCACACTCTATACGTTTCACTCCATTATTTATTAGCCCATCTTTTTCTGAATACGTAATAAATTTAGGGCCTGAGGTTTCATTCACTACATTACAAATCCCACCTTGATCTGTAGCAATCCACATACTATTATTAACATCTCGAATAATATGTGACACATAATTACTTGATAAGCCATCCTTGTTATCTGGGAGATTTTGATAGTTTTCAATTTTTAAAGTATTTAGTTTATTATCATTGCCAATATCTACCCTATACAAACCATTTACTTCTGACGCCAACCAAACAAAGTCATACAAAGGGTCTGCATAAATATATCTGATAAGTGAAAACTTAGGCTTATATGATGTTATCCAATTTAAACTTTCTACTATAGGATTTTCATCTTCGTCAAACTTTACGCGAAAAACATCCTTACGATCAGAAACCCAGATACAACAATGCTTATCTTCAACTATTTGCCTAATTAAGGCATTGCTAAATTGTTTATGTTTTTTTGATTGAATTAATTTAAACTCATCTTCATTGTGCTTCTTTAAAAACAGTCCCATTTGGATCCCTCTCGGTGAAAACCAAATATTACCCTTAGAGTCTTGCACCATCTTTCCTTTAAATTCTGTATTCTCTGGAGGTGCTTTAAATGGCAATGGCAAAAACTTTTGTTTTTCAGCATCAAATAGAGATATTTTACCAAAATATGTTGTTATTAACACCTTATTGTCATCATATTTAGACATACTTGCAATAGTATTCGTTTCAATACCATGTGGGCTTCCAAAACTTTTTTCATAACTATTGAAAGAATTATTCACCACTTCAAATTCATAAATACCTTTGTTAAATGTTGTAACCCAACATCGTTTTTTAATATTAGCCGAAACTGAGCTTACATATATTTCATCAAATGATTTAAGATGACATATTTCTAAATTTTCATTCCATTTTTGAGGTATGAAATTTTTCACTTTACTTATTCCATTTATAGCCCCCAGCCACAATGTTTTATTAGCATCTAGTGAAATATGTTTAAACCGTTTATCTTGAAATATGGTATTAACATATTCTAATTTTTCACTAAGCCTTAAATGAGCGATCCCATGAGATTTTACTACAAATAGGTTTTCTTTATCGTATAGCAATAAACCGAAACAGGATTCTATTGCTTTTAGTTCGAATAATTGAAAGTCTTTAGTAGTTAAATCGAATATTAATAAACCTGAAGATGATGTGATGGCATATTTTGTTGAAGACAGCTTAACGATGTCTCGAAAATTAGTTTGGTTTGAATTAAAGATTTTTGGTTGATAGGTACCAATTAATTTATAGTGTTTATCAAAATGAAGTATAGTATGATTCTCTAATAAGCATAGTACAGAATCATTATCAGATAATATTATTTTTTTTACAATTAAAACTTTCTGTTTACTGTCAATATTAGTATGTACAACGGAAATTTTATCATTATTCAAGTCTAATAAATTAATCCCATGTTCTGTACCAATCCACAATTTTTTATTGACGTCCTCATTAAGAGAGAGCACTCTGTTACTTAATAAAAGTTTATTCTCAAGCGTATTCCTGTATTGCTTAAATGAGTATCCATCATACTTATTTAAACCATCATAAGTAGCAAACCATATAAGTCCATTGCTATCTTCAAAAACACTTGTAACACCATTATGAGATAATTTATCGGCAGTTGTGTACTGTTTAATAGGATTAAAAACACACTCTTGACCAAAGCATTTATATGCACTTAAAATCGTAATAAAAAAAAGTAGGAATATTTTTAGAGTTACTCTCATGATTATTGTGGACAATTTGATGTGAATTTTACTAATTTTTAATTGATATCTGTTTAAACAAAAACGTAGAAACTAAAACAGCTACAGTCCAAATACACCATCTAAATAGCTGATAATCAACATGTAATACGCTTAGATATTTTTTTAATACTAACAGATAAGCCATTTGTTTTTAACTATTATAAATTCACGAAGCATATTATTATCACTTTAACAAAAAACAACATGTAATTTTGATAAAACTACAACTAATTAACAATTAAATTAAATAAAACTAAATTAAATTAAAACAAATTAATGATGAAAAAAAACTATTTATTTTGGCTACTAGCTTTATTATTTTCGGTTAGTAATTATGCACAACAACCTGTTGGTATAGGAGGGAATTGGACACTGCAACCAGACTTTTCAGATGAGTTTAACAATGGGCTTAACACTAATAAGTGGGATCATAACCCTAATGACTGGGGACCATGGTCTTGGGAAACAAGACACACTAAAGTAAACAATGGCAAGCTTAAGCTAACACTTGACTGGGACAGGCATACAAGAGGTGGAAAACAGCTATACTTTACATCTGGTATTATAAGAAGTAAAAAAAATATTAAATACGGATATTTTGAAATTAGAATGAAAGGAGCTCCCAGACATCCTGGTGTATGTCCTGCGTTTTGGACATATAGTATCGGTCAAACTGTTAAAGTAATCAATGGACAACGTGTTAAATACAATGAAATTGATTTCCCTGAAATACAACAACGTAAAAGAAACGTAAAACTTATTGACTGGAACTTAATTAGAGCTGATGATGCTAGGCCGCAAAAAAGAACATCAGTAAGAGAAACTACGGGCGGTGGTCAAGGCCCAAGTTTTGATCCAAGGAATGCTTACCACGTTTATGGTTGTTTATGGGAATCTGGTAGCGTTAAGTTTTATATAGACGGTAGATTGGTAGCTACAGCAAATGCCTCTGAAGCAGCATTACAACAACATCAACAACGCTTAGTCATATCGTTAGGTTTAAGAGAGCCTTTTTATGAATATAGAAACGGTTCTAGACATGCAGTTGTTACTAACAGTCGCCCATCTGGTTTTCCAACAACTATGCAAGTAGACTACGTTAGAACCTGGAAAAGAGCTGGTGGCGGCAATGGTGGTGGAGGTACTGCTTGTGCTCCTGCTTGGAAGTCTGGAGCCACTTATGCTTTGAAAGATGAAGTATCCCATAATGGAAAAAAATGGAGATGGAAATCTAGAACAAATGGTAACTGTACTCCTGGTGCTTGTGGTAGATGGAAAAATTTAGGTGCTTGTTCTAGTTCTAACAAAACAGTGACACAAAAAACGTCTTCTGGATCTGAATTCTCTAACTACATCGGAAATGGAGATTTAAATGCTAGAGAAGTAAGTCAAGATATTGGTTTTGGACCTTCTGGTTTATTGAACATATATCCTAATCCAGCTAAAAATGAATTATATATAGACTCTGATGGAATGAGTTCAATTTCTATATATGATATAAGAGGAGTAAGAATTCTTAATAAGCAATTCCAAGATAGAACAACTGTAAATGTTAGAAACTTTGCAAAAGGATTATATCTGGTTAAAGTTGCTAACGAAGTAACTGAAACTTCTAAAAAAGTAGTTGTTGACTAACATAATTCATTAGCCTTTTTTGGATATAAAAAGAGGTCTGTAAAGATAGTCATGGTCGGAAGAAAAAATCTTCTGGCCATGACTATCTATTTGGTGCTTTTCTTTATAAGCTTTATTATTAATATTGAATGAACTACCTCGACGCAAGCATACGAGGTATCAAAACAACTTCAACTGTGAAGTATGTATCTTTTCATAATTATTGCTACCTCCTTGCCCTTGAACATATTTCTTAATGACTTCTTCATTTGCATATTGACCAACTGTATTAATATAATAGCCACTAGTCCAAAACTTTCCGCCCTATAAAAACTTTTTTACTTCTGGGTGTAACCTGAATATTTCTCTTGCTGTCAAACTCTTAACCGTATTTGAAATTTTCTTTGCAGACAGCATGGGAACACTTTGAATCAAAAAATGAACATGGTCATCATCACAGCCTATCTCTAAGAAATGTATCTCATATCGTGCCGATATTTCTAAACATACATTTTCCAACGTTTGTGAAACTTCTGCTGTCAAAATTTTTCTCCTATATTTTATAGGACAAACCAAATGATATAACAATAAACTTTTGTTATGACTCTTATGAATATGATCACTCATAAGAACAAATTTAAATATCTTTACGCTACACCCGACGCTAGCGTCGGGGAATTCTAATAATTAAAAGGACGCTGCAGCAAACATCCCTATAATAAATGCTAGTACATAAATACTAATAATTATAATGGCAAAAATCCCCATAAATTTATAATGGGACTATAAATTCAAAAATGCTATTTTAAAATCTTCATTATTATTAAGCTTTAAAGCATTTTTCATTTTTTTTGAAAATTTGAATAAGTATAAAAGTGGAAAAAAATAAATCAAAGCCAATAGCAAGTAAACAATTCCTGCACCTAGAGAATACCCTAATCCATAAGCTGAGTCTGCTCCAAATTCATTTAAACCTGTGTAAAAACTCATTCCCACGCCCACAAGAACTATAAGTCCAATACCCACAAAACCAAGTATCGCTAAAAAATAAGACCACTTCGAGGTTTCTTCTAAATAACCTCTAATATCCTTATTTATATCAAGTTCAAAGTTTTCAAAAGCCGATTTTTCTTCCATTAACATCTAATTTTCAAACTGTTTAAGCGTTTTTATAATAATGCTAACACAGTCTAGCAATTGTTCTTTATCCATGACTAGAGGTGGTGCAAATCGTATAATATTACCATGTGTTGGTTTTGCTAATAATCCATTATCCCGCAATGCTAAACAAATATTCCAAGCGGTGTCACCATCTTCATCATCATTTATAAGAATCGCATTAAGCAAGCCTTTTCCTCTAACCAAACTAGCTATATTACTCGTGTCAATATATTTATTTAATTCAAATCTAAATAGGTCTCCCAATATTTCTGCATTCTCAGCTAATTTTTCATCTCTTACTACTTCAAGAGCTGCTATAGCTACTGCAGCTGCTACTGGGTTTCCTCCAAAAGTACTTCCATGGTTACCTGGTTTAATAACATCCATAATAGCATCATTAGCTAAAACAGCAGATACTGGATAAACACCACCACTTATAGCCTTTCCTAAGATTAAAATATCTGGTATTACATTTTCATGGTTAACAGCTAAAAGTTTTCCTGTTCTGGCTATACCAGTTTGTACCTCATCAGCAATGAACAAAACATTATACTGCTCACAAAGCGATTTTGCTTTAGTTAAGTAACCTTCACTAGGAACATAAACTCCCGCTTCACCTTGTATAGGCTCAACTAAAAACCCTCCAACATTTGGATTATTTTGTAAAGCTGATTCTAATGCCTCAAGATTATCGTATTCTATTTTAATAAACCCATTGGTATATGGTCCAAAATTTTGACGAGCTACTGGGTCGTTCGAAAATGAAATAATTGTTGTTGTGCGTCCATGAAAATTGTTTTCGCATACTATAATTTCAGCTTTGTTTTCATCAATCCCTTTTACCTCATAAGCCCATTTTCTACATAACTTTAAAGCAGTCTCTACAGCTTCAGCACCCGTATTCATTGGTAATAACTTATCAAAGCCAAAAAATTCACAAGCAAATTTCTCATATTTGCCTAGCATGTCGTTATGAAATGCTCTTGAAGTTAGCGTTAATGTTTGTGCTTGTTGCACCATAGCATTAACAATTTTTGGATGACAATGCCCTTGATTAACGGCTGAATATGCAGAAAGGAAATCGTAATATTGTTTTCCATCTACATCCCACACATACACACCTTCTCCCCTGCTTAAAACTACAGGTAATGGATGGTAATTATGAGCACCATACTTGTTTTCTAATTCGATTAATTGTTGCGACGTTTGTTGTTCTAAAATTGCCATTTTAAAAAAAATTTAAATATAAAAAATATGCAATTCCTACTGTACCTTTATTCTTTCGAAGTGACGAAAATTCAGCGTGGGAGAGAAATCATCCCCGGATAGGGGGGCAAAGTTAATAAATATTAATTGTATTATAAAATCTTAACGGTTCCTGTTTCAAAATTACTGTAAAAGAAAATGATCGTTTTAAAACAAAAATGATATTATTCAGTCATTTTACTAGAGAGTGATGATATCTGTAATTCCAAACGTTTAATTTCTCTAATCAGAGCATTTTTATCCATTTGCATCCAAGCAAAAATTTTTAACATGCTAACGCCTAATAGAAATACAACGCTTCCAAATCCCCATTTAATCATTTCATTGGTACTATCTGTATCAAAAAACTGAATAGTACAATACACAAAAAAAGAAAAGAAAACTACAGTTACAACATTCATCATATACATAATCCATTTGTTCTTACCTTGAAACAAACCGCCAAGCATTTGAAATACGTTTTGTTCATCTAATTTCTCATAAAATTTAGCTTCTTCTTCTGTTAAAGTCTCTTTAATTAATTTATCTATGTCTTCCATATTAGTTTTCATCTGTTCTATATTTTATTGTTAATAAATTTCAAAATGTAATGCGTTCTTAATTTTAATACACAAACGTGCTAGTCATTTTGACTCTTTTTATAATAGCTGTTTTTTCAATATTGATTTTAGTTTTTCTCTTGCATGAAATAATCTAGATTTTGTTGTTCCTACAGATATATTTAGAATATCTCCGATCTCTTTT
This sequence comes from Flavivirga abyssicola, assembly GCF_030540775.2. Lineage (GTDB taxonomy): Bacteria > Bacteroidota > Bacteroidia > Flavobacteriales > Flavobacteriaceae > Flavivirga > Flavivirga abyssicola. The sequence goes on along the minus strand of NZ_CP141266.1, from coordinate 3,536,066 downwards.
AATGAATAATCTTCAACATAAAACAACTTAATAACGATTTGTTGGTCTTTTGGTAGCTTTTTTATCGTTTGTAAAAGCTTATTCTTTAATTGTTCTTTATCATCTTCTTCTACTTCTGCAATATTTTGTTCATATTTATAGTATTCTAACTCATTTCTTTTTTTGTTTTTTGCTTTAATTGAATCTAATGATTTTGTATAAACAATGCGCATTCCCCAACTCCCAAAACTTTCAGGATTCTTCAAATCACATATCTTATCCATAATAATATTCCAGCAATCTTGAGTAATATCTTTTGCTGCATCAGCATCTTTTAAAATATAAAAGGCCTTTTCACAAAACAATTTATGCCAACGTTTAACCAAAAACACAAGTGCTTTTTTGTCACCAGATTGATATTCTAAAACTAATTTTTTGTCTATTTTTCGTTGTTCACTATTCATTCTTACTAGGCAACTTATACTTTAAAGACAGTAAAAAAACAAAAAGGTTCATTTTATTTTTAGTTTTTGGTCTCAGTTGCCTTTAGGGCAGCTTAAAGACTCAAGGTAAACTTTATTTAAAATCTCTTAAAGTTAATGGAAATAAAACCATATTTATTTGTTGCTATTATTATTTTTGCAGCATGTCAAGAAGAAAAGCAAAAAAACAAGTTTTTGAGCAAGTAGAAGTTATTGATGCTGGTGCTAAAGGAAAAACGATAGCCAAAGCACCAGATGGAAAGGTGATTTTTTTACCAAATGCTGTTCCTGGTGATGTTATCGATGTACAAACTTTTAAAAAACGCAAAGCGTATTACGAAGGTAAGGCTATTGCGTTTCATCAATTATCAGATAAAAGAACAAATCCTGAATGTGAACATTTCGGTACTTGTGGTGGTTGTAAATGGCAAAACATGGCTTACGAGCACCAATTGTTTTACAAACAAAAAGAAGTTACCAATAATTTAACACGTATAGGGCATATTGAACTCCCTGAGGTCACTCCTATTTTAGGGTCTTCAAATCAATATTTCTATAGAAATAAAATGGAATTTTCTTTTAGTGATAGCCGCTGGCTAACCATAGAAGAAGTACAATCTGACGAAGATTTAGGCGATAGAAATGCACTTGGGTTCCATATTCCAGGCATGTGGGATAAAATTTTAGATCTAAAAAAATGTCACTTACAAGCAGATCCATCTAATGCGATTAGAAATGCGGTTAAACGATTTGCCATTGAAAATGGCTTAGAGTTTTTCAATACTCGAAACCAAACTGGTCTATTAAGAACCATGATGATTCGCACATCCAGTACAGGTGATATCATGGTATTGGTTCAATTTTTTAAAGAAGACACAGTAAAAAGAGCATTATTATTAGATTTTATAGCAGACACATTTCCGCAGATAACTTCTTTACAGTATGTTATTAATGGAAAAGCTAACGATACTATTTACGATCAAGACGTTATTTGCTACAAAGGAGCTGATCATATTTTTGAAGAAATGGAAGGTTTAAAATTTAAAATTAATGCCAAATCATTTTATCAAACAAATTCAGACCAAGCTTATGAGTTATATAAAATCACAAGAGATTTTGCTAAATTAACTGGTAGCGAATTGGTTTATGATTTATATACAGGCACTGGAACGATAGCTCAGTTCGTTGCAAAAAAAGCGAGTAAGGTTATTGGTGTAGAATCTGTTCCAGATGCTATAACTGCAGCAAAAGAAAACGCACAATTAAATAATATAAATAACGTTGAATTCTATGTTGGAGATATGAAACAGGTTTTTAACGATGTATTTATAGAAACACATGGTCAGCCAGATGTTATTATAACGGATCCTCCTCGCGATGGCATGCATAAGGACGTGGTGCAACAAATATTAAACATATCGCCAGAAAAGATCGTTTATGTAAGTTGTAATAGTGCTACGCAGGCTAGAGATTTAGCTTTAATGGATGCCATGTACAAAGTAACAAAAACGCAAGCAGTAGATATGTTTCCGCAAACATTTCATGTTGAAAATGTAGTCCTACTTGAAAAGCAATAAATATGTTGTTAAATCGATTAATAGTTTCTAAAAATGATTATATATTAGTCAGAAATAAAATTGAAAAACAACACATATGTTAAGTCCATTAAGAAACCTTTAATTTAACGGATAATAAATAACGTATACAAAAAGATTAATGAGAAAAAGAAATTTAAGTTTAATACTAATCGCAATCATGGCACTATATTATTTTAGTTGTGAACGCGATGATATTTGTCCAGATAGCACCCCAACGACCCCAAGATTAAAGATTGACCTTTTAGACGTGGCTAATCCAGATAACAAAAAAAATGTTTTTGATTTGGTGGTTATTGGTGTTGATAATGATTTCATTTTAGAAGATTATAATTTCATTCCAAGAGTAGATAGTCTTCTTCTTCCATTAAGAACAACTGAGAACTCTACACAATATATACTTATAAAAGATGCTTCGATAAATGACGCTGGTACACCTGATGATACATCTGATGACACTATTGACGGTAATCAAGATCTCATTACTATAAATTACAGCCGTGAAGAAGTTTATGTATCCAGAGCTTGTGGTTATAAAACTATTTTTAGAAATGTAACACTAAATCTGGATACAAATGACCCAGACAGATGGATAATATCCAGACAACCTTTAACCGATAACCAATCTGTAGAAGATGAAACAGCACCACATTTTACAATGTCTCACTAGTAGTTTTATATGTATACTCCTTTTTTGTACGTCTGTGAATGCACAAAATGATAGTATAGCTAGTACTCCAAAAGATTCTATAAAAGTAAAGTTGAAGTATGGACTTCGTGTTGGTGGTGATGCTGGAAAATTAATTCGTTCGTTTGTAGACGATGAATATACCGGGTTTGAAATTTCGGCTGATTTTAGACTTAAAAAGCGTCTATATATTGCTGGTGAAATTGGAATTGAAGAAAAAAATACTGTGAATGATTATTTAGACATTACAAGTAAAGGTTCATATATAAAAGCAGGTATAGATTATAATATGTATCAAAACTGGCTCAATATGGATAACATGATTTACTCTGGTTTTCGTATTGGTGCAAGCTCTTTTAGTCACGATTTAAATAGTTTCACGGTTTATAGTACAAATCAGTACTGGGCTCCCCAATTTTCTTCGACAGAGAAACAAGAATTTAGTGGCTTAACAGCATTATGGGCCGAAATTATTTTAGGTATAAAAGTAGAATTATTTAATAATTTATTTTTGGGACTTAACGCACAACTCAAAATATTAGCCAGCGAAACTGTTCCTGAAGGTTTTGAAAATGTTTATATCCCAGGGTTTAATAAAACATATGATAGCAGTGGTATTGGAACAGGGTACAGTTATACATTATCTTATCGTATTCCTCTTTATAAGAAAGAGAAATAACCCATTGTCACAAAACTGGAGTTAATACAAAAATCTACTCCTTAAATTTTCTAACACTTATTGTTTCCTTAGTAGGAAAATCTTGTGGGATACTTTGGGTAACATCTCCTGTAGCAGCCCACTCTGCGCCACGTTGTAACGTTGTTATAAATCCAACACATTCCATAGAATAGTCCATATGCCCCAAAGCAGAATGAAATATTCTTCCTTTACCATACTCAACAGTCATTAATAACGGTTCGTGCCTACCAGTCCGTCCTTTATTTTTATCTTCTTTTAACGCATCTGCTTCCTCTCCTGAAAATGCAGTCGCTAATATGGTCATGTTTTTAGCTGGTCCACGTAAACGCTCATACAATTCATCTTTAGAGTGTAGCCATGTCTCTGGAATCCCTTTCATAATGGGGTGTTCTGGTGCACGCGTTTTTAGTTGATATTCTAACTGAGGGCCATGACTCGCACAGGGCCCTTCAGAAGTATCATGTTGCAATGTATTATCAATGTCATAATATACATAAGGCCCGCTTTCTGTTGTTCTACCTCCCCAACCACCAAGTGCTATGATTTTATTATATGCATCCCAATCTCCCCAAGCATTGTTAGCAGCGTGTACAAGAACAAATCCACCACCATTTATCATATAATCTTCAAAATTCTTTTTAGTCCTGTCATTCCAATGAGCAGTTTTCCAACCAAAATTTGAAATTACAACATCATAATCTTTAAAATTAGGACTAAAATCAGGGTCTGGTTTTGGTTCCTCTACAGAAGTCCTCTTAACACCGTCTATGGGGTACATCTCTAATAATTCTTCAATCTTTTCAACACCTTCAATTTTATTAAAATGAGGGCCTTGCCACATATAAGTGGTACGCTGAATATCCACATCAAACAACCCTGTTTCCTCCAAATAACGTTTCATCATGATCGTTGTTTTTGGCCATACGCCATGATTATTCTGACCATCAATGATTAAAGCCTTAAGTTTGGTTTTTTGTGAAGTTTCACACCCTATTAGTATAAAAATTAGAGTACAAAGCATGAAAAGTTTTTGAATTTTGAACATAGAAGACTTATTTAAAAATAATTAAAACTAAATATACAATTCTAAAGTGAACCGTTATGAATTTGAAATCCATAGTTTTAAACAAAGGAATGAAATTTATTAAAAATATTATAGATGGGCTTGGTGTTTAATCATTAACACTCTCCCTACATCACAAAATAAATTTTTAAAACAATTTGCTATAACAACTAGAACACAGTTAATGGCTGCGTGCAAATAAAAAATCATTCCTTTAAGATTATCTTTTTTTTTTTAAACCTTACTAAAAGTAAGGTAAAACCTTACTTTTTATTCATCTACTCTTCATAGTTTTATCACGTAAATATTTATGTACAAATTATAGTAAAACCTTACGTCAGATGAAAGCATCCTTATCATTCTTAATTTTTGCCTTATTTTCCACTAGTATTGTTTTAGGTCAGGAAAAATTACCAGACATATTTCCTCCTGCTCCTACTGCTTCAGAACTAGGTAAATTTGGCACTTATCCTGTAGATTTAGCATCAGGAATGCCCCGTATTGAAATTCCACTCTATACTGTTACTTCTGGGGATATTAGCATTCCTATTACACTAAAGTACCATGCCTCTGGTATAAAAGTAAATCAAATGCCATCTTGGGTTGGACTAGGTTGGGCTTTAGATACTGGTGGCTTAATAAGTTTGGAAACCAGAGACACGCCAGATGAGTTAGAACCAGATCCTTATACTATACCCAACGTAACCGCTTTAACAACCACCATAGGGGCTAATCCTTATGATTTTCAAGTGCCAGATGTTCTTAATGCCGAAAAATACTCATGGGTTAAAGATGCCTATCATATTAGCCTACCTACGGTAAGCGGAACCTTTTTCCTTGATTCAGATAACGATGGCGAAGTCACTACTAAATTCCCTCCAGATCAATTTAAGATATACAGGCATAAAAATGTAAATGTTCATAACCCATATTTTTATAAAGTTATTGATAAACAAGGGATTCAATACGAATTCGTTGATTATGAGCAAAGCCAATTAAACAAACCGACAAGTGGCGGTGGTACCCATATACATAATACACCATATAAATCTGCATGGTTACTAAATAAAGTAATAAACCCTAAAGGAGATAGCTTAACTTACAGCTATGGCACGCAATATACCGGTATATCATTTGGAGAAAGTCATTCGCAAAAATATACTTACACAAATGGTAGAGGCGAAGGGAATGAGCTATTTGAAACATCCCAAATGTTTGGATGGACCAGTAATAGTTCTACCTCTCTAACATTTGCAAATAAGTTACAAGAAATTTCATTTCCTAATGGGCGGGTACGTTTTATAACAACTAGTAATACACAATATGCAGGGGGTGATGGTGTCAATGGTGTTTATCTGGATAGAATTATTATTGAAGAGGGAAACACAATATCTGGTTATACTGAAATAAAGACCATACATTTTGAATATAGTATAACAGGTGATCCTACAAATTATTTGGGAGTTGACAAATACCGTTTTAAGTTAGATCGGGTTTACGAAACCTATGGGACAATTGATGAAAAAGAAGTTGTTAGTTTAGAATACTCATTGGAGCAACTCCCACATTTAAGGTCTTTTTCAATGGATTATTTTGGAAATTTTAACGGGAAGACAAACCCCAATTTAATTCCAAAACGAGACATTATTGTAGAAAATTTGGGGACTTTTTACCAAATTGGTGCTGCCGACCGATCGATCGATCTTACTAAAATGCAGGCCGGGATGCTTACAAAAATTAAATACCCAACAAAAGGCTATACAACGTTTACTTACGAACCCAATTCTTTTTATGGTAAAAACATTTTTTTAAAGGATGAAACGGTAACAGAGACATTGGATATTATCGGTACAGGTAATGGAAGCAATCCACCGTCACCCATCGAAGATCCCGATATTCAAACTGAAGTTTTTAGTTTTAATTTAAATGAAGCAACCACATTAATTCTTACTGGTACTCTAACCTGCATAGGTTGCGACATCACTAATGCCAAATACGCCTATGCCAATATAAGGGTTTTAAATAATGGTTCAGAAGTACTGAATTTTACAGGATATAGTAATGATTATCTTAGTACACCAACATTAAGCGTTGGGTCTGTTACTGTTGTATTAGAGGTGTATGGAAGCCTTGTTGAGGCACATATTCAGGCCGCCTATTTTAATAAACTAGGCAACTTGCCAGATGAGAATGTACAGGGTTTTGGTTTAAGAGTTAAAAACATTACCAATCGTGATAGCAATAATGCTTTTATAAATCAAAAAGAATATAGTTATAATATGCCTGGAACTACTAATTCTAGTGGAAAATTAGTAAATAACCATTTTATGTATGATCGTTTTACCGATTTTGATTATTTTGATTTAGGTTCTTGTTACCCTCCTAATTTTGAAGATACAAGAACTCGAACCTATACATATGGGTCTTCATCCCGATCTGGTATAGAAAACAATAATATTACTTACGAGCATGTTAGGGAATTAGACAAAGATTCTCTTGGTAATACCAAAGGAAAAACAGATTATAAATACACCATTACTCCTAATATCATAACAGATAACAATGGTGGTGGTTCTATTCGAGTCAATTTAAATCATGAACGGGGACAACTCCTTATAAAAGAAGTTTATAATGAGCAAAACAAAATCTTAACTAAAGAAGCGCATTTATATACACAAAATCTGAATGTTAGTAACACTAGAACAGACTTTAAAATGTATAGTCATGGTAGTTCAAACTTACTTGATCCTCCAGGGTGTATAACCCCTCCATTTACTTTAAGTGATACCAAAGAATTATTAGAATCCAGCATTCCTATCTATTGGTATAAAAAAGACAAAACAGACTTAACACAATATTTTTATGATGCCAGTGGTACTTTAGTTAACGAATTGCTTACATCTACCAATTATATATACAATAGCCTAAATCAGGAGGTTCAAAAAACAACAATGACAAACTCTAAAGGAATTGTTTTAGAAACCAGTTATAAATATGCTCAAGATTTAAATGATACCCCACTAATTACAAGCAATGAAATTTCAATTCCTCTAGAAACTAAAATTTTAGAGGACAGTCAAATAGTTAGTCATTCCAAAACCCAATATGCCGCCTTTAATGGTTTACACTTACCTCAAAAAGTGTTCAGTAAAAAAGGAGCTTTAGTTGATGTTAACAATAGTGATGACTGCAAATATACTTTTGATAGTTACGAGAATGGAAAAATTACACAATATCATATAGAGAATGGAGCAACTACAAGTATCATCTGGGGTTACGACGAAGCACATCCAGTAGCCAAGATAGAGAATGCTACCTATTCAGCCGTTACAGCAACCCTTACATCTACAGAATTAACAGCAATTAAAGATGGGAGCTATAATCAAAGTACAATGAGAACGACTCTTGACAAGATTAGGACAGGGCTGCCCGATGCCATGGTTACCACCTATACCTACGATCCCTTGATAGGGGTCACTAGTGTAACGGATCCTAAGGGCTATACCACCTATTACGAGTACGATGCCTTTAACCGATTGGAATTTGTAAAAGATGCTGAGGGAAACATTTTATCAGCCAATAAGTATCATTATAAAAATCTGCAAATACCTCAACAATAATCAACACATTAATATTTATAGTTATGACATTACTATTCAATATATCTAAATATAAAAAACAGGCTATTGGACTATTAGTCATTTTTACATTTTTTCAGTCTAGTTTTAGCCAAAATATAGAAGGCCCAACTTCCGTAACACCAAATAGCGTAGATAATTATGCTTTTTTTAATGGTTCACCACATATTAGAACAAGTTGGAGCGTAACAGGAGGAACGATAACTTCTAGTAGTGCGAATGGGAACACTGTATTCTACGTCACCATACAATGGGGAGCTTCAGGGGTAGGAACTGTTAATTTTAAAAAAGGATCAACCATATTAGGATCTCTAAATGTTACTATTGCACCTTTACCCAGTACCCCAACAACTCCAACCGTAGTTAATAATTGCGGTAATAGTGTCCTAACCAGGGGAAATCCACCAAGCGGGGAAACTTGGTTTTGGCAAAGTAGCCCAACGGGAACTAGTACTAGCAATTCGGCAAGTCAAATTATGTTAACAAGTGGTAATGTGTATTATTTAAGATCAAGAAATAATTCGTCATTCGTTTGGAGTAATGCAAGTACTGCGAATTACAATATAAAAACAATACCAAATATTCCAGCATACCCGTCAGTAGTTAATAATTGTGGAAATAGTGTGCTAACGAGAAGTACATCAATACCAAGTGGAGAAACATGGTATTGGCAAAGTAGTGCATCAGGAACCAGTACAAGTAATTCCTCGAGTCAAATTACATTAACAAGTGGTTCTGTTTATTATTTAAGGGCGAGAAATAACACGACACAATGCTGGAGTACCGCACGCTCGGTAAATTATACAATAAAAACGATACCAGATGTCCCTTTAACAAATATAACGATGTCCAATTCATGTGGGCACACGGTAATTTTTCATAGTGGTTCTTCAAATAGTTCGGAAACATTTTATTGGCAAAGTAGTCCAACGGGAACAGCTACAGGAACAACTAATTCAAGTAATCATATTACACTCACTAGTGGCACTGTATATTATTTAAGAGCCAGAAACAATAATACGGGGTGTTGGGGATCTGCCAGAACCGTGAACTATAGTGTTAATACAACAGAAATTCCTAGCGCACCAACCATTACCAATAATTGCGGGAATACTGTACTTACCAAAGACTCTGCTCCTAGTGGGGTTACCTGGTACTGGCAAAGTAGCAGTTCGGGCACAAGTACCAGCAATTCGGCAACCAGTATTACCAGAACTTCTGGCACCGTATATTATCTAAGAGCCAGAAATAATAGCTCTTTGTGTTGGAGTGCGGCCAGAACCGTAAACTATAGTATCAATGTTATACCAGGAGTCCCTAGTACACCAACCATCGCCAATAATTGCGGGAATACTGTACTTACCAAAGGCTCTGCTCCTAGCGGGGTTACCTGGTACTGGCAAAGTAGCAGTTCGGGCACAAGTACCAGCAATTCGGCAACCAGTATTACCAGAACTTCTGGCACCGTATATTATCTAAGAGCCAGAAATAACACAAGTGGCTGTTGGAGTGCAGCAAGAACCGTGAACTATAGTATCAATGTTATACCAGGAGTCCCTAGTGCACCAACCATTACCAATAATTGCGGGAATACTGTACTTACCAAAGGCTCTGCTACTAGCGGGGTTACTTGGTACTGGCAAAGTAGCAGTTCGGGCACAAGTACCAGCAATTCGGCAACCAGTATTACCAGAACTTCTGGCACTGTATATTATCTAAGAGCCAGAAATAATAGTTCCTTATGTTGGAGTGCAGCCAGAACCGTGAACTATAGTATCAATGTTATACCAGGAGTCCCTAGTGCACCAACCATCACCAATAATTGCGGGAATACTGTACTTACCAAAGGCTCTGCTCCTAGTGGGGTTACATGGTACTGGCAAAGTAGCAGTTCGGGCACAAGTACTAACAATTCGGCAACTAGCATAACAAAAACTTCTGGCACCATATATTATTTAAGAGCTAGAAATAACACAAGTGGCTGTTGGAGTGTAGCCAGAACCGTGAACTATAGTATTAATACGACAGGAGTTCCTAACGCACCAACCATCACCAATAATTGTGGGAATACTGTACTTACCAAAGGCTCTGCTCCTAGTGGGGTTACCTGGTACTGGCAAAGTAGCAGTTCGGGCACAAGTACTAGCAATTCGGGAACCAGCATAACCAGAACTTCTGGCACCGTATATTATTTAAGAGCTAGGAATAATAGCTCCTTATGTTGGAGTCCCGCTAGAACAATCAACTATACTATTACACTACCTACGACTTGGTATGCTGATGCCGATAACGATGGATATGGCAATGCATCAGTATCAACATCATCATGTAGTATGCCTACAAACTATGTGGCTAATAGCAGCGATTATGACGATGCCAATGTGAATATTACCAATATAGCACCACAGAATTTTTATCAGGATAGTGATGGTGATGGCTTTGGAGATCCTACAGTAAGTGTTTTTTATAGTGTAGCACCTAACGGTTATGTAACAGATAATAGCGACCAATGTCCAGCCTCTTTTGGAACAGCAGCCAATAGCGGTTGTCCTTTAGAAACGGTACTTAGTAATGAAAACTACATATACAACATCACCCCTAGAATTGCTACAACCAGCAGTAGCACACTCACTAACTCCAACAAAATAGAAACGGTTACTTATTTTGACGGACTGGGCAGACCTATGCAGAATATTGCCATTCGGACGGGAGGAAACAACGAAGATGTGATTACCCATATCGATTACGATGCCTTTGGCAGACAAAACAAAGACTATTTACCTCATGCCTTAACAGTAAACAATGGTTTATATAAAACCGATGCCTTAACAACAACCAACAATTTTTATAACACGGCAAAATATGAGAATACCACAAATCCATACTCAGAAAAACATTTAGAAAACTCACCTTTAAATCGGGTATTAGAACAAGGAGCTCCTGGTAATGATTGGCTACTTAATAAAACTAGCGATACCGATCATACTATAAAATTTGAATATGCTACCAATACTGCCAATGAGGTTAAAATATTTGAAGTCAACTTAAGCCTAGCCAATAATACCTATACCCCAACTTTAACAGGGGGCATTAATTATTATGTAGCAGGAACACTTTTTAAAACGGTTACCAAAGATGAAAACTGGACCAGTGGTAATAATCACAGTACCAAAGAATTTAAAGACAAACAAGGACGTGTTGTATTAAAACGTACATATAACGACAATATCGCCCATGATACATATTACGTATATGATACATACGGAAATTTAACCTATGTACTACCTCCTAAAGCAGAACCTCATACTACTTTGCCAGACGCTACAGAACTAGCAGAACTATGTTATCAATATAAATATGATGATAAAAACCGATTGGTTGAAAAGAAAATTCCAGGAAAAGGCTGGGAATCTATTATCTATAATAAATTAGACCAACCCATTTTAACACAAGATGCAAATTTAAATACTCAAAACAAGTGGTTATTTACCAAATATGATGTATTTGGCAGGGTAGCTTACACTGGATTAATGAGTTCAAGTAGCAATAGAGTTACATTGCAAAATTTAGCGAATAATACCAGCACACAATATGTTACTAAAAGCGCATCGCCTACCACTGTTTCTGGAACCACTTTACACTATAGTAACGATGGTAGTGTATATCCAACAACTGGGATTTCAGAAATACATACTATTAATTACTATGACAATTATGCTTTTAACGGATTTAGCAACTTACCTGGCAGTTCTGGTGGACAAAACATTATAAATAATGATAATACAAATCCATTACTTACCAAAGGGCTTACTACTTGCAGTAAAGTAAGGGTTTTAGGCGAAGATGATTGGATTACTACCATAACGGGATACGATGCAAAAGGACGCCCTATCTACGTAAAAAGCGAGAATGATTATTTGGGAACTACAGATATTATAGAAAATGCCCTTGACTTTTTGGGCGCAATCAATAAAACAGTAGCCTCCCATACCAAAGGAACTACAAATATCGTTACTGAAGACCTTTTTACCTATGATCATAGAGGCAGGCTAAAAAAACAAACACAAGAATTAAACAACACCAACATACTTGAGGTAATTACTGAAAACAACTATGATGAGCTAGGACAACTTACTAACAAAGGAGTTGGTGGAAAAACCACCCAAGGCAGGTTACAAAATATAGATTATACTTATAACATTCGAGGCTGGCTGAAACAAATAAACGATCCCACGGCGTTAGGAACCGATCTGTTTGGCTTTAAAATCAATTATAACACAGTCGACCACGGCGGCACTACATTGTTTAATGGTAATATTGCAGAGACCGAGTGGAAAACAGCCAATACCGATAACAGTCTAAAATGGTATACCTATACTTATGATGCTTTGAACAGAATTACAAGTGCAATCAACACGACCAATACTGATTATAACCTAAACTCGGTAGCCTACGACAAGAATGGCAATATTACCAGTTTAGAAAGACGTGGGCATACCAATAGTGGTGCAACGGCCTTTGACGTCATGGACAATCTGGTTTATACCTATCTCAACAATAGTAACAAGCTTATAAAAGTGTTGGATAATGGAAATGGTACTTATGGTTTTAAAGATGGTTCTAATACAACCACCGAATACACTTATGATGCCAATGGCAACATGCTCACCGATGCCAACAAGGGCATTTCAACGAATATCACATACAACCACTTAAATTTACCTACTCAGGTTGCTTTGGGGGGCGGGAATATTTCCTATATTTACGACGCTACAGGTGTTAAGCTTAAGAAGGTAGTGAGCACTGGAGCAACAACAGAGTATGCAGGTAATTACGTATACGAAAATGGTTCTTTGAAATTCTTTAACCACCCTGAGGGGTACGTGCGCACTGAACTTGTTTCAGGTTCTGTACAATATGGCTATGTATACCAATACAAGGATCATTTAGGGAATGTTAGATTGAGTTATAGCGATACCGATGGTAACGGAAGTGTTACATCTTCTAAAATACTGGAGGAGAACAACTACTATCCCTTTGGGCTAAAACACAAAGGGTACAATAATGTTATAAATGGTACGGATCATAAGTATGGGTTTGGTGGTAAAGAGGAACAAGACGAACTTGGTCTTGGTTGGATAGATATTACTGCTCGTAATTATAACCCTGAATTAGGACGTTGGATGAATATAGACCCATTAGCAGAAAAGATGAGAAGACATAGTCCGTACAATTACGCGTTTGATAATCCAATATACTTTATTGATTATGATGGTATGATGCCAAGTGGACCTGGAAAAAAATATGTTTTAGCCTCTTCACAGACTGGAAATATTTCTCCAGTAAGAAAGAATTCTTATTTTAATAAGGGGCGTAAAAGAGGTGAAAATGGTTTAAATTATCATTACCATAGCTTACCAAGCTCTGGTTTATCATCAACTGGAACTAAAACAGAATTATCGGGAAATATAATTAAGCCTAATTTAGTTGAAAAAGTGATAACAAAGCTTAGCGCTAAAGAATTAACTAATTCAATATCTAGCGAAGTAACTACGGTTACTGGTCAATATTTTGATAGTGAAGGAAATAAATTGGATAGTATTGATGGGGCTAGTTCTTATTCTGTTAATACAGCAACTGAAACAACTACATTTGAACCCGGATATACAGGAGAATTACCAGAGGAAGGTACTGTAACTAACACTAGTTCAACTACCACTTATGACATTACTGGTGGTTCTGGAATGAAAGAATATGGAGGTAAACAACTTACTAATGCCAAGACAACTAGTACCGAGCCTTCAATTTCAAAAATAAATTTTGAAGACGCATCAACACAGCAGCAAGAAACTGTAAAAACTCATGTTGATTCCAACTTTAAAGCAGCTGCTAAGATAGCTATGAAAACGCTACAAAATTTAGAAAAAGCTATTCCTGTACCTGAAGCCAAAGAACCAAAATAGAATTAAAATGGATAAAACAAACTTTAAATTTTTAATTATTAATCTTACATCAGTCTTTTTTATATATTATTCTATGCTATCTATAATAAGATCTACAGGTTTGTTGTATTTATCATATTCTGATATTTATTTTTATAATTTTAACTTTGAGCTCGACACGAATAATTTTTACGAAAAAATGAATATTTACTTTCGCTATTATTACTATATACCTTATCTATTAGGAACTATATTTTTTTTGTTTAGTAAAAAGCTATTTAAAATTAAATGGAGGAAATATATTCTTATTGGCTTATTTACAGTTTTACTATTTAGATTAATAGATGCTGAATTTGTAAGACCTATGTTTGCTTTTTTTGAAAATACTAGAATAAATACATTTATTCTTCTTTCAACATTTTTGATTATTGGAATTGGATTTTATTTTTTGAATAAAAGATTGAGTAACGTGCCAGATTAGTTAATAGTTTAAAATAAAATTTAATCTACGCTACCATAGTGTTTCCTAATGTGTCGTAAAGAATAAGAAAAACAAGAGAGGCCGCCGCTAGTGCCAGTTTATAACTGATACAGGTAATGGCTAGGTCAAGAAATTTAATGATCATAGCCCGCTACGAAAAGTTTGTAACTTCGTGCCATTTGTAAAAAAGAGAAGTCCCGCCCAGATATAGTATATCACTAGTGCCAGTTTGTAACTGGTACAGTCAAGAGTAAGAAAAAAACAAACTAAGAAGCTACTTCCCGGTCTGCAAAGCCTATGACTTCATAGCGTTAAGTAAGAAAAAAAGCGAAGCCACATTTTAGAGATAGAATGTGTTTTTTTATGCATTTTGTTATAAAAACGGTAAAAAGACGGAAGGAGGCTCAGCTCTAAGGCAATATTTATTTGAAGATAGAGCCATAAGCTTCAAAACAAGATTAACAACCACTCAGAAGCTTTATTTTCGCTTAATTCCAATAGGTTTAGCATTAACACAAGTTATGAAAGTGCTTAAAACGATTAATTATAAAGTAACCAATAATGACCAAATACGAGCTTCGGTTATAGCATTATGGGTGCAAAATAATGATTTAAGAACAGCACAAAAAAAAGCAAGACATCGTTTTATTACGTCTACTGAAAGTTACAAGAAATATGACCCAAATACTAACAGAAGTGCTGCGGATGTGTTTCATTTGATGCGGTAGTTTGTAATGCTATACTCTTATAAAAACTTAAAAAAGTAATACTATATTCTTATGTTTTGGTTTACTATGGTATTATCGTAATTGGATAAAATCGGATACAAATTGGGTATATCCAATATTTATTTTACTTTTTTAAGTGGATGTTGATGTGCATTGAATACTGAGTAAACATATATTGCATCTTTTTCTTTTGTATATATAATTACATACGGAAATCGTTTTAAAGGTAATTCCCTAAACACAGGTTTACGTTTAATTGGAAAATTGGCATTTCCATTTCTCAACGTTTCAAAGTAACCTTCTAAATAATTATAAAATTCTTCACCCAAACCAGTCTGTTTGGATTCGTACCAGTCTATTGCATCGTAGATTTCAATTTGAGCATCTGGTTCAACGATTAATTTAGAACCCATATTTCTTCTTAATCTCGCTTTTTACATCATCCCAGTTCTTTCCTTTGGTTTCACCTGCTAGATGTTTTCTTCTGCGCTCTTCAACGATTTTATAATGCTCTTCTGATACTAATGATGGAGATTCTACTATATTAATAGAATCGAAAATACCATCTAACGTCATTAACTTGGAATCATCTTTAATGATTCTGTTAAAACGTTCTATTAAACTATTTCTTAATTCTATTGCTGCCATTACAGTAAATATTATAATTCAAATATACATTATTTTACAAGTTATTGTATGCAAATACATGTATAAATATACAATAATCGTACCGAAAAGACTAGGACAATCACCTATAATTCTTTAGATTATGATAATAATAAAACGTTCTTTTAAATAACTGCAAAAGCTTACCAATAGTAAGCATTTACCTTACTATAATGTAAAACCGGAAATTTATCGCTCAATAAATAACCAACAGTCGTATCTAAAATCTTCGCCAGTTTTTTAGCAGCTTCAATAGAAGGTGTCATCTCATCACGCTCGTACTTACCAATCGTAGTATGAGACGTACTGAAAATCTTCGCCAGCTCTTTTTGAGATAGGTTTCTTGCTTTTCTACACTCTGTCAATTTTTTACCAAAAGAACTCATAGATATATTATTATGTGTCAATACATGTATTATCAAAGGCTTTAGCAAATATATAAATCCTGCTGCACGAAGTTTGTAACTTCGTGCTATTTGTAAAAAAGAGCCGCTCTGCGAAGCCTGTGACTTCGTAGCCCCGCACGGATATAGTATATCACTAGTGCCAGTTTGTAACTGGTACAGTCAAGAGGGTAAGAAAAAACAAACCAAGAAGCTACTTTAGAAATAGAATAGCTTCACTATTTATAATTTTACTTATAATTATATTTTTATTTAACAATAGTTAAATTTAGTACGGGCTAAAGAAAAAAGACGATTTCCTGCTCTGCAAAGCTTGTGACTTCATAGCGTTAAGTAAGAAAAAAAGCGAAGCCACATTTTAGAGATAGAATGTGGTTTTTTATGCATTTTGTTGTAAAAACGGTAAAAAGCATGTCCCCTGATAGCACGGAATTGTAGTCCATGATAAGAAAAGCCTTTACATGCAATAAAAGCCTAACTGAAAAGATTCTATGCTAAACATATCCAAATCACTTCATATATTTCCCCTTCTTACTTCCTTCGTACATCACATATTTAACCAAACGAGATTCTAGCTTGGCATTAAACAACTGTATTTTTCGTGAAGGACGTAAACCAACATGCTTAAGAGCATCAAGGTTACTCGTAATAAACCAAGCATCAGTACCCGGATAATTCTGTTTTAAAGTATCACCAATATCTTTATAAAACTGTTGCATATCAATATTTAAACGCTCGCCGTACGGTGGGTTAAATACCATGTGCAATTTCGCTTCACCACCTTTTTGAGTTTTAAAGAAATCTTCGTGTTTAACCTCAATAAAATCTTCTAATTGAGCATTCTTTACATTATCTCTGGTTTTAGCAACCGCACTAGGAGCCTTATCATACCCAATAATTTTATGATGAAAGTCTCTGGTTTTCTTAAGAAGCGATTCTTCTATTTTTTCAAATAAATCAACATCCCAATCCTGCCAACGCTCAAAAGCAAATTCTTTACGCATCAAATTAGGCGGAATATTACAAGCTATCATAGCGGCTTCAATTAGCATCGTTCCACTACCACACATGGGGTCCATAAAATCGGTTTGCCCATCCCAGCCCGATAACATAATCAATCCTGCTGCCAGTACTTCGTTGATAGGAGCAATATTAGTAGCCGTTTTATAACCGCGTTTATGCAAAGAATCTCCCGAAGAATCTAAAGAAATGGTACATTGACGCCTGTCTATATGGACATTGATTTTAAGATCAGGAAATTTTAAATCGACATTTGGTCGTTGCCCTGTAGTATCACGAAACTTATCTACAATAGCATCTTTTGTTTTTTGAGCAATATATAAAGAGTGGGAAAACAAATCGGAATGAATCGTTGCATCAACCGCTAAAGTTCCAGTGGGCTTTAAATAATCCCCCCACTCCATAGCGTAGATTTTATTGTATAAATCTTTTTCGCTATTTACAGTAAATGTATGGATAGGCTTTAAAATTTTAACAGCAGTACGTAAACCTAAATTAGCTTTGTACATAAAGCCCTTATCACCCGAAAAACGTACATTACGAACGCCTTTTTTAACATCTTGTGCCCCAAGTTTTGTAAGTTCGTTTGCTAATAATTCTTCAAAACCAAATAGAGTTTTGGCCACCATTGTGAAATTTTCTTCCATTTTTTCCTACTACTTGCTGTATACACTTTATTAGCTTGCAAAAATAGCGTAATTTTGTGTTAAATTAATGTTAATTAGAATTAGATTAAGGGAACCGTTATACCTTATTCAAGAAAAGAGATTGTAGAATATTTTACTCATGAATTTACACTATTTATTAAGTATTAAATCATGAATAAAGCAGCTTCTTGTGTTACTAAAGCTCAAGAAACCACCAAAAAATAATATGATAACAAATACAACAAATTGGTACACATCTTGGTTTGACACACCATTTTACCACATTTTATATAAAGATAGGGACGATACCGAAGCACAGGCGTTTATGGATACCTTGACCAATTATTTAAATATGCCCGAGCTTGGAACTATTTTAGATTTAGCCTGTGGAAAAGGGAGGCATGCCGTTTACTTAAACACTTTGGGATACCATGTAACAGGTGTAGATTTAAGTGAAAACAGTATTAAACATGCTAAACAATTTGAAAACGACACCTTACATTTTGAAGTCCATGATATGTGTAAGCCTTACAATAAGCAATTTGATGCCGTTTTTAATTTGTTTACTAGTTTTGGGTATTTTGATAAAGATGAAGACAACTTAAGTACTATCAAAGCCATAAAAGCTAATTTGAATGATTTTGGTTTTGGAGTCATTGATTTTATGAATAGTGAATTTATAATTGATAATTTAGTGCCCGAAGATCTCAAAACAGTTGACGGTATAGACTTTCATTTAAAGCGCTATGTAGAAGATGGTTATATTGTAAAAGACATTTCGTTTATGGCAGATGATGAAAATTATAATTTCCAAGAGCGCGTAAAAGCATTTACACTTGATGATTTTCAAAAATTATTTAAAAAAGCCGGCGTACATTTGTTAGATGTTTTTGGAGATTATAAATTGCGTAAGTTTAATGCGAAAACATCTGAACGTTTAGTAATGATTTTTAAATAGCCTATAATGGCTATTAAAACCACTTTTTTGAGTATTTAATATACATGAACAACTACCTTTTACCTTTTTATGCTGTTATTTTGGGCGTGCTTATAGCTCTTGTTACCAAAACAAAAAAATCTTGGAACACCAAGCTACTACTCTCTTTTAGTGGTGCTTTTTTACTAGCTCTAACACTTTTTGAATTATTACCCGAGGTTTATAATCATTTAGACACCAAACTAACCGGGCTTTATATTATGTGCGGTATTTTACTGCAAATTATTTTAGAGCTATTTTCTAAAGGTGCAGAACATGGCCATGTACACATACACAAGAATGAAACAGCTTTTCCATGGTTATTATTTATTAGCTTATGCATTCATAGTTTTCTAGAAGGATTTGCCATACATGAACACAACGATATGGTTTACGGAGTGTTAATACATAAAATACCTATTGCGACTTTAATCAGTATGTTTTTATTTCAATCTAATTACAGTAAAATACAGATTGGTATCTTTCTAACCATTTTTGCATGTATGACACCATTGGGAACTATTATTTCACATACTTCCGAAACTGTTGCCAACTTTGCACATATTATTAATGCCATAGTTATTGGTATCTTTTTTCATATTTCCACGACCATTCTATTTGAAAGTGGAGATGGACATAAGTTCAACTTATCTAAATTTATTGCCATTATTCTAGGAGTTGGTATAGCTTATTTGATATAATGTTTTCTAAAGAAGAATCACGACAATTACGACAAGAGTTTTGGACCAGTTTTGGGAAATCCTTTCCTCGAAAATGGATTTTATACAACACAAAATTAAAAGGTCTTAGCTTTAAGTTTCACTTTGATAACAAAAAGGCTTTAGTGGCTTTAGATTTAGAAGATGATCTTGAAAACCGTATCAAATATTGGGAAAAGCTTCAAGCATTAAAACCTATACTTATAGATGATTTTCTACCTAATGCTATTTTTAATGAGGAATATTTTTTAGATAACGAAAAAGAAGTTTCCAGAATTTATGTGCCTTTAGAGCAAAAAGTATCTATTCATAATAAAAATTCATGGAGAGTTGTTATGGAGTTTTTCAATAAAGAGATGCTATTATTTGAAGCTTTTTTTGAAGCATATAAAGAGGTGATTGAAGGCTAATCTAATCATGCACCGTTTTTTTCATTTGGTAGTCATCCATTACAAATCCATTACCAATATCAGTGACTAAAGGCCCTACATTAACGAACCCCAATTTTTCATAAGCTTTAATAGCATTGGTATTATTTATATTTACTGTAAGCCTTATATTTTTTAGTTGATAATCCTTTGCTTTTTCTTCAATAAACAACATGGCTTTTTTTCCTATTTTCTTTCCTCTATGACTGCTTAACACATAAATTTTGCTTAAAAATAATGCTTCGTCTTCCTTTTTTACAGAAATATAACCAACTGGAGTTTCTTCATAAGCCATTAAAAAATACTCAAACCCATCTGCTACCTGCCTTTCAATAGCTCCTGCAGATTGATATTTATCAAGCATATAATCTATCTGAGGCTTTCCCACTATAGGAATATAGTGTTCTCTCCAAATAACATTGGCTAGTTTCTCTATTTGTAAAAAATGATTCTTTGTATTGGCAACAATAATTTCTGTCATATAAAACTTTGAAATAAAAAGTCAAATTAAGCAATAAAAAGCGGAATTAACTGCATCCCAACACGTTCTAAAAATACCATTCATCGAAAAATCAGGTATTTTATCTATATATTTATATATATTTAAAGTCCAAATTTTAAAAAATAACGTAACTAAAAAAATAAAAGACAAACCTCCAAATATGAAAAAACACTTACTTTTCTTTTTTCTATGCTTTCCTAGTTACTTTTTTTCTCAACACTATTCAGATTATTTGGGTGCTGGACATAGTATTGGTATTAGCGTAACTTCCAGTAGTGAGCAAAGTCGTGCAAATTGGAGAGAAACTGCCAGAGCTTCCAATACAGTTAATGGCCATGGTTTAGATGCGCGTTTATTAGAAACATCTAGGTTTTTAGCGCAAGCAACTTTTGGAACTGATTTAGATTATATTAAATCCGTTGCTAAAAAACCATTTGAGGGTTGGATTGATTCTCAATTTGAAATCAATAGTCCGTCAATGGGACAAATGACTGATGATATTTACAATCAAGCGCTTGTTATTTTTGTTGCTAATGGGGGGAATCCAGATGATTACAATGGTCCGCAAGAGGATCATTTTCAATATGCATGGTGGCAATCTAATATTGGAAATGAAGACTTATTAAGACAAAGAATCGCTTTAGCATTAAGTGAAATATTGGTCATCTCATGGGATTCAAACCTAGATAATTATGGTGTTGGTTTTGGCGACTATTATGATGTTTTAAAAGATAACGCCTTTGGCAATTTTAGAGATTTACTGCTAGAGATAACGCTGCATCCAATGATGGGCGGTTATTTGAGTCATTACAATAACCCAAAAAGTATTCCTGAAGAAAACATTCACCCAGATGAGAATTTTGCGAGGGAAATTATGCAATTGTTTACTATCGGGTTATATGAACTTAATCAAGACGGAAGCTATGAGTTAGATGGAAATGGCGATAGAATTCCAACTTACGATAACGATGACATAAAAGAATTTGCAAAAATATTTACAGGGCTAGGAACTTCTGAAGTTGAAGAAAATGAATATGATGTTGTGCCTGGTTTTGATATCTCTTTCAATTTTGTCAAAAAAAATATCCCCATGGTTATGTATGAAGAATGGCATGAACCTGGAGAGAAAAGATTATTAAATGGAAAAATAGTTCCTGGTGGTCAATCTGGTATGAAAGATATTGAAGATGCAGTAGACCACTTATTCAATCATAAAAATACCGCACCTTTTATTTCTTTACGCTTAATACAGCAATTGGTAAAATCTAACCCTTCCCCTGCTTACATATCAAGAGTTAGTAATGTCTTCAACAATTATAATGGCGTTAGGGGTAATATGAAAGCCGTTATTAAAGCCATTTTATTAGATGAAGAAGCAAGAAGCTGTAGTTGGATTAACGACTCTAATAGTGGAAAATTGGTGGCACCTATGATTCGGTATTTCAATGCAACCAGGCAATTAGATTTAGACAATAAAAACGGTTTAAACTGGAATTTAGGAAGAAGTTTTTTTAGAGCGACAGGGCAATTACCTTTAGGGTCTCCAAGTGTTTTCAACTTTTATTTACCAGAATATGTTCCCAACTCTGAATTTGCAGATGCTAACTTAAAAGGTCCTGAATTCGAAATACATACTTCTGCAGCAAGCTTGGCCTATCTAAACGAAGTAAACTCATGGACTAATACAAATTATTTTTCAATGTTATCTACCAGAAACCTAGATTTGGAAGATACGCCTTTAAACCTTGAGAAATTAAAGTATTACGCACAAGATGGAGAAGTCCTTGTAAATATACTAGATAAACTATTTACTCGTGGTCAACTTTCTGATGAAACAAAACAAATAATAGTCGATGCTATAGAGCCATTAGAAGGCGGAAATGAAAATATCGATTATATGCACCTACGTGTAAGAATGGGACTGTTTTTAATTTTAACAAGCCCAGATTATGTTATACTAAAATAACCTCCAAATGACAAAACATAAAAACAATATATCGAGACGAAAATTTTTAGGGCAATCATGTGCTGCACTTGGTTATACAACCATGTTTTCATCTTTAATTAACTTAAAAGCCATGGCTGCTACAGCTATGAATAATTCGTCTAATATTACTGTAGGTAGCGATTATAAAGCTTTGGTTTGCTTAAATCTAGGTGGTGGTAACGATTCTTTCAACATGCTTATTCCTAGAGGAAATAATGAACATAGTGAATATACCACTACCCGATCCAACTTAGCCATACCTCAAAATCAAATCCTGCCAATTAACCCAAATACATCAGATGGTAGAACTTTTGGTTTACACCCATCCATGCCAAATATGCAGCAATTATTCGAAAATAATAACTTGGCATTTCTTGCTAATGTAGGGACTTTAATAGAACCTTCAACAAAATTAGATATCAAAGACAAGGTTGTTAAAACCCCTTTAGGTTTATTTTCTCATTCAGATCAAACGCAACAATGGCAAACAGGAAGACCACATGAGAGAACTAATATTGGCTGGGGTGGTCGAATTGCAGATTTAGTGCAATCAATGAATTCCAATGAAAATATCTCAATGAATGTGTCTTTAGGAGGCAGCAATATATTTCAGAGAGGTAATCAAGTTATACCCTATGCTATAAGAACTACTGGAAGTATCGGAATCAATCGCTATGGACGAGACAATATTTATGATCGATTAAGAACAGAAGCTATAAACTCTATGTTAGATCGAGATTATCAAGATATTTTTAAAAACACTTATAAAAATACTATAAAAACTTCGAATGATGCCGGTCTACAATTTCAAGAAGCTGTAGATGAAATTCCAGAGTTTACCACCATAATGCCCGAGGAAAACCGTTTAGCAGAGAGGTTAAGAATGGTTGCAAAAACTATTGCCAGTAGAGACGTTTTGGGCTTCTCCAGACAAACATTTTTTGTTGATGCCGGAGGTTGGGACCATCATGATGAACTTCTGGTTAGCCAAGCAAATAGATTAGCAGAAGTAGATGCTGCTTTGCAATATTTTAATGGTCTAATGGCAGAATTAAACTTAAATGATTGTGTAACATTATTTAGTATCTCTGATTTCGGACGAACACTTACATCAAATGGGAATGGAACAGATCACGCCTGGGGAGGAAACGCATTTATGATGGGTGGTGCTGTACAAGGAAAAGAAATATATGGAGACTATCCTGTCCTAGCATTAGGCAGTGATGTTGATCTTAGAAATGGTGTCCTGATACCATCTACTCCTGCAGATCTTTATATGGCAGAACTCGCCTTGTGGTTTGGAGTTCCTGCTTCGGACCTTACAACCATTTTCCCTAACCTATCTAATTTTTACGATACGAACTCTGGTACGCCTCCAATTGGCTTTATGAACATGATATGATGAAAAAACAATACATACACCTACTAATTACTTTTATATTTATTTCGCCTATAATAAATGCGCAATGTTATCCAGATAGACATAGTACGAGCTGGTATGACAGCTGGATTTCTTGTGAAACATCACAAAATCCTAATCCAGCATATGGTCAAACACATTGGATTATGTATGATTTTGGGTATGAATATGAATTAAAAGAATCTAAATTCTGGAACGCCAACGAACCAAAAAACCTAAATTATGGTATCAATAATTATAATTTAGATTATTCTTTAGATGGCAATACATGGACTAATTTAGGTACTTTTCAAATGGAACAAGGAACAGGATCGTCCACGTATGAAGGCCACGAAGGTCCAGATTTTGACTTTACAAAAGCACGATATGTGTTAATTACCCCTACTTCAAATTTTGGAGGAGATTGTTACGCATTAAGTGAAATGAAAATCAACATTACAGATCCTTTTGATCTTATTGCTGAAGAAAACGGATTTAATGCTTTAGCCTATCCTAATCCTTTTGTTAGCAGCATTAGCCTTAGAATTGCATCTATTGATGAAACCAACCCTATACATTACACATTGTATGATATGTTAGGAAGGCCTATAGCTTCTAATAGCATAAGTTTAATTGAAGATACCGAAATTTATGAATTACCAATAAATGGTAATGCGCTATCTGTAGGTATGTATATTCTAAATGTTGAACAGAATAATAACAAACGTGCTTTCAAAATTATAAAAAGGAAATAAGACTTTTGCTTTCTTATTTTAGTTAAATCACATAGAAGAAAATCATAAAAAAATGGGAAATGGCACCTGCTAAAACAAATAGGTGCCAAATAACATGATTAAAAGGTATTTTTTCAATAGCATAAAAAGCAATCCCGACTGTATAAAATAGTCCACCTCCAAATAAAAATAATACGCCATTACTGCCAATAATATTAGATAAAGTTGGAAAATCGAATACAATAAGCCACCCCATCACCAAATAAAGAATTACAGAAAACACCTCAAAACGTCCAGTAAAAAACAATTTTAAAAGTATACCAAACACAGCAATTCCCCAGACAACCCAAAAAAGGGTCCAACCTAAACTCTCATGCAACGCAATTAATAAAACCGGTGTATACGTGCCGGCTATAAGTAGGTAAATACTAATATGGTCTATAATTCTAAAATAGTACTTCCTCTCTTTTTCCTTAACAACATGGTATAGTGTTGATGCTGTAAATAATATAATGATTGAAATACCATAAACTATTATGCTAAAGAGGCTCCAATTGGTTTTTTGGCTATCAAAAACAATAAGAAGTATTAAAGCAGTAATTCCAAATAATATACCAATAGCATGTGTAGTAGCATTTAACTTTTCTTCGAAAAGAGTTTGGTCTCGCATTATTTATGGAGCTTCACTAGTAGTCGGTAACCATTTATCTGTTAAATCATAAAAATCAAAGTCTATAGCAGACTTTTGACGTTCTAAGCGGCCATTTTGAAAGTTCCGCAGTAAAATATCCTCAATTAAATAGTCTTCTTTTACATTTACAGGATCAAATTCCCGCTTTAATGAAAGGTCAAACATGCTCGCCGTTGTATTATACCAAAACGCACGCCAGCCATTACGCAATTCTTTTATCAAATTAAATGCAGTGGTACCAGTCTGCCTGTGAATTAATTTAATTAGTATTTGTCCCTCCGTACGAGTAAGTTTTTTTAATTCTTCAGAAAACTCGCCTTCTATGTATTTTTGAATGCGCTTAGTATATCGTTTTTTTTCACGATTCCTTTTAAGTGTCGCTAAATGTTTGTTCATGGAATCTAAACGCTCAGCAGCCATTTTAGCATATGGATATACCTTCATTGTTTTCCTTCTAAGAATCAAGTAACTAATGCGTTCTTTTTTATTATCAAACCTAAGCTTATGTAGGAGCCTTACCTCTTTTAAATCTATAGATAATCTTGGAACAGAATCGCCCTTTATGATCAGGTATTCAACAGCAGTAGAATCTTGTTCAATATCATTCCCTTGTGCAAAAAGCAAAACAGGGAATATTAAAAATATATATTTAAAACAGTTCATCAATAAAAAATACCGGAGCTTCAATACTCCAAATTTAATAATTTACCTGGTTTAAAACATTTTTTTTCTATTTATATTATTATTTTAGTGCAAAAATTTTTTATAAATGACGAAGAAGAGCATTCTTAATAAGGAGTCTATGGACTTTTTAGAAAAGTATTTAAATAATGCCGCACCTACTGGTTATGAATGGAATGGGCAAAAATTATGGATGGAATACGTAAAACCTTACGTAGATGAGTTTATAACAGACACTTATGGCACAGCTGTAGGAGTCATAAATCCTAAAGCAAAATACAAAGTTGTTATTGAAGGCCATGCAGATGAAATTTCATGGTATGTAAATTATATTTCTGATAATGGTCTAATTTATGTGATTAGAAATGGAGGTAGTGACCATCAAATTGCACCAAGTAAAATAGTAAATGTGCATACCAAAAAGGGTATTGTAAAAGGTGTTTTTGGTTGGCCAGCAATACATACACGTAATAGAGCCAAAGAAGAAGCTCCAAAACCAGATAATATTAGCATAGATGTAGGCGCTAAAGACAAAGAAGAAGTTGAAAAAATGGGCATTCATGTGGGCTGTGTTATCACCTATCCTGATGAGTTTCATATTTTAAATGATGATAAATTTGTTTGTCGCGCTATAGACAATCGAGTGGGTGGTTTTATGATTGCCGAAGTAGCTCGTTTATTAAAGGAAAATAAAAAGGAACTTCCTTTTGGGCTTTACATTACAAACTCGGTACAAGAGGAAATAGGCCTCCGAGGAGCAGAAATGATTACGCATACTATTAAACCAGATGTAGCGATTGTCACTGATGTAACTCACGATACAACCACTCCTATGATAGAGAAGAAAAAGGAAGGACATCTTGAAATTGGTAAAGGCCCTGTAGTAGCTTATGCTCCTGCAGTGCAACAAAAATTACGTGATTTAATTACTGAAACTGCAGAGGATAAGAAAATACCTTTTCAACGCTCTGCCCTATCTCGTGCAACTGGAACAGATACCGATGCTTTTGCTTACAGTAATGGTGGCGTAGCCTCTGCTTTAATTTCATTACCGCTTCGTTATATGCATACTACTGTAGAAATGGTGCATAAAGATGACGTAGAAAATGTTATTAAATTAATTTACGAAACACTGCTTAATATAAAAGATGGTGAAACGTTTAGCTATTTTGACTAAATAATATTATGTCTATAAAATACATTAAAGTTATCCTTATTTAGGGTAACTTTTTTATTTTAAGACTGTTTGTGTTTATAAGAAAACTAAACAACAATTTATATCGAACTCATCTTGACTTTTTATTTTTAACCGAAAATGAGATAAAATTTGTTCAGATGAGGCATTTTTTGCAAGGCATAGCAGTGCTAAGCATAAAAAAAGTAACAAAATATGGACGAATTTTAGCCGTTTTTTAGGAAATAGAAAAAGTCAAGATGAGTTCATCTATTTATTTCTATTAATTTTCAATAAACTTTGTAGCTTTAACAATTATTTACAACAAACTATTCATGTTATTAAATCATCAAAATCACGTATTTAACATTCCTAAGAAAGCTAACTGTTTAAATTTAGTGGCATCTCTAACTAAACACCTACAAAATTTCTAATAATGGATGAATATATAGACATTGTTACAAAAGAAGGAAAGCCTACAGGGAAGTCCGAATTAAAATCTATCATCCATCAAAAAGGGCTTTATCATAATACTGCTCATATTTGGTTTTATACTAAAAAAGGAGCCATTTTATTATCGCAACGTTCGGCAAAAAAAACCATTTGTCCATTAATGTGGGATGTCTCGGTTGCTGGTCATATTGATGCAGGTGAAACCATAAAACAAGCGGCTGTAAGAGAAACTAAAGAAGAAATAGGAATCTCAATTTCTGAAAACGATCTTAAAAGAATAGGCGTTTTTGAATGCTTCCAAACTTATAAAAATGGTATTATTGATAACGAATTCCATAACACATTTATTTGCGAGTTGAAGGTTCCAATGTCTAAATTAATTCCTCAAGAAGAAGAAGTTGAAGCTCTTAAATTAGTGTCCTTTTCAAATTTTAAAGACCTTATTAAAAACATAGGCAACAATGATAATCACTTTGTGCCTTCAAACAAGTTATATTACGAACTCGTACTACAAAATATTATTGAAACTGTAAACTAACCTCTTATTCTCCCCTAAAATGAACCTGTTACTTCTAGCTATTGCCCCAATATTTATAGTTATTCTCTATATATATTTTAAAGATAAATATGAAAAAGAGCCTAAACGATTACTCTTCTACAACTTTCTTCTAGGTGCTATAGTAAGTGTCTTTATTACTACTATTTTATATTATGTGTTCGATATCGTCTTGTTGCTTCCAAACGAAACAAGTATTTTTCAACAATTTATTAAAGCATTTATTGTTGTTGCCTTAACCGAAGAATTTAGTAAATATGTTATTGTCCGGTATTTTGCTCAAAGAAATAAAGAGTTTAACGAGCCTTTTGATGGTATAGCCTATGCTGTTATGGTATCTATGGGTTTTGCGGCTACGGAAAATATTCTATATGTACTGGAAGGAGGCTACCAAACAGCTTTATTAAGAGCTTTTACAGCGGTTCCTGCTCATGCAATATTTGGAGTTTTAATGGGCTTTTATATGGGAAAAGCAAAGTTTTCAAAAAACAGAATAGGTTTAAATCTTATTGGTTTACTATCCGCTATTATATTTCATGGTACTTACGACTTTTTCTTATTTATAGATTTTGTACCTGGTATTTGGGTAGGTGCTTTTATATCTCTTTTAATTGGAATTTTTCTATCAAAAAGAGCCATCAAACACCATCAGGAACACTCCAATTTTAATATTTGATAAGTTATTTCCAAATATGATTTATCTCATAAATTAAATCATAGTTATTTAATAATTTTAGCGGACTCATAATTCATACTTAGCTCTGTAATAAAATATTTCGTATATAAAATTCATATATTTACTACAAATTAATCCAGACATCGATGAGCAAAACTTTCAAAACCTCTGTAAATAATACGTTTGATTTTGAAATTAAAGATGATGATATTTCTAATCTTGACGCTTTACAAATTTCAGAATCAAAATTTCATGTCCTAGAGCAAAACAAATCCTATCATGCTGAAATTATAAAAGAAGACTTCAATAAAAAAGCATATGAAGTAAAAATCAATAATAACACATACAATATTAGTATTTTAAATGATTTAGACACTTTAATAAAAGATATGGGATTTGCTATTGGAGCTACAAAACATATCGGTTCTATTAAAGCCCCCATGCCAGGGCTTATTTTAGAAATTAACGTAAAAGCCAATCAGGAAGTGAAAGAAGATGACCCGCTTTTAATTCTTGAAGCCATGAAAATGGAAAATATTATTACATCTCCTATAGATGGAGTTATTAAATCTATTTCTGTAAATAAGGGAGATGCTGTTGAGAAAAACCAACTACTAATTGAGTTCGACGCGTAATTATATTTATTTCAACGTTACAACATATAGAGTTTACATACAATTATATTAAACATACGTGTTCATAGCTTATTTTATTTATTATGAAAAAAATACTAGTAGCAAATAGAGGTGAAATAGCCATAAGAGTTATGATGACTGCTCAGAAAATGGGTATAAAAACAGTCGCTGTATATTCTACGGCTGATAGAAATGCACCACATGTCAAGTTTGCAGACGAAGCAATATGTATTGGCGAACCGCCATCCAATCAATCTTATTTAAGAGGTGATAAAATTATTGAGGTTGCAAAACAACTAAGTGTAGATGGTATACATCCCGGATATGGTTTCTTAAGTGAAAATGCTGGTTTTGCAGAGTTATGCGAGCAAAACAATATTACTTTTATAGGTCCAAGATCAAAAGCCATTAAAATTATGGGCAGCAAATTAGCAGCAAAAGAAGCTGTTAAGGCATACGATATTCCTATGGTTCCCGGAATTGATGAAGCCATCACAGATGTTTCCAAAGCTAAAGTTATAGCAAAAAAAATAGGGTTCCCTATTCTTATCAAAGCATCAGCAGGAGGTGGCGGAAAAGGGATGCGAGTTGTAGAAAAAGAAAGTGACCTGGAATCTCAAATGAATCGGGCTATTAGTGAAGCAACTTCTGCTTTTGGAGACGGTTCTGTTTTTATTGAAAAGTATGTCACCTCTCCTCGTCATATAGAAATTCAAGTGATGGCTGATAGCCACGGTAACATATTGCATTTTTTTGAACGCGAATGCAGTATTCAACGTCGCCATCAAAAAGTAATTGAAGAAGCGCCATCTTCAGTTTTAACTCCAGAACTAAGAAAAAAAATGGGAGAAGCTGCCACTAAGGTTGCCAAATCTTGTGATTATTTAGGTGCAGGTACGGTCGAATTTTTATTGGATGCAGATCATAACTTTTATTTCTTAGAAATGAATACCAGGTTACAAGTAGAACACCCTGTCTCAGAATTAATTGCTGGTGTAGATTTGGTAGAGCTTCAAATACTTGTGGCTCGTGGTGAAGCTTTAAACCTCAAACAAGATGATTTAAAAATTAGTGGACATGCGCTGGAATTAAGGGTTTATGCAGAGGATCCATTAAATGATTTTTTACCTAGTGTTGGACATTTAGATGTTTACAAACTTCCTAAAGGAGATGGCATTCGTGTGGATAATGGTTTTGAAGAAAACATGGATGTTCCCATTTATTATGACCCCATGCTTTCTAAACTGATAACTTACGGAAAAACAAGGGATGAAGCCATTCAACTTATGATAAAAGCGATTAATAATTACCATGTGGAAGGTGTACAAACAACATTGTCTTTCGGAAAATATGTTTGTGAACATGAAGCTTTTCGTTCTGGAAATTTTGATACTCATTTTGTTAAAAATTACTATTCGCCAGAAGCACTTAAGGAAGAAACAGAAAAAGAAGCGAAAATTGCTGCTTTAATTGCAGTGAAACATTATGTAGAAAACCAAAAACTATTGAGAGTACCTAAATAAAAAGTTTGCAGTATTCAGTAGCAGTTTGCAGTTAGCTTAATTGAAAATTAGGTTAGAAATTTAGAATTAATAAAACTTCGCATTTTTGCGACTTAGCGAAAAGAAAGACATGAACTCAAAAGAAGACAAAATAAATAAACTAAACGAACGTATTGCTCTGGCTCATCTGGGCGGCGGACAGAAACGTATTGATAAACAACATGCAAAAAAGAAACTTACAGCAAGAGAGCGTGTCAACTATTTAATGGATGAAGGTTCTTTTGAAGAAATTGGCGTTCTGGTTACTCATAGAACAACAGATTTCGGAATGGAAAATGAGATCTATTTTGGTGATGGTGTTATTACTGGCTATGGTACTGTAAATGGAAGACTAGTTTATGTGTACGCACAAGATTTTACAGTTTTTGGAGGGGCATTATCTGAAACACATGCTGAAAAAATATGCAAAATAATGGATCTGGCAGTTAAAGTCGGAGCTCCTATTATTGGATTAAACGATTCTGGTGGCGCTCGTATTCAAGAAGGTGTTAGATCGCTTGGTGGTTATGCAGATATATTCTACAGAAATGTGCAAACTTCTGGGGTCATTCCTCAAATTTCTGCTATTATGGGGCCTTGTGCTGGCGGTGCTGTCTACTCCCCTGCCATGACCGATTTTACCATCATGGTAGAAAACACAAGTTATATGTTTGTAACGGGTCCAAATGTTGTAAAAACGGTTACTAATGAAGAAGTAACCAGCGAAGAATTAGGTGGTGCCTATACGCATGCTTCAAAGTCTGGTGTGGCTCATAAAACTTCAGCTAATGATATTGAATGTTTAGAAGACATAAAAAAACTATTGAGTTACTTACCACAAAACAATACGGAAACGCCTAAAAAATCAGATTTTGAATTAAAAGATGAAATAAGAGATCTTTTATCTGATATTGTACCAGACAATCCTAATAAACCTTATGACATGCATGCCGTTATAGCTGGTATCATTGATGAAGATTCTTTTTATGAAATTCATAAAGACTATGCCGAAAATATTATTGTTGGTTTTGCAAGACTTGGTGGGCGTAATATTGGAATTGTAGCAAACCAACCGCTCTTTTTAGCTGGCGTTTTAGATGTGAATAGCTCAAAAAAAGCAGCCCGTTTCACTCGATTTTGTGATTGCTTTAATATCCCGTTGTTAGTATTAGTTGATGTCCCTGGCTTTTTACCAGGAACTGACCAGGAATGGAACGGAATTATTGTTCATGGCGCAAAACTATTATATGCTTTAAGTGAGGCAACTATACCAAAAGTAACTGTTATTACTAGAAAAGCCTATGGTGGTGCTTACGATGTTATGAATTCTAAACACATTGGAGCGGACTTAAATTATGCATGGCCAGGAGCCGAAATTGCGGTTATGGGAGCAAAAGGCGCCAGTGAAATTATTTTTAAACGAGAAATAGCTGCTGCCGATGATCCTGCTGAAAAATTAGCAGAGAAAGAAGCTGAATATGCTGAAAAATTTGCGAATCCATATAAGGCTGCAAGACGTGGATTTATTGATGAAGTCATATTACCAAAAAATACACGAAGAAAACTTATCAAAGCTTTTTCTATGTTAGAAGACAAGCACGTTGACACTCCAAAAAGAAAACATGGGAACATCCCTTTATAGCAACTAAAAACAAAACTAAAAAAGGAGACCGCCTTAACAGTCTCCTTTTTGCTCTATCTAACAAATAAACTTTATAAAATTAGTTTATCTGAAAAATTAATCCCACAACGTATGTTTTTAAACTCAAAAAATAATTAAAGCCTACCCTATAAAAACAAACTTAAGCAGATTGTCTGTGATAGATTCATGTTGATTAATAGCAATGCAAATATCACAAACCGCTTTAATAATAAAGAATAATTAACTACTCATTTTATACTCAAAATCAATAAAATAGTATTTTTTGTATGTATTAAGTTTGGGGTTATTAAAATATTGTATTCTTTAATTTAACGTGAATCTTCTATGTTTAAGAGTTCAAGATGTCACTTCAAGTGTCCCGAACTTGCTTCGGGATGTATCGAGAAGCTTTTTTGTCGAAAATTTATTTGCCTGCCTGTCGGCAGCTACGGTGTACCCACATCTTTAAAAAAGATTCATTATTTACTTTTCTTTGCCCGTCCAAAGAAAAGTAACAAAAGAAAAGACGCCCCTTCGATAGGAATTTCTTCTTTTGCTTAGGCTCAAGAAGAACCAAGCACAAAACTTCGACGTCGCGCCAATGCTATATCCCATACTATGCTCCTGGTTTTCAAAGCTTTTGTACTTTATTCTTACGAAGGGTCGGGGCTTGCCTAATGGTCATTTCTTAACGATCGCCTTAATCCCTTTTTTAAATCTTATAATCCTCTATTTAGGAAGGAACGACCTGTCCAAAAGAGAGGGCTAAGTGCCGCTCATTTGGAGGTTTTATGGTTTCTACCTGATAGATATAACATATCATCACGATACCACTTTTCTTTAATATTATTATAGTTACTGTTTAGGGCAATATGTGGGTACACCGTAGCTGTCGGCAGACAGGTTTTCGATACGATTTTTTGCAAAAATCAACTAACTGACATAAATTTTCTTATCCAAGATTCAAGCTAATTTAATATTTTTTCTGAGGTTCTAAAAGTCACTTTAAGATACTCTACCAGTGTGGATTTTTCTTTATCAATATTAATCTTTTTAGTAATACGGTAGCGCTTACTTTCAATGGCTCTAACAGATGTATTTAAGAAGACAGCAATTTCTTTATTCTTAAAACCAACATACAAATAGTAGCAAATAATAACATCCGAATCGTTTAATTGCGGATACATTTTATTTATTACCTGGAAGAAATTAACATTAAGACCATTGACTAAATCTAAATGACTTTTGCTTTTATCTAAAATTGTGGAAGAGTTATGGTGTACATTTTTATATAATTCTTTAATTTTTTCGCGTTGTACAGGAGTCTCTCTTATTGTAGATATTTTTTTAATGTCTTTTTTTAAGCTGGCTATGTAATCTTCTAAGCCTTGAACTTTTACTACTAATTTTTCATTATTAGACTTTAAATATGACAAATTACTTGTTTGATTACTTAAATCTACTGTTTTAAGCTTTTGTTTTCTATAAAAAAACATATATATAAAACTAGAAGCTGTTAAGAGTAAAAGCAAAACAACCACCAATACACCATTTAAATATTGTTTATCACTAACAATTTTTAACTCAAACCCCTTATTGACTAAATCGTTATTTACCTCATAACTGCTGGTCATAATGCTTTCATACATTTTGTTTTCAAAAACCGCTAAAGAATCCGTATAAGCTTCAACATTTTCTTTGTTCTCCAAAATTCTATAAGAATCTATGTATAATCTAAAATAATCTTCTTTAACATCTTCTGTCATAAAACGTTTATTTTTTGACGCTTTTGATAGGTAATGTAATGTCGAATCTATTTGTTTTCTTTTAAAATGGGTATTTGCAAAAGACACTTCTGCTAAAGCTTCAAAAGAGGCATAATTATATAAAACAATTGTAGGGTTATTTTTTAATTTTTTAAATTCCTTGAAATACACATGAGCTGCTTCTAAATCATCCAATGCCAAATAATTAGAGATAAGCATATTTAAAGCAAACATATAAAAATAAGCATCGTCTTTAGCGTCTTTGTATTTAACTAAATTATCTAATAGCAACTTATTACATGCTTTATATTCATTATCAAGAAACTTAGCATAAGCATATGTTAGATCTACCTCAAAATCGCCATAAGCATAATCAGATAATTTATAATATTCTCTAGCTTTTTTTAAATGTTTAAATGCTGTAGTATCCTTTTTAACATAATAAAGACTAGAGAATAATTCTAAACTAGCCTCTCCTGCTACTTCATAATTCTTCTCATGTATGGCATATTTTAATGCTAACATGATACTTTGATATGATTTTATGTCATCATTATTTTCATCATAAATCAACGATTTTAATACATAATAATTGGGGAGTCCTTTTTTAATGAAATGATCTACTGGCTGCGGAATAGAATCTAAAAATGTTATTGCTTTTTTAGTATCATAATCAATATAAATATCCGCAGAATCGACAAATCGCTCGTAGTCACCAGAGTCTTGACCGTAACAAAAAGTTCTAAAAAATAATAGAACGACACAAACAAAAAACATGCTGTGTTCTAAACAAAGTTTTGGTTTTATCAAAATTTTAAAGTATAATTAATCCCCTTGTAAAAATATGCAATTATTTCTAACAATATTATAATTTATTATTACTCATAAAAAGCCTTGTGATTATTACCTTTTATAGCCATTTTAATTAGAAAATAAGCTTTTATCTAATCCTGGAACAATAACCGTAATACATTTTTATATAATAGACTTGACTTTTAATACATCATCTGGTAAATCCATACCATGTCCATTCAAAAAAGGCTAATTACTATTTCTTAGCTTTTATAACTTGAGCGGTGTACATAAATGATTCTTGCCAACGTTCGAAACGTTTATCAAATTCTGTCGAAAAAATTAAATACTGGCATTTACCTATACTTTCTGGGGTTCTTGTTATTTCTGCAAAATGACTTCCTCTAGACAAAGATTCAGCATCTTCAACAATACACATTTGCAACTTGTTTAAATTAATACCGTTTAATAAAAATATTCTATTCAAACGCTTTGGTGTAGCAATAACGATATCTGTTCCAACATATATTTCTTCACGTTGTAACTCAATATTATGCTCTTCATAAGCACAATAAACCCTTAGATCTGTACCTCTTTTAAATAAATTGAATTCCAACTCTAATGCTAATGCAGCTTGTTTATCTTTTACAAAAATTAAAGCACGAGGGGCATCTTCGAATGCCGATTTTAATCTTTGTATAACACTTATGACCATACTCGTTGTTTTGCCAGATCCTTTAGGAGCTATAGCAAATAGGCTTGCACCTCCTTTTATTTTTGGCAATATTTCTTTTTGAAATGCTAATGGGGCTTCAAACCCCTTATTTATTATGGTATCTTTTAAAGGTAGAATGAGTTTTTTAAATGACATAAGTATGTTTCTTAATATGAAAAAACAAAGATAGCATTAAATACAACTAAGGATTAAAAACAAAAAGACACTCATTACGAGTGCCTTTTCTTGCTATTAATCAACTTATAATTAAAACTCCAAATCTGATACTAAATCAAATTCATCATAAATAGCTTTGTCTTTCAGTCCTTCAAAAAAGCTAGTAGATCCATATTTTACGTCATATTTTGTTCTATCAACTTTCAATGTCGCAGTGGCTTTATTCCCATAAACAGATATTGCAAATGTAATAGGGTTTGTTTTCCCTTTTATCGTTAAATCTCCTGTAACTTCATAAGAGTTTTTACCCGTAGTTTTAACTTTTACAAATACCAATTTAGCTGTTGGGTGTGCTGCAACACCAAAAAAATCGTCCGATTTTAAATGACCATCAAGTTTCCCTTTATATTCACCATCTAAATCAGTCGTGTTTATAGTAGTCATATCTATTACAAACTCACCTCCTGTTAATTTATCGCCTTCAAAATTTAAAAACCCTGATTGTATTGCAATGGTTCCTTCGTGTGATCCAGTTACTTTATAACCTTTCCAAACCACTTTACTTTTATCGGTTTTTATTTCCTTTTTGTTTTTATCTATCGCTGTAAAAGACAATGTAAATAATGTCACTACAGTTAATACTACTAAATTTTTAATTGTGTTTTTCATGTTGTTTTTTTTAATTGTTTTTGATTTAATTTATGATCCGTAATAAAATTTTTCTTTAATTATTTTTCCATCTTTCCAGTCTTGTACTGCCACTTGCGTGTAATTTTTCACCCCCCAATCTTTATGAGTATAATCAAAATGCCATTCTACCATAGTCGTATTTTCTCCTATAGTTACCTTTATTGGTTGGGCTGATCTAAACTCTGTAATAGATGCAAAAAATTCTTCTTCTCTCTTTCTGTTGGCTGCTTTTCCAACAACTTCCGGGTTATCATTTTCTTGCATAACAACAGCTTCATGATAAAATTCGTCGAACGCTTCTAGTGCTTTCCCTTGGAGAATCATATCATTTATTGTACTAATGTTCTCTATTAACCTATTCATAATATATTGTTTTATTATTATGATACAAATGTCTAAAACATCGTTTTAACAAAAAATAATGTAGTTTATGAAAACATGTTAATCTAGTTTAACATTTTATTGTTTAAATATAAGATCGCTCTTAATTTTACTTAAAAACTCTTTGGTAATCCCTAAATATGAAGCAATCATATATTGAGGAATTCGTTGTTCTATTTTTGGATACTGATTTCTAAAATAAATATATCTGTCTTTTGCTGTAAGACTAAAACTCCTGATAATACGCTTTTGTGAAGCTATAAATGCTTTTTGTATAATTTGCCTAAAAAAGCGTTCTAGTTTTGGAATTGCAGCATATAAGTCTTCAATAACATCATAAGAAAACATAATGAGCTCTGTTTTTTCTAAACATTGTACATTAAAATCGGCTGGAGTTTGTGTAATAAAACTCCCCATATCTGCAGTCCACCAATCCTCTATCGAAAACATGATTATATGTTCCTGTCCTTCATTATCTACATGAAATGTTTTTGTACAACCTGATAGTACAAAGCATTCATATTTACATACATCTCCTTGCTGAACAATAAACTGCCCTTTTAAATAGGTTCTATATATTACTTTAGAAAGAAGTACCTCCTCCTCTGCTTCAGTTAAAGAAACATTCTTATTAATATAATCTAGTAGTGCTTGTCCTTTTTCTTTAATCATACTATGAGTCTATTAAACGCCTATGATAGTTTATTTGTCCAGCATGATAAGATAAATGAGTCGTTAAATGAACTAGAAAATATTCCGTTGTCATTGGCTCATTAAAAACATGTATTGGGTAGTGTTTATTTAGATCTTCGGCCGATAATTTCTCCAAAACATTTTCAATTACCTTAACAGCCTCTTCTACTTGTTGTAATAATTCTGTTCGTGGGATGTTTTTTAATGAAAACTCTAATTCTCGCTGCCTAATATATCCTGAATTACCAAGAACTGCTCCTATAAAATGCTTAAGATTACCAACAATATGTAAACATAAGTTGCCTGCTGAGTTTGCTATTTCTTTATCAAGAAGCCATAGGTTTTCTTCTTGTTTATAAGACATTATTTCTGCCTTAAGCCTATGAAGGTCTCGAGTAAAAATTTTAATCAATGTTTTAGTAAGCATATGTTGTTTTTAATTAATGTTTTAATCTTGATAATGAAACCCAAACCAAACACAAATACCCTTCATGGTTAAACAATTTAGGGTCTAATGTAGTCTCTTTAATTGTTCTATAAATTCAACATCATTGGCATTTATAATGATCTTTGATAACATAAAGAGTTAGTAAAAGGATCTTTTTTAATAAAAATCACCCCTTTTTTATTTTCTTTCTAATTTACAGAAATAAGATTGATATCAAAAATAAGAACAGAACCTCCGGGGATACCTCTATAATCTGAATTGCCATAACCTAAATGTGCAGGTATTAAAAGCTTACCGGAGCCTCCTTCTTTAAAATACGCAATGCCTTCTGCCCAACCTGGAATAACATTTTGTAAATTAATGTTTATGCCTTGTGCACTACTTTCATCAAAAACAGTTCCGTTAGTATAGTATCCTTTGTATGCTACTGTGACTGTAGATGTTGACACTGGTTGTGATCCAGTCCCTTCTTCTTCAATCACATAATAAAGTCCTGTAGCACTTTTTTCTGCAATCAATTTATTTTCAGATATATAATCGATAATTTCTTGATCATTTAAAGTAACATAATCTTTTTCATCATCACTATTACAGGAAACAAAAAGAGATAGGATCAAGGCAAGCTTAATATATTTCATATTTATTTTTTTGATGTAAATATAGCAAACACATTGACTTTATAAATCTTAAAAAATCATAAAATTATTATAACGTAACACTTAAATTAAAGCTTGATAACTTTATATAAACTACTTTTGCCAAATGCAAAAATCAAATACTGAATTCCGATTAGAGTTTGTAGCATTAATGGCATCTCTTATGTCTATTGTTGCCTTATCAATAGACGCATTATTACCTGCACTTCCAGAAATAGGAAGTGCTCTAGGTGTTACTAACGAAAATGATAATCAATTACTAATTACTATGATTTTTTTAGGATTAGGTTTTGGTCAACTTATTTTTGGCCCTTTATCCGATAGTTTTGGCAGAAAATCTATAGTATATATAGGATTTATAGTATTTATAATCGGTAGCATGATTTGCGTAACTACCAAAAGTTTTGAAATGATGATTATTGGTCGAGTGCTTCAAGGTGTTGGTTTATCTTCCCCAAGAACTCTAAGCATTGCTATAGTAAGAGATTCATATAGCGGAGATTATATGGCTAAAATATTATCTATTGTCGTTATGGTTTTTATTTTAGTCCCAGTAATCGCTCCTGCTTTGGGACAGTTTTTGCTTAATTTTTATAATTGGGAATCCATTTTTTATGTAAATTTAATATATGGTCTTTTGGTTATGCTTTGGTTTTGGAAGCGACAACCAGAAACGCTACAAAAAGAAAAACGCATAAAATTCACATCACATCAATTTATTGATGGAGCTAAGGAATTTGTTAAATTTAAGGATGCTGTTGCTTTCACATTCATTTCTGGATTCATAACGGGGTCTTTTATGGTCTATTTAAGTACTTCTCAGCAAATTTTTCAAGAGCAGTATAACCTAGCCGATATGTTTCCTTATATATTTGCAAGTTTGGCTATATCTATTGGATTAGCAACCTATTTAAATAGTGTTTTTGTTTTAAAATATGGCATGTGGCGTATTGCTTATATAGCAACTATAGCATACGCTGCTATCTCTGTTTTATATGTCCTTTTATTCTGGTCTGGTGAAAATCCAAGGATTAGTATTTTAATAGGTTTTTTCGCTTTACAATTTTTTGCTGTAGGCTTTATTTTTGGTAACATAAGAGCTTTAGCGATGCAACCTTTGGGGCATATTGCTGGTATTGGTGCTGCTATTAACGGCTTTGTATCTACTGTTATGGCAGTACCTATAGCAAATTATATAGGTAGTTTTGTTAATGACTCTGTATTACCATTGTTTATTGGCTTTTCTATTTTTGGTATCTTGTCTCTTTTAACTTTTATTTTTTTGAAAAGAAAAAAAGCCCCTAACGCATTTGCATAGATTAGGTTAGCCCAGCTATTATTTAATCCAATCGCTACTTTATTTTATTAAGTAAGTAGTAGAGGACTGTCCATAAAATGGTTTGGTAGTAGGCGTGGTTTTTACAAATAACGCTCATTTATAACCTTAATATGCCAGATAGAGTGTCCTAAAATAGTAAATGCAGCAGCTCTTGCAGACATATCTAAACCACTTGCATTACCAATAAACTTTAAGTCAACATCATTCAAACTTTTTAATAATACAATAAAACTTTGGCGTACTGCATTAAACTCTTCTATAAGAGATTCTAAACTTTTATCATTTGCCAGAGAAGGTGCTATGTAATCGTCTTGCTCAAAACCAGAGATACCAGTTTTATCATGTCTGGAAAAACGAAAACAGCGATGTTGAAAAATACGTTCAGTATCAATTAAATGCTGAAAAACTTCTTTTATGCTCCATTTTCCTTCTGCATATCTGTAATTTAATTTATCTGAAGGAATAGATTCAAAGAATTGTAAAACCATATCCGAATCTTTTTTAAAACCATCTATCAATGTGGTTTCTTTAGATACTAAATCTATATATCTTTTATAATATGCGTTGTATTCTGTTGTTTTTAAATCTGATGTCTTCATTTTATTTTTATTAAATCTTAGCTTGATATGTATATAAATCATAATATCGCCCCGCTAAAGCAATCAATTCATCATGAGTACCACGCTCTACTATGCGTCCTGCTTCTATAACCAAAATTTGGTCTGCTTTTCTA
This sequence comes from Flavivirga abyssicola, assembly GCF_030540775.2. Taxonomy (GTDB): domain Bacteria; phylum Bacteroidota; class Bacteroidia; order Flavobacteriales; family Flavobacteriaceae; genus Flavivirga; species Flavivirga abyssicola. The sequence goes on along the minus strand of NZ_CP141266.1, from coordinate 3,494,849 downwards.
ATAGTACTTAACCTATGAGCAATTACAATAGTCGTTCTATTCTTAACTAACTCACCCAAGCTTTTTTGTATTAAAGCTTCGCTCTCAGTATCTAAACTAGACGTCGCTTCATCCAAAATAATAACCTTCGGGTCTGCTAAAATAGCACGTGCAATAGCCAATCGTTGTCGCTGACCTCCTGATAATTTCACGCCTCTTTCTCCTATTAGGGTTTCTAAGCCGTCCTCAAAACGATCTGTGAATTCATTTACATAAGCTGCTTTTACCGCATTCTCTAATTCAGATGCTGTGGCATCAGGTCTTGGGAACATGATATTTTCCCTAATGGTCCCTTCAAATAAAAATTCATCTTGTAATACCACTCCTAAATACTGCCTGTACGTATTTAGTTTTACTTTAGATAAATCTTGATCATCTATAGTAACTTTGCCCGATTTTGGATTTAAAAACGTTGCAGACAAACCTGCAATGGTAGATTTTCCGGAGCCTGAACTTCCTACCAAAGCCGTTGTAGAACCAGCTGATGCTTTGAAATTTATATGATGCAACACCTCTTTACCTTCTTCATAGGAAAATGACACATCGTCAAAAACAATGTCACCTTTAAGGCTTTCAAGAGTAATGGTTCGCTCTTTATTATCCTCTTCAGTAGTCATATTCATTAGTTCTTCCGTCCTATCTAAACCAGCTAAAGCTTCCGTTAACTGGCTTCCAATATTACTCATTTGTACTATGGGAGCAATCATAAACCCTAAAATAAGCGTGAAGAATAAAAATTCTCCGGAAGTCATTTCACCATTTATCATATAATATCCACCAATTGCCATAATTCCTGTGGTAGCAACGCCTATTAAAAAAGTGGAAGAACTAGTCATTAAAGCAGTAGCCGTTAAACTCTTTTTTACATTCTGAAATAGCTTATCAACACCTTTTTCGAAAGTCTTGTTTTCTTGTGCTTCGGCATTAAACGCCTTTATTACACGAACACCTGCCAAAGTTTCGGTTAATCTCCCCTTAACCTCTGCGTTTATTTTACCTCGTTTTCTAAAAATGGGACGAATATATTTAAAGGCTCTAAGCGCAATATATCCGAATATGGATAGTGGTACAAATACAAAAAGCGTCATCCATGCATTTAATTTTATTAAAATAATCAAAGATACAATGGCCGTGAAAGTCCCTCCCACTAACTGAACCAGACCTGTACCAATAAGATTTCTAACGCCTTCAACATCGCTCATAATACGAGACACCAAAGCACCTGATTTAGTATTATCAAAAAAACTAATAGGCAGTGAAAGTACTTTTTTCTGTACCTGTGCACGTAATTCACTAATTAAATACTGTGCTTGTACACTCAAAATACGTGTAAGCAAAAAAGAGGTAAGCGATTGCAATAAAATGGCACCTAAAACAATAGCTATTAAGTTGTATAACAGATCAATATCTTTATTTGGCACCACATCATCCAACAATACTTTACTTTGCCATGGCAAAATTAAACCGGCTAAACTTCTAATAACTATTAAAATTAGACCAATAAAGACTAAATTACGTCGGGGCCAAATAATAGTTTTAAAGGCCTGCGCCATGGTAACTTTATTTTTGACTTTTTTTTCCGGATTATTTTTGAGGTGTTGCATCGAAATGATTTTAACCAATAAGGTAGTTGGTAAAATTAACTAATCTTTACCATGAATCATATTAATAACATTTAATTTAAACACAACTGTAGAAATTTATAGATTTATTATATTAGTCTTATAATGTGGATATAGGCAAATTGTTTGTATCCAATTGTTGTAGTTCATAAAACACTCACTCTTCTCAAAAATTACTCCATAGTCAATAACCAGTTTATTAAAATATTTTCCTTAAATTTGTATCCAAGTAGATACAACATTTATGTTCTTTATTGAGAAAACAACAGAATTTGATAAATGGTTAAGAAAATTAAAAGACTTTAAGGCTAAAGCAAAAATCTTATTCAGAATTCAGAAACTGGAAACTGACGAGCATTTTGGAGATTGCAAAACAGTAGGAGATGGAATTAGGGAACTACGAATAAATTTTGCTAAAGGTTATCGTGTTTATTTCAAAGAAAAGGATGGAAAAATAATTGTTTTGTTAATTGGTGGAGACAAATCAACTCAACAAAAAGACATTGAAAAAGCGAAAAGTATTTGGAAAAAATTAAATAAATAGAAAAATGGAAACTTCAAAATTTGAAATAGCCAATTATTTAGATAGTAAAGAGATAATTGCAGAATACCTCAATACTGTTCTAGAAGAAGGAAATAATGCCGATGTAATTAACGCGATTGGACATATAGCAAAAGCAATTGGAATGACAAAAATTGCGGAAGAAACTGGATTAAGCAGACCAAGTCTTTATAAGGCTTTATCTGATGGAGCAAAACCTCAATTTGCGACAATAATGAAAGTATTGAAAGCGATAGGTGGACAAATTCAGGTGAATCCAATATAAACCTAAAAAATAACGATACCACAACCATGTAAAAAACATAGAGCTTTTGTGCTTAATCAAAAGGTTCTATGTTTATTTACAAAGTGACTAATTTGAAACGTATCGCTCTTTACATGTCCTACGTTTTTTATAAAATACGTTATATAGCAAAAAAATGAAAAAGCAGGATATAGAAAATATTCAGTTTGAAAAAGTACAAAGAGAGCAGTTGAAATTTGATATATCTACTGTGGATGAAATGTACAAGAGGTTCTCTAACTCTCATGTGGACTTATTTCAGCCACATAGAATCCAATTTCATGGCTTAGCTATTTATACAAACGGAAAAGGGAAGCATACTGTTGATTTTAAAGAACAAGTCATCACTTCTGGAACGATTATACCTTGTTTAAAAGGCCAAGTACACAAATTTGAAAGAACGCTAAAAGTTAATGGATTCATTATCTCTTTTGACGAAGCTTTTATTACAGAAGGACTAAACGATAAAAATTTATTTCACTTCCTGCAATTATATCATACTCCTCACCTCAATATAGGTGAAGAAAATATCGCTTTGCTTTTTCCATTTATCAATCAACTTAAGGACCTCATTCGGAGCCCGAATTTAAATCTCAAAAAAGAATTAATTCAGTCTGTTTTTATTTCTCTCATATTACAAATAAAACGTAATAGTATTTATCAGCACAAAGTGTTTCAAAGCCAGAGGTATAGAGATTATGTACTATTTCAAGATTTATTAGATACCCATTTCCAGCAAACACATAATGCTGCAGATTATGCCGAAATGATGAGAGTTTCTTATAAATATTTAAATGACATTTGTAAAGACTTAGCACATAAAACCGCCAAATCATTTATAGATAGCTGGCTAATAACTGAAATAAAGCGAAAACTAACAGAAAAATTGTATAGCTCTCAAGAAATTGCTTATGATTTAGGTTTTAGTGATCCCTCTAATTTTGTGAGATTCTTTAAAAAGTATGAAAAAATGACACCTACTCAATTTGTAGATAAACTACTTAATTAAGTCCCGGTTAGATATTGACCATTTGTTTGATTGAATTGACATTAAGAAAGCTTACTTACCATTCTATATTTGCATTGTAATTAATAGTTAAACTTTTAAAATTTTTAAATTATGAACACTGTATTAGAAAAAACAAACGTAGAATCTGTAAAGAATGCCATTCAAGAGCTAATAAAAGCTGGAACCACATTTGATGTTGATACACTCGAACGCATTTATCACGATAGCTTGCAAGTAATCTCTATTGATTTGGAAGACAATGTAAGCATTGCAGATAAGGCCGCTTTTAAAGGATTGTTTGAAACCAAGCGAAAAGCTGGTTCTGACCCACTAAGCACTTGGGCAAAATTTGACCATGTAGCTGTAAACGAAAATAAAGCGCATGTACTTATTTCAAGAAAAGTGAATCTTGTAAATGAAGACCAATATCTTGTTTTAAGTATTGACCTTATTTGGGAAGATGACAGATGGCAAGTAACTAGAGAAGTCATTTTTGCTAGACCTGATGAATCTAATTCTTAATTATTAAAACTCTTAAAAATGAAATTTACATTCGATAAAACAAAAGCGGCTCTTGTTGTTGTAGATATGCAAAAGTTATTTACTTTACCAAGCAGCCCATATGGTAATGATGCAAGCGAAATGATTGCACCCATTAATGAACTCATGCAATTGTCTAGAGAGACAGACATTCCTGTAATCCATTCAGCATATACGCTAAAAAAAGATGGCAGTCAAAATGGTTTACGTACCGATTGGCCTCAAATAGAAGAAGGCTATTTTGACCCAAATTCTGATTGGGCACAGTGGGATGAGCGACTTGAACAAAAAGATGAAGATTATATTTTGACCAGAACCAGACCAAGTGTATTTTTTGATGGTCAGCTCACTCAAATCCTAAAAAAATTAGGTAAAGAACAAGTTATTCTTTTGGGGTTAAGCACAAATTATTCGATAAGTTTTTCCGTTCATGAAGGGTTTTCTAGGGATATTCCAATCTTTTTAGTAGACGACCTAAGCAATATGACAGCATTTGAAGACCGGTCCCAAAAATCATTTCTTCATAATACTCTAGATATGTGGGCTTGCCAACTTATATCATCAAAAGATATAGGCAAGACGATTGTCAATGAAAATACGCTTCTTGAGGATTTTTCATAAAACCTTAAAATGGGTTACTTCCTTTTATAATACCTATGGTCTCTCTATTACATAAATTCATGTAACAGAAAGTACTGAAAACCTAAATGTTTACAGTTAAAATTTAAAGCGCGCAAATAGCGCCCTGGTATTCTATGCTTTAAAGTGAAGTAACTGAACTTATTTAGACTTTTTGGATTTAAGCGAAAATTAGAAGTTTTTGCCTCTGTTGAAGACTTTTTTGAGTTCCATAGCAGAGCTACGGAAGGAAAAAAAGACAAAAACAGAGCTGAAAACAGCAATTTTTTAGCTAATTGAAAAAGTCTAAATGAGTTCACTTATAAAATCTAAAAATTAAAACAAAAAAATATGTCATTATCAAAATCACTAAACCAGATAACAGAATCTGGTTTTAATAAAATGCCTCACTCTATAGCTAAAGTAATTAGTGATGGAATAGAAGAATTAAAAACAGGGAATTTAGCTTCAAATACGCTTAAAGTTGGTGAAGCAATTCCAGATATACCACTAATAGTATCTGAAACTGGGAAGAAAACATCTTTAAGAGATTTTATTAGTAATGATTTCTTAATTCTGAACTTTTACCGTGGTGGTTGGTGCCCTTATTGTAATTTAGAACTTAGAGCATACGATCAATTGAAAGATCAATTCGAACGAGCTAGTACAAATATTGTATCAATAAGTGCAGAGCTTCCCGAATATGCTCAGTCTACGACTACACGAAACAAACTCAGTCATCCAGTATTAACAGACTTAAATGGTACATTGTCTAAAAAAATAGGTATTTATTTCCACCTCAATAAAGACTTACAAAGGGAATACTCCAATTTTGGAATCAACCTATCTGAGCTACATGGAAATGATGAGAACGGATTATTAGTACCCGCTACCTTTGTTATAGATAGAGATATGAATATTGTTTGGGCTCATGTAGAAGAAAACTATATGACAAGAGCAGAACCAACCGTTATTCTCAATGAATTGGTAAACTTAAAAGTAATACAAGAATAAGTGTTGTTAGTTTTTTTGATAAGGGAATTATAATGTCTGTATAAGGCATTACCCTTATCAATTCTTAATCAATAAATAATAAAAAATATGTATTATAATATATTAAATATCCAAAACTAACTACCCCGCTTACAATTGAAACAAAATACAGCCCTTTAATGCTTTAATTATGGGTGTAAAAAACAAAAAATATTTAATGATCTTGCTCACGATTTCTTAATCAGAAATTCAAACCTTTTTACTAATTTAGTTCCGTTGACGGGAAAGTAGTTGTCAATGTCTACAGAGAGTGACGAAACATCTCAAAAGGATGAGTTCTTCCTCGTACCTCATTCGGATGACGCGCTCCCTTTACCTATAACATACAAATAACTGATTTTCAATATTTAAAAATCAAACTGACGTGAATTAAAAAAATATGGGACGAATACACTTATTTGAATTTGAAGACCAAAAATGGTTTCCTACATTTCTAAGAAACTATGGAACCGATTTTTTGCAATTCTTGTCTAATAAGACCAAAATGTATAAAGCCATTATTCCAATTATAAAAAAAGGACTTCAAAAAGGTAAAACAAATCAAATAATTGATCTTGGGTCAGGTGGTGGTGGCGGACTCATTTGGTTAAACTCAGAATTAAAAAAAGATATTCCTGATCTGAAAATAACGCTAACTGATTTTTATCCTAATATTCCAGCGTTTCAATTCACAAAAAAACAAGCTGACAATTTTGAGTATATAGATAAATCAGTAGATGCAAGAGATGTGCCAACAGAATTGAAAGGATTAAGAACACAGTTTTTGTCTTTACACCATTTTAGGCCAAATGATGCAAAACAGATTTTACAAAATACTATTAATTCCAACAGTTCTATTGCTGTTTTTGAAGCACAGGAAAGAAGTTTTCCAAGTCTTTTAGCGATGCTATTTTCACCATTAAGTGTACTCTTTACAACGCCTTTTATCAAACCATTTAAAATCGGTCGGATTGTATTCACTTATCTAATTCCAATTGTTCCTTTATTTGTATTATGGGATGGGCTTGTTTCATCACTTAGAACATATTCTGTAAAAGAAATGCATGTGCTTGTTCGAAGTTTAAATGGCACTGAAAATTATGACTGGGAAATTGATAAAGTAAAATCAGGACCAGGTGTTATACTATATTTATTAGGAACAAAAAAGAGCACTAAATAATTACTCCTATAAATTATAAATAGAGTTCTTCTTAAATAAATAGTTTTTATCTTAGAGCCCCTGGAATATATGTATAAAGCCCTCAACAAATGAACCTTAATCGATTATTAAAGCCTCTTTTTATCCTGCTAATGATACTCTTATCTGCATGTCGAAAAGAACCAAAAGCAAAGCATACAGAAACGTCTCAAACACGATACAAAAATCCAATAATCACTGCAGACTTTTCCGATCCTGATGTTATAAGAGTCGGTGAAGATTATTACATGACTGCTTCAAGTTTCAATATGGCTCCGGGCTTACCTATCCTACACTCTAAAGATCTGGTTAATTGGAAATTAATAGGTCATGGTATTCAACAAATACCCGATGCACTTTTCGACTATAAAAATAGACGTAAGGATCAACTGGATTATAATGTCCCACGTTTAGGCAAAGGAGTTTTTGCACCTACTATGCGTTATCATGATGGTTATTTTTGGATTTTTTGGGGAGATCCCGATACAGGTATTTATCAGGTAAAAACGAAAGATCCTGCTGGCGAATGGAGTAAACCTGTACTAGTCCAAGAGGCCTCTGGTTGGATTGACCCTTCTCCTATTTGGGACAAAAACACTGGTAAAGCATATCTAACGCATGCTCATGCTGCATCCCGGCGAGGTATTAACGGACGTATTGATGTGTGGGAAATGAATTGGGAAGGCACAAAACTTATTGGTGATCCTGTTACGGTATTTGACGTTAAGAATCCTGAAAAATTTCCCACCGAAAAATATCAAAGTGTCATAGAAGGCACTAAGTTTATGAAACGTGGAGAATGGTTTTATATTTTATGCCCTGCTGGTGGTGTTGAATTTGGTTGGCAAACCACTTTACGCTCAAAAAATCCTAAAGGACCGTATGAAATTCGAACCATATGCGAACCTGGTGATACTGGTATAAATGGACCACACCAAGGGGGCTTGGTCGAATCTCATATAGGAGAATGGTGGTTTATTCATTTTCAATCCGTTGGTACTTTAGGGCGTATTGTACGATTAGAGCCTGCATATTGGACAAAAGACAATTGGCCAGTAATAGGAATTGATAGCAATAATAATGGTATAGGAAACCCCGTAGCAACTTATACGAATCCGCTTCCCATAGTGCCACTTAAATTGCAAACCTCTGACGATTTTAGTTCTAATACACTCGGGTTACAATGGCAATGGCCAGCAAATCCACAAAAGAACTGGTATAAAATTGAAGACGGAAAATTAATTTTACCAGCTCTTTTTTCTGTAAACCAAAAATTGGAGCGCATACCACAAGTATTAACTCAAATGTTTCCTGATTTCAATTTTTCTGCAACAGTAAAAATAAGTCCTTCAGAATTTAAAGGAATAAGAGCAGGGTTAGCTTCTTTGGGTCGAAAATCATTTGATATTGGCTTAGAAAAAACACAAGACACCATGAAAGTGTCTATGCGCTTTGGCACACAAATCTTAAGTTCTACAACAATCATAGGTACCGATTTTTGGTTACGATTAGATACTCATGGCGAACTTCCTACGCCTTTAAAGTATCGCGCTAAACTATCAAAAGAGGAAAAAGAAACCCGAAAAGCCACGCTTCAAGATTACCAACTAAAGGATTTAGATTATTATGGTAACGGTATCATTCATGGGCAATTTTTATTTAGCACCAATGGAAAAGATTTCACCAAATTAGGTCCTGAATTTGAAGTACGTTCTGGTTCATGGATTGGTGCTCGTATCGGGTTATATTGTCTTCAAAAGGATACAAATAAACCACCAGGCGAAATACGTTTTGATGAAATTGTTTTTGACATCAAATAATTTGATTCGTCTGGAAAAGCGCAAATATTTACTTATAAAACTTCGGAGTAGTCTGCTTAATTCATTACTTTTATTGCCTTTAATAAACATCAAATAATAAAAAAGAAAAAGAAGATGAAAGTCATAGGCATTGGTAAAAATTACGTAAGTGATAAGTCTGAAATTAAGGGCATTAAAAACGGATCTCAATTAATATTTACAAAACCAGAAAGCTCTGTAGTAACTGATAATAAAGATGTCGTATTTCCATCGATTTCAAACGAATTGATTTATGAAGTCGAATTGGTAGCTAAAATTGGTAAAACAGGAAAAGATATTACCATAGAAGATGCCCCATCTCATATTTCCGAAATAGCTGTTGGTATAGACTATACTGCAAAAGATGTCCTCACTGCGAGTAGAGCTGATAAAGGCCCGTGGGCTTTGGCTAAGGGCTTTGACGGTGCTTCACCAATATCTAGTTTTAAACCTATTTCAAACTTCCCCGAACTTAATAATATTAATTTTGATTTAGTTATTAATGGCGAACAAAAACAAGTTGGTAATACCGATTTTATGATCTATAATTTTAGTGAGATTATCAGTTTTGTTTCCAGTTTTATGACTTTAGTTCCGGGAGATTTAATTTTTACTGGAACACCAGCTGTTGGTGCTGGTCAAATTTATAAAGGCGATCATTTACAAGCCTCTATTGAAGGGGAATTATTACTAGATTTTAAAATGATTTAAAAAACTATAGCTCCAAAAACAAGAGCGTATTATGAAGAATTCTATAGCCGAACGGGTTGGTGACTTTTTAAAGGGTTACCCTCCTTTTAATATGCTTTCAAATAACACGTTGTTAAAAATAGCTACGGAAGTCACTATAAATTATTTAGAAAAAGGAGACACCATTTTCAAAAAAGATGATCCCTGGCATGATCGTTTTTATGTTGTGAGAGACGGCGCCATAAACCTATATTATAGTAACGGCGATGTTAAGGATATTATGAACATCCATGATACAGGTGATCTCTTTGGGTTACGGCCGCTCATAACAAAAGAGCCTTATAAACTTACTGCCACAGCCAATGAAGAATCTATAGTCTATGCCATACCAATTTCTGTTTTTCAATCGGAAACAGATAATAACACTAAAGTTCAAAAATATTTAATAACTGCATTTGCATCCAATGCTTTTGATCCTTATACAGAAGAAGAAGCAGGTAAAATTTTTGTTGATTATTTACCCAATACGTCTCAGGACATAGTGAATTTTCAAACGGCAAATTATACAAAATCACCCATTACTTGCTCTACAGAATCTTCTCTAAAAGACGCTGCAAAAAAAATGAGTGCGTATAAAATTGGTTGTATTGTGGTAGTTGATGATGAAAAAAAACCAGTTGGAATTATTACAAATAGTGACATTAAAAATAAAATAGCGACAGGTCTCTTTCCTATTGAAACCCCGGTAACAAATATTATGAGTTCTCCTGTCATAACTGGTAAAAAGGGTTTAACAATTGCAGATGGTCAGTTGCAAATGATAAAACGCAGCATTGGGCATTTATGTATTACTAAAGACGGTACTGATAATTCCAAACTTATTGGTGTTTTAACTCACCATGATATTTTAGTTAATTTAGGCAAAAACCCAACGGTTATACTTAAAGAAATAAAGCGGGCAAAACGTACTAAAAAGATACGGGCCGCTAGACTTAAAGGCAATGCTCTATTAAAAAGTTATATTGAGCAAAATATCCCAATTACACACATTATAAATGTAATTTCTCAAATTAACGATGCGGTGACTATACGTGTTGTAGAATTAGCTCTTAAAAAAATGCCTACGCCCCCTCCGGTAGCCTTTTCCTGGTTGGCATTGGGCAGTCAAGGGCGTAGAGAACAATTACTTTTTACCGATCAGGATAATGCCTTGGTTTTTGATGATGTCCCAGAAGAACAATATGAAGTAACAAAAACCTATTTTTTAAAACTAGCTAAACTAGTTACTAAATCTTTAAATAAAATTGGATTTGAATATTGTGAAGCTGATATGATGGCAAGCAATCCAGAATGGTGTAAATCATTAACCGAATGGAAAAATCAGTTTACAAATTGGATTTTAAGTCCAGACGAGAAAGCCATTTTACTATCTTCAATCTTTTTTGATTATAACTGTGTTTATGGAGATAAGCAAGTAGTTGATGATCTTACAAATACTATTTTCACAACTTTAGAAAAAACTGATTTGTTTTATAAATTTTTAGGACGTGATGCTGTTAAAAGCCCTACTCCTCTTGGTTTTTTTAAGCAATTTTTAGTAGAGCAAAATGGAGATCAAAAAGAACTTTTCAATATTAAAAGCAGAGCTTTAATGCCTCTCATTGACGCTGCAAGATTACTCATTTTAAGTAAACAAATAAGTGGTGTTAACAATACTTCAGAACGTTTTGAAAAATTAGCAGAACTAGAACCTAACAACAAAGAATTGTACGAATCTTGCTCTTACGCCTTTAAAGCCTTATCTAAATTTAAAACCAAACAAGGTTTATTAGGTACAAATTCCGGTAAATTTATTGATTTGGAAACTCTAACTAAAGAAGAAAAATTAAAACTTAGACGTTGTTTTAAGCCTATTCAAAAAATTCAGGAAGTTTTAAAAATCAGATTTGACTTAAAAAACTTTATGTAAATGATTTTTAAATGGTTTCGTAAACATAAAAAGAATGCTCCGGATTTTTGGGTAGATTATGTTGATAGCTTTAAAAATGCCGATAAGAATTCAATTGGAGAAACACGCTTTGTTGCTTTTGACACCGAAACAACTGGTTTTGATAAAAAAAATGATAGAATCCTCTCTATTGGTGCAGTGAGCTTTATTGGTAAATCCATTCAAGTAAATAATAGCTTAGAACTCTATCTAGAACAAGACGTTTTTAACCCGGAAACAGTTAAGATTCATGGGTTAATGAAAAAAGGTTCTTTAGAAAAAGTAACCGAATTAGAAGCTATTAAGACGTTTTTAGCTTATGTAAAAAATGCCGTTTTAATAGCACATCATGCTAATTTTGATAAAAACATGATGAATGAAATGTTATCCAGAAATGGACTAGGTAAACTAAAAAACAGATTTATCGACACAGGGTCTCTATTCAATAAATCGAAACATATTATTTATCGTGAGAATTTAAAAGAACATTATACATTAGATGATTTATGCAATGAACTTAATGTACCAAAAGTAGACAGACATACAGCGAATGGTGACGCCTTAATAACTGCTATTGTTTTTCTAAAAATTCTATCACGATTGGATAAACGAAAAAATTTAGAATGGGATTATTTATTGAAAACCTAGCTGTTTATAAATAAACATTAATTTTCACCGAAAATCCATTTAAAAAGCATTATCTATAATATCCTGAACCACTTCTGGGTTTAAAAGCGTACTTGTGTCCCCTAAATTACTAGTGTCTTTATGAGCAATTTTTCTTAAAATACGTCTCATAATTTTACCAGAGCGTGTTTTTGGTAATCCTTGGGTAAATTGAATTTTATCCAATTTAGCAATAGGCCCAATATGTTCGGTAATAATCTGATTAATTTCTTTGCGTAAATTATCCTGATCTCTCGTTTCACCAACATCCTTTAAAATTACGTAACCATATAATGCATTTCCTTTTACATCATGTGGGAAACCTACAATTGCAGATTCTGCAACAGCTGGGTGTTCGTTAATGGCATCTTCTATCGGTGCTGTTCCTAAATTATGACCAGAAACAATAATAACGTCGTCAACACGACCTGTAATTCTATAATATCCTACCTCATCACGTAAGGCACCATCACCAGTAAAATATTTATTTTCATAGGCTGAAAAGTAGGTATCTTTATAGCGTTGATGATTTCCCCAAATAGTACGAGCCATACTAGGCCACGGGAATTTTATGCATAAGCGACCATCTACCTGATTCCCTTTTAATTCATCCCCATTTTCATCCATTAAAGCTGGCTGAATACCAATAAATGGTAAAGTAGCATAGGTAGGTTTTGTTGGTGTTACAAAAGGAATTGGGGTAATCATTATACCTCCCGTTTCGGTTTGCCACCAAGTGTCCACTATAGGGCTTTTCTTTTTACCTATATTATCATTATACCAATGCCATGCTTCTTCGTTTATGGGCTCTCCCACAGATCCTAACACTTTAAGCGACGATAGATCGTATTTTTCAACCAATTCTAAGCCTTGCTTGGCCAGTGCTCGAATAGCTGTTGGTGCTGTGTAAAACTGATTGACTTTATGTTTTTCTACAATTTCCCAAAAACGTCCAAAGTCCGGATAACTTGGCACCCCTTCAAACATAATTGTAGTTGCTCCATTAGCCAATGGACCATAAACAATATAACTATGTCCTGTAATCCAACCTATATCCGCTGTACACCAATACACATCATCTTCTTTATATTGAAATGCATTTTTAAATGAATATGCCGTATAAACCATATACCCAGCAGTAGTATGCACCATACCTTTTGGTTGTCCTGTTGAACCTGATGTGTATAATATGAATAAAGGATCTTCGGCATTCATAACCTCAGCCTTACAATTGGTTGAAGCAGCATCTAAAAGTGGTTGTAACCATTTGTCGCGACCAGATATCATTTGTATGTCTGAGTGAATACGTTTCGCTACCAGCACCGTTTCAACACAAGAACAATCATTTAAAGCTTCATCAACAATCCCTTTTAAGTCAATTGTTTTGGGACCTCTATAAGATCCGTCACTGGTAATAACCATTTTACAATCGCTATCATTAATTCTAGTTGATAATGCCGTTGCTGAAAAACCGGCAAATACTACCGAGTGAATAGCACCTATTCTAGCACATGCCAAAACAGAAATAGCCAATTCTGGAATCATCGGTAAATAAATGCATACCCGATCTCCCTTTTTAATACCTTGGTCTTTTAAGACATTGGCAAATTGATTGACACGCTGGTGTAATTGATTGTAAGTAATATGTTCAGCTTCATCTTTCGGATCATTAGGTTCAAATAAAATAGCTGTTTTATCTCCACGAGTGGATAAATGTCTATCAATACAGTTTTCTGTAATATTTAATTGAGCACCTTCAAACCATGTTACTTCTGGTTTAGAAAAATCCCAATTTAAAACACGGTCCCATTTCCGTTGCCACATAAAATGCTCTTCGGCAACTTCTTCCCAAAAATTTTCTGGTTCTCTTATTGATTTTCTGTAAACTTGATAATACTCTTCTAAATGCTTAATGTGATAATTACTCATATTACTCCTACCTGCTTTCTAAAAATTAATTTGGCTGTCTAAAATAATAAAAATAATATCTAATTAACACATAATTTATACGAGTAACATAGAATTATAGATATACAATACATTTAATGGGTCGCTTGCCCTGCCCCACTCGGAATTCTAATATTTTCAACGATTTCCTGAACATCTTTTGGCGGTTTGGGCGTAAACTTCATAATAACTATAGATACTATAAAGTTTAAAATCATTGCTATGGTTCCAAAACCTTCTGGTGAAATACCAAACCACCACTCACTTTTATCTGGAAGTACCTCATCAAACCACCCTAATTTATATTTAATCATATACAACAGCATGCTAGTAATACCAACCACCATACCTGCAATAGCGCCTTCTTTATTCATTCTTTTGTAAAAAATACCTAGAATAATAGCTGGAAAAAAAGATGCTGCTGCTAATCCAAATGCTAAAGCAACAACCGCCGCTACAAAGCCTGGTGGATTAATCCCAAAATATCCTGCAACACAAACAGCCCCAACTGCCGATAAACGAGCTGCCATTAATTCTCCTTTTTCCGAAATTGAAGGCTTTAAAATCTTTTTAATTAAATCGTGAGATACAGACGCAGAAATAACTAACAGCAACCCTGCTGCAGTAGATAAAGCAGCTGCTAACCCTCCTGCTGCCACTAAAGCTATTACCCATTCTGGCAAGTTCGCAATTTCTGGATTAGCCAGTACCATAATATCCCTATCAACGACTAACTCATTTTTAGCATCGTCTGCTACATATTGAATAATGCCATCGTTGTTTTTATCTGTAAAAGCAATCAATTCTGTAGTTTCCCATTTTTTAAACCATTCTGGAACAGTAGCATAGGGTTGATTCGATACGGTTTCAATCATATTAGTTCTTGCAAAAACAGCTACTGCTGGTGCTGTTGTATACAAAACAACAATTAACAATAAAGCAATCCCCGCAGATTTACGTGCGTCTTTAACTCGTTTTACCGTAAAAAAACGAACTATGACATGAGGCAAACCTGCTGTTCCTACCATCAAAGCCAAGGTTATAGCAAAAACATCAATCAAAGATTTAGAACCTTCAGTATATTCTGCAAAACCAAGCTCGGTACTTAAACCATCTAATTTATCCAGCAAATAGGTTCCGGATCCATCTGCTAATTCACTACCAAACCCCAATTGTGGAATAGGATTTCCTGTCATTTGAATAGATATAAAAATAGCAGGAACCATAAAGGCAAAAATCAAAACACAATATTGTGCTACTTGCGTATATGTGATGCCTTTCATGCCGCCTAAAACAGCATAAAATAAAACGATAAGCATGCCTATGATAACGCCCGTATCAATATCAACTTCTAAAAAACGAGAAAATACAATACCAACGCCTCTCATTTGTCCTGCAACATAAGTAAAGGATACCAATAAAGCACAAAACACGGCCACAAGTCGTGCTGTTTTTGAATAATACCGATCCCCTATAAAATCTGATACCGTAAACTTTCCAAATTTCCGTAAGTATGGTGCCAATAATAATGCTAACAAAACGTAGCCACCTGTCCAACCCATTAAATAAACAGCACCATCATAACCTGCAAAGGATATAATACCAGCCATAGATATAAAAGATGCAGCACTCATCCAATCAGCAGCAGTTGCCATACCATTAGCTAACGGGGATACACCTCCACCGGCAACATAAAACTCTTTTGTAGAACTTGCTCTAGACCAAATGGCAATGCCTATATATAATGTAAACGTAATTCCGACTAAAATATAGGTCCAATTTTGAACTCCTAACGATTCAACCAACAGGATACTATTCGTCATAACCATACTTTTTATCAAGTTTATTCATAAGACGAACATATACAAATATGAGTATAACAAACACATACATAGAGCCTTGTTGTGCAAACCAAAAGCCTAATTTAAAACCTCCCAATTTTATAGTATTAAGCGCATCTTTAAACATAATTCCTGCACCATACGATACTAAGAACCATACCAACAATAATATAAGCACGTATTTTATGTTTTCTTTCCAATAGGCTTTTGCATTATCTTTATTTGTCATATTTTATATATTTATTAACTCTTCTAAAATAAGCTTTAATTTCTTTTACTACTCTTGGAGCCATTATTACGGTCGCTATCATAGTTGGAATTGCCATAAGAGCAAAAGTGCCATCAATTAAATTAAGCATCATACTAAAAGGCGTTGTAGCAGCTAATATGATACTTACAATATAAATATAATTATAGTAATGTTTTTTCTCTGCACCTATTAAGAACGACATACATTTTGTGCCATAATAAGCATATGAAAATAATGAGGATACACTAAAGATTAACACGCAAAGCATTAATAAATATTTTCCATAACCGGGCATGGCAGAGGAAAATGCAGAAGCTGTTAAACTAACGCCATTATCAGACGTTGTTTCCCAAACACCTGTTACCAGAATTGCTAAAGCGGTAAGTGTACAAACAACCAGCGTATCTATAGCTGGCCCTAACATAGCTACCAAACCTTCACGCACAGGCTCATCTGTTTTTGCTGCACCATGTGCCATGGGAGCAGTACCTATACCAGCTTCATTTGAAAATGCACCACGGCGAATTCCTAATAAAACTAGTGCGCCTAGGACACCCCCTAAAAAAGGATCTCCTGTAAAATGATTGGCAGCAAAAGCATCCGTAAAAATCATCATTAAATACTTAGGCACCACCTCATAATTTGATATCAAAATGTACAAGACCAATATGAAATACAACAATACCATAGAAGGGACCATCTTAGAAGCTGCATTACTAATGCGTTGCAACCCTCCTAGGATAATAACCGAGGTTAGAGAAACTAAAATAAATGCAATAATTAGATTAGATTTTAAACCAACGACAACACCGTTTGGTATTAATATAATATCGTTTATAGCTTGTGTTAATTGATTCACGTTAACGACAGGTAAGGCGCCAATCATCCCAAAGAAACTAAACATAACTGCTAAAGGTTTCCAGTGTTTTCCCAACCCTTCCATAATAAAATACATGGGACCTCCTTGTAAGTCACCTCTACTATCCTTACCACGATACATAATGGCTAATGTGGATGTGAAAAATTTAGTCGACATCCCTACAATAGCACTTACCCACATCCAAAACATGGCACCAGGGCCACCAAAAGAAATTGCAACTGCCACACCTGCAATATTCCCCATACCAATGGTTGAAGAAAGTGCTGTGGTCAATGCTTTAAAATGGCTAATTTGCCCTGGGTCATTAGGATCATCGTATTTTCCTCTTAATATCTCAATGGCATGCCCTATAAACCTAAATGGTAAAAATCTTGACAAAATTAAAAGGTATAACCCACCTCCAATAAGTAGTATTACCAAAGGCAATCCCCATGCATAATCCGAAAAAGACTTAACGATTTGTTCTAATAGATTCATAATTCTTTATTAGTTCAATTCATAAATGTATTAAATAAACTCCAAGTTCAATTTAATAAGCAATATTTTAAAACATGTGGAAAATCTAATTATGAATATATATATCAGATACAGGGTCGCAACAACTTGGGCATAGGGCTTTAAATTTCGAAAACGAAATAGTTAATAACTTTAATCTCAAAACTATCAAAACCTGATAAATGTAAGGTTTTAAAAGGCTGTCAAATGTAATTTTGCATAGAACTTATTATACAAATGATTAAATATTTATATCATGAATGCGAAAATCACTTTATTTTTAAGTATTCTTTTACTAACAATCGGTTCTTGTAACTACTCTAAAAAGAATACACACACAAAAAATCAAGAAAATAAACATCACTGGAGTTATTCAGGAGAAACATCGCCAGAACACTGGATAGAAATTGAAAAGAATTCTGATTGTGGTGGTAAGTATCAATCCCCAATTAATATTATCCATAAAAATGTGGACTCAATAAGAATTCAGAAGGATTTAAAAATACAATACACACCCACTACACTTATTAGTGAAGTTGAAAATAACGGCCATTCTATACAATTTGATTTTGAAGCTGGTGATTCTATAAACTACAAGAATGAAACATATTATTTAAAGCAAATACATTTTCATGAACCTTCGGAACATAAAATAAATGGTGTTATTTACCCTATTGAAATGCATTTGGTTCATATTAGCAAAACTGGAAAAATAACAGTTTTAGGGCTTTTAGGAGAAGAGGGTGACGACAGCCAATTATTCGAATTCTTTGAAAGCTTTTTACCTATCGAAGAAGGAGCAATAAAGGATATTCATCAAGAAATTGATTTATCGAGTTTACTTTTAGAAAATAAGCATTATTACTCTTATGATGGTTCTTTAACGACCCCACCTTGTACAGAAAGTGTGAATTGGATTGTATTTAAAGAGCCTATTATTTTATCTGTAGAGGAAGTCTTGAAGCTTAAAAACAATATGCCGATTAATAATTATCGTAACGAGCAACCCCTAAACGAACGGATTGTGACTTATCATTTCTAGGGTAAACATCGTTGTACAGCTTGTAAGAGGCATTAAATTATAAATATATTCGTTTAGTAATATTAGGGTTAAGATAATAGAAGTATATTTATCATAACCAATTCCAGTCATTTTGCAATCTAATCGTTTGTATTTTATTGATGCTGTTAGAGCATTTGCGATATTAATGATGCTACAAGGGCATTTTATCGATACATTAATCGACCCTGTTTATAGAGACACTACTAGTATAGCTTATAATATATGGTCTTATTTTAGAGGCATTACAGCACCTACCTTTTTCACCATTTCTGGTTTAGTTTTTACGTATTTATTGTTACGTGCACATTCTAAAAATGATGATCAGCCAAGAATAAAAAAAGGTTTTTTTAGAGGGCTTTTACTTATAGGAATTGGTTATAGTCTTCGTATTAATTTAGTAAGTTGGCTTAGTGGCTACTTTAGTTCTTACTTTTTTGTAATTGACGTATTACAGTGCATCGGTTTATCGCTTATTATTTTAGTTTCTTTACACATCTTATTCAAACATTATAGCTACATTTTTTCAATTATTCTTTTTTCATTAGGTTGTCTTTGTTTTGTTTCCGAACCGTTATACAGAGATTTGGTCATAGATAATTTACCACTTCCTATTGCTAATTATATGACAAAGGTTAATGGTTCCGTTTTTACCATTTTACCTTGGTTTGGTTATTCTGCTTTTGGTGCTTTTATATCTACCGTATTTTTTAGACATGTGCATAGAAACCGTTTTAAACTATGCACAGTTATTACGTTCTTTATAGTCGGTTATTTTCTTATTAATTATTCGTCTTGGTTACTTTTAAAACTACATAGCATAACCAGTATTGAATTATTAAAATTAAGTGCCAGTTATAATTATCTGTTTACGCGTTTAGGAAATGTGTTAGTGCTATTTGGTTTGTTTTATGCCCTAGAGCGTTTTTTAAAACAGTCTATTATTGCTCGAATAGGAGAAAAAACACTATCTATTTATGTGATACATTTTATAATTTTATTTGGAAGCTTTACAAGTTACGGACTAAAGCGTTTTTTAAATCAGACTTTAAATCCAACCGAAGCTATTGTTGGAGCCATTCTGTTTGTAATTGTAGTCTGCTTTATATCATTTCATTATGCAAAAACAAATACGTTTGTATATAATATGAATCGAAAATTAATTAATCGTTTTAAAAATTAAAATTATGGCTTATGATGAGTATTTAGCTGATAGAATACGGCAACAATTAAAAGAAAAACGAACCCACTTTACAGAATTAAAAATGATGGGAGGTTTATGTTTCAAGTTAGACAATAAAATGCTTTGCGGCATTCATATTGATAAAAAATATGGAGATAGTTTATTAATGGCACGTATTGGAGAATCTGTTTATGAAACCGAACTTAAAAAACCAGAATGCTTGCCTATGGATTTTACCGGACGCCCTATGAAAGGCTATATTTTTGTAACACCAGATGGCTTTGATAATGATGATGATTTATCCTATTGGTTAGATTTATGTATCCATTTTAATCCATTGGCAAAAGCAAGTAAACCGAAAAAAAAGAAAGCTAAATAATTCTTTTCCGACAAAGTCTTCTATCTATACAATTGCAATCTATGAGATTTCTATTTAAGCTTTCAATATTCTTAATTCCATTTTTAATTGGAACTAAAAGTACATGTCAGAATATTAAAAACATTAAATATGCTTCAGCTATATTCAAAGCACATCGTATCATTGACTCATTACAACAAACGCAGAACATTCCCGGGATAGATATAGCCCTTTCTATTGATGGCGATATTGTATGGTCTGAAGGCTTTGGGTATGCAGACATAGAGCATCAAGTACCTGTCAGCTCAGGAGAAACCCTTTTTAGGATTGGTAGCGTATCAAAACCACTAACATCCACAGCTCTTGGTAAATTAATTGAAAGCGGTAAGTTAAGTTTAGATTCAACCATTCAGACATATGTTCCGTACTTCCCAAACAAGAAATATCCCGTTACTGTAAGACAAATTGCTGGGCATATTGCAGGTATTAGACATTATAGAAATTCAGAATATACTTCGGCAAAAAAATACAGCACGGTTAAATCTGGTTTAGATATTTTTAAAAACGATTCCTTATTATTTAAACCAGGTAGACGTTATTCTTATTCTTCATATGGCTTTAACTTACTAAGTGCAGCTGTTGAAGGCGCAAGTGGCGTTTCATTTTTAGATTTTATGAAGCACGAAATCTTTTCTAAACTGAATATGCATGCTACATATGCTGATAAAAATGAAGATATTATTAGAAATAGAGCGTCATTTTATCAGATTGATGCCTCTAACACTATTAAGAATGCAACATATGTAGACAATAGCTACAAATGGGCTGGTGGCGGATTCATATCTACGACTCATGATTTAATAAAATTTGGAAACGCCATGATTGAAAAAGAATTTCTTTCAGGTGAGATCATCAAGGAGTTTACAAAATCTCAAAAATTATCCATTGGTAAAAAAACGGGCTATGGTATTGGCTGGGGTATTATTAAAAGAAAAAAACTAAAAGGTTTTGGGCATGATGGTGGTTCTGTTGGTGGTATTACAAAATTTGAAATTTTTCCAAAAGAGAAGCTTGTTATTATTGCTTTGTCTAACTCATCGAATGTTAACTATGGTAAAACCATTGAACGTATTGTAGATATTTTTGTAAAAGCTAGAAAATGAGTTCTTAGAATCTAATCGTTCCACAGATTAACGAATATACTCTGTTTGCAAAAAATATTACGAAGTAGAAACTTTTATATCAGTAAAGGAAAAGATTATTATTTGTTACTCATTTTTTAGAGCCTGTAACAGTTTTGAGTTATCCATAATAAGTTAGAATATAGCCCTCTGAAACAACCCAAATACACACAAGTCCTTATAAATAGTTTTTAGTTTATTAAAAACTCCCTAGATTTGTTAACAAATATATAATTTCATCATTATCATTTATTGTATAACTACTCTCGTCTAAAATTAAGGTGGATTAAAAATTAAACATAAATTATAGATTAAACCTCACCCTAACCAATCCTATCTCTCATAATTTTTATTCATGACAAACAAACTTACTTTCCTAATGTTATTAAGTGTTTTAATTTCAAAGGGGCAAGAAAACAATTCCAATATTTTTAGCATCACTCCTGAAATTCTTATTGGCATTACAGGAGAACCAAATACAGGCTTTCCTGATAGAGGGCTTCAAAAACAAGCCTTTATAAGTTTAGGGTGGCATCACACAACACACACACAAGAATGGGCTTCCTATTTAAAAACCTCAAAAGCAGGTATAAGTTTAGGATATACAGATTTAGCCAATAAAACCAATCTAGGAGAGATTTTTACAATACAACCTTTCTTAGAATTCAATGCTTTTAAATCTAAAAACATAAATCTCCACGTAGGTACGGGAATTTCTTATGTCACTAAAAAATACCACCCGATTACAAACGAATTTAATAAAGCGATATCTACAGACTTAACTTGGTCTTTTAGATTATTTATGTATTATAATTTAATGAAATATGATCACGTTAATTGGCGGGTTGGAGCTGGATATACCCATCATTCTAACGGACATACAAGATTACCCAACCAAGGTTATAACTCTTTTCTAATTAGCCTTGGATTAGAAATAAACACCTCTAAAAATTCATTAAAAAATTCGGCACAACCTGTAAAAATACCAAAAAAGACTATTTCAGATTATTTCTCAATACGTTCTGGTTATGGGATACATGTACTTTCTCAAGCTTTTGATGATAAAAAAAGTGTATATACTATGTCGGGAGAGTATGGCAAAATATACAACAACACATTAAAACTTGGCTTAGGTGCATATTTTAGATTTTATCAAGCATATTACGATTATATTTCAAATAATGAATCTCTTGTGCAAAACGGTAGAGAATTTTCAGACTTAAGGTCTAATGCATTTACTAATGCTTTAAATATTGGCATAACAGCCAATAGTGAATTGTTATTAAATCATTTCGGAATAGATTTACAAGTTGGTATAAATATTTTTAAACCTGCATATAAAATTGACTGGCGCATTAATCAAGGTTGGGGAGATGTTCCCAAAATTATCACAGAAAGTGGTGGTAATTATAGACTTGGTGATGTCGGTGAGTCTTACTTCAAGATTAAACGCACAATATCTGCTCGATTTGGACTAAAATATTATGTTATAGGAACTGCTAAAAAACCTGTTAATAATCTTTACTTAGGAGCTTTTATAAATTCAAATTTAGGACAAGCAGATTTCACAGAATTAGCCATAGGCTATATAAAAATTTTAAAATCCAGAAATAAATAACTCCAAATTTTAAACTCTGAAAAAACAGAATTTACTCATTTATTTCTAAGTCATACCAATTTAATTTGAGATCAGGCTTTTAGCTTTCTAGTCAAAAATCAAAACCCTGTATTTCGCCTCTCCCAGAACTACCAAAAAAGGCAGTTCTGACCTCTCCAAAGGAAAGGTGAATAGGAAACCCCGACACAAAGGTCGGAGAATTTTAAATTAAAAATACCTTACTGTCACACGTCCCTTTTTTCTGTGTCTAAGTATCGAACGTTATAAAATTACACATAAATGGTCGATCAAAATTTACAACAACAAAAAATTAAAATGCCAATAAGGGAAACCTTAAAAAAGCAATTAACAAAATTATTAACCTTAGCTTTTATAAGTGTATTTACATTAGGAAGCTGCCAAGAACACAAAAAAATGACTCAAGAAAAAAATGATGTTTTAAAAGTAATTGAAAAAATGGTTACTTCATTAAAAAACAAAGACATAAAAGGCGTTATGTCTACCTATGAAAAGCACGCAGTTATTGTATTTGAACCTGAAAAACCAGAATCAAAGGAAGAGATTATTCGAAAAAAGTTTTTAGAGCTTATGGAAGTAAGTCCTAATTTTGCTTTTCATGGGCATGAAGTTTATATCAGTGGGAACATTGCTACACACATTAATCCTTGGTCAATGGAAGCACTGGCTCCAGATGGTTCAATAATAAAGCAGAAAGGGTTATCAATTGTTGTATTACGGAAACAAAAAAATGGTAAATGGTTGATGGTTTTAGACAATCCTTACGGAGACAATTTACTTAACAAAAAAGGTTAAAACTTTATTACAATTATCTAGTTATACAAATTTAGAGTAATTTGTATTATTATTGATAGGTATAATACTTACGGGTATTGTACCTGTCTTTATTTTTTTAAAACTTGAATATATGAAAACCGAAATAACCATTAATACAGACGATTCTATCTTATGTTCTTTAAGTGTTTCTGGTAATAAACTAGCTCTAGAATACTTGCTTACAAAGCATCAAACCTGGATTTACAATATAGCCTTAAATTTAACGACTAATGCTGATGATGCTAATGACTTAACACAAGAAACCTTAATAAAAGCAGCTATAAACCTTCATAAATTTGAACAAAGAAGTGAATTTAGAACCTGGGTGTATCGCATTTTAAAAAATCAATTTCTGAATAGTAAAAGAAAAAAAGAGTATTACCATACTATTCCTTGGGTAGAATATGCGCAAGGGTTAGATTCTATAGAAGATGAAGAGTTTGAAGAAGACAATAAAAAAGAGGTTATTGAAGAAGCGAAACTAACATGTATGAAAGGGATGTTACTTTGTTTAACCCCAGAACAACGATTGGTTTATGTGTTGGGAGAATTGTTTGAATTGCCACATACTATAGGTAGTGAGGTTATGGAGATTTCAAAAGCTAATTTCAGAAAAAGATTGAGTAGAACCAGAGAGCAATTGTATGGTTTTATGAATAATAAATGTGGACTAATAAATACTTCAAACCCCTGTAGGTGTGCTCGTAAAACTGTAGGGTTTATAAAAAAGGGGTATGTAAATCCTGAAAATTTACAATTTCAAAAAGACATCATATCTAAAATTGACAATCTAGTTTCAAAAAAAGTAGAATTATTTGATAATTTGGGGCATTCAAAATATCAGAAACTATATCAAAGTCAATACTTTCAAGAGCAAAAAGACAAGCCTCAATTTATTAAAAATGTCTTGTCCTCTAAAGCAATACAGGATGTTTTCGAATTATAGATAAAATGAGAATTATTTGACCTGTGCTATTTAAAAAGAATCACTTATACTGATTCTTATAACGAATTTATAACTTGATTGCTAGCTTTTTAAGAAAAACTCCTTATTTTTAATTTAACTATATTTATAGAGGAAAACTAAATTTAGAAAAAATTTAGTTCCGAGGTAATTTGAAAAGTTAGTGGTTTTTATACGCTATATTTCATATGCAAAACCATTATAAACAATAAGTGCAACTCGAAAGAAATAAGTCATGCAAGCACACGCAGGTAAAAATCAAGAAAACCAAAAACGCTCAGTATCAACTAACACAAGGAATGATCAAAAACAGCCGTTTACCTCTCAGTTCCTAGACAACAGACCTGAAGCCATTACGCAAAGAAAACTGCAGGAGACAGCAAGCAATAGTTCACAAACTAAAAAAGTTACCCAATTACAAGAAATAGCCGACAACCATACTATCAAAATATCGCCGCCATTACAAACAAAAGAAAATAATAATACTAACGTTATTCAGAGAAGGGTTGCTCTTGCAAAAAATGCGATGACTAAAAACTTTGTAGAGTTAACTTCTATTGACTATGGTATAAATATAGCGGGAGGGCCTGTAGAATTGTTAAAGGATTCCAATTTTTCGAAAATGACAGAAGACGAGTCTTTGGCAATTGTTGCACATGGAGGCATAGGGTCATCAGGAGAATATTCTGGTGATGAAATAGCCTCTTTTTTAACCAATGATGTAAAGGGATTAAAGAAAGATATAAAAAGTATAAGATTCACATCTTGTTATGCTGGAAAAGGGACAGAACATGACGATTCTGATTCTGTTATAAGTGTACTAAAGGAAAAACTCGCTACCGGTGGTTTAAATATACCAATAACAGGAGCCATGGGACCAAGCATTAAGTCGCTCGGTTTGGGCACAGATGCATATACCGTTTGGGATAAAAATAAAACTACGGAAATTGCATCTCAAGCAGATGGGAAATCTGGAAATCTTCCTGCAAATAGTGTATTAGAAAGTGTACTTGTAGAACTATTAAACCCGCAGGGCTATGCAGATAAGGTGATGAGTGAAGTTAAAGACAGCAAGGATGAACAGGAAAATATTAAAAATAAAGCTGAAATGGTTAGGCATGCTACTACAGGATTTTATCGATCATTAGTAGATACAATAGAGGATACTCAAAATAGTTGGTTGATACAGGGGGTAATATCTGGTGACATAAAAATAAATGATTCTATGGCTAAAAAGATTGGCACAAAATGGAGGCTTCCAAATTTGACTGGCGAAGAACTTAAAAAAGCCATTTTAGGAGCTGCTGCACATAAGAATTTACTCCTTGAAGATAAACCAATAAGAACGGTTTAGGTTATCCTAATTCAGGAAATAAGTTAAAATCCAAATGGATTAAGGCGACTAATATTGTTGAACACGGTATTAACGTTTATCCAACCTGTTATATACGCTTCCCCATACCTAAATAGATAAGCGAATATTATAAAAAGACCTTACGAATTTTCTTTGCAAGGTCTTTTTATAACTGTAAGTACATCAGCTAAAGCTAATGATAGCTAAAAAACAATTCTATTTTAAATACTCCAACACATTAGCGCCAATACGTTCCTGTATATTAGAAACATCTGCCTTTACAAAAGTTTCGCCTGTAATATTCTCGTAAAGTTCAATATAACGTTCACTAACAGATTCAATATAATCATCGCTCATAAAAGGCACCGTTTGCCCTTCCAAACCTTGAAAATTATTTTCTATAAGCCATTGTCTCACAAATTCTTTAGAAAGCTGTTTTTGGCTTTCACCTTTATCCTGACGTTCTTGATAACCATCAGCATAAAAATAGCGTGAAGAATCCGGTGTGTGTATTTCGTCAATAAGGACAATTTGTCCGTCTTTAGTTTTTCCAAACTCGTATTTAGTATCTACTAAAATAAGCCCGCGAGAGGCTGCAATGTCACTTCCACGTTGGAATAATTTACGAGTATAATCTTCTAACACCACATAATCGGCCTCAGAAACAATACCTCGTTTTAAAATATCTTCCCGGGAGATATCCTCATCATGGCCACCCATTTCCGCTTTAGTAGCTGGTGTAATAATAGGCTCAGGAAATTTATCGTTTTCCTTCATACCTTCTGGCATAGGTACACCGCAAAGCATCCGTCTACCCGCTTTATATTCTCGTGCTGCATGACCAGACATATAGCCACGAATAACCATTTCTACCTTAAAAGGATCGCACAAATGTCCTACAGCGACATTAGGGTCTGGTGTGGCCGTTAACCAATTAGGCACTAAATCTTCTGTTGCAGCCATCATTTTAGTAGCGATCTGATTTAAAATCTGCCCTTTATACGGAATTCCTTTTGGCATCACCACATCAAACGCAGAAAGTCTGTCTGTTGCAATCATAACCAATTCATCATCATTGATATTATATACTTCTCTTACTTTTCCTTTGTAAACACTTTTTTGATTTGGAAAATTGAAATTGGTATCTATTATTGTATTACTCATATGCCTCTCTGTCTTTCAGACATCTCTCCCAAAGGGAGAGAAACTCAAAATTAAATATTTGAATTATAGAAAAACGCTTTTTAAATTAATATTTATGTTATTGTAATCCGCAAATTTTCCCCTTTGGGGAAATGTCCAAAGGACAATGGGGATTAAGATCTATTCTCTATGCCTTCGTATGCCTCAATAACCTTCTTAACCAGTTTATGACGAATGACGTCTTTATCATCTAAAAATATCATACCTACACCGTCTACATTCTTCAAAATTAAAAGGGCTTCTTTTAAACCCGAAATGGTACGACGTGGTAAATCAATCTGTCCGGGATCGCCTGTTAATAAAAACTTGGCATTCTTTCCCATACGCGTTAAAAACATTTTCATTTGTGCATGTGTTGTATTTTGCCCTTCATCTAAAATCACGAAAGCATTATCCAACGTACGTCCACGCATAAAAGCCAATGGTGCTATTTGTATGGTTCCATTCTCTATATAATGTGCTAATTTTTCAGGAGCAATCATATCACGTAACGCATCATATAATGGTTGCATGTATGGGTCTAATTTTTCTTTTAGATCACCAGGTAGAAACCCTAAATTCTCACCAGCCTCCACCGCCGGACGCGTTAAAATAATACGTTTAACTTCCTTATTTTTTAAAGCCTGAACCGCTAATGCAACACCTGTATAGGTTTTACCTGTTCCTGCAGGGCCTATAGCAAAAACCATATCGTTTTTACGCATAAGCTCTACCATTTTACGTTGGTTTGCTGTTTGTGCTTTAATAAGTTTACCTCCTACACCATGCACAATAACTTCTCCACTTTGTTTTGAAGTCGTATAATCGTCACTGCTTTGGCTCGTTAAAACGCGCTCAATAACATTCTCGTCCAGCTTATTATATTTTGCGAAATGTTTTAAAAGCATGGTAATTCTACGATCGAATTCTTCTAACAATTCCTCGTCTCCAAAGGCTTTAATTTTATTACCTCTTGCAACAATTTTAAGTTTAGGAAAGTACTTTTTTAGAAGTACAATATTGGCGTTTTGGGCTCCAAAAAACTCTTTTGGAGTAATTTCTTCAAGTTCAATTATAATTTCATTCAAAGGCGCAAGTTTAATTTTTTATTTCATCGGATTTAAATCAAAATAATATTTAATCGATGAAATGATTTCATTAGTTTTGTTAAATCTCAAAAATACATAAATTTGGGTGACCAAACGCTAAAAACATATCAACAATTTTGCCAATGGCGATAATAACATTAACTACTGATTTTGGTGAAAAAGATCACTTTGCTGGCGCGACAAAAGGAGCCATTTATAGCGAACTTCATGATGTTAAAATTGTTGATATCTCTCATTCTATCTCACCTTTTAGTATTCCTGAAGCGGCATACATCATTAAAAATGCATACAGTAGTTTTCCTAAAGGCACAATACATATTATTGGAATTGATTCTGAAATAAATCCGGAAAATAAGCACATAGCTGTAAAACTTGATGATCATTTTTTCATCTGTGCCAATAATGGTATTATGAGCATGATTTGTGCTGAGATTGCACCCGAAAAAATCGTAGAAATTAATATTCACGATAAAATACAAACTAGCTTTCCCGTTCTTGATGTGTTTGTAAAAGCAGCATGCCACATTGCACGCGGTGGCACTTTAGAGGTTATAGGAAAATCTATTAAAGAAATAAAACCGATTAAGAATATTGTCCCTTATGTAAATGACGATAAAACACAAATTATTGGTAGTGTTATTTATATTGATAATTATGGCAATGTGATTACCAATATTAAAAGGCACTTTTTTGAAACTATACAGAAAGGGCGCGCTTTTGAGATTTCAGCTAGAAATAATAAGTTTAAGACTATTTATAAAAAATACAGTGATTTTGTAAATTTTGAAATAGAAGAAAACAAACGTAATGATGAAGGTAGAGGTTTAGTCGTTTTTAATTCTGGCGATTTCTTAGAAATTGCGGTCTATAAAAGTAATAGCGGTACTGTTGGAAGCGCCTCATCGCTTATGGGGCTTGGCTTAATGGATGCTATTAGTGTTAACTTTATAAAAACATAATATGTTTGTTAGAATTGTAAAAATGGGGTTTCAAGACCAAAACATCGAAGCTTTTCTTGCTAATTTTGAAGCTAATAAAGAAAAAATACGACATTTTGAAGGCTGTAAATTTTTAGAACTCTATAGAGACAAAAACGATCCGACTATATTTTTCACTTATAGCTATTGGGAAACTGAAAACGATTTAGAGAATTACAGACACTCTGATATCTTTAAAAACGTTTGGGCAAAAACTAAACCATTATTTAATATACCTCCTATGGCATGGAGCGTTGATAAATTAGAAACTTTAAGCTAACAATGAGTCAAAAAGCACTTCTGGTAATCGATATGCAAAAAGGATCCTTTACTCCAGAAACTCCAAGACATGATACCATCGGTGTAGTAAATAAGATTAATTCTTTAGCAGATAAATTTAGAGCTTCAGGACATCTGGTCTTTTATATTCAGCATGATGGCACTAAACATAATGATTTTATTCCCAACACAGAAGCCTGGGAAATATTATCAGAATTGCAAGTATCTAAAAATGATATACTAATAAGTAAATATGCAAATGATGTATTTTATAATTCAAACCTTAAATCTGAATTAGAAGCTCATAATATTAATGAGTTATACATTACAGGTTGCGCTACCGATTTTTGTGTAGAAGCTACCATACATTCAGCCCTGGCAAAAGATTATAACATTACAGTTGTAAAAGATGCACACACAACAGGCCATAGACCACACCTAAGTGCTGAGCAAGTCATTGAGCATTACAATTGGGTTTGGCAAAACATGATTCCAACAAAAGGCGCTATTAAAGTGGAGCGTTTTGAAGCGATATCGAGCGCTTTTTAAAATTTTAATCAATTATAAAACGTCCATGTGAGACAAATTGATAAATTTGTTACCGAGATCTTTCAAATAAAAAAATAAATTTATATAGATTAGCGCATCACTTTAATTTCTTTTGAACAATAGTCAAAAAACTACTTATTATGATGCACAAAATAAAATAAATGTTAGCTATACTAAAAAAAGAAATAAACTCATTTTTCGCATCCCCTATTGGCTATTTAGTCATTGCTATTTTTCTAGTTTTAAATGGCTTATTCTTATGGTTGTTTAAAGGTGAATTTAATATTCTGGATTATGGATTTGCAGATTTATCTTCTTTCTTTTTACTAACACCTTGGATTTTAATATTCTTAATTCCTGCTGTTACTATGCGTAGTTTTTCTGATGAAAAAAAGCAAGGTACCCTAGAACTCCTGCTTACAAAACCAATATCGCATATACATATTATTTTGGGGAAGTATTTTGGAGCCTTTATTTTGATTTTAATCGCACTTATACCAACCTTGCTTTATGTTTACACTGTTTATCAATTAGGCAACCCAATTGGTAATTTAGATGTGGGGAGTACGCTTGGTTCTTATTTCGGATTATTATTTTTAATCGCTGCTTATACAGCTATTGGTGTTTATGCATCTTCCTTATCAGACAATCAAATTGTATCATTTATTATAGCCGTTTTTATTTGCTTTCTATTCTATATAGGCTTTGAAGGCATTGCAGATTTCGCTTCCAATGATTTTATAGAACAATTAGGAATGAGTGTACATTATAAAAGTATGAGTCGTGGCGTATTGGATACACGCGATATCTTGTATTTTTTAAGTGTCACCATTTTCTTTTTAATGCTAACTAAAATAAATATCAACAGAGAGAAAAAATGATTTTAACACCCTTATTTATTATTTTTCTAATACTCGTTTTTGTTTTAGTTTGGTTATTTGCAAATACTATAGATAAACGTAAATGGGTAAGTCTGCTAATAAGTTTATTATTAACCCCTGTTGTTTATTTTTATGTATTTTACCCATTGTTAAATATTTTTAGTAGCTACCACCATCAAAAATATTTTAATACTGAAGCCTGGAAAGATAAACCCGAATTACGCTATGAAATGTCTCAAGAAATACTTGATAAAAGTTTGTTTCTCCATAAAAGTAAAAAAGAAGTAGAAACACTCTTAGGGAAAAGTGAATGGTATGGTTGGAATGACAGTTTAAAAAGAGAATCGGCAAATAAATGGAATTATAATTTAGGTTTTAAACCTGGTGCTTTCAATAATAAGCAAGAATGCATGGAGCTGGATTTTAAAAACGATACCGTAGTAGGTATTAGACAATATCAATTAAAAAAGACCTTTGAATAAAAACATTAAACATATAGCTATACTTATAGTTGTAATAATTGCAATTAATTTTTTAGGTAGTAAAATCTTCAAACGTTTTGATTTAACTGCAGATAATCGTTATACATTGAGTGAATCTGCCATAAATATTGTAAAAGACATAGAATCTCCTCTTATTGTAGATATCTTTTTAAGTGGAGATGATTTTCCTTCGGAATTTAGAAGGCTTCAAAAAGAAACCAATCAATTACTTGAAGAATTTTCAGCAGAAAACAGCCATGTTATTTTCAATTTTATTAATCCGTTAGAAAACGAATCTACAAGAGAGCAGAACATCCAACAGCTTACGCAACGCGGTTTAACACCCATGCAATTAAGCGTACAAGAAAATGGAAAAGCGACTCAGGCTGTCATTTTTCCTTGGGCTTTAGCCAGTTATAACGATCAAACAGTTATTATTCCTTTAATAAAAAATAAAATAGGAGCTACACAACAGGAATTAGTTAGTAATTCTGTTCAGCATTTAGAATATACTTTTTCAGATGGATTTAGCAAATTAACAAAACCCAAACGTAGAAAAATTGCTATTCTAAGAGGTAATAATCAGTTGGAAGATAAATACATCGCAGATTTTGTTAAAAAGCTTGGAGAATACTATTTTATTGCACCTTTTACCTTAGATAGTGTAGCTAGCAATCCTCAAAAAACACTTAAAGACATTAAAGCATACGATTTAATAATCTCTGCAAAACCTACTGAAGCTTTTACCGAAAAGGAAAAACTAGTCTTAGATCAATTCACCATGAATGGCGGTAAAAGTTTATGGCTCATCGATGCTGTAACCATGGAAAAAGATAGCTTGTATAATGATACAGGTAGTAATTTTGCTGTAACAAGAGATTTAAATTTAACCGATTTCTTTTTTAAATACGGTGTTCGCATTAATCCTGTTATAGTAAGCACATTGTACTCTGCTCCTATTACGCTGGCTATGGGCGAAGGTAGTCAATCACAATTTCAACATTTACGATGGCCTTATTCACCATTAGCAAACTCCAATAGCAATCACCCCATTGTTAATAATCTAAATTTAGTAAAACTTGACTTTGCAAACCAAATTGATACGCTTAAAAACGATATTAATAAAACTATTCTTTTAGAAACAGCACCTCTAACTAAACTGGAAGGTATGCCAAGGGAAATAAGTTTAGATTTAGTGACTCAGGAACCAGATCCTACTCTTTTCAATAAAGGAAATCAAGCACTCGCGGTTTTATTAGAAGGTGAATTCACATCCGTTTATAACAATCAAATAAAGGCTTTTAAACTTTCGGAAGAAAAAAATAAAAGCATACCCACTAAGATGATTGTTGTAGCCGATGGTGATATTATTAAAAATGATGTTATAAAAAATAGACCACAAGAATTAGGCTTTGATCGATGGACAGGAAAGACCTACGGCAATAAAGAATTTTTACTCAATGCCGTTAATTACTTACTAGATGATAACGGACTTATAAACATTCGATCCAAAGAAATAGCCATCGCATTCCTTAATCAGCAAAAAATAGCAACTCAAAAAAGCAAATGGCAACTTATAAACATCGCATTACCACTGGTGCTATTGACCTTTTTCGGAATAGGATTTAATTACTTCAGAAAGAAAAGGCATGCTTCTTAAATGTTAATAAGTTTGTTTCCAATTTTAGTCGGTTTCGAATATATTTGTAGATAGCTTTATTAAAATTTAAACTCGTTGTAAATACATGAAATTTATAGTATCCAGTACCTATTTATTAAAACAATTACAAGTTTTAGGGGGTGTCATTAATAGCTCTAACACCTTACCTATTTTAGATAATTTTTTATTTGAATTAGAGCATACTAAATTGACTGTTTCGGCAAGCGATTTAGAAACCACTATGTCTTCGTCTCTTGACGTTGAAAGTGATAGTGAAGGCAGTGTAGCTATTCCTGCTCGTTTGTTATTAGATACTTTAAAAACATTTCCTGAACAACCGCTTACATTTGTTGTAGAAGACAATAACACCATTGAAATTAGCTCAAATCATGGTAAATATGCTTTGGCTTATGCTGATGGTAATGAGTTCCCTAAAGCAGTTGCTCTTGAAGACCCAAGTAAAACAGTTGTTACTGGAGATATATTAGCTACTGCGATTAGTAAAACTATTTTTGCAGCCGGGAATGACGATTTACGTCCAGTAATGAGTGGTGTATTTTTTCAGTTTTCAACAGAAGGTTTAACCTTTGTTGCTACAGATGCTCATAAATTAGTAAAATATACACGTGAAGATATTAAAGCTAACCAAGTTGCAGAATTTATTATGCCTAAAAAACCTTTAAATCTTTTAAAGGGTATTTTAGCTGCTAAAGAAGAAGATGTCACTATTGAGTATAACGAATCGAATGCCAAATTCACATTTGAAAACTCTGAGTTAATTTGCCGTTTAATTGATGGCAAATACCCTAACTATGAAGCTGTTATACCAAAAGAGAATCCTAATAAATTAGTTATAGACAGAACACAATTTTTAAACTCCGTAAGACGTGTGAGTATCTTTTCAAATAAAACAACACACCAAATACGTTTAAAAATTGCCGGTGCAGAGCTTAATATTTCAGCAGAAGATATCGATTACAGTAATAAGGCAGAAGAACGTTTAACTTGTGACTACCAAGGTGACGACATGCAAATTGGTTTCAACTCACGTTTTCTAACCGAGATGCTAAACAACCTGGGATCAGACGAGGTACAACTAGAAATGAGTATGCCAAATAGAGCTGGTATTTTAACCCCTATAGACGGACTTGATGAAGGTGAGCAAATTACAATGCTTGTAATGCCAGTAATGCTAAATTCATAATTAATTCCTGTGAAGGCAGGAATCTCTTTAATAGAGATAGAGGTTTAAAATACTTTATTCATTATAAATAGGCTATCAAAATTGATAGCCTATTTTCATTCAAAAAAATTCCCACCTTCACAGGAATAAAAAACGCTCACTTAAAAGTGAGCGTTTTATTTATCTCCTACTAAAATAAACTAACTAATAAAAATCTAGAGATAAACTATTTTTTAATAATGAGGATGACCTGTTATTTAAATTTTAACTTATAAAATTAAAAGACAAAGGGTATGTTGGCACTTCTCCCTTGCTAGCTTTAATAGCATTTACAATAGGAAAAACTATAGAAATAATCCCTAAAATTATAAAGCCTAATAAACCTAAGCCAAATAGCAATATTAAGGGAATACATATTATAAAATAAACAATTAAACTTAACTGAAAGTTTATAATGTTTTTACCGTGCTTGTCCATTTGGTATACTTTTTCTTTTTGTGTAAGCCATAATACTAATGGTAATAATAAACTACCAAAACCTGTTACCAAAGCTATTAGTTGACTTAAATGGGTAATGACTAAAAGTTGATTATCTTGTCTCATCATTGTGATTTATTTTTTGATTGATACTTATATGACGCTGTATTTAACAAAATGTTACAGCATTATCGATTTTCATTTTAGAGAAACAAGTTTACCTAAAAAGGGAAGCATTTAAAATGCTAAGTTATAAAGCTATTATAATAATTAATATCTTTAACAATCATTATCTAACTATATCTTAACAAAAGTGACCAAAACCCTCATAAATTTTTTATCTGAAATTTCTTTTTTTTCTGAAGTCTCTCAAGAATCCCTTCAACATTTATGTGATAATATTACTGAAGAAACTTATATTAAAAATGAAGTTATTTTCGAAAAAGATACTATTGGAAATTCCATGTATGCCGTTTTAAAAGGCTCGGTAAAAATTCATGATAAGAACCACATTTATGACACTTTAAGTGTTGGAGATTGTTTTGGTGAATATGCTTTGATAGATAATGAAACGCGCTCAGCATCTGTCACCACAATAGAAAACACTAAAGTTTTAAAAATTGAGCGTGAGCATTTTTTAAATTTAATTAAAAACGATAGCGGTTTTGCCCAAGGTATTCTATCTGTCATGATTAAGCGTCACCGCGAATTAGATGCGATACAAGAACGGCTAGCATCATCCAAACAAGACATAGAAATAGCAAATAGCAAAATGACAGGCCTCATTGACGGAGCCATGGATGCCATTATTATGTTTAACGACAACTTCAGAATTGTGCTTACAAATCCATCTGCAAATACCTTATTAGAAAATGATGACACGCTGCAACGCAATGTATTATTTTTCTTCGATGAAGACAGCGCTAGTTTAATCGAATCTATTGTTAAAGCAGAAGATGATAAAAAGCCAATAAACAACTACCTACCAAATATTGTAAAAGTAATAGGATCAAACGATACAGAAACCTTAAACGAAGGCACCATAAGTAAATATGGTACTAATACAAAAACCTTTTACACGCTCATTCTACGAAATATTGAAGAGCGCTTGGTTGCTGAAGACAAAATAAATCTGCTAACTAAGCAAACCCAGTATTTAGCAGAAGAAATTCAAGAACTTACCAGTAGCTATGGGATTATTGCCGAAGATAAGAGCATGAAAGATGCACTTAATCTCATTCATCAAGTAGCAAAAACAGACGCTACTGTTCTAATAAATGGTGAAACAGGTACTGGTAAGGAATTAGTAGCCAGAGCCATTCATAAAGAAAGTAACAGGAACGATAAACCTTTAATTCGCATTAATTGCGGCGCGATACCAGCAAACCTGATTGAAAGTGAATTATTCGGACATGAAAAAGGTGCTTTTACAGGTGCAACTATTAGTAGAAAAGGACGTTTTTTGCTGGCAGATAAGGGCACCATTTTTTTAGATGAAATAGGCGAAATGCCATTAGAGCTACAACCTAAATTATTACGTATTATTCAAGAAGGTGAATTTGATCCCGTTGGAAGCTCTGATACTATTAAAGTAGATGTTAGAATTATTGCAGCCACACATAGAAACCTTTTTGAATTTTCTAAAGAAGGAAAATTTAGAGAAGACTTATACTATAGACTTAATGTATTTCCTATTGAAGTTCCAGCACTTAGGAACAGAGGTCATGATATCTGCCTGATTGCTCAAGAAATGATTACTCAATTTTCTAAGAAGTTGAATAAGCCCATAGTTCAGTTATCTGAAACAGATGGAGTATTGCTTACTTCTTATAATTGGCCTGGTAATGTTCGAGAGCTACAGAATTTAATTGAGCGTGCTGTTATAGTTTCACAAAACGGTATTATAAATTGGCAAGCTATTATTCCAAGTGATACCAATTCAACAGACATAACAAAAGAAACTGTTACAGAAAAAATCTTAACATCCCAGGAACTTATTTTCTTAGAAAAGGAGAATATTTTAAAAGCGCTTAAACATACCAAATGGAAAATATCTGGTGCAAACGGTGCAGCAGCTTTATTACAACTCCCTCCCACTACATTAACTTCCAGAATTAAGGCTTTAGGAATAGAAAGGCCTGTATAAATTCACGATATTTCATAAATAAATTCACGATATTTCGTAAATAAACGAATTATCGTCACACTTGCACTAACACAAAAACATTTCAACAATCTGATTTACAAATAGTTAAATAGTTTGGCATGCCATTGGCTTTATACCAACCAAACAATAATGTTTAACAATTTAAAAATTAGAAAAAATGATTACAACAGCAAATGTAAAAAACGGAGTAAATGTAGATCAATTAGTAGAAACTATTGGAGCAGTTCAACAAAATCCAGATTTAGCTAAATTCGAATTCAGATCTAAAAACGATTGGATTGAAGGCGGACATTGTGTTTCTAACATCAAAGGTTTTTATGGTGTAGGGCAAGAAGATACATCTCGCGAGGCAACTTTCTCTATGGAATGTGACCACCCTAACGTATTATTAGGAAAAGACAAAGCAGCAACTCCACCAGAAGTTGTTTTACATGCTTTAGGCTCTTGTTTAACAGCAGCAATGACTTATCATGCAGCAGCAAATGGCATTGACATTGAAAGCGCAGAATCAACTTTATCAGGCGGTGTTGATTTACACGGGTTTTTAGGACTAGATCCGGAAGTACGTAACGGTTTTGATGGTATCAAAGTAATACTTAAAGTAAAATCGGATGCATCAACCGAGCAACTTGAAAATTTGGCAAAATTCTCTCCAGTGTTCGATATGATCACAAACCCTACACCTGTTTCAATTGAAATTGTAAAGTAGTGGCAAACAAAAAAATGACTACTCGAAAAACAGTAGGAGTAGTCATTTTTTTATCAATCAACTAAAGACAAATATTATGACAACTATTCAAATAGCACAAACAATCCCTCAAAGTAATGAAAATCTATACATAGGAAGAATCTACACTTCTAGTCATTGAACTTATCTTGACTTTTTATTTTTAACCGAAAATGAGATAAAATTTGTTCAGATGAGGCCTTTTTTGCAAGGCATAGCAGTGCTAAGAATAAAAAAAGTAACAAAATATGGGCGAATTTTAGCCATTTTTTAGGAAATAGAAAAAGTCAAGATAAGTTCATTATACAAGAAGTCAAAAATGGCATAGCAAAAGAAGATTTAAAAGATAATCATAACACTTAAAACAGACACTAAAGGATTATTTTAAAAGTTAACAAATAATCCTTTTTTCTAAACCAATACCACCAATGAAAATTTCAACACATAGCATATTAAACGCCAACCAAGCTGTAGCAAACATAGCATACAAAACAAATGAGGTCTTCCCTATTTACCCTATTACGCCTGCTTCAGAAATGAGTGAATTAGTAGAGCAATGGTGTTCAGAAAAAAAACAAAATAGTTTTGGCAATATACCTTCTGTTTTTCAAATGCAAAGCGAAGCTGGTGTTGCTGGATCTATGCATGGTGCATTACAAACAGGTGCTTTATCTACAACTTTTACTGCGTCTCAGGGCTTACTTTTAATGCTTCCAAACATGTATAAAATTGCAGGTGAATTAACCCCTAATGTCATTCATGTAGCCACCAGGAGTATTGCTACACATGCCTTATCTGTTTTTGGAGATCATAGTGATATTATGGTGGTACGCCAATCTGGCTATGCTATGTTAGGTAGTGCCTCTGTTCAAGAAGCACAAGATTTTGCTTTAATAGCCCAAGCAGCAACCTTAGAATCCCGTATCCCTTTTATTCATTTTTTTGATGGATTTAGAACGTCTCATGAAATAAATAAAATAGAAACAATACAAGATGAAACTATCCAATTTATGATGGATCAAAAAGATATAGAAACTCATAGAAATCGAGCTTTAAATCCTAACCATCCTGTTATTAGAGGAACGAGTCAAAATGCAGATGTTTTTTTTCAAAGTAGAGAAGCTACAAACCCTGTCTATGATATGTGCCCTGACATTGTTCAAAAACACATGGATACTTTTGCCTCTCTAACAGGGAGAGAATATAAATTGTTTGATTATGTTGGTGATTTAAACGCAGAACATATTATTATCTCCATGGCTTCTTCAACCGAAACCATAGAAGATACTATAACATATTTAAATAAAAACGGAGAAAAGCTGGGGTTAATAAAAGTTAGGTTATTCAGACCTTTTAGCACAAAACATTTAGTTAAGGCATTACCGAAATCTACAAAATCAATTGCGGTTTTAGACAGAACCAAAGAACCGGGTTCAACAGGTGAGCCTCTATATTTAGATATAGTTCAATCTATTTCAGAGGCATTTCAAAACAACAAAATAATGGCATTCCCTAAAATAGTTGGAGGTCGTTATGGGCTATCATCAAAAGAATTCACGCCAAGTATGGTTCAAGCAATTTTCAATAATATAAAACAAGAATTTCATTTTAAAGTTAGAGAGTTTGAATGGATTAACTATTTTATAAAGTTAAGCGTAAAAATTTAAAAATGAATAAATTCATATGAAATAATCGGTTGATTAGCTTATAAACACATAAATAATACTCTAAAAAAAAGAGCTTAACACCATTATGCGCTAAACCCTTTTCACATCATTATTCTCTAAAAGGCATAATTTACCTTTTCATATTCCCTCTCATTTGTTTGTAATGTTCTTCAAACCATACAGGTTGTTCAATTTGATTATCAAACATATAGTCCGCTATTTGCCCAATAACCTCTTCTGAATACGGTAATTTTTGCATGACTCCAAACCGTCTAACAGCTCCATACATTTTTGCGTCTTTTTCGTTGGGGTTTTTAATCCAATCTTGCATATCATTCACAAATTCTTCTTTTGATGTATCTGGAAAAATATATCTTTTTTTAATTGCTATCATTGGAGGGCCCAACCTTTCAGCTTCACTTGTGGTAGCATCATGACATAAATAGCAGTGTGTTTCCATAAGCTTTTTACCTGGATGTTCCTGATCATTTTGACTATAAGATTCCGTTAAATATTTACTCTGTTCATCTTTAGGCTTTTTACAGCTTGTAAACATAAAAGTGAATACCATAAAAAAGATTAATACTTTCATTTCACATATTTTTAAGTTAATTATTTTTCATTACCAGAAAGGGGATATCGATACTAAAGGCAAAAGTTTCAACCAAATGTTTATTAAACAAACGTTCTAAAAAAGAATGTTTCTCATCTACCATACATAGCATTTTTATATTATTCCTAATGATATACTTATGTACAACATCATACATATCTTTAGTTTTTACATCTATATAATCATGAATAGAATTCGTAAAATGTAAATTAAAAAAATCGACATTCTTACCTTGTTTCTGTACTAAATGGTTTTCGTCAGCAACGTGTAAAACATGTAATTTAGAATCGTTTTGAGCTACTAAATCGACTAAAGGTTTTAAGTGGGTAACATCAAATGAATTCACATTGTTAGGAGCAAAAAGCAATTTATTTAAGTTAGAAAAAACACAATTATCAGGAATTGCAAGTACTGGTACTTTACATCGCTGTATAACTCGTACCGTATTGCTTCCAAAGATCACCTTTTGCAATCCAGAAGCACCTTTAGTTCCCATAATTATCAAATCAACTTGGTTTTTCTCAGAAACTTGGTTGATAGAATCTATAAAGTTATCGTAATCAACCATTGAGTGAAAATGGTGTTTATCATTTTTATCACGCTTTTCTAATTTAGAAATAATGTTTGATAAGGATTTTTTAGCGGCATCGATTATGGTTTTATAAATAGTTGCAGATGATGCAACAGCAATCATGTCGTCAGAAATAAATGATGATGCTTTTTGCACATTTAGCAAATAAAATTCGCACTCAACATCCTTAAACAATGCTACAGCAAAATCAATAGAGT
Source organism: Flavivirga abyssicola (assembly GCF_030540775.2). Taxonomy (GTDB): domain Bacteria; phylum Bacteroidota; class Bacteroidia; order Flavobacteriales; family Flavobacteriaceae; genus Flavivirga; species Flavivirga abyssicola. The sequence continues at coordinate 3,454,058 of NZ_CP141266.1, read as the reverse complement.
TCATTGAGTTCTTGGAAAAATCTGTGGGTAACAATATCGTTTTCATTGAAATACTGAATGGAATTTCAAGTAAATATAGTCTCACGGACAAAAAAAAACTATGACAAATGTCAGTTGTGATCCATTACTTACATTTACAATAAAAAGTTAAAAAATAATTTGAAATATTTCATTTTCGGCACAATTAATGTTAACGTACAATGTGCGCATATAAATTTTGATTTTTTGTAGTAGTATATAGGCCTTAACTCTCGAATTAGTACAATTAATCATACCAAAAATTAAATCAGAAATCTGGTTTAAATGAATAAATATTTTAAATGAAAATAATCTTTGTTTTTTTAGCTATTTTAGCTTCTGTCTTAGCAATAATGCTAATTGGACTTCTAATTTATAACTTAGAAATTATGTCCATTATAGCTGGATTAACATTTGGGTTAGTGGTATTTTACTTGTCAAAAAAAAGTAGCCAGGAAAAAAAAGTAATTCAGTTTACATTCTTGGTTACCGCTATAGTATTAGCCATAGCTGCGTATAAATTTATCTTCGATAAAAATGAAATGATAAATACCAATACTTTACAAATCACAAAAAACAGATTTTAAATGAAGAAGTATATTAAAAGCTTCAAAATTTTTAATAAAAATTTCATCTTTTTAGGTAAGTAATTTCTCCTGTATTTGTATATATTTGTAGACTAAAGCTTAGAATAAAACTAGCACTCTAAAAATTTTCTCTCCCTCGAAAATGAATTAGCTATTAGTTACATGTAAAAATCGGACTAAAAACGCATGAAATACTTTTATATACTATCGGTAATCCTTGTGGGCACTTGTTCCACACCAAAGTATACTACAAGAATCCAAAACCTTAAAGATAGTATTCAATTAGTAGATAGTACGCATGTAATAAACTACGCTAATACCATAACTACCAAAGAACTAAAAACACACTTATATAAATTTTCTTCAGATGAATTTGAAGGTAGAAAAGTTGGAGAAAAAGGACAAAAATTAGCTTCTGAATTTTTAAAATCATATTATAAAAATGAGAACATAAAATCTCCTTTTGGAGGTGATAATTATTATCAGGTTATTCCTGAAACTTTTTTTTCGAAAGGTATTAAAGATTCAGAAAATGTTTTAGCGTATATAGAAGGTAGCGAGTATCCAGAAGACATTATTATTATTTCTGCGCATCTAGATCATCTTGGTATTTCTGATAATGGTCAAATAAATCATGGTGCAGATGATGATGGCTCTGGCACTGTAGCAATCATGGAAATGGCCCAAGCTTTTAAATTGGCCGAAAAAGATGGTCATGGACCAAAACGTAGTATCTTGTTTTTACATTTAACCGCAGAAGAAATAGGTAAACAAGGTTCTGAATTCTATACACAACATCCCGTGTTTCCTTTAGAAAATACAATTGCTAATCTTAATATCGATATGATAGGGAGAGTTGACGACATACATCAAAACAATAAAGATTACATCTATTTAATTGGATCAGACAGGCTAAGCAAGGAGTTGCATTATTTATCTGAAAAAATAAATGCATCCTATTTCAACATAAATATAGATTACAGATATAATGCTGAGGGCGAAGTACATAAATATTACTCGCGCTCAGATCACTATAATTTTGCGTTAAAAGGTATTCCTGTTATTTTTTATTTTAATGGAGAGCATAGTGATTACCACGAACCTACAGATACGCCTGATAAAATAGATTATGATCTTTTACAAAGACGTACAAAGCTTATATTTACTACTGCATGGCAAATTGCCAATCAAAAACACCGTATCGTAGTTGACGAACACAATGAACTGTTAAATTAGATTCAAAAATTGCTATTCTATTAATTCATTTTTGTAATATCGTACGAAATATATTTTTATAAAATGAAAAATTTAGTAATTCTTCTATACACTACACTATCTGTAGTTGGATGCAGCAATTCACAAAACAAGAAGCTTTCAAAAAATACTGGCAATGTTATAGACTATGCCAAAACTATTACAGCAGATGAATTAAAAGAAGCTCTTTATATATATGCTTCAGATGAATTTGAAGGCAGAAAAACAGGTGAACCTGGGCAAAAAAAAGCTGTAGAGTTTATTAAAAACCATTATGTATCTACAGGTATCCAGTCTCCTATTGCAAAAGGTGATTATTTTCAAGAAATCCCTGCTTCTTATTTTTCCGGTGGTATAAAGGATTCTGAAAATGTTTTAGCATATATAGAAGGTACAGAAAGACCAGATGAAGTGGTTATAATTTCGGCACACCTAGATCATATTGGCATTTCTGGAAATGGGGATATTAACAATGGCGCAGATGATGATGGTTCTGGTACCGTTGCCATTTTAGAAATTGCTGAAGCTTTTAAAACTGCTTCAGATAAAGGTCATGGTCCTAAACGTTCTATTTTATTTTTGCATGTTACAGGTGAAGAAATAGGACTATTCGGTTCTAGATACTATACAGATGAAGACCCTATAATACCTCTAGAAAATACAGTTGCAAATTTAAATATAGATATGATTGGTCGTGTAGATCAAAAACATGAGAAGAATAGAAACTATGTATACTTAATAGGATCGGATAAATTAAGTAAGGAATTACATAATATATCTGAAGCGGTGAACAAGAAATATATTAATCTGACATTTGATTATACATATAATGATGATGATGACCCTAATCGTTTTTATTATCGTTCTGATCATTATAATTTTGCAAAACATAATATCCCTGTTATATTTTATTTTAATGGTACGCATGCCGATTATCATAGACCTTCGGATACTCCAGACAAAATTCAATACGATTTGTTAGAAACACGAGCGCGACTAATTTTCCATACAGCCTGGGAAATTGCAAATAGAAGTAAACGGGTAAAAGTGGATTAAGACATAATTATTTTACATCAGTAGACAAAAAAAGCCTTTCAAAAATTTGAAAGGCTTTTAATTTTGGGTGGATGATGGGATTCGAACCCACGACCCTTGGTACCACAAACCAATGCTCTAACCAACTGAGCTACAACCACCGTGTCACGCATTTTGTAATGCGTGTGCAAATGTAATTGATTTAAACTTTATCTACAAAGACTTTTTTAATATTTTATATAAAAAATGGCAGAAAATTATAACTATTTAATATCGAATAAACTATCAACCGCAATATGTCTTTCAACAGTAAAACCTTCTGCATGCTCCACCCCTACCAATCTTCCTAAATCTCTAGCTCTATAAATAATACTGTCTGTAAAGTTCTTGCTAGAAATAGGTGTTTCTGGTTCTTTACTATTACTATCATAAAACTGCGTTTTGTAAGCTAGCACAGATGCCATTTTTTTATCTATAAACCCTGATATGTCAACAGCTAAATCTGGTTCTAAATTTTTCCATTGTATATAATGATATACTTGCTTAGGCCGCCATGGGTTCTGCTGTTCTTCCCCATCATGAGTTTCAATTTTAATTAATCCGCTTAAAAAACAGGCGTCGCTAACCAACTTGCTTCCTTTTCCATGATCTATATGCCTATCATCAACAGCATTGCATAACACAACATCTGGTTGGTATTTACGAATCATTTTAATAATTTCTAATTGATGCTTTTTATCATTTATAAAAAACCCATCTGCAAATCCCATATTAACACGAAAATCGACTCCAAGTATCTTAGCCGCATCATCAGCTTCAATATCTCTGGTTTCTGCCGTACCTCGCGTTCCTAACTCGCCTCTTGTTAAATCTATAATACCAACACTTTTCCCATTGGCTACTTCTTTTGCTATAACACCACCACAACCTAATTCCACATCATCAGGATGTGCTCCAATAGCAAGAATATCTATTTTCATAACATTTTTATTAGTCTACTAATTAGTACTTTTATTTACTGAGTTTTAAAATCCTGAAAGCCCCCTGAATTACTAAAACAAAAACAATAGTTCCTATAATTAAATCTGGTTTGTTTGAATTTAACCAAGTTACTAAAACTCCAGCAATGATAACCCCCAAGTTAATAATCACATCATTAGACGTAAAAATCATACTTGCTTGCATATGTACTTCTTCTTTATTTTTTGTCTTTTGCAACACATATAAACAGATGCCATTTGCTATAAGTGCAAAAATAGAAACAATTATCATAGTTGAGAAATCTGGCAATACTTCTTCACTTAAAAATCGTCTTAAAACCTCAACAAAACCAATGGTTGCTAGTATAATTTGAAAATAACCTGCAAGTTTGGCTATTTGTTTTTTCTTAATAAGTGTTCCACCTACAGCAAAAAGGCTAATACCATAAACAAAACTATCTGCAAGCATATCTAAACTATCTGCCACAAGTCCCATGGATTTAGAAACTAAACCTGTAATCATTTCTATAATAAAAAAACAGAAATTAATCCCCAATACTATCCAAAGTAGTTTTCTTTGATTAACCTCTACGTTAAAGTGAGTTTGATTAGTCTGTTCTGTACTTATTCTTGTAGCTCCTAAATTAAGTTCAACTATAGACTTTTCAATACTATCAATGTCTTTTGTATGAAACACAAAAAGTTTTCGATTTGGAATATCAAATTCTAAATTCTTAATAGCCCCTATACCTTCCAACTTCATCCGAATTAAATTTTCTTCAGAAGGACAATCCATTTTAGATATCTCAAATTCTGTTTTTTCCACCTATTTTATTAATTATTTACGACTCTTAAACCCATATTTATTAAATATATAATAAATCATTAAAAACTCAATACTACTCTTACGTTTTCGTATTCATTTTCTATATAAAATAGCACTGAATTTTCATAATTCCCCAAAAACAAGGCTACTGGAAAAAGCATGACATTAATCATAATTATTAGCGATAATCAGCAGTAATTTTACTCTATAATTATTACATCACTAAAACTAAAAAAACAATTACAAAATTATGATCTACTTAATGCTCGTCATTTTAGTTATTACCATTGGTTTCTTTGTTTGGGGAAAGTTTACACCAGACATTGTAGCTCTCATGTCTATGATAAGTTTATTCCTAACAGGAATTTTAACTCCAACAGAAACGCTAAGCGGGTTTAGTAACCCAACCGTCATCATGATTGCTGCTCTTTTTATTATAGGCGAAGGAATTGCCCAAACTGGATGGACTGCTTTAGCTGGTAAAAAGTTTGTAGAATGGGCAGGAAAAAGCGTTCCAAAATTATTAGTTATAGTAACACTAGGTGCAGGTGTATTATCTGGTTTCGTAAGTAATACAGGTACAGTAGCCACTTTGATGCCTCTTACAATATCATCTGCCTGGAGCATAGGTACGCTTCCATCTAAAATGCTAATGCCTGTTGCTTTTGGGTCCAATACTGGCGGCTTACTAACGTTAACAGGTACGCCCCCAAATATTATTGCCAGTAATGCTTTGATAGATGCTGGTTTTGATGGGTTCTCATTTTTTGAATTTTCATTAATAGGGATTCCATTATTAATAGTGGCTTTAATTTATTTTAGATACATAGGCTACAAATTATTACCAAAAAACAAAACGAATAATAAGCCTGTAAATATTGAATCTACTTTACATAACTGGATAGAAGCTTATAAAATTGATGAAGGCTATTACAGATTGCGTATAAGATCGTTATCTCCGTTAATCAACACAAAAATTGAAGAATGGCAGTTTGAAAAAAATTATAATATCTCAATTATTCGATTAAAAAGAAGACATCCAAATGTTTTAAAAGGGATACATCAATTTGAAGAGTTTCCAAGCCCAAATACAGAGCTATGCTATCATGATATTATTACTGTAAAAGGAGATACAGAAGCCATCAATAAGCTTATGATTTCGTTTAGATTGGGTCTATTACCACTAGAACCTATTACAGATGAGTTAAAAAATAATTTAATTAATCAAGAGGTCGGTATGACCGAAGTGATCGTAAACCCTAACTCTATTTTAGTTGGTAGAAGATATAAATTAGGCGATTACTTTAAACGATATGGGATCCAGCTTTTAGCAGCATCAAGAAATAATAAACCGCTGCAAGAAAAAGAAATTACTGTAAAAGCAGGTGATGCTTTTTTAATACGAGGTACCTGGGAACATATTGATGATTTAAAGAAGCAACATGAAAATCTGGTTATTATTGGTAGTCCTGAAGGTATGGCTAAAAATGTAGAAAGCCTTAGTTCTAAATCTTTTATCGCTTTAGGTGCTTTAGTTCTCATGATCATATTCATGGTCTTTAAAATAGTACCAGGATCAATTGCGGCATTAATTTCTGCTGGTATCGTTTTATTAACAGGCTGTGTCCCTATTTCTAAAGCATATAAAGGCATCAGTTGGACAAGTGTTGTTATGATTGCTGCTATGATCCCTATGGGTGTAGCATTACAAAAAACAGGAACGGCACAAGTTATAGCTAATGGTTTAGTCGATTATTTAGGATCTATTCACCCTGTATTATTACTAGGTGGCGTATTTCTACTAACAACAACATTTAGCCAAGTCATTAACAACTCAGCAACAGCTGTTTTAATGGCACCTATAGCTATACTTGCTGCAAACTCACTAAACCTGTCTCCTGCTCCATTTATGATTGTAGTTGCCATAAGTGCATCAACGGCTTTCTTAACCCCAATAGGAACTACAACTAATGCTATGGTGATGACCGCCGGTGGCTATAAATTTATGAATTATTTAAAAGTAGGAGCACCGCTACTACTGATCTTTTTTATTATATCATTAATATTAGTGCCAATGATATGGCCTTTCTAAAAATTATTTATATGGACCCTTAAAATTCAGAAAAATGAAAAAAGCATCAAAAATTAAGACACATACAGGTTTAGAACAGTATGGCTTAAAAAACGTAAAAGTGAATTGGAACTTATCGCCTAGCAAACTTCAACAGATTACTGTTGAAAAAGGTATGGGAAGAGAAACTGTAAATGGTACTTTAGCCATAAATACAGGTAAATTTACCGGACGCTCTCCACAAGATCGTTTTCTGGTAAAAGACGACTATACAGCAAACAAAGTTTGGTGGAGTAAGACTAATAAGCCTGTATCCTCTGAAAATTTTGAGAAGCTTAAAAAAGAAATAATAAACTACCTGTCTGGAAAAGAGATTTATGCAAGAGATGGTTACGTTTGTGCGGAACCAGAATATCGGACAAAAATTAGATCAATAACAGAATTACCTTGGTCTAACTTATTTGTTTACAACATGTTTTTAAGGCCTGGTGAAAAAGAATTAGAGAATTTTAAAGAAGACTGGTTAGTTCTTTGTGCTCCTGGCTATGTTTGTCCAGACCCAAAAGCTCATGGTATACGTCAAGGGAACTTTTCAATTATCAATTTTACTCAAAAAATAGCTTTAGTAGCAGGGTCTGCTTATACGGGTGAAATAAAAAAAGGGATTTTCGCTGCGTTAAATATGATTTTACCTGCTGAGAAAAACGTATTACCAATGCATTGTTCTGCAAATGTTGGGAAATACGGAGATACAGCTATTTTCTTTGGGCTTTCCGGAACTGGAAAAACAACATTATCCGCAGACCCAAGCAGGAAACTAATTGGTGATGACGAACATGGATGGACAGCAGATAACACTATTTTCAATTTTGAAGGTGGCTGTTATGCAAAAGTTATTGATTTAACTGAAGAAAAAGAACCAGATATCTTTAGAGCCATTAAACCAGGAGCTTTATTAGAAAATGTAATCTTTAAAGATAATGGTGAAGTCGATTATAAAGATAGTAGCATTACTCAAAATACTCGTGTTAGCTACCCCATTTATCACATCGATAACATTCAAGAAACACTTTATGCAGACAACCCAAAAAATATATTCTTTTTAACATGTGATGCTTTTGGTGTATTACCACCAGTATCAAAATTAACACCAGGACAGGCTGCTTATCACTTTATCTCTGGCTACACAGCTAAAGTTGCAGGAACAGAAGCTGGTATTACAGAACCAGTACCTTCTTTTTCTGCCTGCTTTGGAGAACCATTTATGCCATTACATCCAGCTGTTTATGGTGAAATGTTAAGCAAGAAAATGCAAGAAGCTGGTGTAAACGTATGGTTAATCAATACCGGATGGAGCGCAGGGCCTTACGGTGTTGGATCCCGTATAAAATTAAAATATACAAGAGCTATGATTACTGGAATACTTAATGGTGACTTGGATAATGTAGATTATGAACAAAATTTTATTTTTGGCTTATACATGCCTAAATATTGCCCAGGAGTTCCTTCTGAAATATTAGACCCTATGAACACTTGGTTACAAAAAGGCGCATATATAGGCAAAGCTATTCAATTAGCTCACTCATTCCACTTAAATTTTGAAAAATTTGCAAGTCAAGCATCTGAACAAATTATTGAAGGTGGTCCACTAATTGACGAACATCATCACTTACACGAACACTTTTAATGGATTCTTATTTAACCTAAAAAGGGGGCTCGAAAAGAGCTCCTTTTATATCACTGATTTTTATATAGATTGAAAGCACTACAAAATGTAATGCTAGAGATCTTATTTCTCAAACTCAAAATGATGAAACATTACTTAACACCATTTATTTTTTTACTTACTATTACATTAAGTCACTCTCAAACTTCACCAGAAGACGAATTAGGTGCCTGGTATACTTACTTTGGAAACCACAGAATATCAAACAAAATAAGCATTGTTGCTGGTGGACAAATCTGGGCTTATGAGCCAACAACAAACCTTAATTTACTGCTTCTTAAAGGCGGCATCAATTATCACATAAATAGTAAACTAAAAGTTGAACTAGGCTATAGTTTTTTAGACATTGACAGAAGTATTCAAGGCTTGGATGGCAAACATGTATATGAATACAGGATATCTGAGCAAATTGCCTATAAACATAAGTTAAGTAATTTACCTATAGATCATCGATTGAGGCTTGAGCAGCGTTTATTTAATCTTAGGGTTGGTCATTCATCAAAAAATAGGTTAAGATATCGATTAGGAACAAAAATTAATCTAAACAAAACACTTTTCATCCGTGCAAATAATGAAGTCATTTTTCATCTTGAAAAAGACTTCTTTTCAGAAAACAGACTTTATGGCGCTCTTGGTATAAATCTTAATAAATCCTGTAATCTACAATTAGGCCATATGTACCGTTATATAAACGACTTAAATCTACACAGATTACAAATAAGCTTATTTATTAAAACGGATCACAGAAAGAAAAAAGTTTAACATTGATGTCATTGCGAGAAGATACGACGTGGCAATCTGTTCAAATTATAAAGATTGCCACAGCAAATAAAAATTTGCTTCGCAATGGCATTAATTCTTATACACTTCTTCTTAATTAACATCCTTTACTTAAACGTCCATGCGACAATACGCGATATTTTATTACCCTGTCCCATATTTATGATCTTAATTTTTTTGGCTCCTAACTTTTTTAGAGACACCTGCATCCCTCTTACCAAATCTTTTTTTGAGACTAATGTTGTAAACCAAAGACATTGCTCTTTAAACAGAGAACTTTCATATAAATAATTATGAATAAACGCCTTTTCGCCACCTTTGTACCAAAGTTCGTTATGTGTTCCTGAAAAATTTCTAACTATATCAATGTCATCATTTTTATTCAAACCTTTTAGTTTTCGTGTAGTCGCTTCTAAAGCTTCTGTTTCCGATTTATAAAAAGGGGGATTACAAATAGCTGCTGGGAATCTATCTGATTCTTTTAAAATGCCTTTAAGTATATTTGAATTATTAAGTTGGTGCCTTAGTGAAATCGAGCTTTCCAGTTTATTTTTTGATATAATTTTCTGGGCACACTTCAATGATTCTTCATCAATATCTGTACCTACAAAACTCCAGTTATATTCAGCATTTCCAAGTATAGGATAAATACAACTGGCTCCAGTTCCTATATCTAAAACATGTATATTTTCATGGATATTTGATTGTTTTAGAAGATCTTCTAAATGATGTAAATAATCTACACGACCAGGAATTGGTGGACATAAATTAGTATCTGGGAATTCCCAGAATTTAATATTATAATAAGCAAATAATAATGCTGTATTTAATGCTTTTACGGCCTTAGGGTCTGCAAAATCAATTGTTTTGGTTTGATATTGATTTTCAAATACAAATAGTTTTAAATCTGGATATGAAGCGCATAGAACATCTAAATCATATCCAGATTTATGCTTATTGTTTGTGTGAAAGTTTGAATTCGTTTTAATAGTCTTTGTTTTTATTTAAACAGCTATGCTTCTTCAACTGTATTTCCCTTTTCATCTAATGGTAAATAAGGGTTAAAAGCAATTTCCCATAGGTTCCCGTCTGGGTCTGAAATATAACTACTATAACCTCCCCAAAAAACACTTTCTGGTTGTTTTACAATATGCACCCCTTTTGCCTCCAATATTTGAATTAATTCATCTACTTCTTCCTTTGTTCTGGTATTAAAAGCCAAAGAAAATGCTTTAAAGCCATTTCCCTCATGGCTAACTCCGGCATCCTCTGCCAACTTCTCTCTTGGATAAAGCGACAGTAAAAGCCCATTTAATTGAAAAAAAGAAATATCGTCGTTACTCGATTTCATTTTTTTCCAACCAAATTTATTTTCGTAAAAATCATTTGAGACCTCTAAATCGTCCACTCCTAATCCAACTATTGTTAATCTTTGTTCCATGTTATTTTATTCTTTTTTAAAAAATTCTAATCCTGTATTTAAAACTGAAATAATCTTTTTAATTGGTAAATCTTCATTTGGGTTTATTCTAAGAATTTCAATTTGTTTATGTTTTGTTTTTTCTAAATCCGGATGATTAAGTTTTTTTCCTTCCTGCATAAGAATACTAGGCTTATTTGTTTCTTTATCAATCCATAAATAGCAAAATACCTTACCTCCATATTCAAAGCAAGGTATTTTATATTTTAAAAATTCAATAATCGTTTCATCCAGATCTAAAATAACATCTCTTAGTGCCAGCAAAGTACATCTATTAGGCTCACTTATATTTAGATAATATGTATCTGTTTCTTTTAGCATAATTCATAAAGCTCCTAATAAACAATAATTTGCTAGACTTTTACTGTTTTCCAATATCCTTTTTTAAACCAGATAATTGCAACAACAGCTATTAATATTTCAGCTAAAGTAATGGCCCAAAACACACCTGATGGTCCAAAATCTAAAGTAATGGCCATCACATATGCAAAAGGTAATTGTAACAACCAAAAGCACACAAAATTAATGTAAGTAGGTGTTTTAGTGTCTCCTGCTCCATTAAAAGCATTTATAACGACCATGCCATATCCATAAAAAATATAACCAGCAGCAATCACTCGCAAACATAAACTTCCGTATTTAACCACATCTGGGGTAGCATTAAACAATACGATTATTTGCGGTGCAAACACCAAATAAATAATAGAGACAAACCCCATAAAAATAGCGCTATATTTTCCAGTTTTCCAAACCGATAATTCAGCACGTTTAGGTTCTTGGGCTCCTAAATTTTGTCCAACTAAAGTCGCAGCAGCATTACTCATACCCCATGCGGGCATTAAAGTAAACATCATTACACGAATGGCTATAGTATATCCAGCTAACACTTCACTACCAAACTCACTCATAATACGCATTAAAAATACCCATGAAGAGGTTCCTATTAAAAACTGACCTATACCGCCAAGCGATACTTTGATTAAATTAAACATGACCTCAACACGAAGTACCAAATCTTTAATTCCTACTTTAATTTTACTGTATCCGAAAAATAAAATAGCTAATTGAAATATAACAGCTGTACCACGACCTATGGTCGTTGCAATAGCAGCTCCTTCTACCCCAAAAGCAGGAATTGGTCCAAAACCAAAAATGAACATGGGATCCAAAATAATATTAAGCCCATTTGATAAAATTAACGTCCACATGGCCACTGAAGCATCACCAGCACCTCGAAAAATAGCGTTGATTAAAAACAGTAACATAATCGTTATGTTACCCCCTAAAAGCACTTGAGTATATCCATAACCTTCTGCAATAAGATCTGGTTCGCCTCCCATAAGCCCTAAGATTTCCTTAGGGTACAGTATACCTATTACACTAATAATAGCAGCTACAAAGACCCCTAAAAATATCACTTGAACCGCTGCATTAGAAGCTCCTTTTATATCTTTTTCGCCCACACGCCTTGCTACAATAGCAGTGGCTGCCATACTTAGCCCTATAGCAACAGCATATATCAAAGTAATAACAGATTCTGTTAGACCAATAGTAGCTACTGCATTGACGCTAACTTTAGATACGTATAGGATATCTACAATAGCGAAAATAGACTCCATGAGCATTTCTAAAATCATGGGAATGGATAGCATAAATACGGCACGACGAATGCTTCCTGAAGTAAAGTTTTGTTCTTTACCTGTTACTGCTATTTTAAAATATTGAATAAATTGTTTTAAAGAAATTTTATTTGATTGCATTTTGATTGTATTAAATATAAATAATTACCAAACACATAGTGTGCCTAGTAGATTTTTGCTCGAGAGAACCTCGATAACGGGTACGGAAGTGAATTTAAACAATCATACTACAAAGATTACAAAATTATTTAAAACTACAAAATAGATTGTTAGGCTATATTAAGTGATTCTTATATATTCGTAAAAAAAATTGAAGATGTTAAAAGCCGTTATTTTTGACATGGATGGCGTCATTATTGATAGTGAACCCATGCATAATAAAGCATATCATGATATGTTTAATGAAGTAGGTATTCATGTTTCTGATGAGCTTTATCAATCATTTACAGGCCAATCGACTATTAACATTTGCAAACGTTTATGTGATCATTTTAATTTAACAGCAACTCCTGAATCATTAGTGGCTCTAAAACGAAAATATTACAAACGTTTTTTTGAAAGTAACTCCGATTTAACTTTAATTGAAGGCGTTTTAGATTTAATCAAAGACTATCATAGTAATGGATTAACTTTAGTTTTAGCGTCTTCTGCCGCCATGACAAGTATTAATCAAATTTTTGAACGTTTTGATTTAAATAAATATTTTGTTGCTAAACTAAGTGGCGGTGATTTAAAAGCATCAAAACCGCATCCAGAAATCTTTATTAAAGCCGCAAAAGCTTCAGGGTTTAATAAAGACGAATGCATCGTTATTGAAGATTCTACTAATGGTATGAAAGCTGCAAAAGCTGCCAATATTTTTTGTGTAGGCTTTGATAGTTTTCATTCTAAAAACCAAGATTATAGCATTGCTGACATGACAATAAAAGATTTTAAAGAGATTTCCTTTGATAAAATAAACGCATTAGTTCCCTCCTATTAATCTTTATTATTTTGTGAATTCGCTTTTTGAATGATCGCTTTTAAGCGCTCTTTTCTTAATGTTTCTTCAGATTTCTTTTTGTTTTTCTTCCGAGTCATCAATTTAGAATGCTTCGCTTTGTTTTTTGTATTTTTTTCACGGCCCGTTTTCGCCATAACACAAACTACTTCTTATAATATTTAGCATAGCCTCTGTAAGCAAAAGCTCCTAGAACGGCCACTATAACACAAGCAATAGCAATAAATTTCAAACTGACAATTTGGTCTCCACTGGCATAACTATGCAAACCTGCTAAATAGAAATTAACTCCAAAATACGTCATTAAAATACTAGCAAACGCTACAATAGACATTAAGTTAAAAAACCAACGTCCACGAAGTCCAGGGACTAATCGCATATGAATAACAAAGGCATAAACCATTATACTAATAAGCGCCCATGTTTCTTTAGGGTCCCAGCCCCAGTAACGTCCCCAACTTTCATTAGCCCACATACCACCTAAAAAGTTACCAATAGTAAGCATGACTAAACCAACAGTTAAAGACATTTCATTTATAATAGTAAGCTCATTAATGTTTAGAAGCATTTTTTCTTTGGTTTCTTTAGTCGTAAAGATCATTAATAACAATGATACGATTCCTAAAATCATCCCTAAAGTAAAAGGACCGTAACTTGCCACAATAACGGCAACGTGTATCATAAGCCAGTAACTATTTAATACAGGTTGCAGGTTTGCAATAGCTGGATCCATCCAATTCCAATGGGCAATCATTAAAATCATGGACGTTACAAAAGCAGTAGATGCAATAGTTAAATCACTTTTACGTCCAAATGCTAATCCAAAAAACATGGTTGCCCAAGCTACATAAATCATAGATTCATAAGCATCACTCCATGGGGCATGCCCAGATATGTACCAACGAACAATTAACCCAGCTGTATGTAAAAGAAACAACCCTAGAATGATGAATTTAAAAACAGTCACAGAGATCTTTAGGGCTTTACTTTTATCTTTAAAAATTTGAACAATGAGTAATATAAAAAGTAAACTACCAGCATACATATACCAGCTAAATAGTTTCTTAAAAATATCATATTTGTTATATAAAATCTCTGTATGTACTTTATCATCACTCAACATAACCTCAGCACCATATTGGCGTTGTGTTTTTTTGAACGCTCTTAATAGCTTAGAAGCTTCAGAGAAATCTCCTGTTTGTTTTGCTTGATTTAATGTATATAGATAAACATTAAATCCATTCTTTATAAAATTACCATACAAAGAATCTTTTATTTTATAAGTACCATGTCTATAATCGTAAGTAGAAATCCATTTGTTATTGTCATCATTAGGAACTGGAAATATTTTTAAAGACATACCCTCTACAGAATTGTACAACAATGTAACACGTTGATCGGCTTCTTTAAATTCTTTTTGAAACCCGTTAGGCACTTGTGCCCTATAAGCTTCTTCCAAATAAGGTGCTAGTTTATACTCGCCTCGTTCGGTAAAAAAGTCTGCTAATGTAGCATATTTATCTTCTTTAGGAATCCCTAGCATTTTTCGAATGGAATCCGCTTTCTTTGGTTTCAAATAAATGATGGGTACATTATACCAAAGCATTGGACTTTCTTGTATAGATAAGTACACTTGATTAGCATCAAAATCGCCGTAAGCATCATGTTTACTTAGCTTACGTAGCATCTCTGACGCATAAGTATTTACAGGCATCATTCGTCCACCTAGGTCTTGGATTACCAAATGCCCAAATTCATCGGCATGGGTTTTGGGTACTATGTTTGCTGTTAAAATAGAATCGATTTGTACTTTAGTTGGCTTAGAATGGTTATGCCCGTCGTTTGCAGAATGTTCTTGAGAAAACATATTCAAACCAAAGCATAATAACAATACGGTGAGTAATTTTGCCTTCTTTACTTTTACTTTCTTTAATTGATTTTTTAAATCTCCAAAACGAGATCCTTTCACAAACAGAATAGCCATCATTCCAAAATACAGTATGAAATAACCTATGTAAGTAAGTAAAGTCCCCCAGTAATCATGGTTTACGGATAAAATAGTCCCTTTTTCATCGGGATCAAATCCAGACTGAAAAAAACGATATCCACGATGATCTAAGATATTATTCATAAAGATTTTATAATCAAAATCACCTTCTTTTTCATCTAAAACCGTCACTTTGCTAGAATACGCAGAATATCCTTTTTCTGTTCCGGGATAACGTTCTGCTTCAAAATCATTTAGCTTTATATTAAATGGCAACTCCAACACTTTAGAACCATATTTTAATGCGAAGTCCAAACCACCTACTTGGATTTCTTTATAGTTTCCATTAATACCTTTTCCTCCCAATACCCCTACTCGTTTTGTTTCGCCATTAGCAGTAACTTTAAATACCGCTCCATCTGCATCATTTTTTAAAAGTTGTGATTTCTTCACCACATCAAAAACACCTTTAACCACTGGTTTAGGGAATACCATCTGCATATTGCCAATAATGTAACGTGAACGCAATATTAAGGGCTGTAAACTATCTTTTACTAATTTACCTTGTGCTCTGGTAGCCATGGTCATATACTCACCTTCAAAAGGAGATTGAATGGTAAGCTCATCATTATTATAAGTAATATTTATAGCACCATCTGTAGGTTTATTTAATGCAAATAAAATATTGTGGATACTCTGTACCTCTCCTGCTTTTAAAAAGTGATTGTGAGGGCCACTACCACCTGCTTCTACTACTTTTAAATATTTCTCTCCATTCTCGTCTGGAACAATATCTTCTTCGGCACCAACTATAAACTTTTCTAATTCAATAGTAACGGGTTGTTTATTATAATCGGTTTCAATTTTAAACTCGTTTTCCAATCTACCAGAAAAATCAACTTTACTTTCTAAATAACGTTGCTGTAGTTGCCCATTAATTTTATAATCACCAACAATTTGCCCAATGACATAAGTATCTGCAGATAAAAACGTGTTTTCTGTAGCGCCTTCCCGAATAGCCATCATACCTTCAAAACTGGCATATCTTGTAATAAAAGCACCTAACAATATAAAAATGAAGGCTAAATGTAAAATAAAAGTCGCCCATTTTTCTTTTTTATACAATCTAAATCTAAAAACATTGCCTGTAAAATTTATGAGAAAAAACACCATAATGGCTTCAAACCACCAGGCATTATAAATTAAATTTCTGGTATATGGTGTTGGCGATGTCTCCTGACCTACATCTAAAAATGTTCCTATAGCCATAGCTGCTGCAAAGACAATAAATAAAATAGCTGTAAGACGTGTTGAGAAGAGAATATTGGTTAGCTTATTTTGCATAATTGAAACCCTTTTTAAGGTTGTGCAAATTTACGTATTTATGTTTATTATGGTGTGTTAAAGTATTGAAAAAAAAAGGCAGATAATGATGTTGAAAATATTAGGGTTTGATGGGTTTTGATTTTATACTCGCTAAGGTGCAGAGGCATAAAGCCAAAGTATTTGCTTCCCTATTTTCCCAAACTACTAACTGAATACCGCTAACTGGTTACTGGTCACTGGTCACTGGTTACTAGTCACTGGTTACTGAACACTAAACACTGAATACTAAACCCTTCTTGCTTCAAAAATCTTGAGATATAAAAAGGTACTCATTTTTCTAGCTCGTCTTTTTGCATTTTCAGCATAGTCTCCTTCAAAAAGTTCGTCGACAGTTTCAAACCATAAGTTCATCCATAATCCAAAGTGTGTTTCAGAAATACGATGTTTATTTTCCTTATCCACTTTAATATGTGCTTCTAGAGGATTTCCTAAATACTTCTCTTTTAGTTTTCGTGTCATAAAAAGACTCGATTCCCAAAAGGTCGTTAAACGTTCTAAATGTGCATCCCAATCTTTTATAGTGTCATTAAAAAAAGGGGCTAAGACAGCATCCTTTCTCACTTTGCCATAAAATGATGATACTAATAAAAACACATCGTCTCTGGTTTCAATATCTTTTTTATTCATGAACTCATTTAGACTTTTTCAATTTGCTAAAAAATTGCTGTTTTCGGCTCTGTTTTTGTCTTTTTTTCCTTCCGTAGCTCGGCTATGCAACTCAAAAAAGTCTTAACAGAGGCAAAAACTTCTAATTTTCGCTTAAATCCAAAAAGTCTAAATGAGTTCATATGAAACAAAATTAATCTATTATTTCTCGCTAAAATATAATGACACAGAAAATCTTAGAATTTAAATAAATTGTTGACTAAAATGTTACCAAAAACCTTTCAGTTAAAAAATCGTAATTCATAATTCGTAATTCGTAATTCGTTAGTATTTTAGCAACATGATTTCAGTAGTAATTCTAGGTTCAGGTAATGTTGCAACACATTTATTTAAGGCTTTTAAAAGAGCGGACAACATCAATATAAATCAGTGGTATAGTAGACGTATAGATGCTATAGCTTCTTATAAAAATGGTGTTGAAATTATTGATGACTTATCACTAATCAATGATGCCGATGTTTATATTTTGGCTGTAAGTGACGATGCTATTGCTGGGCTTTCGTCTCAACTTCCTTTTGAAAACAAATTGGTTTTGCATACCTCTGGAAGTGTGAGCGTGTATGATATTGATAAAAAACATAAACGTGGTGTATTCTACCCGTTACAAACATTTAGTAAAGAGGCTCAAATAGATTTTAAAAATGTTCCGATTTGCATTGAAACTATTGATAAAAAAAGTTATCCTATTATAAAGAATCTGGCTTTAGCTATTGGTAGTCCAACAAAAAGAGTTAATAGCGATCAACGTAAAGTGTTGCATTTAGCAGCTGTTTTTGTAAATAATTTTGCGAATCAGTTATACAGAATAGGACATGAAATAACTGAAAGCCAAGGCGCCGAATTCGATCTTTTAAAACCGCTTATTCTTGAAACTGCTAAAAAAGTGCAGGATTTATCGCCTTTTAAAGCTCAAACAGGGCCTGCAAAACGTGATGATAAGAAAACAATCCGTAAGCATTTAAAGCTTTTAGAAAATCAACACCATAAAGACATATACCAACTATTAACCAACTCTATACAACGCACACATGGAAGAAAAAAGTTATAAAGAATACTTAGAGCATATTACAACCTTTATATTTGATGTAGATGGTGTTTTAACTGATGGCACTGTTACCGTAACGTCTACTGGAGACATGTTACGAAAAATGAACATAAAAGATGGCTATGCATTAAAAACGGCTGTTGATATGGGTTATAATATCTGTATTATTTCCGGTGGTTCTAACGAAGGAGTTCGGGTTCGTTTGCAGGGATTGGGCATTTCTAATATTTACTTAGGCGCTCATAACAAAATTGAGCAATTAGAAGCATATCTTGGTGATAACAATATTAAATCTGAAAATGTGCTTTACATGGGAGATGATATTCCTGATTTCCCAGTTATGAAACGCATTGGCTTACCTTGTTGTCCGCAAGATGCTGTTCCAGAGATAAAAAATATTTCAAAATACATTTCACATAAAAAAGGTGGTAAAGGTGCTGTACGCGATGTTATTGAACAAGTACTAAAAGTACAGGAAAAATGGAATGGTAATTTTGGGGCTAAGTATGATTAGAAGTTTGAAGTTTGAAGTTTGAAGTTTGAAGTTTGAAGTTTGAAGTTTGAAAAATATATATTTGTGAATTCGTGGCTATATTTATAATCATTTAATTTTAAAATAAACATTGAACTTCCTAAACCTCATCCGCTGGAAAAACTTACTTATGATTACCCTTGTGCAATTACTTATTAAATATGCTTTTCTAGAACCATTCGGAGCACAAACAAGCTTAACGTCTATAGGAATCACACTTCTAATTCTTGCAACTATATTCATTGCTGCTGCTGGAAACATTATCAATGATATTTATGATGTTGATACGGATTTAGTAAATAAACCCAATAAGTTAATTATTGGTAAATCTATTTCAGAAAAAACAGCCTATAATTTATTTATTGTGTTTAATGTTATTGGAGTTGGTTTAGGGTTTTATGTATCACATCTGGTTGGCAAAAGTCCCTTCTTTTCTATTTTTGTAATTATTTCGGCATTGCTTTATGTATATGCTACTTACCTAAAACGCACCCTTCTAATAGGCAATATTATTATTTCTGTACTCGTAGCGCTAAGCGTTATTATTGTTGGTGTGTTTGAATTGCTTCCTCCCATAACACCTCAAAATCAGCAAATTCAATTAGCTTTTTTTAAAATTATTTTCAATTATGCTGTATTTGCTTTTATTATCAATTTACTTAGAGAAATAGCCAAAGATATTGAGGATATTGATGGTGACCATAAAGCAGGTATGAATACATTACCCATTGCTATTGGAAGAGAACGTGCCACTAAAGTCCTTTTTGTTTTGTCGCTTGTTCCACTTTTTATTATCACCTTATATACAATTAACGAACTTTATAAGAGCCAAATAGCCGTTTTATATGCTATATTACTTATAATTGGCCCATTATTCTACATAAGCATAAAAACTTTTAGCGCTTCAACAAAAAAAGATCATCATCATATTAGTAACATCCTTAAATTAGTGATGCTTTTCGGAATGCTTTCCTTACTTTTATACAAGTATATCTTTTTACACAATGCTTAACGACAAACTAAAAAATCATCGTATTATTTTAGCTTCCGGGTCACCTAGGAGACAAGAGTTTTTTAAAGATTTAGGTTTAGATTTTGATATTATTTTAAAACCGGTAAAAGAAGAATATCCACCACGCTTAACGCATTTTGAAATCAGTAATTATCTTGCTCAGTTAAAAGCGCTCCCTTTTAAGAATGACTTAAAAGATAACGATATTCTCATTACCAGCGATACCATAGTTTGGCATAATGATATCGCTTTAGGAAAACCCAGAGATGAAGATGAGGCTTTTAGTATCATAAAATCTTTAAGTAATAAAACCCATGAAGTCATTACATCGGTTTGTTTCACCACTAAAACTTATGAAAAGACGTTACATGCTATTACTAAAGTCTCTTTTAAAGATTTAACCGATGATGAGATTACATACTACATAAACACCTGCAAGCCCTTTGATAAGGCTGGCGCTTATGGTATTCAAGAATGGATAGGACAAATAGGTGTTACCAAATTAGAAGGCTCTTATTTTAATGTTATGGGGCTACCCACGCATCTTGTTTATAAAACGTTGCATGATATTGTTAATGTATCTCTAAATTCGAAATAACATGTTTTTAACGCATACCTTACACAGTCGAAACTTATTGAAATTTAAGGTGATCTAAGAAAATTTCGACAGAACTTCATTAAGTTGTATAATTCCAATAAAACAACTGAAATTTATTCTAATGTTTCAATAAAAGATTTACTAATTTAGCTACTCATATAATAAATATATAGTTAATATTAACTATATATTTAGGTTGTACACAAGTAGAGAAACTAATAATTCACAACTCAAATTAAGCATTTATATAGCGATTGACATAGATGACGTAAAGATGACATAGTAATGACGTTACCATAATTTGAGATAAGAATTAGTTTTGTCTTAAATACTAAATTAAGATAAAATGAAGAACACAGAAACCTCTGTAAAGATTAAAGAAATAAGAAATAGACTTGGATTTTCTCAAGAAGAATTGGCTGAAAAATCTGGACTAAGTTTACGAACTATACAACGGATTGAAAATGGAGAAACAAAACCTCTTGGAGATTCTCTAAAGAAAATATCTAATGCACTCAATGTTACCCCAGACGAATTAATTGATTGGGCAATCCAAGAAGACAATGTTTTTTTAAAAATTTTACACCTATCATCACTGACTTTCTTATTTTTCCCTCTCTTCGGAGTACTAATTCCTTATTTTATGTGGAATTCCAAAAAAAATAAAATAAAGGGAATTAATACTTTAGGAGCAGCAATTTTGAACTTTCAACTTACTTGGAACTTAATTTTGTTTTTGGGAATTATATTAATAGCCGTATATATTATATTTTTTAGCAAAAATCCTGCAATAGCTTTAATATTCGTAAGTAGCCTAAGATTTATGAGCTATATGTATACCATAAATTTTTTACTAATCATTTTTAATTCAATACGAATAAGTAATAATAAACCTGTTTGGTATAACACTAGTGTGAAATTTTTGAAAGTATAAACATTGTTATATGAAAACCAGTGTACAACAACATATATAAAAAATAACTCACTAAGTGCAAGACTCAAAGTTTTGTACTTTTTTATTACTTTAGTTTTAATAATGAAAGCCTAGCAACTAAATGCACTACTTTTCATATACAAACTCGTTGTACACAACATTGACCCGTCCTGAAAAAACAAAATAGATATGATAAAAGGACTTTTTGAAACCCATTTGTTTGTTGAAAACCTCGAACGTTCGATTGACTTTTATACTAACACACTCAAGCTTGAGCAATATCTTTTTGAAGAAGAAAGAAGAGCTGCTTTATTCTGGATTGGTGAGAAACCGAGACAGGCCATGTTAGGGATATGGGAAAAGCCTAAAGATGAAATTGATTTAAGACATTTTGCTTTTGAATGCGACTGGGAATGGATTTTGAATGAATCTGTTGATTTCCTTAAATCTAATGATTTACACTTTTGGAACTTTTTTAATGACAACTCAGAACGACCAATGGTATTTGCCAACATTCCAGCAATAGCAATTTACTTTTCAGACCCTGACGGACACCCTTTAGAGTTTATTGGGAAGCTTCCTGGAAAATATCGTCCTGAAAAAGGCAGTTTAGTCATTTCGTATGAAGATTGGTTGGAATTAGAAAAGAATGAAAAGTAACGCCATACGACACTATTGTGTGAGTCATACCGATCTCATACTGAAATAAAGCCCACACAATAATCACCATTACCATGTATACTTACATTAACTAATTACAAGTATTACCTGTCATAATAGTTACATTATCTAGTCCTTATAAAAGAATAAGATTATAAAAAAACACTCGACGAACTACACGCCTTTATCTTGTTTATAAAACGTTAAATGACGTGGTTAACACATGATTAGTTTGTAACTTTATCATGTTAAACATCCTTACCATGATACAATCACTCAAAAAAATCATTAAAGTAGAGATCGCTTTTTACCTAATCGTTGCAATTTTAAGCATACTTACTTCGTGCAAAAAGGATAAGTCATCAAAAGATTTAGCTCTTAACACAACGACTAACATTCCGTTAAATAATAATTCAGAAGAAATAAAGCAATTATCTCAAGAGTTTAAAAATTATTGGTATGCTGGCGAAGCCGAAATATCATCATACAAATTAGAACAAGCACGCTATGGAGAAATAAGAAACGGACAAGCCGTTTTAATATATGTCACGGAAGATTTTTTACCTAAAGTTCAGGTTAAAGCAGATAGGCAAAGCGGAAAAAATGTTCCTGTTTTAAAACTAAATGCTACTAAAAAATTTAACACGGGCATATATCCATATTCCATCATGCAGAGTACCTTCTACCCTGTTTCTAATGATAAGCATGCCATAAAAATATCAAGTTCTATGCAGGAATGGTGTGGGCATGTATACTCTCAACTTAATAATAAAAAGCAATTTGAGATCATGTCTCATTCTTATTTTGAAGGAGAAGCTGATAAAAGTTTTAACTTAGATAAAGCCATTTTAGAAAATGAATTGTGGACACAACTACGCATCGACCCCAAGTCACTCCCTACTGGGGATTTGGAAATAATACCTTCTTTTGAGTATAGCCGATTAAGACATGTTCCAATTAAGGCATACAAAGCCACAGCAGTTTTGGCAAATGGAACTTACTCCTTGAACTATCCCAGCTTAAATAGAACATTGATTATTAATTTTAACCCTAATTTCCCCTATAGCATTTTAGGTTGGGAAGAAACGTTTAAAAGTGGTTTTGGTTCGAATGCTAAAGAATTAACGACTAAAGCAACAAAGTTAAAAACCATAAAATCCGCTTACTGGGGCAAAAATCATAATAAAGATGAAATTTTAAGAGATACACTTCAATTAAATTAAAAATAAATTTTTTCTAACGTATCTTTACATTAGATTTTTAACTTTATTTCTCATAAAATGAGTTTTTTTGAAACTAACCAAGAAGAATTTATAATCACAGGAATTGTTCTTCTCTCTATCCTTATAATAAGATTTGTTACAAATTTTACGATAACAAAAGTGGCCAAAAAAAACGGTATAAATGAAGCCAGAATCCGCCTTATGCGCCGATATGTAACCGTAACTCTTTTTTTAATTGCTTTACTTATTGAAGCTTTTATTTTTGGTGCCGAATTTGAAGATCTAGCAGTTATTTTTTCTTCAGTATTTGCCATATTAGGTATTGCTTTATTTGCTATTTGGTCAATTTTAAGTAATGTAACATCTGGTATTATTATGTTTTTTAATTTCCCATATAAAGTAGGTGATAAAATAGAAATTCATGATAAAGATTTCCCTATTAAAGCTATTATTGAGGATATTAGAGCGTTTCAATTGCACTTAAGATTAGATAATGGAGATTTAGTAACCTACCCCAATAATTTAATGCTCCAAAAAGCAGTAACTCTTGTTGAAAAAGATGCCATAGATGAAGGTGCTGATGCTGTTTAAATATTTCATATATTTAATAGATTTTATTCCAAATGGCAAAAACCAGAAATAATAATTATAAGAAGAAAGCTGGACAAGTACCCGGAACTCTTATATATACTGGCGAAAAAGAATCTCAGAAACTTTTTATTGAAGCATTCGATTATAACAAAGAGCAATACACCGAAAACCACTTGTCTGACGTTGAAGACGGTTTTAAATTTAAATCTACAAACTCAACTACTTGGATTAATTTAAATGGTTTAAGGCATGTAAAAGAGATTGAAAAACTAGGATTACATTATAAATTACACCCTCTAGTACTTGAAGATATTGTTAACATCTCTCAACGCCCCAAAATTGATGAATACGAAGATTATTTATTTGTTGTTCTAAAGATGCTATACTATGACAAAAACGATGATATTGTTTTAGAACAAGTTAGCTTAGTTTTAGGCAAAAACTATGTGCTATCCTTCCAAGAATCAGAAGGAGATGTCTTTGATACTGTAAGAAATCGAATTAGAAATGCAAAGGGGCGCATACGTAATATGGAATCCGATTATTTACTATACGTTTTAATTGACGCCGTAGTAGATTATTATTTTAATATCATTGAAGTTTTAGGTGACAAAATTGAAGATTTTGAAACCGAAATATTTTCAGGGAATACCAATGAAGATGTCAGTAAAAATATTCAAGAGTTAAAACGCGAAATTTTAAGGGTTCGCCGTGCCATTTTCCCGCTTCGAGAAATCCTTAACAGAATTGAAAAGAATGAAAACGAACTCATTCAACAAAAGACCATTACTTATTTTAGAGATATTTATGATCATTTAATTCAAGTATCTGAAAATATAGATATATACCGAGAAATGACATGGAGTTTAATGGATATGTATATGACCACCATTAGTAACAAAATGAATGAGGTGATGAAAGTGTTAACCATAATGGCGTCTATTTTTATCCCACTCACTTTTATTGCTGGGATATACGGAATGAATTTTGATAATATCCCAGAGTTACACTACAAATACTCTTACTTTGTTTTATGGGGTGTTATGATTGTTCTCTTTGTTGGCATGCTTATATATTTTAAGCGTAAAAAGTGGCTATAATTTAGTTTATAATATTTAAGCATATGGTCTTTAGCCTTATATATGATTTCTCGTATCCCTCATTGACTAAACAACAATATTGTAACGTTAAAGAAACATTAAAAGCAACTCAATGAGCTTGTAACTTTGTTATATTTGGACTTTAGCTAACGATTCTATCATGCAAAAATCCATACTATATCTACTAATAACAGTATTTACTTTTTCAATTTCCACAGCACAAAAACCTAAAACACCTTCATCCTCAGAAATATATGAATCTATTCAAAAACTTAATTTTTTAGGTTCTGTTTTATATATCGCTGCACATCCCGATGATGAGAATACGCGTTTAATATCTTATATGTCTAATCATGTAAAAGCAAGGACGGCTTATTTATCGCTTACACGAGGTGATGGCGGACAAAACCTTATTGGGACAGAAATCAGAGAGTTATTAGGTGTTATGCGTACCCAGGAACTACTAGCAGCCAGGCGTGTTGATGGTGGTGAGCAACTTTTTAGTAGAGCTAACGATTTTGGTTATTCAAAACACCCCAATGAAACACTTAATATTTGGGATAAAGAAACCGTTTTAGGTGATGTCGTTTTAGCTATCAGAAAATTTAAACCAGACATTATAATTAATCGATTTGATCATAGAACACCAGGAAGCACGCATGGTCATCATACAAGTTCTGCCATGCTGAGTTTTGAGGCTTTTGATTTGGCTAATTCCTCTTCTGCATATTCAAATCAATTAAAACAGGTTAGCCTATGGCAACCTAAACGTTTGTTTTTCAATACAAGCTGGTGGTTTTATGGTAGCGAGAAAAAATTTGAAAAGGCCGATAAAAGCAATATGATAAATTTTGATATTGGTGTTTATTATCCACTAAAAGGACTTTCAAATAATGAATTAGCTGCTTTGGCTAGTAGCCAGCATTTATGCCAAGGGTTTGGACGTTTGGCACAACGTGGATCGCAGCAAGAATATATTGAATTTTTAAAAGGTGATCCTTTAACAGATAACAAAAACATTTTTGCAGGGATAGATACATCTTGGAATCGTATTAAAGGAGGAAAAACTATTGGGGCTATTCTATACAAAGTTGAAAATGAATTTGATTTTGTAACCCCTGCTAATCACATTCCCCAATTAATCGAAGCTTATAAATTACTTCAAAACATTGAAAATGAGCATTGGAAAGCCCAAAAAACGAAAGAACTAAAAGCCATTATAGAAATGTGTGCTGGTCTATATTTAGAAGCTTCGGCTGAAACAAACTGGGCAACACAAGGCGAGTCTATAAACTTAAACATAGAAGCCTTAAATAGAAGTAAAACAGACATTACTTTAGTAAGTTTCAATAACACTAAAGGTTTAAATGTTTCGAAAAACATAGCTTTAAAAAACAACGTCAAGTTCTCCTTTAAAGAAGTCCTAAAAATTAATGATGACGTAAAGCCCACAACGCCATATTGGCTTAATGAAAAAGGATCCTTAGGCATGTATAAAGCTGATGACAAATATATTGGCTTACCAGAAACACCTAGAATATTTAATATTGATTTTAATTTGCTTATCAACAACGTTCCAATAACGTTTACCAAGCATATTATTCAACGATTTTCAAAACCCGATAAAGGAGAATTATATCGTCCGTTTGAAATAATACCAGAAGCTTCAGCTAAAATCACCGAAAAAGTGATCGTTTTTGAAAATGATCTTCAACGGGATGTAACAGTGATTGTTAAAGCTGGACGTGATAATCTGGAAGGTTACATAGAGCTGTGCCATCCAAAGGACTGGAACGTATATCCAGAAAAGCAAAAAGTAAATATTTCCCATAAAGGTGAAGAGCAAACACTGGTTTTTACCATAGTGCCACCTAAAAATCAAAGTGAAGGTTATATTGGTCCTATAGTTCATGTTAATGATAAAACATACACAAAGGAACTCATTGAAATAGATTATGAACATATTCCGTTTCAAACCGTTTTACTTCCTAGTGAAAGCAAGGTTGTACGTTTAGATATAAAAAAGAAAGGTGAAAATATTGCTTATATAGCTGGTGCTGGAGATGTAGTCCCAGAAAGCTTAGAACAAATTGGTTATAATGTACGAACTATTACACCTGAAGACATTACCCCTGAAACTCTTAGTCGTTTTGACGCCGTAGTCGTTGGCATAAGAGCTTATAACACTGTAGATGCATTACAGTTTAAGCAACAAATACTATTTGATTTTGTAGCCGATGGCGGTAATATGATTGTACAATACAATACCAATCGTAGACTTAAAGCAGACAAACTTGCTCCTTATGATTTAAAATTATCAAGAGATCGTGTGACTGATGAACATGCTGAAGTACGATTTTTAAATCCACAACATGAGCTACTAAATTATCCGAATAAAATCACACAACAAGATTTTAAAGGTTGGACACAAGAACGTGGTTTGTATTTCCCTAATAAATGGTCTAATAAATTCACACCTATTTTGTCTATGAACGATAAAAATGAATCACCAAAAGATGGTAGCTTATTAGTTGCCAAACATGGAAAAGGCCATTATATTTATACAGGATTGAGCTTTTTCAGAGAGTTTCCAGAAGGTGTTTCTGGTGCTTATCGCTTATTTGCAAATATGCTTTCTATAGGAAAAGAAGATTTAAAATTAGAAACCAAACTAAACGACTAAATATGGTGGATAAAAACCAACCTAAACAGACTTGGCTTAAGCTCTACTCTATAGTCTTGATAGCTAACATACTGTACTTCATCATCTTTTACATAATTACCAAATCTTTTTAATTATGCAGACTTTAGATTGGATTGATTGGGTTGTTCTAATTTCTACATTATTAGCCATTGTTGGATATGGCACATGGAAAACAAAAGGCAGTACCAGTGTGCAAGATTATGTACGCGGAGGTAATACATCAAAATGGTGGACTATCGGACTTTCTGTAATGGCAACTCAAGCGAGTGCCATTACGTTTTTATCTACTACAGGTCAAGCGTTTTCAGATGGGATGGGGTTCGTTCAATTTTATTTTGGACTTCCTATAGCCATGGTCATCATTTGTATTGTTTTTATACCACTATATCACCGTTTAAAAGTATACACAGCTTACGAATTTCTGGAAAACAGATTCGATTTAAAAACCAGAAGTCTAGCAGCCATTTTATTTTTAATTCAACGTGGGCTGGCAGCAGGAATAACCATTTTTGCTCCAGCAATAATATTATCCGTTGTTTTGGGTTGGAATATTACCTACTTAAATATCGTCATTGGTATTTTAGTTATAATTTATACAGTAACCGGTGGTACAAAAGCTGTTACAGTAACACAAAAGCAGCAGATGTTTGTCATTTTTGCCGGAATGTTAGCCGCGCTATTTATAATCTTAAATTTAATTCCTGACGAGGTTTCTTTTACAGAAGCAGTAGACATTGCTGGAGCCACTGGCAGAATGGAAGTTCTTGATTTTTCATTTGATTTAGAAAATAGATATACCGTTTGGTCTGGATTAATTGGCGGGACATTTTTAATGCTTTCCTATTTTGGAACCGATCAAAGTCAAGTACAACGCTATTTATCAGGTAAATCCATGAAAGAGATGCAAATGGGACTTATATTCAATGGTTTATTAAAAGTTCCCATGCAATTCTTTATTCTACTTGTGGGAATTATGGTTTTTGTCTTCTACCAATTTAATCCTGCTCCATTAAATTTTATAGATGCATCAACGAAAACAGTTTTATCATCCGAATATTCTCAACAGTATAAAGAACTCCAACAAAAACAAAATCAACTTTTCAACAGAAAAAAAGAATTAAGTGTAGTATTCTCAAAAAATAATGATACTTCTATAAAAGCTGATTTATCACGTTTAGATAGTATTGAAAAAATATATCGATTAGAGTCAAAGTATCTAATAAAAAGAGCTATAGATACTGCGTATTCTACTAAATATGACAATTTAAAAAAGGAATTGCTAGCTATAGAGTATAAAGATGGAGATGTCTATATATTAAAGAAAGAAGCATTAAAAGACTTATATAAAGCAGCTGCAAAAGATACCCAAACAAACGATAGAGATTACATGTTCATCTCCTTTATTCTTAAATACTTACCAAAAGGATTAATTGGGTTGCTCTTAGCTGTTATTCTATCTGCTGCCATGTCGTCAACAGCTTCAGAAATTAATGCGTTAGCGACAATTACTTCTATAGATTTGTACCGCAGAAATCTGAAAGATGTAAAAGATGAAAAACACATGGTTAAAGCGACTAAACTCTTCACTCTCATATGGGGTATAGTAGCTATAGTAATAGCCTGTTTTGCTAATCTCGCTGAGAATTTAATTCAATTGGTAAATATTATTGGATCCATTTTTTATGGTAATGTGCTTGGTATATTCTTACTTGCTTTTTTCTTCAAATTTGTAAGAGCAAATGCTGTTTTCATTGCTGCTTTAATTACCCAAGTCATAGTCATAATTGGATGGTGGTTTGATTGGATGCCATATCTATGGCTAAATTTATTTGGATGTGCATTGGTTATATTAATTGCCTTTATAATTCAGTTGTTCACTGTAAATAACGATAAAATAGTCTCAACATGATATCATTGAGGTTAATTGATAAAAAAACATCAAAAATTGACGAACTTATACTAGTCATTTTTACAATTATAATTTTATATTTCGGGTATAAAATAATAGTAGGATATAATGACAAGTAAAACGATCAACTGGGGTATCATTGGGCTAGGAAATATCGCTAATAAATTTGCACAAGATTTATTAACTATTGAAGATGCTCAACTATATGCCGTCGCTTCAAGATCTCAAGAAAAAGCAGATACTTTTGCCTCTAAGTATAATGTCACTAAAGCATACGACAGTTACGAAGCATTAGTAAAAGATTCTAATATTGATGCTGTCTATATAGCAACACCACATGCATTACATAAAGAAAACACATTGTTATGCTTAGAACATGGCATTGCCGTATTATGTGAAAAACCTTTTGCTATGAATGCTGAAGAAGTCAACACTATGATTTCTAAAGCTAAAGAGAAAAATGTACTTCTTATGGAAGCCCTTTGGACTTATTTTCTTCCGCATTATCAATATGTATTAAAAGAATTAGAGAATAAAACCTATGGTAATATTTTAAAACTTGAAGCTGATTTTGGATTTTATCGTGATTTTGATGATACTTCCAGACTTTTTAGAAAGTCTTTGGGAGGAGGAAGTCTATTAGATATTGGTATCTACCCTATTTTTGCAGCATTATCAACTTTAGGTATTCCACAAAATATAAAGGCAAGCGCTTCTTTTTTTGAAAACGGGGCAGATTCCTCTTGCCAAATGGTTTTCAATTATGATAATGATGTAACCGCTCATTTAAAAAGTACACTTTTAGAAGAAACACCTACCGAAGCTATATTCTACTGCGAAAATGGAACTATTAAGATTAATAGTGGCTTTTTTATGCCAACAACAGTCACTTTAATTTCTGATGATAACGAAGAAATTATTGATTTTGGCTATAAAACTATTGGTTATAACTACGAAATTTTACATTTCAATAACCTCTTACGAGAAGGAAATGTTGAAAGTAACATTATGACATTTGAGTTTAGCAAACAACTTATAAAACTTCTTGATGATGTGAGGGCCAATATTAGCTTAGAGTATTAATAATATAACAAAGGTCTAAAAAGTCTAATCCTTTGTCATTGCGAAGGAGGGACGACTGCGGCAATCTGTTTAATTTTAGTTTTAATTTAAAAGATGCTCACGTCGCACTTATTGGTGCTCCTCAGAATGACAAGTCAAATTAGACTTTTTAGACCTTTAATAGAGTCTAGGGATTAAATTACATAGCCCCCCATTCTTTAAGAGAATCCTTATTCATTTTCACATAATCAGCATTTCCAGCTTTTTCAGCACCAGCTAAAGATTTTTTAGCTGCAGCAATAGCGCCTTTCTTATCTCCTGCTTTAGCATGAATTAAAGACTGTTGTCTTAAAAACCAAAAACGTGGCTTATCATTAGTCATCTCTACAGCTTTATCAATCCATGTCTTAGCTTCATTTATATCTTTACCCTCTTGTAAATAATAAACAGCTGCCGAAAAATAATCACCAGCACTCGGACCATTCATAGCACTTTTTATGCTAGCAACAACCGCTTTATCTGTAGGTACTTCAAATTTAACACCAACATAAACATCTTCCCACATTAAACCTAAAGAAGCACTACTGTTACTTAAATCATCAAATGACATTGTAAAGGTTTCAATCTTCATAGGTAGTTTATAAACTTTCGCATTTGTTTTAGCAGCTACTTTTGTTTCATCCCATTCACGAGGAGTTCCCCAGTTATTAGTATCTGAATAAAACACAACATCCCATGATTCTGCATTAGGTTTTACAAAAATAGCATAAGCTCCAGCTTTAAGAGTTTGCCCATCAATAGTCACATCATCGCTAAACGTAATGGTCGTATTTTTATTAGCTCCTGTACGCCAAAATTTTCCGTAAGGCACTAAATTTCCAAAAATGGTACGCCCCCTCATGTTTGGTCTAGAATACTCTATCGTTACATCTGTTAAGCCTACTTTTTGTTCCTGTTTAGAAAACGGACTAGGCTGTGGTGTTTTCACCTGTGCATTCACATTTAAAGAAAACGTTAATACTAAGGCAATTAATAATAATTTTTTCATTTTGATTAAGTTTAATTATAGTTCCATTAATATCTATAAAATTAAGCATACAAAATCCTATTATTGTTAACAAAAACTTAAAATAAGAGGTTGTATATTTACCCAATATTAAATAATTATTGAGTTCCCTAAAGGGCTATTTTTTATTATAGCCTTAGGAAAACAAAAATAAATTTCATGAAAAAGTATTACGCAGAAATTATAGGAACATTTGCCATGGTATTTTGTGGTTGTGGAGCTATGACGATAAATGAAATCACAAATGGTAGTATCTCGCATGTTGGCGTAGCAGTTACCTGGGGTCTTATTGTTATGGCTATGATATATGCCTTTGGTGAAATTTCTGGAGCGCATTTTAATCCAGCCGTAACTATAGGTTTTGCCTTTGCAAAGAAGTTTTCATGGAAAGAAGTTCCAAAATATATACTAGCTCAAGCCATAGGTGCCATATTTGCTTGTTTTATTTTATGGTTTTTATTTCCAGAAAGTCAATTTTTAGGAGAAACAGTTCCAGCAGAAGGTTTTCCGCCGTTTAAGGCTGCTATTTTAGAGTTTTTATTAACCTTCTTCTTAATGGTTGTTATTATAAACGTATCTACTGGTAGCAAAGAAATTGGAACTATGGCTGCCATTGCCGTAGGGGGCGTTATTCTTTTAGAAGCCATGTTTGCTGGTCCTATGACCAAAGCTTCAATGAATCCTATTCGCTCTATAGCTCCTGCCCTTTTTACTGGAAATTTTCAATATTTATGGCTGTATATCTTAGCTCCAATCCTTGGTGCTATAACCGCAGTTTCCAGTTGCAAACTTGTAAAAGATGATACTTGCTGTTAGTGTAAATTTAACTTAATAAAATAAGGTAAACACTATATATATCTACTATGTGTTAACTCATCATAGTAAATTAAGACTTATGTAATAGAGCAAAATAACTTATTATCAGCAACTTGAATAAGGATCTTTACATCTAAAACAATAATCTTTCAAAATTCAAAAGATTGAAATCATAAAGAATTCTTATAACACTATCAGTATTTATGCTTAAATTCTCTAAAAAAACATATCCAACCTTTTGTATATTTGGCATAATTTGTATTGTATTAAACTTACTACAATATATACAGATTAACTCCCTAAAGAACGAATTAGAAAACTATTTAAAAAATTAAAATTATGGATTTACTAGATAGAGCACATGAATTTGAAAATAGAAGCTTGAGATCGTTATCAACGAGCGACAGAGTAAAAATTTCAAGAGAAGCAAAAGCTTTAATTTTAGATTTAAATCAAATATATAAGGCAAAAAAGGATGAAAAGATCATGGATCTTATGAAACGCTTAACCGCAATAAAAAGAAAGGTTGAAAAGCGACTAAAAGGAGCACCATTGACTACTTAAGATTTAAAAACTATTCGATTAGGTGTCGTAAAAAACTCAAAATATTAAATTTTACATAATTATTCTCTGTAAAAATCGAATATCTCATATATTTTATTATATTGTCGAATTCTGAAAAAGAAAAATTGTCAGACAGATATAAATTAGATTAAAATTCATGGATATTATTAACAACGCTTTAGAATTCGAACAACGCAAACAGTCTTTTAAAACGACAAGCGAACGAATAGAAGCATCAAGAGAAGTTAAAAATTTAATATTAAGCTTAAATAAAATTTACAAGGAAGAGAAAGATCCAGAAATTATGGATTTAATGAAGCGCTTAACTGTAATTAAGCAAAAAATAGAGAAAAGGTTAAAAGGAAGACCATAAAACACCTGCCTATTCATTGTGTATAACTAAAAAAACAATGAATACAATCACTTTATATTTAGCTTAGGTATTTTACTTAATTCTAAAAAAATTAACCCCAGAATATATATCATATTATATTTTTCTGGGGTTTTATTATGAACTCATCTTGACTTTTTGTTTTTAACCGAAAATGAGATAAAATTTGTTCAGATGAGTTCTATATGAAGTTAAATGTTCAATTTTCATGTAACATAATTAAGGCTATATAGTCTCATTAATATATTATGACACAAATAACATACTAATGAAAAAAACATCAATTAAAATCAAAAATCAAGTTTCCTTAACATGTATACTATTTCTACTAATTTCTAGTGCATTTTTAAATGCTCAGAATATGCCTGGAGAATCCTTTACTATTCAGTCAAAATATATGAAAGGGGATCGTAAAATTCAAATAGCACTACCTCATGGCTATAATGAATGGACTGAATATGATGTACAGTATATGTTAGATCCAAAATGGAATATGGAACTTAGGAAATCATTGCTAGACTTTATGCAAAATAAAAGCATGTCACCAAGAACAATCCTTGTGGGGGTTGTTAGTCCAGATAGAACTTCTGATATGACACCAACAAAAATGGATAATTTCCCAACTTCAGGAAATGCTGAAAATTTTATAGATTTTATCGGAAAAGAAGTGAAGCCTTTTGTAGAATCAAAATATAAAACATCAGGACATAATACATTTGCGGGACATTCTTTTGGAGGACTTTGTGTCATGCACGCATTGCTTAAATCGCCAGAATATTTTGATTCATATTTAGTAAGCGATCCATCATTTTGGTATGATAATGAGTTTTTAGTAAAAATGGCTAAAGAAAAACTCTCAAAAGTAGGTGGTAAAACTTTATTTATAGGCGGTAGAAAAGGAAAAGCTTATAAGAGTATGGGTATAAAAGCTATGGAAGCTGTTTTAAAAGAATATGCACCAGATAATTTAGATTGGAAAATTACAGCTTACGAAGACGAAACTCATAACAGTGTTGTTTATAAACTGAACTATGATGGTATTAAATTTATATCTCAAGATTTTAGAAATAGTACGATTAAGTTTACGCCAAACCAAGGAGAAGTCATTCCCGGAATTCCTTTAGCTATTTTCATGACGCAACCTAATGACAAATTGAGGTATACTATAGATGGAAGTGAGCCAGATTTTGATTCAGAATTTATGAACGATTCTATTACCATATTAAAAGCTACAACTTTAAAAGTAAAAATTCCTTTAAAAAGAGACCGTACACTTCCTGCCGTAAGTGGTGAATTTGTTGAAGGCAAAAAATTAAAAGGTATAAAAAAAGGTAAAAAACATGTCTCTGGGTTACACTATACTTATTATGAAGGGCATTTTAATAAGCTTCCAAATTTTGACACCTTAAACATTATAAAAACAGGCTTAGCAACTAAAGGTTTTAAATTAAAATCTTTCCCTAAAAAGCAATTCTTTGCTAGTGTATACAAAGGGTATTTTGAAGCTAAAACTAGCGGATATCATTATTTTGTATTGTCTTCAGATGATGGGCTTAAGTTTTACATTCATAATAAATTAATGATTAACAATGATTTGAAGCATAAGGCACGTAGCCAAAAATCTACAGTAATATATTTAGAAAAAGGATTGCATCCCATACGTTATGAATACTTTCAATTTGATGCAGGAGCAGAAATCAACCTTTACTACAAAGCACCAGGAGAAACCCCAGGTAAATTAAATTTCGATAGGTTTTGGCACAAACCTTCTAGGAAATAGATGTTACGAATCACTGCTTTTAACTCTATAAAAACCTTAATTTTTAATTGAAGTTTTTAAATTTGATAGTAGAAATAGGCATGAGTATTCTATCAACTCTGCGACTTAAAAAGTGTCCGGATGGATGTGAAATATGACAAAATAGGTGTTGATTATAATCTTACACGAAAAGCTGATCCGTTTTTAACAGACCAGTTACTACGTCATCTAAACCCCAAAAAAGATGGTGTTTATTTAGATATTGGCTGCGGAACTGGAAATTATACACATGAATTTCAGAAAAAAGGATTTCAATATATCGGTATCGATCCTTCTAAAAAGATGCTAGATAAAGCAAGAGTAAAAAATAAGGATGTAGCGTGGAAAATTGGTTTGGCAGAAAACACTGGGCTTCCAAAAAATTTTGTGGACGGAATAATTGGTTCTCTAACCATTCATCATTGGAGTGATTTAAAGAAAAGTTTTTTAGAACTTAAAAAGGTTCTGAAACCAAATGGAAAGATTGTGATTTTTACATCAACCCCAAAACAAATGGAAGGTTATTGGCTCAACCATTATTTTCCTAAAATGTTAGCAGATTCCATAAAACAAATGCCTACTCTAAAAAGTGTAGAAAGTGCTATGAAAAATGCTGGGATCGAGCTTTCAGAAATAAATAAATATTTCATCAGACCAGATTTGCAGGATCAATTCCTCTATTGCGGAAAACAGAATCCCGAACTTTATTTTGATGAGCAAATCAGACATGGGATTTCTTCATTTTCGTCATTGGCCAATCGAATGGAAGTCAAACAAGGGTTATCCAGCTTAAGAAAGGATATTAATAGTGGAAAATTCGATGAAATTACCCAAAAATATAAAAACGACCTAGGTGATTATCTTTTCATAATTGGTGAAAACTCAGCAAATAAATAATAATGATTATTAAAACAGTGCAATGAATTTGTGGTGTAATCCCTTTATACAATCAATCTATTTAATGTCGGATTTATTTTTTTAACTCGACATAAGTAATCACAATTATTACTTACAACCGACTAATATTCAGGAAAATGTCACCTCGAGCGCAGTCCTTTAGAGAGGTTCTTAAATGGCTTCAAATTTCGATAGGTCTCGACTTTAGTTTATACTGAGCGCAGCCGAAGTACTCGACCTGACAATACATCAAAGAACTAAAAATCAAAATGTTACAAAAAGTATTACATCGAACTCACGTTTTTTATAAAAAACATTATTAAATCAATGATTTTCAAGTATTTGTCATTTCTGACATAGTTTCTTTATCAAAACACATAAACAACTAATTATCAATTTTTAACATATCAAAATCGCGTTATTTAAATATGCAACACAACTCTTACTTATATAAAGTGTTTATTATTTTTTGAGAAAAAATTCTTACTTTTGTTATACCAAACCAATTAAATAACTTATGGTAAAACGAAAAAAAATTGAATCTTCTATACTAACCAGTATTGGTTATGATTATGAGAATAAAATTTTAGAAATAGAACTTAATAAAAATAACCAAATTAGACAATATCACGATTTTCCAGAAGTTATTTGGAATGAATTTGAAAACACAGATTCTAAAGGACGGTATTTCTTAAAATATATTAAAAATAAATACAGCGAATTACGTTTTGCACAAAAAAATTAACCAACTATTGCCTTAAGCTATATACAAAGAGCAAAAATAATATATGTAAATTCTAATAATTGAAAGACTAACTACTCCAACTAATCCACTCTTTCAATTTTAGCTCCTATTGCTCGTAAACGTTCATCTATACGCTCATAACCACGATCAATCTGTTCTATATTTTGAATTGTTGATGTGCCTTTTGCCGAAAGTGCGGCTATAAGCAATGATACACCTGCTCTAATATCTGGAGAGGTCATCGTAGTTGCCTTTAATGTCGATTTATAGTCATGTCCTATAACTGTAGCTCGATGTGGGTCACATAATATAATTTTGGCACCCATATCAATTAATTTATCTACAAAAAACAAGCGGCTTTCAAACATTTTTTGATGTATTAAAACACTTCCTCTAGCTTGTGTTGCAACAACTAAAATAATGCTTAACAAGTCTGGGGTAAATCCAGGCCATGGCGCATCTGAGATAGTTAAAATCGATCCATCAATAAAGTTTTGTATTTCATAACCATCAGTATGTGCCGGAATATGAATATTATCTCCTTGACGTTCAACAGTGATACCTAATTTTCTAAAAACATTTGGAATGACTCCTAAATCGTCCCAAGATACATTTGTAATAGTCAGTTCGCTTTTTGTCATCGCAGCAAGCCCTATCCAACTACCTATTTCAATCATATCTGGTAACATGGTATGATCTGTACCCCCTAAAGCTTCAACGCCCTCAATAATTAGCATATTAGAACCAACACCACTTATTTTGGCGCCCATTCTATTAAGCATTTTACATAACTGTTGTAAGTAGGGTTCACAAGCAGCATTGTAAATGGTCGTTTTTCCTTCAGCCAAAACCGCAGCCATAACAATATTTGCTGTTCCGGTAACCGATGCTTCCTCAAGAAGCATGTAGACACCTTTTAGCCTATCGGCTTCAACACCATAAAATTGTTCTTCTTTGCTATATCTAAATTTGGCTCCTAAGTTTATAAGCCCTTCAAAGTGTGTATCTAATCGTCTTCTGCCAATTTTGTCACCTCCTGGCTTTGGGATATACCCTTTTCCAAAGCGTGCCAATAAAGGACCAACAATCATAATCGACCCCCGTAAACCGCGCCCGTCTACCTTAAATTCTTCAGATTCTAAATAATCTAAATCAAGATTATCTGCTTGAAAAGTATATGATCCGTGCGCTATTTTTTGAATTTTAACGCCTAATTTCCTTAATAAACTAATTAGTTTATTAACATCAACAATGTCAGGAATATTATTAATTGTTACCAATTCTGGAGTTAGCAAAACGGCACACAAAATTTGTAACGCTTCGTTTTTAGCTCCTTGAGGTTGTATACTTCCTTTTAGTTGATGACCACCTTCAATTTTAAATGTTCCCATATTTATTACTAGTGGCGTTTTCTTTGTCTGTTAGAATTCTTTTTGTGGTGGCTTTTCTTATTACTTGAAAATTTGTTCTTAGAACGCAACAAACTGGTAGAATCTGATAAATCTTCTTTAGAATCTTTTAAATTAATTTTTCCTGCAGAAAGCTCATATAAATGACTAAAAATCACAGCATCTTCAACAGTGTCTTTATTCCAATTTAAAAAGCACTTCTTCATATGATTTGCAATTGTATACACCAAAGCTTCTTTAAGTTCACCTTCTTCCCAAGTATTGGCAACATCAATCATCGTCTTAATATTGTTTCCATAAAAACGATATTTAGGAAAGTTTTGCGGATATTTTAAAGGCTCTGGGCGCTCTTCAAAAAGTTCTTTTGTAGGTTTCTCAAAAGGAGAATCTACATCTAATTCGAAATTAGACATAATAAAAAGTTGATCCCAAAGCTTATGTTGAAAATCAGGAACATCTCTTAAATGTGGCTGCATATTTCCCATGACCGCAATAATAGCTTTAGCTATTTTATTACGTTCTTCTTTTACTTCTATGGTTTTAGCATAATTAATCATTTTCTGCATATGGCGACCATATTCCGGAATGATTAAATGTTCCCGCTCTGTATTGTATTCTAAATTATCTATAATCAAAATTAAATGTGTGTAGAATTAATTATTTATGCATGTAAGTTGGTATGCCTGCGCAAAATACAAAAAAAAACTAAAGACTTATCACCCCTTCAACTTTTTCTGCAACTTCTTTATACTTTTCAATAACGGCACCTGGGTCTCTCATCAGTAAATTAATTGAAACACTCGTGTATTTGCCATTTTTTGATTCAATCTTATTAATAACAGCTCCCATATTATTAAAAATGGATTCTAATTTAGCTATTTTTTTAACGTCAGATTTTACTATAAATTTATATAAATATTCTGCTGGCCAACTTGCTGTTTCATATAATTGGCCTTTTAGTTTTTTATAAAATTCTTCAGAATTAGGAGGTGCGTTCATAGTCTCTTTATATCGTGCAAATATACAGTTTCATCCGTTTAAATCATATTTTTAACACATACTTAAGCACTTCTTCACTCAAGAAAATAACATTCGCGTAGTTATAACTCTGTGAATTAAAAACTTTAGTTATAAGTGTTTCTGCTTACATTTTTTTTATCGCAGTTTAATTCCGATTTTTACGGCAAAATAATGTCGGTTTTGAATACTAAAAAGATTGTAATTACTGGGGGACCTGGTACTGGGAAATCTACTTTAATAAATGAGTTGATAAATAGAGGCTACAATTGTCTCGAAGAAATTTCTCGTCAAGTTACCTTAAATGCAAAAAAAGAAGGTATTGACCAACTATTTTTAACCAACCCTTTATTATTTAGCGAATTACTTTTAAAAGGTAGACACCAGCAATTTATAAATGCCGAAACTGGTACTTCTGAAATTGTTTTTTTTGATAGAGGTTTACCTGATGTGTTGGCCTATATGGATTTTATTGGAGACTCCTACCCTGAGAGTTTTGTAAATACTTGTAAAAATTCTACATATGATATTGTTTTTATCTTAAAACCATGGGAAGCTATATACAAAAGTGATAATGAACGCTATGAAAATTTTGAACAAGCTTTAAATATTCACAAGCACTTACTAAATACCTATCAAAATTTTAATTATCATTTAATAGATGTTCCTTTTGACACTGTTAAAAATAGAGTCGATTTTATTTTAAACGCGTTGAATATGTAATATATGGAGCATCCCATAAACATATTAGAACGTTATTGGAAGTTTACAGCATTTAGACTTAATCAAGAAGCCATTATCAATGCCGTTATTGAAGGAGAAGACACTTTTGTTTTATTACCGACCGGCGGTGGAAAATCGTTATGTTTTCAAATTCCTGCTTTAGCTAAAAAAGGCATTTGTATTGTTATTTCTCCTTTAATTTCATTGATGAAAGATCAGGTGCAAGCCTTAAACAATAAAGGAATTAAAGCTATGGCCATTACAAGTGGGATAAGTTATAGCCAATTAGACACACTTTTAGATAACTGTGTTTATGGAAATTACAAGTTTTTGTATCTATCACCAGAACGCTTGCAACAGGAACTAGTACAGGATCGTATTAAATTAATGCATGTTAATTTAATAGCAGTTGACGAAGCGCATTGTATCTCACAATGGGGAAGTGACTTTAGGCCTGCGTACAAAAACATATCGTTACTACGTCAAATACAACCCAGTGTAAATGTGGTAGCCTTAACGGCTTCAGCAAGACCAGAAGTTGTTGATGATATTGTGAAAGAACTTGATTTTATTCAGCCTAAAATATTTAAGCAATCTTTTGCCAGACCTAATCTGGCATACATGGTCTTCCATGAAAATGATAAATACTACCGCCTTGAAACTATTTTAAAAAAACATATCGCTTCATCAATTATTTATGTTAGGAACCGGAAATTAACCGTAGAAATTAGTGCTTTTTTAGAATCTAAAAACATAACTTCAACCTATTACCATGGTGGGCTTTCAAATATTGAAAAAGATATCAATATGAATTCATGGGCACAAAATCAAAAACAGGTTATGGTAGCGACAAATGCCTTTGGTATGGGTATTGACAAACCTGATGTTAAAACAGTTATTCATTTTAATTTACCAGAAAGCATTGAAAGTTATTTTCAAGAAGCTGGTCGTGTAGGTCGTAATGGTGAAAAGGCTTTTGCTGTAATTCTAAAAAATAACAGTGATGCTACTTTAGTAAAAAATCAGTTTTTGAATGTTTTACCTACAGTAGATTTTGTCAAACAGGTATACAGAAAACTATGTAGCTACTTTCAAATATCTTATGGTGAAGGTGAATATCTGACTTTCGATTTTAAATTTAATACCTTTTGTAAAACTTATAACTTTAGTTCCATTCTATGTTATAATACCCTGTTATTATTAGACAGAAATAGTGTCATAACGCTATCAAAACAGTTTAAAAATAAAGTAACGGCTCAATTTATTGTATCAAACTCAGCGCTTTTTAATTATCTAGAAACGCATCAGGATTTTAATATGATTGTAAAATCAATATTAAGAATGTATGGTGGTATTTTTGATCATATTACAAAAATTGATTTGATTAAAATTTCTAACAAAGCATCAGTAACAGAAAGTAAATTAACCCAAGTACTTCAACAATTAGAAAGCGATGAAATCATTGCCCTAAACTTAGCAAAAACAGATGCTCAAATCACTTTTATAGAACCTAGGGAAGATGATAAAACGATTAATAGAATTGCATCAATCATAGAACAACAAAATGAATTGAAGCAACACCAAGTTAATGCCATGCTTAATTATATTGAAAATGATTCGGTTTGCAAAAGCATTCAACTCCTCACCTACTTTGGTGAAAAAGACATGAAACCGTGTGGTATCTGCTCCGTTTGCATAAATTCAAAAAAAGCGGGAACACCACCAGATATTAGAACAATAAAAAATCGTATTGTAAAATTATTAGAAAATGGAGATCAATCATCTAGAGACATAATTTCAATATTGAATTGTAAAGAGGCAGATTTAAAAGTAGTTTTGAAATTATTATTAGAGCATAACATTATAACTATTACACCAACAAACACATATAAATTAAGTCATATATGAGGGATTTAAGAATCGTATTTATGGGAACACCAGATTTTGCTGTAACCACTTTAAAAGCATTAGTAGAAAACCAATATAATATAGTTGGGGTTATTACTGCCCCAGACAAACCTGCTGGGCGTGGACGCAAACTAAATGAAAGTGCCGTAAAAGTATATGCAAAGGAAGCCAATTTAAACATTTTACAACCCACCAATTTAAAGCAGGATGACTTTTTAGATGAATTAAAGGCGCTTAGAGCAAATCTCCAGATTGTTGTAGCCTTTAGAATGCTACCA
The DNA here is from genome assembly GCF_030540775.2 of Flavivirga abyssicola. Classification (GTDB taxonomy): domain Bacteria; phylum Bacteroidota; class Bacteroidia; order Flavobacteriales; family Flavobacteriaceae; genus Flavivirga; species Flavivirga abyssicola. The sequence goes on along the minus strand of NZ_CP141266.1, from coordinate 3,411,640 downwards.
AAAGCAGTTTGGCAAATGCCCGAATATGGTACTTTTAATTTGCATGCATCATTACTACCAAACTATCGTGGCGCAGCTCCTATAAATTGGGCTATTATTAATGGTGAAACCAAAACAGGAGTTTCAACGTTCTTTATTGATGAAAAAATAGACACCGGTGATATGATTCTTCAAGAAGAAATAGACATAGAAGCTGATGAAAATGTAGGAAGCTTGCATGATAAATTAATGAATATAGGAAGCTCTTTAGTTCTAAAAACAGTAAACGCAATAAAACAGGGACCTGTAAAAACTGTACCTCAAAAAGAAACTAAAAATATTAGAACTGCTTATAAATTAAATAAAGATAATTGTAAGATTGACTGGAACGATTCTATAGACAATATATATAATAAGATACGAGGCCTAAGCCCATATCCGGCAAGCTGGTGTACTTTTATAAATGGGGAGGAAGAATTAGATGTGAAAATATATCGAGCAGACAAAGAAATAATACCACATACAAAAAGTATTGGAAGTATTATTTCTAATAAAAAAGAGTTAAAGGTAGCTGTTACCAATGGTTACATCTTAATAAAGGAAATTAAGCTTCCTGGTAAACGAACTATGGATATAAAAGCGCTTTTAAACGGTTATACTTTTGAAGCAAATGCTAAAGCGCTCTAAACCCTTATTATCATTGATATTACAAATCATCGATAAAATATGCTTTCTTTATTAACAAAAGCATTAAGTTATTAACAATACCGTGTTTTTCCCTTGCTATTACTTGCATGGTTTCATAATCCGTATAAATTTGTAGTAGGATTTAACAATAATGTTTAACCAATTTATTAATAATTAAATTTTATATTATGAACAAAACAGATTTAATCGACGCAATGGCAGAACACGCAGGAATCACTAAAGCTGCTGCAAAGAAAGCTTTAGAGTGTGCAATCATTGAAATTGAAGGAGCTTTACAAAAAGGTAACAGAGTTTCTTTAGTAGGATTTGGATCTTGGTCAGTTTCTAAAAGAGCTGCAAGAGAAGGAAGAAACCCTCAAACAGGACAAACTATCAAAATCAAAGCTAAAAACGTTGTTAAGTTTAAAGCTGGATCAGATTTATCAAATGCAGTAAACTAATCGTTTACCTCTTTTATATTATAAAGATGCCTTCAAAATTTGAAGGCATCTTTTTTTATATATCAATCAAAACAGTTGCTTTTTTGATAAATAAATATTAGATTTAGTTGCTAATACCTCAAAAGCATGATAACAATAAAACCAAAGAAAGGTGATTTGTTAATCGCTGAACCTGCGATAATAGGTGATGTTTCTTTTAATCGGTCGATAGTATTAATTGCAGATCATTCGAAAGAAGGTTCTATTGGCTTTATACTCAACAAGCCTCTAGATTATACTATTAATGAACTGGTCCCAGAAGTTGAAGCTACTTATAAAGTTTATAACGGTGGACCTGTAGAACAGGATAATCTCTATTTTATTCATAAAATACCAAAATTAATCCCAGAAAGTATTGAAATTTCCTTGGGTATTTTTTGGGGCGGTGATTTTAGTAAAGTAGCAGAACTTATTACTAATGGTGATATAAATGAAAATGATATTCGTTTTTTCCTAGGATATTCTGGTTGGGAAACAAATCAATTAGAAGAAGAACTTAAAGCTAATTCTTGGGTTGTTACTGAAAATGTTTATAAAAATAGTATTATTGAAAAGGATTATAAATCCTTTTGGAAAGAAAAAATGTTAGAGTTTGGAGGAGAATATAGCATTTGGTCTAATGCACCAGAAAATCCAAACTATAATTAATTCAATCTTACTTTAACATTTAGTTTTTGTAATAAGTTTTTAGATACTTCACTGCCATATACTTTCTTTCTATATTTCGTTACAGGTTGAATGCCCACGATAACATTTGTTATAAAAATTTCGTCAGCTTTCTGAAGTTCAAATGGAGAAATTGAGTCTTCAACAATTTCGTAATCAGGTACACTTTTAATAATGTCAATAAGTTGTTTACGCATTATGCCTTTTAAACAACCATCACTTATTGGAGCCGTTTTTATGATATTACCTTTTACAACAAAAACATTACCGTTAAGAGCTTCTACAACATGCTTATTAGTGTTTAAAACCAGACAATTGTATAAATTGTTTTCTTTTGCATAAATGCTTCCAACAACATTTAATATTTTATTATTTGTTTTTAATGTAGATAATAAGCTTGGCGATACATAATAGTCTTTAAACAAATCAACTTCATAAAAACCGTCTTGAAGTAAATAAAAATCATCTTGAATGGGTTTTACTGAAATTATAAAACTTACATCATTCGAGTTTGGCGTATACAACCCGCCTTCGTTTCTATGTACAAACAATTTAACTCTTGCAGATGACTTTAACAAGCTATTAGATTCCAGAGTATTAAGAATCTGTTCTTCTAAATACTCCATAGTAAAACGCATTGGAATTTCCATACGCATGATACGCATAGAAGCCATGAGTCTAAAATAATGATCTTCCCAAAACAAAATTTTACCGAAGCTTACTTTAATGGTTTCAAATAAAGCATCACCATAATTATAACCTCTGTTTTCAATTGAAAGAATTGTATTTTCTTCTAGAATATTTCCATTAAAATTTGTCATAAAAAAATCCCGCTTTATTAGTTAATAAAAGCGGGACAAATATAATTTAAAATATAGAATTAAACAGATCCAAGCACATGCTTTAAATCAGAAATTTGATTTTCCCAAAGCATTTTAGCTTCGTCCACTTCGTCTTCTTCTGCAAAATCGGTAACCATTAACGATACATCTTTAGTGATTTCATCAACTTGTATTCTTATTTCAAAATACGATACTTGATCATCTTCGTCATTCAACCATCTAAATTTAACACGCTCACCACTTTTCTTACTTAACAATTTTGCCTGTTCCTCGCTATCATCCCATATAAAGGTGAATAATTCGCCACGAGAATTTACGTTATCTGAAAACCATTCAGACAAACCTGAAGGTGTTGATATATATTGATACAACAATTGAGGGGAGGCGTGTATTGGAAATTCAATATCAAATTTAACTTTATCGTCCATAAATAGCTTAAAAATTTTATGTTACCAATATATACATTAATTGATAAGTAAAACAACAATTTTTAATAATATTTTATCTAATATCTGTTTGCTTACAATAATATTGTTTTTATATTTGCAGCCTTAAATTATGGCGAGGTAGCTCAGTTGGTTAGAGCGTCGGATTCATAACCCGGAGGTCGGGGGATCGTGCCCCCCTCTCGCTACAATAAAAATCTAAACAACTGAAATTCAAGTGTTTAGATTTTTTGTTTTTTATCAGTTTTACTCTTTTTAGCATCAAGACCTGCGGATTAACAAAACAAATGAGACTTAAGCACAAGCAGCTGTATACCAGTATTTTATAAATTTAATATATGTATTTTCAGACAAATTAGAGCTTTGGAGTAGGGTTTTGGAGTAGGGTTTTTACAATTTTTGCTATCTGAAAACATCAAGATTCTTCACTTACTTATTAATAATAATACTTTTGGTGTTCGGGTGTTCCTTCGATTAAATCTGGTATGAATGCCAGCGTTTTGATTTGGTTTTTTGTCTATTTTTTACATCTAGCAGGTCTTTATGAATTTTAGTAGGGACATCCTTACGGTTTGCCAATGCATTCCCATATGCTCTTTTCTTCCCCGTCAGCTTGCTTAATCCAGTAGACCAAACCACCTTCTGCAATCTTTATTTCCATTTCTATGTGGGTAAATTAAATTCACATTTGACTTCAGACACTTCATTTTAGATTTTAGT